>JAGGQZ010000008.1 GCA_018613055.1 Chryseobacterium sp. ISL-80 | reverse complement strand
AAGCGGAAAGATACCCTTATGTAAGCAGATCGCCCTCTATAAGGACACCATTTCAGCGGAAAGATACCCTTATGCAAGCAACTAGTTCTACACAATGGAGCGTCTTGGCTAAAATGTAAGGATCTGAGAAAAGGGAACCAATGGACCGTGTTACAGCCCATATTAACTACCCCTATCTGTAAACACTGTAATCATGAACAAACTATGACCAATCCATTAAATAATCTGTAACAATATCCTAAACAGTTGATTCTGTCGCGGTTGCGCTATAATTTAGAGATAACAGATTTCGTAATAGAGGGGATTGCCGTGAAAATATTAGTGATTGAGGATAATGAAAGTGTCTGCGCGATGATTGAGATGTTCTTTTCAAAAGAGGACATTGAAGGCAGGTTTGTGAATGATGGCCTCGAGGGTTATGAGGCTTATAAAAGAGAAGACTGGGATTTAATGATTGTCGACTGGATGCTGCCGGGGATGGATGGTGTCACCTTGTGCCGGAAGGTCAGGCAGGAGGGAAGTGATATTCCCATTATCATGCTGACGGCAAAGGATAGTGAGTCGGATCAGGTTCTCGGCCTTGAAATGGGGGCGGATGATTATGTGACGAAGCCGTTCAGCCCACTGGCTTTGATGGCGAGGATCAAGGCTGTGGCACGCCGTTACCAAAAACAGAAGCCTGATGAGAACAGCGATGTCGGGACGAGCCGGCTGAAAATCAACAAAGAGACACGTGAGGTGAGCCTGGACGGTAAGCCAGTGACAAATTTGACGCCAAAGGAGTTTGACCTGCTCCTGCTTTTCGCCCAGCATCCGCGCCAGGTGTTCACACGGGAACAGCTTCTCGAGCGTGTCTGGGGTTATCAATTTTACGGAGATGAGCGTACAGTTGATGTCCATATCAAGCGACTAAGGAAGAAGCTTGGCACTGCTGAACAGCCATTCTTCCACACGGTTTGGGGAGTCGGCTATAAATTTGATGAATGTGTTGATGGGCATGAAGGTTAAGTATATCTACCAGCAATTCCTCAGCCATATCAGTATTATCATTGTCGCTTTCCTCATCCTCAGCCTTGTTTTTACCCAATATGTTGAAACACTGGTCTATAAAAACAAGACGGAGGAGCTGGTTTCCTACGGCGAGAATATCCTGCGGGATCTCGACCGGGGTTCGGAACGGCCGGACCAGGTGATCAACCAGTATGCGCGAGTCCTGTTTGGCCGCGACATCCAATTCAGTGTGTTTGATGAAAATATCCAGCTTCTGAATCCGATCAGGTGGAGAGGACCGGCGATTGAATTATCGGAAAAAGAGTGGAGCCAGCTTACAAACGGAAAAGCGATTGTGAAAAATTATGACCTCGAACGGTATGACCGTGCTGTGACTCTGGTTGTTTTGCCATATCTGGACCGCGGGAATTTCGTTGGCGGCATTCTTCTGACCTCGCCAATCAGCGGGACACGGGAAATGATTACCGAAATCAATAAGTATTTGTTTTATACGATGCTGATTGGCCTTGTCGTTTCGTTCCTGCTGAGCTGGGTGCTGTCGCGGATCCACGTCAACAGGATCAAAAAGCTCCAGGAAGCAACATCGGCCGTGTCAGCCGGGGACTACACGGTAAAAGTTCCAAGTTCAGATTTTGATGAGATTGGCGAATTGGCAAATGATTTTAACGGGATGGTCGACAGGCTGAATGAATCAAAATCCGAAATCGAAAGCCTGGAAAACCGACGGCGCCAGTTCATGTCCGATGTGTCACATGAATTGAGGACGCCGCTCACGACCATTAGCGGGATCATCGAGGGACTCAGGAATAACATGATTCCCGAGGCGGAAAAAGAGCGTGGAATCAACCTGGTCAGCCAGGAAACGAAGCGGCTGATCAGACTCGTCAATGAGAATCTTGATTATGATAAAATCCGCTCAAACCAGGTTCAACTTCTAAAAGAAGATATCGAACTGATCGAAGTGCTCGAAATCATCCAGGACCAGCTTGGATTGCAGGCAGAGGAACGCAATAACAGAATCGAGATCGAGGCAGAGGAAGCGGCGATGGTCCATGCTGATTATGACCGTCTCGTCCAGATTTTAATCAATATTACGAAAAACAGCATCCAGTTCACGGAAAACGGAACAGTCTGGCTCCGCGGCCGAATGGAAGGCGGCACAACAGTGATTGAGATCGAGGACACCGGCATTGGCATCGAACCGGCTGAAATTGAAAAGATCTGGCATCGCTTTTACAAAGCCGATATCTCGAGGACGAGCAATCCGTTTGGGGAATTCGGTCTCGGATTGTCCATCGTCAAACAGCTGGTGCAAATGCATGATGGAAAGATAACAGTGGAGAGCGAGCATGGAAAAGGGACTAAGTTTGTGATTGAACTCCCTTTTCGATAAGATAAGTAAGAAGCTGTGGGCCTTGCCCCGGCTTTTGCTATTTGAAAGGGTGAACGACATGGTACGTTTCGGAGTGGTAGGAACAAATTGGATTACAGAAGCATTTATAAAAGGAGCAAGTCATCATAAGGATTTCAAGCTGGCTGCAGTATATTCCCGTACTGAGGATGGTGCTGCGGACTTTGCAGGGAAGTACGGAGTGGATACCATTTTTACGGACTTGGAAGAGATGGCGAAAAGTGATGCAATTGATGCTGTTTATCTCGCCAGCCCCAATTCACTGCATGCGAGCCAGGCGATCACGCTTATGGAAAATGGCAAGCATGTCCTTTGTGAAAAAGCGATCGCGTCCAACAGCCGTGAATTAAACGATATGATTAAGGCGGCCAAAGAAAACCAGGTTGTGTTGATGGAGGCACTGAAATCTACTTTGATGCCGAACTTCAAGGCAGTCCAGGAAAACCTCGGTAAAATCGGCACGATCAGAAGGTACTTCGCAAGCTATTGCCAGTATTCTTCTCGCTATGACAAATATAAAGAAGGTACCGTCCTGAACGCCTTTAACCCGGAATTCTCAGCAGGTTCGCTGATGGATATCGGTATTTATTGCATCTATCCGCTTGTTGTTTTGTTTGGAGAGCCAAAGTCTATCCAGGCAAACGGCTACTTACTTGAGTCCGGAGTTGATGGGGAAGGAAGCTTAATTTTGAAGTATGATGAAATGGATGCTGTCATCATGTTTTCAAAGATTACTGATTCGTCCCTTCCTTCTGAAATACAAGGTGAGGAAGGCAACATCATTATTGATAAAATCAGCACGCCGGGAAACGTAGAAATCTGCTACCGTGATGGCAGCAGGGAAGATCTTTCAAAAGAACAGCTTGAGGATAATATGTTTTATGAAGCAGAGGAATTCATTACATTGATTCAGCAAGGAAAGCTGGAGTCGGGGAACAATTCGCTTGAAAACTCAGGGATTACGATGAAAATCCTCGATGAAGCCAGATTGCAAATGGGTGTCAGGTTTCCAAGTGACAAATAGAAAACAGGGCAGGTGCTGATCAGTGCACCTGCCCTTTTTTTTTTTAGTAATGTAAAAATTTCACGCAGACAGGGTCTGGAACTTTCACATCAGAATGAAGCAAAGTCAATCTGCCTGTTTCTGTGTCACGGGAATAAAGCGCGACATTGCTGGAATTTTGGTTTGCGGCGATCAGGAATTTCTCGCTTGGGTCAAGCATGAAATCCCTTGGCCAATTGCCTTCAGTCGAAGTGTGTTCAACAAAGGTGAGCTTGTAGCTTTCTGGATCCACCTTGAAAACGGCGATACTGTCATGGCCGCGGTTGGCAGCGTAGATGTAGTTTCCGTCAGAAGAAATATGGATGGCGCTACCCTGGTTGTTTTCGGTGAAGTCTGCAGGCAGGGTTGTGATGGCCTGAAGCTGTAGGAAGCTTCCATCTTCGCTATTGTACTTTAAAACAAGCACCTCAGAGCTGAACTCTGTCATCAAATAGGCGATTGTGTTGTTTGGATGGAAAACAAGATGTCTTGGACCGCTGCCTGGTGCAATATTTAATACACTCTTTTCAATAAGTTGGCCGTTGTCCAGGGTGTAGGTGATCAACTGATCGATGCCAAGGTCGATCACTGCTGCATATTTCCCGTCAGGAGTGAAGCCGGCATAATGGGTGTGTGCTTTTTCCTGGCGCTCGTCCGGTCCTGACCCTTCATGTACTGCACTGGATAATACATTTTCAATACTGCCGGATTCAGCGTTCAGCAGATAAGAATCTGCAGACCCTTTATGGTAATTGGCGGATAAAAGCAGGGTGTTTTCCGGATTCACGCTCACATGGCAGGGAGATGCTCCTGGAACAAGCTGTGAATTGATGAAAGATAATTTTCCGGAATCGAGAATGTTGAAGCCTGCAACTCCCCCGGAACCACCTTCTTTTGCCACAGCATATAGGAAGCGGTTATCGTCACTGATTGTCAGGTAAGTAGGGTTTTCCAGCGCAGCAGCTGGTTCCACGTCGAGGATCTTTCCATTCACAGCGTCTAGTGTGAAAGAATAGATTCCCTCGCTGTCACCTTTTGTATAGGTTCCGAAATAGCCTTTGAACTTTTCATGGGTTGCCATTATGAATGCCTCCAATTTAATTCGCGTTAATACTATGATTTATAGTCTAGCAAAAAAATCCTGGCAGACAAAATGTTACGTCCACAATGGTAATGGGTAAAATAAACATGAGCATTTTTGGTATTAGGATGTTAGGTTTTCTGACGAAAATCTGGACTTTGGACTTTAGAAGGGATATGCTCTTTTTTGAATAGTTTTTCGTGAATTAGGAGGGTTATCATGAGCTTGCAAAAGCAGATTATTGAAGATTTGAATGTGCAGCCGCAAATTGATCCCCAGCAGGAAATCAGGAAGAGAATCGATTTTTTGAAGGAATATTTGCTTGCATCAAAGGCGAAAGGATTCGTTCTTGGCATCAGCGGGGGCCAGGATTCCACTCTGGCTGGGAAGCTTGCACAAATGGCTGCGGAGGAACTGCGGTCAGAAGGCCAGGAGGCCAATTTCGTGGCTGTCAGACTTCCCTATGCGGTGCAAAAAGACGAGGATGATGCACAGAAAGCGCTGGACTTCATCCAGCCTGACCAAACGATCACTTTCAATATCCAGCCTGCTGTCGACACTTTCAATACCCAGTTCGAGGAAGCGATTGGCGAGAAGATGACGGACTTTAACAAAGGAAACGCAAAGGCAAGGATCAGGATGATCACTCAATATGCGATCGGCGGGCAAGACGGCTTGCTGGTGATCGGGACAGACCATGCTGCAGAAGCAGTAACCGGATTTTTCACAAAATACGGAGACGGTGGAGCAGACCTGCTTCCACTTTCCGGCTTGAACAAGCGGCAGGGCAGGGAATTGCTCAAGGCATTGAACGCAGAGGCAAGGCTGTATCTGAAAGAGCCTACCGCCGACCTTCTTGACAATAAGCCGTTGCAGTCGGATGAAACCGAGCTTGGCGTCAGCTATGAAGCAATCGATGATTATCTTGAAGGAAAGCAGATCGACGAAGCAGCAGCTGCCAAAATTGAGGGCAGATATCTTGCTTCAGAGCATAAACGGCATGTTCCAGCTTCCATGTTTGATTCATGGTGGAAGAAATAAGCATAAAAAAAGCCTGGCTGATCAGCCAGGCTTTCCTTTTATTCAGTTTGCGCGATTGCAAAATGCGGCGCATCCTCTTTTTCTGTCACTTTGTCGATTTTATCGGTGAACATCTGGAAGACTCGCTTTTTTTCTTCCAACTCCTTGATATACTCTTTCAAATCGTTGAATTTCTCCTCAAATGGCTGATGATACAATTCACGTATCTTCCTGTTCAGGTCTGGATTAACTGTCGACTGGACAACCTGCTTTGTGATGTTGAATTTATATGTATACACTTTCAGCTCATTTTTAACTTCGTCATACTCCGCATCAATTTCTTTAAGAATCTCTTCAATTTCTGCTTTCCAATCATCTAGCGACTGCTTAACATGCTGTTCCATAAGGATCCTCCTGCCATTCGCCTGTAATAAAGCTTCTTCTTTTTATTCTAACAACCGAACTTTACATAGAGATTGCTGGGATATTACATTGTGAAAACAAAGATTCCAGTAAAAGTAGTGGCAGACTTCAGACAAAACACTGTCCTCACCGTCGATTTTTTATCGTTTTATAAATGTATTTTTCCTGCAATCATAAAGTTATAGGAAAATAGACTCATCTTTGTAAGTAATTGGCGAATTTTGTTGAAAGAATGGTTCTAAAGTTTTATATTTTAAATAGAACTGAAAAAGGCAAACTTATCGAAAGGTGAGGACGCAAAGCCACGAGTCTAAGGCCACGCTGCTAGGATCGTCGGGTTGCCAATAAAAGATCGGATGAGAATTGAAGATATCGGTGAATGGTTTTGGGTGACTGTTTGCCAAAGGAAATCCGCCGTCTTTTTGGGGGATTTTTTATTTTTTCCTGTTCCATACTGCACAATAAAGCAAAAACAGCTAAATTTCACGTTTGCCGATTGTGAGAGAGGATAAATAATACTTAAGTATCTTGACAGGACGAATGAAAATAATCCATTTGGCAGGTTTTGTTTTTAGGACAAAGGATTTTTTTAAAAAAATTGATGGAAGGTGGAGGAAACGTTGACTGTATTGTTTGGGACGGTAGAGTACTTTGAACGGGAGATTGAGTTTCATTTATCTGATGTTGAAAAAAGGGAAAGGTTCCGGGAAGAAATTCAGCAGATTCAAACGAAGCTGGAGGAAGAACTTCGGAATGATTTCATCTGTGACGAGAAGTTAAGAAGGGAATGCCTTGAAAATCTATCGAATGCCTGCAGTAAATTAACGGAAGATTATGTAGTTTGAAAACTACTAAAATATGAAAGCCTGTGGTGCGGTGACCACAGGCTTTTCCTATGGCTTCATCAGGAGGGTGCATTGTAACAAAAGAGATGGATCGATAGCAGTGCATTCAATGATGATCATAGGGATTTTACGAAAGGTGTTTGAAGCTGCAGATTTAAGGTTATGTTTATCAGTAAGACAGCAAAAGGGGAATCGTCATGGAAAAAAAAGTATACAACAAACTCGTAAGGGACTATTTTCCGGATTTGATGAAGGATAAAGGCAAGAAAGTTGAATATGAAGTTTTGCAAGGCAGTGCCTATAGTGAAAAGCTAATGGAAAAATTCAATGAGGAAGTTGAAAAATTCCGGAATGCGGGCACGGACAGGCTGCTGAGTGAAATAGTAGACTTGCTTGAGGTGGTCTATGCGATTGCGGACCATCGGGGGATCACCGAATCGGAAGTGGAGTTCATGCGCCAGCTGAAGAAGAATCGAAGCGGCGGCTTCCGCAAAAAAATCCTGCTCAAATCTGTTGAGGAACGTTCAAAATAAAAATAAGCCCTCTGCCATAGTTGGCGGAGGGCTTTATCTATAACGCGTTAAGCAGTTTTATGTGCTGGTTCCGGTGTCTGTTTGAAAACAGTCTTGCGGATGAAAGGAACCACCCAGCGGTCCAGACCGTATTTGCCAGCGTTGTAGCCAGCGAATAGAAGGACGAATCCGAAGAAGATGTCAGTTGGGTTATGAGATACAGTACCTGCAAGGAAGAAGCTGAAGTTCATGACAAGTCCGAAGAACATGGCAGCAGTTGTTAAGCATCCAAGGAGCAATCCCAGACCAACAAGGAATTCACCAAGCGGAACGATAAAGTTGAAAAGATCGACGTTTGGAATCGCGAAGCTTTCAAGGAAGTTTACATACCATCCATACACCATGTGTCCGTCTGGACCTTTCACAGGATTGGCTACAGCTCCTTTTAAAAATCCGGTTGCGTCAAATCCTTCACCAGTCAATTTTCCCCAACCAGCAGTCATCCAGTTGTAACCAAGCCATACACGAATTACAGTCAACAGGCCAGCAGCAATATTGTTTTCCCTTAACCATTTAGCGAACATCTAAATCGCTTCCCTTCAAAAATATATAATGATTACACTTATAAAATATCAAAGCAATAAATGGAAATCTGTGAATAAAGTGTGAAGACACATATCAGCCATAATGTTTTGAACAAATTTTGACAGCGGGTTTCCTTTTATGGATAAAATACCCTTATAGGTATTATTAATAATGCCTTTTCCTTGTCACATATATTGGAAATACATAGAATAAACATAAGATGAATACAAGCAGGAAAGGGGAATGGAATTATGAGC
Source organism: Chryseobacterium sp. ISL-80 (assembly GCA_018613055.1). GTDB lineage: Bacteria > Bacillota > Bacilli > Bacillales > Cytobacillaceae > Mesobacillus. The sequence continues at coordinate 153,957 of JAGGQZ010000008.1, read as the reverse complement.
GAGTTATTGTTTAAACAGTTTGAATTAACAAGAGGAAATTTTTTAAAGCATATTGAGGGTTTGGATCCGGAGCAGGCGAGTTTTCAGCCAGAGGGCTTCAATAATAATATCCACTGGCATATCGGGCATGTATTGACGGTGGCAGAACAATTCATGATGGGATACCCAAAAAAATCAAATCATCTCCCTGAGAATTACATAGCGCTATTTGGAAATGGTACGCGTCCATCTGACTGGTCTGGCGATGTTCCTTCTATCGAGCTATTGACTGATCAATTAAAAGCACAGCTTGGAAGAATCAAAGAGATCCCGGCTTCCATGCTGGACGAGAAGCTGAAAAAGCCTTTTCTCGGACTGGAGACGTTTGGTGAATTGGCTAATATGGCCTTGTTCCACGAATCCTACCATCTGGGCCAAATCCATGCGATGAAAAAATTAGCGAAATAATGACAGATATGGCAGTGTCCGATTCGGCCGCTGCTTTTTATAATTGCAGGCTTAGGCTTAAATGAGTCCATGCGAGGAATGGAGGCTGCCCATGTACCAGGAGAATTGTCCATATTGTAATTTACATGCAGATGAAGAGCAGCAAATCATTTTCGAGAATGAAACTTGTTATTTTATCCAGAAGGAATCAGAGCAGCAAATCCTGCAGGGGAGCGGGCTGATCATTCCGAAAAAACATAAGAAGGATGTATTTGAACTGTCAGATCAGGAATGGAAGGATTCAAGGGAGTTGCTGATTGCTGCAAAGGAACTGCTTGACAGGAAGTACTCGCCAGATGGCTACAGTGTCGGCTGGAACACAGGCAGAGCGGGCGGACAATCGATCTTCCATGCTCATTTGCATGTCATTCCACGCTTTAAAGATGAGCCTTTCGCCGGGCGGGGAATCAGGTATTTGATCAAGCAAGAGGGAAATAGGAGGAACTAGTTATATTGGCATGAAGAAAATGGCTCTGCTTATTGCAGGGCCATTTTTAAGTCGTGCTCTCATTCCAGTCTGAATATAATCCGCTTCCATTGCAGCCAGGACATTCGTACGGTGCCGCATAATAGACAAATTCATTAGCGGAAAAAGCATAGTAACCCCTGCCATGGCAGTCTGGGCATTTATTTTGATCCTTCATATTGGCCAAGTGGTTTTCGTATCTGGTATTTCTCCATTGATTAAGCGCATTGAATAACCCCATAATCATACACCTCCAGTTCTATGCATAGTTTGGAGAAATTCACTTATTTTTATGTATAGTTTATGGTGAAATTTGGTTTTTGCCCCTGGTACGAGCACATACTGTCATTTAAAAGTTGACATTAATGTGAACAATCCTTTATTTGCAGACATTGCTGGATAATCTTGGACTATAATGAAGCCGAATATAGTATTAAGGGGGAAATCAAGATGAAAAGTGAATTAACACAAATGGTCAACCAGCAAATTGCAAACTGGACAGTCCTTTACATCAAGCTTCATAACTACCACTGGTATGTAACGGGACCAGAATTCTTCACTCTGCATTCAAAATTCGAAGAACTCTACAACGAAGCTGCCTTACATATTGATGAACTTGCCGAAAGATTACTGGCGATGGGGGACAAGCCGGTGGCCACGATGACTGGTGCGCTCGAGCTTGCTTCGGTAAAAGAAGCTGCAGGAAGTGAGTCCGCTTCAGATATGGTTGCAAGCATTGTTGATGACTATACAACCATCATCGAAGAATTAAAGCGGGGAATGGAACTGGCTGGAGAAGTACAAGATGAAACAACAAGCGATTTACTTCTGTCCATTCATTCAGGTTTGGAAAAACACGTTTGGATGCTGAATTCATTCTTAGGCAGATAAGCGAGGAAATGAAAGAGACGTATGCCAGTGCATACGTCTTTTTTTATCCTATTCTTTTAGACTGTCTTTTAGTTTTCAACTTTCAGCCAGCTCTGGGACCAATCTTCAATTTTCCGCATGAGAGGTTCAAGTGCCTTGCCTTTATCGGTCAGAGAGTATTCAATTCGCACAGGAGTTTCTGGGTAGACTTCTCTTTTAACAATCGCTTCATTCTCCAAATCCTTTAAACGTTCGGAAAGAACCCTGCCGCTGATTCCGATTGCAGACTCGATGCTGCAAAATCGTTGTGGACCACTTATGAGCTGATAAATGATCAGTCCGGTCCATCTTTGGCTTAGGATGGTCATGGCTTTTTCAAATCTGGGACAAATAGTCTTATCCATTTCAATCACTCCTTACTTTATATTATAAACATTAATTTACTTTTAGCAAAAAGATTACTTGACGTACATTTATAACTAAAATATAATAACTTACATAAAGTAACTAACTAACGAGATTGTAACCGCAGTGCTATCTTCGTTAAAGGAAATGAAAAAGGAGAATGAAGCAAATGATAAAGATGAATGAAGTTGGAGCAACAATTTTAAGAATCGTTTTAGGAGCAACTTTCCTGATCCATGGTGCAGCCAAGTTCCAGGGTGGCATTGAAAATACGGTTGGTTTTTTTGAAAGTTTGGGTCTGCCAGGTTTTTCGGCATATATTGTAGCCCTAATAGAGTTGGTTGGCGGTATCGCGATGCTGCTGGGCGTTGGAACAAGGATTGTTTCGATTTTGTTTGCGGTTGTTTTGGCTGTAGCGGTTATCAAAGTGAAGCTCGCTGGAGGATTCCTTGGAAACGGCCAGATGGCAGGATATGAGCTTGACCTTGCGTTAATGGCCATCTCCATTTATCTGGCCATCACAAATAAATCACTTTTCGCTATTGATAATGTTATTTTTCAATCAAAAAACGCTTAAAGGAGGAAATCAAATGTATTTTCATCAGCCTCCGGTCACTTTTGTGGGCCGGGTGGATTTAAAGGTGCAAGATCTTGAGCGTTCGGTTGCTTTTTATCAAAACGTGATCGGTTTTAAGGTATTCGAAAAAACGGAGAGATCAGCGAAGTTTACTGCGGATGGCAGGAATGTGCTGCTGTCAGTCGAACAGCCAGAGGATGTAGTGCCAAAACAGAGAAGGACAACAGGACTCTATCATTTTGCCATTTTATTGCCTCGTCGCGCTGATCTGGCAAACATTCTGAAGCATTTTGTGCAGGCAAGGTTTCCGCTTCAGGGAGCATCAGACCACCTTGTGAGTGAGGCGCTTTATCTTGCTGATCCAGATGGAAATGGAATTGAAATCTATATAGACCGGCCAGCTTCAGGCTGGACATGGAATGAGTCTCAAGTTGTCATGACCACGGATCCATTGGATGCAGAAAGTCTCCTTGAGGAGGACAAGGGAGGATCATGGAATGGTCTGCCTGCAGGCACGGTAATGGGCCATATCCATCTGCATGTGTCTGAATTAGCCAAAACGGAAGACTTTTACACAAAGGGACTTGGCTTTGATGTAGTTTCCCGATATGGACCTCAGGCTCTGTTCATTTCAACAGGGAAATATCATCACCATATTGGACTGAATACCTGGAATGGAGTTGGCGCTCCAAAACCAGCGGAAAATAGTGTAGGACTCGGATCATTCAGTTTGGTACTTCCAGATGAAGAGTCGGTAAAAGAAACAATTGCCCGACTGAGCAGCATTGGTGCTTCCGTTACAGAAGAAAATGGTGTAATAGTTACAGTTGACCCTTCGGGGAACAGGATCAAGTTAGAAACAGCATCATAGAAAAAGAATACAGGCGGTGGACAAAATGGGTCTATTAAACAAACTATTTGGGAACAAAACGAAGGAGGAAAAAATCATGACTGCAGAAAAAATGAATATCGGGATTATTTTAGGAAGCACAAGACAGGGCCGTGTGAGTCCGCAAGTTGGCGAATGGGTTAAGGAACTGGCTGAAAAGCGCGGAGACGCAAATTATGAAATCGTCGATATAGCGGACTTCGATTTGCCATTTTTGGGAACAACAGATGGAACAGAGCCAGGGATTGCTGCATGGAATGAAAAGCTTTCAACCCTCGATGGTTTCGTGTTCATCGTTCAGGAATACAATCACAGTATTACCGGAGCATTGAAAAATGCGCTTGATTTTGCACGCGAAGCTTGGAACAACAAAGCAGCCGGAATCGTCAGCTATGGTTCAACAGGCGGAGCACGTGCAGCTGAGCATTTAAGAGGTATTTGCGGAGAACTAAAAATAGCCGATGTCCGGACACATCCAACTTTATCTCTATTTACTGACTTTGAAAACGGAACGGAATTCAAACCACAGGCCCTGCATGTTGATAATGTCAATGGAATGCTGGATGAAGTAGTGGCATGGAGCGGTGCATTAAAGACTTTAAGATAATGAACGAGCAGATTAATTGACCTGCTTTTTTAAACGAGGTAATATCTCGAAGAAAGCTATTTTTACTTCGAGATTTTTTATTGGAAATGGCTTAAGATTATAAAGGAATAGGTGGAATTACATCATGGCAAAAGTTTTATATATCACAGCACATCCACTGACTGAAGAACAGTCATTCAGTTTGTCAGCAGGCAAAGCCTTCATTGACACATACAAGGAGCAAAACCAAACAGATGAAGTCATTCGTCTGGATCTTTTCAAAGAGAACATCCCTCAGATCGATGCCGATGTTTTAGGCGGCTGGGGAAAACTGCAAAAAGGCACTGAATTTTCAGCACTAACTGCAGAAGAACAGGCGAAAATCGGCCGTCTTGCAGAGCTTGTTGACCAGTTCACAGCAGCAGACAAATTCGTTTTCGTGACACCGCTTTGGAACTTCTCATTCCCGCCAGTCATGAAAGCATACCTGGATGCCGTTGCAGTCGCAGGCAAAACATTCAAATATACACAAGAAGGCCCAGTTGGTTTAATGACCGATAAAAAAGCCCTTCACATCCAGGCTCGCGGCGGATACTACTCAGAAGGGCCTGCAGCAAGCATGGAAATGGGAAATCGCTACATCGAAATAATCATGAACTTCTTCGGTGTACCTTCATTTGAATCCCTTGTTCTTGAAGGTCACAACGCAAACCCTGAAAAAGCACAGGAAATCAAAGAAAACGGAATTGCCCGTGCGAAGGATTTGGCACATACATTCTAATAGATGATTTAACAAGAACAGCAGGTCATAAATGGCCTGCTGTTCTATTTGTTAGAGGGGAACTTGAAGACAATTGACATGATTATTGATGGAGGTCATCTAAAATAATTATTGGAGGGTGTGTGATTTTGTGGTGATTTGGTAAGTGGATTGTATGGTATTTTTATGGTGTTTGGATATTTATGTTAAAAATGAAATAAGACTATCGAAGACTTTGTGAAACAATGTACTTAAAGTAACGATGCAGTTTAGTGTAACAAGATATAAAAAAAGCTTTGGATATATGATTGATGCCCAAAGCTTTTTCTTAAAATTATAATGTTCTAACTTGCTCAATTTTTAATCCGAAAATTTGAGGAGGTTCAATTTTGTTTATTTGCAAATAAGTAGAGATTTGTCCACGATGATGGATTTCATGTTCTGGGATTGCCATAAGTATCCTCCAAACACTAACTTCATGACCATGAAGGGTTAAAACCTTTTGTGTCAATGCATCGTTGCCAGCTTTTAATAGACTCTCTGTAAGTTTAATCTGACATGCCTCTAAATAATTTGAAATATCCTCAATAGAAGCTCCCTTACTAGTATCATGCCCTGTGTATGTCCACGAACCATGTTCAAATATACCTAGAAACATCAACCGAGATGAAGCGATATGTCGCAATAAATCACCTGTAGAAAATTTATCTTCAGAAGGCTTCCAATCTAGGAGTTCATTAGGTATTGCTTTTACATATTGCATCGTTCGTTTATGAATCCCATCTAAATATTTTACATATTCCTTAATATCATGAATCATGTTTTCACTCTCCAATTTTTCAGTCTTTTATCACTTTATATTCTTAATTCAGTGGAAATAATCCTTTAACGAAACCATTAACTACTGATTTTGGTATTTAACAAAATGGAAGTTTAGTTGTACAAGGAATTTAAACTATGACTGAAGAAATCTTTTTTCTCTTAGAATTTTTTGAATATTTTTAATTCGTGATGTTATAATAAAGGGAAATTGTGAACCATTGTACTTAATTTCTGTTCAGTAATAGAGACAAATAGTTAAGAATTAATTTTGCATTAATTACCGTGAACCGTACCATAAGTAATGACGAGTTTTTTTAATTCATTTCATAAAGGAGGAATCTTGGTGACGGACACGGCTTTCAGTAGCTCCGTTGATGCTATCTGGAGGAGCGAGTCGGCTAGGATTATTGCAAGTCTAACACGGATCATGCGAGATGTGGGACTTGCCGAAGATCTTGCACAAGATACGCTTCTTATCGCCCTTGAGCGCTGGCCGCTTTCAGGTATACCTGATAACCCGGGCGCATGGCTGATGACAACTGCAAAACGGCGAGCCATCGACCTGATCCGCAGAAATAAATTGAGGGATCGCAAATATGAAGAGTTGGGGTATGAGTTGAACACTCTGGACAAACCGGATTTTGACGATGCACTTGATGATCACATTGGCGATGATCTCCTGCGTCTGATATTCATAACCTGCCATCCTATTCTGTCGGCAGACGCACGCGTGACACTCACGCTGCGACTACTCGGAGGACTAACGACCGAAGAAATTGCAAAAGCATATCTCATCTCAGAGTCAACGGTCGCGCAACGGATCACACGAGCCAAGAGAACGCTATCAGAGGCGCGAGTTCCATTTGAAGTTCCGCCGAAGGCCGAGCTCACGTCTCGACTTTCCTCGGTTCTCGAGGTAATCTATCTCATGTTTAACGAGGGATACTCCGCGTCTAAAGGTGATGTATGGTTACGGCCCCAGCTTTGTGAAGAAGCCCTGAGGATTGGTCGTACATTGGCGGGAATTGTACCCGACGAGCCTGAGGTCCATGGCCTTGTTGCGCTTATGGAAATTCAAGCTTCGAGGTTTAAAGCGCGAGTCGACTCAACCGGGGAGCCCATACTGCTTATGGATCAAAACCGAGCGCTCTGGGATGAACTCCTTATAAGTCGCGGACTGGCTGCGCTTAATCGTGCTGAACGGCTTGGTGTCGACCTGGGTCCTTATTCGCTTCAGGCGGCTATCACGGCGTGTCACGCCCAGGCACGCACGGCTTCGGAGACAGATTGGGTGCGGATATCAGCGCTTTATGAAGCACTTTCTCAAATTATGCCAACACCTATAGTAGAGTTAAATCGTGCAGTTGCCTTATCGATGGCATATGGACCGGAGATTGGACTCGAGATTGTCGATACATTGCTATCGGAACCATCCCTAAAAAACTATCATTTATTGCCGAGTGTCCGCGGCGATTTTCTCATGAAATTGGGCAGATTTGACGAAGCCTATTTGGAATTCCAACGAGCTGCGGCACTTGCGGGCAATGTCCGTGAACAAGAGCTTCTATTGAAACGTGCCGAAGAGTGCGCTAAAAGGTAGTAAATTTAGAGCTTAATTTACATCAAGTTCAATGGTCGAATATTTTTTTGAATTTTTTTTAAAAAGGTATGTCGATTTTGATACATGTTGTTCGTCGAATAAATAGAGGCAAAAATAAATGCTTCAATTTATTGTAAAAGGAGAAAAAAATATGAAATTTCTATGTTTGGGTTACCTGGATTCAGCCAAAATGGATGTTCGCCCCAAGGGGGAGATTGATGCTGTTATGCAGGAATGTCAGCCTCACCTAGAGGAATTCTATAAAAGCGGTCAAGTGATGATTGATGCTGGTCTATCCTTCGAAACGAAATGCTTGCGACGGGCGAACGGTAAGGTGAAGGTTATGGACGGTCCTTTTATCGAAACGAAGGAGATGATAGGCAGCGCTTTTCTTATAGAAGCGCAGAATATGGAGGAAGCGATCAGGATTGCTTCCTTACATCCGACCGTACAGGTTGTTGCGGGGGAGCAATTTGGATGGGGGATTGAGATTCGTCCGATCCACTACTTTGAATCGAGAGACTAACCTAAGGATAGTTCAATACTTCAATGGAAGGGCCATCCCGCAAGGATGGCCCTAAAAAAGTGAGTGAAGATACTAAAAAGGATCGGATTATTATTACATAGTTTGTGAAGAAATGTACTTAAACAAACGGGTGTTTAGTTGAATAAGACAATAATTAGTAATAAAAGGACCAACTTTTTGATAAGTCGGTCTTTTTGTGTTATTTACCTTGTGAATTACCAAGTGTTTTGTCCGTGGTTAGCTATGAGAGTTCATATGATAATTGACTGTTTGCACCTCACAAGTAAACCCGTTACCAATATAGGACATCCGTTTTTTCATACCTATTAAACTTCCTGTGGCACCTGCAGTCCCAGTCCTTGGGCGATACGGGTTCCGTACTCGGGATCTGCCTTATAGAAGTGGCCGATCTGGCGGAGTTTGATATCATCGCGTTCAACTGGCTTCATGGCAGCGACGATATTAGCAACCAGGCGCTCTCGTTCTTCTTCGCTCATAAGGCGGTACAGGTCACCGGCTTGTGTGTAATGGTCATGGTGATCATAGCCCGCGTTTTCGGCCACGCCGCTGACAGGGAATGCTGCCTGTTTGTGCTCATTTACTTCAGTTGGTCCTCCGAAACTATTAGGCTCATAGTTTACTGATTTGCCGCCATTTCCATCAAAGCGCATCTGGCCGTCACGCTGGTAGGAATTGACTTCTGTTCTAGCCCTGTTGATTGGCAAATGATTGTGATTTGCGCCTACACGGTATCGGTGCGCATCAGCATAAGCGAACAGGCGGCCCTGCAGCATTTTATCTGGAGATACGTCGACACCAGGGACAAGGCTGCCCGGTGAGAATGTAGCCTGCTCAACCTCGGCAAAGTAGTTTTCAGGATTGCGGTCCAATACCATGCGGCCCACTTCAATCAACGGATAGTCTTTTTGAGACCAAACTTTTGTGACATCGAATGGATCGAAACGATAGGTGTCCGCGTCCTCCAGCGGCATGATTTGTACATAAAGCTTCCATGCAGGAAAGTCACCGGCTTCAATTGCATTGAATAGGTCTTCTGTATGGAAATCAGGGTTTTCCCCGGCAATTTGTGCTGCCACATCGGCTGTCAGATTCTTCACACCTTGCTCTGTCTTGAAATGGTACTTAATCCAGACTCCTTCGCCTTCAGCGTTCGTCCATTTGAATGTATGGCTGCCAAAACCGTGCATATGGCGGAAAGTAGCCGGAATTCCGCGATCAGACATCAGGATCGTTACCTGGTGCAACGCTTCAGGTGAAAGTGACCAGAAATCCCACACTGCATTCGGATCCTTCAGGTGAGTCTGAGGGTTCCTTTTTTGTGTATGGATGAAATCAGGGAACTTGATCGCATCACGAATGAAGAATACCGGCGTATTGTTGCCGACGATATCATAGTTTCCTTCCTCTGTATAAAACTTTACGGCGAAGCCGCGTGGATCACGCACTGTATCAGCTGATCCAAGTTCTCCTGCAACCGTTGAGAAACGGACGAATAAAGGTGTTTTCTTGCCTACCTCGGAAAGGAATGCAGCCTTCGTATAGTTGGTTACATCATTTGTCACTTCAAAATATCCATGTGCTCCGGCGCCTTTTGCATGCACAACACGCTCAGGTACGCGTTCGCGGTTAAAGTGCGCCAATTTTTCCAAAAGGTGAACGTCCTGCAGTAAAGTAGGACCTCTTTGTCCAGCTGTCATGGAATTCTGGTTGTCCCCGACCGGCGCTCCCCAGCTTGTAGTCAAATGCTTCTTTTGATCATTACTCATTGTTCATCCCGCCTTTTATTAAATTTGTTGATAATCAAATGATAACACCTTTCAAATAAAAATCAATACTAAATAATAATAATTTTAAATAAGAAATTAGTATAATTATATTCAGTTCTCTAAATATAGGTAAATTGGTCCTGTCCCAGTAGATGGACGATAAAATAAATAACTCTTGATAAAACGACATTTTTTTGAATCTCTCGAATACGCCTCTAGCTAAGTTACAAACCTGTAACACTATGTAAAAAATGAACCGGATCCTTACAGTGCTGGTTATTGAAGGAAGAAAAAAGAGACTGGAATAAACTGCTAGGTTTAAAAAGAATCAAGCGTTTTCAATAGATTGTGATGAATTTTCTTGATTGGCACTTATTGGGCGATGAATCAATATGTTACAACTGCTAGCCTTGTTAGTAGAGAAAGAGAGCAACTCTACTGGGAGGTATGGAGAATGAAAAAGATGAAAAAGACTTTGGCAGCGCTAACGGCTGTAGTATCCCTATCTGTATTTTCAATGGGTGCGGCTGCAGAAGCGGCAACGTACCAGGTGAAAACAGGAGATACTTTATGGGGAATTGCGAGTAAATATGCTGTGCCTGTGAATCAATTGAAAAAGGCCAATAACCGGACTAGCAATCTACTATATCCAGGACAAAAGTTGACGATTCCGGCCGCAACGGTATCCGCGGCAGATCAGGACTTGCTTGCAAGACTGGTCCACGCTGAGGCGAAAGGCGAGCCATATGCAGGGAAAGTAGCAGTAGCGACTGTTGTCTTGAATAGAGTAGCAAGCTCTGAATTCCCAAATACAATCAAGGGTGTCATCTATCAAAAATCAAACGGCTATTATGCCTTCACACCGGTGAAAAATGGTGCGATCAACAAGGCAGCGGACGCAGAGTCAAAGAAGGCAGTTAAAGAAGCCCTAGCATTCAGGGGGCAGGGAAATGGCTCATTGTTCTTCTTTAATCCGAAAACAGCAGTAAGCAAATGGGTTTTCTCAAGAGAAGTAACCGTAACAATCGGAAATCATAGATTTGCGAAGTAACCAGAAAAAAGCTGTGCAGATTCTCATTCTGCACAGCTTTTTCTCAATTAGGTTACTTTTCAAAGCTTGTGATAAAAAGCCTTGTTAAATATTTAAATAAAACATACTATTTAATTGCAATACATAATGAATGGAGGAATGTTTTTTGATAGTTAAATCGCGTGTTGAATCGTTGGAACTACAGATTCTGAGAAAGCTGAATGCGAGAATGAATTTGTCTCCGAAAGAACATAGTAACTATCTATACCTGGAAAAAGGATATGAAGGCGAAGTAATTTTTGATCGTTGGATGGAGGGGGTAGAAAAAGGCTTTCTGGTTTTGAATGATTTGCTCCTGGAACATGGAAATACCAAATTCCAAATCGATTCCCTATTCCTGTCCAAGATGATTCACATGTTCGAAGTGAAGAACTTGGAGGGAGATTATTATATCGAAGGCGATAGGTGGTACACCAACAATGGAGTAGAAATCAAAAATCCTCTATTACAAATGGAAAGAGCAGAATCTCTCCTGCGAAGGATGGTACGAGACCTGGGATACAACTTAAATATTGAATCAACACTAGTCTTTGTGAACACCAACTTTTACCTCTATCAAGCCCCGCGTAATTTACCAATTATCTTTCCGAATCAGATTCCAAGACTTCTTAAAAACCTGCAAAAACAATTTGCTCCAATAAAAAATACTCACACAAACCTAGCGGAACGGCTGCAATCCCTGCATACCCAAGATTCACCATACTCACGACTGCCTGAATATAGTTTCGACAAATTGAAGAAGGGAATAACCTGTTCTCATTGTCATAGCATGAATACCATCGTTACTAGAAAAACACTGATATGCACTAATTGCGGAAAACGGGAAACTATACATGAAGCAGTATTGCGAAGTGTTAGAGATATTCAATTGCTTTTTCCGGAAGAAGCTTTAACAGTCAATACGGTTCATCAATGGTGCAAGACTGTTAAAACAAAGAAAGCCATTAGGAACATTCTATCCGAAAACTATACATTGGAGGGCTATGGTCCATCTTCTCGCTATATAACTGTTGATAAATGATTCATGGAGGAGAAAGATACCCTTATGCAGGTGAAACTGTCCACATAAGGGCACCATTCAGAGCGAAAGATGCCCTTAAGCAAGTGAAACTGTCCACATAAGGGTACCATCCAGGACAAAAGATACCCTTATGCAAGTGTAATCATCCACATAAGGGCACCATTCGGGGCAAAAGATACCCTTATGCAGGGGAAACCATCCACATAAGGGTACCTTTCCTGTTGAAAGATACCCTTATGCAAGTGGAATCATCCACATAAGGGTACCATTTGGGGCAAAAGGTACCCTTAAGCAAGTGAAACTGTCCACATAAGGGTACCATTCGAGGCAAAGATACCCTTATGCAGGCAAAACTATCCACATAAGGGTATCATTCCTGTTGAAAGATACCCTTATGCAAGTGTAATCATCCACATAAGGGCACCATTCGGGGCAAAAGATACCCTTATGAAGGCAAAACTATCCACATAAGGGCACCATTCCGGTCGAAAGATACCCTTATGCAGTCGAAACTATCCACATAAGGGCACCATTCAGGGCAAAAGGTACCCTTATGCAGTCAAAATCATCCACATAAGGGCATCATTCCGGTTGAAAAATACCCTTATGCAGACGAAGCTGTCCACATAAAGGCACCATTCCGGACGAAAGATACCCCAAACTATCCAAATAAGGGGACCATTCAAGCTTTATTCATTGTCCTGAAAGTATTCTAACGATTTGATCCTCAACTTTCCTGCCGTCCCTGTCATCCAGCAGATTATTCAGCATAATCGTAAAAATAAGAGTCTCTCCGCCAGGCTTTTCCACATAACCTGCGAGGGTGCTTACTCCTGTTAGCGAGCCGGTTTTGGCCTGAACAGTAACTAACTTTGCCTCTTCTTTCAGTCTGTTTCGCATCGTCCCGCCAACCATCCTGTCCTTTGCTCCGGCAGCTGGAAGGGAATCCTTGAAAACAGGAAACCATTTCTCCCCCTGCACTTCATAAAGTAGTTTTGTGATTTCATTTGCCGGAATTAAGTTCACGTGGGATATACCTGAACCGTCACGGATTAAGATTTGGTGTGTATCGATACCGAAACTTTTCAGTTCCTCAGCCATAACCTCAAGGCCTTTTTCCCAGCTTCCGTCACCGTGGACGGCTTTGCCCAATTCCTTCACGAGCGCTTCGGCATGGCCATTATTGCTGAGCTTCATGAAGGGTACCATCAGGTCAGCAAGGGGCATGGATTTGTGAAAAATTAATACCGGCATGTCATCTGTTGCCTCGCCGTCTTTTATTTTCCCAACAATCTGTATTCCCTGGTCCTCCAGGGCTTTCTTAAAAAGGGTTCCGGCATATCGCGTTGGATCCCAGACGGCTACCCATTCCCTTAGCGCTTGCGAATCAGCAGGAATCGTCCCTTTTACGACAATGGTATTTGTGCCATGCTCTCGTTCGATGTGGATATTCTGTTTTCCTTTGTTTTCGACTGTTTTAGTTTCATTAACGATTGTGACAAAATCTGTATCAGGCTCGAGCGAAATCTTGGCGGCCGTGTCTTTTTTACCCGGGGAAATGGAGACTATCACTGTTCCGGCGTCATAGTCCTGATTCGGTGAGGCTGTCAGTGCCGAAATTTGCGCTCCATAATACTGATGCTCGTCATTCCAGGTTAGATCCTCAGAATAACGAATATCATCATACCAGCTGTCATCGGTGACAACATCCCCATCTATCTTCAGGATTCCTTTCTTCTTCAGTTTTTTGGCCATTTCAGCAAAATCAGCTGGAAGTAGTGTCGGATCGCCTCCACCTTTTAAATAAAGATCTCCTGATAGAGTGCTGCCAGCTATTTTACCAGCTGTCAAAACTTCGGTAGTAAAGCGATAATCCTCCCCTAAAACTGACAGTGATGCAGCGGCAGTGAACAGCTTCAGGACAGAAGCCGGCTGCATTCGAATCTCTCCGTTATGCTCATACAGCAGCTTTCCGTCCTCGGCTGACCTTATGCTGATACCCGCCAATGCCCCCTCAAGAATCCGTTCATTTACAATAAAATCATTAATTACCTCTGGCAAATCAACCGGTGATGAAACAGCCTGAGCAGGAGGTTCATCCGTATAGAAAAACGGAATGAAGGCTAAAATGCTAACAAACATGAACAGGACGATGAATGTGGTTTTTTGTTTCAATTTTTCGTTCATTCCCTTCATAACTCTTCTGTTTTCGACAGGAATTTTCCCAATAAACAACTAGTAGAGTCTATGATAATGTTTAAATTAATAGAAGGTTGAGGAGGAAAAATATGTACCGATACGTTTGGAATTCCTTATTCATTGTAGCCATCGGAGCAGGATTTTACTTCTATGTCCAACTGATTTTTTCCAAGGTGACAGACCCTTTGTACGGCACATTGGCACTTCTTTTAGGCTGCCTGTTCGCGGCCGGGATTTCACGGGAGATGTTGTTGGTTTTGCAAAATAGAAATGAAAATAGTCAGGTTTAACTTAAAAAATACTCCTTATTGATCTTCTTTAGATTCGGAAGCTCAATAGGAGTATTTTGTTATTTCCTGTTGGAATCAAGTTTAATCTATGATTCCATGTCCAACAATTTCTACATCGACTTTTGGAGTGATGACCACGTTTGGATATTCCTTTTTCCAATCTACATGCTTCCAATAGTCGGGGTATAGTGCAATTAGTCTTCTGCCAATCCCCAAGCTATCACTATTTGCTTCCTGAAGAGTTTTAATTGCGGCTACTGCATCATTGGTCAGCATCTCAGATAGTTTATTGTTCAATTTTGTAATTTCGTGCTTATTGTATAATTGGTTCTTAGCGTAGTCGGTGATATCAATTTTTAACTTTAAATTTATATTCGCAATAGCCCGATTGTTTTTCACTTTTACCTCTAATGTTTCCTTTGCTTTTTTTACGGTAAAAGAAACAAAATGTGGCGGATTGAAACTTTCACCTTCTGCTATTCTTTTTGTGAATTTTGGCGACTTTCCCGAATTGCCGTCAAGCAATAGGAAAATAACCGCCTCCTCCCCGGTAAGTACCCGACCAGTGAATTTTCTGTCGTTAAATAAGGCAATACCCTCAACACTGGCCGTTTTCCTGTCTTCTGATGGACGAAGGAAAGGCAATACGAAATCTTCTCCTGGATCAAACATCTCCGCGCAGATCGATTGAATGTTTTCCGCGGGAATGAGGGAAGCGATTTCCTGGCTCTCTAATAAATCATAGAGATAAGAACTGACCTTCTCCTCTTCAAAATTTATTCGCAGCAAATCCTTACCCATCCCCTCGGCTACGACTACTTTGGCGCTTAGGGCACTCTTGGGATCACGATAGAATAAATCAAGTACAGAATAGATATCCTTCTTTGCGAGCTCATTCCCTATGATTAACACCCTTAGTTTGGATGCATCAAAGACCTTTTCAGCTTTTCTGTCTACGTCCCCCCGTGCCTCTCTTGGTGTATTCCCGATGCCAGTGCTGATGGTATATCCACTGACCCCTCCTCCCTCTTGATTCTTTTTTATGGTTGGGGATGTAAGCTCATCGAGTATTTTTCCGTCAGGCGTCAAATCGAAGCTGGCCGCCATGAATAATTTTACATCCTTCAATAAATGCTGATCCCAGCAGGCACTAAGCAACAGAAGGGTGACAATAGCAAGAATGCCTGTTTTAAGAATTCGGATCATTGGCCTTACCTCCATGCTCGGATTTTTTGAACAGGAATGAAACGGTGAGTAAAAAGGCAGGGAAAAGGATGAAAATAAAACTGGCCTTCGGGATATTACTGCTCATGATATCTAAATATTTGATATCTATTTCAGGCAAAAAAGAAAAGCCATAAATGATAAACGCCAAACAATACACAAGTTTCCGTCGATCCATTTTATAAAAAATTTTACCGGCAGAGTCAGCGGCCAGAAACAGGTAAGTGCAGAAAGAAGTGAATACAAGGAATATCCAAATTGACAGAAATAGTAAATCCGTTCGTTCAATGAGTTTGAACGTATAAGATTTTAAGATATACAAAAGCGGTTCTGGCAATATTTTTATTTCAGCCGGGCTGAAGTAAATGAAACTGATGATAACTACATAGGCATAGAGTATGGTACTGAACAGGTTAGCAAAGGATACTGCCTTGAATTTTTGACGTGTCGTTCCTGATACCATTGGAAAAGTGAGGAGGATGATTTCAAACCCCAGCATGGAAAGGATCGCGTCTTTACTGCCAATGACAATATCTTTGATGCCAGCTTGTCCGATCGGTAACAAATAATAAATGTTCGAATCCTTCAACGTGTAGGAAACAAGCAGCAAGAGCAAAAGGATAAGCGGTGTGACCAATGTGTAAAACCGGGCCAGGATTTTCAATCCACCTACACTTAAATAGATTCCGGCCAGCACAAGCAAACCGCCGATTACCCAATTTGGAGTATAGGGAAGGATCCAGCGATCGATAACTCTGGTATAGAGCACAAGAATCAGACTTCCGACACTGATGAAATATAGCATATAGAAAAGAGAAATTAGTTTACCAATCTTCCTGCCTAACAGAAACGCTGAAATATCAAGGATGTTTTTAGACATGAATTTTTTTAAAAGCATGAAATACATTAATAAGACTCCTTGAAGCAAAAGGCCGGCCAGAAGTACCGAAATCCATCCATCTGACTGCGCAGATTTATGCATTTGATAGGGCAATGAAAGGGCACCTACACCCAACTGTGTCTGGATGATCAAAAAGAAAAATTGCTGATGGGTAATCGTATCTTTATCTCGGTTCATTTGTCTTCCATCCTCTAGAGTCCCGCTGTCTCTTGGTGTTTACAGCATGTGAATTGCGCGGACGCTCATCCATTTTCCAAAGTGGCATTCTCAAAAATGTGTCCTTAAGATCCTTGACCTGCAATGGAGCCAATGGCGAAAAATATGGGACTCCGAAAGATTCAAGCTTGCACAGTTTAATGAAGACGAATATCAGGCCAAAAGTTAGTCCCACGAAACCTAATATTGCAGCCGCAACCATTAGGGGAAACCGGATCAGCCGGACGGCCGTACTCATTTCATTGGAAGGAACGACAAACGCAGATATCGCAGTGACAGCGACGATGACAATCATGATATTAGAAATCAATCCTGCGCTTACAACAGCATCACCTATGACCAGACCTCCAACAATTCCGATGGTTTGTCCGATCGGTCTCGGAAGCCTGATCCCAGCTTCCCTGATCAATTCAATCGTTATCTCCATGAAGAAAGCCTCCAAAAGAGGAGGATAGGGTATTCCTTCTATTGATCCCTTTAATGGAAGAATTAACTCATGAGGGATGACTTCAAGGTGAAAAGCAATAATTGCGATGTAAAAGGCAGGCAATGTGATGGCGATAAGGAAGCTGACATACCTCAACAAACGGATGAATGTAGAAGGAATCCACCGACTGTTATAATCATCCGATGACTGATAGAATGCAAAAAAAGTGATTGGCAATATCAAGGCTGTCGGACTGCCATCACCAATGATGATGATCCTGCCTTCCATTAAATTAGCCATTGCCCGATCCGGCCTTTCCGTGTTGATGAGCTGTGGAAATAAAGAAAACGGATCGTCCTCAATGAACTCCTCAATATAACCAGGACTTAGTACCATGTCGGTCGAAATATAGGAAAGCCTTCTTTCAACTTCATCAACGATATTCTGGTCAGCTATCCCCTTCATAAAAATGACAGCTACTTTGGTTTTGGTCTTATCGCCTAACTCATGGTAGTTAACCGTGAACTCTGGATTTTTAATTCTAAGCCTTAGCTGACTGATATTTGTTTCAAGTTTTTCAACGAAGCCATCATGCGCGCCGCGAACCACTGATTCATTTATCGGTTCCTGTATGGCACGTTGGATATCTTTAGGGAATGTGAATAGCCATCCTTCATCACGTTCGCATAAGAATAAAACATATCCGCCACTTAGAATGCCGCTGATCATGTTTTTCTGAGTATCCGCCCGTATACCATTCAACAACTTAAGTTCGTCTGGTGTGACCTGAGAATCTTCAGCCAATAAAGGAATCAATAAAAGCTCCTTGAACTTTTCCTGTGACACCATGGTTTCAAGGAAACAAAACCGCAAAGTATAGTTTCCCCTTTTAAATTCAAACTCTTTAAAGTCAGCGGTATGCTGAAAGACAGCCTTTAGTTTTTCATATCCACTGCAATGAATTTCTTTTTTCTCGCTATTAGATGCAGGAAGCCGGAATTTTTTCATCATCACACCACTTTTTTGCTTAATAGCAAACTTTAATAATATATTCGTTAAAAATAGTTATTCCTTTTAAAACGTTTTATATGTAAGAGTTGATGTGAATTTGCGATTATTTACTGTGTGGGGGTATGATAAGATATAAGCAAAAGATGTAAAAGGGGGTTTTTAGATGGACATTTTAGAGCCCGAAGTACACCCGGCTGACTGTGCGGACAGCTGCTGCTCATCAGAGCGAAAAAGCCATCACTCTGAAAAAACGAAAAAAAATCTTGTCACGAGATTGAATCGGATAGAAGGACAAATACGCGGCATAAAAGGCCTTATTGAAAGAGATACGTATTGTGACGACGTGATCACCCAAATTTCTGCGACTCAGGCGGCATTGAACAGCGTGGCTAAGCTGCTGCTTGAAGGCCATATGAAATCGTGCATCGTTGAACGGATTCAGGAAGGTGACAACGAAGTGATCGATGAACTGTTGACGACAATTGAGAAACTGATGAAAAAATAACAGGCCATTTTGTTTTCTATTTATGAACATGTTCTGTATAATGTCACTAACTTAATATATTCCTTCGGGGTCGGGTGAAATTCCCAACCGGCGGTGATGAAGCCAAGCCTGTGCTTCTTAGTCCGTGACCCGGTTAACATTTGTTAAACGGTGGATCTGGTGAAACTCCAGGGCCGACAGTTAAAGTCTGGATGGGAGAAGGAAAAAACGAGGATTAGAAACAAGGGAGCAGTATACCTTTTTTTACCCTCTAGTTTGATATTGTCTTTTTTAGGACCCCGAAGCGCTTATGTTTCGGGGTCTTTTTATTTTTTTAAAAAGAGGAAGGGATGAAGGTGAAGAATCAAGACTATATGGCCCTTGCCATCAATCTCGCAAGGGCAGCGGAAGGACAAACCTCCCCGAATCCCCAGGTTGGCGCTGTGCTTGTAAAAGAGGGGCAGATCATTGGCATGGGCGCCCATTTGAAGGCAGGCGAGCCGCATGCTGAGGTCCATGCGATCCGGATGGCAGGTGAGAAAGCGAATGGAGCGACTCTCTATGTGACACTGGAGCCGTGCAGCCATTTCGGGAAGACGCCGCCATGTTCGAATCTTGTCATAGAGTCGGGTATCAAAAAGGTGTTTGTGGCTTCGGTTGACCCTAATCCGCTCGTCGGCGGAGCAGGAATCAAAAAGATGCGTGAGGCCGGAATAGAGGTTGAGGTTGGATTATTAGCGGACGAAGCTATTGCTCTTAATAAGGTGTTTTTTCATTACATAAGCACGGGACTTCCATATGTAACCTTGAAGTCAGCCACCAGCCTTGATGGAAAAATCGCAACAGTGGCAGGTGAGAGTAAATGGATCACCGGTGAGGAAGCACGCAAGGACGTCCATCACTTCCGCCATACACAGGATGCCATTCTCGTTGGAGTCAACACGGTCATTAAAGATAACCCAAGCCTGACGACACGGCTTGAGACCGGAGGGAAAAATCCGATTCGCGTAATACTGGATTCCACCCTGAGAACGCCATGGGAATCGGGGCTGATCCTTGACCAGGCAGCACAGACCATCATCGTGACAGGATCTGGTGCCGAGCCTGAAAGGGTAAAACAATTTGAAGAACAAGGCATCAAAATCATCAAGTTAGAATCTGCGAAAGTCGGGATCAAAGAAATGCTGGGAAAACTGGGGGAGCGCGGCATCACTTCTCTGTATGTTGAAGGCGGTGCCGAGGTCCATGGCAGTTTTTTAAGGGAGAAGGCTTTTCAGCGGGTGATTACCTATATCGCGCCAAAGCTGATCGGCGGCAGAAATGCTCCGTCAGCATATGGAGGCGAAGGCATTGCCTGTCTGGAGGAAACAGTTCCCTTGAAAATCACCGATGTAAAACAAATCGGCCAGGATATCCGGATCATTGCTGAGCCGGTCTAGAGGGAGGTTAATATGTTTACAGGGATTATTGAGGAAATCGGGACTGTTGCAAATATCCAGCACAGCGGGGAATCTTTTGTGCTGACAATTGACGCGAAAAAAGTCCTGACAGATGTCCATCTTGGTGACAGTATTGCCGTCAACGGAGTATGCCTGACTGTCACGTCCTTTTCCGAAAACCGGTTTTCAGTAGATGTGATGCCGGAGACGGTAAAAGCTTCGAGCCTGAAAACCGTCAGGAGAGGCTCAAAGGTGAACCTGGAAAGAGCGATGGCAGCCGGAGGCCGGTTCGGCGGTCATTTTGTCGCCGGCCATGTGGATGGAGTCGGGGTCATCAAAGGGAAAACCCAAGTTGAAAACGCAGTGTATTATGAAATCCAGCTTGATCCCGAATTGCTGAAATACGTCATCATGAAAGGCTCTGTCGCAGTTGATGGTACAAGCCTGACTGTTTTCGGGATATCGGAAGACAGCCTGACATTGTCGCTGATTCCGCTGACACTTTCTGACACAGTGCTTGGCTTCAAGGATAAAGGCGATATCGTCAATATAGAATGTGACATGATCGGCAAATATGTAGGGCACTTCTTGAGTAACCAGGTTCCAGCAGCTCCAAAAAAAGGAAGCAATATTACAGCCCAATTCCTAGAGGATAACGGGTTTATGTGAGGGTGATGAAAATGTTTGATCCGATTGAAGAGGCTATATATGAACTCATGCAAGGAAAGGTAGTCATCGTTTGTGATGACGAGGACCGGGAGAATGAAGGGGATTTTATCGCGCTGGCTGAGAAGGCAACACCCGATGTTATTAACTTCATGGCGACGCATGGCCGGGGGTTGATCTGTGTTCCAATTGAAACAGAATTGGCACAAAGGCTCGACCTGATGCCGATGGTTTCTCGCAACACTGATCCACATGGTACTGCATTTACCGTTAGTATCGACCATAAGTTCTCCACGACAGGGATTTCTGCGTTTGAGCGCTCGGCCACGGTGCTCAGCATGCTTGATCCAGAGTCAAAGGCTGCCGATTTCAAACGTCCTGGCCACGTCTTCCCGCTTGTCGCCAAGAAAGGCGGCGTCTTAAGGCGGGCCGGCCATACGGAGGCAGCGGTCGATCTGGCGAAAATGTGCGGCGCCAAGCCGGCTGGCGTTATTTGCGAAATCATGAATGAAGACGGCACAATGGCAAGGGTGCCGCAGCTTCGCAAAATTGCAGACCAGTTCGAATTAAAGATGATCACGATCAAAGACCTTATCCAGTACCGGAACCGTAAGGACAAGCTGATTCAAAGAGAGGTTGAAATCAATCTCCCGACCGAATTCGGAATGTTCAAGGCTGTCGGATATTCGAATGTCGTGGATGATAAAGAACATGTTGCCCTTGTGAAAGGGGACATCGACCCGGATGAGCCGGTTCTGGTACGGGTCCATTCTGAGTGCCTGACCGGGGATGTATTCGGTTCGTATCGCTGTGACTGCGGGCCGCAGCTGCATGCCGCACTAACCCAAATCAACGAAGAAGGGCGCGGCGTCCTTTTGTACTTGCGCCAGGAAGGCAGGGGCATTGGCCTGATGAATAAGCTGCGGGCCTATAAGCTGCAGGAAGAGGGCTACGATACTGTGGAGGCCAATGAAAAACTCGGCTTCGGTGCTGACCTTCGCGAATACGGGATTGGAGCACAGATTTTAAAAGACCTTGGCATCAAGCAAATTAAACTGCTCACCAACAATCCTAGGAAAATAAGAGGACTTAAGGGTTATGGCCTTGAAGTCGTCGACCGGGTGCCCATCCAGATGCCAGCAAGGGAAGAAAACGAAAACTACTTAAAAACAAAACACAGCAAACTAGGTCATTTACTTAAATTTTAATTGGAGGAATCAGACATGAACAGAACATTTGAAGGTAATTTAGTAGGAACAGGTCTTAAAATCGGGATTGTAGTTGGACGTTTCAATGAATTCATCACCAGCAAGCTTTTGGGCGGCGCGCAGGATGCCTTGAAAAGACATGGCGTCGATGAAAATGATGTCGATGTTGCCTGGGTTCCTGGTGCATTCGAAATTCCATTGGTGGCGCAAAAAATGGCAAAGAGCAATAAATATGATGCAGTCATCACATTAGGAACCGTTATCCGCGGCTCCACTCCGCATTTTGACTATGTTTGCAATGAAGCTGCCAAAGGGGTATCAGCGGCGGCGATGAACTCAGGAGTTCCGGTTATCTTCGGTGTCCTGACAACTGATACGATCGAGCAGGCGATTGAACGTGCCGGCACGAAAGCGGGCAATAAAGGCTGGGACGCAGCGGCTTCTGCGATCGAAATGGCCAACTTAATGAAGAATATCGAAATGTAAACAATTTATGAAAGCTGCAGGCAACTATGCCTGCAGCTTTTTTATTTTCTAAGACGGGCAAAATCTTCCCGAACTTTTAAAATCCTTGCCTCAGTTTGTTAATAATTTGTTCATAATTTCTGGTTAAGATGAAAACAAGTTAAGAAACGAGGAGGAAATACCATGAATGAATTCGAGCAGGAATCCAGGAATCATGAATCGGAACCGGTCAACGAGCAGCAATCCCGTTATCATCAATCAGAACCGGCCAACGAGCAGCAATTTCGGTATCATGAATCGGAATCGGCCAACGAGCAGCAATCCCGTTACCCTGTATCAGAACCGGTCAAAAAGTCCAATAAATTCAAAAGCATTCTATCAACTGTCATGGCTGGGGTAGTCGGTTCGGCTATTACGCTTGCGGCTGTTAATTTTACAGAAACAGATGCTGGACAAAAGGTGCAGCCTCAGACGGAAACAGCAGCAGAAAGCAGTTCCAATATTGTGACGACACCTACTTCGGCGAAGAGTTCAGGATCAATTGCCGACATCATTGAGAATTCCTCTAAATCGATTGTAGGAATCACTAATATCCAGCAGGAAAGCAATCCTTTTTCCCGCAGCCAGGGTAATGTCGAAACCGGGTCTGGTTCTGGGGTTATTTTTAAAAAAGAGGGCAAGGAAGCCTTCATTGTTACAAACAACCATGTAATTGAAGGTGCAACTAAGGTTGAGGTCTCCCTTTACAATGGCGAGAAGGTTGAAGCGCAGGTTGTCGGAGCAGACGCGTTAACTGATTTGGCAGTTATTAAAATAGAGGCAGCCAAGGCGGTGGATGTCATCGAATTCGGCGACTCTTCAGCCTTAAGACCTGGCGACCAGGTGCTGGCCATCGGAAACCCTCTCGGACTGGACTTATCACGGACTGTCACTCAAGGAATCGTCAGCGCGGTTGACCGGTCCATCTCAGTACCGACTTCTGCCGGGGAATGGGAAATGAATGTCATCCAGACCGACGCAGCAATCAACCCGGGAAACAGCGGCGGCGCATTGATCAATACAGATGGAAAAGTGATTGGAATCAATAGTTTGAAAATCTCGCAAAATGGGGTGGAAGGCCTTGGCTTTGCGATTCCAAGTCAGGAGGCTCTGCCAATCGTCAACCAGCTGATTGAAAAGGGAAAAGTTGAACGTCCTTATTTAGGTGTAAGTCTTGCTGATTTGGAGCAAATCCCTGAAATGTACCTTAAGAATCTGCCGGAAAATGTAGACTCCGGTACGATGGTGACCAGCGTCGACCCAAATTCTGCGGCAGCCAAAGCAGGCCTGCAGGAGCAGGATCTCATCGTCGGCATCAATGATGCACAGGTGAAAAGTGCGAGTGACCTTAGGAGATATATGTATACCAAGCTTAAAAAGGGTGACAGTGCACAATTGAAAATTTACCGTGACGGCAAGCAGCAAACTTTAAAGGTTGTTTTGTCTGCTTCAAGCGTTTATTAATGGAGGAAAATAATGATTGCTTTTATGGAAAAAAATAAATTGATGCTGACTTTTGCCGTAATTACCTTAGGACTTATCTTGATTTTTGCGACAGCTTTTTCAAAAACAGAGACGGCAGCGAGCGTCAATGGTGAAAAAATCACCAAGGATGAACTGAACACAAAATTAACGGAAATGTATGGCGCAGATACATTGGATTCGCTGATCACCGATAAAGTGATTGAAATGGAAGCTGACAAGCAAAAGGTAAAAGTAACGGGAAATGAAATCGATGAAGAGCTGACAAAACTCCAGGAATCCTATGGCGGTGAAGATGCATTTGCAGCTGCACTTGAACAGAACAAAGTGTCAATCGACAGGATCAGGGAGGATATCGAAACGTATCTGCTCGCCGAAAAAATGATCAAACCTTCCATCAAAGTGACGGAAGAAGAAATGAAAACGTACTTTGAGGAAAATAAAGGCACTTTTGATCAAAATGAACAAGTAAAAGCCAGCCATATCTTAGTCAAAGATGAAGCAACAGCAAAGGAAGTCAAGAAAGAGCTGGACAGTGGCAAAGACTTTGCTGAATTAGCCAAAGAATATTCCACAGATGCAAGCAACGCAGATAAAGGTGGAGACCTCGGCTATTTCGGAAAAGGAGAAATGGCGAAAGAATTCGAGGAAGCAGCCTTCGGAATGAAAGTGGGCGAAGTCAGTGCTCCGGTAAAAACAGACTTTGGTTACCATATCATTAAAGTTGCCGATAAAAAAGTGGCAAAGACGGCAGTATTTGAGGACCATAAGAAAGAAATCAAAGAATCTTTATTTGACCAAAAAATCCAGACAGAATATCCAAATTGGCTGGAAAAGAAGAAGGCAGATTACAAAATTAAAAGAAATCTATAGTTTAGAAGGAACCTCTGCAGCTTTGCAGGGGTTTTTGTATTTTTATTCTTGCAGGATGAGTTTCTTATACGATAAAATGTTGACTTAAGGAAACTTTTTAGGGCAGACGCATATAATGTTAGGGCAAAGAGGTTCTTGCACCCTGAAAGTTTACCAAAAGAAACATTTTAGGGTAAGCCCATTATTCGAACCGTTTAATGGATTCAAACAGGTAACAGACATAGACGATGAATTACCATTGGGGCAAGACAAATATCGATTTTAAAGGAGAAATATCAATGACAGAGGAGATTTTATTTGCTTTCGGTTTGACATTATTTGCCGGCCTTGCCACAGGAATTGGCAGTGTCCTTGCTTTTTTTACATCACGGACGAATACAAAGTTCCTTTCTCTGGCTCTTGGATTTTCAGCCGGGGTCATGATCTATGTGTCGATGATCGAAATCTTTGTCAAAGCCAAGGATGCTCTCGTTTCGGCGATGGGCGTGCAATTGGGAAACTGGGCGACCGTTGGCGGTTTTTTCGCCGGGATTGTATTGATTGCTTTAATTGATAAGTTCATACCAAAGCAGGGAAATCCTCATGAACTGAAGAAAGTCGAGGATATGAATCTCTCTTCGAAGCCTGCCAACGATGCAGCTTTACTGAAAATGGGCACATTCACTGCGCTGGCAATTGGAATTCACAATTTTCCGGAGGGAATTGCCACCTTCACCTCTGCAATCCAGGATCCTGCATTAGGTGTTGCCATTGCGATTGCCATTGCCATTCATAACATTCCAGAGGGAATTGCCGTTTCCGTGCCAGTCTATTTCGCGACCGGCGATAAAAAGAAAGCTTTCAAGCTATCATTTTTATCCGGGTTGTCTGAGCCAATCGGCGCACTGGCAGCCTACCTGTTCCTGATGCCATTCCTGAACGATATCATGTTCGGTGTCATTTTTGCCGCGGTTGCCGGAATCATGGTCTTCATTTCTCTTGATGAACTGCTGCCCGCCGCGAAAAAATACGATGAATCACACCTCGCCATCTATGGGGTGGTGGCCGGTATGGCGGTTATGGCTGTGAGCTTGCTGTTGTTTATATAAGCTGCAAGTGCAAAATTAACTATTAATTTCCAGCATTAGGAGTGACCTGTAACAAAAAGGTCACTCTTTTTAGTTCTTTCGATATTGGGAAAATTTCAAAATAATTCTTATAGCATGTGACTTTTTCTTAAACGTACATATTTACCTGATTCTAAAGACTTAAAAATGAATAGTTTAGCTTATTGATATTATCAGAAAATTTTAAATATAATAGATTTTGTAAAACCAGCAACACCATATCAATGCAGAGGAGTGGTTGAATGAAAAGAAGGAAAGCATTTGGAGCCGCACTATTAAGCATGACAATGGGTCTATCTATGTTCGCGGCTGGGGCGTTTGGCCAGGCACCAGAGGCACAGGATTCTTACCGAGTACTGGTCCAGGGTCCTGCAGCTGAAAAAGCTAAGGCGAAAGATCAATTCGGCACGAGATGGGATTTTGGAGCGAAAGGTTTTACAACTACGGTAAATGCCAAGCAGTATCAAGCACTATTAAAAAATAAGAATCTAAAAGTAGAAACCGTTTCCCAGGTCCAGCTGGAAGCGAAGCCCGGGTCCGGTGCTCAGGCTGCACCATCTGACCGCACACCATGGGGAATGGAAGCGATCTATAATGATAGCAATCTTCAGGCCACATCCGGCGGGAACGGAGTAAAGGTAGCCGTGCTCGATACGGGCGTGAACGTCAACCATACCGATTTGGCTGGCAGCGATGAGCAATGTAAGGATTTTACCAACCGCAGATCCCCATTAGTAGATGGGTCTTGTACGGATAAAAATGGTCATGGTACTCATGTAGCCGGAACTGTACTGGCACATGGCGGATCAGGCAATGGAATTTATGGGGTAGCACCGGAAGCTGACCTTTGGGCTTACAAAGTACTTAATGACCAGGGATCCGGTTATTCAGATGATATCGCTGGCGCAATCCAGCATGTTGCAGACGAAGCTGTCCGCACAAAGTCGCATGTCGTCATTTCGATGTCCCTTGGCTCAAGCAGCAAGAGCTCGATGATTGCTGACGCTGTGAACTATGCATATGGAAAAGGAGTTCTGGTTGTTGCAGCAGCTGGAAACAGCGGCCCTAATGCAGATACAATCGGCTACCCAGGCGCATTGACTAACGCAGTCGCAGTCGCAGCACTTGAAGATGTCCAGGAAAACGGTACATACCGTGTCGCTGACTTCTCTTCCCGCGGAAACCCTGCTACAGATGGGGATTATGTCATCCAGGAGCGAGATGTGGAAGTTTCTGCACCAGGAAGAGCGATTGAATCAACTTGGTATGACGGTTCATATAACACAATCAGCGGAACATCCATGGCAACTCCGCACGTATCCGGATTGGCAGCGAAGATCTGGGCAGAAAATCCAAACATGAGCCACACTCAGCTTCGAGCTGAACTTCAAAACCGTGCAAAATCGAACGATATCCTTGGCGGATCCGGTGCAGCATCAGGCGATGACTATGCATCAGGCTTCGGATTCCCACGAGTGAAGTAAGTATTGCGAAAAAAACCGCTGAATCGGGAGTGAGAGCCGATTCAGCGGTTTTTAAATTGGAAAAAAACGCTGGGAATTTCCAGTTCGCCAATAAAAGTAGAATTTCGCCAATAAGTAAGTAGTTTTCGCCAATAAAAAGATATTTTCGCCAATAAAATTTGAAAATCGCCAGAAAAGTTGTGAAAATCGCCAATATAAGTGATTCAAGTTGAAAAAAGGGATGGATCTTGTATTGAAATCTGGACTTCCTCATGCCTGTTCACGATATTATAGCGAAAATTTGATTTTTATAGCGAAAATAAATTTTTTATAGCGACTTTTTCATTTTTATAGCGAAAAGTTCGTTTTTATAGCGAATTGGAAATTATACGCGATTTTTTCCAGCTGATTTTACTATAAACGAAATTTAAAACTTCCTCTTACTATAAAAGTTCTCTGTAAAATAAGGCTCATGCTTCGGGCCAAATGCGACTCCGACACCCAGCAGCTTGAAGTCTGGTTTCAGGATATTCTCCCGGTGCCCGAGTGAGTTCATCAAGCCTTCATGGGCGAAGATGCTGCTGAATTGTCCGTATGCGAGATTTTCCCCGGCGACGGAAAAGGCAATATCGTCTTCAGCCATCCTGTCAAAAGGTGACTGGCCTTCGGGATTCGTGTGGCTGAAATACGAGTTCTCCGCCATATCGGCACTGTGCCTGCGGGCTGTCACCCTGACTGGATCGTCCCATGTCAGGATGCCTAAACCATGAACGACCCTTGATGCATTCGTCAAATCGAATAGCTGGTATTCAAAACCTTCCTTCAATGCGTCACTCGCTTCCGTATAAAATCCTGCCTTACTTTGCTCCAGTTTTTCGCTGATAATCTGGATGGCTGTTACGGTGTTATTCCTGTGTTTATCGTAAAAAACAGTTACATAGCTGTCATCGATATTGTAGACGTCATAGTCCTGGTCCTTCTGGAACTGGTAATAGACAAGCCCTTTCCTGATTTCACCCAGTGGTTCCCCAAGTGTCTGGCGGACGGTCTCTTTCGAAGCCCCATATTTGATTCCGTTTTTGGCAGCAATCAGCTCCTGGTTGGTAAACAGAGCATTCACTGTTCCATCTTTGCTGTAGGAGACCATGATGAAGTTCTGGAAATTTTCATGATAGGCATGCCACTCTGTTCCGTATTCATTGACGGAAACCCGTTTCGGAGCGCCAAGCTGTTTTTCCACATCTCCCTTTCCATCACCGATTCCAATATTGTGGATGGTGAAGGTTTTCTCAGAAGGTGTTTCCAGCTCGGGCTTAGATACTTTAGGCAAAATCTTCTCATCTTGTGTCAATTCTTCTTTTTTTTCATTGACCTGCCAGATCAGCTGGTTGATTCCACTATTGAGCTTTTCCAGTGCAGAAGCAAGCTCCGGATTTTCTTTTAGGTTTTCTATTTCGTTTTTTATAACTTCTTTATTTTCTGTTAGATATGGCCATGAAAAATAAGCCAAAGCCCCGATAATCAGAAGCGAAAATAATCGTCTCAAAGCTGATGGTCACCATCCTTTATTCCTCATCTTCAATATACCCATTCCTACATAATTAAAAAGCATAGCGGCGCAGAGAAATGTGAAACCTAATTAGCAAACCGGTTAAATCGATTAATTGTGAATTATTTCACAAAACGTTCATAACTCTGATGAAAAAATCTCTAAATCACCCTGTATTATTACTATATCGATAGTGTTTACTTAGCCACAGGAGGTTTTACTTATGAAAAAACTATTACAAATCATCATCGGGTTAGGATTCATTCTAACACCCTTCTATACAAATGCTCACGTAAAATGGTTCACCGAGGTAGCACCAAAGAAGGAAACCATTGAAAATATCTTATCTCCATTATTCATGGGCCTGGCCTTACTGGCAGCAGTCGTCCTCGCATTATTAACACTGTTTATCCCAAAAATGGCACAATGGCCGCTGATCAAGAAGTGGGATGATTTCCTGTCAGGTTTCAGGAAATATTCAAGATATATTTTAAAATATGGGACAGCAGCTGCATTGATCATCCAGGTCACAAATGGCACCTTGTTCGCACCTGAATTTCATATTGACAACACATTAATGACGATTTTAGCATGGGTGGCAATTGGCCTGCTACTAGTGCCGCATCATATCGCAACAAAGTTTGGTGCATCACTTTTACTCATTTTATTCATTATGGTCACTGTTAATCATGGCATTTTCTATATGCTTGACTACGGCTTTTATGTAGCGATCATTGGCGTCCTGCTTGTTGGCAAAACAAAGCTGGAAAAAGTAGGTTTCCCGTTTCTGTATTTAGGCACAGGGCTCTCCCTTTGCTGGGTCGCTGTTGAAAAATGGGTGTATCCGACAATGTCGCTGGATATCGTCGCGAACCACCATGTGCCAACTTTCGGATTTGAACCTGCGGCTTTCATTGTCATGGCCGCATTTGTCGAATTCGTCGTCGGCTATTTGCTCGTAGTCGGAATCCTGAACCGGGTGCTCGGTTTTGTCGTCACCACCATCTTTATCCTGACAACCATGCTATTCGGATTCACAGAAGTCATCGGCCATTTCATGATCCATATCGTCCTGATTATTTTCATCATCGAAGGCGTATCCTTCTACAATCCGCCAATCAAGCTGCACAAGACAAAAGTGGATCAATTCGTGTTTATCTTCTTGAACTTCATTTTTGTATTATCCGCATTTGTATTGATTTATTATCGATTTGCATAAGGACTGCGTAACAGCCTCAGAAATTGGGGCTGTTTTAGTTTTTAAGAATTATCAGACCATTTGTTGACGCTTGCTTCTGTTCTTTGTTACGATTTCTCTAGTTGCAAATGGGATGGGAGAGATGATGATGAGGTCTTATTCTTTTGAACCTGGTGCGGAATTTGCTGCACAGCTTGACAGCGGTGATTTACTCGCTCGTTTTCGGGATGAGTTTTACCTGAAGCCGGGGTCGATTTACCTTGATGGAAATTCGCTTGGTCTTCTTTCGAAGCGGGCTGAACAAACACTGCTTGAATCATTGGCTGATTGGCGCGAGCTTGGGATCGATGGCTGGATGGATGGCAAGCATCCGTGGTTCTATTTATCTGAAAAACTTGGAGAATTGACGGCTCCGCTGGTCGGTGCTTCAGCAGATGAGGTAATTGTAAGCGGATCCACAACGATCAACCTGCATCAGCTGGTTGCTACTTTTTATAAACCAGAGGGCAAAAGAACGAAGATCCTTGCTGACGAATTGAATTTTCCCTCTGATATCTATGCGCTGCAAAGCCAGCTCAGGATTCACGGATTAGACCCGGATACACATTTAATCAGGGTGAGAAGCAGGGATGGAAGGTTCCTCGATGAGGACGATATCATTGAGGCGATGACGGAGGAAATTGCGCTTGTCGTCCTGCCGACGGTTTTATACCGCAGCGGTCAAATCCTTGATATGGAGCGGTTGACGAGAGCTGCCCATGAACGTGGGATCCTGATCGGATTCGATGGCTGCCATTCCATCGGCGCCATTCCGCATTCATTCTCTGATTGGGGAGTCGATTTTGCTTACTGGTGCAATTATAAACACCTGAATGGAGGTCCCGGGGCCGTTGCCGGTCTCTATGTGAATTCAAAGTATTTTGGCACAAAGCCTGGACTTGCCGGCTGGTTCGGTTCGAGGAAAGACAAACAGTTTGATATGGAACATGTCCTGACTCCTGCTGAAAATGCCGGCGCCTACCAGATTGGAACACCACATGTATTGAGCCTGGCACCTTTGCTAGGTTCTCTTGAAATGTTCGCTGAAGCCGGAATCGAGAATATCCGCGAAAAATCATTGAGGATCAATCAATATTTAATGGATCTGATTCAGCATGAGCTTGGCGATGCTGGCTTCAAGATTGGCAGTCCGGCAGAGGATTTCAAAAGAGGTGGCCATGTCAGTCTGGAGCATAAAGAAGCAGCGAGAATCTGCAAGGCTTTGAAGGAAAAAGGGATCATACCTGATTTCCGCGCTCCGAACATTGTCCGCCTGGCACCTGTGGCACTATACACTTCTTACACTGACGTCTGGAATGGCGTCCAAATCTTAAAAGAAATTATGGAACATAAATTGTACGAGAAGTTCAGCAATGAGCGCGGAGTCGTAGCCTAAGGGGGAAGCCGGAAAATGAAGGAAGAACAGAGAACTTCACATGAAATCCATACCGATTTTTCAAAAGAGCTGTCCTATGGCAGCTATCTGCAATTGGATAAAATCCTGTCCAGCCAGCAGCGTCTGTCGGATCACCACGATGAAATGCTCTTCATTGTTATTCATCAGGCAAGTGAGCTGTGGATGAAGCTGATTTTACATGAAGTAAACGCGGCGATTGACTGCATCCGGAAAAATGACCTGGAGCCGTCTTTTAAAATGCTGTCGAGGGTTTCGCGGATCCAGGAGCAGCTGATCCAGTCATGGAGTGTGCTGTCGACACTGACTCCTGCAGAATATATGGAATTCCGTGACAAGCTTGGACATTCATCCGGATTCCAATCGTATCAAAACCGCCTGATTGAATTCGCTCTAGGGCAGAAGCAGGCAAATGTGTTATCCGTCTACAAACATGATGTGGAACTGCACAAAATGATGGAGGATGCACTGCACGAACGCTCGATTTATGATGCAGCCATTCAAGCACTGTCAATACGAGGACTTCAGATCGATGATGCCGCGCTGAACCGTGACTGGTCGCAGCCGTACGAACCAAATGCCAGCGTCGAGGAAGCGTGGCTAACGGTTTACCGCCATGTCGAACAGTACTGGGATCTTTATGAGCTTGCGGAAAAGCTGGTCGATATCGGCAGCAAGCAGCAGCTGTGGCGCTTCAATCATATGAGCACGGTGGAACGGATCATCGGGCACAAAGCTGGAACAGGCGGATCCGCCGGTGTATCTTATTTGAAAAAGGTCGTCGACCACCGTTTTTTCCCTGAGCTGTGGAGCTTGAGGACGAAGTTATAATAAGAAAGAAGGAAAATGAATGGGAGAATGGATTGATATTTCGCAGGTTTTACACAATAAAATTCCTGTCTGGCCTGGCGACACGCCATTTGAATATAAAGTGAGCTGGGGAATGGAAGAAAGCGGTTCGGTCAATGTCGGGCAGGTGACGATGAGCACACACACCGGCACACATATTGATGCCCCTTTTCATTTCGAAAGCGATGGTAAAAAGGTCATTGATTTGGACTTCAATCTCTATATTGGCCCCGCGCTTGTAATCCATGTGGATAAACCAGCCAGCATTGGTATTAAGGAGCTTGAAGGCATTAATCTAAGCAGAGTAAAGCGGCTGCTGATCCGCACAGATGCATGGCAGGATAAAACAGCATTCCCGGAATCGATCCCGCATATCGAGCCGGAATTGGCTGCACATCTCGCTGAGCAGGGAGTGCAATTACTCGGACTCGATTTGCCATCAGTCGACCCGCTGGACAGCAAGGAACTCAAAGCACATCATGAATTGAACAACAATGGAATCCATATCCTTGAAGGACTCGTGCTGGACCAGATTGAACCTGGGGACTATGAACTCATCGCTTTGCCGCTCCCGCTGGAACAGGCAGACGGGAGCCCGGTTAGAGCTGTAATCCGGAAAAAATAAACAACAAGGAGACTGCCAATCGGCGGTCTCTTTGTTTTTGTCGAAAAGTTTGGTGTGAATGATATTGACCAGGTTGGTCAATAAGGAATACAATAGTATTGACCAAGGTGGTCAATAAACAATGAGGAGGGCACAATGACTTCTAAGTTTTTAAGTTTGAATCCGGAGAAGCAGGAAAGAATCCTGAACGCTGCTCTCAAAGAGTTTGCCCAAAAGGGATACGAAAATGCTTCTACGAATGAGATCGTCAAATCAGCAGGAATTTCAAAAGGACTTTTGTTTCACTATTTTAATAATAAAAAAGAGCTCTATTTGTTTCTATACAACCACTTTACAGAAGTTATATCGGAGGAATTCTTTCAGGAACTGGATTTTTCTGAACGAGATATCTTTGAAAGGCTGAAGAACCTGATGATCCTAAAAAGCAGGCTGATGGCCAGGCATCCAGAGATATTTGACTTTATGATGTCTGCCTCGATGGAATCCTCTGAAGATGTGAAAGAGAGCTTGAATAACACCACTACAGAATTGATGCAAGACAGCTATAGCAAACTATTTGATAATATCGACCTTGAAAAATTTCGTGATGGGACGGACATCCAAAGAACCATCAACATCATCATGTGGACGCTCCAGGGATTCAGCAACCAGGAACTCGAAAAAGCGAAAAGACTGAACAAAGGACTTGATGACTTTGAGGAAGCATTCCAAGAAGCCGAAGTGTATATCGATATGATGAAGAAGGCGTTTTACAGAAGCGAATAGCGAAATAGCGATACCGAATGTCATTTAATCCGGATTAACCGTAACCGGAAATAAAAGCAGTTCAACCGTAAATAAAAACAGTTCAACCGGAAATAAAAACAGTTCAACCGGAAATAAAAACAGTTCAACCGGAAATAAAAGAAGCTTAACCGTGAATAAAGTTGATAAACGGTAGAAAAACGCTGAAACCGACCATGATAAAATCATTTCGAGTGCAATGGTGGAAGAGAGAAATTGGAGGGAGGGTCTGGCATGAACGTGATTGAGATTAACAATCTGACGAAAATGTACGGCAAGGCAAGGGGAATTGAGGATGTCAGCTTTAATGTGAAGGAAGGCGAGATTTTCGGTTTCATCGGCCCGAATGGCGCGGGGAAATCGACGACGATTCGTACGCTTCTGTCATTGATCTATCCAACAAGAGGCAGCGCGACGATTTTCGGAAAAGATATCATCACGGCGGCTCCGGAAATCAAGAAGGAAATTGGCTACCTGCCTTCCGAAGTTTTTTATTATGACAATATGAAGGTCATGGATTTGCTCAAGTACTCGGCAAGCTTTTACAAAAAGGATTGTACAAAGCGGATCAAGGAGCTTGCTGAGATCATGGAGCTGGACCTGACCAAGAAAATCGATGATCTTTCGCTTGGGAACAAAAAGAAGGTCGGCATCGTCCAGGGGCTGCTTCATGAACCGAAGCTGATCATCCTCGATGAGCCGACAAGCGGACTCGATCCGCTCATGCAGCAGAAGTTTTTCGAGCTTCTTGAAAAAGAAAACAAGAAAGGCGCGACAATCCTGTTTTCCTCCCATATTCTCAGTGAGGTGCAAAGGCTGTGTGACAGGGTTGCGATCATCAAGGACGGCCGGATTGTCACGGTCGAGAAAATCAGCACGCTAAAAGAAAACACCTATAAGAAATTCAAAATAGAAACAAGCACCGCTATCAATAAAGAACTTTTCTATATAGAAGGTGTGAACCAGCTGCAGCAGGAC
This sequence comes from Chryseobacterium sp. ISL-80, assembly GCA_018613055.1. Classification (GTDB taxonomy): domain Bacteria; phylum Bacillota; class Bacilli; order Bacillales; family Cytobacillaceae; genus Mesobacillus. The sequence continues at coordinate 119,144 of JAGGQZ010000008.1, read as the reverse complement.
GGCCATATCATTAGCTTTTTATTCAGGGGAAATCTCAATTCCATCATGAAAAAAATCGCGGAAATCGAGATTGCGAACCTCTGGGTGGAGGAGCCTGACCTTGAAGAGATTTTCATGCATTACTATGAAAAGGAGGAATAGAACATGAATATGTTCCTTCACGAACTGAAGGCCTACCGGAAGTCGACTGTCATCTGGACCTTGTCCCTGGTGGCGCTGGTGGTTTTGTTTTTATCGATGTTCCCTTCCTTTTCAAAGGATGCAGAAGAGTTCAAGAGTCTGCTTAAAGGCTTCCCGGTTGAGTTGAGGAAGGCGATTGGATTGTCAGTGGACAGCATCGCAACATTGATTGGATTTTTCTCGTATGCGTTCCTGTACCTGAAGCTTGCGGGCGCCATCCAGGCTATGAATCTGGGAACCTCTATTTTATCAAAGGAAACGCGTGAAAAGACGGCGGACTTCCTGCTGACAAAGCCGGTGACCCGGGCGCAGGTCGTCACTTCAAAACTGCTGGCTGCATTGGTTTCCCTCTTCATCACCAATATCGTGTTTATCGCCGCGGCATTAGTGATGGCATCCATCGTCTCGGTGGACGATTTTAACAAGGAGGCTTTATTCCTGATTGCCGTTTCCCTATTCTTTCTTCAGCTGATGTTCTTGGCGTTGGGAATCGTTATCTCCGCAATTTTTCCGAGAATTAAATCGGTGATTTCGGTTTCGCTAGGAACGGTTTTTGGCTTTTTTATGCTCGGGATGATTAGTTCGACAACAGAGGATGAAGCGTTGCGTTATTTGACGCCGTTCAATTATTTTGATTCGGCTTATATCACGCAGCATGCAAGCTATGAAACTTCTTTTCTTCTAACAGCTGCCATTCTTATCATTGCCGCAATCGTTGCCAGCTATTATTTATACTCGAAAAAGGATGTCCATTCCGTCTAGGGAGGAGGGAAGATCGTGAATCTTTTTAAAAGAGAATTGAAAGGAAACCGGAAAGCGTTAATCATCTGGTGTATTGGCGTTATCTTCATGGTCGCTTCGGGCATGGCAAAGTACTCAAGCCTCGAGGGAAACGGGCAATCGATGAATGCGCTGATGGCCGATATGCCAAAATCGCTTCAGGCAATCATGGGCACTGGTTCGCTTGATTTGTCGACACCGATCGGTTATTTTGGAGTCCTGTTTCTTTACCTGGCCGTGATGGCAGCCATCCATGCAGCGATGCTTGGTTCGAATATCATCGCCAAGGAAGAGCGAGACAAAACGGTAGAGTTCCTGCTCGTCAAGCCGATTTCAAGGACGTGGATGATATCAGCAAAGCTTTCCGCCGCGCTGGTTAATATTTTGATTTTCAATCTTGTCACCCTTGCTGCCTCTGTCGGCATGGTCGGGAAATATACAGAAGGCGAGGACATCACCGGGGAGATTGCGTTGCTGATGATTGGGATGTTCATTCTTCAATTGATTTTCCTTGTCATTGGAACGGCCATCGCAGCTGTTCTTAAAAATGCGAAAAAAGCCACCTCCCTGGCAACAGGAATCTTGCTTTTCCTCTTCATCCTGTCGATTGCAATTGACTTGAATGAGAAGCTGGACGGACTGAAGTTCCTGACTCCATTCAAATATTATGATGCGAAGCTTGTGCTGGAGGAAGGCGGGTTCGAGCCGGTGTACCTGGGATTGTCAGGACTGCTGCTGTTCGTGCTCACGGTTGTGACTTACGTGTTTTATCGAAAAAGAGATATGAATGTGTAATCCCGGGGAACCGGGATTTTTTTTTGTGATAATGTGATGTGGTCGATATATTCGGAAATGTGGTGGAAATATCTTAAAATGTGGTCGATAAAATTGAAAATCCGCTGATATATTTCAAAATGTGGTCGAAATAATGAAAAATTCGCCAAAAAACTTAATTCAGGTCAGTCAACAGCGCTTGACTGCTCAAGATTCCAGCTGAATTCCGCCTTTCTTATGCATGACTGATCCAACTTTGACGGAAATCTGATAATCCTCCACTATTCACGGACTCTAAGTTCACATTTTAGTAAAAAAACTTCCATCAACCTGTCTATTTCTGGTGCTATACTTTTCTTGTGTTAAAAACTTCACATACTTTCAGGGAACAACTATAAGATAATCAAACAAAAAAGAATAGGTGAGCGATATGGACCCAAAGAAGGTTATCATCATAGGCGGCGGGATCACTGGGCTGGCGGCTGCGTATTATCTCCAAAAGGAAGCAAGGGAAAATCAGCTGCCAATACAAGTGAAATTGATTGAGGCGAGCGGCCGTCTTGGCGGTGTCATCAGTACTGAGAAGCGTGATGGTTTTATCATTGAAAGAGGGCCGGATTCCATCATAGCGCGAAAAAAGAGTGCGATGAGACTGATCGAGGAAGTAGGTCTCCAGGACAAAATCATCTCGAACACGGCGGGGAGGTCCTATATCTACGCAAGGGGCAGGCTACACACAATGCCTGAGGGATCTTTCATGGGGATTCCCACAAAGGCCACTCCGTTTGCGTTGTCAGGGTTATTTTCTCCACTGGGCAAATTGCGTGCAGCGGGAGATTTTATTTTGCCCAAAGATGAACCAAAAGCCGATCAGTCATTAGGTGCTTTTTTCCGTCGCCGGCTCGGTGATGAGGTTGTAGAAAACCTGATTGATCCTTTGTTATCCGGGATTTACGCAGGCGATATAGATGAGCTGAGCCTGATGGCTTTGTTCCCTAATTTTTATGAAATCGAACAAAAGCATCGAAGCCTGGTGATCGGCTTGAATAAATCGATGCCTAAGTCTCCGAAAACAGCTAAGAAGCCTGGTTCCAAAAAAGGGATGTTCATTTCATTGTCAACGGGTCTGGAGGAATTGGTCCACCAGGTTGAAACGCGTCTCGACGAAGGATCGGTTTTGAAGGGAAGAGCAGTTGAAAAGGTAGAGAAGACAGGGTCGGCCTATAAAGTCCATCTCGAAAATGGAGAGGTGGGTACCGCTGACAGTGTAGTGATAGCGACCGACCATTTCCACGCCCAGCGCATGCTGTCGGAATATCCATTCATGGAACCGTTCAAACACATGCCGGCCAATTCCGTCGCAAATGTAGCGATGGCATTTCCAAAATCGGCGATCGAGAAAGATATCGACGGAACAGGATTCCTCGTCTCGAGAAACAGTGATTTCCGAATTACCGCGTGTACATGGACCCATAAAAAATGGCCGGGAACATCGCCAGACGATATGACCCTCCTCCGCTGCTATGTCGGAAAGCCGGATGACCAGGAAGCTGTGAATCTATCAGATGACGAAATCATCGAATTGGTTTTAAGAGATTTGAATAAAACGATGAACATTACCGCAAAGCCAGAATTCACTGTTGTGACCAGATGGAGAAATGCAATGCCGCAATATACCGTTGGCCATCTCGAGAGAATCGCAAAAGTAAAATCGGAGCTTGAACAAGAGCTTCCAGGTATCTGCCTTGCGGGGAGTTCTTTTGAGGGTGTCGGGATTCCTGGATGCATCGACCAGGCAGAAGCTGCTGTGGCAAAAGTGTTAGAATATCTTAAATGAATGAGATTCAAGCCGCTGCCTTATAAGGGATAGCGGCTTCTTGATTTTTAAAAGAAGAATAAATACTTCTTTTGAAAAATCATAACTTTCTGTAAAATGAAGCTATAAGGTTAATAGGTTTGGAGAGATCTCTATGCGTAACGATTTTCCGATATTTGGTCCGGATGATACAACCATCTATAATCCGGATGAATTGCTCAGTTTATTCCTGGATTGTACCGCCGACGGTTTTGCCATTATAGATATGGAGAACCGTTTTTTGAGGATCAATCATATGTACACGGAGATTTTCGGTTATACAGAAGAAGATTTAATAGGCAGGACCTTTCATGAGTTTTCAAATCCAGATTTTGTGCCAGGGATCATTTCCGAAGTCAAAAATGGCAAAGCATTTACCAATATGATCACGAAGCGATTCCATAAGGATGGATCATTGCTCGACATTGCTGTCTCTTATTCCCCATTCCGTAATAAGCAGGGCGAGATCATTGCCATCATTGCAATTTACCGTGATATCACCAAAGTGGTAAGTATGGAGAATGAGTTACACCGAACACGGGAGCTGTACGAGCTGATTACCGAGAATACGACGGACATGATCAAGGTGATTAATAAAGGTAAACTGATTTTGTATGCTTCCCCTTCCCATGAAAAAGTGATCGGCTTGAAGCCGGAGCAAATTGTTGGCAAGAATCTTGGTGAATTTTTGACATCAGAGGAAGATGCCATTCTCGATCTTAAGCTCAAGGAGATTGTCGAAACTGGAGAACCGCAGATTTTACGGAAAAAGTTCACCACTTTCGATCTGGAATCCGTTTATACAGAATATAGCTTTTCGCCAATCTATAATGAAAAAAAGGAGATAGACTCGTTTGTCAGTGTTGGCCGGAATATTACGGACCGGGTCAAGCATGATGCCTCCATCCGTAATTTGGACAGGCTGTCTGTCACCGGGCAGCTGGCTGCGGGGGTGGCCCATGAAATCCGCAATCCGCTGACAGCATTGAAGGGTTTCTCAAAATTGCTGCAGACATGCCTTGATAAGGAGAAGCAGGAAGATTACCTGGCAATCATCATGAACGAGCTGGACAGGATCGATATGATTGTCAATGAGTTCATGTCACTAGCCAAGCCACAGGCAATCCAATATGTAAAAGATGATTTGAAAGCGATTTTGGACAGTACGATCAATATCATCCATCCACAGGCGATGATGCACAATGTCCAGATCATCCCAACTTATCCAGATGAAAAAGTCATGCTTTCTTGCAATCCGCATCAGCTGAAGCAAGTGTTTTTAAACTTTATGAAAAATGCGATTGAATCCATGCAGAGTGGCGGGAATGTCGTGATCGACCTGCAAAAGAAGGAGAAGGGAAAAGTGCTTGTCAGCATTTCGGATGAGGGAACGGGAATTGAGCCTGACCGCCTTCGTTATCTTGGAACTCCGTTTTATACAACGAAGGAAAAAGGCATCGGGCTTGGGCTTACGGTGAGCAATAAAATCATTCAGGAGCATAATGGAACGATGAAAATTGTCAGTGAAATGGGCCAGGGGACGAACGTAATTGTTGAACTAGAATGTTTAGAAGACGGCAGCATTTCTGCTGTATAAAAGAAGCGGCTTCCCCATGGGAGCCGCATTTCTTATTCTTCATCTTTATTAAACCAGAGTGGGTCGTTATTATCGACCTCGCCATTATAGTTGATGACAATCTCTTCGCCAGCTTTGATGTCACGATAGGCATAGAATTCAAAAGTATGATTGTCAAAATTGATTTCATATATTGCATTGGGCTCATAGGAATGGTTGAAAAGCATGCCGTAACCCAACAGGATTGCCGAATGGTTGCTCCCGTATTCAAAGGCGTAATCGGCTAATGCTGTTTTCTCGATGTGTACATGTTGATCGTTCGGATAGGAGAGAACTGGGGCTTCGTGAATCAACTCACCCTTTGCGATATTTTGGGTAGCGAATACACCTCGATTAAATTCTCCATCGCTTATTTCAGAATTCTTAATTTCAATCATTTATTTCACCTGTGTTTTATGACTTTTAAATCTGTTCCTTACAGCATGACGGTTATTTGCTCTAATTGCAAACTTATTTTTTTCCTGTCGGGGTAAAATCCAATCCATCCATTTTAAAAAGTAAAGTTATTTTTTAACGATTTTAGAAGGATTATTGATTTTGTATGCTACTGAAACATCGAGAAGCATGGACTCGTCTTCCACGTCCTTGCCTTTGGGAAGGCTTTTCTTGACGATTTTACCGTTGAATTCAAGCTCCTGTCCGGGCTCCAGTTCGAGCTTTTTCAGTGTTTTACTGTGTGAGCCCCATGCAAGGCCAACCTCGATTTGTTCTTCCTCGTCAATCCGGACATCTTCGAACACAATGACCTCATCATTGTCCTCATTGAAGTGATTCCAGCTCAAGGCGAACTGCTTCACTTTCGCGGTAAAATGGACTTTATCTTCCGGCAGCACCAATTTAGGGGCTTTTTCTTTTTTTGCTTTAGCAGGCTTGTCTACTGAAGTTTTCGCTGCCTTTTCAGGTTTAGCCGCCACTGGTGGAGCTGTTGTTTCTGCAACTGCTGCCGGTTTAGGATTTTCCATCCTCTCCGATTTCGCTTTAGGCTCGTCCCCGGTCTGTTCAATGATTTCCTTGCCGAAATTGGAGGATTGCATTTCCTTCAAATAGGCAGGGTGGATGCATGTCATGCTGCCATCAGGAAATTCGACGACAAGCGTATTGTATTCAGTTGTTTCACCGAAAACTTCATAACCTTTTATCGTAACAAGACAATGCTGGAATCTGTCTTTGTACCAAAACTCTTTCTTTGTGCTCAGTCCCCATTCCTTGACCTTCCCAAGATAATGAGCTTCATTTTCAAATGTTTCATACATGCCTTTAGGCGGGATATACTGCGTTAAATGAGATTGTTTAGAGCCTGCCACTGAATTTGCCATTTGCCCACTTCCTTTCAAGTCTATTTTACCTTCCCGGCAAGAAGAAAAAAAGTTTCCTCCCTTGTGGTTCTGTCTATTTGTCTTTTGAAAACATGAATAAGGGGAATAGTAAAGGATGAAAAACATGGAAGGAAACAGGAGGAACAAGGATATGAAGTTTAATTTGCAGTTGTCCTTAGCGTTTTTGGGTTCATTATTCCTATTTATTTTGCTCTCCTTCCTTGTGAGAGCTGATTATCTAATGGCCATTGATCGCCAGGTCATTTCGTTCATCCAGAGCCTGGAATCCTCCTGGCTTACTAGTATCATGAAGCTTTTTACTTATATCGGAACCATCCGGTTTATTGCTGTTCTGGCAATCCTCCTTTTTCTATTAATGTTCTTTGTATTAAAGTTCAGGGTGGAAGTACTCGTTTTCCTGGCAGTGGTTTTTTGCACACCAATCCTGAATAGATTGCTGAAATTATTTTTCCATCGCGCACGCCCGGATTTTCACAGGTTGATTGAAATTGGCGGGTACAGTTTTCCAAGCGGGCATGCGATGAATGCATTCTCTTTTTACAGTATCCTGGCCTTCCTGCTGTGGCGCCAGATTCCAGGCCGGTTTGGCAGACTGGCGGTGATTCTTGCAAGCAGCTTCATGATTCTCTCCATTGGAGTGAGCAGGGTGTATCTTGGCGTCCACTACCCTAGTGACATTGTCGGTGGTTTCTTTGCAAGCAGCCTCTGGGTTGCGGCAGTCATTTGGCTTTTTCAGCGATATAAAGATCGGCAATATAATGTTCAGCGCAGAAAAGGACCCTCAGCATGAGTCCGCTGCTAAAAAAACAGCCATTGAAAAGTCCCAGTCCAAACCGATAATTATTTTCCTAATGATATATAGCCGGTGCATTCGTTTTAACTATCGGGCGAAGGGGAATAAGGAATAATGGAGACTACATATTGAAAAGGTGAATGGGATTTATTTTTCTAAGTTATGTGATTCAATGAACAAACTTTACGAGCGGGGTGACAATGACCATATGTATAAGAAGCAAGAACGAGTGCTTATGTGGGTTGCTTTTATAGTTGCGGCGATTATGGGATTGTCTTTTATCGGCCGAATATTTGCCGGATAGAATAGGGGGATTGAAGGATGGGAAATGAAGAATCTGTTTTTTTCAGCCGAGTGTTGACGGAGCTTACTTTATCTTTCCACATTATTTATGCCACCATTGGCGTCGGGATTCCGTTGATGATCATGATTGCTCAGTGGCTGGGAATCAAGAAGCAGGATGAACATTATATTTTGCTGGCCAGGAGGTGGACGCGCGGCTTTGTGATTACAGTGGCGGTCGGCGTTGTGACCGGGACCGCGATTGGATTGCAGCTTTCCTTGCTGTGGCCGAACTTTATGGAACTTGCGGGCAATGTCATTGCCCTGCCGCTATTTATGGAAACCTTTGCGTTTTTCTTTGAAGCGATATTTCTTGGCATTTATCTTTATACCTGGGACAGGTTTGAGAATCAGAAGAAACATTTGCTGCTGCTCATTCCAGTTGCGATTGGAGCGTCTTTTTCGGCCGTGTTCATCACCATCGTGAATGCTTTCATGAATGCACCGCAGGGCTTCGATCTTGTTGATGGCCAGCTGGTCAATATCAATCCAATCCTGGCGATGTTCAATCCGGCCATGCCGACAAAGGTGGCCCATGTGCTTGCCACAGCGTATATGACATCGGCATTTCTCCTTGCTTCGATTGGAGCTTACAGGCTGCTGAAAGGTTCGGATCACATCTATCATAAAAAAGCCGTCTTTTTGACAATGAAAATCGGTTTGATTTTTTCAATTGCCGCCGCGGTAATTGGTGACTTTTCCGGGAAATATTTAGCCGAGTACCAGCCGGAGAAGCTCGCAGCCGCGGAATGGCATTTTGAGACACATGAAGGTGCACCGTTAATGCTCTATGGCGTTCTCGATGATGGTGAGGTCAAATATGCTCTTAAGATTCCATATGCGCTCAGCATTTTGGCGCACAGTAATCCGAATGCGGAAGTGATTGGTTTAAATGAGTTTCCAGAGGACGAAACTCCGCCGCTTTACATCCACTATCTATTCGATGGGATGGTTACGATCGGTATATGGATGACGGTGCTCTCGCTTATGTATGTTGTCGGTGTCTGGATGAAATGGAGTTTTATCCGGACAAGGTGGTATCGATGGCTCATTGTCCTTGGAGGACCGTTATCGGTGCTCGCGATCGAGCTTGGCTGGTGGTTCGCCGAAGTTGGAAGGCAGCCGTGGATCCTGCGGGGAATCATGAAGGTTGAAGAAGCGGCGACGACAAGCGGACAGGTCGATACAATGCTGCTGATGTTCGCCGGTTTATACTTGGTGCTTGGAGTAGGAAGTATCGTGGTTTTAACCAGGATGTTCCGAAAGAATCCTGTTGAACAAGAACTGGCAGACAGGGAAGCCGAAAAGGAAGGTGAGCTGCGATGACACTTGAGATAATTGGGATTACCGTTCTATGGCTGTTTCTTTTTGGCTATGTCATTGTCGCTTCCATCGATTTCGGGGCAGGATTCTTTAATGCATACAGCCTTTTCCGGGGAAAGCAGCATATCCTGACCCGGATCATCCAGCGGTATTTGTCGCCGGTATGGGAAGTGACGAATGTATTCCTGGTGTTTTTCTTTGTCGGAATGGTCGGATTCTTTCCTAAAACGGCGTATTATTACGGGACCATCCTGCTTGTTCCGGCTAGTATCGCCATCGCCTTGCTGGCGATTCGGGGATCCTACTACGCTTTCACGACATATGGCGGATTGAAGCACAAAAGGTATACGTATTTATACGGATTATCTGGTTTGTTCATCCCGGCATCTTTATCGATTGTATTGACGATATCAGAGGGTGGTTTTGTCACTGAGACAGCGTCTGGGATTGACCTGGATTACGTGGCGCTATTTACCAGCCCGCTGACATGGAGTGTAGTTGTTCTTAGTCTTTCTGCAGTCCTCTATATATCAGCTGTATTTTTAACGTGGTATGCGCATAAGGCTCAGGATGAACCGGCAACAGAACTGCTTCGGAAATATGCGTTGATTTGGTCTGTGCCCGCTATTGTAACGGCAACTGGAATCATCGTTGAACTAAAGGACCACAATCCAGAACATTACAGCCGGCTCGTTGATTTATGGTGGCTGTTTGCCATCTCCTTCATCTTGTTTGCGGGTACAGTTTATTTACTGGGGAAGCGTAAATCTTACGGAATCGCTTTCGGGTTGTTAACAGGGCAGTTCCTGATCGCGTTTTTTGCCTATGGCATTTCGCATTATCCATATCTGCTCTATCCTTTTCTCAAGCTTTATGACAGCTTCACAAATGAAGCAATGGCAATCGCTCTCATTATTGCCTTTATTGCGGGACTTGGGCTGCTGCTCCCGTCACTGTATTTATTGCTAAGGCTGTTCCTGTTCAATAAAGATTATGTTCAAGGAAAACGGGATGACCATGCATAGGAGGGTCGAAAATGGCTGAATTCTCAATGTTCTACGCTCCCTTCATCGTCATAATTGCCTCAATTGCCGCCGCATTCTGGCTGGCAGGGAAGGATGAAAAAGTGGAGTGAATGAAAAGAGCTGCCATCCATTAAAGGAGGCAGCTCAGTTTTTTTATTATGATAATTTCCTCCACAGTGTTGCGCTTGCCACGACTGAGTCATTTTCAATGATGGCATAAGCAGCATTTGTAATCGCTTCAGGCAGGTTTTCACCTGTCCCTCTAAATTGATTGAAAGCAGCCTCGGAAACACCATTGGATGAAAAGGTGTAGCCCAGCTTCTCCAGTCTTTCAACAATCAGCATCGCATGCAGAAGATTATGCTCTGGCTGGAATTCAGTGTCATTGATGAATACACCCTTCTCATAATCAAACCAGCGGTCCCATCTGTTCAGCTTCCAACCCAGAATCCTCCGTGCAATGGCATCCGTTTTTGTCATGTTTCTGCCTCTCTTTCGAAATATTGTTATATAACAGAATATTTTAATTAGATTATATTACATAACAGATGGGTGTGCAATCACAAAGATTTAAAATAGGAAGTTTTATTTGCTGATTTTGAGCATCTTAAAAAGTGGGGGTGACAAAACATGAGTGGAAAAGAAATCAGCCAGAACAATGTAAGATTGGGTGGAAAAATTGCCAAAGAGAAAGGCCGTACGAATGGGGAGTTAGGCAATGACAATGACATCAATTCAGGCAAGAACCGCAAAAAGTAACATGGAGGAGTATCATGACGAATCGTAACGATAACCGCGAACGTAAAAATAAATACCCAAATAATAAAGAAAGAAATATCTCCAAAGACGTTAATGTACGAAGCGAGATGACCAAAAAGGATCTGAAGGAACAATAAGAAAGGAAGGGGTGTCCCCTTCCTGTAATACTTTAGAGCAGTGCTTCCGCAAGCAAGGTGTATGACTTCACCTTATCCTGCAAGCTATGTACATTATTGATAATCATAAACTCCTCAGTCCTATACTCATCACAAAGCTCAAAGAGTTCATTCTTCACTTTCTGCGGCGTTCCGATGATCATTCTTTTTCGGTTTTCAATAATTCTGTCCCGCTCCTCCGCTGTTAGCATGGTATTCTTCGCTTCTTCCAATGATGGAATCCTTGTATCCAATCCCTTTTCTACCCGCAAAAGCCATAAATCCTGGCTCAAAGCCAGTTCTTCAGCCTTTTCCTGGGTTTCGGCACATACAACAAAAATGCACACATTTGCTTTGGGCTTTTTCAGGAATGGAGAAGGCTGAAATTCGCGGTAATATTGTTCCAATGCCCGTTTTCCGTTGGCAGGCGTTATAAAATGGCCGTATGTAAAAGCTGTTCCCTGTTCTGCTGCAAGTCTGGCTCCGCGATGCGTGATTCCCAATAACCATAATTCAGGGAAAGCTGTTTTGTCAGGATATGCTTTAACGCCATGATAGGGATGGTCACCTGGCAATTCATTCAGCAAAAACCCTTTTAAATCACTAATTTGTCTGGGGAACTCATTCAAACTTTTCCGAAGTCCATCTGTCAGTGCAAGCCTCGTAGTGGCTGACCCGCCAGGAGAACGTCCAAAACCAGCATCAATCCTGTTTGGGAATAGAGCCTCCAAAACCTTGAAGTTTTCCGCGACTTTATAAGGGCTGTATTGTGGGAGCAGGACTCCGCCTGAACCTATTCTGATTCTTTTGGTCATCGAAGCTATGTGGGATATCAATATTTCAGGAGAGGAACCGGCAATGCCGTTAGTGTTATGATGCTCCGCAACCCAGAACCTTGTGTACCCTAGTTCTTCTGTGATTTGAGCTAGCTCAACGGTTTTACGAAAAGCCTGGGCAGCCGAATCTCCCACGCTGATGACGGATTGGTCAAGGACGCTTAATTTCACTGTTTAACCCTCCAGTTGCATGTTGCTTCATCTTACCCAGTATTCCCTCAAGCAGGCTGCACAAACTAGCATCCACATGCAGATGTCCTTTAATCTGGGAAAACATTTTAGTCATCCAAAACTTCAAGGCAGGGGGCCTGGGAAATGTTTATGATTTTCCTGTGGGGCTATAAGTAAAATAACCTGTTACAGAAAGGAGTGGCAACATGATGAAGCGAAACTTGATGCTTTCGTTTACCTTAGGGGCAGGCATCTTGCTGGCGGGCTGCGGAGCCACAGAAGAGCCGCCGCCAGAAGACGATCCAGTGATGGAACAGGATGAACAAGCACCACCAGCGCCTGATGGAATGACAGAGGATCCAGGTGAACCAACCGAAGGTACAACCGAGGATGATGAGAATTTAACGGACGATGAAAAGGAAAAGGTTGAAGAGTCTGTTGAAGAATAATGAGAATGAACAACCTTAGGACACCAAAGGTCCTAAGGTTTTTTATTGAGTCATTTGTATGGCCAGGCAAAAAAAAATGCTGTCTCTATTGAAGAAACAGCATTTTTTCTTTATTGCTTCTCATCACCATCAGACTCTTCCTGATCCAATTTAAAATCCTCATCCTCAACATCGTTTTCAGTATCCTCAACTGGCGGTTCATTTTCCTGGTCCGTCTCAGCTGAACATCCACCCATTATGATCGCCAGGGCTATTGGAATTCCATAAAAAAGTTTCTGTTTCACAATGAGGCTCCTTTCTTTCAAACATGCTTGTTTGAATAGGCTTATTATTATCTAAAACATACCCGGTCATTACCCACATAAACGCAGTTAAGCTCTCCCGGACTCTATTTCTCTTTCGCTTACCTATATGAAAATAGCTGTTGGCATAGGAAAAAAGAAAAATTCGAAAAAGTTTTGGGACATAGACTGGATACATATATTTTAGTGATGCAGAGTGAAGTGAGGAGGGGAAACATGGCCAATCCAATCGTACTTAGATCCCTGGACGAAATTAGATTTTGGTCCAGGATCATGAAGGAGCATGCGCTATTTTTAAGTCTGGGGTTTACGTATGAGCAAAAACAATTAATTGCTGAAGCACAACAGTTTATTGTGATATTTGAGCGGATTGAGGAAAAACTGGCACGATTTAGCGCCAACACGGATATACGTCAAATCCATGCTTTTAACAATGAGGTTTATCAAGCTGCCGCCTCAATTTGGAGTTACAAAAGAAAAGTATTAGGACTCACTCTAAGATGTGAAATAAGACATAATAATTTTCCTTTGCTAATTGATCACGTAAGCAGAGAAGCAGCGTATTTTGCGAATCGTTTGAAGGAACTAAATGAAGGGAAATTAGCTCCAGAGCCAGAGGCCATTATCGCTGAAAATGTTTTCTTTCTAAGAATCATGGCAGACCATGCAAAATTTATCGGGCATCTTTTAGATCCGTCAGAAAGGAAGCTAGTTGAACAGGCAAGAGAATTCAGTCATGACTTTGACCAATTGGTCTTCCAGGCAGTGGATTTGGATTCAATGAGGCCACAATCGGAAACCGTGCCAATGCTTGATCAATTCCTGGATCAAAACAGGGTTTCGGTTGCATCATTAAGGGATTTTAAGAAAACAGCTAGAGAATTGATTGAAGCCTGCAAAATAAAGAGCAATATTCATCCACTGTTAGCTGACCATACCTTCAGGGAAGCTGAACGATTTTTGGAAATCATCGATCTTTTTGAGGCTAGTCTAAACGCACAAAGTATAAAAGGGTAACGTATATTCACAAGCCGACCTTGATAGGTTGGCTATTTTTTTAGGTGTTCGAATCGATCATCGACATTTTACCCGTGCATATACATTCTTGTTATCAAGAAGTGAGGCATAGCCTTAAAAAAGAAACGCAAACTAAAAAAGTGGATAATCAAAAGGGGGGTGAAGAAATGGCAAAGAATAAACCAAAACATAATAAAGCCCTTCCAAAAGCAGATGTGGAATTTGCGGAGGAAAGAGGAAATGGACTGGAAAAGGTAGCATTAAAGGCGCAGAAAAAACATAATAAATGATTGCCTGTTATCACAGTAAAGCAAAAGAAAAAAGAACTGCAGAGAATCTCTACAGTTCTTTTTGGTACGTTCCCGACATTATTTCAGTTTTCGGCAAAATAAAGCCGATGACTGCTCCGATGAAGGCTGGAACAATCCACCCAAGACCTATATCGTATAAAGGAAGGTAGTCCATGTATAAAGTCTTTATCGAATTGAAGATCGGGACATTCAGATTTGCAACATTTGCTGCTAATGCACTATATCCGTCAAAAAAGCTTACAAGAAATGTCATCGCCATCGAAGCAGAGTAAACGCTCTGTCTATTGCGGAATAGCGGTGATAAAAGGGCCAGTAGGATAAGGATGATGGCTAAAGGATACAGGAACATTAACACTGGGACAGCAAATTGGATGATATTGTTTAATCCGAAGTTTGCGATGGCAAAGGAAACGAAGCTTAGAATAAACACATACCTCTTGTATGATGCCTTCGGAAACACATCATGAAAGAACTCGCTGCAGGCTGTGATAAGACCAATGCTTGTTTTTAAACAGGCCAGCACAATGATGATCGCAAGTAGGATCGCACCGAAGGAGCCAAAATAGTGCTGTGCGACTGCTGCAAAAATCTGGCCGCCATTTTCGAATGTTCCTATAGCTGAAACGCTGGATGCTCCCATAAATGTTATAAGTCCGTAAATCAGCATCATTAGCGACATGGCGAAAATCCCTGATTTCATGGTGGCTTTGGCAATATCCTTTTTGTCAGTAATTCCTTGTCTTTTAATCGCATGGATGACAACAATCCCAAACGCCAGGGATGCCAGAGCATCCATTGTATTATATCCCTCTTTAAAACCTGTCATGAAAGCAAGTTTTTCATAAGCGCCGGACGGTTCACCATAATTCCCCATCGGACTGAAAACCGAAAATCCAATTAAAAGAAATAAAAAGACGAGAAACGCCGGGGTCAAATATTTGCCAATGTAGTCCATGACCTTTGCAGGATGGAGTGAGAAAAAATAAACAACGGCAAAGAAGACGAAACTGAAAATACCCAGCCACAAACCAGCCTGTCCTGGAGCAATATAAGGTTCAAACCCGACAACGAAGGGAACAGTAGCTGTTCGTGGAATCGCAAAAAAGGGTCCAATTGTTAAGTAAAGAACTGTGGCAAAGGCAATGCCAAAAACAGGATGTACTCTGCTCGCTAAATCACGCAAGCCAGTGCTGCCGGAAAGCCCGATCGCCAATATGCCTAAAAAAGGAAGGCCAATGGCCGTTACCAGGAACCCAATCAATGCTGGCCAAAAGTTTGTGCCTGCAAGCTGTCCCAATTGAATAGGGAAAATCAAATTCCCTGCGCCGAAGTACATGCCGAATAGCATGGTTCCAATTAGTGCATAGGTTGAAAACGGAATTTTTTGCTGCATTTAAATTGCCCCTCTTCTTGATGTAGTGAATTCTGATTTACGCTAACTTCAGTTGGCAAGGAAGTATTTCCATTTAAGAAGGGAAGGAAATAGATAGAGAGAAAAGACTTGTTCAATCTATCACAATAGAGTGTTCCGTTGAGTCCAAAAGAAGAATAATACACATTACTATATATACTTACCCTTCACAAGTCAATGGAATTTTTAGTATTTTTAGAATTAAAGGAAAGCGATTCACCAGGAGAAGTTCTTCGGAGAGGCGCTGTAAAAAGTACAGATTGCATCCAATCGAAAAAAGGTATGTAAATTGATTTCAGGAGAGAATCTGATGACGATTGAACAAGCAGAAGCCATTTTAAAAAATCCGGAACTGGGACGAAATTTGACAAGAGAAAAAATGGAGGCAATTGATTTCTTAATCAGTGTAGCGAGAGCAAAAGAACAGAAATGAGAAGGGACTTAATCAAGCTGGTAAACTTAGAACATAGCAAAAGACCCTTGCTATTGGGCAAGGGTCTTATTTCATTAGTGGACCAGTTAAAAAAGATAGGTCAATTATTTATTTTCAGCTGCTTTTCTTAGCAGGAACTCAGCCTTGATATCGGTTAATAATTCCTGGTCAGTAATTAGCTGGACTGCTGTCAAAGCGAGGGCTTTGGCGCCTTTCAACAAGGCTTCATCTCCCTGTGCAGAAGCTGCTGCTTCCCGGAAAGGGACAGTGTGGGCAACGAGCTCATCAGGACCAATCTTAATATAAGGATGAATGGTTGGAACGACCTGGCTGATATTGCCTGCATCTGTTGAGCCAATTCCCTCTCGTTCATCAGTTGCAACGGTCTCTCCAAGGTCCTCGATCACATTTTTGAATACTTCATTATATCGATCATTCAATAGCAGATTATCGACCTCATTTTGGAAGGCAATAACATTCAGCTTTGCTCCGGTTGCTAGTGCCGCTCCTTCTGCAACTGCCTTAACGCGTTGAGTGACATCATTTAATCGGCTTCTTGTTGCTGCGCGGATGAAGAACCTGGCTTTTGCATATTCAGGAATGATGTTAGGTGCATCACCTCCATGGGTGATGATGCCGTGAATTCGTACATCATCAGTCAGCTGCTGTCTTAATGCATTGATTCCGTTGAACAGCTGGATTACAGCATCCAGCGCGTTTATTCCTTCATGAGGAGCCGCTGCTGCATGTGCGGGCTTTCCGATATATTCAAAGTCAAGTGGATCTACAGCAAGAGAAGTTGATGTCAATCTTGTTTGTCCTGAAGGGTGCAGCATCAAAGCCGCATCGATTCCCTCAACAAGGCCATGCTTCACAAAGCTTCCTTTCGCACTTCCGTTTGGGCCGCCCTCTTCTGCAGGAGTTCCAAAAACCACCGCTTCACCGCCAGTTTCATCCAATACCTTGCTAAGAGCTATGGCAGCTGCGACACTGGTTGTTCCTATGATATTATGCCCGCATGCGTGGCCAATCCCAGGCAGCGCATCATACTCTGCCAAAAATGCAATCGATGGTCCCGGTTTTTCAGCCCTTTGGCGAGCAACAAAAGAGGTCTCGTGTCCAGCAACCGCCTTTTCAACTTCAAATCCTTCATCCTCTAAAATCTTGATTAGCCGGGCTGAAGCAAAAAACTCCTCATTGCCGATTTCCGGGCGTGCGTGGATTTCATGGCTGGTCGTTAAGTAAAGGTCTTGGTTTAGTACCACATTTTCTGTAATGATATCTTTTAATGATTTTATTAATGTTGACATCATGATTCCTCCTTTAAACTTTCTTAAGAATAGTGAGCAACAGGGGAATCCCCCTTTAAAACCTTTGATCAGAACTTAAGTGTTCAAGCCTTCTGTGGATACCCAAGAGTGTTGGCTTCAGCAATTAAGGTTGTAGAACAGCCAAAGCTGCGCCCAGAAAAGGGATAACTTCAGCAATTACGGTCGCAGAATGACCAAAGCTGCGCCCGAAAAGGGAAGGCTCCTGCAATTACGGTCGCAGAAAGGTGATTTCTTTTTACCACCCAATCTCACTAAGCGGCACAAAGGTAGGAAGCGTATTTCCCTTGTATTCTTTCTCGATGAATTCTTTCGTGTCATCCTGCTGGTAAAGTTCAGCTAGTTTTTTCAAAGTTTCATTGTCTTTATCTTCTTCGCGGACAGCGATGATGTTGATGTATGGAGTGGCAGTAGCACTCTCAAGGAAGATCGCATCATCCTTTGGTGTAAGACCTGCATCGACTGCGATTCCGTTGTTAATGATTGATGCGGCTACATCTGGCAATACCCTTGGTGTCTGGCCAGCAACAAGCGGCACAAGTTCAATGTTCTTCGGATTTTCAACGATTTTATCGATTGAGCCAATGCCGTCAAAGCCTTCCTCCAGCTTGATCAGCCCTGCTTCCTGGAGTAGTAGAAGACCTCTTCCCATATTCGTCGCTTCATTTGCAAGAGCAATCTTTCCGCCTTCAGGAATGTCTTTCACGTCTTTGTATTTTTCGGAGTAGATACCCATTGGCGCGATCTGTGTGGTTGCGATTGGGACTAGGTCAAGATTGTGTTCTTTGATAAAAGCGTCAAAATAGGAAACGGTCTGGAATGAGTTTGCATCCAATTCACCTTCAGCAAGGGCAAGGTTTGGCTGGACATAATCTGAAAACGTGACGATTTCGACGTCAATTCCTTCTTTTTCTGCCTTTTTGGCAACAAAATCCCATACCCGGTGATCCGTTCCGCTGACACCAAGCTTCACTTTGACAGTTTCTCCGCCTTTCGCGGATGATGAAGAGCTGGAGCATGCGGTGCTGATCAATGCCAGACTAAGTACGATTAATGCTAGTAAAAGTTTTTTCATTTTGTTTTCCTCCTGGTTATCTTCTTCTGATTTTTTTAGCAGTTATATTTCCAAGGGATTGCAGTCCCTGAACCATGACAATTAAAATGCCAACGGTGATGAACATTGTCTGGGTATCAAAACGCTGGTATCCATAAGTAATCGCCAAATCCCCAAGGCCGCCGCCTCCGATGGCTCCAGCCATTGCCGATGCACCAATCAATCCGACTGTTGCAATCGTGAAAGCAAGAATAAGTGAACTCATTGCTTCTGGAAGAATGAACTTGAAGACAATCTGCCAGGGAGTGGCTCCCATTGCTTCGGCTGCTTCAATGACTCCCGGATCGACCTCCAGCAGGGAGTTCTCTACCAATCTGGCAATATACGGCCCTGCATAAAAGACAAGCGGGACGACTGCGGCAGCCGTACCAATCGATGTGCCGACAATCAGCCGGGTCAGCGGGATGATTGCGACCAGCAGGATAATGAATGGCACTGAGCGGAATACGTTGATGATACTGTTAAGTACGTTGAAAACAGGTGCGTTTTCAAGCAAATGGCCTTTTCTGGTCACGACCAGCGCAATTCCCAGCGGCACTCCAAGGACTGCCGAAAACAGCAGGGAGAACGCAACCATTTGCAGTGTTTCGACTAAAGCCTGTATGATTTGTTCTGAGTTAACTAGCATGTGCGGTCACTTCCTTTATGTTGACTTTTTGCTGATGTATAAAATTAAGTGCCCTCAAAATTTCTTTGTCACTTCCCTGGAACTCGACAATCAGGTTACCGAATGGAATTCCCTGCAGCTCGGTAATATTTCCGAACAGAACATTCACATGGATATCAAACTTCTTTGACAACTGTGACAACAGCGGTTCGCCAGCTGATTCACCAATGAAGTTAATCCGGAATACCTTTTGCAGCCCTGAATGTCCCTTAATGATTCTGTGGACGGAATCTGGAATATTGTCATTCATGATAGTGCTGACAAAATTCCTGGCTGTAACTGTTTTGGGAGCTGAAAAAACTTCAAATACTGAGCCTTCCTCAATGATTTTTCCTTCCTCGATGACAGCGACCCGGTCACAAATTTCCCTGATGACGGACATTTCGTGGGTAATGATCAAAATCGTGATGTTGTACTCCTTGTTGATTTTTTTCAAAAGCTGCAGAATTGAACTTGTTGTCTGCGGATCCAGCGCTGATGTCGCTTCATCGCAAAGCAGGATCTTAGGCTGGGTTGCCAGTGCCCGGGCAATGCCGATTCGCTGTTTTTGGCCGCCTGAAAGCTGGTCCGGATAATTGTCTGCTTTATCAGCGAGACCTACAAACTCGAGGAGCTGATAAACACGCTCTTTGATTTTCGCTTTTGGGAGCTTACCGAGAACGAGGGGCATCGCTACATTTTCAAAGACTGTCTTGGAGTTCAAGAGATTGAAATGCTGGAATACCATCCCGATATTCCTTTTAACCTCACGGACTTCTTTTGCTGAAAGAGAAGTCATGTCGCAGCCATTCACAATCACCCGTCCTGATGTCGGCCGTTCCAACAGATTCACACAGCGGATCAGTGAGCTTTTTCCAGCACCGCTAAAACCAATGACTCCAAATATTTCTCCTTCTTTGATTTCCAGGTCAATTCCATTCAGTGCCGCTACCTTATTCCCGCGGCTTTCATAAACTTTCTCCACTTGTTCAAACGTAATCAACTGTCTTCCTCCTTTGTAAATGCATAAAAAAACCTCTTCCCGGAAACAGGAAGAGGGCATGCCGCAATGATGCTGGACAAGGTCTCTTCTTATCTCCCAAGCTATTGCTTGCTGGATTTGGCACAGTCCTCAATATGTGAGTCCGCTGCCGAGGCTTCATAGGGCCAGTCCCTCCGCCTCTCTTGATAAGAAAGTATCGATATGAATTTGTAGGTGGGGATTTTTGGAAAAATAAAAAGTCCCCTTCAGAAAGAAGAGGACATGAATTAAAAAGTCGGCCTCTTCTTATCTTTCAAGCTGCTGCTTGCTGGATTTGGCACAGTCCTCCAAAGGAGTCCGCTGCCGAGGTGTCATAGGGCCAGTCCCTCAACCTCTCTTGATAAGAAGTAACGAATATTAAGTTATAAATCTTGTTTATTACTTTACTGCGTCGCAGAGAATGTGTCAATCATTTTGTTGGATTTTTTTTAGAAATACGAAAAATAGGAATTTAGTATCAATTGTGATGGATGCATAAAAAAATGAAACCCCTGCAGCAGCAAGGGTTTCAATTCGAAATCTATCTAGTAATAACAATCGGTCCATTTTTAGTAAGAATGATCGTATGCTCACATTGTGCGACAAAGCTATTTTCTGTAACATAAGTCCATTCATCATGTTCGTATTGGAAAACTTCTTCCTCACGTGTGGAGATGAATGGCTCAAAAGCGATGACCATTCCCTCTTTTAAGAGCTCATCATCCCATGGCTCATGATAGTTGTAGATGTGGTCAGGAGCTTCATGGATGGTCCGCCCGATTCCGTGTCCGGTAAGGTTTTTAATTACTTTTACTCCGTTCTTCCTCGCAGTCGCCATAACTGCCTTTCCAAGTCCGCTTTTCTTCGAACCTGGTTTCGCTTTTTTCAAGCCCGCTTCAAAAGCCTCAACAGCTGTTTCGCATATCTTCGTTAAAAGCGGGTCACCTTCACCAACGACAAAGGAAATCCCCGTATCGGCAAAATAGCCATTTTTTGATCCGGAAACATCGATATTAACGATATCGCCTTCTTTGATGACGCGGCTTCCCGGAATTCCGTGGGCGACTTCTTCATTCACACTGATGCATGTATACCCAGGGAAATTGTACTCGCCCTTTGGAGCAGAAATTGCTCCATGCTCCTCAAACATTGCACCCGCGACTTCATCAAGTTCCTTTGTGGTAATCCCAGGCACTGTCTTCTGTACCAATTCATCCCGAATCAAGCCGACAATCCTGCCAATTTCTTTTAATCCGTTAAAATCTTCTTCTGTTTTTGCAATCATGACTTATTTCCCTTCCATGTATGAACTATCTTATTAGAGTATCCCTTTTTTTGGTGAAAATCCATTCATCAGATTCAGAGCCTGGAGATTAAAGATAAATAAGATTGGAATAACCTTCAGAATGTAGTAATCTTGATAAAACAAATTCAGAGCGGTCTGATTTATGCAGAACAAGATATATTCACCACTTCATCATCCATATAATACATTAAAATGAGTTACATTTGATTACAGAGCAAGTCTTGGGAGGAAAAAATATGCTTGAATTTTTCATGGGTTTCCATCCGGTTGTCCAGGCACTGATTGGAACTTTGTTTACCTGGGGAATGACTGCTTTGGGCGCTGCCTTAGTATTTACAACGAAAAATCCGAACCAGAAATTCCTGGACAGTATGATGGGTCTAGCTGCAGGAGTTATGATTGCTGCAAGTTTTTGGTCACTCCTTGCTCCTGCGATCGAGATGGGTGAGGGAGGAAGCCTGCCGAGCTGGATGCCTGCTGCGACGGGTTTTCTTTTAGGCGGATTGTTCTTAATGGTCGTAGATAAATTGATGCCCCATTTACACCCTAATTTATCGATGGAGAAAGCTGAAGGCATCCATCCTGAAAAGAAAAGACGAAGTACTTTGATGGTCTTGGCCATCACCTTGCACAACATTCCTGAAGGTCTCGCTGTCGGTGTGGCTTTCGGAGCAGCAGCTGCAGGCTTTCCTTCAGCGTCACTCATGGGTGCGATCGCGCTTGCGATAGGGATTGGGATCCAGAACTTTCCTGAAGGTGTCGCAGTTTCCATGCCACTTCGGCAAGTAGGAATGTCAAGAAAGAAAAGCTTCATGTACGGCCAGTTTTCTGGCATGGTCGAACCAGTTGCCGCGATGGTTGGAGCAGCCGCTGTCATGTTCATCCAGCCTCTTCTGCCATATGCGTTAAGCTTTGCGGCCGGAGCGATGATTTTCGTAGTAGCCGAAGAAGTGATCCCCGGGTCCCAGGAAAACGGCAACAGCGACCTCGCCTCATTAAGCCTCATGTTTGGATTTGCCATCATGATGATCCTCGACGTGGCATTAGGATAAAAACTGCATAAAAGCTTAGAACCCTGTGCTTCAGACTCATTCAAAAGTCTGGTGCACAGGTTTTTTTATGAAAAGACTCTGTTGAATTTGAAGTTTGATTTTTAAACCCTGTTGATTGTAGTGGAAGGCGCGAAGACTCCTCCGAAAATGCTAACGCATTTCCCTCGTGCGTGGGCTGATTCGGGAAGCTAATCAATGTCCTGCGGGCGCAGCTGGTCAGGTGAGACCCCGCAGGAGCAAAGCGACGAGGAGGCTCAGCGCCAGCCAGGAAGAATTGCCTTTTGAAAAAGCCGGCAGTAGGGCTTTTTCATTATTCTTCCAGCGGAAAGCGAAGCGCCTGGAACGAAAATCAACAGCCTTGGTTAACAGGGTCTGCAAAAAAAGTAATAAATTCATAAATAGGACAAGCTGTTATTCTTCGCCTCCCGAAAAAATGAAAACGATAACAATGTGATGGTATCAATATTTCGGCCATTTATTCCAAAACTAAAAAATTGGTACCATAAGCAAAATTCGATGGCTTATAAATGTAAGCCCTTTTTTTTATGATGAAGGTACAAGAAAGACAAAGCAACCAAGGTGGTGAAGAAATGGAAGTCAAGATAGAACAGCCAGTCGAACAACAGGTCAGTGACACCATTATCGAAAAGGCAACAAAAAAAGAAAAATACAAAAAAATCAAAAAGACAATCATTTCACAAAAGTATTTGCAGACGATGGCGCTTCTCGGTGTAGTATGGATGTTCATCTTTAACTATATCCCAATGTATGGGCTGATCATCGCGTTCAAGGAATATAGCATCATCAAGACGATCTCGGAAGCTCCATGGGTTGGATTGATGCAGTTTAAAGAATTCCTTCAGGATGAGAACTTCTGGATCGTCCTAAAAAATACTCTGGGAATCAGCTTGATTAAATTGATTATCGGTTTCCCGCTTCCAATTATATTTGCTCTTTTGCTTAATGAACTTACATCCATGAAGCTTAAGAAAGCGGTTCAAACAATTTCTTACCTGCCGCACTTTATTTCCTGGGTTGTACTTGGAGGGATTTTGACTACCTGGCTGGCGGATATCGGTGTCATCAATGATATTTTGCTAGGTTTAGGGCTGATCAGTGAGCGGACAAATTTCCTGGCTGAACCTGATAATTTTTGGACCATCGTCATTCTCTCGGATATTTGGAAAGAACTTGGATGGTCAGCAATCATCTATCTTGCAGCTATTGCTGGTGTTTCGCCAGAACTATATGAATCATCCACGATTGATGGAGCAAATCGTTTCCAAAAAATGTGGCATGTCACATTGCCGTCAATTCGCCCAACAATCACAATCTTGTTCATTCTTGCTGTAAGCGGTGTCTTGAACTCAAATTTCGACCAGATCTTGATTTTGCGTAACTCATTGAATGAGAGCGCCAGTAACGTAATTGATATTTACGTCTATCAAATGGGTCTGCAGAATGCCCGCTACTCGTACGCAACAGCAGTTGGTTTATTGAAAGCGATCATCGCCTTCATCCTGCTCCTGTCAGCTAACAAGATTACGAAAAAACTGAATGGAACATCTTTATTCTAGGGGGGTGAGGTTGTGTTTAAGCTTTTTAAACGGAACCGGCGAACAACAAGCGAATACATCTTTGACAATGTTAACATTCTGATCATGCTCTTTATCTGTGCCATAACGGTCTACCCGATCTGGTACGTCCTCGTCAATTCACTGAATGATGGTGTTGATGCCATGAAGGGCGGGATTTACTGGTGGCCGAGAGAATTTACATTTGAGAATTATAAAGCTGTGTTTAATACTCCGGGAATCGTCACATCTTTTGGAGTAACAGTGGCCAAAACGGTTATCGGCACAATCACCCATGTATTTTTTACAGCGATGGTAGCTTACGCCATTTCGAGACGAGACCTTTACGGCAGGAACTTCTACATGCTGGTCGGTGTCATTACGATGTTTTTCAGCGGCGGATTGATTCCCTACTTCCTATTGATCAGGGACCTCGGGTTGTTTGATAACTTCCTGGTATATATCATTCCGACCATGTTCAACTTCTTCCATCTGATCATCTTTGTCTCCTTCTTCAGGGAATTGCCAACTTCTCTTGAGGAAGCAGCAAAAATAGATGGAGCAAATGACTTCATGATTTTTATCAAAGTAATCATCCCGCTGTCAATGCCGGTTATCGCTACCATTGCATTGTTCCAGGGTGTCTATCAGTGGAATGATTATTTTGCCGGGGTCATCTTTGTAAATAATCCAGATTTGCAGCCAATCCAGACCTATTTGTACAAGGTTGTTGCCGAGTCAAGTTCAAACCAGATGATGACGAATGCAGCTGGATCGATTGCAACGAAGACGGTAACATCCCAGTCCATTAAACTGGCAACAATGGTTGTAACGACGCTTCCGATCATGCTGGTGTACCCATTCCTGCAAAAGTACTTTGTAAAAGGAATGCTGATTGGTTCAGTAAAAGGTTGATTTTTTAAACAACGATTTAAATTTTTCTTCATTGAAGAAATTTAAATAAAACTTGGCTTCATTATTAATTGAGTACTGCTTTTTCGTGAAAAATACCCCTTTGACCTTGGGAAAGGCTGGCAATAAGCTGAAAAGTCTTTCCCCACCTTTTAAAGCAGTGTACATTGAATAATGTGGCCCAAAAAAACAAACAAGAGAGAGGGTCAAAAAATGAGGAGAAAATTTCTTTCCAAAGGCTGTTCATTAATGCTGGTTCTATCATTGGTTTTGGCATTGTTTTCAGGCTGTTCCAGCAAGACAAATGAAAACGCTTCCGATGAAAAGGACAAAGACAAACCAAAGGCAACAGCTGATGCACCTGGCTGGCAATCCAACAAGGAACCGATTACTTTTGATTGGTATGTGAACTTTTCCTGGTTCGCACATAAATGGGGCGACGATGTTGTTTCCAAGTATGTAACAGATAAAACTGGTGTTTCTGTCAACTTCATTTCGCCAGCAGGTAACGAAGCAGAAAAAATGAACACGATGATTGCATCAGGCAAGCTTCCAGATTTCATCACAATCGGCTGGTGGGAAGATGCTGTCAAAAAGATGATCGAGGGTGAACTTGTCCTTCCATTGAATGAACTTGCAGATCAATACGATCCATATTTTTATAAAGTTTCAGATGGAGCAAAGGTTGAATGGTTTAAGCAGGAGGATGGCAACACTTATGGTTATCCGAATGCATCATCTTCACCGAAAGATTTTGACAAATACAAAGACCTTAAGCCATCAAACCAGACATTCCTAGTACGAAAAGATATGTATGAAGCAATCGGCAGCCCGGATATGAGCACGCCTGAAGGATTCTTGAAGGCTCTTGAAGCTGCTAAAGAAAAATTCCCTGAAGTAAACGGCGCACCATTGATTCCATTCGGTTTAAATGAATTTACTGATGTAGGAAACACTTCCCTTGAAGGCTATCTGCAAAACTTCCTTGCGATTCCAATGGAAAAGGACGGCAAGGTGTATGACCGCAGCCAGGATCCAGAGTATCTTGCATGGTTAAAGACTTTCAGAGAAGCAAATGACAAAGGTCTTCTTGCAAAGGACATCTTCATTGATAAGCGTCCGCAAATGGAAGAAAAGATTTCACAAGGCAGATACTTCGCAATGCTTTACCAGCGCAGTGACCTTGCAGCGCAACAACACGCATTGTATGCTAAAGATCCAAACTCTGTATATATTGCAGTCGACGGACCTGCTAACTCAAATGGAGATGCACCTGCTTTGGCTGGTGACAGCATCTCAGGATGGACTGTAACTTTGATTTCCAAAGATGTAAAAGACAAAGAAAGAGCAATTCAATTCCTGACTTACCTGATCAGCGAAGAAGGACAGATGGACCTTTACATGGGTAAAGAGGGCGAAACATATGATATGGTGAACGGTAAGCCTGAATTCAAGCCAGAGGTTCTTGACCTTTTGAACAAAGACCGCGCTGCGTTTGACCAGCAGTATGGTGCTTCATTCAAGTACTGGATGCTAATGGATACAAACATGAGCCTTGCATGGGCACCGCCAGCTTCTGAGCCATTCAAGCAAATGGAAGACTGGACAAAAGGAAAAACAGTCAGCTATGCAGAATTTGATGGCATCAGCCCGACTGGAACTTCCGCAGAAGGTGTTGCAGCAAGCAAGATCGCTCAAGAATGGGGTAAAACACTTCCTAAGCTTCTGCTTGCCAAATCTGATAAAGAGTTCGATAAACTCTTCAACGAATTCCTGAAGAAACGTGATTCTTTCGGGTATGAAAAAGTTGAAAAGTATCAGCAGGATGTTTATGAAAACAATAAGAAAAAACTTGATGCAGCAAACTAAATAATCATACGGAAAGACTGTTCCTTTAGAAAAAAATTTCTTAAAGGGGCAGTCTATTCCTGCTTTTGCGTTAGGCGTGAATCCTGTTAAACTTCAAAATATTGAAACACTTTTTCACGCTATTTATATTAATTAAGATGTATCATTTTAATGTGGATAAATGTTAGGTGTGATTAAAGTGGACTATCAAAAAAAAATCAAGTACGCAGCGAACTGGTTTGACCGCCTTTCCCTGCAGCAAAAGCTAATTGCCTTATATATCGTCATTATCATTATTCCAATCATCATTTTTATCTCCATCTATTCCAGTAACGTATATGACAGAGCGATCACCGAGATCAGCATCAAGAGTGAAAATGCTCTGGAAATCGAAAAAATCCACATTAAAAACAATATCGAATCGATGAGACGCACGGCCCAGATGGTTGTTTCGGACATGGAATTCATTGATTTCGTTAAAAGCCGAAATGAAGCAAATGTCGATCAGTTAATTGATTTCAGGATGAATGAGCTTTCGAATGTCACCAGGCTGCAGGCCAATAACCCTGCCATTGAAAATATCCGCCTGTATACAACGAATCCATATGTAACCGAGATGTGGCCGATTCTCTTCAAGGAAGAGCGGATCATGGGAAAGCCATGGAGAGATGAAGTCATCAACAGGAATGGCATGGAGGTATGGTGGTTCGATCAGCAGACAGAGGATGTCCTGGAACGGCTGCCATCACAAAACACTGCGAAAATTTCTTTGTTGCGGGAACTGGATTATCCAAAGGATGAACACTTGGGGATCATCGAAATCAATATGTTTCTGAAAAACTTTTTCCCTAAGATGTTCGGAGCTGTTCAAGATCCGGAGTCAGCCTATGTTGTCATCGACCGGGATAACAATATGATCAGGAACTTCCATCATACTTTTTTTGAGGATAAAGGAATTGACACCGAAGATCTTCAACGTGAATTCAGCAAATCAAAACCCGAAGAAACCGGAAGTTTTCAATATGAAAACAATGAAACTCCTTATCTTGTCATCTCTGCCTATATTGAGGATTTGGATGCATACTTGCTGAATGTGATCTCTCTGGAAGGCCTATATGCTGAAACGGAAAAGACGAGGAATGTCATTTTTAGCGGAATTATTTTTCTGGTCATTATTCTTTCTTTTGTCACCTATGTATTGATATTATTGCTCCTGAAAAAAATGTACAAACTGAAGAATTCAATGGAGCGAGTCGGACACGGGGACTTTTCCGTCGATGTAGAGGTTAACGGACAGGATGAGATTTCGGAACTGGCATTCCATTTTAAAAGCCTGCTAGGTAAAATGAACGGACTGATTGCTGAAGCTGTCAATAAGCAGGCTGCCGCAAAAGAAACGGAATTAAAGGCACTGAAGACCCAGATTGACTCCCATTTTCTGTATAACACATTGGAAAACATAAAAATGATGGCAGAAATAGAAGGCGAATATGCCATTTCAGATGCAGTGACCTCACTTGGGGAAATGATGCGCTATAATCTGAAATGGAAAAATGACTTTGTGATCCTGGAAGAAGAACTTAATTATATAAAAAACTATGTAGACATCATGAATCTGCGCCTGGATGGGCGGCTGACATTAACGATCGATGTCCCCAGTGAATTGCGGGACCAGGAAGTGCTGAAAATGTCATTGCAGCCGATTATTGAAAATGCCATAAAACATGGGATTATCCCGAACCACCAGAAAGACAGAGGGATCCTGCAGGTAAGCGCCAGGTATTCTGATGACTATGTCATCATTGAGATTCAGGATAATGGCGTAGGGATGACACAAGAGCAATGTGAAGCTCTCAACCGATCCATCCAAACAGGTGAGGAACATCAAAATCACGGTTCCAAAGGCGGCAATGGCATTGGGATCCACAATGTGAATGAGAGGATCCAGCTTTACTATGGAACAGAGTATGGGGTGTTTGTTACAAGTGTCAAAGGCGAATTCACGATGGTGACATTAAAAATGCCTTGCAAAATTATGAAAGGGGGCAGCCAAAGTGTATAAAGTCCTTATAGCTGATGATGAGAAAAATATCCGATTGGGCATACAGGCAATGATCAAGAGAGAATATCCTGAATTTACTACCTTTATTGCCAGTGATGGACAGGAAGCCCTCGAACGCATAGAGGAAAATGAACCAGATATTGTGATCACTGATATTAAAATGCCGAGGATGGACGGTATCCAGCTGATCAAGGAAATCCAGCAAAAAGAAATCCAAACAGCCATTGTGATCCTTAGTGGATATGATGATTTCTCTTATGCCAAGGAAGCGATCAAGCATAAGGTGAGAGATTATCTTTTGAAGCCGGTCAATCGATCAGAGTTGTTCAAAACCCTGAAATTGATCACGGAAGAATTGGAACATAGCCAGAAAATGACCTATCAGCACATGGATGAATATCGTGCCAGTCAGCTGAATTATATTTTGCTCAATCCTAATCTGCAAAAGGATGTTGTCGAGGATCTTTATAAGAAAATGAAAATCGAGGCCTATCCGGATGGCTTTTATGTAGGGATCATTGATGCGGAGGTTGAGATAGAAAATGCTCATTTGCTTGAAAAAATCAATCAGCTGCTTCAATCATCCAGTGATTGCATTCCGTTTCTCGATAAAGATGGCCGGGTGACCATCATTTCAGCAGATCTCGAGCAATTTTCCCTGTTTAAAGAGCAGCTTGGCAGGGACAGGCATTTGGTCTTCACCATTGGCATCAGTGAGAAGGAACAGGACATACGGGAATTGAAAAAAACGTATGAACAGGCAGCCACTGCCTTGAAGTACCATTTCCTCTATCCGCGCAGACAGGTTATTTTTTTTGAAAATGTCAAAGAAAAGCCGGATGGTTCTTCGATTCCGGTGGAACTGATCAATAAAATCTCCAATATGCTGGGAACGGAAAGGGAAAATGAAATAAAAACGAACCTGAGACAGGTGATGGACTTCGATGTTATCGCGCACAGCAGCATCAGCTATCTCGAAGACCTGAATCAGGCAATCAATGAGACGATTTTCAAGGGATTTTTTAAGCGCCTGGGGGATGAATCCCTTGTGACGTTTGAGCTTTTGAACAAAATCGATGACATTTACAATTTTGATAACTTCCATGAATACTTCCATGCCCTCGAAGGCTTGCTGATGAGGATCCACGAATACAATAAACAAATGAGATCAGTGTATTCAGAGCAAAAGTATATGGACCGGGCAATCGCCTATATCAGGGAAAATTACCACAAGGACTTGAATCTCGCTGTAGTCGCCAATTATATATCATTGAATTACTCCTATTTCAGCCACATGTTCAAGGAGTATATTGGGCAAAACTTCGTTGATTATTTAAAAATGGTCAGAGTAGAGAACGCAAAAAAACTGCTGAAAGAAACGGACTTTAAAATCCTCGAAATCAGCGAGATGGTTGGCTACAAAAATCCCAAGCAGTTCGCACGAGTATTCCGCGAAGCCGAAGGAATCTCACCAAAAGAATTTCGGGAAATGAATGGATGAAGAGAGCTGAATAGGCTCTCTTTTTTTCTGTTTGCTTCTAGGTTCGGTCAAAGTATCGCCAGTGCGGCTTCGTTTTGTCCGAAGTGGCCCCAAGTTCGAACAAAGTATCGTCGGTGGGGCTTCATATTGTCCGAAGTGCCCCCGTGTTCGGACAAAAGATCTCCTGTGCAGCTTCGTTTTGTCCGAAGTAGCCCCAAGTTCGGACAAAGTATAGGCAGTGCGGCTTCATATTGTCCGAAGTAGCCCCAAGTTCGGACAAAGTATCGCCGGTGGTGCTTCGTGTTGTCCGAAGTGTCCCCGTGTTCGGACAAAGTATCGCCGTTACGGCTTGGTTTTGTCTGAAGTAACCCCAAGTTCGGACAAAGTGTCGCCTGTGTGCCTTCGTATTGTCCGAAGTCACCCCAAGTTCGGACAAAGTGTCGCCTGTGCGGCTTCCTTTTGTCCGAAGTCACCCCAAGTTCGGACAAAGTATCGCCTGTGCGGCTTCATTTTGTCCGAAGTCACCCCAAGTTCGGACAAAGTATCGCCAGTGCGGCTTCGTTTTGTCCGAAGTGCCCCCCAACTTCGGATAAAAGATTCCCAATGCGCCTTCACTTTGACTGAACCAGCCCCGTATCCTTATAACACCATCAAATTCATCGCTTTAATCCCTATAAAACTTGCACTTTTTGGAAGTGTTTTCACTCAGAATTCCGCTCTTCTAAAATATTGACACCCTAAACAAAATTCTCTATCTCAAGATGCTGTGCTGGCAAAGGTAGAATAGGAATTGAGATATATTTTGTTCGAAGCAATCCGTTTTTTTGAAAGGGGAAGTTTAGGTGGAGCAAAAAGATCAGGGGAAATTAAACAAAGAAATGATGACGCTTTCAAAAACTGAAGCAGAGTCGAGCCTGGTGTGGGAAGAGAACTTTGACCTACCTGATATAGATGAAAGCAAGTGGAATTTTGTTGAGGCGGGGACGGGGTTTGGCAATGAGGAATCCCAGTTCTATACAAGACGGAAAGAAAACGCGCGGATTGAAAATGGCATGCTGGTCATCGAAGCCAGGAATGAGAAGTATAAAGGGATGGATTATACATCCGCTAAATTGACGACCAGAGGCAAAGCAGCCTGGACATACGGAAGATTTTCGATTCGGGCGAAGCTGCCTGAAGGCCAGGGGATCTGGCCGGCAATCTGGATGATGCCAGAAGATATGGAACTCTACAAAGGATGGCCTGCCTGCGGGGAAATCGACATTATGGAGCTGATTGGACATCAGCCCGGCACGGTTTATGGAACGCTTCATTACGGAATGCCTCACACATATACGGGAGAAAACTATACGCTTCCTGACGGTAAGAAATTCTCAGACGATTTCCATGTTTTCACCCTTGATTGGGAACCTGGTGAATTCAGATGGTATGTGGATGATGTCCTGTATGCAAAACAGACTGAATGGTTCAGCCAATCTCTGGAATCATCAGAAAAACAAGCTGGTTTTGCACCGTTCGACCGCGATTTTTACTTGCAGCTGAACCTTGCTGTTGGGGGGAAATGGCCTGGATATCCTGATGAAACGACACAATTCCCACAGCAGATGAAAGTAGATTACATCAAAGTATACAAAAAAATACAGCAGAGGGGAACAGAAGATGAACAAGTTTTCTAAGGATTTTATTTTTGGTACAGCAACATCATCCTATCAAATTGAAGGGGCCTATCAGGAGGATGGCAGAACCCCGTCTATATGGGACATGTTTTCTCGCACTCCCGGAAAGGTCTTCAATATGGATAACGGGGATATCGCCTGTGACCATTACCACCTATATGAAAAGGATATTGAGATTTTAAAAACGCTTGGTGTGGATTCATATCGCTTCTCGATTGCCTGGCCAAGGATTTTCCCGGAGCAAGGCAAGTATAACGAAGCGGGAATGAACTTTTATAAAAAGCTTATAACACTCTTGAATGAAAATGGCATAAAGCCTGCAGTCACTCTTTACCACTGGGATTTGCCACTGTGGGCCCATGAAAAAGGCGGCTGGACAAACAGAGAGTCCGTCAATTGGTTCATGGAGTATGCAGAAAAATGCTTTGAGGAACTCGATGCACATGTGGAAATGTGGATTACCCATAATGAACCTTGGTGTGCAGGTTTCCTCGGCTACCATCAGGGCGTTCATGCACCAGGACATACGAATATGGAAGAGGCGGTGAAGGCTGTCCACCATATGCTTCTGTCTCATGGGGAAGTCGTTTCCCTGCTGAAAGGGAAATTTGCTTCGGAAACTCCGATTGGGATTACGCTGAATCTGTCACCGATGTATCCGGCAAGCAATTCTGCCAATGACCAGCTGGCTGCCAACAATGCGGATGGCTACACGAACAGGTGGTTCCTCGATCCAGTACTGAAAGGATCTTACCCTGCGGATATGATGAATCTTTTCTCAAAATATGTCCATTCCTTCGACTTCATCCAGGAAGGCGACTTGGAGAAAATTTCGGTGGATTGTGATTTCTTTGGAATCAACTATTATAATCGCAGTCTGGTTGAATTCAATGCTGCATCGGACTTCCTGTTCAAGAGTGCCTATTCGGATTATCCGAAGACCGGTATGGGATGGGATATATCGCCGGCTGAATTTAAAGAACTGATTCATCGCTTGCGCAAGGAGTATACGAATCTGCCAATCTATATCACTGAAAACGGGTCGGCGTTCGATGATCAAGTGTCAGATGACCACCGTGTTCATGATACAGATAGGCAGGAATATGTTGAAAAACACATCACTGCGGTTGCCGAGCTCAATGACGAGGGCATGAATGTCGCCGGATATTATTTATGGTCATTGCTCGACAACTTTGAATGGGCATTTGGCTACGACAAACGCTTTGGAATCACTTATGTTGATTTCGAAACCCAGGAAAGAATCCTTAAGGATAGCGGTTACCGATATGCCGAAATTATCAGGAACCGTTCAATCTAAATCCAACACCTCTGGAGTGAGAAATAATGGGAAAATATCGATTTGATGAAAAACAATATTTTGTTATTGAAGACTTCGATCAGGCAAAGACCTTTTCGAGCTTCCTGCCAGGATTGGCCGGGTTATACGGGATACCGATGTGGGCTTTTTACGTAAACCGCGGCCAGGCGATGGTCAGCTTCGGTGTCCAGGATAAAAACCATGCGATCACAGAGTTTTTCCCGGCAAACCAGGCATACCAGCGTGTATCAACGAATGGTTTCCGCACTTTTATCAAATTGGATGGAAAGACCGTTTTTGAACCATTCTCGTCTTATGGAAGCAAAAAAGATCGTACAAGAAACATGTATATAAAAGAAAATGAACTGAAAATTGAAGAAATCAACCATAAGTATGGTGTCAAGACGCTGATTACGTACTTCACGCTGCCGAATGAAAACTTTGGCGCACTGACAAGAAAGGTCCAAATAGAAAATCTATCTGAAAAACCAATCGAGCTCGAGCTGCTTGATGGACTTCCTGCGATCATCCCATATGGAATTGATGATGCAGCATACAAAGCGGTCGGGAATACGCTGAAAAGCTGGATGGATGTATTTAATCTCGAAAACGGAATTCCGTATTACAGAGTCCGTTCTTCAACGAATGACTCTGCAGAAGTTGAAGAAATTTCGAAAGGTCATTTTTACTTGAGCTTCGATGATCATGGACAATTAATCACCCCAGTTGTTGATGCGGATCTTGTCTTTGGATCAAACAGTTCATTCTCTTTCCCGGATGAGTTTGAAAGCAAATCAATCCATGAGTTATCAAAAGCTCAGCCAGTTACCTCCAACAAAGTACCTTGTGGATTTTCCGGTCTGGGGAGAGTGCTTGGAATAGGAGAACAAGTCACATTTCACACGCTTGTCGGTCATGTGAAGGACATTGAAATCATCAATGAAAAAGCAGCTGACATAAGAGCTGGCGGATATATGGATAGAAAATATGAAGAAGCGCAGAGCCTTGTTACGGAGATTACGAAGGATGTTGAAACAAAGACAGCATCCCCGCTATTCGATGCCTATGTAAACCAAAGCTATCTTGATAATGTCCTGCGCGGCGGCTATCCAATTGAATTGGAGACTGATGATTCAGCCTTTACTTACTATGTTTTTTCCCGTAAGCACGGAGATCTGGAGCGGGATTACAACTTTTTCTCGCTTGCGCCGGAATACTTTTCGCAGGGGAACGGCAACTTCCGTGATGTGAACCAGAACCGCAGGAATGATGTGTTTTTCCATCCCGAGACGGGAGACTACAATATCAAGCTGTTCATGAGCCTGATCCAGGCGGACGGCTATAATCCGCTCGTCGTAAAAGGAGCGAGCTTTGAACTAAAAGATCAGTCTGATTGGGGATGGCTGGATGAACTGGTGCCTCTGCAGAAGGACGCTGAATTTATTAAAAAGAAGCTGAGCGGAACCTATACACCGGGCGATTTACTACAAACGATTTCGGACAGCGATATTCAGCTTGAATCTTCACTTCCGGATTTCCTGAAAAAAGTTCTTTCAAGAAGCTCCCAGAACATTGAAGCGGAGTTTGGAGAAGGGTACTGGATGGACCACTGGACGTACAATCTCGACCTGGTTGAAAACTATTTGAAGGTATATCCGGAAAATAAAGCGCAGCTATTGTTCGGTGATGATGGCTACAAATATTTCCACAGCCCTGTGTTTGTGAATCCTCGTTCTGAAAAATATGTCCTCGCTAATGGCAAAGTCCGTCAATACGATGCCATTACTGAATTTGGGCATCAGAAAGAGTCAAATTGGGTGAGGAGACCTGACGGTGAGTTCTTTACATCCAATCTTTACAGCAAACTGTTCTCACTGGCATTGCTGAAATTCTCAACATTGGATCCTTATGGTATGGGTGTGGAAATGGAAGCGAATAAGCCAGGCTGGAATGATTCCATGAACGGCCTGCCAGGAATATTTGGTTCTGCAATGAGTGAGACATTAGAGCTGAAACGCCTGCTCGAATTTGTCATCTCTTCTGGAGAGGCTGGCGAGCTGAAGATCACTCTTCCTGCAGAAGTCGTCGATCTGGCTAAGTCAGTTGTGGAATTCCTCGTTCAATTTGAAAATGGCGAGCTGGATGATTACAGCTACTGGAATCAAACAGCGGCTGCCCGTGAAAAGTACCGCGAGTTAGTGAAAAACGGTTTTGAAGGTACGGAAAAGAACATCGAGTTACAAAAGCTTACTGCTTATGCAGAGCAAATGCTTCTCAAGACAAAAGCAGGAATTGACAAGGCTACTGAGCTTGGCAATGGGCTGATTCCTACGTATTTCTCTTTCGAAGCCGCTGACTGGGAAAAAATCGTCGATGAAAACGGAAGTGAAAAACTGAATAAAAAAGGCTTGCCGTTAGTCAAGGTCAATAGCTTTGAAGTGTCTGTTCTGCCGCATTTCCTTGAAGGTCCTGCAAGGGCATTGAAGACTGCTGATCACCAAACAGCGAGATCGACCTATCAGCATGTAAGGAACTCGGAGATTTACGACAGTAAGTTGAAAATGTACAAAACTTCCGGATCCCTTGAAGAGCAAACCTTTGATATCGGCCGTGCGAGGGCTTTCACTCCAGGCTGGCTTGAGCGTGAATCCATCTTCATGCATATGGAATTCAAGTATTTGCTCAGTGTCCTGAAGTCCGGATTGTACGAAGAATTCTATGGAGATATCAACTATGCAATGCCGCCATTCATGGATGCAGAAGTGTACGGAAGAAGCGTCCTGGAGAATTCATCCTTTATCGCGAGCAGCGTGAACCCTGATTCCAGCCTCCATGGACAAGGTTTTGTGGCGAGGCTGAGTGGAACAACGGCAGAATTCTTAAGCATCTGGCAATTGATGATGATGGGGAAAAAGCTCTTTGACGTAAATGAAGACGGGTTGACACTGAAGCTTGAGCCGATTCTTCCTTCATGGCTTTTTGATGCAGAGGGCAAGGTGCAATTTACAATGTTGGGCAAGATTCAGGTAACCTATCACAATCCATCAAGGAGAAATACTTTCGGTGAAGAAGGTGCCAAGACCGTTAAGTATGTACTCCATATGAATGGTGAAGAGGTTGATGTTCATGGCGGGCTGCTGCAGTATACCTATGCACAAGCTGTTAGGGACGGAAAAGTATCAAGGATCGATGTTTACCTAGATTAATAGATGAGGTGCTGACACATGGAATTAAAAATGATCCAGAGTGCTAAGAATACCGGAGAGCGTTTTGCGGATAAGGGCAATCTTTCTTTTACAGATGAGCCGGGCAAAGATATGGTGATGAAGCTCGATCCAGAAAAGAAATACCAAACCTTCATGGGATTCGGCGGAGCTTTTACAGAGGCAGCTGCTTATACACTGGCGCAAATTCCCGGGGAAGAACGGGCAAAAGTAATCGACAGCTATTTTAACCAGGAGACAGGTCTTGGTTACAGCCTGGGCAGGACGCACATCCATAGCTGTGACTTCGCCCTGGAAAATTACACTTATGTTGAAGAGAATGACAGAGAACTTAAAACCTTTTCAATTGAACGTGAAAACAAATATGTACTGCCGCTTATCAAGGACGCGGTGAAGGCTAGGGGAGAAGGATTGACGATTCTTTCTTCTCCATGGAGCCCTCCAGCATGGATGAAAACAAATAATGAGATGAATCACGGCGGAAAATTGAAGCCAGAGTTCTATGATACATGGGCTTTGTATTACACGAAATACATCAAGGCAATGGAATCAGAAGGAATCCCAATCTGGGGCATCACCGTTCAAAATGAACCTGAAGCAACTCAAGTGTGGGACTCCTGCAGATATAGTGCCGAAGAAGAGCGTGACTTCGTTAAAAACCACCTGGGACCTGTAATGGAACAGGAAGGCCTTGGAGAAAAGAAAATCATCGTCTGGGACCACAACCGGGATATCGCCTATGAGCGGGCAAAAACGATTTTATCAGATTCCGAGGCTGCAAAATATATTTGGGGCACAGGTCTCCACTGGTATGTATCGGAAGAGTTCGAGAACCTGAGCAAAATTCATGAAGACTTCCCTGACAAGCACCTGATTTTTACCGAAGGCTGCATTGAAGGCGGAGTCCAGCTGGGCGCATGGCATACTGGAGAACGTTACGCCAGGAACATCATGGGCGACATCAACAACTGGCTTGAAGGCTGGATTGACTGGAATATCGTCCTTAACGAACAGGGCGGGCCGAACCATGTAGGCAATTATTGCGACGCGCCGGTCATCGTCGATACCAAAACTGGAGAGGTTCACTATAATAGCTCCTTTTATTATATTGGTCACTTTAGCAAATACATCAAGCCCAACGCAGTCAGAATCGGGCATGAACTAAATCATGATTCTTTAAAAGCAGTATCATTTAAAAACGAAGATGGCTCCATTGTCGCGGTTGTCATGAATGATGCAGATACCAATGAGATATTCTCGCTAACGGTCGGAGGCAAGACTGCCAAAGCCGAGCTGCCTTGTCATTCGATTACAACATTCATTATAGAAAGTTAAGCTCTGCCACCTCCTTGTCATGACAAAATGTGCTTTACGCTAATGATTAACATGAAAAGGAGGTGGTTTTATTTTAGAAGTCTTTAAAGCATATAAGTTGAACTTAACAATTATCGATTTAATGGAGCGGAAGGTGCGAAGACTCCTGCGGGATGAAAAGGTCAGTGGGAGACCCCACAGGCGCTTGCGCCGAGGAGGCTCCCAGGCCTACAGCGGAAAGCGAAGCACCTGGAGCGAAATGAAAAGGTAGACCTTATAGTTCAACTTATATAGTAGATAATGAAGGAGGAATTGGCATGAAGAAAACCTTGGCTCTTTTGTTGAGTGCCATGATGATTTTGCCTGCAGCCAGTATCGCGGCCCCTAAAGATAAACCAGGAAATGAAGAACTGAAAAACAAACAGAACAAATCACAGTGGTCGCTTGTCTGGTCAGATGAGTTCAGCGGTTCGGAAATCGACCGCAGCAAATGGACTTATGATATCGGGAACTGGATCGTGGATGAAGATGGAAACGGCGTTACTTCGGGTTGGGGCAACAACGAGAAAGAATATTATACGGATTCTGATGAAAACGCTTTTATCGACGATGGTAAGCTTGTCATTAAAGCAAAAAAAGAACAGGTTTCAGACCAGTTTGGAACCTATGATTATACCTCTGCCAAACTTAAAACAAAGGGTCTTTTCAGCAAGAAATACGGCAGATACGAAATCAAGGCGAAACTGCCGACAGGTAAAGGGCTCTGGCCTGCCATCTGGATGCTCCCAGAGGACGATAAATATGGTGCCTGGGCGGCCTCAGGTGAAATCGATATTATGGAGGCGTGGGGAAGCAGACCGAATACAGTGTCAGGAACAATCCATTATGGAGAAGGCTGGCCAAATAACAAGTATACCGGCAAGGAATTCGAACTCCCTGAAAACAGAGGCATTGACAAGTGGCATACATATGCTCTCGAATGGAAGCCAGGAGAGCTGCGCTGGTATGTCGATGGTGAACTCTATCAAACTCAAAATAAATGGTATTCAAAAGGAAAGGATAACGCAACAAACTATTCCTACCCTGCACCTTTTGATCAGGAATTCTATTTAGTTATGAACCTTGCAGTTGGCGGCTGGTTTGACGGAGAAGTTGACGAGACGACAAAATTCCCAAGCCAGATGGAAGTAGACTACGTCAGGGTATACGATTTGAAGAAACGTGATTACCGAGAGCCTGTAGAACCGGTATCCGGACCTGTTGAGCTGCCAGTAGATGCGAAGCAGCCTTTAGAGGACGGCAATTTAGTTTATGACCAAAACTATCAACAACCTATTACAGTAGTGGATCAGCCTGGGGTAGAACTGGATCCGCTATATTGGAACTTTGTAAAGTTACCAGAGTTCGGAGGAGACGGCAGCGTTGTACTGGAGGAAATCGAAGGCAAGAATTATGCAAAAACGAATATCACAAATCCAGGTTCGCAGCTTTATTCGCTGCAAATGATCCAGAACATCTCGCTTGCAAATGGAGGCAAATACAAAGTCAGCTTTGACGCAAAGTCGACAGCAGCCAGAAAGATCATGGTCAAAGCGGGTGCCGGCGAGAAACGAGGCTGGGTGAAGTATTCGAATGAGGAATCCTTCCAGCTTTCTGATGAACTGAAAAACTATGAATTCACTTTTGATATGCTGAATGAAACGGATATCGCGTCAAGACTTGAATTCAATCTTGGCGGAAACGGACCGAATCCGGTTTGGATTGGCAATGTAAGGGTTGAGGATATCACCGGGACTCCTGTAGATGAAGATGCGACTAAACAGCCGCTCCCGAATGGGAACCATGTTTATAATGGAACATTCGACCAGGGCGGCATGGATCGGCTGACTTTCTGGAATTTCTTAGTCGGTGAAGCAGCAGCTACAGCATCTGTTTCAGAAAATACTCGTGAACTTCATGTGGCAATTGATAATGGAGGCAGCTATCCTGAGGCCGTCCAGCTTGACCAAAAAGGGATTTATCTGGTTAAGGGAAATGATTATAAGATCACCTTGAAAGCAAGGGCAGACGAACAAAGAACGATTCAGGCCAGCCTTTTAGGCAAGGACGGCAGTGATTACTCAGGAATTAAAACGATTGAGCTCACTTCCAATATGGAAGAGAAAACCTTTGAATTTACAATGCCAGAGAATATTTCTGATTCAGAAGCTAAACTTGTCTTTAGTTTTGGCGGCGGCGATGGCGATGTCTATTTGGATGATGTAGTCCTGCTGAAGACCTCAAACATCCCGGACTATGGAGATATCGACTTATATCCATTGAAAAATGGGGATTTCACAGACGGTTTATCATCATGGGAAAATTATGTTCATTTTGATGCCAGTGCCCAGATCATTCCAGACAATGGAGAGGCTAAAGTGGCAATTGGCAATGAAGGAAATGAAACATGGAGTGTCCAGCTGATACAGCCGAATTTAAACCTTGCCAAGGAAGTGGTATATGAATTATCCTTCGAGGCCCGTTCTACAAAAGCGAGACAGGCAGAGGTAACGATCGAGAATGCTGAATATACCAGGTTCTTGAGTAAGTCGATCCCACTGATTGATCAAATGGAGCAATACACATATGAATTCAAGATGCCTGTTGATGACATTGCGTCGTTCAAAATGCTTCTTGGTAAAAACGGTTCATCAGCAATAGGCAGCCATGATGTCTTCATTGATAACGTGGTCCTGAAAGTAAAGGATGCACCAACTCAGCAGGAGCCCGAGCCTGTGTCAACGCCTGGAATTGATAATGGAACATTTTCCGATGGAACAGATGGCTGGTCCTCATGGTGGGGCGATCAGTGGAGCGGTTATGCTGAAGGTACAATGAATGTTGAAAACGAAGAACTGAAGGTCGCGATTTCCCAGGTTGGCGGTGCAACGTATTCCCCTCAGGTTTTTCAAAAGGACCTGCTTTTTGAAAATGGCAGCAGCTATACAGTAACTTTTGATGCAAGAGCGGATGTGCCAAGGAAAATGAATGTCAATATTGGTAAGGAATTAAGCTTTGAACCATGGTTTATTAACTATGCACCTTTGCAAACAGTAGATTTAACTTCTGAGATACAAACGTACAGCTTTACCTTTGTCATGACTGAAGAAACTTATGCTGATGGCAAAATCGTATTCGAACTTGGCAATATTTTAGACGGCAATGCAGCAACGAATGTCTATCTCGACAATGTAAGTATCACAAAAAATTAAGTGAATCAGCGGATGTATTGACTTGGTCGAAATAATTTTGAATCTGGTTGAATAATTTAAAAATTCGCCGATAAAATTCAAAATGTGGTCGAATTGTTTTGAAATTCGCCCGATAAAACTTAAAATGTGGTCGAATAATTTTAAAACTCGTCAACATAATTCAATAATGGTCGAAATCAAGAGGCAGAACAGCAAGTCTTTTCTGCCTCTTATCCTTCTATTCCATTTCGTTGCTTTAAAATTTTACAATCAAAGTTGAATGAGCGAGGCCAGAGTAATTTTACCAAAGGAAACTTTTAAAGGTGGCAAAGCAAGATGACTTTACAGAAAAACAACAGTCTGCCTAAACAGATTGGCTTATTAGCACTTACCTGGCCGATTTTCATAGAATCGTTTTTACACATGCTGATGGGCAGCACGGATACGTTCATGTTGTCGCATATTTCGGATGAAGCCGTTGCGGCTGTTGGGGTGGCCAATCAGCTCATATTTTTCATGATTCTCGTCTTTGGCTTTGTTGCCACAGGTACTGCAGTCTTAGTTTCACAAAGTCTTGGGGCGGGACTTCAAGCAGATGCAAGGAAGATATCGGGTCTTTCGCTTTCTCTTAATCTTATATTTGGCTTATTGGTCAGTGTGATTGTTGTCGGTTTCAATGATTTGTTTTTACAAATGTTCAATCTGACTCCGGAAATACACAGTCTGGCCCAACAATATTTGACGATTGTTGGCGGCACTCTTTTTACACAGGCGCTCCTTGTCACTGCATCGGCAATCCTCCGGGCAAATGGGCTGACAAAAGAGGCGATGGTGATTTCAATCGTTATGAATATCATCCACCTTGCAGGTAATAGTTTATTTATTTTTGGACTGTTAGGTGTTCCGGAAATGGGTGTTCAGGGTGTAGCGATTTCGACCGCTATATCCCGAACGGTTGCTGTCGTTTTAATATTCCGCTTGCTATACCGCAGGCTCCCTATGAATATTGCTGTAGAAGATTATTTGACATTCAATAAATCTTTTATCAAAAAGATCCTGAAGATAGGTGTTCCTTCTGCTGGCGAGAATGTTGTCTATAACACCAGCCAGATGGCGATTACCGTCATTATTGGCTTGCTGGGGGCTATGGCACTGACAACAAGGGTATACACTTTTAACATCATGTCATTCATGATGCTTTTCGGAATAGCAATTGGGCAGGGTACGCAAATACTGATTGGCTATAAAGTGGGGGCAAGGGAATTTGATCAAGCCTATCATCAGCTATTAAAAAGCTTGAAACTGAGTATCATCATCACGATGGCGATCACGGTCGTCATCGTTTCAATCAGAGAACCTATACTTGGTGTCTTTACTTCAAATAAAGAAATCATCAGGGAAGGAAGCAAGGTCCTGCTCCTTTGCTTGATCCTTGAACCTGGCCGGACCTTCAATATCGTCGTGATCAGTTCTCTCAGGGCAGCCGGAGACGCAGTATTTCCGGTGAAAATGGCATTTGTCTCGATGTGGGGAATTAGTGTGCCACTCGCCTATATCCTGGGAATTACGATGGATTTTGGCCTTACAGGCATCTGGATCGCGTTTATCGTTGATGAATGGTTCAGGGGAATCATCATGTATATCAGGTGGAAAAGCAGGGTGTGGGAGAAGAAGGTCCTGATTGATGCAAACGCGCAGCCAGCGTGACAGTAGAGGGGGAAGAAGATGAACTACAGACAGCTTGGAAGTACAGGGATAAAGGTGTCGGAAGTCGGGTTTGGTGCCTGGCAGCTTGGCAATGCCAGGGATTGGGAAGGCATGGAAGACAAACAAGCAATCAGGCTGGTCCATGAAGCGCTTGATCATGGCTGCAATTTCTTTGATACCGCTCCAAATTACGGTGGGGGTAAAAGTG
Organism: Chryseobacterium sp. ISL-80; assembly: GCA_018613055.1. Taxonomy (GTDB): domain Bacteria; phylum Bacillota; class Bacilli; order Bacillales; family Cytobacillaceae; genus Mesobacillus. Next base: position 76,235 of record JAGGQZ010000008.1, on the reverse strand, counting down.
AGTCATTGCTTGGGGAGGCTCTTTCCGGAAGAAGGAGCGCGGCGGTGATTAGCAGCAAGTTCGGTCATCATCCAGATAAAACCCTTAATTTTGATTCGCAGAATATCCGTAGTTCGGTTGAAGATAGTTTACGCCGACTTAAAACGGATTACCTGGATTTGCTATTATTGCACAATCCGCCGTTTGAAATCCTGACCGGGGTAACGGATCATTTTGAGGTACTGGAAACCCTCAAAAAGGAAGGAAAGATACGTGCATACGGAGCTTCAGTCGATTCCGGGAATGAAATGGAAGAAATCGTCCAGTCTACTGACAGTCAGGTTATTGAAGTGATGTTCAATATTTTTCATCAGGAGCCAAGAAGCGCGTTTACCATGGCCGCAGAGAAGAATGTGGGATTGATCGTTAAAGTTCCGCTTGATTCTGGGTGGCTATCAGGCAAGTATGACGAAAATAGTGTTTTTACAGACATACGAAGCCGATGGACCAGGAGCAGCTCAGGAAAAGAGCCGAGCTCCTGCCTGTTCTAAAGGAAATGCTCGAACCAGGAGAATCCCTGGTCCAGCTGGCTTTGAGGTATATACTTAATTATCAGGAGATCTCTACCGTCATACCTGGAAACAAGAATCTGAAGCAGCTGATTGAGAATCTATCAGCGTCAGAAAAAAGGATTTCAGCAGAAAAAGTAGAAAAGCTAGAAGCACTATGGGAAGAAACACTGCAAGCCGATCCGTTGGGTTGGTAAAAAACAGTATGGAGGTTTTACACAATGGCATATCAACCAGACAGCAATCGCTATGAAACGATGACTTATAACAGATGCGGCAAATCAGGGCTTAAATTGCCGGCCATTTCGCTGGGACTATGGCACAATTTCGGCGGCCAGGATCCTTTTGAAAATGGCCGTGCGTTAATCAGACGGGCCTTTGATCTGGGGATTACCCATTTCGATCTTGCTAACAACTATGGACCGCCGCCGGGATCAGCAGAAGAAAATTTCGGCAGCATCCTGCGCAAGGATTTTTCAGGCTACCGTGATGAAATGGTGATTTCGACCAAAGCAGGCTATGGCATGTGGCAGGGACCATATGGCGATTGGGGTTCAAGAAAGTATCTGGTATCTAGCCTCGACCAGAGTTTGAAAAGGATGGGACTCGATTATGTCGACATCTTTTACCATCACAGGCCGGATCCGGAAACTCCTCTAGAGGAAACGATGATGGCACTTGATCATGTTGTCAGGCAGGGAAAAGCTCTTTATGTTGGCCTGTCCAATTATGGTGTGGAGGAAACGAAACAGGCCATCGGAATTCTAAGAGATCTGGGTACTCCATTGCTGATCCATCAGCCTGCTTATTCAATGTTTAACCGCTGGGTAGAAGACGGACTCACCGATTTGCTAAAAGAAGAAGGAGTCGGATCGATTGCGTTCGTTCCACTGGCACAAGGGTTGCTGACCAACAGATACTTAAACGGAATCCCTAAAGATTCCAGAGCCCTGAAGCCAAACAGTTTCCTCAATGAAGGAGATGTTTCCGAAGATGTTCTAGCAAAGGTCAGGCAATTAAATGAAATAGCACAGGAGCGTGGCCAGTCACTTGCCCAGATGGCTCTTGCATGGGTTCTTAGGGAACAGAAAATCACTTCAGCACTTATTGGCGCGAGCAAAGTAAGCCAAATTGAAGAAAATGTCGCCGCCCTGAACCGTCTTGATTTCAGTGAGGCAGAATTGAATACGATTGATGAAATCTTAAAATAAGGACGTCAAACAAAGCTGTAAAGCCAAATGGTTTTACAGCTTTGTTTTGTATTGGAGTAGTTTCTTGTCATTAGGGTAAAGGTAATTTGCTTTTATACGAGGATAGATTCCCTTCTCTTTTTACCAACGGGGTCTGCTTTGGTAGTATGTAATTTAGGCACTGCCTGTAACTGAAAATAGGAAATCCTCAAAGTGCTAATAATATATAAAAGTAAAAATACGAGAGATATAGGGGTGAAATAGTGATCAGCTTTGAAAATGTCGCAAAGAAATATGACGATGGAACGTATGCGGTGAAGAATTTTAATTTACATATCAACGAAGGGGAATTGCTTGTCTTAATCGGTCCGAGCGGCTCAGGAAAGACGACGACTTTAAAAATGATCAATCGGTTGATTCCGCTTACGGAAGGCTACATTAGAATCAAGGATAAGATGATCAGTGACTATGATATTCACGAGCTGCGCTGGGATATTGGGTATGTACTTCAGCAAATCGCGTTGTTCCCGCATATGACGATCGAAGAAAATATTGCGATTGTTCCGGAAATGAAGAAATGGGAGCAAAAAGAGATCGATCAACGCATTGATGAATTGCTGCATATGGTCGGGCTTGAACCGGAAACGTACCGCAAAAGGCTGCCCCATGAGCTTTCGGGAGGCCAGCAGCAAAGAATTGGCGTGGCACGTGCGCTTGCTGCCAATCCGCCAATCATTTTAATGGACGAGCCATTCAGCGCATTGGACCCATTGAGCAGGGAAAAACTTCAGGATGATTTGATTCAATTGCAAAACAACATAAAGAAAACCATCGTTTTTGTGACCCATGATATGAGTGAGGCATTGAAGCTTGGTGACCGGATTTGCTTGATGAGGAATGGGGAGGTTGTCCAGATAGGGACTCCGCAAGAATTTGTCCAACAGCCTGCAAATGATTTTGTCCGTGAGTTTGTCGGGATTGACCAGTCCCAGGCAAGGATGGTCGATATCAGTGGAGGCGTCGAGCCGGCGAATCATGAAGAACTATACAATCTGCCCGTCATTGCTTCCCGTGTGCCTTTAAACGAGATCCTGTCTCTGCTTGGGGAGCACGAGCAGCTGGCTGTAAAAGAAATGGATGAAATAATCGGCACTATCGACAGGCAGGGAATCATCCGGATTTTATCCAGGCAGATGGAGGGAATGAAATGAATAGCTGGACTTCAACATTCATAGATCGGAAAGACGAGCTGTTAAGTGCACTGCTTGAACATATCCAAATTTCGTTCATCGCACTGTTCTTTGCTGTCTTAATCGCAATCCCTCTGGGAATTTTCCTGACACGAAGGAAGCAGATATCAGAAGGAATCATAGGGGTAACTGCGGTGCTGCAAACAATCCCTTCCCTAGCATTGCTTGGCTTGTTGATCCCGCTATTCGGAATCGGCAAAGTCCCGGCAATCATTGCACTTGTGGCATATGCGCTGCTGCCGATCTTACGAAATACATATACAGGAATCAATGAAGTGGATCCTTCGTTGATCGAAGCCGCCCGGGCCATGGGAATGAACAGCAAGCGCCGTTTGATGAAGGTGGAACTGCCTTTGGCAATGCCGGTCATCATGGCTGGAATCAGGACAGCAATGGTCTTGATCGTTGGAACAGCAACGATTGCCGCGTTGATTGGTGCCGGGGGATTAGGTGACCTGATCCTGCTCGGAATCGACCGGAATAACACGGCATTAATCGTTCTTGGGGCCATACCAGCTGCTCTGCTTGCAATTCTGTTCGACCTAGTGCTTAGAAGGTTTGAAACGGTTTCCTTTAAAAAATCACTTATCACGATTGGGGCCATTTCATTAGCCGTAATCCTCATGATGGCGATTCCTTTCCTTGGCGGGAAAAATGAAGACGAACTAGTCATTGCCGGGAAGCTCGGTGCAGAACCGGAAATCCTGATTAACATGTACAAGCTCCTGATTGAAGAAGAAACGGATCATTCCGTACAGTTGAAACCAGGACTGGGGAAAACATCTTTTGTTTTCACGGCATTGAAAAACGGAGATATTGACATTTATCCCGAATTTACCGGCACGGCCATCTCGGAGTTTTTAAAAGAAACAGCCGAGAGTACAAGCCGCGAAGAAGTATACCAGCAGGCAAAAGAAGGAATGAAAAAAGAGTTCGACATGGATATGCTCCAGCCAATGGACTACAACAACACCTATGCTTTAGCTGTTCCAGAACAACTGGCGAAAGAAAATGACCTGAAGACCATATCTGATTTGAAGTCGATTGAATCATCATTAAAAGCTGGCTTCACACTTGAGTTTTCAGATCGGGAAGATGGATACAAAGGAATTCAGAAGCTTTATAATCTGAATCTGCCAAGCTTGACCACAATGGAGCCAAAACTAAGATACGGGGCGATAAAAAGCGGAGAAATTAACCTGGTCGACGCCTACTCCACCGACAGTGAGCTCCAGAGATACAAGCTGGTCGTACTGGAAGACGATAAAAACCTATTCCCACCATACCAGGGAGCTCCGCTGCTAAGGTCAGAAACAGCAGAAAAATATCCTGAGGTCGTCGAGGCCCTAAACAGACTTGCTGGTAAAATCACTGACGACGAAATGCGGAAAATGAATTACCAGGTCAATGTTGAAGGGAAATCTCCTGAAGAAACAGCCAGGGAGTATTTGAGAAAAGCGGGATTGATTAGGTAAAAAGGAGGCCCCTTACAGCTTGATGTAAGGGGTTCTTTTGGAGTGTGAAATGGGGAACACTTAGGTTGGCACCAATTGTTATATTTTTCTATTCGATAGAAGTTTTGTGAATACAGCTAAAAGTACGAGACAAAAACCAGGGTCTGTTGCAGGACATCCGGACTATGCCTATCTCATATACAACGAAGATAAATGAAACTCATCATCAGTCATAGTGTATTTGTGGAATTGTTCCAAAGCTGTATGCAATCTGTTAGATAAACGATGTGAAACGTAAGCACAAACAGAAAGCATACGTGCCTCTATAACAAAATCATCGGCCGAGGATTCAAATTCTTTAAGCAATTCTTCATCTGGTTCTGTTGATGCCCAATCGACTTGAGCCCAAGTACGAATTGATGAATTAAGTTTTTTTAAGGCAGAAAGATCTTTCTGAAAATATTTTAGAATGGTCTTTGTGTTGAAATCTCCACTTGATAGGTAATAATCAAAGTTATTAACCAGAAAAATAAACTGTTGCTGTTCATCACTAAATAGACTATCAATCTTAGATTTTATTTTTAGGATGGTTCTCATATTTTCGATAATGAGGATATGTTCTTTTTTTTCGATTCCAGTTTTAATAAAGGAAATTAACTTGTTGATATAAATTTCTTCATCCTGGAATCGATAAAATACATGCCCTTCAGTTAACGTTTCTAAATTGTTTGTTTGATGACTTGAATGATTAATGGCTGTGTGAGTGAGATCACAAGACATAAGGTAGTCTCCTTTCCTTTAAGGGGAGGTGACTAAGAAAAGTCGATCAATTCCCAATATTAGTTAATAACATTACCTTAACACTTTAGTCCTGTATATTCCATAAGGGAATTTAACGAAAAATAGCATATTTTGTTGCATATAGTATAAATAATTGTTCGGATTTTATTAAACTGCAGGGAAGCTTTACTTTAACAAATAATACAAAAGAAAGGAGCTAGGATTTTTAGATCCAGCTCCTTCTTTATTGCTAAATAGTAAGCGATTTGGTTTGAACCCCCTGAAGCTGATGCAGGGGGGAGTTGCTATAGTTTGTAAACTTTTAGGTTCAAATATATAGTCAATAAACTGCCGGCAAGGAATACAATGACACCCGAAATTGAATTTGGAGAAAGGTAGTGTAAATACTCCATTTGAAAAGCTCCCCTTTTTGTGAAGTATATCGTAATGCGATACTTTTGTTGATTTAATTATATCGTGTTAAGATATATTTATCAACTAGAAAGTAAGGTGGAATTTTTGTTAAGTAAAGATGTGTATGAGTACCTCGCAGAGTTCCGTTACCAATTAAGGAAGTTCCAGAAGTTTAGTGAAACAGCAGCACAGGATATGGGCATCACTGCTCAGCAGCACCAGTTGATGCTGGCCATTAAAGGCTATCCGGACAGGGACTACGCAACACCGCGGGAGCTGGCAGAACGCCTGCAGATCACTCACCATTCCTGCGTTGGCCTGATTGATCGATGTGAAGAAGCAGGACTTGTTTCACGCAGAAAAAATCCTGAAGACGGCAGGAGTGTATTCGTTGAAGTGACTGAAAAAGGGATTGGAATTCTTGAGGGTCTTTCTGAGATCCATCTAGAAGAGATCAAGCGGATCGGATTGTTTAAAGAAAAATTGTTGGATAGAAATGGAGAAAGTGAAATATAAAGAGGTAGACTTTATGAAAAAAAGATTCTTATATTGGGGATTTGCAACAGTATTGGTCTTTCTGTTGCTATTCATTTCCTATAAACTAATGAACTCAAGGACATCTCAATTTTTCGGCGGGTTGACATCCCAGGTGAGCACAGAGGAGAAAGTTGTGGCCTTGACCTTTGATGATGGTCCAACTAAAAATGTAGAGAGCATTTTGCCGATTCTGGAAAAGTACAATGCCAAAGCAACGTTTTTCCTGATTGGAAATGAAATTGAAAAGAACCCGGAAGAAGCAAAGAAAATCGCCTTGGCCGGGCATCAAATCGGGAATCATACTTATTCACATCGAAGGATGGTGTTGAAATCTCCGTCTTTCATCAAAGAGGAAGTTGAGAGAACTAATACTTTGATTAAAGAGACAGGCTTTGAGGGTGAGATTGACTTTCGTCCGCCTAATGGAAAAAAGCTAATCGGTCTGCCCTATTATTTACATCAGCAAAATATTGACACCATTACCTGGAACCTCGAACCAGATTCCTTCTATCAGGCATCTGCGGATAAAATAAAGTATGTGAAAGATAATGTAGAACCCGGTTCGATTATTTTATTGCATCCGATGTACGATCAATCTGGAGATGAGCTTGAAACAATCGAAGGAGTATTGAAGGCATTAACTCAAAAAGGCTATAAATTTATTACTGTGAATGAGCTCCAGGGAAAATGAGCGTTATGGAAGCTTGGGTGATTTCGTTTGGTATTTAGGAGTCCTTAATAAGCTTTGAAAGTCCCAACCCATAATTCCGGAAACAATTTGCTAGAATATTGATTAATGACTAAAAAAAGTGGCTGCTGCCACTTTTTTTAAAGAAATCTATTCAATTGCCCCAGCTTGTCTTTTCTTAATCTGTACAAATAGCCAGGGCGGCCAACTCCATATGTTAGTGACTCTTCAAGAATGCCCAGGTCCGCTAAAAATTTCAGGTATTTACGGACCGATACTCTTGAAATAAGGGTGATTTCTGATATATCATCGGTAGAAAACTGGAGATTCTCTTTCGATTGAATGACTTTTATGATGGATTCCAAAGTGCTGATCGTTAGACCTTTTGGCAGGTTCTCCATAGATGAAACTGCCAATTTCTGTTCGGTGCTTAATATACGTCCATCAATGTCTTCTTGTCTAAGCATGTTATGATTCTCAAAGAAATGGTGTTTTTCTTTATAGTGCAATAAGGCCTGATTGAATCTTTCAAACTCAAAAGGTTTGATCAAATAGTCCAAAGCCCCATACCTGAGTGCAGTTTGAATATTCTCTTTATCTGCAGCTGCTGTGATCAGGATAACATCGGCTGAGATGTTCTTCTTCCTGATAAAACGGAGCAAATCGATTCCTGTAGCGCCAGGCATATAAACATCCAGCAGGATGAGGTCAACCTTTTCAGATTCAAGAAATTCCCTGGCGTCCTTTACGGTATGGACAATGCCAGCAAGAGTGAAACCATTCACTTCTTGTAGATAACGCCTGTTAAATTCTGCGACCATCGGATCATCATCGACAATCAGTACCCTGATCATTTCCCCACCTCTTTTGCTTCATATGGAATCTTTATATAGAAATTCGTCCCTAGTAATAGTTTTGAATCAATGTCTAATTCTCCACCGAGGTCTATTATACTTTTTGTAACTAGGTATAGACCATAACCACGGTTTTTCCCTTTTGTGGAGAATCCTTTTTTAAATATCTCTGCTTGCTGCTCTTTTGATATACCGGGGCCCGAATCAAAGACTTCGACTGTTAACCACTTATCCTTGTACGAAAAATTCACTTCGATTGTTTTGTCTTCGCTGTCTGCCATAGCCTCAATGGCATTGTCGATGAGGTTGCCTAGGATGGTAATCAATTCATGGGTAGTCTTATTTGCTGCCGGCTCAGGGATGATGCTGGTACATTCTATTGAAAGGTCAACTTTAGCTTCCCGGGCATAACTTAATTTCCCCATGATAAAGCCTGCCAGTGCAGGATCCTTGATATGTTGAGTAATGCTGCCGAATTCCTGATCCCGGTAGTCAACCAGTGTACGAATAAACGCTGCCAGCTGATTGTATGATTTTAATTGGACCATACCGGATATAACATGGAGACGGTTCATGAATTCATGTGATTGTGCCCGAAGTGCTTCCGCATACGTCCTTACCCCTGTGAGCTGTTCCGCCAGCTGGTTTACTTCTGTTTTATCACGGAAAGTGGAGATAGCTCCGACAACCTCGCCATTTACAATAAGCGGAACCCTGTTGACAAGAATCGAAACGCCGTTAATCGTTTGTTCCTCATCCAATTCAGGCTGCCCCGTCTTCAAAACATGATCCAATCTCGTTGATGGCATATAGTCATAAATTTTCATCCCGACCGGCTTTTGAGATAGGCCGGCCCTTTTAAAAATTTGTGAAGCAGATTTGTTCACCAAAGTGATGGTAGATGTATGATCAACTGCAATAATGCCTTCATGCACAGATTGCAGCATCGTACTTCTTTCCTCAAGAATCCTCGAAATGGCAAAAGGCTCAAGGCCAAGGAGGATTTTTTTTATATATCTGGCCAGCAGGATTGCCCCGACGGTCCCTATAAGTAAACCGAGAATGGTTACAATGATGATGTTCTTATGGCTGCGTCCAAGGGCTGTCTCCAGGCTACTAAGCGAAATGCCAACTGCCGCTACACCAATTTGCTCATTCTTGCCATTGTAAATGGGTGTAAAACCGCGCACTGATTCACCAAGTGTCCCGCGTGAGATGGAGACATATTCCTTTCCTTTTAGTGCAGCCTTTTCATCTCCGCCTACAAACGACTTGCCGATCATCTCCTCATTCGGATGGGATAGGCGGATTCCGTTCATATCCATAACAACGATAAATAGGACATTCGTTGCTGTTTGGATTTCCTTTGTGTAATCCTGGATGGCACTGGAGGTTTGGCCCTCCTCTAAGGCATTAATCACAATATGAGATTTAGAAACGGTCCTCGCAACAATTAAAGCCTTCTCTTCCTGGTTTTTTCTAATATTTTCACTAACTGAATTGCTAATTAACAAATCTGTAATCATCAGTGAGATTAAAACAACTAAACATACGAAGAAAATGATAATGGTACTTAGTTTAAATCGGAACCGCTGTTTATGCACGCGAAATCCTCCATAATCGCTTTTATTAACTACTAAATTTCATTGTATAAAAATTAAGGATTTGGCGAAAGCCAACTCAATCTATTATTTTTTCTCTTTCTTTAATTACAAAACGTTTTTTAAAGTTTATTAAACTATATTTCATGTTCACAAAATTGTAACATGTTGTTATTCGAAGGGAATGTAATCGTTTTCAAACTTACTCGAAGGGGAGGAAGATTGCGTGAGAATTAACTTTAAGAGTCTTACTACACAGGTAATCATTGGTATTTTTCTCGGTATTACAGTCGGTTTTATTTTTCCTGAATTTGGTTCACAGCTGAAAGTACTTGCTGACATTTTTATTAAACTAGTAAAAATGGTCATCGCTCCAATCATATTCCTGACAATTGTCATTGGGATTGCAGGTATGGGGGATTTAAAGAAGGTCGGCAAAATTGGCGGCAAGGCACTGCTTTATTTTGAAATTGTTTCGACTATTGCCCTGGCAATCGGGATCATTGTCGCGAATGTAATCAAAGCAGGGCATGGCATTGATGCCAAAGCAGGGAAAGGCGATGTTTCTCAATATACTAAGGCTGCAGAGGAAACTAGCCACGGATTCATGGATTTTGTTCTTTCAATCGTCCCTGATAGCTTCATAGGCGCATTTACAGGCGGCCAGCTTCTGCCAGTATTGTTGCTTGCTGTACTCTTTGGGGCTTCACTCGCACATATTGGTAAAAAGGGTAAACCAGTTCTAGAACTTTTTGAAAAAATCGCCGATGTCTTTTTCGGGATTGTTAATATCATCATGAAGGTCTCTCCACTTGCTGCTTTTGGAGCTATGGCCTATACAATTGGCGAATTTGGCATCAGCTCTCTCGTGTATCTTGGCAAATTGATGGGCTCTGTTTACCTTACAATGGGTCTCTTTATTTTCCTTGTACTAGGCGGTATTGCAAAACTTTACGGTTTCAGCATCTTTAAGTTCATCGCTTATATTAAAGAAGAAATCCTCCTCGTAATTGGGACATCATCGTCAGAAGCAGCTCTGCCAAAAATGATGGAAAAGCTTGAGAAATACGGCTGTTCAAAGCCTGTTGTAGGACTTGTGCTTCCAACTGGATATTCCTTTAACCTTGATGGGACATCCATCTATCTTTCGATGGCGGCACTATTCATAGCCCAGGCATACGGTGTAGACCTCAGCATCTGGCAGCAGATAACACTTCTGGGAGTTTTGATGCTTACCTCCAAAGGTGCAGCAGGGGTGACAGGATCAGGCTTCGTGACACTTGCAGCGACACTTGCGGTATTCCCATCGATACCTGTTGAAGGAATGGCGCTTATCCTCGGCGTAGACCGCTTCATGTCAGAGGCGCGTGCCATTACGAACCTTATTGGCAACGGTGTGGCAACAGTTGTCATCTCTAAGACTGAAGGAGAGTTCAATCCTGTAAAAGAGGCAGTCCAGAACAAGGTATCTGCATAAGCCTTAATCATTCATCAAAATAAACGCAGGCAGCCTTACTTCGCTGCCTGCTTTACCAATTCTATAGGCAGGAAATTATATCAATCTAGCAAGGGGAAGAAGGAAAGATCCATGGCAACTACTGATATGACAAAAGTGATTCAGACTACTTTAAAAGGGAAAGAGATTCTTTCCAACCCGTTTTTGAATAAAGGAGTAGCTTTTACAAAAAAAGAAAGGGAAGAGCTTGGATTGGAGGGATTATTGCCTCCACATGTCCTCACTCTCGAAGAGCAGACGAAAAGAGTTTATGAGCAGTACTCTGCCCGTACGACCAATTTGTTTAAAAATGGACTTTTATATGATCTATATAACCGGAATGTTGTCCTTTTTTACAGTTTGCTGAGGGAACATTTAAGTGAAATGCTGCCGATTATCTACACTCCTACAGTAGGGGAAGCGATTGAGAAATACTCACATGTTTATCGCCGCCCTGGAGGCATGTATTTATCGATTGAAGATCCTCAGGGCATTGAAACAGCTTTTATGAATCTTGGGCAGCCAAAGAACGGGATTGACCTGATCGTCGTCACTGATTCTGAGAGCATTCTTGGCATAGGGGACCAGGGAGTCGGTGGGATCAATATCGCTATCGGTAAATTGGCCGTTTATACTGCCGCTGCAGGGATTGATCCAAGCCGGGTGCTCCCGGTCGTATTGGATACCGGAACAAACAACCAGGCTTTAATCGAAGATCCTTTTTACATTGGGAACAAGTTTCCGCGTGTCAGAGGAGAACGCTATGACGAGTTTATTGACTCCTTTGTCTCAGCGGCAAGAAAATTCTTCCCGGATGTACTCATTCACTGGGAGGACCTTGGCAATGTGAATGCCCGCAATATCCTGGAGAAATATGGGGAAGAAATTCTCACTTTTAATGATGATATCCAGGGCACTGGAGCAGTTACACTCGCGGCGGTTATGTCCGCACTCAAGGCAACAGGTGAATTTTTGAAGGATCAGCGAATAGTCGTCTTTGGTCCCGGAGCAGCGGGGATTGGCAATGCCGATCAAATAGCTGAGGCGATGATGATGGAAGGTTTATCGAGGGAAGAAGCATATGATCGCTTTTGGGCAGTAGACTACCGTGGATTGTTAACTGACGATATAACGGATGTCCTTAAGTTCCAAAAACCATATACACGAAAAAACGAAGAAGTATGGGACTGGGAACGCACTGAAGAAGGCATTATTACATTGATGGAAGTGGTTAAAAAAGTTAAGCCAACAATCCTGATTGGTACTTCCGGACAAGCCGGAGCTTTTTCAGAGGAGATTGTAAAGGAAATGGCCAAGCACACAGAACGTCCAATTATTATGCCAATGTCCAATCCAACTTCATTAGCAGAGGCAATACCAGCAGATTTGGTTCAATGGACAGAAGGCAGGGTCTTAATTGCTACCGGCAGCCCATTCGAAAATGTTGAATACAATGGCATCAGCTATGAAATTGGCCAGTCAAATAACGCCTTTGTCTTCCCAGGTTTAGGCCTTGGAGCAATCGTCTCAAAAGCAAAGATCATTTCCAAGGGGATGCTGGCTGCAGCCGCAAATGCTGTTGCAGAGATGTCGTTTAGCAATACACCTGGCGCACCGCTGCTTCCATCGATCAACAAATTAGGCGAGGTATCAGAATACGTTGCGATTGAAGTAGCCAGGGCAGCAATCCAAGAAGGTCTTGCAGGAACGGAAATTAATGATGTTGAGAAAGCCGTTGCAGATGCAATGTGGAAACCGGAGTATAAAAAAGTAACGACTATCGCCATATAAGTTTCGGAAAAAGGCTGTCCATGGCAGCCTTTTTTCTTTAACTTGCCCTTCGAAAAAGGGGATTTTCTGAACGTATAGAATTGATTAATAGGTAAAGTCCAAATGAAATGAGGTGCTAATTCAATGCTTAAAAATGAAGTGACCGAACTTTTGAATATTGAACATCCGATTATACAGGCACCAATGGCTGGTGGCATCACGACTTCACAACTGATTTCAGCAGTCTCCAATTCAGGAGGATTGGGAATGGTTGGGGCAGGCTATATGGCTCCTGAGGCATTGCAGGAACAAATCAGGGAAATCAAACAGCTTACCACTAAAAATTTCGGTATCAACCTATTCGTGCCGAATGAATTTCATGTTACGCAGGATGAAATTGAATCAGCAGAAAAAGATTTGAAACCAATTCGTCAAGCCTTGAATTTACACGAAGAACACCAGGTGAAAATCCCTGAATACAGTCATCATGCTGAAACATTCAATGATCTGATCAAGATTGTTATTGAAGAGAAAGTCAAGGTTTGCTCCTTTACTTTTGGTCTGCCTTCAAAGAAAGTAATTGGCGAGCTTAAAGCTCACAATATTATGTTATTGGGAACGGTAACAACAGTCAGGGAAGCAATTGAAGCGGAAAAGAGCGGAATGGACGCTGTAGTTGTGCAAGGTAGTGAAGCAGGCGGGCATCGGGGAAACTTTATCAGCGATGACAAAGAAAGCTTAATTGGCTTAATGTCACTGATCCCCCAGGTTGCTGACCATGTAAGAATCCCTGTTATTGCTGCTGGCGGCATCATGGATGGAAGAGGACTAATGGCGTCTATTTGCTTAGGTGCAAAAGCTGTTCAAATGGGCACCGCCTTTTTAACATGTACGGAAAGCGGAGCCCATCATCTTTATAAAGAAGCGATTATGAATGCAGGTGAAGAGGAGATGGTATTAACCAATGCCTTCTCTGGCAAGTGGGCAAGAGGGATTAAAAACCGGTTTATTGAAGAAATGCAGGGAAAAGGGGAGGCATTCCCTCAATTCCCAGTCCAAAATGCACTGACGCAACCAATCAGGAAAGCAGCAGCTAGCCAAAAAAACAGGGACTTTATGTCACTATGGTCCGGCCAGAGTCCAAGACTTGCTAAAAAACAAACAGTTGAGGAATTAATGAAATGTATTATTTCTGAAGCTAATAAGATTAGTGGAAATATGTAATTGGAACTTCATGAAAACATAAAAAAGAGGAAACCCATTATGAATAGGTTTCCTCTTTTTGTTCTTTAATGGAGAATAGGGGGCTCGAACCCCTGACCTCAACGCTGCCAGAGGAAATCCAATAGTAAAACTGAGTTAAATAAGTTAAATTGAAATCAATTAAGTCTTGATTTATAAGGGCTTGTGGAATGCAGTAAACAATTAAACCAATCTAGTTCAATTAAATAAAATAAGTCTGTGCACTGTTTTGTGCACAAAGTAAAAAGCATGTGGTCAAAAAAAGCCAGTTAAGTTAACACTTAATTGGCTTTTTTAATGATGAATTTACATTTTATTTGCCAAGGAGGCGTTATTCTAAATAGGGATTAATCAATATTTATGGAATTATTAAACGATCGAACCCGGTTTAGTTGAAAAGAGAAATGATAATTTAGATAATAAACTGTATTGGTGAATAATAAAATTGGGCTGTATTAAATGAGTAATGAACCTAAGACATTGTAATTATTGATACAATAAAGAAGGGGAGTCTTCAGAAGAGAACATCAGCTTATGGTTTATCTTAGAGCAGATAAACCACTTGACTATATTTATGCCTGGGAAGAGCTTATTGAAAGTGATAAAGAACTAAATATACCTTTAAATGAAGAGAAAAAGAGCCAAAAGGTTACACCAGCTAATAGTGAACCCGCTGACTTCGAGGAAATAGATGAGCCAGAAGAAATAATTTTAAGTTCTTTTGTAAACAAAGATATTCCAGCGGCAGAGAATGAGCCTGAAAAACCCGAATTAGGGCTGGAATATTTCGAACTGGTTAAAGAACTTGAGGATGAACTTAGTAAAGTAGAGCCTCCTAAGAAGGAACCAGTACCTGCATTTTTCAGTGATATGGAAGATTAAGATTTGGAACCGCTGTATAGCGGGTCTTTTGTTTTTAGATGCTAAAAAGGTATTATCTGCTAATATAGAAAAAGAGTGATTGTTGGGTAAATAAGGGGTGAATAAAAAGTTGAGAAAGTATGTTTTTATTTTTTTTATTGGTATATTGTTGATTCCGCTTCTTTTCGTAGTATTAGACATTGTTAATATTACCAATCATATTTCTTTGACAAGAGAATATGATTGGTTAGGATTTTACGGAGGATTTCTAGGAAGTACATTAGGTGGAATCGCAACCTTTTTGGGTGTTTATTTAACCTTACAGCATCAGAAAAAGGTAGAAGATGAGAAAAATAGACTTTCTGTGATTCCGATACTTGAATACAAAATCAGTTATAACAAGACGGATTTTGATAATTCCAACGGACAATTGGCAGGCGAAGTGTGGAGCCATATTAATATCGGTGAAGCAACGTATGAAGATAAAGACAGTTTGGAATGGTATTTTAATTTGATTATAAGTAACATAGGTTTGGGCCATGCACAAATCACCGGAATTAATTTTAAATTCGTTGCTTCAGAGGACCACAATGTAG
Organism: Chryseobacterium sp. ISL-80; assembly: GCA_018613055.1. GTDB lineage: Bacteria > Bacillota > Bacilli > Bacillales > Cytobacillaceae > Mesobacillus. Next base: position 60,955 of record JAGGQZ010000008.1, on the reverse strand, counting down.
TCATTCAAGAACAGCAAATTGGCTTTTCTTATATATTAGTTAAGAAGGAGCATGATAAAAGTTTTAAAGCCATGATATATGCTCCAGGAAAAGATGTTAATGAACTTACATATGGTTTAAAGATAATTGTTCAATATCAAGACCTGTTTGGAAATGAATATGAGCAGTTAATACATGCTGCAATCGCTAGTTCCAACGGAATAAATTTTGCTGATTTAAGTTATTATGAAAACTTTAAACTAATTAATAACAAATTTTAAAATTAAAATCCTTTAGGGAGAAGGAGAGCGGATTATGCTGATAAACGGGAAGATAATGAAGCAGATGGCTAACACGTTGAGCGATGATAAACAAAACAATGATGAAATAACTTTAATTTTTAAAGAGGAAGAACTATTTTACTTGGCATTAGAACAAGAAGTGGAGAGAACCAGACCGATAAAGATTGTATTTAAAAATGAAAAAATAAGCAAAGATTCAAAACTGCTCAAAAAGATTTCTAACTGCTCGAATGGTAAAGACGTACTGATTCGCATCTCTGAGTTTATTTTGCTTGCACCAGAATTGTTTAAAGCTTACCAAGAGAAAGATATACAAAAATTAGTAGAAATATATGGAAAGCAAGGCAAAGAAGGGATTTACGTAATGTACGCAGCATCATTTGTTTTTGATGACAAATTAGATTCCTATGTATTATTACTAAAACCCTATAAAGCGAATAAAGAGAAAATAGGATTTTTGCCTTTTCTAGCATAATAAAAAGGACTTTATTTGTATTATTTTTTCTCGCCTTAAAATTAAAATTGAAAAAACTTCCAAATCTATAATAAACTTTCCTTAAGGATTACTAATATCGACAATTTAATTAATTGAATGGGACGAGCTCAACTACTGAGTAACTTAGCCTTACTCAGTAGTTGGGCTTTTTTGTGTTCATTAAACTATTTTTTTATTACTATCCTAAAGTGAATATTTTGGGAACAAAAACTATCATGATTCCTTCGACTCCCAACCCATGCATGAAAATAAATTCCCTTTGTCCATAATGTAGAGGACACAAACGGTTGATAGGACGTGGCTCTTTATGGTGGCTAAGACCCTGTAACAAAAACTGTTTGAGTGGATTTGGTGATCAACCCTTTGTTGGCTCATTCCCTTTGGGAAAGATGACCACGGACAGAAAAATGCCTATTTTCAAATCCACTCGCTGTTTGTGATCTAACACGCGGAGGATTGGTATTATGGAGGTATTTATTGAACGTTGTGCAGGTCTTGACGTTCATTCAGAGACAATCGTTGCCTGTGTTCTCACCGGCAAACAAGACGAAGATTTGAACAGGATAACTGAAACCTTTCCAACCTTGGCGAAAGATCTCTTCCGTCTTTTGAAATGGCTGGAAGACCATGGGGTTACCCATATTGCGATGGAAAGCACCGGAGTCTATTGGAAACCTGTGTTTAACATCCTTGAAGACTTTTTTGATATTACTCTTGCGAATGCCCAAAGGATTAAAAATGTTCCAGAAAGAAAAACAGATGTTTCGGATGCCGAGTGGATTGCCAAATTATTGCGACACGGACTCATCGAAAAGAGTTTTGTGCCCCCGTCCGATATCCGGGAGCTTCGAGACCTCACACGTCTCCGAAAGAAGTGGATTGGCCAATTAACTTCTGAAAAGAACCGGATTCAGAAGGTTCTGGAGTGTTCAAACGTTAAGCTGAGTTCGGTTATCTCCGATGTCTTTGGGGTTTCAGGGAGAAAGCTGCTTGAGAGACTGGTAGAACAGGGATACGTAGATGGCGATGAAGTCGAAAGCAGGATACACGGAAAAATGTCATCTAAAAAACAATTAATTACTGACTCGCTCTTCGGTACGATTAATGACCATCAAAGATTTTTAATTAAACAGTCTTGGCTTCACATTCAACAGCTGGAGGAACATATTTTAGAGGTTGAGAAAAGAATTGACCAGCTTCTGGAAAAATATAAAGAAGAACTTCATTTGCTTCTGACCATTCCAGGAATAAAGAAAGATACAGCAGCCATCATTATTGCCGAGATTGGAGTGGATATGAACCAATTCCCAACCTCTCAACACTTAGCTTCGTGGGCAGGTGTATCTTCTGGCAATCATGAAAGTGCAGGAAAACGCAAGAGTACTCGGACAACAAAAGGAAATCCGCACATTAAATCAGCCATGTGCGAAGCAGCCTGGGCCGTTTCAAGAAGCCGAAATAGATGGTTAGCTACGAAATACTGGTCTACTGCCGCTAGAAGAGGAAAGAAAAAAGCACTCGTTGCGACATCGCCTCGAATGCTTCGAATCATCTACTCCATGCTTATAAACAAGGAGCCATTTAAAGAAAGACAAATTATTTAGTATAACCAAAACCAAATAGAAGTATACACGGTTACCCTCCGACCGGCAGCCATGCTTTCTTATTGGCTTTTTTAGGTTATTTTAAGGATTGCCGAATAGGATCACTATTATTCAAGGCAGCCAGAATTATTTATTTTCACAGAAAAAATGACTTTATCACAACCATGGTGGTCAGATTTGTAAATAGAAAACCTTGTCCGCTAAAGCGGAATAGGGAGATTGTAAAATGTGTTTTTTCTTCTGTAGGAACAATGAAAGGAAAGGTCTTTGAAGAAGGCATAACGTTGAGAAAGAAACTGGATTGATATTGAGTACCAGTTGTTGAAATAATTAGTTTTAAATAGTTTGTCCCTTTGTTATTATTTGGTGGGGGGTGGAAATATTGACTATATATAATATCTTTTTTGATGATAAAGGAAACTTTGTTTGGGCTAGTATTGCTGCATTTATTGCTCTAATCGCTGCATTAGTAAATCTATATAATGTTTATAAAACAAATAAGTCTAATTTTAAAAGTAATATTGTTTCAAAATCCAGAATTGAATGGATACAAGAAGTAAGGAAACAAAGTGTTGCATTTATTTCTTCTTTTTATAAAGTGATAAATTATATTAAAGGGTTTGATTATGATTATTTTAGGGATCCCGACCATAAAAATAGAATTGACAGAATTGAAAAGGATCAGGAATTATCGAGGCTAATTAGTGAATTGAAAGAAAAGGGTACACTGCTAATCTTATATTTTGGACCAGATAAGACTGGTAATAATGATTTTATAGATTATATGGTTAACCATATCTTAGAAGTGGCAGATGGAATGGGTAAATATTATGACGTTGACTATTTACTTGCACAAGAAAAGTCTATAATTAGTTTTAAGGATTTTCTAAGAGTTTATTTTAAAGCAGAGTGGAAAAGAGCGAATGGCCAAATTAAGGATTCAAAAGTACAAGCATATCTCGAAAAGGATAAGTTATATCGAGATATCATGGAAATATATAGAGATGGGCTTGCTAATCACAAGGAAAATACTGAGGTTTTTTATAATAGTTTAAGGGATAAGTATGAAGAATAAGCCTTATTTTGTAAGGCTTATTTTTTTATGCAAGAAAGGAAGTGATAATTTGATATTAAGAGGCTGACCTTCTAATACTATCAGATGAAAATGTTAATAAAAGGAACAGACAGACTGTAAACCAACAGTCTATTTTTTTACACAAAATTGTCGAAAAATATTGAAAAAACTTACTTGCTTCAATGAAGAAAGTAAGTTACTCTTTAATTAGTAAATTATGGAGATGGATTATATGAATGGACTTAGAAAAGGAAGTAAGGATCTAATCAAAGAAATTAACCGTTCCATAGTAATTAACTTAATTAGGAAATCAGGCAGGATTAGCAGGTCTGATGTTTCTAAAATCACCAAAATGAGTTTGTCTACAATCACTTACATTGTGGATGAACTAATGGCCATTGATTTGGTAAGAGAAGTTGGTGTTGCTACATCCACTGGTGGAAGAAGGCCTGTACTGCTGGAGTTTAATGCGGATTACGGCTATACAGTAGGTGTAAAGATTGAGGAGAAAAGAGTTCTATTTGCTTTAACCAATCTAAATGCTAATATTTTGGATTTAGTAGAAAAGAAGTTTAACAGGTTTGATAATATCCAGGATGTTGTAGAAATGATTGCTCGTGGTATTAAGGAGCTTTTACAAGCGGCTGATAAGCCAATGGAGCAACTTATGGGTATTGGAATTGCTGCTTCTGGATTAATCAACCGCCAGGAAGGTACGATTGTTAGATCTTCAATGCTGGGATGGGAGAACGTACCTTTATGTCAATTGTTAAGCGAGCAGCTGAACAATATTCCAGTATTCATTGATAAAAATGTCAACGCTTACACAATGGCAGAATTATGGTACGGAGAAGGAAAAGACCTATCAAACTTCATCTGTATCTCTGTTGGTGCCGGATTAGGTATGTCCCTCGTGGTCGATAAGAAAATTTATTACGGAGAATCCGGGGGAGCTGGTGAGTTTGGCCATACGGTAATGAAAATTGGCGGGTATCCATGTCACTGCGGACAAAAAGGTTGCCTTGAAATGTATGCATCTGAATTCTTTCTATTTAACCGTGGCAGTGAAATAAAAGAAAGCTATCCTGAAACAATCATTGAAGATTTTTCATTCGAAGAAGTATCCACTGCAGCAGAAAAAGGTGACGTTCTTGCAATAGAACTGATGAAATCATTTGGTGAAAACCTGGGATACGGAATACTAAATGCAATTAACGCACTTAATCCCCATACAATTTTGCTTATTGGAGAAGGGATGAAATACAAGCACTTATTCCTGGATGCAGCTGTAGATATTGCAAGGGTGAACTTTTTCTCTGCAGCAAATATCCAAACAGAAATCAGGCCAACAGAACTGGGAGATGATTCATGGCTAAAAGGGGCAGCTTTACTTGCAATCACTCATTTGTTCCAGGCTCCGATTTATGAAGAATCTAAATCTATATTAAATTGAGGTGAGAACATGGTTGGTATGACAAAGAAAAAGACAGCTTTTTGGGTAGCTGTGTTCCTTTTGCCCAATTTAATAGGTTTCTTGACTTTTATCGTTTTCCCACTTTTATCATCATTAGCCATCAGCTTTACGAACTGGGACCTAATATCCACTATGGAATTCGTGGGTATTGATAATTACAAACAGCTAATTGTTGACAAAGAATTTTGGGCAGCGTTTACCCACACGGTAACTTTCATTATTGGATATTTACCCTTAGTAATGATTTTTGGATTAGCTTGTGCTTTGCTGCTTAATCGAAAAGTAAAATTAAGAGCATTCTTCAGAGCAGCGTATTTTTTACCAGTCGTGACATCCTGGGTTGCCGTATCTCTTGTCTGGAAATGGCTGTTTAACCCTAGTTACGGATTAATAAATTACTTCTTATCATTTGTTGGTATTGAGGGGCTGAATTGGCTCCAGGATGAAAGTCTAGCAATGCCAGCTATCATCATCACAAGTGTCTGGAAAGACATTGGATTTGTTATGGTACTCTTCTTGGGCGGCCTACAAAATATTTCAACCTCCTACTACGAAGCCGCAGATATCGATGGGGCAAATTCCTGGAAGAAATTCTGGAATATCACCCTCCCGCTTTTGACACCTACGACATTTTTTGTAACCATCATTTCTTTGATTAACTCATTCCAAGTTTTTGACCAGGTCATGATTATGACTGAAGGAGGCCCAGGCGGAGCTACAAATGTTCTAGTTCAAAACATATACAATCACGCTTTCCGGTATTTTGAAATGGGCTACGCTTCCGCAATGTCATGGATTTTATTCATCGTCATATTTGTGATTACATTGATCCAGATGAAAATGCAGAAAAGGTGGGCGGATTGAACATGGAAATGAATACGGTTACAAAACAATCAACTGTCCTTCAGAAAGACTATCAACTTACAAGTCTTAGAATATTTAAAAAAGGTTTACTGTACATCGTTTTAATCTTAGGTGCAATCGCCATGCTGCTTCCTTTTCTATGGATGATTTCTACTTCATTAAAGAATCAAGGAGCAACAATGGTCTTTCCACCACAATTTATCCCTGATCATGCAACCTTCCAAAATTATAAAGATGTGACTGGTGCATTCCCGATGCTTCACTTTTTGGGGAATTCCTTGTTAGTAGCCGTTCTGACCACTTTGGGCCAATTGCTTTTATGTTCAATGGCCGCATATGCGTTTGCCAGGATGCAATTTTGGGGCAGGGATAAACTTTTCCTGTTATACCTAGCCACTATGATGGTTCCGGCACAGGTCACGATGATTCCACAGTTTATCTTAATGAAAAACTTTGGCTGGCTTGATACATATCAAGCATTGATCGTCCCTGGATTGTTTAGCGTTTTTGGAACCTTTTTATTAAGGCAGGCATTCTTGTCAATTCCGAAAGAACTTGAAGAAGCTGCATTCATGGATGGTGCAAACCATTTTTCAATATTTTGGCGTGTAATCATACCATTGTCAAAACCAACACTCGCGACTTTAGGAATCTTTTCATTCATGCAATCTTGGAACAATTACTTATGGCCACTTATTGTAATTAATGATAAAAGCTTTGCTACTTTGCCGCTAGGATTATCTCTTCTGCAAGGGAGGTGGGAAACGAATTGGAACATGATGATGGCAGGTGTAGTCATTAGTGTTCTGCCAATACTTGCAGTCTATCTATTTGCGCAAAAGTACTTTATTCAAGGAATGACAATGAGTGGAATGAAAGAATAATAAGGGGGAATTAAGATGACTCAGAAAAAGTTTGTTTCGACTATCGTACTATTATTTATGCTTACTTTTACTGTATTGGCAGGATGTTCTGATTCGGAAAAAAGCTCTGGAGCTAACAAAGATGAAAAGGTAACAATCAATTACTTTACTTTTTCACCAGGTACTGACCATGAAAAAGACCTTCAGGATATGATCAGTGCTTTTGAAAAGCAAAACCCTAACGTAAAAGTAGATTATGAGATTGCTGCTTATGATGATTATTTCACAAAGCTGCAAACCATGATTGCTGGCGGAAAAGCACCGGATGTATTCGAGCTTAACTATGAAAACTTTGTTAGTTATGCTTCAAAGGGAGCTTTAGCGGACCTATCTAAATACATTGAAGAAGATAAAGACTTTGATCCATCTAAATTAAACCAAGAAGCATATAAAGCTTATCAATACGAAGGAAAGCAATATGGAATGGTGGAAAGCTTCTCAAACGTTGTTACTTTCTACAATAAAGATTTGTTTGATAAAGCAAAAGTGGATTATCCAACTGCAGAATGGACATGGGAAGATGAATTAGCAGCAGCTCAGAAAATCACGAACAAGGATGAAAAAGTTTGGGGTACTTATGCACCGATTCAGTTCCATGAATTCTATAAAGTGATTGCGCAAAATGGGGGATCTGTATTCAATGAGGATAAATCAGAAGTAACAATTGATAGCCCTGAAAATGCAGAGGCTCTTCAATATATGGTTGATAAGGTAAACAAATACAAAGTTACTCCTTCCGTAGGAGATCTATCTGGCCAGTCACCAGAAGACTTGTTTAAGAACGGTCAAATCGGAATCTTGCATACTGGAATCTGGATGCTATCCGCTTTCAAAGATGCACCATTCAAATGGGATATTGCACTTGAAGCAGGCAATACACAAAAGGCTCATCACTTCTTCGCAAATGGATTAGCAGTTTCAAAGGACTCAGATGCTCAAAACGCTGCTTATAAATTTGCACGCTTCATGAGCGCTAGTGACGAAGCGGCAGAAATTCGTATTGCAAGTTCATGGGAACTTCCAGCCATAACAAATGAAGAAATCTTAAAGCCTTACCTGGAACAAACTCCTCCAGAAAGCAGGGAAGTTATTTTTGAAGCTATGGATACGCTTGTTTTACCTCCAGTAATTGAAGATTGGAGTAAAATGAGTGACCTGATCACAAAGGAACTAGAAAATGTGGTGAATGGTAAAAAGAGTCCAGAAGAGGCATTGAAAGTTATGCAGGGAGAATTAGAGAAGCTGAAGTAATCAAATTTGGGGAAGGATATCGAGGCATCCTCATATCCTTCTCTTCTAACATAAGGGGAGAGACATATGGATTCAAAAGCAATGTACAGCAAGCTGCTTAAAGCTCATGTATACCAGTTAAATAATGATTATCCATCCTCGGAAAGAATTCTTCTTAATTATAAACCTCAGCTTGATAAAGACAGTATATACCTTATTGCTACCTGGCTATGGAATGTGCAGAACCATTTAAAAGGGACGAATAGAGAGAGCATGAAAGAAGTTAATGTTCAACCTTATTTAACGTTTCTCCAGGAAAATTGGAGAAAACCTTTTGAACGTATTTGGGGAGACGGCAAAAAAGATATTCATGTTTCGAACATTGCAATGGTATATGCGGCATTAACTCAATCCAAAAATAATCTCCAGCAATATGAACTTCAAAAAACAATCACAGAAATCAGAGATTTTGTCTTTGGCACTCTACTTTCTGGGGGTATGTTGCTTAATGCAGTGAATGAACGGCAAATTTCATTGGATATGCTTACTGCAGTTATGCCATATGGATTGTTTTCTCCGGAGGACTTAATTGTGGTAGAAGCAGTTGGTCAAATCGAAAGGCAGTTAGTAAATAATACAGGGGCACTAAAAACGATTGAAGGTAAGAAAGAATCTTCTTCAGCTACCGCGCTTTTGTCATTATATTTTTTGGAAAAAGGCAACTATGAAAAAGCGAATACCTATTTAAATTTGGCAAAAAGATTGATTGAAGAAGAGTCGACAGAGGAATCCGAGCTTGGAAAAGTGATTATTGAAATGATAGAACACTATAAGGTTGATTCAATAGAAGAGTACAAAATTATGCATACACCATATGGCAATCATAACATTTACGAACCGCAGCTTACAGAACGCAGTCCACATGAGCCGACAACCGAAGAGCCAATAACAGTAGCATGCCAGGTATGGCCTGAAGGCGAAGTAGATTCGGTTTTATTAACTTTATACTCAGCTAGCGGTGAAACCGTAAAGACAAAAGAGTTGACCAGAAAATATCTTGAGGATAAAAAAGTTTACATTTGGACTGGAACTATCGAACCCCTGACCCAGGAAGAGGAATTCAGTTATCAATTCTCCGCTTATAAAGGCGAGGGCCTTAAGGTGCAATCAGAGCGGTTTCCAATCACACCTCTAAAACGCCGGGTACTAAATGAATTCCGCTTATTTGAAAAGGCTGAGAGTGAAGCAGTCTTGTTAGCGAAAGATGAGGATGGTTTTTCATTACAGATCAATTTGGGCTTCAATGATGACCAGTTTTATATCAATATTGATTCTAATATTAATCAAGAATTCCTCCAGGAAGAATATGAAGCTCTTACCCTTAGATCCATGAACCAAGAATTTACTGTTGACCTGCAGTTAGATCCATTTTTTATTTGCATGAAAGATGCCAACAAAACACTTTTAAAGTCACACGATTTCCTTTCTTTTATTGAATGTACGACTGATGAAAACCAGCTTATCAGAGACTTAAAGCTAAATTTGTATACACCGGTGAACGAAAGCTTTTATGGATTCGGTGAGAGATACAACGCTGTTGAGCAGCGAGGGAATATCATTGATTGCTATGTTTATAACCAGTATCGAGACCAAGGTACAAGGACTTATATGCCTGTTCCTTTTTACATCAGTTCACTGGGATATGGCTTGGTGGTTAATACCAACAGGTACACCCATTTTGACATCGCTCACTCATTGAAGGATGCCATGTCTATTAAGATAAGGATGTCAGAAAAACAACAAAGCACCTCCCTTACCGCATTTTTAGGGACACCGAAGGAAGTGATTGAATCCTTTACTTCGAAAACTGGCAAACCAGTATTACCACCTGTTTGGGCGTTTGGGCCCTGGATGTCGAGTAATAACTGGGATAGGGATAGTTTGACCCGTTCAGAAGTTGAGAAAACAAACAAATATAAGATACCAGCGACTGTTCTAGTCCTCGAACAGTGGAGTGATGAAGCCACTTATTACATGTTCAATGATGCCCAATATGAGGTGAAGGGTAATGGAGAAAGTCATACTTACAACGAAATGGAGTTTCCTGAATGGGGACGATGGCCTGATCCGAAGGGATTGTTTGAATACCTGCATGATAATGGGTTGAAAGTTCTTCTGTGGCAGATTCCGATTAAAAAATACTTGAACAGGCAAACGCATCCACAAAAAGATGAAGATGAAAAGTACATGCTGGAAAATGGGTTTGTTGTCAAAAAGAGAGACGGGTCTCCATACAGGATGCCTGAAGGCTGGTTTAAGGAAAGTCTTTTGATGGATTTTTCAAATCAAGAAGCCCAAGAATGGTGGTTTAGCAAACGGAAGTATTTGCTTGAAATTGGAGTGGATGGCTTCAAAACAGATGGTGGGGAGTTCGTGTTCGGAGACGAATTGCTGTTTGCTGATGGGAAAACTGGCGACGAAATGCGCAACTTGTATCCAAATGATTATATAGAGGCGTACTACCATTTCGCTAATGACTTTAAAAGCGGAGATGCAATGACCTTTAGCCGAGCCGGATATATGGGAGCTCAAAACTTCCCAGCACATTGGGCAGGAGATGAAAGATCGACTTTTGACGCTTTTAAGCGGTCTTTGGCTGCAGGTATCACTTCCGGAACGTCAGGAATTCCATTTTGGGGCTGGGACTTAGCGGGATTCAATGGTGATATTCCAACGGCCGAATTGTATGTCAGATCTGCGGCTATGGCGGCCTTTTGTCCAATTATGCAGTATCACGCTGAAAGCAAAGGTGAGTTTAATCAGGATCGTACTCCATGGAATGTTGCGGAGAGAACCAATCAAAAGATTGCAATTGAGGGATATAGATTTTATGCCAATGTCCGAATGAACTTGCTCCCTTACATTTGGAACGAAGCAAGAAAAACTAGTGAAACTGGTATTCCATTAATGCGCTCCTTATTTATGGAGAAACCCGAAGATCAACGGGGTGAGGGAGTATTCGACCAATATTACTTTGGATCTTCTTTATTGGTTGCCCCTGTAACAGAAGAAGGTGCAACTTCAAGAAAAGTTTATTTCCCTGAAGGAACTTGGTTTGATTTCTGGAACGGAAAAAGAATTATTGGTCCTGCCTATGAATTGATTGATTCACCACTTGATCATATACCTGTTTACGTAAAAGAAGGGGCTGTAATTTTAACAAATGTGGATCAAACGCTTCAGTTAGGTTCATGGGTTTCTAATAATATTACCAGTTATGTGAGACCTTTATTAAGGATTTATTTAAAGGATGGATTATCCGAAAGAATCAATGACCACCTGAATAATCAATGGGGCGTTGATGTCATAGAAGAATCGGATACATGGACGATTTCAGTAAGTGGACCAACAGAAGAATTTGATGTTTATTTTCCTGATGAAGCTAACTCAGGAGGAAAAGCTGTTTTTGTAAACGGAAAGAAAAAAGCTTGAGTACATGGAGGAATGAATGTGTTAGATACAACTAGTTTTGCTATCCTTCCAACCCAGGAAAAGATCGAAGGCGAACCTAAATTACATGTTGGGTCAGTGAAATTTTTCACGTGGAAAGATTATATGCTAACAGGGACCAATGACTATGGTGAGTTTTTGATTTATTTTGCAGAAAAAAAGATTCCTAGGATTATAATAAATCCATTTGGAACAGTACACTCGGCATCGAGTATTGCTGTGTCACTTAAGCAAGTTCCTCATGAGGCAATGTTTCAGGAAACGAATGACCTATTAATGATCACCTGTGATTCGGTAAAAGTTGAGGTGACCAAAGAACCTTTCACAATAAAGATATCGAATGACCAAGGAACAATCTTCCGATCGGGGAGTCCGTCAGCTTTTTATAAAAACAGTGGTGAAGTTTTTTTTGATGCACTGATGGAGACTGATGATGTCTTTTATGGATTTGGGGAAAAGACTGGATTCCTCAATAAGAGAGGTTCGAAACTGTCGATGTGGAATACGGACGTTTATGCACCGCACAATAAGGACACTGTCGAGCTGTATCAATCCATCCCATATTTTGCTGTACATAACAAGCAGAGATCTTATGGACTTTTCTTTGATAATACATTTAAAACCGAATTTGATACCCAGACTTACTCAAATAAATTCAGGATGAGTGCCAATGGTGGCCAACTCGACATCTACCTTTTTGCTGGTGGAGATTTAAAGGAAATCACCACCCTTTACACCGAACTGACTGGAAAGATGAGTCTGCCTCCCAAATGGGCGATTGGATATCATCAGTCCCGCTATAGCTATCGATCAGAAGAAGAGGTCCTGGAGGTCGCTAATCGTTTCAAAAATGAAGGTATCCCATTGGATTGTATATTTTTCGACATCCATTATATGAGGGATTATCGAGTATTTACTTTTGATAAGGATCATTTTCCGAAACCTGATAATCTGATCTCTACTTTATTAAATAACGGGATCAAGGTTGTGCCAATTGTAGATCCAGGAGTTAAAAAGGATGTTCAGTATCCTGTGTACGCAGAAGGGGTAAACAAGGGCTTATTTTGTAAGTATCTTGATGGACAGATTTATTATGGGGATGTCTGGCCTGGAACGAGTGCATTTCCTGACTTCATGAATTCTGAGGCAAGGAATTGGTGGGGAAGTTTGCACAAATTCTATACCAATCTCGGCATTGAAGGAATTTGGAATGATATGAACGAACCGTCTGTCTTCAATGAAAGCAAGACCATGGATCTCGATGTGATGCATGATGTGGATGGAGAACTGAAACCGCATTTGGAGATGCACAACACCTACGGACTCTATATGAGCAAAGCGACTGCCGAAGGACTTTCGGAGCTACTCCCCGAAAAACGTCCTTTCGTTTTGACCCGTGCTGGTTATGCGGGTATCCAAAGATATGCGACCGTCTGGACGGGAGATAACCGAAGCCACTGGGAGCATCTTGAAATGTCACTGCCAATGATCATGAATCTTGGCATATCAGGGGTTGCTTTTACAGGAGCGGATGTTGGCGGTTTCTCTTCTGACTGTACACCCGAATTGTTGATCAGGTGGACACAGGTCGGGGCTTTCATGCCTTATTTTAGAAATCATAGTGTACAGGACAGTATCCGACAGGAGCCATGGGTTTTTGGTGAAGACACAACTGAAATAGTAAAAAAATACATCAAGCTGAGATATAAGTGGCTCCCTTATCTATATTCCCTTTTTCATGAGTCATCTCAAACGGGAGTTCCAATCGTTCGTCCTCTTGTGATGGAATATCCAGAGGATGAAAATACATTTAATATCAGCGATCAGTTCCTATTGGGAAGCAATGTCATGATCGCGCCTATTTTACGGCCAGGTACTACCCATCGGTCTATCTATCTTCCTGAAGGAGTTTGGTATGATTACTGGACTAAAGAATCCTATCAAGGTGGAAAGTATGTATTAATTGAAGCAGCGTTAGATAAGCTCCCAATCTATATAAAAGAAGGAACCGTTCTTCCTATTGGATCAGAGGTTCAAAATACAACTGAAAATCAAATCCTTGAGATTGAAGTTTATGCTGGTGATAAAGGGAAGTTCAGTTTGTATGAAGATGATGGAAGTTCCCTTGGTTATAAAGATGGTCATTATTCCATCACAAATTTCCATACTGAAATGAATGAGGGTTATCTAAAAGTTAAAGTAAAAATAAGCGGAGAAAAGCAATGGAAAAGTAAAGTAAAAGGGATGAAGGTTTATGGCTACGAGGGAGACGTTAGGGTTGAGAATTTATCTGAAGTAAGGGAGCCGGAGAAATGGAAAATCGAGATACTGTAGTGGAAAAGGTAAAGAATGACCAACAATGGTGGAAAAAAAGTATTGTATATCAAATCTATCCTAGAAGTTTTTATGATTCCAATGGGGATGGTATTGGGGATCTGCAGGGGATTATACAAAAGTTGGATTACTTAAAGGAGCTTGGCGTGGATGTAATCTGGCTAAGTCCTATCTATGACTCTCCAAATGACGATAACGGTTATGACATAAGGGATTACTACCAAATAATGAAGGAATTTGGAACGATGGAGGATTTGGATCATCTTCTTGATGCTGCTCATCAGCGAGGGTTGAAAATCATCATGGATTTAGTAGTGAATCATACTTCTGACGAACACTCCTGGTTTGTAGAATCAAAGAAAGGTCTGGATAATCCGTATCGAGACTATTATGTTTGGAAGCCAGGAAAAAACGGAAAAGAGCCGAACAATTGGGGATCGATTTTTAGTGGGCCGGCCTGGGATTATGAAGAAAATACAAATGAATATTATCTGCATCTTTTTTCAAAAAAACAGCCTGATTTGAACTGGGAAAATCCAGCTCTAAGGAATGAAATTCACACCATGATGAAATTTTGGCTTGATAAAGGCATAGACGGTTTTCGTATGGATGTCATTAACTTTATTTCTAAGGTCCCTGGTCTTCCGGATGGGGAGGTTAAAGAAGGTGCTATATATGGGGATGGAGGTCCATACTTCGTAAACGGACCAAAGATTCATGAATACTTGAGAGAGATGAATGAAAAAGTTCTATCTCACTACGATATTTTGACTGTTGGGGAGATGCCGGGAGCGAGTACTTCAGATGCGGTGATGTACACAAATCCTGAGAATAAGGAAATTAACATGATTTTTACCTTTGAACACATGGGCTTAGATAGTGGTCTTACTGAAAAATGGGATCTCAAACCTTTGAACCTAGTTGATTTAAAGGAGAATCTGACAAAGTGGCAGACTGAATTGCATGGCACAGGTTGGAATAGCTTGTATTGGAATAACCATGACCAGCCAAGGATTGTTTCCCGGTTTGGTGATGACCAGGAGTACCGAGTGGAATCTGCCAAAATGCTTGCGACTTGCCTTCACATGATGCAGGGGACACCTTATATTTATCAGGGTGAAGAGATCGGAATGACAAATGTTAAGTTTGAATCGATCGAACAATATCAAGACGTCGAGACATTAAATATGTTCAGAGAAAAACGTTCTCTTGGAGTTCCAACAGAAGATATCATGAACTCGATTTATGTAAAAGGCAGGGACAACGCCCGGACTCCTATGCAGTGGAGCGAACAAGTTCATAGCGGGTTCACGGAAGGAACTCCATGGATCGAAGTAAATCCACGCTATAAAGAAATTAATGTAGAAGCAGCTTTAGAAGATAAAGAATCTATTTTTTATCACTACAAACATTTAATCTCTCTTAGAAAGAAATTAGATGTCATCACAACCGGTGACTTCAATCTATTATTTGAGGATCATCCAAAGATTTTTGCATATGAGCGAAGAAGTGAGAATGAAAAGGTTGTTGTGTTATGTAACTTTAGTAATGAAGAAATTGTAATTGACGAAGAAGCATTATTAACTGAAATTGCTCAAGCAGAATTGATTGTACAGAATTATAAAGAAATAGAACACGGTAAATTGAGGGCATATGAAACGTTAGTTTATTATCAAAAAGGTATTTAATAGTAAAAAAGCTGCAAAACCAATTGGTTTTGCAGCCTTTTTAGTAAGTGGAGAATAGGGGGCTCGAACCCCTGACCTCAACGCTGCCAGTGCACACGATATCACCTGAATGGAACGGACGTTCTCATCTGTATCCCTTTGTAGATAGGGTTTTTCAGGTTGGCTACCAGTTTAAACCTGAACGTTTAGGAAGGTTGTCGCCCGTGTTCGGCGACAACTCGGCGACAGATTAAGAATTCGATGCGGACTGTTTCTTTGAGAAAAGTCCGTTCAATTTATTCGCTGCTTCCTGGTCTGCTTTTCTAAGAACATGACCATATGTGTTCATTGTGACCCTGATATCTGAGTGGCCCAATCGTTCTGAAATAATCTTAGCGTGGACACCCTGATTAATCAGCAGGGTGGCAGAAGTGTGCCGTAGATCGTGTAGCTTTATATACCTGACATCGGCTCTCTTTGTAAAACGGGTCCACCAGGTAGTAGGTGTGTCTGGATGGAAGTGGGTACCGTCCTCATTACAAAACACCCACTGTCGGTCTTTCTCGATCCATTTGTCTCGCATCCTCATCTTCTCTTTTTTCCACTGAAGCTGAAAGAACTTTAATTCTTCGACAACCGACTCAGGCAATGACAGTAACCTTTTCGACTTTTTTGACTTTGGCCCTTTAATGACAGCCCCATTTCTCCCCTTAGTGATAACCTGGGTGATGTCGACCGTTCCTTTGTCCAAATCCAATTTAGACCACTCTAAGCCTAAGCATTCACTCCGTCTCAGCCCAGCTGCAAGGATAAGGGTTAAGAACATTCTCCAATGAAAAGGTTCATTTTCAACAGAGATAAAAAGGGATTCGATCTCATCTTCGTCATAAACAATGAGATCCTTTTCTTCTGTAATCCTAGGCTTTTTGACATTCTTCACGGGGTTGTCCTTAATTATTTGCCATTCTACTGCACGTTCAAATATATTTCGGATGGTTAAATACGTATCCTGCTTTGTCCGTTCAGACAATGGTTTATCATCAGCATCCTTCCTTTTCATATCATTTAGCATATTGATAATATGTAGGGGCTTCACTTGATCAAGTCGCATATGTCCAATTGCAGGAAGGATGTGGTTTCTGATATGAGAAAGGTAATTGGCCAATGTTGTTTCGGCTAATTCCCTGGAGGCATATTTCTCTTCCCAGTCGACAACGAAAGTCTCGAGTGTTAATTTCTCTGGTGCAATATATTCACCAGCCTGAACCTCCGTTTTGAATTTATGAAACTCAACATCCAAATAATCTCGGAGTTTTTTAGTAGTTTTCAAGAGCGACTTGTCTTCAACTTTTATCGTCTTATACCGGCGCTTTCTTCTACCTTTAGAGTCGTACCCTGTTTCAACTGTAAGTATAAAAGAGTTTTCTCCCCTTTTTCTAATGTTCGCCATGCTAAAAACCTCCTTAGTTAATGATTTCTTTAACTTCGTCCACTTCTGAATCTTTATATC
This sequence comes from Chryseobacterium sp. ISL-80, assembly GCA_018613055.1. Lineage (GTDB taxonomy): Bacteria > Bacillota > Bacilli > Bacillales > Cytobacillaceae > Mesobacillus. Next base: position 43,987 of record JAGGQZ010000008.1, on the reverse strand, counting down.
CGACTAGCATGCCGTAAAGTTCACCGTCGATCTCTGTGATGCTTTCAAAGATAGGTATTTTTACATTTCCATTTTTGTCCGTTCCACCTTCAATTGCAGTGTTCAATTTAATTAAGATTGGTTTGTTATCCATGATTTAGCCCTTTCTGCGACCATGGTTACGCTGTTAATTCGATTCCTGAATAATTCCAGTCGATATTCGGCGAAATCTAAGGTTACGTTAAAAGTATTAGCCAGAAAGTAGGTTGCTTGTTTATTAGAATCAGGGATTGGGAGCTTCAAAAGCATAAAACTAGGGACACAAAAATGATAGGCAAATAGGTTTGCCTGGTATTCCTGTAGTTCCATAAATGGCTGAGGCATGACCAGTTGGTTGCCTGCGTGCCGTTCTAAATGACATACTTCATGAGCAAATTCTTGCCACTGTTCTTGAGGTGACAATCGTTCGTCAATGATGAGTGAATCATTATAGAAACGGCTAGAAATATCCCTATAAATCACTGAATAGCCTAGTCGGTTTGCGATTGTGTGTAAATCCAATTGCCGAGGGTGATGGATGCCAATTCTTGAATAAAAAATTTCAATCCAGTCTTCGAGCAAAGTTGTTTGGTATTTCATAAGTTCCTCCAAAAAGGGAATATATGTTCGTGTTTATGTTGAAAAGAAAAGCCCGGCATGGGCCTAAAGTGGTTTTTATAAGAACTTTTTCGCTACCTCAATAATCTTTTCTTTATGGAAAACAATATCTGAGACCTTTTCAATATTAACTGATGAACGGGAGTCATCGTTAAATTGAATATATTTATTTGTATTGTTTAGCCCCAATCTGCAGATCCATTTGCGAATACTATTGTCTACGATAATATTAAAATAACTCAAATTATCTCTATAACTTACACGATCAACCGGAAGTGTTTCTTGCACTAAAAACCTAACGGTGACAAACCCTTCTATCTCTTCTTCAGTAGTTATGATCTTCGGTTCAGTTTTTGGTTCTATAGCTTCAATTGCTTCTACAGTAGCTGGGTTTTGTGGTGGTACTTCTTCATCATTATTGGTGTTTTTCAATGCAGCGTTCAACTTATCGTTTACAAGCTCATTGATAAATTGCTTATACCCTTTTTTGATAAGAGGTTCGAATTTTTCTATGGTGTTCTTAGTTTTAATTCCGTCATAAATTTGGGAAATCAAAAATCTAACGTAATCTTCTGAAGGATTTTCACGCTGCTCATTAAGAAACGTTTTAAGTTTATTTAAATACTTTAATTCAGAAGCAGTTGTAAAGATGCTTTCTAAATCAAAACTATCCTTTTTAAATTTCGCTAGTTCAATTAAATTACTCTCTTTGAGATCCAATATATTAAACTCGAAGAACGGAGAGGCATCCATTTTATTTTGTTCTTCTAAATCAGTATAGAACCTATATGTGAGACCGTTAGTCAATATTGCAAATTTTGCAGTAGTCGTTCCAAAGTATCTAAACAACTGTGAATCGTGACGTTGTAATTTCTCGCTAACCGATTTTGCTTCAATTAAAATAACTGGTTTTCCATCTGCCATTATCGCGTAATCTACTTTTTCACCCTTTTTAATCCCAACATCTGCGATAAACTCTGGTGTAAACTCTTCTGGATTGAAAATGTCATAACCTAGCACTTGAAAGAATGGCATTACTAATGAAGTTTTTGTTGCCTCTTCGGTTTCAATTGAATTCTTAATTTTGTTTGCTCTTACCGATAATGTTTTAACTTGTTCAATGAAATTTTCCACATGGCTTCCTCCCTGACTTGTATAGTTTAATTGATTGTTTTATCCATGACTTTCTTTTATTTCTCAAGCTTTGATGATGAGAAGAAAAACCCTAAGGAGGGATTTGGCTTTCGTTTTTATTAATTTAAATTCTCGATAGCATAATCAGCTTCTTCTTGAGTAAATTTTTCTCCAGCTTCAGAAGTCAGCTGATCTCTTATCGCTTCAGGAGACATACTCATTGTTTCCTGATAACTTTTTGCTTTTGCCAAGGCATTTTTCTTAAAATCAGCTTTCATATTGTCAATCGCGTATTGTGCTTCATCTGGGGTGAATTTTTCGCCGGCTTCAGAGATAAGTTGATCGTAGATTCCCTGTTTTGACATTTGCATGTCCTCTGAATAGGATTCAGCTTTCTTCAATGCGTTCGCTTTCCAATCATATTTCAGTTTGCTCATTGCATACTCAGCTGCTTCTGCTGAAAATTTCTCACCATGTTCTGAAGTTAATTGTTCAGAAATAGCACTTTTTGACATGCTCATAGTTTTTGCGTATGCTTCTGCTTTTTTCAAGGCAGACTTATGTTCACTAGGAACATTATCTTCTTGCTTTGTTTCTTCTTTCTTCGTATCTTCTTTTTTTGCTTCCTCTTTAGATTCTTCAGGTTTTGAAGATGTCGCAGCACTATCATTTTCCTTTTTTGGTTCAGTTGAGGTTTGCTCATCTCCACCAGAAACGACACTTATAATAACAGCTAATGCAATAAGACCAATAAATCCAAAACATCCCATTTTAAAAAGCTTTTTCATGATTTATCCTCCCAAAATAAAAAACTATTAAATTCCTAGCAATTGTTTCTTTTTAGCGTTGAATTCATCTTCAGTTAAAATTCCACTATCACGTAAGTCAGCTAACTTTTTAATTTGGTCAGCTGCGTCTAGCTGATTTACATTTACTACAGAAGGATTACTTAATTGATCTATTTTTTCTTCAATTGCTTGTTTAATCTTCTCGAAATCAGCCATCTGCTTCTTATTGAACATAATTGTATTTTCATCTTTTGTAGCATCCATAAGGCCACCTTTATTTTCCTTGCCACCAGAAAAAGAGAATTGAATATAACCGTTGGTCAAAGCACCTGCTTTTTTGATTTGAATCGAAGAAATCTGCTTTACCAGTATTTCTTTATCTCCTTTTAATCCTTGGGTCATTTTTGCCATCATACCTTTTCTTTTGATTACAATTTTGTTACCTGTCAGTTCTAACTGGCCATTTATCCCCATAGCTTCCATAAAAAAAACCTCCTATGTATATGTGAATATATTGTATTGATGGGCGAAATGCCCAGTAGTGACTGAAAGAAAAACACGCAATGCGTGCTATTCTTTATCTCTTTCCTTAATAAACTCCCAGAACCGAATTAACTCAGCAATCTTCTCTTCTGGTGCATCCATCAAATCTTTGAAGAATATTTGGGTTTTTGGGTCCAACATTTCTTTCCACATTTCATCGCTTGATCCTTGTTGATCTTCGCCGGTTAGTAAATAGTCGATACTAACTTCGAAGTAAGCAGATATTTTTTTTAGTGTCTCATAATCTGGTCGCCTTTCATCAGATTCATAGCGAGACAGTTGAACATTAGAAACGCCTATTTTTTTCGCTAATTCTTTTTGAGGTAAGTCTCTTCGTTCTCTCAACCCCTTAATCCTAGTTCCCAACGTACTCATATAAATTCTCCCTTTGTATCAATTAACCTGATTTTAACATTACCAAATCGGTAACAAAATAATTATTGCCAAAAAGGTAATTTATTTATTGACATTACCATAAAGGTAATTTAGTATATGAATTAAGAGTTGCCAAAACGGTAATTACGGGAGGTGAACAACAAGTAATGACAATTAAGAAAGTAAATCTAGAAAAAATCAAACGCCTAAGAAAAGCCAAAGGTCTATCGTTTAACCAAATGGCCGAAAAGCTCGGTTATGAAAGCCAAAATGGATATTACTATTTAGAAACCGGAAGAAATAAATTTTCAGCCGAAGCGCTTGCGATGGTAGCAACAATATTCAATGTACCTATAGAGGATCTTTTTTTTGAAGATAAAGTTACCAAAATGGCAAACTAAATAAGGAGGCAACCCTATGAACCTCGATCATGAAGTTCTCTGGGCTGAACTCAAACTCAAAATTCTGCAATCAGCCATGATGATCAACGACGGATATTCAAATGAAGAAGTGATTCAACAACTTTTGGAAGCCGTTGATATTCTGGATAACACTGAACCAAGGAGGTCAATATGAGTCCAAAGCAAAAAGAACAAATCGTAAATCAAATCATTTCAGTTCTAGCAGAGAACAACGTCAGCTACGCAGAGGTTCCAGAAGTCATCAAGGAAGTACAGTTTGAACTGAGCGAACTATGCCAGCAGCAAGTCATAAAAATTTCATAAGGAGGAATCCCGATGGAAAGACATACTTTAACAGCCCAGGAAGTAGCGCAGTACATTGGCGTTCATCTTGACACCATATACAACATGGTGCGAGAAAAACAGATCCCACATGTTCGGGTAAGGCGGAGGATCATCTTTTCCAAAGAAACCATTAATGCCTGGATGCGTGATCAGGAACAAAAAAGCATAGAAGCTATTTCATAACTTAAGTTTACTAGATTGAACCAATCCCATTGGTAGAAAGAGGGTGTATGAACATGCCGAATGGTAGAGCCACATCGGCTGCCAGGACGGCCCGGAAAGAAGCCGGAATCACACAACTAGAAATGACCTTCGATGAATATTACGGCTCCCGGGAATCGATTTCCCAACAGGAGAACGGCCGTTACCAGATACAGCCGGAGTTGACCAAGTACTACACCGAAAAACATAACAATCCATTCGTTGCGATGGAAGCAGCTGCGGAGTACATCGGCTGGGGTCCCATGAAGCTGGATGGAGACGCTGCCGACCTACATAGAATGACTGTCACCATGAAGACGAAGGAAGAGCTTGAAGAAGCAATTCTATCCATTAGAAAGGCTTCGGAAAAGCTCACAGTGAATCCCAGATGCATCGAACGCTTAGATATTGAAGAAATTGAAAAATCTTTAATGGAGAGCATTGATGCAATCACAGCGCTGAACCATTATGTTGCGGTTGTATGTAAAGAGTACGGAATATCCTGGGTCAAAGTTTGGACCCAGCACAAAGTGAAGTTAATACAGAGGAGGTTCATCAAGAAATGAACAGAGATCAGTTTTTACCCAACGATGCTAGAGCAGCAATAACTGAATACAGGGCATCTTGGACCAACATCACGAGAGCGGAAGAAAGCCTCATCAATGGTGACTTAAAAGAAGCAAAACTTGCAGCTGCCAATCTTCTTAGCTCATTGAATGAACTGGAGAAGCTTCATAAGAAGAAAGAAGAAGTTGATCTGCAAATTAGCAAACTGAATTTTTTGCTTGGAAGAAATTCATTAAGAGGCCTGGTGGTGAGAATACATGAGAACTAAAGCAGGGGATTGGATGAAGCTTTCAAAAATGGAGAAGTACCTTTTGCTAAGAAACAAAATGAAAAAGCAGTGAGTACTGGTGGGGACCGTACGACTCACTGCTCCTATGGAAACTTAGGGTTTGAATTTATTTTATCATCAATATTTTGATGCGGCAAGCTTGGTTCTTGCCGTCCTGGGCCGGGGTTTATCCCCCTTTACACGAACCCCTTTCCCCGACCCGGGACGGTGTGAATGAGGCACCAATACATATAGAAGGGAGGTTCAATTATGCGAGATCATCCGGTCATTGAGCAAGTGGAAGGGACAGGATATCCGAACCTGGCGGATCAGCCGGCACATAGCGGCACCGATTACTTCGGCGATGAAATCCTAGAAGGCGATGAAATCGTGATTGACGGAGAAGAAATGATTTTGAAGAACAACCTTGAGGATTATCTGTCAGATGTCTATGGGTTGGAGTTCACAACAGCAAAATAAAAACCCCCTGTTCGCAGCAGGAGGTCAGCGACAAAAAATACATTTAATTACCGTCATTTTAGCACATATTGCTTTGACGGTAAAGGAGGGCGCACACATGGCAATGAATCAGAATGCCATTCCTACTCATGAAATGAGTCGATATGAATGGCTACAGGAGCGGACAAAAGGAATCGGTGGAAGTGATGCTGGAACCATTCTTGGACTGAATAAATATCGCACAGCATTTGAATTGTGGCTTGAGAAAACAGGCCAGGTAGAACCAATTGAAGTCGATAATGAAGCGGTCTACTGGGGAAACGAAATGGAGAAGGTCGTAGCCAAAGAGTTTGAAAAAAGAACAGGTAAGAAGGTTAGGCGAACTAACTTCATGTATAGCCATCCGGACCATCCTTTTATCAAGGCGAACATAGACCGTTTGGTTGTCGGTGAATCAGCGGTCTTGGAATGCAAAACAGCATCAGCATACCTTGCTAAAGAGTGGGAAGCAGATGAAGTGCCTGCAACCTACCTGGTGCAGTTGCAACACTATCTAGGTGTCACCGGCAAGGAAAAAGGATACATGGCGGTTCTGATTGGTGGCAACAAGTTCATCTGGAAGGAAGTCGAGCGTGATGAGGAGCTCATCGAAATGATTTTCAACGCAGAAAAGCACTTCTGGGAATATCATGTTCAGCAATTCAACCCACCTGAGCTGGATGGATCCAGCGCGGCGGAGAAATACCTGAATGAAAAGTACGCGAAGGCTGAAGCGAACAAGGAAATCGTATTGCCGGGTGAATATAAGGACCTGATTGTCCAATATGAAAAGGTCAAAGGGGACGAAAAGCTCATCAAGACAGCAAAGACCGAAATAGAAAACAAACTCAAGGCTGAATTGAAAGACGCTGAAACAGGTTTGACTGATACCTATATGGTTTCCTGGAAAAGCCAAACTCAGCAAAGGGTTGACTCAAAGGCTCTCAAGGAAAAGTTCCCAGATATTTATAAGGAAGTCATTAAAGAAACTAGCTTCCGTAAATTCAGCGTAAAGGAGATTAAATAATATGCCTGCTATTTCAAGAAAAACGGCTATCGGTTCATTGATCGAGCAATTTTTGGATGATAACGAGAGTGATCTTTCCCCAAACATGTTCTCAGCTCTGGAAGATCTTGCGGAGGAAGTGGATGAGGCAGCTAAGGATTTACATGATGAAGTCGACGAGCTGCAGGACAGGGTGAAGGAACTGGAAGAAGAATTGGAGGCGGGCAAATAATGGCAACAAACTCAGCATTGAAAAATCAATTGGCAAATAAACAGGGCACAGAGGCGAAGCAGGTTTCTGCTCAATCTCTTGGCCTTAAGAATCTCTTAAACACACCGACCATGCAGAAGAAGTTTGAACAAGTCCTAGCAAAGAAAGCACCACAATTCATGGCATCCATTCTTAATCTTTACAACGGTGATGCAACGTTACAAAAAGCAGAGCCGATGTCCATTATTTCAAGTGCAATGGTGGCTGCTTCACTTGACCTACCAGTTGATAAGAACCTCGGTTATGCCTGGATAGTTCCTTACAGTGGAAAAGCTCAGTTTCAACTAGGATACAAGGGATATATTCAATTGGCCTTACGAACAGGGCAATACAAATCAATCAATGTGATTGAAGTTCGAGAAGGCGAGCTGGTGAGATGGAATCGTCTAACTGAGGAAATCGAACTGGATCTCGATGCTGCAACAAGTGATAAGGTCATTGGCTATTGTGGTTATTTCAAACTGATCAACGGGTTTGAGAAGAGTGTCTACTGGACCAGAGATGAAATCACAAAACACAAAAACAAGTTCAGCAAATCCGACTTTGGATGGAAAAAAGACTGGGATGCAATGGCTAAAAAGACTGTCCTAAGGAACATGTTAAGCAAATGGGGAATTCTTTCAGTCGAGATGCAGAAGGCCGTTACAGAGGACGAGAACACGGAGAGAGAACTTAAGGACATCACAAACGATGTAGATGAGTCGGAATCGGTAACTCCTAGCCCAGATATCATCGATATCTCTCCTGATGAAGAAGGACAAGGAGAAACAGTCGAAGGAGAAATCATCGATAAGAAGCCAGATAAGCAAAATAACAAAAAAGAGAAAATGTCAGCACATGATTCAATGGAAATTGATTTTGAATGATTAGCAGTAACCATACAAACGTCCTCCTTCCAGCTTGGATCTGGGAGGAGGCAAAGGATAAGGAACACCTGAAAAAACTTGTACTACAGTATATGCGCAGGTATCCGGATTATACGGTGAAAAAGGTAAAAGATAGATTTGCAGTTTGTGAGAGGAAATAAGGGAGGTGTTCCCTTGCAGGGGTACATCAAGGACCACAGGAAAGAATTAGACAGCGCGATTTGGATGATGCCCCCTCTTTATCATCGAACCTGGCAATATCTCAAATACATCGTGAATCACCAAGACAATACGATTCCATTGAGGGATGGATCCTTCCTGACCATAAAGGCGGGCCAGCATCTAACCTCTGTTCGTGAGATAGCCAAAAGAATTGGGTGGTACGAGGGGGTGAAATGGAAAGAACCTAACCCTAAAACTATGGACACTGTTCTCAAATGGATGGAGAAACAGTCCATGATAAGGATTGATAGAGGGAAAGGTAACAGGCAGTACACACTAATAACCTTGTTAAATTGGGATTTATACCAACAAAACAACCAAGAGGGTAACAGTGAGGTAACAGGTAGGGAACACCTCGTGGATATAAACAAGAATGATAAAGAATGTCTTAAGAATGAGTTTACTGCTTCTGCTAATACGCACATGACTGAGGAAAGTGACGGGGTGCCTACGACCGACCCATTATGTGGTGATTCAGTGCCGTCTGAAGAAATATCACACACCTCAGCCGAGGCAGAGAAAGTCCTTATAGACCGTTTTATCCAACTGAGAGCATCAGGGTTTGCATGTTCACCGTCCGATGAAATAGCAGCACAGGAGATCCTGTCTAGCGGAGTGCCTTTGCAGGACGCCCTAGTTTACCTTACAGACCGTTTTGACACATATAAACCCAAACACCCAAGAGACCGAATAAACAGCTTGTCTTACTGTGTGGGATACATTTTGGACAAGCATTACAATAAATTGGAATCTCAAAAACTTGCCAAGAGGAGGATACCTGAGGATGGCAAAGAGCATAAACGAAGTCCTGGAAGAACTCAGAAAAAAGAGCCAATTAAATCTGAGTCAATCACAGGTGGACAAGTCGGCTGGCTCGGAAGAAAAAAACTATCAGTGCCCGAAGTGCCGGGATCAAATGGGATATATTGAGCAACGCAACGGACAGGAGCTCTGGGTCAGATGCAGCTGTGTTGAATGGAGAAGAGCTCAAAAGCTGATGAAGGCCAGTGAAATCACAGATGAGTTCAAGAACCTAGGGTTTAAGAACTTTATCACCGATGGTAAGCCTGACATCATTAGCGAGATTCGGGAATGTGCCTTGACCTACCTGAAGGACTTCGAAAACATAAAAGGCAGCAGGTCCAACAGTATTGCCTTACTTGGACAGCCTGGGGCAGGGAAGACTCACTTGCTGACAGCAATCGCGAACAACCTGATGAAACGCATGAACGTACCAGTTTTATATTTTCCGTATGTTGAAGGGTTCAATGACTTGAAGGACGATTTTGACAAGCTGGAGGAAAAGCTTGAACGAATGAAGCAAGTTGATGTTTTGTTCATCGATGACCTTTTCAAGCCGGTCAAGGGAAAGCCAAGGGCGACTGAATGGCAGGTTGAGCAGACATACGCAGTCATCAACTATCGGTACCTGAACCACAAACCATTACTCATATCCTCTGAACTTACAGTGGACGAACTGGCAGATGTGGATGAAGCTCTTGGAACAAGAATCTATCAGATGTGCAAGGACTATACAGTCTTGATTAAAGGGGACAGGAAACTATTAAACCATCGATTGGCAGGTGCACCGAATGTGTGAATTATGCAACGGTACCCATGTGGTACATATCGAATCTCCAGGAGTGGCATTAGTGACGAATTGTCCAGAATGTGGCCCTATGCCAGAAGAACAGTGGCAGGCTAAAATGGACGCTTTTCAGAACAGGCTGGATGCAGCCGAATTGCAGTTCGAAAAGAAGGGAGCATAACCATGGGAATCCTTTTTGACAAAGTGAAACGTAGCCAGGATTCATTGCGGCAGGATTATATCGCCCAACTGCTTGTCAAAGGCATTACACACGATCGAAATGGAACAAGCATCCATGATCTTGGGTACTACGAGCTTCGTCAGGAACTTGCTGCAGCTGAATTCAGGAATGTGAATACTGAAACTCTGGAAAACGGATTCTTTTAGGAGGTAAATCAATGATCTGCCCAGTATGTAATCGACAACTAAAAAGCCAGAAAAGTATAGCCCGCGGCATCGGCCCTGTATGTGCTCGTAAACTAGAAAACTTAAAAGACAATCATGACGAAAATCAGATGAAGTTGGAGCTGAAGGATGGCGGCAAATAAGTTCGGCAATCGGAAAGTGTTAGTGGATGGCATAAAGTTTGATAGCGTAGCGGAAGCAAAATACTACGAGCAGCTGAAATGGCTAAAGCACGCAAAACAAATTAAAGGATTCAAGTTGCAGCCTCGGTTCGTGCTCCTGGATTCCTATAAGAAAAACGGCAAGACAATTCGCGCCATTCATTACTCAGCAGATTTCGAGATTCATAACCTGGACGGCAGCATCGAAATCGTGGATGTGAAAGGGTATGAGACGAAAGAGTTTCTGATTAAGAAAAAGCTTTTCGAACATCGATATGAATACACACTGAAGGTCGTTACTTTGGATGATTCTTTTGGATGGATCGAACTTGACCAACTGAAGAAACAAAAGGTCAAGTCTAAGCCAAAGGCGAATACCAGAAGGAGGCGATAGGGATGTTGCAAGGTGTCTGTGTAGGTTTGCTGGTGATTCGGCTTCCACAGAGTAATTAGTGGCTAGAATTGACGAGCAAGGTTCATGAAATCTGAGGAGAAAACAATATGGAAAGAACCTTGCTCTACTCTAGTTTGCTCAAATAGGTGGATTTTAATTATAAATAATATACTCTTTCCACCTTATTGGTTTTCACATCTTTAATTTTCATATCTAAATAAAAAAGTTGTTATACATTTTAAGAAGTTTCACAAGGAGGAAAGGAAAATGAGGATATTTTGTAGTTATACGATGAAATGGGGCAAGGAATTGCAGATTTGGGTCCTTGCCCGTAGAGAAAATAGTAAGGACCAATTACTATATCTCAGGTTTAACTTTGCCAGTTTGAGTGATTATTATCCTTAAGAGGAGTATTAGGCATCGATACTTTTAGTTATTTTATGATATAACTTCACCACTTCAGGATGTTCTTTTTCGTAACTTACGCTGATGCTTTTAGGGATTTCAAACGTTCTAATTAATTCGTTTAAAAGGCTTTGGGATTTCATGCTTTTAACGCGGGATGAGAAATCAGAACTCAAAATTTTTTGATGGACTGAATCAATTTGTTTTAGTGTCCTCATGGTTTCCTCCATTAGTGTATAAGGAATATTGCTCTTTTGAGCAAAATTATGCAGACGATTGTACTAAGCGGCTACAAAATTATTTTTAAGGCAAATTACGAAAACGTTGAAGGAGAACAATTAATGAAAAACTACAAAACAACCTACGATTATCCAAAGGCAAAGGGGCCAGCTATTTGTCCTAAGTGCGGATTTCATTTCGAATTACCAGCAAACTTCTGTCCAGGATGCGGGAACGAATTGGATGACACCACCAAACAAGGACTCAAAAATTAAAAAAGCCAGGATTTCTCCCGGCCACCCAATCTCATTATAACCCATTGGGAGGGGTCCTGGTGAAGGCAAATGCAGAAAATATGACGGCAGAAATTGATTTAATGGTTAATGCAACATACATCGTAAAAGACGGCCAGCTTGTTATAGTCGATACCCCACCAAAAGGATACGGCAAACAAGTTATTTCTTGGCAGTCGGGGAAGCCGTCGCATTATGAATTGAACTACTCAAATAAATTATAAGTCTACTGGAACAACCAGGGGCACTAAATGGACGCTACGGCGTTTGTTTGGTGTCCTTTTTATTTTGATTGGGGGTCAAATGATGAAGGTGACTATATGTGAACAGTTAAGAAGTAAAAATCCTCAGAAACAAACTGATAAGAATAAGTCGGACAAGCTATCCGAAAGTGATTTGAAATATCTAATGGGCACTAGCAGGCAAACACTGACCAGGGGAAAAGGCGGAGCTTGGAGGAATGGGCGATGATAGATCAGATCGAAGTCTTATTACGTGATTATCAGTGGATGCGACGGGAAGTAGACAGACTCCAGAACGCTCTCTATGGTTACTCGGCTCCTATGAGGAGTTGGGGAGTAGCTCAATATGGAATCGAAGCTGCCATGCCAAAGGGGTCATCAGGGAAAAGTAAAGCTGAGTTGGAGAAAATGGATTTGCGAGAAGAGCGATTATATAAAAGGCTTCTGAAATATGAAGGTCGAGTGTATGCGCTAGAGTGGGCAGGGGAACTATTGGATGATGAAAAGGAAAGAGTCGTTTATGACTGTATGCTCGATGGAATGAGCTACCGTTCTATTGCAGAATTGTTGGGAATGACCAGAAATCAAGTGAAGAAAACCAAAGATGCCATATTGAGCCAATTGAGCCAAAAAAGCCAATTTGTGCAATTGTTGAATCTCGAAAAATTCGCATGCTAAACTTGAAGGCAGGACGGGGAGGCAGTTAATAAGCTACTTCCTCTATATAAAAGTCTATGTTATCTCCGATAAATACTTTGGAGGTGACAATATTGGAAAAGGTTGATTTTAGTCCAATGAAAGAAACAGTTGATATGATGGCATCCCAGTTGGCAATCTGGATCCTTTTGACTGTGGAAATTGTACTGGTAGTAATAGTGGTTTTAAAAGTCTTAAGAGTGCCAGGTAGATTGATTGTTGCAATAGCATCGATTACAACGCTTTTGGCAGCTTATAAAGTATTCTTATTTCTATTTAGTTGAAACTAGGCACTCAATCAGAGTGCTTTTTTTATTGTCCCAAAACAAACACAAATACCTGGGGGTGGCAGGTGATGTAGCATGGCTGAAAAATATGTGTTAGCTGAAAAAGATTATATGAAAGGCATGAAATACAAAGACATTGCCGATAAATACGAGGTCTCTCTCAATACGGTCAAGTCATGGAAAAAACGATATGGCTGGAATCGAGATAGGGGTGCACCCTCTGAAAAGAGTGTGCACACAAAAAAACGTGGGGCTCCTAAAGGAAATATCAACGCTAAGGGTAATAGTGGGGGATCAGCCCCAAAAGGGAACCAGAATGCTATGACTCATGGTTTCTTTTCAAAGTTCCTACCTGCTGAGACATTAGAAGTAATGGATGCGATGCAGGATAGGTCAGCAATTGATTTAATATGGGATCAAATACAAATTCAATACGCTGCTATCATCCGCGCTCAGCAGATCATGTTCGTCCAGGATAAGGGCGAGATGATTAAAGAGCTGAAGAAATCAAAATATGAATTGGTTCCTGACCTGGATAATAGAGGGGAATTCAAGCAAATCGCAACCGAGGAAGAGTACGAATTTCAGTTTGCATGGGATAGACAGGCTGCTTTCCTGAATGCTCAGTCCAGAGCAATGGGCGAGCTACGGAGTTTGATTAGGCAATTCGATGAAATGGCCCATGCTGAAGATGAGCGACGGCTGAAGCTTGAGCAACTGCAGTTGAATGTTGCGAAGACAAAAGCCGAGATTGAAAACATGAGCGATGATGGTGAGGATGATGTGGTAAACATCGTTATCACTCGAAAAGAGGCGCGTGGGTAATGGACATCAATAAAGAAGTTAATCCACGTTTCGAGGACTTTCTCTTTGACTGGAATCAAAAGTTCCAGTTTCTTATGGGGGGTTACGGTTCCTCTAAGTCTTATCATGTTGCCCTAAAAATCATTCTAAAATTACTCTCTGAAAAACGTAAGGCTCTTGTGATTCGTGAAGTATACGATACACACAAGGACAGTACGTTTTCTTTATTTACCGAGATAATTGAGGATTTAGGTCTCTTGGATGAAAGCAGTCGAAAAAAGGTTGCGAAAGGCAAGATAAGGCCGAAAGAAAGCCCCTATGAACTACGGTTCTCCAATGGTTCTAAAATCATTTTCAAAGGAATGGACAAGCCTGCAAAACTAAAATCAATCAACAACGTGTCCCTCATATGGTTGGAAGAATGTTCAGAAGTGAAGTACGAGGGTTTTAAAGAGTTGATTGGTCGTTTGCGTCATCCGAAACTCAAGTTGCATATGATTCTTTCAACTAATCCAATCGGTGAAGACAATTGGACATATTTGCATTTCTTCAAAGACGATGAAAACGATCGTTTCGTTCTGGATGATAATGAACTTTATCAAAAAGGAACAGTCGTTGTTGGAGATACTTACTATCATCATTCAACGGCAGACGATAACCTGTTCCTGCCTGATAGTTACATCGAGCAGCTGGATGAATTAGCAGAGTATGATCCTGACTTACATCGTGTTGCCAGGTTGGGGCGATATGGGGTTAATGGTAAAAGAGTTTTGCCTCAATTCCAAGTGAAGTCACATGAGGAAGTAATGAGGGCAATCGATGAAATTGACAAGCCGTTATTTAAAAATGGTTTGGACTTTGGATTTGTTGAATCATACAACGCTTTGGTCAGGATGGCAATTGATCATGAAAATAAATACCTCTACATCTTTGAACAGTATTACAAACGTGGTATGACAGACCCTGAGCTGGTTGAGGATTTGGATCCATACAAAAAGATAATGATCAAGGCCGATAGTGCTGAACCTAAGACGATTGCATATTTCAGGCAAAGAAGATTTAGGATTATGGGAGCGAAGAAGGGACCTGGATCGAGACTTCAAAACACCAAGAAGGTGAAGCGGTTTAAAAAGATTATTTGTTCCGATGCTTGCCCGGATGTAATAAGAGAACTGAAGAATTTAACCTTTGCTAAAGATAAAAAAGGCAAAATAATCGAGGACGAATTCAATATTGATCCTCATACTTTCAGTGCTATTTGGTACGGCTTGGATGATTACGAGGTTGCTAGTATTAAAGGTCATAACGCAAGACGCAAAACGGGGTAGGTGAAAACAATGCTGAAGTTCAAGGAATACATCGATAAGAATGGCATTGATGAAAAAACCGTGCTAGAGATGATTGATGCCCATAGCAAAATTAGAGCACGAATGAGGAAGATGTATCAGCGATATAAAGCTGATCTTGATGGTCCAACCATTTTTTCGCGGTCTGCTACTGCATACGAAGAAAAGTTTGAATCAGGCGGCAATGTTCTTCGAATTGATGATAAAGTGAACAACAAGCTTAACAATGCTTTTGATGCTGATATCGTCGATACCAAGATAGGGTATATGTTCGGTCATCCCATCAGCTACGATGTTGACGATACCAATGCGGCACTTAGATCAGAACTGGAATCATTCCTTTTGCGCAATAATGCAGAAGATAATGATTCAGAATATGGAAAGATGGCTGCAATATGCGGGTATGCTGCAAGGTTGGCATACATCGATAAGGCAGGGGATGAAAGAATAAAAAACATAGATCCATGGGAAGTCATATTCCTGGGGGATGAGATACATGAACCGGACTATTCTCTTCGATATTTTTCTCGCGATGATGAAATTTACGCTGAGTTCTATGATGAGATATACATTTATTTTTTCAAAGCAAACCAGGGCGGTCAGTTTAACCTCCAGGACATCCAGCCTCACATGTTTGACTTCAATCCTCTTTTTGGAGTGGCAAACAACAAGGAGTTAAAAGGGGATGCTGAGAAAGTTCTTAATCTTATCGATGGTTACGACCGCACGCTCTCAGATGCTTCCAATGAAATCGAGCAATATCGGCTAGCCTATCTCATTCTGAGAGGAATGGGAGCAGATGAAGAGACACTGGCCAACCTAAAGAAGAGTGGGGTATTCGAGTTATTCGGTGAAAATGACGATGTCCGGTACCTAACCAAGGATATTAATGACACCATGATCGAAAATCACCTGAACCGACTGGAAGAGAATATCTTGCGATTTGCAAAGTCAGTGAACTTCACGGACAAATCGTTCGGGACTCAGCTAAGTGGAGTGGCAATGAGGTTCAAATTGATGGCCTTAGAGAACAAGTGCATCACTATGGAGCGTAAGTTCACTGCTTCCCTTCGATATCAGTTCAAGGTTCTCTTTAGTGCCTGGTCGAAAAGGAAAGGATTTAGTCCCGATGATTATCTGAAAGTATTCTTCGGTTTTAAGAGAAACCTTCCTGCTAATATCTTGGATGAAGCACAATCAACAGCTCAGCTGAAAGGGCATATCAGCGAGCGGACCAGATTGGGGCTTCTTTCATTTGTTGATGATGTTGAATTTGAGCTTGAGGAAATGAAAAAAGACGCTGTCTTATTTGGTCCAGCGCTTGAGCCATTGGACGAGGATGATCCTGATGAGGAAGACCTGCAAGAAGATGAAAAGGGGAGCTCCGGCAAAACAAGTGAGGGAAGCAAACCATGTACTACCTGCAGCGGCACAGGCAAAGTACCAAGCAACATTACAGGAAACCTCATTCAGTGCAAAACATGTAAAGGCACTGGGGTGGTTGGCTAATGGATCAATTTAAGATTCGTGAGTTGCTGAACAAGCTTTTAGGAAAGACAGAATCAGATATTGAAAAGGTGTTTGCTAAACGGCTCCAAGCAATTTTTCTGCAGATCGGTGAAATGTTCAGGAAGTACGAGAAGAAGGGTGAGCTCTCTTACACAGAGCTGAACAAATATAACCGGTTCCAAAAGGAAATGGAAGTCATCAGCAACATGTTCAACTCTGATTACAAGCAGTTGATCAAAATGATTAATGCCTCAATGGAAACTCAGTATGTAGAGAGCTTTCTTATGCATGCATACCTTTTCCAAATGAGTGCATCAACGGAAATGGGATTCACTCTCCCGTCTATGACCACCATAAAATTGGCTCTTGCAAATCCTGTAGACAAATTAACGTTGCCTTCCGTATTTACAGAGCACAGGAATGAGATCATCCGGAAAATCAATATTGAAATCAGTCAGTCGCTTATTGCTGGTGAAGGTTATACAGCCATGGCAAAACGAATTGAGAATGCAGTGAACTTCTCGAAAAAGAAAGCGATGCTCGTAGCCAGGACTGAGGCTGGCCGTGTTCGTTCTATTTCGGATGAAGAGGTGGGAGAACAGGCTGCCAAATACGCAACCATGGATAGTATTTGGGCTTCATCGTTGGACTTGAGGGTCAGGACCTCACACAGGGAATTAGACGGCCAGAAGGCTGACAAGGATGGATATTTCCACTACAAAGGCATGAAAGCTAAAGGTCCTCATCTCTGGGGCAAGGCTAACATGGATATCGGCTGTCGCTGTGTGAAGCTCCGGCTTGTGAATGGCATGCTGCCTGAATATCGTCGAGGTAGGGATTATATGAATCCTGATTTCCAGAAGAAGCTGGCGACTCGTATAGACGCGTTGATGGCTGACGAAGGCCTAACATATGCAAAGGCATTGAAAAAGGCACAGAAGGCCGTGAAACCTCCTTCTACCACAATGCCTTATGTAACATTCGAGGAATGGAAGAAGAAATATGCTTCATAGGAGGCTGAATAAATGAAATATCGTAAGAAACCTGTAGTTATTGAAGCGATTCAGTTTAATACCTTAGAAGATTACCTGCGAATATGCAAATGGATTGATGATAGCGAAAGTACCTTGAGTGCAGTTGAGACGGTGGAATTTAGGACTCCGATCATGCTGGTCAACACATTAGAAGGAACCATGACTGCAAAACCTGGTGATTACATTATCAAGGGTGTGAATGGGGAGTTTTACTCTTGCAAACCTGATATCTTCGAAGCTACTTATGAATTGGTTGAGGTGAAATAAATATGATTTTTCTTGATGAATTTCGAAAGAGCAAAGAAGGGAAAGTCACACCAAAGGCACTTATTGAACACCTTATCGCTAATATAGATCAAGTTGAAGTCGTAGGATACGTTATCAAAAAGAAAGACGGGATTATCGATGCCGGTTGGAGTGAGACAACGCACCTGGAAGCTCTAGGATTATATGAGCTTGGTAAAAACCGAATCATTTTTGATATGGGAGAGGATGAATTCCAATGACCTTTGAACAATTTAAATCTAGATATCTGCTAAAGCTTACGGAACAAGGCCTTGCGAGCAACGATATAGAGATCATAAAGTTGTATATTGCTGTGAAGGTATTTAAGGGCTTTGAGGAGAAAGCTGCAAAAAGGAGAGGGTGAAGTTTGACCAATGTCATAGTCACTATCGGTGAAGATGGTTATATGAAGATTGAGGCTGCTGGACATGCTCAAAGCGTTGTTTGTGCTGCAGTTTCAACTTCGCTTCAAACATCAGTTAGATTTCTCCAGGAACTTTCTGAACAGTTCCCAGAGGATTTGCAAGTAACAATCAAACAACAATCGGATTGACCTGGGCAAGTCATTAAAAGGCATATTTTTTATACCCATTTTGACATGCAGGCTCGTACTGCATGGCTAGGAGGAATTAGAACGTGAAAAAATTTAATTTTCTGAAGGTTAATATTAAACAATTTGATGCCGGTACTATCAGTCTGGCAGCAGTGAAAAAGTTCTTGGAAGATAACAAGGATCAGGAAGAAGTGAAAACCTATCTTGGAGAACTCTCGGCCGTGTCAGCAGACAAGGTGAAAGGTTTCTTGGATACAGAGGATGGGAAACGGCTTCTTCAACCCCGTCTGGACAGCTATTTTACCAAGGGATTAGATACTTGGAAGGCGAACAACCTGGAGGCTCTAGTCTCTGAAGAGGTCGCGAAACGTAACCCTGCCCAGACAGAGGAGCAGAAACGAATAGCGGCACTTGAGAAGGCCCTTGAAGACCAGCAAAAGGAATCTCAGCGAGAAAAGCTTATGAACCTTGCAATCAAGCAGGCTACGGAGAAGAAACTTCCCGTTGATCTTGTTAGTTATTTCCTTGCAGAGGATGAGGAGAAAACTACGGCTAATCTTGCGAAACTCGAGGAAACATACAACAAGGCTATCCAGGAAGCTGTAGACAACAAATTCAAGGATAAAGGCCGAGATATTCAACAAGGCGGCAACACAGGTGGCGGCACAATTAAATCCATTCAGGAAATGGCGGCAGCACACAATATTCGTAATCAAAGTCAAAACAATTAAAAGGAGGCCATCATAAATGGCAGTAGCATTGGAAACATCATTAGTAACATCTTTACTCGCAGTTAATATTAAGCAATTTGAAGAGCAAACATATACTCCAGACCATGTATTAATGCAAAATGCAAAGACAGGGTTAATCCCCCAGGAAGAGGGCGGCCTAATCATTGAGGATGTGATCAAAGGGTCAACAATCATGAAGCTGGCAAAATATGAGCCTATGACTAAGCCGAAGAAAACATTCTCTTTCAAGGCTAAAGGAGCCGGCGCGTACTGGGTATCTGAAACAGAAGTTATCAAGACTTCCACAGTTGAATGGCTTACTGCCTCAATGCAGGCAGAGAAGCTGGGTGTCATTATCCCATTCTCAAAGGAATTCTTGCGTTACACAGCTAAGGACTTCTTCAATGAAGTTAAGCCACTGATTGCTGAAGCGTTCTATCAGACATTTGATATTGCAGGATTATTCGGTACGAACTCACCGTTTGCTACTCATACTAGTGGCAAGGCCATCTTCACTGGCGCAACTGATGAAGGAAATCTCATCGCACTTGGTTCAGGTGCTGACCTGCAGGATGAAGTATTTGACCTGATGGCACTTATCGAGGCAGGTGGATTCACTCCTGATGGGATGGTAGCAACAAATGCATTCAAACAGAACCTGCGCCGCGCAAGGAACGCAACAAATGGTGAAAGGTACTATACGAACCTAAACGACGTGGAAGGCCTGGCTGTAACTTACTCCAAGCCTGAAGCATTCGACGCTACTAAGGCTGTAGCTCTCATGGGCGACTGGGACTATGCACGTTACGGTATCCTTCAGAACATTGAATATGCAGTTTCTGAAGATGCGCAGTTATCTTCAATCGTAGACGCTGCAGGTAAGCCTATCAATCTATTTGAACGCGATATGTTTGCTCTCCGTGCGACAATGCATATCGGTTACATGAATATCAAACCAGACGCATTTGGTGCGTTAACACCAGCTGTAGTCACGCCATAATAGAGTCCACACAATAATAAAGGAGGAATAATCAATGGCTAAATACGTGAAAGCTTCTGATAGCATGGTTGTTGTTAAAGATCAAAAGGGTAAGACGCATAGGGTGACAGAAAGGGCGTATAACATCGTGTACAAGGCAAAGGGTTACACCCTGGTTGAGGCCCCGGAAACAACAGAAAACCAAAATGACGGGTCAGAACTGGATTATTTCACGCTTACTCGTGAAGAACTGCAGGAAATCAAAAATGATGATTTGAAAGAATTCCTCGACAAGGAAGAAATTCAGTATAAATCAAACGCCAATAAAGAGGATTTAATTGATTTAATCCTCGGGGAGTAGGTGTACCATGTATAGACCTACAGATGAAGAAGTAAAAGAAATAATGCTGATTAACGGGGAGAATCGTACGGAGCAAGAGGCGCATTACCGTACCATGCTCCCTCTTATTTTTGACCATGTGAAGGAAGAATGTAATAACACATTCGGAGACAGTGAAACGACTGCTCCTGTTATTCCTGGTGGAGTCAAAATCTTTATGGCTAAGGCGATTGAATTCTACCAAAACAAAACCGGCCTGCGGAATCGGTCGATGGGCAGCGTCTCTTACTCTTTCGAAAGTGAATTACCGAGGTCCTTATACAATAACTTGAGGGCTTACAGGAAGGTGAGATTCCGTGCTCAACGATGAATTTCCTCATGAAATAACCTTTTGGGAGCAAAGAAAGATACCAGATGGGGGAGGCGGCCACGAATTGGCTTACGCTGCAGTTTTAACGATGATAGGGTTTAT
Source organism: Chryseobacterium sp. ISL-80 (assembly GCA_018613055.1). Lineage (GTDB taxonomy): Bacteria > Bacillota > Bacilli > Bacillales > Cytobacillaceae > Mesobacillus. The sequence goes on along the minus strand of JAGGQZ010000008.1, from coordinate 23,123 downwards.
GGATACACCTTCAAGCCGTGAAATTTACGAGTTTCAAAAATTGGACAATCAACTGGACAGGGTACTCTATTATCCATACAGAACGGATATCAAAACAGATATGCGTGTGAAGTACCAGGATGAGACTTACGAGGTTGTGGGTAGACCTCAGGATCAAGGGGGGCAGGGCGAAGTTATGCGCCTGCCTTTAAAGTTGGTTCCTAATGGTTAATATTCGGTTTGGAAATAGAAAGCTTTCCAGATCTGCCCGGAAGTTTGGTGAAGGGGTGGTTGAAGAGGCAAAAAGGATTGTCGTAGAAACGGCTTATTTAATCCAGTCCAATGCTCGATCATTGGCACCCTCTGACGATGGGAATCTTAGAAAATCCATTGAAGTGGAAATCAGGGACGGGGGCTTAACAGCTGTCGTAACCGTGAGTGCCCATTATGCCATCTATGTCGAGTTCGGGACAGGCATCTATGCTGTGAATGGGGATGGCCGTCAAACACCATGGACCTACTATTCAGACAAGCTAGGGCGGTTTGTTACTACAAGAGGAATGCGTGCTCAACCATACTGGTACCCTGCTATAGAGATAGGTAAAAGATACTACCGAACCGAGATGAATAGGTTGGTGAACTGACATGCCCTACGATACAGCTTTATGGCCATTGCAGGAGGCTATTTATCAAAAATTAGAGGCTGATGTATCCCTGAAGAATATGATCACAGGAGTTTTTGATGCAGTTCCTAAAGATCAGGCGTATCCCTATGTGGTTATTGGAGAACCGGCAATGCTTCCTTTTGACACAAAAACAGTGCCTGGTGAAGAAATATCTTTAGTCATCCATGCTTGGTCTGATTACCCTGGAAAGAAAGAAACCTTCAACATATTAAATGCTTGCCAGAAAGCCTTGTCTTACAAACTGGATTTGCCGGGTTTTTGGATCCTTAAAGTGGAGCGGCTCGGGATCCAAGTGTTTGATGACATCGACCCTCGTATAAGACACGGGGTTTTACGAATGAAATACACATTGAGGAGTGAATAGGATGCAACAAGGAAAAGATTCCATTCTTTTAGTGCAATCTACGGATGCTGCACTCGGAACAGATGGGTTGCTAATTGGTAACCTGACGGAAAACTCATATTCTATTGAGAATGACATCATAGATGAGTCGACGAAGTTCGGGCGCATCGTTGGTTATGGACAGAACAGTGAATCATTTGAGTTCACTGCATATGGAGAGACGGGTGATCCAGGACAAAAAGTTGTAATGGACGCTATCAAAAACAAGAGGCAGATCAAGGTTTGGGAAGTGGATCTAAACCTAAATGCCAGTGGTAAACATCCTGCGGTTTTTGGATATTGCATCGTGGAAAGCGCTGAAAAGTCCAGTCCACAAGATGGCTTTGTGGAAGTATCAGCCACGGTCCAGGTCATCGGGTCTACCCAAGAAGGAGAAATTGATCCACTACCTCCTGAAATGATCGAATTCGCACGTTATGGCTTTGAAGCTCCTGGGGCTTCGACAGGAGAGTTTCCTGATCAAACAACAGCACCGACTGTATAAAGCTAGGGGCGGGATCCTATCCTGCCTCTTATCATTTTATTTTGTGGAGGTAATCGAAAATGGCATTTTTAGAGATTAACGGAAAAGAGTTTGAAGCGAAGTGTACATTCCGTTTTGAAAGATTGGCAGATAAGAAGTATTCAGAGAAGGATAACGACGGCAATGATGTGGGTGGTTTCCATGGCTTGTATACAAACTTGCTGCAGTATTCCAACAAGCATCTTTTGGCATTCTGGGATTGCGGCTTGGAATACTTAGGGAAGGATAAACCCAAACTTGAGGACATAGAAGCTGCCATTGAACAACGTATCGAAGAAGATGGGGACACAGAAAAGTTGTTTAAAGAAGCATTCAACGCGGTGGACGAATCGGGTTTTTTCAAGAAACAAGCCAAGAGTTATTGGAAAAACATCGAGGCTTACAAGAAGACCGGGAAAACAGAAGAGGAGAAGGCGGAAAGGGAGCAACAAACGGAAATGCTGTTCCAAATGCGCAAAGAAATGAAGGAATAAATTTCGACCAATTGTTCGTCAACGCAGCTCATTACCTGGAAGTCTATGATGCTGATTTGATTTTGTCCTGGACTCCAAGGCAGTTCAAAAACTTTATAAAAGGGTCTCAATTAAGGTTAGTGGACCAGTACGAAAGCATGGCTAAACAGGCGATGTTTAATCGGTATGCCCAGAATGCAAAGCGAGCTAGGGAAAACAAAATGTTCGATTCGAAAACTGCGCGTAAAAGAATTATGAGCGGTTCTGAAAATTGGAAAGAAAGCAGAGTACCCAAAATCAACGTAGAACGATATAGAAAAGCGAAGGAAGCAATGAAATCTTACAAAATGAAAGGAGGATAAAACATGCAAGAGAATTTTGCTGCTAAAATCACTGCGGATATCAATGAATTTATGCGACAAATGACAGAAGTTGATGAAGCGATCAGAAGAACAGCATTTGGTGCTACAGCTTCTATTACGGCTGATATCACGAACTTCATCTCAAGCATCCAGCGTGCTAATTCTGAACTCAACGAAATTCCGAGTGTGAGGGAAACGAATATTCAAGCTGATGTGACCCGTTTTAACCGTCAAATGCAGCAAGTCCAGGCCAAGGTTTTAGCCCTTACTCGCGAAGTGAACGACTTAACAGCCGAGCTGTCCCATACTCAGCGTCAAATGCAAAGAACGGGCAACCAGGCTATACATGCAGGCAACCAAATGTTCAATGCGGGATATCAAACCCAAAGAATGTATCGAGGGACTTCCGAAGAAGCCAGGAGAATGAGCCAGGAAATGCGATCAGCGTTTGCTCAACAGTCCTTGGCGATGAGTGGATTCCGAGATGAAATGATCAAGGCAGAATATGAATATTTTAAGTTAGCCCAGGGTGCAAAAACCTACTCTGGCTCTAATCAACAGTTTATGGCTGATGTTGCAGCGATGGGGGCGGCTCATAAAAAAGCAACCGACAACATGATGAAGAACAATGAGCTAATGAAGATAAGCATGATCCAGACTGCCGGGACTATGCTTAACATGTCAACTCAAGCTGAAAAGATAAGCGCTAACTATGACCGAATGAAAAATCCTTTGTTACAAGTGAACAAAGGAAGTCTGGCCGTTGCTAACTCCTTAAACAAAATGGCGAATGCAGGTAATGCATCTGTTCTAGCTTTGAAAATGCTAGGTCCTACTGCGAATATGAAGGAATTAAACGACATGACCAGGATGATTACGCAAGGGATGATGCGTTTTCAGATGGTTGCTATCGGGGCAGCAGTGACATCTGCTCTTGTGTATTCGTCATTGCACAAAGGCGCAATGGATACGGTTAAAGGTTATGAAGAATCACTTAATCGGATGAAGGCTGCTGTTCGTCAGGCTTTTCAACCAATGGTGGACGTTTTCGGCGCCGTGATGATGAAGATTTATGATTTCATAACAGCAATCGCTAACATGACCATAAAATTCAACGAAGCACACCCTGTTCTAGCTAAAATCATTCAGGGAACCATGATGTTAGTTCCAGCTCTTACTCTTCTGTTATCCCCACTGGCTGTAGGGATTGGGTTAGTTGCAGGATTCAAGGCTGCATTAGCTTCCGTTTGGCCTTTAATCACACCTATAGTAACGGGACTTGCGGCAATGAGTGCTACGGTATGGATTGTAGCTGCGGCAATTGTGGCTCTAACTGCAGGTTTCATTTACTTGTGGAAGACAAATGATGGTTTTCGCAATGCTATCATTTCTGCTTGGAACTCCATAAAAGCTGCAGCAATGATAGTATGGGGATTCTTATTACCCTATATCAACCAAGCAATTACAGCCGTTAGTACCTTCATTAAACAAAGGCTCGACCAGATTAAACAATTCTGGGATGAAAATGGAGCTCAGATTATTCAAGCTTTATCGAATGCCTGGAGTATTATCAAGACCATTTTTTCTGCAGCAATGGCTGTGATTGTACCAATCTTAGGCGTTGCATGGATGATCATTAAGTCAGTGATCATCTCTACTTGGAATGCAATTAAGAACATCATCAACGGTGCTCTAAATGTCATCCAAGGAATTATCAAAGTATTTGCAGGTATTTTTACTGGAGACTTTTCGAAGGTTTGGGAAGGGATTAAGCAGATTTTCAAAGGAGCTTTACAAATACTTTGGGGCTGGATCAATCTCTATTTCATAGGTAAGTTCCTTGGACCACTTAAGGGATTTGCATCTACAGGAAAAACTTTGATGAAATCTGCCTGGAACTTTATTAAAGGTATCTTCACCAATACTCTGAATACAATAAAATCTTTTGTTACTGGTTCATTTAACGCAGTTAACCGGACAATTTCCAGTGTGATGAATGCAATCAAGCAGGTTATAGTTTCAATTTGGAATAGCATTCGCTCTACCATTAACACTGTAACCAGTACCATAAAGTCCATTGTGACTGGTGTATTCAATAGGTTAAAGTCGACTGTTAGCACGGCAATGAAAAATGTAAAAACTGCCATTGTAAATGGGTGGAATGCTGCAAAATCCTTCTTATCCTCTATCAATCTTTCAGGTATTGGTAAAAACATCATTCAGGGGCTAATAAAAGGGATCGGCTCAATGATGGGAGCAGTTGCAGACAAAATAAAAGATGTTGCAGGCTCAATAAAGAGTGGCATTACAAAAGCTTTAAGTATTCACTCTCCATCTCGTTGGATGAGGGATATGGTTGGTAAGAATATCGTTAGCGGTGTAATCGTTGGTATAGACAAGATGACCGGCGCAGCTGCGAAGACTACTGCTAATATGGCTTCAGCAATAACTGGGGCGTTCAGTCCTCAATTGGCTGTTGCAAACATGGAGATTAACAGAACTTCACTCGATGCGGGCTTTCAAATCGATGAAATAAAACAGCAGGTTAAAGATGAACTTAGCGTGGATCTAGTGATACATCATATAAGTGGACAAGCAAGCCAGGTAGAGTCTGCTGGAGAGAAAGAACCTCGAATTTTTCAATTGGTCACCCCGCAAGGCCGGGTACTTGCAGAATGGATTGCGGACGATGTGACAGAGGTTCAAAATCAGAAAAAACGTCTTCATAGGCATAATAAGGGGAAGCGATAGAATGGGGAATTTCACTTTTAACGGTGGGAAAAAAGACTATATATCTTTATTATCATCAGAAAGAAGACCTGCTTTCGCCCCTATTTCCAGAAGGTTGGTGACAAAACCGGGATTGCCTGGAGCTCATTTAGTTGGTACCGATACATCACCAAGGGTTCTCCCGGAACCAATACTTATTGATAAGGAGAAGTCGGGGTATAGTAATATCGAAAAATTAAAAGAGGACCTGGCAGCATGGTTAATTAAAACTGATCCGGTAAATCTTATCTTTGATGATGAACCTGATCGAATCTACTATGCATTAGTTGAAGGAACCCTTGAGTTTGAAGAGTCCTACAATTATTTAATAGGGACCATCTCCTTCATTTGCCCGGATCCATATAAGTATGGAGCGGAAGATACTGTTCTACTTGATGCTGCACCTATTATGAATATGGGGACAGCCGAAATACCCTTAATCATCAATGCAACCTTTAAAACTGTAGCAACCGAATATAAAATCACTCACTCAAACGGGAAGTATGTAAGGGTCATCTGGGATTTCAAAGTGGGAGACATACTAGAAATTGATTTGAAAAAGAGGAAGGTAACTATTAATGGAGTTGTTCATATGACAGCTTACGATTGGCGAAGCAGTCCTTTTATGCTATTGCCAGGAGCGAATACTTTAACAGTAGATCCAGCGGGCGTGGCTACGACGCAAATAACTTTTAGGCCGAGGTGGTTGTGATGGAGGACAAAGACCTATTAATCTTTGATTCTTATGACAATCTGGTTGCCATCCTATCAAACGAGGCAGCAGAAGCATGTGCCTTCTGGAATGCCCCGTTTAAGGAAATTTTAAATAACGGCTCGACATTTGAATTTTCGGCACAAGGTGATCATGAAGACTCTCAATACCTTGTTGCAGAAAATCAAGTGGCTTTTATGGATAAAGACGGTTATTTCCGTCTATTTGTCATTAAAGAACCAGAAAAGACCAATGGTCAAGAAGGACCACAAATAAGAGTGGTCACTGAGCCAGCGATGCTTGAATTAAACGATGAACCTTTGGAGGATATCAGACCCTATGATACCACAGTGGACGACGCTCTTCTAAGGGCACTTCAGAACACTAGATGGGAAGTTGGAGAAACAGCTGAACTGGGTCTGAATTCAACTAACTTTTACTACATCAATGCAAGAGAAGCCATAGAGAAAATCCTAAATACTTGGGGTGGTGAGCTGAGGGACAGAGTGGAGATTGATGGAAATAAAATTATTGGCCGTTATATCGACATTCTTCCAAGAAGGGGCCAGGACATAGGGAAGGTTTGGGAAATTGATAAAGATATCCTTTTCATTAAGCATAAGGTCCTCTCCTACCCGAAAACAGCCTTATACGGACGTGGCTCGAGCCTAGAGACTGATAATGAAGGGTACACAAGAAAAGTCACTTTTGCAGATGTAGAATGGAGCACAGTTAATGGTGATCCCGTTGATAAACCAATGGGACAGGAATGGGTGGGGGATGCTGAAGCATTGGAGGCGTTCGGCAGGTTGAATTCGGATGGAACCAAAAGACATCGGTTTGGTTTCTATGATGATGATTCTGAGGATCCTACCTTATTGCTGCAGCGTACATGGAATGCTCTTCAAGAACAAAAGAACCAGATTGAGAACTTTGAGCTTGATACGTTTTTGTTAGGAGATTTGATTGGATATGAACACGAGAAAGTAAGGCTAGGTGACACGACCCGGACGGTTGACAGGTCATTTGCAGCACCTATTGAAGTTCAAACCAGGGTAGTGGTTTTCGAATATGATGTGGCGGATCCGGACAATGCTCACGTAGAAATGGGGCAGTACCTTAATCTTTTTGAGGATGATGAACGCCTGGATATGATTGAAGCTAAATTAAACGATAAGGCACCAATCTGGGACAAGAACACCACTCAAAAGGAAATTAGCGATACCGATTTTCCAGACGTCCCTCCCCCTGTTCCAACAAGCTTTACAGCCAAAGGGCTATTTAAAACCATAAAATTGAATTGGGATTTCATCCACGAATTATATATTGCTGCCTATGAAGTGTACGCTTCCCAGGTACAGAATTTCATTCCAGGAGACGAAAACCTGGTCTTCAGAGGTAAAAGTAGCGGTGTGATTTTCGAATCAAATACCGATGAACAATGGTATTTCCGAGCAAGGACCATCAACACGCATGGAACGGCCAGTGAATTCACTAATGAAATATCGGCCCAAACCGCCAGGGTAAGTGGGCAGGACATTGTGCCTTTGACGATTACAAACGAATTGATTGCCGAGGGTGTAAGTGCTGATAAAGTAACAACCGGTACATTAAAGGCTATTGCCATTGAAGGGGTTACCATTACAGGTTCTGTTTTCATGTCCACCAATGGTAATTTTCAGGTTGATGACAATGGAATCATGATGAAAGAGAATCTGAAGATGACAACCCTCGATGAGCTAGGATTGACTGGTTGGTACGATGCCACCGGGAATGAAAATTGGGAGAAGGTTTTCTATCTAAATGAGGATGAAACAGTTACTAAAAAGGTAAGAGCTGAAGAGGAGTTTACGATGGGAGGAATAAAGATCATCAAGATGCCTAATGGTGCTTGGGCGTTTGTTCCTACCATTTAAAGCGGGGTGATTATGAATGGCAAGCGGATCATTTAAAGTAAGTACAGATAATGGATATATTTCGGGTACAGTATCATGGAGTAGCACTGAAAATGTCTCTAAAAACCAGAGTACCGTAACTGCAACCATGAGGCTTGAAAGAACAAACACAGGTTATACCTCATATGGTACAGGTGACTTCTTTGTTTCAATCGATGGAACAAAAATTTGGGATTATGATAAAGACTTCTCGTTGACTTATAATTCAAATACATTCATCGTTTCTGGTTCCAAGGTAGTTACACATAATTCAGATGGATCAAAGAAGATAACGATTGGATGGGGCGGGGACTCAAACGTTTTCAATGTATATGATTCAAGTGACACAGCTACATTAGACACAATCCCTAGGGCGTCAAGCTTATCGTCAAGTGCAAACTTCACAGCCGGTCAAAACTTTACCGTTTCAGTAAGCAGACATTCATCAAGTTTCAGGCATGAGGTAGAAATATCTGTTAAAAGGTCAGATGGCGTATGGGATTGGATAGGTCAGGTTACCCTTCCATCTAATGATACATCCGTCAATTCAGGTTGGGGAATAACAGAACATGCCGAAGCTTACAGGCATTTGGCTGGAAGATCAAGTGCAGAGACAAGATTTGTGCTGCAAACATTTGATGGAAGTACTTTTATTGGAGACAAAACCTACTATGGGTCTGTTACAGCTTTAAGGTCATCAGATATACCTAATGGGACAAATTGGGATGTCTACCCTGATGGCGGAATTTATATAGGTATATCAAGAGCTCATAGTGTGTTCACACATACATTGAAAATATATGCAGGAGGTACTTTGATTAAGACTCTCTCGGGTGTTGGATCGAGTACCACTTGGACACCAACAGCATCAGAAGAGGCAGCAATATATGCGAAGTTTCCCACCTCAACTAGCGTTGACGGAAACATTGAAGTCTTCACATATTATGATGGGGAGCTCGTTAGAAGCAAAACCGACAACGATATAAATTTTTATATCAGAAATAGTAATCCATCATTTAGTGCTTCAAATGTAAGCTATACAGATATTGATACAACTGTCACACCTGTCACTGGAGATGCAAGTTATATTGTACAAGGAAAATCCAACCTTCAGATAAATGTCCATACTGCAGCGACAGCATTGAACTCAGCTACTATATCAAAGTATGTAATATCCGTTGCAGGTCAATCCCAAACACTTACTGCCACTACAGGTGTCGCAAACTTTTATGATATAAATATTTCATCAAACACTACAGCTTATGTGACAGCTTATGACAGTCGAGGCTTTACAACTCGGGCATCATTTACAGTAAAAAGTATTCCTTATCATGTGCCTACATTGAGTGATTCTATAAGACGAAAGAATAACTTTGAGAATGAAACCACAATTAGTGTGTCAGGAAACATAGCATTAATGACAATCGGATCCGTGAATAAAAACTCAATACAATATGCTCAATATAGTTGGAAAGATAAATCGTCCGCAACGTGGAGTGCATGGACAAACTTATCTCTCACGATGAATGGTGAAAACTATTCAGCGACAGCCACAAGGGATTTTGATAATGGAAAAGCATATGATATTCAAATTAGAATCATTGATAGATTGAGTACAACACTTGTCACACGGACATTATCTGCAGGTAAGCCGTTATTTATGCCTGATCCTAATCTTCTGTCTGTCGGTATCAATAAACAGCCAGTAAGATATGACGCTGTTGATGTAGGGTCCCATGCATATTTCGATAAATCAATTGTGCACTATTATCCAGGTTTTCAATTATGGAGAAACTTAGCTGCATACTCAGGGGCAGGAAGTCTTCAAGGTGCATTTGTAATTGAACTTCCATATGGAATGGTAAATGTAATGTCGAAGATAACCATTGATGGTTATATTTATGATAGTACTGCCCCTTTCAAAATCGAGGTAGGCTTTTATTCATATCAGGGTAACCCAACACCGTCTTTTGTTAACACTGGATATACAAATTATGGTGGAAAATATATGACTGTCAGACTTGGGAGAAACACAGCCACAGGCAATGTTGTCATCATTATCGGTTCTGAATCTCATTCATATTCCTATCCGAAATTGACCGTTTCGCAAGCCATTCTTACACACTCTATTCCTGATCAAGTAACATTGCAGTCAAGACAGTGGAATATCACACAAAAGACTTCTTTATCGGGATATGACCTAATTCAAACAGTACCCAACGTCACACTTAATGGGGGCATCCCTTCAATAGAGGTTGGCCTTGGTCAAGAATCTTATCCTTACTATTCATGGAAAGATAGCGGTGGCAGGGTAAATTCTATCACACAATTAGGTAACGAATTATCTGTTCGGTTAGGTGCAAACTCAATTGCAAATGAAGTTGCCAAATTTACATCTAATGGTCTTGTAAATAAAAGCAGCGGCGAGTTGTTATGGAGTGGCGGTTATTACATGACCGCAGGGCATACGGTGACGCCTTCAAAAACATTGACAAGCTGTCCTAATGGTTGGGTTTTAGTTTTCTCTGATTTTGATTCAAACACCAATACTACTAACCCATATAATATAGTCCAATGTTATATCCATAAAGCTCATTATGATGGGCTTGCTGGGCAAGGAATGTATTTTACTTTAGGAACTGCTGCAAACACTTATGCGACAAAATATTTGTATGTTTCATATGACTGGATAAAAGGCCATGATGAAAATAATGATACAGCTCAACAAACGGACGTTGTATTGAAGGAAGTAAGAGCATGGTAGCGTCGGGGGGGAATGGTTGTGAAAGTATACGTAACCTTAAATGACATAAATGTAATTGATGGGTGGAGTACAGTGCCTTCTGGAGTTGAGGGGGAGATTGAAGCGGAAGTAATCGAAGGTCATGAATTATTTTCACTTCCTCCTAAGCTGTTCACAGTAATCGAAGGAAAAGTAATTAAGAATGATGATGCAGAAGTAGCATGGAGGAATAAAGTTGTCATTTCAGATAAGGAACAAATTGAATTACTCAAATCCGAAAATGAACAATTAAGGCATCAGCTAAATTCAACAAATGCAGACTTAATGGGATTCATGGATTTTTACTTTAATGGAGGAAGCATGTAAAGATCTAAAAAAAGAAAGGAGGTGAGACAAAATGGCGATCTATTCTTTCAGAACAGGAACATATGCTAGGAATATCTATCTTTATGGAAATACTTCTTTTGACAGTATTCCAGCTGAGTACCATGAACCAGTGAAACAATACGCAGCTCAGAACTTTTCCGTCGACCAAATCGAAACTGCTCGGAACAATCTGTGGATCAGCGAGATAGAGTATACTGACACAATGACATATAAATCTTAAGTAAGGTCCTACTGTAGCTGAATAGGGCTTTTTATTTTGCCGTCAAAGGAAATAGAGAGCGTGTTAGGGGGGAAGTAAGCATTGGAGGAGACAACAGTGGATTTGTTCAAACAGACTGTACAGAATGACATTGCTGAACTTAAGAAATCAGACAAGGACCTTAAAGAGGAAATAGATAAACTCAAACAGACTGTCGCTTTTCACGATCGTGATATTACAGACATTAAAGATACACTGAAAGAAATAAAAGAAGATACAAAATGGCTACGCCGTTCCATCACTAATGCACTGATAGGAGCATTGATTGCTGGGGCAGTGGCCATTTTTTATGCAGCATTAAAATCACAAGGAGGAGTATAGGATGAAATACATGGACCAGGGCACTGTCATTCGGACGGTGCTTCTTTTTATTGCGTTGATCAATCAAATTTTCGGTGTGGGTACTATCGCATTAGATGAAGGCCAAGTTGTCACGATAGTGGATGGAGTTTATTTACTGGGATCCACATTATTCACTGTTGTGACAGCTATTATTGCCTGGTTTAAAAACAACTATATTACTGAGCGTGGAGGACAGCAGAGAAAGGCACTTCAAGCTCAAGGTTTATTGAAGAAGGATAGTAAAATTAGAACACATTCGACTCAGCAAAAGCATATGAAGACGACGGTAAATAAGCTGCCCTGATGGGTGGCTTTTATCATTATAAAGAGGAGCGATTTAAATGCCTTATACATTCGAAAAACTTCCACAGTTAGTGGACAGGCGTGAAGGAATGCAGGAACGCGGAGAATACGTGGACTATGGCGTAGAATCCAAAAAGGTCAGGGTGTGGCATCATTCACTCACTGAAAAACATTTGGGTGGATCGGATGCTGAATCATTTGCTGATTATCATGTGAATACAAACGGCTGGCCTGGCATTGGGTATCAATTTGTCATTGAACCAAAGAATCAGGTGGAAGGCCCAGATGGCAGAATGAGAGCAAGAATAGTTTGGTGTCATAATCCTGGAGTAAAGTCTTATCATGTTGGAAATTCCAATAAAATGAGTTTGGGAATCTGTGTAGCGGGTGATTATCGAAAAGATAAACTGGATGAAGCAACATTGTTGTCTATTTCAGAATTGCATGCTGCTCTTGTGAGGGACGGCATTGGTGATTCAGATAAAAGCCATAATGAGATGCCAGGTTATTCTTGGAAAGATTGTTGTGTATTTGATTATCATGATGCTTTCAAATTCAAGCCTGTTGCAAAGAACAAACAACCTGATCAATTACCAGGAAAGTATACGGTCCAAGAAGGAGATACTTATTGGAGCATAGCTGGCCGGGATGGCGCCCAAGGTGTTAAGGTGAATGATCTAATTGTAGCGAATCCTGGAGTTGATCCAAATAAGCTTCAGGTAGGCCAGGTAATTAAATTTGGTAAAGCACAAAACGCCTATACTCGGAAACCTGAAGAACCTAAGAAACCTCAGTCAGCATACAAATATCCTTTACCAACTGGTGTTCATCGAAAAGGGGACAAAGGAGCAGGCGTTAAGCAGTTACAAAATGCTTTAAATGCTATTTATTTCAAAAGCGGGGCAGCTGATGGTATCTTTGGTCCTAAAGTAGAGGATGCGATGCGGAGGTTCCAGATGGTTTATCTGCCGTATGAAGTAGACGGGGTGTACGGACCTAACACTCGCAGGAAGCTGCAGGCTGTTTTAAAATCAAAAGGATATTAAATATAAAAGCCCTTCTCAATCGAGAGGGGCCTCACTTTTTGTTAAAAATATTATAAAAATGCCCTACGAGATATGGAGTGTTTTTAATACTACATCCTTACTTTGTGTAGAAGACGTTGAAAAGTTTGGTCACCGATTAAATAACGCAAATGTTGTTTCTTTCGATAAAAAGCATTCTCGACAGTAGAAGGATAAACGTGGACAGTAAGTTCAGTCATTTTCTTTAAAATCAAAAGAACTTTATTAATAACCGATGAAAGAGTTTGGGTATTAAAATCATCCTGATTTATTAAATCAGTATAAAACAATTGAATACTCATGTTTGATTTGCTATTACTATGTACAAACATGCATGACTTGCCATATTCCCCGATTATATAATCCAATATTGAAGATGCAATTTCATCTTCTCCAATTAATTCTTTCAATCTTCTAAAAAGCTCATTAACCCCTGTTTCGTCATGATCATTTAGATTCAACATAGCACGAGCATAATTTTCAATAAACGATCTGAATACGTAATGGAATTGCCTAAGAGAATCTTTAGTTAAAGAGTTCATAACGGATAATATGTCAAAAATTAAACTGTTTTTATAATGACTCTCCCCGGTATAATTAACGAAAGTTTTCATGAAAATAATATACTTTGAAATAGATTTTAATTCATTGATATTAGGCAAACTTTTTTGAGATAAAAGTAATGAAGTAAATTTATCGATCTCTTCTTTTATCTCTTTGAATTGATCATACTTTCTAATTAAATCCATTTTTATAAACCTTCCAGCCACATTTTCAACTTATCGTTTGCGTTTTTCTTTTTTGTTGTTTTTTTGGGCTCAAGCTCATTTTTCTCTTGTTCTTCAGCAAAGTATTCAATAATTTTTTGTCTTATATCATCCAATTCTTTGTCGCTTTTATGGTTTAATTCCTTTGTGATTCTAGCCACAATTAGTGTGCGTGACTTCATAACATATGGTAAAAAATCTATATTAAAAACTCTTTTTAAAAAAGAGGATATATCCTGGTTTTTTTTAAAAAGGTTTTTGGAGTATAGTAGAGCTACACTCACTCCCATAATATCCACATAATCTAAGTCAGTAGATAGTACACGCTTAAATATAATATTATTTTCATTTTCTCGAGAAGTCATATTTATCTCCTCTCTACACGATCCAAAAATTCTGAAGCTACCTCATGAATATCTTCGCGTGATTTTTTATAATTTGATGAAATATTACCTTGCAGTCCTACCATTAAATCATTTACATAAGTAGTTTGAGATGTGAAAATATCGATGTCATTTAATACGGCGGAAGTTTCAAAGGTTTCTTTTAGTTTTTGTGATTTCAAGCCAGGTTTTCCAACCATCGTATAAACAATACCTAGGGGTTTAATGTCTAAATCTTCATCATACGAGAGTCTATCGATTACTTGTTTAAGCAGTTTTATTCCTAGTATAGAATACCTGTCTATACGGTTTGGCACCAAATAATAATCAGAAGCATTCAATGCTGCATCTGTATAAAAGGATATTGTTGGGGGACAATCAATAAATATAAAATCATAAACTCTGCGCAGATTGTTTTCGGAAATAAACTTTTTAATACGTCGGGAGCGAGCACTGTCTCCTTGATTATCATCAAAGATTAAATCAATGTTACCACAAATTAAATCTATGTTCGGTGACTTTTCAAAGCTTAGGATAACATCTGAAGGATTTGGCAATTTTGGTTTTTCGGAAATTGAAGTAACAGACTCGAATAATTTTCTTATCGTTTTATTTTGTCTAAAATCATTCATATATTCTTCTTCCAAATCAAAATAGTCCATTAGCGTTTGAGTGGTATTGAATTGAGGATCCACATCAATAAATAGAATCTTCTTTCCTAAGAAATTAGCTAAGTATTCACCAATACCTACGCATAAAGTTGTTTTTCCGACTCCGCCTTTCATATTTATTACTGAAATTACTTTACCGTTTTTGTCCATTACTGAATCTCCGTTTCCGAATAGATTATATATCATTATTTTATTCTAAAATTTTTACTTAATCAGTTATTTTTGTCATATTTATCAACAGTTGTTTTTATTCCACTTAAAGCTCATATTTCCTTCATTCATTTCAAAAATATTAGATTTATTAAATCCGGAAATTTCCTATTTCGAAATGTTCTTAATTTCATTCCTTATATCATATCGGTAATTTCATAATCATTGTTTAATATTATAAGCATCTTCACTGCCACGGTTTAGGCAAGCTGAATAAAAGAAGCCTCACTCATTGAGTGGAGCATAATCTTTAAACAATCGTATAAGCGCCTTCTCTTCTGAAGCGCTCCACAATCCTCAAGGCTTGTAATTTTGTGACTGGTATTTTAATGTCTTCTCCTATACTGGCTTTAAGCTTTTCAGATGACCTTTCAATTGGAGTTTCTTTTAAGGAAGAACATAAAACATCCGCCTGTATATGTGTTCCTACATTTATCTCTTTTGTCACACTAAGCAATTCAGTTATGCTGCTATCCTCTGTTTCAAAAACGAACTTTTTCAAGAAGTATTTAGTGGTTAGGTGCTCCATACTCTTCTCCTTCTTTACATTCTAGGTGTCAGTTTACTGGTTTCAATGATTTTATCGGATATTTTTTCAGTTTTTTAATGATGTATAAAACCACCTTACTTTTAGAAAAATAATCCTAAAGGAGATGATTTAATTGAAAAAATTACTGGTATTTTTAGCATTGATTATGGTTATTTGTGTAAGTAATGTTTCTGCACAAAGCTATCAGAAACATAAACATGACTCCAAGGGAATGGAACAAGTGATGGATCATTTCTTGTTGGATCAATTCCATGATGAAATTGCACAAGCGTTGAAAGGATATTACAAAAATGAATCTATAAGGATCCAGTATAATTGGTGGGATAAAAATTATGATGTCGTGGAGATAGACCAGTGGGAAAAAGGAAACGAATTAAGTCACCCATATATCGTGAAATTTACTATTCAGTCGTATGGTGAAGAAGGACAGCTGGGGACCGATACCATAACTTTTGGTGCTTCACCTGAACTTTTCAATAAAGGATATAATGATAAAAATCTGGCTGCAGTTAATGTGGATTTTATAGACTTTAAACACCGTGAAGCTAAAGCGAAAAAATAATAAGTAAGAATTAAAGCCCTTCTCAACCGAGAGGGGCTTATAAATGCTTATGAACTTTCCTCATATTGCTCCCATGCCTTCTAGGATAATTTTTGCATCAGCATTCAAATATGCTGGTGTATCTTTTCTCAGAAGTAGGTTCGGATTATCCTTTACAAGCATCTTAATTCCTCGAACATCAAACTTACTTGCATATGTATTGATGGCATTAATGATTGCCATATCCATTCTTGTCAATGGTTGTCCACCGTCAGCATGCAGTTTCAGAAGGAAATCCAATAACTCCCTTGCATTCTTATTTAGCATATTTTTATGCTCTTTTAAGATTTCTATATTCTCTTCAATATAAACCCTAGCGGTAGCAAGTTCCATGTCTTCTACGTATTGGTTAATCTTAGTTGCCAGTGCATCTAAACTCAATTAATCCATCTCCTTGTTAGTGACTACACTGATATATCGGTAAAAAAAATAACTTCTAAAGATTAAAAACCTTCATAGGTGAGTGGGACTTCATTCTAGTTCATCAGGATCCAATTCATAGAATTCTATTAACTTATTTAGAGTCGATTGACGATGATTTCCTTTGTCATTCTCTATGTTACCTAGAGTCCTGGTTGTCATATTAAGTTCTTCGCAAACTTTCTCTTGAGACATATTTCTTTTACATCGCTCTACTCTTAACTGAGAACCTAAGCTTTCGTTATTCATATGTTAACCTCCTGATTGGTTATATAAAAACATATTCCTCCATATAAAAAAATAAAACCCATCTCACTCGAGATGGGCTTATAACTGACATATATGTTTTTAATTGGATGTCTTCGGTACATCGTCTAATTTGTCTAACCAATCCAGTGCTTGTTTTACATTATGAAAAGCAGTAGTCTTGGATAAATCGATTCCACTATTTACGGCTGTTTGGGCTAGTCGTGGGGATATTCCAGTGGTGAGTACCTTAATTCCTAATAACTTAAGTACACCCCCTATTTGATGGAGGTTACGAGCCATTTGTTCATTAATTGTTGATACTCCAGAGAAGTCTGCAATTAAATAATTTACTTTAAGCTCACTTATCTTTGGAACAACTTTCAACATTAAGTGATTCGTTCGTACGGAATCAATGTTACCTATTAAGGGTAAAACCACTACCCCTGCTTTAACAGGAACAAGCGGCGAAGACAATTCTTCTATTTCTTTAAGTGCCTCTAAGCGTAGTTGTTCACTTATCCGTTCGTAAGTGGATATTGTTTCCTCGAGGCTAATATCCAACATTTTATTAAATTGTCTAATAACTAGAATTGCTTCTTTTGCATCCAGGTTAAATTCATTAGTCCAATCTGTAACAAAATCTGCGAATACCTCTCTTGTTGGGGGATATCTCACAGTGATTTCAGATATATGCGTTTCGGAATTAATCAAAGCTTCTGAATTCCTTCTACTCCACTCGATTAATTCAACAGGCACATTTAGTGTTTCATTTGTAAGGCTTCCAGCTAAATGGATTATAAGATTCTCATACATGCTAATGGCTGCATTTTTTTCATCCTTAGGGATATGGAGATCCATTTTGTTTAGAACATCATTAACGATATCAAGAGCAAGGTTTGCAGAATTGCTATTTAGGTGATTTGCAAGATTATTAATAGTTCCCAACAAATGATCAACTCCTTATTTCCTCATTATAATAAACAGTTGGGAATTATCCAAACCCTAATAGGGTGGTAAATTTAAAAAAGCCCTTCAGGTTAAGAAGCGCTTTAGTCTAAGTCTTTAGAATTCATGTGAGAGGGCCGTTTTCATTGTTCATTTCATAATAATCGATTAACCTTTTGATTGTCTTTCCATTCATGCTTTTATTGTTTTCAATGTTACTCAGTGTTTCTAATTTCATCTGGAGTGCCTTGCATACTTGTTCCTGTGTTAGGTTTCTTTTGAACCTTTCCATCCTCAAAATGGCTCCTAAGCTTTCAGGGTGCATAATAAAAGTACAACTCCTTACCATTTGTCTAAAGTCATTTCTTAATTTATATCGGATTTATGATTTACAATTTTAATCAAAAAAAGAAGCTTCACTCATCGAGTGGGGCTTTTATCATTTCCTTGACCTTTTCAGTTATATCCTCTTTCCCATCAACAATTACGGATATCAATCCTTCGATATCCATTTCCTTTTTTATCTCCTGGATAAAGTCAGCTGCCACCTTTTCTGGTTTCCTGCCTCTTTTTTGAAAAGACCCTTTACGTTGTACCCTTATACCCCTAGAAAGAAAAGTTATTGCGATTGTCAAGTTCATGCGTGTCACTCCAAATACCATTTTCCCAAGCGCTTGGGAATTCATATTTTTATTCAACCATATAACCCCATAAACTTTCTACAGTTTCATTCAGCGATCTCGCAATCCTTATAGCTACCGGAAGAGTCGGAAGTGACTTTCCTCTAACAATCAGACTGAACGCCCCAGGTGTTAATCCGGACTTCTCAGCAATAAATCCTTGTTTTAGTCCCCGTTCCACCAGTATCTGTTTTAGCTTGGTCTCCAATACAATCACCTCAGTTATGAATTCGTCGAAAAAAATGATTGTCCTCTAAATAATTGTGTTATAGGACAAGCATTCATTCTCATATCTTTTTTCAAGGACGTCATAAGACGTCAAAAAGGAGGATGCTATATGAGAGAAACAGAGAGGGAAAGTTACGAAAGGTTAATCCGGCATTACAAAGAAGAATCTGATATGAAGTGGATCCTGGCAGGTCTGATGAGTATTCTTATAGCTGGATTTTTCACCATTTGAGGGAGGGACGTCAAATGTATAGACCTACCGTACGTTATGCAGATTGTTATCAACAGTATGTGGATAATATGTTTCAATCCACACACCTAGACAGGAATCAGATTATAAGGGCAGCGTTATTCACAGCTGCTTACTCGGAAGAATTTTTAAAGTTGATGCGTCATAACCAAATAGCTGACGTCCCTCTTCCCTCCCCTTTATGGCAGATGGATCACACCGAGTTATGGAGGGAACAGTCGCCTAAAACAACAGGAGAGGGGAAGGACGGCAATGATCATGATGACCGAAAGGGAGAAGTTGAGGATAATTGCCGAGTTGTTAAACCAATATCCAGAAGCACCATTGAAGAAAGATGTCAGCTCCAGGTCCAGGGATCAGATAGGACGGTTTCAAAAAGAATCCAGACGTCAGGAGAAATCCAAATACGAATCGGTTAGAATAATTAAATTGAAGAAAGTGAAAGGGAGTTATGGTACCTATATTGTAAAAACTAAGATACTCACAGAGGGGGAAGTAGATATAATAATAATTTTTGGTTTATTGATTGTCCTGTCTGTAATTTTCTAAAAATGATTCATCATTTTAATTAAAAATTCCATTTCGGCGACAGTTCGGCGACAAAATAAAAAAATCCAAGATGGTAAACTCAATAAAAAAGAAAAAAGCCTTGATATACAAGGCTTTTTTGGATGGAGAATAGGGGGCTCGAACCCCTGACCTCAACGCTGCCAGCGTTGCGCTCTCCCAGCTGAGCTAATCCCCCGTATCTGTTTAGATAAGGTACAAGAAAGATTATATAACCTTCTTTATGGACATGCAAGACAAAATTTCGGAAATGAGCAAAAAAAGCCGCTCATCAGCGGCTTTTCTCATAATCCTTCAATTTCTACACGGTTAATGCCTTCGATTTCAGACACCGCCTCATATACATCCGTAGTCTTTCTGCGGAAGTCCACCGTCACGATTAATTGAACCAGCTGGTTTCCTTCTGCAAGATCCTTGATGCGTACATTTTTCAATGCGATTTTTTCTGCTTTAATCCTGGTTATAATGTCGGCAATGCTTTCCCTCGTATTCACATTGAACTGCAGCCGGATCTCTTTTTCCCGTAATTGCCTTGGACCAATGAAGGTCATGAGGAATGGGATGAACTCCACACTGACAATAAGCAGTGCTACACCCGCAATGGCTTCCCAGTAAAAACCGGCACCCACGGTGATCCCGATCCCTGCCGCACCCCAAATCATCGCAGCTGTCGTCAAACCGGAAATGGTATCATTCCCTCTTCGTAAAATAACACCTGCACCGAGGAAACCAATACCGGAGACAATTTGGGCAGCCAGGCGGAGTGGGTCCATCGTGATATTGACGTCTTCATCCCCGGGGAACATATAGGCTGACTCACTCGATACAATCGTCAACAGACAGCTGACGATCGATATGACCAGGCTCGTTTTAAGCCCAACCGGTTTTCTTTTAATCTCCCTTTCGAGCCCGATTACAAGACCAAGAAAAGCGGATATCCCAAGTTTAAGTAAAATTTCCATATCGATTGTTGAAAGCATACTGATCTCCTGCCCCTGAGTAAGATGTATTTACTTTCCCTAAAAATAATGAATTAAACACAGTCCGGGCGATAAAATTTCAATTAAGGTAAGCTAAAAATTCGATTTCATTGTAAAATACATATAATTCATATTAAAGGAGAATGGAAATGGACTCACCAAAACTAAATCCCTATTTGGCAGTTGCAGTCGGTGTCGTGGCTGTATCAACCTCTGCCATTCTGGTTAAAGTTTCATCTGCGCCATCTGGTGTCATTGCATTTTACAGATTGTTCTTCTCTGTTTTGCTGATGCTGCCGGTGTTTCTTATAAAGTATGTTTCAGAACTTCGTCTTATTACGAAGCGGGATTGGATGTTCAGCGGGATTGCCGGCATTTTTCTTGCCTTTCACTTTATCCTCTGGTTCGAATCCCTAAACTATACTTCTGTTGCGAGTTCTACAGTGCTGGTCACACTCCAGCCGCTTTTCGCATTTATAGGAGCGTACTTCTTCTTTAAAGAGCGAGTATCTTTTAAAGCAATACTAAGTGGAATTATTGCCGTCGGCGGGAGCGTCATCATCAGCTGGGGCGACTTTAAGATTAGTGGCAGTGCATTGTTTGGAGACTTTTTGGCTATCGTAGCCTGTGCGTTGGTCACTGTATATCTATTATTTGGCCAAACCGTCAGGAAGAGAATGTCCTTAATAACCTATACCTTTATTGTCTACAGCATCAGTTCAATTACTTTATTCTTCTATGTAATAGCTATCGGTGAATCCTTCTATCCGTACCCTGCAAGTGACTGGGTTTATTTTATTCTTCTTGCACTGATTCCAACCTTGCTTGGCCATACCCTGTTCAACTGGTCGATTAAATGGATCAGCGCTTCCGTCATTTCAATGGCTATCTTGTTTGAACCAGTAGGTGCAACGGTATTGGCCTTCTACCTTCTTGGTGAAAAAGTTATTTTGACCCAGGTAATTGGGGGATTAATTGTTATTGCGGGTATAACTTTATTTCTAGTCGATGAAAGAAAGATGAAAATCAAGAACCAGACAGAGGTAAATTCAATCTCAGGTTAGGGGTGTATGTTTATGGAAATCAGAAAAGCTACGCTTCAAGATGCTGAGGGCATTGCCAAGGTGCACGTGAAAAGCTGGCAAGAAACGTATAAAGGACTAGTAAGCCAGGAGTATCTAGATTCATTGAAGGCAGAGGATCGCCAGCCTCTATGGGAAAAGAGCCTGATCCAAACTTCTGATACCTCTCCCGTATTTGTTGCTGTTACTCCAGGTGGAGAAATAGTGGGCTTTGCATCTTTTGGTAAGGAGAGAATGGGCAAGTTAAATGCGGATGGTGAGTTGTATGCTATATACATCCTGAAAAAATACCAGAGAGATCGAATTGGCACAAAGCTTCTCCATACAGGCCTGGAAGAGTTGTTAAGGCAAAAAGATGAATCCATGCTTGTTTGGGTACTAAAGGATAATGAAAGCCGCAAGTTTTATGAATCTCTCCAGCCGGTAAAAGCTGGAGAGGAAGTGGTTGAAATAGCAGGACAGGAATATACCGAAGTGGCTTATGTATGGAAGGACTTAAACTTGCTGAATCAGTCCTTAATAGAAAAGCAGTCAGGGGATAGATAAATGGGATTGGAGAGTGTGTTTGAGCAGTTTCCTTTATTGGAGACGGAGCGGTTTTCCCTAAGGGAGCTGAAAACAGAAGACGCCCCACAAATCTTCAGCTATTTTTCGCAGGATTCTGTGACTAAATATTACAATCTTGAAAGCTTTACACAAGAACAGCAAGCTGTGGAGTTGATTCAGAAATTCAACCAGGGCTTTATGGAGAAAAGGCAAATCCGCTGGGGTGCTGAACTGAAAGAAACAGGCACACTGGTTGGTACTTGTGGTTACCATGCGATTGACGCCAAACACTTCAAAGCAGAAATAGGCTACGAACTTCACCCAGATTACTGGGGAAGAGGGATGATGCCTGAGATTACGAAAGAAATATTGAGATTTGGATTTGAGGAAATGGGTTTAAATCGAATAGAAGCATTGTATCATCCTAAAAATGAACAATCCTGGGCCGTATTGAAGAAAAGTGGTTTCGAATATGAAGGAACACTTAGAAAGCGATGGTTTGATAAAGGTGTTTTCATGGACGCAGCGATCGCGTCTATCATAAAAATCCCCTGAGAGGGGATTTTTTTAAATAAATAGATATGTGAACCTTGAGAATAGAAATGCACAAATAGTGGAGAACATGAAAGTTCCTCCATGAACCCTTCCTTCAGTGTTAGCGATTTTGATAGCTTCGATGTAGGCCACACTAAATAAAAAGATGGCCATAAGTAGTGAAAGATAAAGTGCGACTGATTGCAGCAAATAGGATCACCTCTGTTATTTGGTTTGTCCAAGCCATTATATGAACAAGAAAGAAAAAATATTATTGAAACCTTTAAGTAAGAAGAAACTTGGAAAGAATGAATAAATTCATTGTCAGTGAAAAAACTTTTAAAATTATATTGCAAACATAATTTATCCGTGGTATATTTAATCTCGCTTCAGAAAAACAACGCTGAATTGGCAAAATCAACATCGCTTTTAGTGTAATAAAAAAACAAAAAACGATGTTGACAATAACAAAACAGCATGTTATATTAATAAAGTCGCTTCTGGGCGACAAACTGAACAACTTGCTCTTTGAAAACTAAACA
>JAGGQZ010000007.1:48564-135376 GCA_018613055.1 Chryseobacterium sp. ISL-80 | reverse complement strand
CAAACTCTCCAAAAAAGAGTTATGAGTTAGCTCATAAGTTAAAACGTTGGCTCATGTCTTCTATAATAGAAGCATGATAATTTATTGTTTGTTGACGCTTGTTTGTTTAGTTTTCAAAGAACAATTCGTTGCCTCATCGCCCGTAAGCGACTTTATTAATATAACATTTTCTTGCTGTATAAGTCAATAACTTTTTTCAAAAACTATTTGATTGAAGTTGTTGTTTCGTTACTGACTTTGAAGATTATATCAGGCATATAATGATAAAGCAATACCTTTTCTGTAGTTTCTTATTTTTATTCAAAGATACTCTTCATAGCTGTTTATAAAACATGTCATTTGAATCTTCATAGAATCTGTGAAATTAAAAAAAGCTGGCATACACGGCCAGCTCTTAGTGAATAATTTCTTCAATATGCAAATACCTGTTCTTCTCCAGGGCAAGAATCTGATCTGACTCCAGCAATTTCACCAACGGCCTTGCCGGGTTCTTTTCCTCTACAAAAATGATTTCTGCAGCCTGGCCATCCGACAATCGGATTTTGGTGCCTACGGAATAGTTCATAATCGCTGAACTTAATGCCTTCAATGCCGTTATATCAAACTCCCCGAATAATTCCTCATTGATCATTTCCAGCACTTTAAATGGCGAGTGCTTTGGTTTGTAGATTCGTTCGGAGGTCATTGCGTGAAAGGAATCAGCCACCGCAAGTATTTTTGCAAATGGATGGATCCTGCTTGCCTTTTCGCCGAATGGATAGCCGCTTCCGTCCATTCTTTCATGATGATGAAGAATGGCAATCTTTGTAGCATCCTTCAGCAACGGGCTGTTCCTGACCATCTGATAGCTAAATGTAGGATGTTTTTTGATTTCCTCGAATTCCTCTACCGTTAAAGTAGTGTTTTTGTTGAGAATGCTCGGGCTGATTTTCGCCATGCCGCAATCCGATAGACAGCCAGCCAGCGCGATTTGGGTCACTTCCCCTTTGCTGTAATTTAATTTCTTTGCGATGAAAGCACTGATGACCCCTACCGCCAATGGATGGTCATAGAGATATTCATTCTTGGTGGAATAATGATGCAGGTTGAATATATCCGACGAATTCATGTCACTTTGCTCAATAAGCGGGACAATGATCGACCTGAGTTTGGCAATATCGATCTGCATTCCTGATTGCCAGGAAATGAACTCTTTCTTGAACTCCTGCTTGGCCTGTAAAAACAGGTCAACAAAAGTACGTTCGGTCTTGTCCGAATTCAATGAAAGACTCTTGTCTTTTCCGGTCGAAGGGGCTGTGCATGGCAATCCATTCACCAGCGTTTTCTCCACTTCTACTTCCTTGACCAGAAAAATTTTCAGAATATCGATTAGATGCTCTGATAAGACTGTTTTCTTGCTCATGATGGGTCTATTCGTTTTACTTAGAACATCTTCAATAAGGATACAGCCCTCTTTTAGGTTGTCTACTAGTACGCGCAAGGCCATCCACTCCGGAATTTTAATTTTCTTACAATTATTTTACTTTATTTTACCAAAAAAGAGGAACACATTTTTGTGTTCCCCTTAAAAAGTTTATTCTTCTTCTGATTCGTTTGGTGTTTCGGCTGTTTCGGCTGATTCTGCTTCTTCGCTGCCAACCTCTTCTGGGTCAACGATTGCTTCCGCATTCTCATCCTCTTCCAGGTCTTCCGGCTTATCTTCTTCCTTGTCGACCTTCGCAACTGTCGCAACATACTCATTTTCAGCTTTGTTGAGACTGATGAGTTTAACACCTTGTGTATTACGGCCTGTCATGGAGATCGAGCTTACCGGAATGCGGATCAGCACGCCTCCTGTTGTGATCAGCATAAGGTCTTCCTCACCTGTTACGACCTTCATCGTGACAAGGTCACCATTCTTATCGGTGATATTGCAGGTCTTGATTCCCTTACCGCCACGCCCTTGCCTTCTGTATTCTTCGGAAGGTGTCCTCTTGCCGTAACCATTCTTGGTGACAACAAGGATCTCTGCGCTTTCTTCAAGGACTTCCATGCCGACAACTTCATCACCTTCAGACAGCGTGATTCCTTTTACCCCAGTGGCTGTACGGCCCATAGAGCGCACATCTGTTTCAGGGAAGCGGATCAGTAAGCCATCTTTTGTGCCGATGATCATTTCTTTGCTGCCATCTGTCAGACGAACGGAAATCAATTCATCGTCTTCACGCAGGTTCAGGGCAATCAGTCCATTGTTGCGGATATTTGCAAATGATGAAAGTGGTGAACGTTTTGAAATTCCTTCTTTCGTTGTGAAGAACAGGAACCAGTCATCCACGAATTCCGAAACAGGAATGATGGCGTTAACCCATTCACCTTTCTCTATTTCCAATAGGTTGATGATCGGAATTCCCTTAGCTGTCCGGCTAAATTCAGGGATTTCGTAACCCTTCGAACGATATACTTTTCCTTTGTTTGTAAAGAAAAGGATTGTATCGTGCGTGGATGTCGTGATTAAGTGTTCGACGAAATCATCTTCATTCGTACCCATCCCCTGGATTCCGCGGCCCCCGCGGCGCTGTGCCCTATATGTCGATACAGGCAGGCGCTTAACATAGCCGTTATGGGTAAGGGTGATGACAATGTTTTCTCGAGGAATCAAATCTTCGTCCTCGATCATTTCGAGACCGCCTGAGACAATCTCAGTGCGGCGCTCGTCATTGAAGCGCTCTTTGATTTCCGTAAGCTCTTCACGAATGATTTCGAGTACCTTTTCATTGTCAGCCAGGATTGCTTTTAATTCTGAGATCAGCTGCATGAGGTTCTGGAATTCTTCTTCGATCTTTTCGCGTTCCAAACCTGTGAGCCTCTGTAGACGCATATCAAGAATGGCCTGTGCTTGCTTATCGGATAGATTGAACTGTGTCATCAATCCTTCTCTGGCGATATCTGTCGTGCGTGAGCTTCTGATCAGGCTGATGACCGCATCAAGGTTATCAAGCGCGATTCGCAACCCTTCGAGAATGTGAGCACGAGCTTCTGCCTTCCTAAGTTCAAACTCTGTGCGTCGTCGAATGACGACTACCTGGTGGTCAAGATAGTATGTCAGACATTGCTTCAGGTTCAGAACCTTCGGCTGGCCATCGACTAAAGCAAGAAGGTTGATACCAAAGCTTGTCTGCAAGGCAGTTTGTTTATAAAGGTTATTTAGAAGGACATTTGCATTCGCATCCTTGCGAACTTCAATTACAATCCTCATACCCTTACGGTCAGACTCATCCCGCAAGTCCGTGATGCCGTCAAGCCTCTTGTCGCGGACTAATTCAGCGATTTTCTCAATCAGCCTGGCTTTATTGACCTGGTATGGAAGTTCCCTGACGATAATAACTTCCTTACCATTTGATTTTTGTTCAATTTCAACCTTCGCACGTAATGTAATCGACCCGCGGCCAGTCTCATAAGCTTTACGGATGCCACTGCGCCCTAAGATCAATCCCGCTGTCGGGAAGTCTGGTCCTGTGATGATCTCCATCAATTCCATGATGGTCATATCAGGGTCTTTACTGATGGCCAATACGCCATCAATGACCTCGCCAAGCTGATGCGGCGGGATGTTAGTCGCCATACCGACAGCAATACCGGAAGTACCGTTGACAAGCAGGTTCGGGAAGCGTGAAGGCATGACAATCGGTTCTCTTTCAGAACCGTCATAGTTATCCTGATAGTCGATTGTATCTTTATTGATGTCACGCAAAAGCTCCATCGAAATTTTGGACATACGGGCTTCTGTGTAACGCATCGCCGCTGCAGCGTCACCATCGACAGATCCAAAGTTTCCATGTCCATCGACTAGCATATAGCGATAGTTGAAATCCTGCGCCATACGGACCATTGTGTCGTATACAGCAGAGTCACCATGCGGGTGATACTTACCTATGACTTCACCGACGATCCTCGCCGATTTTTTATAGGCCTTGTCTGAATGCATGCCGAGATCATGCATTGCATATAGAATCCTTCTATGTACGGGCTTTAAGCCGTCACGGACATCCGGAAGCGCACGAGCTACGATTACACTCATGGCATAATCCAGGAAGGATGAACGCATTTCCTGGCTAATATTAATCTCTTTCACACGAGAGTTTGGTGTCTCAGCCATTTAAGAGAAACCTCCTTTAGTCGAAAAGCAAAGGCGCTTAGGTTTAGCGCGAATGCCAGTCACTAATCTAGTAATCAAATTACATATCATTATTCCATAAGAAGACAGGGGCTTAGCACCCCGGTTCAATGCAGCCTTTTTCAAGAAAAATCAGGATAGAGGCCATACCTTCTATCCTGCAAAAAAGAACAGTGCTTTGTAAAAAGAGACCTTACTATATATCCAGGTTCTTTACATAAAGTGCATTCTGCTCGATGAAATTGCGTCGTGGCTCTACCTTGTCACCCATGAGGATTTCGAAGGTTTCATCCGACTCGATTGCGTCCTCGAGATTTACCTGGAGCAATGTCCTTGTCTCAGGGTTCATTGTCGTCTCCCAAAGCTGCTCTGGATTCATCTCACCAAGACCTTTGTAACGCTGGATGCCTGGTTTTGGCTGCTGCGGGAGCTCAGCGAGGATCTGATCGAGCTGCTTGTCGTTGTAAGCATATTCGATTTTTTTGCCTTGCTGGATTTTATATAATGGCGGCTGGGCAATATAAATATATCCTGCCTCAAGAATTTTTCTCATATATCTGTAGAAGAACGTCAATAATAAAGTTCGGATATGGGCGCCATCGACATCGGCATCAGTCATGATGACGATTTTTTGGTAACGTGCCTTTGAAAGGTCAAAGTCCTCGCCGATCCCTGTACCGATTGCTGTTATGATCGCTCTTACTTCGTTATTCGATAAAATTTTATCCAGACGCGACTTTTCAACGTTCAGGATCTTACCTCTAAGCGGCAGGATCGCCTGGAAGTGGCGGTCACGGCCCTGCTTGGCGGAACCACCCGCAGAGTCACCCTCAACGACATAAATTTCACTGATTGATGGATCCTTTGAAGAGCAGTCAGCAAGCTTCCCTGGCAGACTGGAGATTTCAAGAGCACTCTTCCTCCGTGTCAGCTCACGCGCTTTTTTAGCCGCGAGTCTGGCTCTTGCGGCCATTAGGCCTTTGTCGACAATCTTCCTTCCGACATTCGGGTTTTCAAGCATGAATTTTTCAAAGTGGTCGGAAAACAGTGTGTCAGTTACCGTACGGACCTCAGAATTCCCAA
The DNA here is from genome assembly GCA_018613055.1 of Chryseobacterium sp. ISL-80. GTDB lineage: Bacteria > Bacillota > Bacilli > Bacillales > Cytobacillaceae > Mesobacillus. The sequence goes on along the minus strand of JAGGQZ010000007.1, from coordinate 130,140 downwards.
GCTTTGTTTTCGTCTGGCCTTCGAACTGCGGATCAGGGTGCTTGATCGACACGATTGCAGTCAAGCCTTCACGAACGTCATCTCCTGAAAGATTGGCATCACTTTCCTTGAAAATCCCGTGCTTACGGGCATAATCGTTAATCACACGAGTCAAAGCTGTTTTAAAACCAGACTCATGCGTACCACCTTCATAAGTGTGGATATTGTTTGCGAAAGAGTAAATGTTTCCTGTGTAGCTGTCGTTGTATTGGATAGCTACCTCTACAGTAATGCCATCTTTTTCACCCTCAATATAGATCGGCTCTTCATGAAGGACTTCTCTCGTACGGTTTAAATGCTCAACATAGGACTTAATTCCGCCCTCGTAATAATACTCATTCCTTTTACCTTCTCCTCGCTTATCCTCAATCGTGATCTTGATTGCCCTGTTCAGGAAGGCAAGCTCACGCAGACGGTTTGCGAGTGTGTCATATTCATATTCCAATGTCTCGGTGAAAATCTCCGGGTCAGGCTTGAAGTGGACAGTCGTGCCTGTATGGTCCGTTTCGCCAATGACCTTCAGCGGGTCACCGACTATGCCACGCTCGAATTTTTGATAATGGACTTTGCCATCACGGTGGACAAATACTTCAAGATAGGTGGACAGCGCGTTAACAACGGATGCACCTACACCGTGCAGTCCTCCGGAAACCTTATAGCCTCCGCCGCCGAACTTACCGCCTGCGTGAAGAACAGTCATGATAACCTCAACCGCAGGCCGTCCCATTTTTTCGTGGATACCGACCGGGATTCCCCGGCCATTATCCTTGACAGTAATACTGTTATCTTCTTCGATAATGACGTTTATTTCATCACAGAAGCCGGCAAGAGCTTCGTCTATACTATTATCAACGATTTCCCATACAAGATGGTGCAAACCTTTTCCACTCGTTGATCCGATATACATCCCTGGACGTTTGCGTACCGCTTCCAGGCCTTCGAGCACTTGAATCTGATTTTCATCATACGCTTGTCCCTGCATGGATTCTTGTTCCTCCATTGCCATATCGATCACCTACACTTTCAATTTCACTCATCTTTTTTCTAAATCTGTAAAATAAAACAGCGGATTTACTATAATCATTTCAAGTGGCATTTCCGCAAACACCGTTGTTTTTCGACATTTTGCGTACAAGCCGATCTATTAAAACTCCTGAACGGATAATCTTTGTGAGCGTTTCTTCAAAGTTCCTGATGCCAGTGGGGAATAATATATATGATTGCCTGTTACGACGATTGATTTGACCGACCCTTTGGCCAGCTGGACAATCTCCCTGTCCTGCCGCACAAGGAATTCCTCCATGAAAGGAGAAGAACTGGCGCTTTCAATGTCTAATATTGCTATGATATCTTTCGTCCTGACAAGGACCTCTTCACCAACATGCAAATACATTGAGTCCACCTCATTGGATTCTTGACATTTCGCCGGTCTTCACGTTATATGTGGCCGCTTCCCTTAATGTCTGATGGTCAATCCCATCCACACTGGTGGTGGTGACAAAGGTTTGGACTTTCCCCTGGATGGTATTTAATAAATGGGATTGTCGATAATCATCCAGCTCAGACAGGACATCATCAAGCAGGAGGATTGGATACTCACCGATCTCCGCATTGATCAATTCGATTTCAGCCAATTTCACCGATAGTGCGGTCGTCCGCTGCTGTCCCTGGGATCCGAATGTCTGGACATCCCGGCCATTCACGAAAAATTGTAGATCGTCCCGGTGCGGACCAAACATCGTCGTTCCCCGGTCAATCTCTCTTGTCTTTATTTTAGCAAATTTTTCTTCATACACTGCTATCATTTTCGACAAATCATCACCTTCTGATACCTCTGCAGAGGGTTTATAGATGATTTTCAGGTCTTCCAGCCCTCTTGAAATCCCCTGATGGATAGGCAATGCCCATTGTTCAAGCAAATTCAGGAATTCAAACCGCTTCAGGATGATCCTTGCGGCAGCCTGGATAAATTGTTCAGTCAGGATTTCGAGCATGGTGTGGTCTGTCGCTTTTTTGATCTGCAGCTGCTTAAGATAATGATTCCGCTGCTGGAGGATTTTATTGTACTGGCTGATGTCATGCAAATAGACTGCCGATACCTGTCCTATTTCCATATCGACAAATCGTCTTCGTACCTGAGGGCTCCCTTTTACAAGGTTCAGATCCTCTGGTGCAAACATGACGACATTCATGTTGCCAACATACTGGCTTAGCTTGCGCTGCTCCAGATGATTGACTTTTGCTTTTTTGCCTTTTTTGGAAATGACAAGCTGCATGGGCAGCGATCCGTTGCTTTTTTTAATCCGTCCCTCTATTTTAGCATATTCCTCGTCCCAGCGAATCAAATCTTTATCATTTGAGGTCCGGTGTGATTTTGCCATTGCAAGCACATAGATGGATTCCATGACATTTGTTTTCCCCTGGGCATTTTCGCCAAGGATTACATTCACCTTATTTTCAAATGTCGCCTCAAGCCCCTGGTAATTGCGGTAATTCCTTAATTGCAGTTCCTCTATATACATGAACAGTTCATCCTCTGATTATTGCATTATGACGAACTCGCCAAATCCAGGTATTGAAACCTGGTCTCCGGAACGAAGCTTTCTTCCTCTTCGCTGATCTTGTTCACCATTGATAAAAACATCGTGTTCACTTAAAAACCACTTTGCCATTCCGCCGGATTGAATCACATCGGCTAATTTAAGGAACTGGCCAAGCGTAATGTATTCCGTATCGATTTTTATTTCCTCATTCACGATTCTCACCCTTTTCTTCCAAAAGGACTTAATACTTTATTTTACTAAATATTTTCCATAGAAACAAATTTTCTTATTTTTTGCCTTCGGTCCGGGCCTGTTGATCTCCGTTCCAGGCGCTTCGCTTTCCGCAGGGTCTACTTTTCACATATAAAAAAAGCCACCAGCAATAAAACTGGTGGCGTTATGGAATTAGTAAGTTCTTACCGGCAGGATCAGCTGCAGGATGGAATCATCATGAAGCGGACGGATGACGAATGGTCTCATCGCGCCAGTGAAGCTGATCTGAATTTCTGTTCCCTCTAATGCTTTTAGCGCGTCCATCATATATTTAGCACTGAAAGAGATTTTTAGTTCTTCACCATCGATAGACTGGCTCTGGATTTCTTCGACAACAGTACCGATTTCCGGTGTATTGGAAGAAACTTCGATTGCTCCGCCTTCGATTGTGGAAAACTTAACGACATTGTTTCGTCCTTCTCTTGCAAGTAACGACGCACGATCAATGGCATGCAGGAATTCTTTTGTATTCACGACAACGTCTGTTTTGCTTTCAGTCGGAATCAGTCTTCCTGTGTCAGGATAGTTTCCTTCAAGCAATCTTGAGAAGAATAGCAGATGCTTAGCTTTGAATAAAACCTGGTTTTCCGTAATGACGATATCGACTGAATCAGAGCTGTCATCAAGGATTTTACTCAACTCAGTCAAGCTTTTTCCTGGGATGACAACATTGTAGCTCTCAGTATTGTCAGCTTCGAGCCTGGCCTTTCGCAATGCCAGTCTGTGGCTATCTGTTGCAATACAGATCAGTTCATTGTTTTCGACCTTCCAGTTGACACCTGTCAAGATTGGGCGTGTTTCTGAGGTGGACACTGAAAAGACAGTCTGGCGGATCAGGCCTTTTAATAAATCTGTCGGAATCTTGAATACATGCTCTTCCGAAATTTGCGGAAGGTGTGGATACTCTTCTGCATCAAGGCCGTTAAGATTGAATTCAGATTTACCGGAACGGATGATCGTCTGCAGATTATTATGGACTTCGATTTCTACTGTGTCTGTAGGAAGCTTTTTAACGATTTCACTAAAGAAACGCGCCTGCAGAACAATTGATCCAGGCTGTTTGATTTCAACGATTTCATCCCCTGCTTCTTCTTTAGGAATGAAAGATTCAATGGAAATATCAGAATCGCTGCCTGTAAGAGTTACTCCCTCTTCATTGGCGACAATCTTGATACCAGTCAAAATTGGAATTGTTGTTCTGCTTGTTACTGCCTTCATGACGTCCTGGACGCTTTGCAGCAGAAAATCGCGCTGGATAATAAATCTCATTTTTTAGCCTCCGTTTTGGAATATTTTTTTCCTAAAAGCATATATTAATATGTTTTAAAAAAGTAATAGTAGTACTAGTAGGGCCTGTGGATTTGTGGATAAGTGACTTGATCAAAGGAAAGACAGCCTATCCACATGTGGACAGACTGTGCGCAACCAATGACGAGTTATTCACATTATCCTAAACCCTTAATTGTTCATTTATATCTTTTAGCTGCCTTTGCAGATTTGTATCAGTGGAAACCATCTTGGAAATTTTCTCATGTGCATGAATGACCGTTGTATGGTCACGTCCTCCGAATTCTTCCCCGATCTTTGGAAGCGAAAAATCTGTCAGTTCCCTTGATAAGTACATGGCGATTTGCCTAGGATAAGCGACGGATTTTGTCCGTTTCTTTGCTTTGAAATCCTCGAGCTTTACATTGAAATGCTGTCCTACAACCCTTTGTATATCAAGGATCGTAATGACTTTTGGCTTCGAGCTAGGAATGATGTCCTTCAAGGCCTCAGCTGCCAGGTCGGCATTGATATCCTTATTGATGAGAGAAGAATAAGCGACAACCCGGATTAAGGCTCCTTCAAGTTCACGGATGTTGGAGTCAATCTGGTTGGCAATATAAAGCATAACTTCATTCGGGATATCCAATCCCTCTGCCTTTGCTTTTTTGCGCAGGATCGCAATTCTTGTCTCCAAGTCCGGCGGCGTGATATCGGTGATCAAGCCCCATTCGAAACGGGACCTCAGCCTGTCCTCCAGAGTCGGAATTTCTTTTGGCGGACGGTCACTGGAGATGACAATCTGCTTGCTTTCCTCATGCAAGGTATTGAATGTATGGAAAAATTCCTCTTGCGTTTGTTCTTTGCCAGCCAGGAACTGAATATCATCAATAAGCAGGACATCGACATTGCGATATTTATCGCGGAAATCGCCTGCTTTGTTGTCCCTGATTGAATTGATGAATTCATTCGTGAATTTTTCAGATGACAAATAAACCACTTTCGCATTCGGATTATGATCCTGGACGTAGTGCCCGATTGCATGCATCAAGTGGGTTTTACCAAGACCTACGCCCCCATAGATGAATAAAGGGTTATAGGCTTTTGCCGGCGCTTCAGCTACTGCTAGCGACGCCGCGTGGGCGAAACGGTTGCCTGAACCAATGACAAAAGTGTCGAATGTATACTTTGGGTTCAGCATGCTGACTGGCAGATCCGGCGTGTCTTCTTCCTTCTTGACCCTTCTGGGCGGCAAAGGAATATCAAGATCTTCTTGATTCTGGTTTTGGGGAATGATGAATTTAACAGCAAGCTCTTCACCAGTAATTTCATACAAAATGCCGCTGATAAGCTGGGAATAGCGCTCTTCCAGCCAATCGCGGGCAAACTCATTAGGTGCTGTGATCGTAAGGACATCACCCTGGAGCGAATGTGCTTTGGTTGATTTTAGCCATGTATCAAAACTTGGCTTGCTGATCTTTTTCTCGATTTTAGCGAGAGCATTATTCCAGAGATCTGCAATATTCTCCAACAATTTTCCCTCCTTTTCTCGTCAGTTTTATCTCTATGTCTGGCTGCATGTGCAGTGTGATTTTCACATTTAGCCGTTTAGCCAATCTGTATCAGGTCTGTTCGAAAAGCATAAAACGAAAGGTTATACACGTTGTACAACCCTTGATTAATAAATATACGAAACTATTAATGTGGAAAAATATATAATAAGGAAGAAAAGAAGCTTTTCGACAATATCCACTTTCTGTGGACAAACTTTTACAACAGCCCTGAATAACCTATCCACAGCTTATCCACATTTTGTGGATAATTATATTTCTGTCATCGAATTATTAAGAGTGAAAACACAAATATAATATCAGATAATCTAGCATGGTGCAACGCTTTTTCATACATTATCCACAATACACCCTATCTGTGGAGAATAATTGTCCACAGCCAACTGACTTGTGTAAAAGCTGTCAAAAAGGGTTGTGGATAATAAAAAAGGTGTCGATTTTTGTCCACAGGGCTTCGGAAACATGGAAATTTTATAAAATAAAACATATAAAATAAGATTTTCTTTTGAGGGAAAAAATATTCTTTTACCACTAAAAATTAAATTCGGGGATGAAAGGCAGCTGTTTCAAAAAACGATATTTTTTTTAAACTGTGAGCCAGGGAAAAATTCATCGGTGATCTCAAAAGAAGCTGACGGGGAATTCAAATTTTAACTATATGGTAATAAGGTTCTTTTCCTAATAAGCACTTGACAATTTATGCTGCCCCTCTTTATAATTACAAAGACTGTCTGTAACAGCTATTCCTCAGGGAGGTGTAACATATATGAAACGCACTTATCAACCAAATAAGCGTAAACACAGCAAAGTTCACGGATTCCGTGCTCGCATGAGCAGTGCAAATGGCCGTAAGGTTCTTGCTCGCCGTCGTCAAAAAGGAAGAAAAGTATTATCAGCTTAGGCCACTGAAATGTCAGTGGTCTTTTTTCTCTTTGGGCAATACTATTTTGGGAGCCGGGTATACTGGCAAAGTGGCTGTTGGGGATTTATTTTTGGTCATACTGAAAAAAAAATCCCTCTGGCAGCCATGATGATTAGGTCCCGGAATGAAAATTATGGATCCATAGAGAATTGAAGGTGTTATATATGAAAAAAGATTACAGAGTAAAAAAAAATAAAGAATTCCAAGAGGCATTTAAAAAGGGAAGATCTGTTGCTAACCGGCAATTTGTCGTCTATATTTTGAAAAAGCCGGAGCAGGAAAATTTCCGAATCGGCCTGTCTGTCAGCAAAAAAATCGGCAATGCCGTCATGCGCAACCAGATCAAACGTTATATCCGGCAATCCTTCCATGAATTTCAGGACCGGGTCCATAACGGCAACGATTATATCATCATTGCCCGGAAGCCGACTGCCGAAATGGACATGCATGAGGTCAAGAAAAGCCTTGAGCATGTTTTAAAGGTGGGAAAGGTTTTGAAGAAGCCGAAACCTGGAGATAATGATTGAGGCAAAAATATTTGCCGAATTGCATTTTTTAAAAGCGCTTCCCTATAAAAGATGTTAAAATACTTTTGATTGCATTATGCAGCCAGGGTGAAATGTACATAAAATTTGGGACAAACTTTTGAAAATAAATGAACGTATCGGGAAGTTAGGAGGAAATGAAGCTTGAAAAAAAGAATATTATTGATATTGGGCTTGGTGTTAGTGGTGTCATTGCTGACAGGCTGTACAGAGTATAACCAGCCGATTACTCCAGAGAGTAAGGGTTTCTGGAACGAATACATTGTCTATCCATTATCCCTGTTAATCATCAAGATGGCCGAATGGCTTGGTGGAAACTTCGGATTATCGATTATTGCTGTTACTTTGCTGATCCGTTTTGCGATTCTGCCGCTTATGATCAAGCAAACGAAAAGCTCGAAAGCGATGCAGGCATTGCAGCCTGAAATGCAGAAGCTGAAGGAAAAATACAGCTCGAAGGACCAGAAGACACAGCAAAAGCTTCAGCAAGAAACAATGGCACTTTTCCAGCAGCATGGTGTCAATCCGCTTGCAGGCTGTTTCCCGCTGATTGTCCAGATGCCAATCTTGATTGGTTTTTACCACGCGATTTCAAGAACCAGGGAGATTGCTGAACATAATTTCCTATGGTTCGATCTCGGTGCACCGGATCCGTATTATATTCTGCCAGTTGTTGCAGGTATCACTACTTTCATTCAGCAAAAAATGATGATGGCTGGCCAGGAAGGCAATCCGCAAATGGCGATGATGCTTTGGCTGATGCCAATCATGATCGTTGTATTCGCAATCAACTTCCCAGCAGCTCTTTCATTGTACTGGGTAGTAGGTAACTTATTTATGATTGGTCAGACGTACTTTATTAAAGGGCCGGATCTTAAAAAAGCAAAGGCTGCCGGCAATGCGGGAGGAGCAAAAAAGTGAAACAGGTAACTGCTACAGGACAAAATGTCGACGAAGCAGTAGAATCCGCTTTAGCTCAATTAAAGACAACCAAAGACCGCACAGAGATTGATGTAATTGATGAAGGCAAAAAGGGGATTTTCGGACTTTTCGGCACACGCCCGGCTGTCGTCAAAGTGACAGTCAAAATCGATGCTGTTGAAGAAGCCGTGAATTATTTGAAATCGGTTGGCGAAAAAATGGGCGCATCCATCGATGTGGATGTGAAAAAAGAAGGAAAAACAGTCCTATTGACGATGTCGGGTGAAAAAATCGCTTTGCTGATCGGAAAAAGAGGCCAAACACTGAATTCGCTGCAGTTTTTAACGCAGCTTGTGGTGAACCGATATTCTGAACAGTACGCCACTGTTGTACTTGATGCGGAGGATTACCGCCAGCGCAGGAACGATACACTCGTCCAGCTGGCTGAACGCCTGGCACAAAAAGCAGTAAGAACCGGACAAAACGTCGCGCTTGAACCGATGCCTTCGTATGAACGCAAAGTGATTCATACTGCATTGATGTCAAATAAGAAAATCAAAACTTTCTCTGATGGCACCGAGCCGCACAGGCATATTGTTATCGCACCGTCTAAATAAAGAAATGCAACCCGAACCTGGTCCAGGTTCGGGTTTTTTGTTGTTTTTTTATGAAAAATGAACGCTGGCAGCGTAAATAAGCAAGTTTTGATCAAGATTATGATCTGCCAAATCTGGTTATTGGCGAAAAAATGTATTTATTGTCGATTTTCACCGTTTTATTGGCGAAAAAATAATTTTAATGGCGATTTTGAGCTGTTTTTTGGCGAAAATCAGTTTTTATTGGCGACTTGGAAATTTTCCATGCTTTTTACCAGTTTTTCGAATGGCAGGGAAACCTCTTAAAATTCTCGCGAGTTTTTCCACAATGCAAAATTTCCTCGTTTGGTTTTATTGTTATTCACATGTGGATAAGTTAAAATTAAAAGAGTTTATTTTATTCATTGTGGATAATTTGGCGACAGAGAAGATTCCTTTCTTTTTTTCGCTAAACCGATGTGGTATTCTAGTAATTTGTAGAAAACAAACTTCAATCATTTTATATATATACTTTTTAAAAAAGTGGGGTGAAGCATGTGGAATTTGATACGATTGCGGCGATCTCTACGCCGATGGGTGAAGGTGCGATTGCGATTGTGCGTTTAAGCGGGGATCAGGCTTTCGGGATTGCTGACACTCTGTTCAGAGGGGTTGGAAGCAAGAGGCTTAGCGAGGCGGCTTCGCATACGATTCATTATGGCCATCTGATTGAACCAAAAACTGGACAAGTCGCTGAAGAAGTGATGGTCTCCGTCATGAGAGGTCCGAAAACGTTCACGAAAGAAGATGTAGTCGAAATCAACTGCCATGGGGGTCTTGTTTCTGTAAACCGTGTGCTCCAGCTTGTCCTGAATCAGGGGGCGAGACTGGCGGAGCCAGGAGAATTTACAAAACGGGCTTTTTTAAATGGACGGATCGATCTTTCCCAGGCAGAGGCTGTCATCGATTTAATCAGGGCGAAGACGGACCGGGCAATGAATATGGCACTTGGCCAGATGGAAGGGCGCCTTTCAAGACTGATTCAGAAGCTGCGCCAGGAAATTCTCGAAATTCTGGCGCATGTCGAAGTGAATATCGACTATCCGGAGTATGATGATGTTGAGGAAATGACGCATCATATGCTTTTGGAAAAAGCGAACTATGTAAAAGCTGAGCTGGAAAAGCTTTTGCAAACCTCGCAGCAGGGGAAGATCCTCAGGGAGGGGCTTTCTACTGTCATTGTAGGCCGGCCGAATGTAGGGAAATCCTCATTATTGAATAGCCTTGTCCATGAAAATAAAGCGATTGTTACGGATATTCCAGGCACGACCCGTGATGTCATCGAAGAGTATGTCAATGTCCGCGGCGTTCCATTAAGACTTCTTGATACAGCAGGGATTCGTGAGACAGAGGATATCGTAGAACGAATCGGTGTAGAGCGTTCCCGCCAGGTTCTGAAAGAAGCGGATTTGATTTTGCTTGTTCTGAACTATTCGGATGAGCTTTCGGAAGAGGATCGGAACATCTTCAAAGCGGTGGAAGGCATGGATGTCATCGTCATCGTCAACAAAACCGACCTCCCGCAGAAAATCAATATGGACGAAGTGAGGGAGCTTGCGAAGCCATATTCGCTCGTGACGACCTCGCTGCTGGAAGACCAGGGTGTGGACCAGCTTGAAGAAGCGATTTCAAGTCTGTTTTTCTCAGGAGCAATTGAGTCAGGTGATCTCACTTATGTATCCAACAGCCGCCATATCGCCTTGCTTAACCAAGCTGCCCATTCGATTGAAGAAGCGATTAGCGGCGTTGAAATGGGGACGCCAATCGATATCGTCCAGATTGACTTGACGCGTGCATGGGAGCTTCTCGGCGAAATCATTGGTGAAAGTGTTCATGAAAGCTTGATTGACCAGTTATTTTCCCAGTTCTGTCTAGGAAAGTAATTTTCAAAAGGCTCTGTTAAAGCTGAATGTTTATATTTGCCCTGTTGATTGTAGTGGAAGGCGCGTAGACTCCTGCGGGCGCAGCTGGTCAGGTGAGACCCCGCAGGAGCAAAGCGACGAGGAGGCTCAGCGCCAGCCCCGCGGAAAGCGAAGCGCCTGGAACGAAAATCAACAGCCTTGTTTAACAGAGCTATACAATTGCAAATAAAGAAATTATTTTGTGAAAATATTCTATATAATACGTTTCTCGAAAACAGAAAATTGATCATAGAACAATAATACTATGGATTTTTACAGTGGATAGCTTTAAAGCAGCATAAAAGGAGGCAGCAGGATGGGTTATGAAGCCGGGAATTTTGATGTGGTTGTAGTGGGTGCCGGCCATGCAGGTGTTGAGGCAGCACTTGCGCCGGCACGGATGGGTGCGAAAACAGCGATGATTACCATCAACCTTGATATGATTGCGTTCATGCCGTGCAATCCGTCAATCGGCGGACCTGCAAAGGGAATCGTTGTGCGCGAAATTGACGCTCTTGGCGGCGAAATGGGCCGCAATATTGATAAAACCTACATCCAGATGAGGATGTTGAATACCGGTAAGGGACCTGCCGTACGTGCGCTGCGGGCCCAGGCCGATAAATTTGATTATCAGAATGAAATGAAGAAGACGCTTGAAAATCAAAAGAACCTCACATTGATACAGGGCATGGTGGAGCGCCTGATTGTGGAAGACGGTGAATGTAAAGGGGTCATTACGAAGACTGGGGCCATTTACCGTGCGAAAACAGTCGTCATCACGACTGGTACGTATATGCGCGGGGAAATCATCCTTGGTGAATTGAAATATTCAAGCGGCCCGAACAACCAGCAGCCATCGATCAAGCTTTCAGAGCATCTCGAGGAACTTGGTTTTGACCTGGTACGTTTTAAAACTGGTACGCCGCCGCGGGTTCACAGCGATACAATTGATTATTCTAAAACAGAAATACAGCCTGGTGATGATGTCCACCGTGCTTTTTCCTATGAAACGACGAAATACATTACGGACCAGCTACCTTGCTGGCTGACATATACGAATGAGCGCACACACCAGTTGATTGATGATAATCTTCATCGTTCACCGATGTATTCCGGAATGATCAAGGGTACTGGACCGCGCTATTGCCCGTCCATCGAGGATAAGGTCGTCCGCTTCAATGACAAGCCGCGCCACCAAATTTTCCTTGAGCCGGAAGGAAGGAACACTCAGGAAGTGTATGTGCAGGGACTATCAACCAGCTTGCCGGAAGAAGTCCAGCATAAGATCCTTCAGACCATTCCAGGCCTTGAAAAAGTCGAGATGATGCGTGCCGGCTATGCAATTGAGTATGATGCTGTCGTGCCGACGCAGCTATGGCCGACATTGGAAACAAAATTGATCAAGAATCTTTATACTGCAGGCCAAATCAATGGTACTTCAGGGTATGAAGAGGCTGCCGGACAGGGAATCATGGCCGGGATCAATGCCGGCAGAAAGGCTCTGGACAAGGAAGAAGTCATCCTCAGCCGCGCCGATGCCTATATTGGCGTGTTGATTGATGATCTTGTGACAAAAGGAACGAACGAACCCTACCGTCTGCTGACATCGAGAGCGGAATACCGCTTGCTTCTGCGCCACGATAATGCAGATCTTCGCTTAACCGAAAAAGGTTACGAGATCGGCCTGATCACCGAAGAACGATACCAGAAGTTCCTGGCGAAAAAAGAGGCAATCGAAGCGGAGAAAAAACGACTTCAGTCCATCATCATCAAACCTTCAGCCGAGGTCCAGGAATTGATTCGATCGCTTGGCGGCAGTGAGTTGAAGGATGGAATCCGCGCATCAGACCTTCTGAAGCGTCCGGAAGTTTCATATGAGCATATCAAGCAGCTCGTGCCTGCTGATGGAGAGCTCGATTTTGAAATAGAAGAACAAACAGAAATCCAAATTAAATATGAGGGATATATCGAAAAATCGCTTCAGCAGGTTGAGAGGCTGAAGAAGATGGAAGATAAGAAAATCCCTGAAAATATCGACTATGATGCAATTTCAGGACTGGCGACAGAAGCACGCCAAAAACTGAAAGAGGTCCAGCCGCTGACTTTGGCGCAGGCATCGAGAATCTCAGGTGTAAACCCTGCAGATATTTCCATTCTGCTCGTGTATCTTGAACAGGGCCGTATTGCACGGATCAAGTAGTAACCATCAGAAAGGGTTGGCTTATGAATACAGATCAATTTAAAGCGTTGCTCGCTGAAAAGGGGATTGAGCTTTCCCAGAGGCAAATGGAGCAATATGAAACCTATTACCGAATGCTCGTCGAGTGGAATGAAAAAATGAATTTAACTGCTATTACGGAAAAGCCGGATGTGTACTTGAAACATTTTTATGATTCCGTTTCAGCCGCTTTCTATTTTGATTTCAATAAGCCGCTCGATTTATGCGATGTTGGTGCAGGTGCCGGCTTCCCGAGCATTCCGATTAAAATTGCCTTTCCGGAAATCAAGGTCACGATCGTTGATTCGCTGAACAAGCGGATAACGTTTCTTGAACAGCTTTCCAAAGAACTGGGTCTTGAGGGGACAACCTTCATCCATGACCGCGCAGAAACTTTCGGACAAAACCCGGCATATCGTGAAAAATATGAAGTGGTAATGGCGAGGGCTGTCGCAAGAATGTCCGTACTGAGTGAACTTTGCCTTCCTCTTGCGAAAGTTGGCGGAACCTTCATCGCCATGAAGGGCAATCAGGCTGGGGAAGAACTCCAGGCTGGCGAAAAAGCGATCTCTGTTCTTGGAGGAAAACTTGAATCTACTCATTCTTTCACTTTGCCAGTGGAAGAAAGTGAACGGAATATTTTAATCATAAACAAACAAAAGCCAACACCTAAGAAGTACCCAAGAAAACCAGGGACTCCGAATAAAACGCCAATCGAATAACGATGCTGTTCCTGATCGTGCACCCCGGACGCCGGTCAGGAGCGCAGAGTTTATCGAAATATAGATATCAAACGTGCTGGCTTGCGCTTTTTGTTCTATTTTGAAAAATAGATTTAGTTTATAATAGAGTCTATAGGCAGGAACTTGTCATTTTTATAGAGAATATGTAATAGGGAGTTCATAAAGGTGGTGTAGGGTGATGAAGCCTTCTTTTTCGCGCTTTTTTGGCCTTGGGGAAAAGGAAAAAGAACGGAACCAAGTGGAAGAACCGAACCAAATGGAAGAACAAACGGTTGAGGATTTTGACAACATAGAAAACGAAGAAATCAAGAAAATTCCGATTGACCATATTATTCCAAACAGATACCAGCCAAGAACTGTTTTTGATGATGAAAAGATTGAAGAATTGGCCCGTACCATTCACATACATGGAGTAATCCAGCCAATCGTCGTACGGGAATATGATCAGGACCGATTTGAAATCATTGCCGGGGAACGCCGCTGGCGGGCGATGAAAAAGCTTGAATGGGAAGAAGTTCCGGCAATCGTTAAAAACCTGTCTGATTCCGAAACGGCATCTGTGGCCTTGATTGAGAACCTTCAGCGGGAGGAACTGTCACCGATTGAAGAAGCAATGGCTTATGGGAAATTGCTGGAAATCCATAATCTCACACAGGAAGCACTGGCACAAAGACTCGGGAAAGGTCAATCGACAGTGGCGAATAAGCTGCGGTTGCTGAAGCTTCCACAGGAAGTACAGGATGCACTTTTAAATAAATTGATCACAGAGCGTCATGCACGTTCGCTCATTCCATTGAAAAATCCTGAATTACAGGTACAGGTACTGGCTGAGGTCATTGAGAAATCCTTCAATGTCAAGCAAACGGAAGAACGTGTGGTCAAGCTCCTGAGTCAAGGGGAAGAAAAACCAAAACCGAAACGGAAAGCATTCAGCAAGGACATGAGGATTGCCGTCAATACAATCCGTCAATCGCTGACCATGGTTTCCGACAGCGGCATCAATCTCGACTCGGAAGAAGAAGAGTTCGAGGAATTTTACCAATTCACGATCCGCATACCTAAAAAGAAATAAATATTGAAAGTGGGGGACAAGCTGTCTCCTGCTTTTTTGTTTTTAGTAGAAAACCCTTCATCCCACCTGCCATAACGATTACTGAACATACTAGAATCCAATTCTGGTTTACTATTTTCACAGTGGTATTACTTTTTCATAAAAATTCTATCAACTGTCAGAATTCATGATAAAATAGAATACATGATTGCTTTTTTCGGCATGACGCTGGAAAAAGCCTTATTTTACTTATGTGCTTGGAAAAGCTGAATAGGATTTTTACGGGTTTGAAAGAAGGTGACAATGTGGGGAAAATCATCGCGATTGCGAATCAAAAGGGTGGAGTTGGCAAGACGACGACATCGGTGAATCTCGGTGCATGCCTGGCATACATAGGGAAAAAGGTGCTGCTTGTCGATACAGATCCTCAGGGAAATGCGACGAGCGGGGTAGGCATAGAAAAAGCGGATGTTGAACAATGCATTTATGATGTACTGGTAGATGATGTGGAAGCAGGTAAGGTGATCCATCCTACCGCGGTCGAGAATCTATATACGATTCCTGCGACCATCCAGCTGGCTGGAGCAGAAATTGAGCTTGTTCCTACCATTTCGAGGGAGGTTCGCCTGAAGCGGGCTCTCGAGGAAGTGAAAGACCGATTTGATTATATTATCATAGACTGTCCGCCATCACTTGGACTATTGACTCTGAATGCTTTGACGGCTTCAGATGCGGTCATCATTCCGGTACAATGCGAGTATTATGCGCTTGAAGGACTGAGCCAGCTTCTGAATACGGTTCGTCTTGTACAGAAGCATTTGAACCAGGATTTGAAAATTGAAGGTGTCTTGCTGACGATGCTCGATGCACGTACGAATCTCGGTCTGCAAGTGATTGAGGAAGTGAAGAAGTACTTCCAGGACAAGGTTTACCAGACGATCATTCCCCGGAACGTCCGTCTGAGTGAAGCTCCCAGCCATGGAGAGCCAATTATCATTTATGATCCAAAATCCCGCGGAGCAGAGGTTTATTTAGATCTTGCAAAGGAAGTGGTTGCAAATGGCTAAAGGCTTAGGTAAGGGATTGAATGCCTTCTTCAACATGGAAGCGGAAAAGGAAGAAAAGGTCCAGGAAATAAGCATCAAGGAAATCAGACCCAATCCATATCAACCACGAAAAGTTTTTGAACCGGAAGCGATTGAGGAATTGAAGCTTTCCATTCTGGAGCATGGAATCCTCCAGCCAATCATTCTCAGGAAAACGATTAAAGGCTATGAAATCGTCGTAGGGGAGAGGCGTTACCGTGCTGCGAAAGAAGCCAGGCTGGAAACTGTCCCGGCAGTCGTCCGTGAGCTGAATGAACAGCAAATGATGGAGCTTGCTGTGCTGGAAAACCTTCAACGTGAAGATTTGAATCCGATCGAAGAGGGAATTGCCTATCAAACGTTGATCGAGAAGCTGAAGATCACACAGGAAGAGCTGGCGAAAAGACTGGGCAAAAGCCGGCCGCATCTGGCAAACCATATCCGTTTGCTGTCGCTGCCGCCAAAAATCCAGCAGCTTATTTCAGAAGGGAAAATCTCAATGGGACACGGCCGTGCGCTTCTTGGCTTAAGGAAGAAAGACAAGCTTCCTGTCCTTGTCGATAAAATCCTTAAAGAAGGCATGAATGTACGGAAGCTTGAACAGCTGATCCAGGAAATGAACGAGGTCGTTCCACGTGAAACGAAAACTGAAAAAGTGACCAAGGACGTATTTATCCGCGAGCGAGAAACTACGCTTCGTGAACGGTTTGGCACTACGGTTAACATCAAGCAATCCAAAAACAAAGGGAAAATTGAAATTGAGTTTTTCTCTAAAGATGATCTGGAACGAATCCTTGAATTATTAGACAAGCAAAATTCCTAAGCTATCATTTTGATGGCTTCTTTTTTTACATAGGCTTTTCGTGTTCGGTTGCCTTACAGCTTTCAATTCTTCATAACGAAGTTGCATAGCAACATTACTGCGAAATATGCCTTACATAACTAAAACTGAAAATGGGTGAACAATATGTTTTTACTTGGCACCTTGGTGAATGGTTTATTGATCATCATCGGGACTTTATTAGGCAGGCTGCTGACGAAAATCCCGGAAAATATGAAGGCCACTGTCATGCATGGCATCGGGCTTGCCGTTATGGTTCTGGGCCTGCAGATGGGCTTTAAGAGCTCTAATTTCCTGATCGTCATCTTAAGTCTGGTGATCGGTGCAGTGCTCGGGGAAGCGTGGAAGCTTGAGGATAGGCTGAATGCTGTCGGAGATTGGCTTGAAAGAAGGATTGGCTCAAAAGGGGAAGGCAGCATCTCACAGGGGTTCGTGACGGCGACGTTGATTTTTGTCATTGGAGCAATGGCGATTATCGGCGCACTCGATAGCGGGATCCGCGGTGACCATGACGTCTTATATACGAAAGCAATCATTGATGGCTTCACGGCACTCATCCTGACCACAACACTAGGTATTGGGGTACTTTTTTCAGCGATTCCTGTCATGCTCTATCAGGGAACCATTGCATTATTTGCAACACAAATCGATAAGCTGATTCCGCAAGCATTGATGGACAGCTTCATCCTTGAGCTGACCGCAACAGGCGGGGTCATGATTTTTGCCATCGGCTTGAACATGATTGGTCTTACTAAGATCAGGGTTGCGAATCTCCTTCCCGGTATACTGGTGACTGCTGTCCTTGTGACGATTTCACATTATATGATCGGAGTTTGAGGCGCGAGTTCCTTGGTCTTGCCGCCAAACTCGTTGAATGTCACACTCTTAAGGGGTGGGTGGCATAAAATTACGCCGGGAGATCACTCCCGGCGTTTTATACTATCGTCATTCCGCAACTGTAGGCTGTTCAGCTTCAAGGTCCCAATTCAGCTTGGGCCAATCCTGTTTTCTGGATCGTTGCTGGCTGCTCTCGAAAATGCCGTTCGCAATCGTTTTGGCCATTTTTAATACGAGATTCAATCGGGTGTTTTGTAAAACGAAGAACTCCATGAACCCGCTGACATTGACGATCCCGGTAATATGCATATCCCCGACCTCCGGCAGCTCCTTGTTCACTCCGGCGCCAGGCTTGACAGGCCCATTGGCTACCTGGATCGAGCCGACGCTTTTCAAACGGCCAAGACATGCGTCTATGCCGATGATGAATGGATTGAGGTGTTTTTGCTTGATTTCCGTCAGTTTGGCATCCATATTGACAGCATGAATCGGATCATCGAGCGTCCCATACACATGGTAAGGAGTGATATCCTTTTCTTCCAGCAGTGTTCCGATCAGCGGACCCAATGAATCACCGGTAGAGCGGTCAGTTCCAATGCAGACAAAAACAATGGGCCTGGTGCTGAAACTAGGAAGAAGGTCCAGGATTTCAGAAGCCAGCTTCTCGGCCGCCAGCTCATCCTCATGATTGATTTTCGCCACACTGTTTTTCCGCTCGAAAAAATGGTTTTTGAGATTCATTGGATCAACTCCTTAAAATTCGTACTATCAGTATACGGACTTTATTTGTAATCTATACATACCTGTAAACAGAAAGATCTAAACAAGGTCTTTTGGAGCAGTGAATCTTTTATAGAGGTATAAGGTCTTATTTTTACCAACGCAGGTTTTTGATGTTATCGGCCCTTTCAAAAAGCATTGATGTTATATTAATATAATGAAATATGAAGGACCAATCTTTTTTCGATTGAAGTTGTGCCATCGGGCAAACAGTCTTCTTTATCTACATTATAAAACTTGTTAAAATGAATGTGTTTGTATGAAATTTTCTACTTTGTTACATAACGTTTGATAGATGGATGAATTTAACGGGCAGGTGTAAAAATGACGAAAACAGAAGAGAGTCTGACTAGAACACAGGCGTTTTTAAATAAAATGAGTCAAAAGCTAATGGATGAAGAACTCTGGTTTGCCATTGGGGAAAGTACCCTGAAAATCATTGCAATCCTGATCATCTCTGGATTGCTAATCCGAATTGGCAAGCTTGCGATTCATAATTTTTTCAGGATTAGAACGAAGGGGCCGATAAGGGTTTCGGAGCGGCGGGAAACCACGCTGCAGAAGCTGCTTGAAAATATTCTCACGTATGTGGTCTACTTTATTTCTATTATGACAATCCTGTCTGCTTTGACCATTGATGTCAAGGCCATGCTCGCTGGTGCAGGGATTGTCGGTTTGGCCGTCGGTTTCGGGGCGCAGAGTCTTGTGAAAGACATTATCACCGGTTTCTTTATTATTTTTGAAGATCAGTTTTCAGTGGGCGATTATGTAAGAATTGGCCAATTTGAAGGAACGGTGGAGGAAATCGGGCTGCGGACGACGAAGATTAAAAGCTTTACAGGGGAAATTAATATTTTGCCCAATGGAAGCATCGTAGAAGTCACCAATTTCTCGCTATATAACAGTGTTTCGGTCCTGGACATCGGAATTGCTTATGAAGGGGATATTGAATACGCTGAAAAAGTACTGCAGGAATATCTGGAAACGACGACAGAAAAGTATCCTGAATTGGTGAAGACACCAGAGCTTTTAGGTGTCCAGCAATTTGGGGCCTCAGAGGTAGTGCTGCGGATCGTCGCAGAAACCCTGCCAATGAAGCACTGGTATATCGGAAGACAGCTGCGCAAGGACATCAAGCTGCTTCTTGACCAGCACGGAATTGAGATACCATTCCCAAGAATGGTCATGTACTCACGCCAGGAAGGCGGAGAGCAGAAAGAATTCGGTAACTAAACAAGGAGGTTTTGAAATTGGAGCATGAGTTTCAACTGAATGATGTTGTTGAAATGAAAAAACCACATCCTTGCGGCACCAACAAGTGGAAAATCATCCGTCTTGGCATGGATATCCGAATCAAATGTGAAGGCTGCGAGCACAGTGTCTTAATTCCACGAAAAGAGTTCACACGAAAAGTGAAGAAGGTTTTATCGAAGCAGGGAGAATAATCCTGCTTCTTTTTTTATCAATATTGTATTATCCTTATTATTAAAATTAATGAACGATATAGAGAAGCAGTGGGGAGATGAGGAAATGGCAACAGTACATCATTCAGCCTGTCCGTTGAATTGCTGGGACAGCTGCGGGTTCCTTGTTACCGTGGAGGACGGAAAAGTAACAAAGGTTGAAGGCAATCCCGAGCACCCTATTACCCAGGGGAAAATTTGCGGCCGCGGCAGGATGCTTGAGAACAGGGCGAATTCTGAAGATCGATTGCTTTATCCACTGAAAAAAGTCGAAGGAAGATTCAAGCAGATTTCATGGGAGCAGGCGTTAGATGAAATTGCTGAAAAACTGGCCTTTTATAAAGAAAACTTCGGGACCATTTCCGTTTTGCACAGCCATGATTATTCCAACAGTGGTTTACTTTCCAATTTAGACAGCCGCTTTTTCAATCTTTATGGCGGAGTGACTGAATTGACAGGTTCAATCTGCTGGGGGTCCGGTATTGAAGCACAGAACTGGGATTTCGGTGATGCGTACAGCCATGCGCCTGAGGATTTGAAAAATAGCAAGCATGTCGTCATCTGGGGCAGGAATGTCGCACGGACGAATATGCATCTTTTTCAAAACCTGCAGGCTGTGAAAAAGAATGGCACGAAGATATATGTCATTGATCCAATTTATAATGCAACTGCCAAGCTGGCGAATGAATATATCTCCATTAAGCCTGGATTTGACGGGCTTTTAGCGGCGGGAATCATGAAGGAATTGCTCCGGATGGAACTGCAGGATTTTGAGTTTTTGGCAAATCAGACTGTTGGGTTCGAAGACTTGAAGGACATCCTGGATAGTGTGACGTTAGATTATATCAGCGAAGTGACAGAGGTTCCGGCCGAAGTCATCACCCATCTTGCCGAGGTTTATGCTGACCGCCCAGTTTCCACGATCATGGGTCTGGGAATGCAGCGCTATGAAAATGGCGGCAACACGATCAGGCTGCTAGACGCACTGGTCGCAATCAGCGGCAATATCGGAATTGCCGGCGGCGGAGCCAATTATGCCAACAAACAGGTAGGGCAGAGCTTTGACTATCAGAACATGATGATGCCTGAACGGAAAAAGTCATTGCGTACGTTCACGATGATGAGACAGGCCGAGGAGATTCTTAGCGCTGTCAATCCAGAAATTAAAATGGGAATTGTCACTTGCGGCAACCCGCTGACGCAGGTTCCTGATACAAATCGGGTTCGAGAGGCTTTTGAATCACTCGAAACTCTTGTCGTGATCGACCAGTTCATGACGGATACAGCTGAACTTGCTGATTATGTTCTGCCAGCTGCTACCGCTTTTGAAGTGGAGGATGTATATTATTCGTCGATGTACCATCATTATGTGAACCATGGTCCCAAGCTTGTTGAACCGCCAGGTGAGGCAAAGCCAGACGCCTGGATCTGGGGAGAACTGGCAACGAGATTAGGGTTTGGAGACGAATTCAATTTTACCAGGGAAGAATTCATCGGAATGGGGCTCGCATCCTTGGCTGAAAAGGGAATCAGCCTTGATAAAATTCGTGTCGAAAAGTTCGCTGAGTTACCCGTCGATAAAATTCCCTGGGCAGACAGAAGCTTTAAAACGCCGAGCGGCAAGTATGAATTCACTTCATCCGCCGTTGCAGACGGCAAAATCAAGCTGTCGCTCCCGACAGAAACAAAATGGACCAATCCCAAGCTTGCTGAAAAATACCCTTATACATTGCTGACAATTCACCCGCTGCGTTCGAACCATTCGCAGCATTTCCACCTGTTCCAGCCAGAACCATATGTAAAAGTGGAAATCGCCGAAAGCGTCGCTGCCGAAAAAGGCTTGAAGGACCAGGACCATGTGCGTGTATGGAATGACAGAGGAGAAGTGAAAGGGACCGTTTCGATTTTTAAAATGGCCCATCCGGGAACGGTGAATATAGATGAAGGCTTGAGCGCCAGATTCGGCGGCTCAGTCAACCAGCTGACATCCAGTCGGGAATCAGACAACGGCCTAGGCAGCACCCTTTATGATTGCCTGGTGAATATTGAAAAGGTAGATAAAGAATGATGGCCGCACTTTGATAGGGTGCGGTTTTTCTTTTTGGTGAAGAGCAGCAATACATATGAGCTCTTGGTTATTCATTGGAAAACGTATCAGGAAAGATACCCTTATGCGCGCATTTGGATCTCTATAAGGGCACCATTCAGGCAGAAAGATACCCTTATGGAGGCCTTTTCAGCTCTATAAGTGCACCATTCAAGCGGAAAGATACCAATATGCAGGGAGTTCCATCTCTATAAGGGCACCATTTAGGCGGAAAGATACCCTTATGCAGGCATTTTCAGCTCTATAAGTGCACCATTCAAGTGGAAAGATACCCTTATGCAGGGAGTTCCATCTCTATAAGGGCACCATTTAGGCGAAAAGATATCCTTATGCAGGCATTTTCAGCTCTATAAGGGCACCATTCAAGTGGAAAGATACCCTTATGCAGGGAGTTCCATCTCTATAAGGGCACCATTCAGTCGGAAAGATACCCTTATGCAAGCAAATCCACCGCCATAAGAGTACCAAGCAGCTTGCGATTTTTTACAAGCTTGTCTTTTCCCCCTGTAATCTCTATAATTGTGAGAGGAAAAAATCGTTTAGGTGATTATTGCTTGAATAGATATATTTTTAAAATAGAGGAGTGACATGGATGGCTTTAACAGCAGGTATTGTTGGACTTCCTAACGTTGGGAAGTCAACATTGTTTAATGCGATCACACAGGCTGGTGCTGAATCAGCCAACTATCCGTTCTGTACGATTGACCCGAATGTTGGAATCGTTGAGGTTCCTGATCATCGTTTAACTAAATTGACTGAGCTGGTCCAGCCGAAAAAGACGGTACCGACTGCTTTCGAATTTACTGATATTGCCGGTATCGTTAAAGGTGCGAGCAAGGGTGAAGGACTTGGAAATAAGTTCCTTTCCCATATCCGCCAGGTAGATGCAATCTGTCAGGTTGTTCGTTGTTTTGCAGATGACAATATTACTCACGTTGCGGGTAAGGTAGACCCTATTTCTGATATTGAGGTTATCAACCTGGAATTGATTCTGGCTGACATGGAATCTGTTGAAAAAAGAATCAGTCGTGTTGAGAAATTGGCTAAGCAAAAGGATAAGGAAGCTTCTTTTGAGTTTCCGATTCTGGCACGTCTGCGTGAAGCGTTTGAAGCCGAACAGCCGGCTCGTGCAGTTGAATTTACGGAAGAAGAAATGAAAATCGTCAAGCATCTTCACTTATTGACGATCAAGCCAATGCTATATGTTGCCAACGTCGGTGAAGAAGATGTTGCAGACCCTAGTGGCAATGAGTATGTCCAAAAAGTCCGCGAGTTCGCAGAAAAGGACAATGCGGAAGTCATTGTCATCAGTGCGAAAATCGAGGAAGAAATTGCTGAGCTTGAAGGCGAAGAAAAAGAAATGTTCCTTGAAGAGCTGGGAATAGAAGAATCAGGTCTGGACCAGTTGATCCGTGCGGCATACAGCCTGCTTGGACTGGCTACCTACTTCACAGCCGGTGTCCAGGAAGTACGCGCATGGACATTCCGTCACGGAATGAAAGCACCTCAATGTGCTGGCGTCATCCACTCCGACTTTGAGCGAGGATTCATCAGGGCAGAAACAGTCCACTACGATGACCTTCTTGCAGCGGGATCCATGACAGCTGCCAAGGAAGCCGGAAAAGTCCGCCTTGAAGGTAAAGAATACGAAGTGAAAGACGGGGACATCATCCACTTCCGCTTTAATGTATAATCAAAAATCAGCCCTGCCGAGATGCGGGCTGATTTTTTTATTTAGCTAAGGCTGTTTTCGTAAGAATTGTTGTTAAAATCCTAAAGCCGATTTTAACGTAATAGACCCCTATTTTGGAGGTCGTTATCAAGTTTGCATGCTCTTTTCTCATAAAAAGTGTCTACTATACGAAGGAATACAGCCAATTCAAACCATTTTGTATTCAAAAGCAACAAAGTTTGAGAAAAGAGCCTTAGCTAAAAATAGCTTGGACAAAAATACGAACATATGTTAGTATTTTATTATAGAAATCTATAACAAAGAAACAGCAAAAGTAGGTTCATTTCATATTGCGTTGCTTTTGGATAGGTTCTGTGATATAATTTCATCTTGTGAGTAATTAAACAATTACTCCTTGCCCTGTAATGGGGCCGTTTAGACCAAAAGGAGGTGACAGTGATGAGAAAGTACGAAATTATGTACATCATCCGCCCAAACATTGAAGAGGAAGCTAAAAAGGCTCTTACTGAGCGTTTCAGCACAATCCTTACAGACAACGGTGCGGAAGTTGCAGAAGCTAAGGAATGGGGCAAACGCCGCCTAGCTTATGAAATCAATGATTTCCGTGATGGCTACTACCAGCTTGTTAAGGTAAACGCTACTCCGGCAGCAGTTGAGGAATTCTCTCGTCTTGCTAAGATCAGCGAAGATATCATTCGCCACATCGTTATTAAAGAAGAAGAATAATAAATGATACAAATATAAACTTTCAGCGGAAGGTGTTTCACATGGAACATCCATGCTGGGGGGAAGGAGTTGATTCTGATGATGAATCGTGTCGTTCTTGTCGGCCGTTTGACCAAGGATCCTGAATTGCGTTTCACACCGAATGGAGTTGCAGTTGCTACTTTCACGCTTGCGGTAAATCGTTCATTTACCAACCAGCAGGGGGAAAGAGAAGCAGACTTCATTAACTGCGTGGTATGGCGCCGTCCAGCTGAAAACGTTGCTAACTTCTTGAAGAAAGGCAGCCTTGCAGGTGTAGACGGACGTGTCCAGACTCGCAGCTATGAAGGACAAGATGGTAAGCGTGTATACGTTACAGAAGTTCTTGCTGAGAGTGTTCAGTTCCTTGAGCCAAAAGGGCAGTCTTCAGACAGAGGGGATAGCGGTTATTCCCGTCAAAATGATCAAGGTTCCCCATTCGGGAATCAAAATCAGAATCAACGCCAGAACCAAGGTTATACAAAAGTAGATGAAGATCCATTTGCAGGTGGCGGCCAAATCGACATTTCAGATGATGATCTTCCATTCTAATATAACTCGGACATGAACTTTAATAAACAAGGAGGGAAATGACCATGGCAATGGGTGGACGCAGAGGCGGACGTGCAAAACGCCGTAAAGTTTGCTACTTCACAGCAAACGGAATTACTAAAATTGATTATAAAGATGTTGATCTTCTTAAAAAATTCATCTCTGAGCGCGGTAAAATTTTACCACGTCGTGTAACTGGAACTAGCGCTAAATATCAGCGTAAATTGACAGTTGCAATCAAACGTTCTCGTCAAATGGCATTACTGCCATACGTTTCAGGCGAATAATGATCGGTTTTAAAAGGCAGCGGGGCTTCCCGCTGCCTTTTATATTACAGAGAGCCAAAATAAGTTGCTTCTGCCTTTCTGCAAGCTATATGCCGCTTTGGTTGCTTGTCCGTAATTTACAGGATAAAATAGTTCTTATCGGTTAATTTAGATTTAGTCTGGCCCGAAAGTGTTTATCCTGGAGATATAGTCAGGCATAATCATGAGGCTGACGCTTTGAACGCTTGTCATGGCTGACCGAGGCGCTTACGCTTTTAGATGAGGTGAAATATGAAAAATACATACAAGCTGACAGAGGGTGCGATCCTGTTGGCGATTTTTGCTGTTATGTTGTTAATTACTTTGTATATTCCCGGATTGGGGATGATTGTGAACTTCTTTTTATCCTTGCCGTTCCTGATGTTCGGGGCTAAGCATGACTGGAAAAGCACCGCTGTTTTTACGCTGGCGGCTGTTTTGCTATCGATGATTCTTGGCTCGTTCCTGGCGATTCCGCTGGCTTTGGCTTTTGGAACGACAGGAGCTGTCATGGGTTATATGGTGAGGGAAGGGAAAAGCAGGTTTGCTGTTTATATCGCCGGCTCCGTCGTGTTTCTGGTGAATTTAGTGGCACAATATGCTTTGTCGATTGTTCTATTCAATATCAATTTCATTGATGAAATGGTGACAGTGTTCCGTTCCTCTGTGGACCAGGCGATTAAGATGCTTGAACAAATGGGCCAGACACCTGATGAGAAGCTGGTCAGCCAATTTGAAACAATGGTTGATATGATTGAAGTACTTGTGCCAAGCATGTTCGTCATGTCTTCCTTTTTAATCGTGTTCCTGCTGCAGCTTGCTTCATTTCCGTTCATGAAACGGTTCGGCATCAAGGTGCCAGTATGGCGTCCGTTCCGGGAATTGAATCTGCCAAAAAGCATTCTATGGTATTATCTGATCACGATGATCGTTGCACTGGTGATGCAGCCTGAACAAGGGACATATTGGTTCTGGGTGATTTCCAATCTATCGTTCATCCTGCAGATGCTGATGGTCCTTCAGGGGATTTCGTTCGTTTTTTATTTCACACATATAAAAGGGTACACGAAAGCTGTCCCCATTATCGTGATTGTCCTGATGTTCCTCCTGCCATTTATTCTTTATATTGTGAGGTTATTAGGTATAATTGATTTAGGGTTTGATTTAAGAAAACGTCTGGGAGAGAAGAAGTAATCAGAAACTAACGCTTTAGGAGCTGAGCACATGCCTTCTTATTTAGAGAGGCGGCAAATACGTTATCCATTGTATGGATTGATGGCCGTAACACTGGTGCTAATTGGATTTCTGTCTTTCTATAACTGGATTATAGGGGCTGCAGGGTTCATTCTCACTGGCCTGTTGATATATTTGATTTTTCAAGTGAATCATAAAATTAAGGAAGAAACGGAAGAGTATATTTCCACCCTTTCTTACCGCGTGAAAAAGGTCGGCGAAGAAGCTTTGATGGAAATGCCGATCGGGATCATGCTAATCAATGATGACTATTATATTGAGTGGACGAACCCGTTCATTGCCTCCTGTTTCAATGAAGACTCGCTTGTCGGAAAGTCTCTGTATGATGTAGCCGATGCTGTCATTCCATTGATCAAGCAAGAGGTTGAAACGGAAATCATCACTCTTCATGATCAGAAATTCAGGATCATCCACAAACCTGAGGAGCGGTTGCTCTACTTTTTCGATGTGACCGAGCAGGCCGAAATCGAAAAAATGTATCATGATGAGCGGACGGTCATCTCCATCATTTATCTAGATAATTATGAAGAAGTGACGCAGGGGATGGATGACCAGACAAAAAGCAGTCTGAACAGTTTGGTTACCTCGATTTTGAACAAATGGGCTACCAATAATGGTGTTTTCCTCAAAAGGGTTTCGTCAGAGCGCTTTATCGCGGTATTCAATGAGCATATCCTCCGGCTGCTGGAAAAAGGCAAATTCACTATCCTTGATGAGGTAAGGGAGACGACATCGAAGCAAAATGTCCCTTTAACTTTAAGCATTGGTGTCGGCACTGGATATTCCTCTCTTCCCGAGCTAGGTACACAAGCACAATCCAGTTTGGACCTTGCTCTGGGACGTGGCGGAGACCAGGTGGCAATCAAGCAGCCTAATGGAAAGGTCAAGTTTTATGGAGGAAAGACCAATCCTGTTGAAAAGCGCACAAGGGTAAGGGCACGAGTCATATCCCACGCGCTAAAGGAACTCGTCATCGAAAGTGACAAGGTCTTGATCATGGGCCACAAGAACCCGGATATGGATGCGATCGGTTCGGCAATCGGAATCCTTAAAGTTGCCCAACTGAACAAGCGTGAAGGGTTCATAGTCTATAATAAAAACGAGATTGATACTGGTGTACAACGCCTGATGGATGAGATTAAACAAAACGAGGATCTCTACTCCCGTTTCATCACACCGGAACAGGCATATGAAATCGCCTCCGATGACACTTTGCTGGTCGTTGTCGATACTCATAAGCCGTCACTGGTGATCGATGAGAAGCTTTTGAGCAAGATTGAGAATGTCATCGTCATCGACCACCATCGCAGGGGCGAGGAGTTTATCAAAAACCCGCTGCTTGTCTACATGGAGCCCTATGCTTCCTCGACGGCAGAGCTTGTTACGGAATTGCTTGAATACCAGCCGAAGAATGGAAGAATCCAGATGCTAGAAGCCACTGCTTTATTGGCTGGGATCATCGTCGATACGAAAAGCTTCACCTTAAGGACTGGGGCGCGGACATTCGATGCCGCTTCCTACCTGCGCAGCCATGGTGCGGATACTGTTTTGGTCCAAAAGTTTTTAAAAGAAGATATCAATACCTATATTAAAAGAGCAAGAATCATTGAGAATGTTTATTTTTACCGTGATGGCATTGTCATTGCAAAAGGCTCGGATGATGTTCAATGTGACCATGTCCTGATTGCTCAGGCCGCAGACACGCTTTTGACTATGGATGGTGTACAGGCGTCATTTGTTATATCCCGGAGAGCCGAAGACACGATTGGCATCAGCGCAAGATCATTAGGTGAAGTCAATGTCCAGGTCATCATGGAAAATCTCGAAGGCGGCGGGCATTTGACCAATGCAGCAACGCAAATGTACGATCTTTCAACGGACGAGGCAGAAACACTTTTACAAAATGCGATAGATGATTATTTAGAAGGGGGACAAAAAGAATGAAAGTAATCTTTTTGAAAGACGTTAAAGGAAAAGGCAAAAAAGGCGAAATCAAAAATGTGGCAGATGGCTATGCTCATAACTTCCTGATCAAGCAGGGACTTGCTGTAGAAGCTAATCAGGCCGCTATGAGTTCCTTGAACGCACAGCAGAAGAAAGAAGAGAAAATGGCAGAGCAAGAGCTTGAGGATGCGAAGGCGTTGAAGGAAAAGCTGGAAAAAGTAACGGTTGAATTGTCTGCAAAGTCCGGTGAAGACGGCCGTCTCTTCGGTTCGATCACAAGCAAGCAGATTGCCGATGAATTGCAAAAAAACCATAAAATCAAACTTGATAAGCGCAAAATCGAGATGCAGGATGCCATCCGCACGCTAGGATACACAAAAGTTCCTGTGAAGCTTCATAAAGAAGTTCAGGCAACATTGAATGTCCATGTAAAAGAAGGAAAATAATTTACAGTTCCATAAAGTCATAAACATGATAAAATAATATAGTTACAGAAATAGGTGATCGGTTCTTCTGATCACTTTTTTTCAATTACAGTAATTTTGTAAGGGGGCTGGCAGATGAGTGAATTATTCGCGGATCGACTTCCGCCGCAAAATATGGAAGCGGAACAAGCCGTACTTGGTGCAATTTTTTTAGAGCCATCAGCTTTAACTCTTGCTTCAGAAATCCTGTTACCAGATGACTTTTATCGTGTAGCACACCAGAAAATATTCAGCGTCATGCTGGATTTGAGTGATAAAGGGAAAGCAATCGACCTCGTGACCGTCACAGAAAACCTGGCATCTTCCAAGCTGATTGAGGATGTTGGAGGGGTCAGCTATCTAAGCGAATTGGCTGCGTCCGTGCCGACTGCAGCAAACATAGAGTATTATGCTAGAATCGTAGAAGAAAAATCGCTGCTGAGAAGGCTGATCCGAACAGCTTCAGGCATTGCCGAAGATGGCTATATGCGTGAAGATGAAGTCGAAGCATTGCTGGCCGAAGCAGAAAAGAACATTATGGAGGTTGCCCAGCGCAAAGGCGGCGGGGCCTTTCACAATATAAAAGATGTCCTAGTCAGGACTTATGATAATATCGAGGAAATGCATAACCGTAAAGGGGATATCACCGGGCTGGAGACTGGATTTACCGAGCTTGATCGTATAACTGCTGGCTTCCAGCGAAATGACCTGATCATCGTTGGTGCCCGTCCTTCTGTTGGTAAAACAGCGTTCGCCTTGAACATCGCCCAGAATGTTGCAAAAAAGACAGGAGAGAATGTCGCGATTTTCAGTTTGGAGATGGGGGCAGAACAACTCGTCATGCGTGTCCTATGTGCTGAAGGAAACATTGATGCCCAGAGACTGCGTACCGGTTCTTTGACCGATGAGGATTGGGGAAAGCTTACGATGGCGATGGGCAGCCTGTCCAACACAGGTATTTTCATCGATGATACTCCAGGTGTGAAGATCACCGACATCCGCTCAAAATGCCGCCGTTTAAAGCAGGAACATGGACTTGGCATGATCATGATCGACTACCTGCAGCTGATCCTTGGAAGCGGCCGTGCCGGCGAAAACCGCCAGCAGGAAGTATCGGAAATCTCACGTTCCCTTAAGCAGCTGGCACGTGAACTGCAGGTTCCGGTCATCGCCCTGTCGCAGCTGTCCCGTGGCGTGGAACAACGTCAGGACAAGCGTCCGATGATGTCCGATATCCGTGAATCCGGATCAATTGAGCAAGATGCCGATATCGTTGCGTTCCTGTATCGTGATGATTACTATGACAAGGAATCTGAGGACAAGAATATCATCGAAATCATCATTGCCAAGCAGCGTAACGGCCCGGTAGGAACTGTAAAGCTCGCCTTTGTAAAAGAATATAATAAATTCGTCAACATTGAGAACCGATATGACGAATCGTACGCTCCACCAGGGGCATAATGAGAATTGACCAGTTTGGTTGATTCTCTTTTTTTATAGTCGCGCAACTAAACAAGTTTATTTTACGAACGAATGAATTATTATATAAATTTAATGTTCGTGTTTTATTGACTTACACCCATGTTTACTGGTAAACTTTATATGTTTCAAACGGAAAAATAACCGTATTACCTTTGGAGGTGCTTTTTATATGTCATCCGTAGTAGTAGTTGGAACACAATGGGGAGACGAAGGAAAAGGGAAGATCACAGACTTCCTTTCAGAAAATGCCGAAGTGATTGCCCGTTACCAGGGGGGAAACAACGCAGGCCATACGATCAAGTTCAATGGTGAAACATATAAACTGCATTTGATTCCATCAGGAATTTTTTATAAAGAGAAAATCAGCGTCATCGGGAACGGAATGGTTGTCGATCCAAAAGCACTTGTACAGGAACTTGCCTATCTTCACGATAAGGACGTGTCCACTGACAATCTTCGAATCAGCAACCGCGCACATGTCATCCTTCCATATCATTTGAAGCTGGATGAAGTGGAGGAAGCAAGCAAGGGTGCCAATAAGATCGGCACTACAAAAAAGGGAATCGGCCCAGCTTACATGGACAAGGCTGCCCGTACAGGAATTCGGATTGCTGACTTACTGGATCGTGAAGTATTTGAAGAAAAGCTTGCCCGCAACCTTGAAGAAAAAAATCGCCTGTTTGAAAGAATCTATGAAACAGAAGGATTCAAGCTTGAGGACATTTTGGATGAGTATTATGAATTTGGCCAGCAAATAAAGCATTATGTTGTTGACACTTCCGTCGTGTTGAATGATGCTTTGGACGAAGGCCGCCGAGTGCTGTTTGAAGGCGCCCAGGGAGTAATGCTTGATATCGACCAGGGTACATATCCATTTGTCACATCTTCCAACCCAGTCGCTGGCGGAGTGACAATCGGATCTGGAGTAGGGCCAACGAAAATCACTCATATTGTTGGTGTTTCAAAAGCTTATACGACCCGTGTTGGTGATGGTCCCTTCCCAACTGAACTGGATAATGAAATTGGCAACCAGATTCGTGAAGTAGGACGTGAGTATGGTACAACAACAGGCCGCCCGCGCCGCGTTGGCTGGTTCGACAGCGTCGTCGTCCGCCATGCTCGCCGCGTCAGTGGAATCACGGACCTATCATTGAATTCCATCGATGTTCTGACTGGGATTGAAACGCTTAAAATTTGTGTGGCCTATCGCTATAAAGGCGAACTGATCGAAGAGTTCCCGGCTAGCCTGAAGGCCCTCGCTGAATGCGAACCAGTCTACGAAGAACTGCCAGGCTGGACCGAAGACATCACAGGCGTGAAATCACTCGATCAACTGCCGGAAAATGCAAGACACTATCTTGAGCGCATTTCACAGCTGACAGGTATTCCATTATCCATCTTCTCCGTCGGCCCTGACCGCACCCAGACAAACGTCGTGCGCAGCCCTTGGAGATCATAACTAATATTAATAAAGCCCCTGATCATGGAGATCGGGGGCTTGTTTTGTTACCAGGGCGGTTATCCAGTATTTTCCAAGTCGCGGAATTAAAGTGGTATTGCGCGGAAATGACAGTGTGATTCGCGGGAATAGTCCATAAATTCGCGGAATTAACCAGTAACTATGTAATTTTCGAGCATGAATCATTCCAAATTAGAGGAATGGCCACTGAATTCGGGGGCAAATTGCAGGATAAAAGAAAAAAGAAAAAAAGTTTTATTAAAAATATATACAAAAGATAAAATGCTATGGTAATATAAACAACGTTGTCACTAATTCGACAAAAAACGATAAATTTTCATTAAGAGCCATTAGCTCAGTCGGTAGAGGGTTGCTAGCTTCATCGAATCTTCTTCATCGGCAACCTGCGAGAAATACCGAAGGTCTTTTGAGCACAGGTTCCAAACAAAATTCATTTAGGGTATAAAATAAATTTACGAGCCATTAGCTCAGTCGGTAGAGCATCTGACTTTTAATCAGAGGGTCGAAGGTTCGAGTCCTTCATGGCTCACCATTGCTTTTTAACGAAAATCATTTTGTTTTGCTTTTTTATATGGCCCCTTGGTCAAGCGGTTAAGACACCGCCCTTTCACGGCGGTAACACGGGTTCGAATCCCGTAGGGGTCACTTTATTACATATTTAATTGAATAGTATCATGGCTCAGTAGCTCAGTCGGTAGAGCAGGTTGCTCACATCCTCGACTAAGCTCCAGCGGCAACCTGCGAGAAAGACCGAGAGGTCATTCGAGCAAAGGACTTAATCAACACAATGTTTAGGGAACTTTATATTATCATGGCTCAGTAGCTCAGTCGGTAGAGCAAAGGACTGAAAATCCTTGTGTCGGCGGTTCGATTCCGTCCTGAGCCATTAAAAAAGGGAGCGTGTCTAATGACATGCTCTCTTTTTTTTGTAACAGTTTTGTAATAAAGTCAGTAATCTTCCTATTTTTAACATGTTTGTATTGGATTTAACAAGAAGGTTCAAAAACATTCATCCGAAAGTAGGGGAATACCCTGATATTACTAGGTTTTCGACTTATTTTTCATCAGGAGGATAGGAAAATAGATCGATATAAAATGGCATTTATCTGACAAAAAACGTAATAAAATGTCAGCTATTATACATTTTTGTTACATAATGAAGACTAGTCTTTCCTGCGATACATTATATGGTAAAGTATAAAGGTACAATTATCAGATAATAGTTATATAGAACTAGACTAATAGTGTTTGACCGTTGTAGGAGGATCAGGATGAATAATTTAAAACATAGGCTGTCCAATCTTGCCGGCAAAACATCTAAAGAGATGAAGCCAGCAATAAAAAAGTCAATCATGGCTGCGGTTACTGTAGCTGCATTGTCTTTTGGTGCGGGAAGTGCGGCACATGCGGCAGAATCTAAATTAACAACAACGACTGTATTTTATGTGTATGTAAATGATAAATTTGTAGGCACTGTAGCAGATAAAACGCAAGTAGAGAAACTGGTAGAAGCTGAATTAGCAGCTGCCAAGAAGGACTATGCTGACCTGGATGTCGACCTGGGCGTGGATGTATCTTATATTCCTGAGCAAGTGTTCAGTTCAGCCACAGACTCCAATACAAGTGAAGTATTGGCTGAGCTTAAGAACCAGATCAATGTCCAGGCAGAAGCTTCGGCTTTAATCATTGGCGACAAACCTGTTGCTTATTTAAAAGACCAAAAAGCTGCCGATGAAGTACTCCAAACCTTAATGCTTGAATACATTACTGAAGAAGAATTGGCAGAAGTGGAGAGTAGAGAAAATTCTTCTAATCTACCATTACCCGAAGTGAAAGAAAATGAAACTCGTTTATTAGACGCTAGTTTCACCAAAGAAGTTTCACAATCAGAAGAAAAAGTTGCTCCTGAGAAAGTCCTTTCTGTCAAGGAAGCTGTAGAGCTTCTTAAAAAGGGTACTCTTGAAGAACAGAAGTATCAGGTTAAAGAAGGAGATGTATTGGGAAGCATTGCAAGTGACCACAACCTTGAGCTTGCCCAATTGCTTTCCTTAAATGAAGGGTTGGAGGAAAATTCAATCCTCAAGCCTGGTCAAGAACTTAATGTAACGGTTTTGAAGCCTTTCGTTGAAGTTATCGTTGACCGTCAGGTATATGCTAAGGAAGAAGTGGCTTTTGAAAAAGAAGTCATTGAAGACCCTACAATGCCTAAGGGTGATACAAAGAAGAAGCAGGAAGGCAAGGTCGGTATGAAGGGCATGACCTACTCACTGACTGAACGAAATGGCAAGGTAATCAAGAAGGAAGTCATCAAAGAGTCTGTCCTTGAGGAGCCAGTGAAGGAAATTATCGTCAAAGGAACCAAGGTTATGCCTTCCCGTGGAGATGGTACTTTTGCATGGCCGACCAATGGCGGTTACATCTCAAGCCGTCAGGGTTACCGCTGGAGCAGGATGCACAAAGGTATCGATATCGCAAGGCCAAGCAATTATACAATCAAGGCAGCTGATAATGGAACAGTAGTCTATGCTGGTAACAAGGGCGATGGATACGGCAACAAAATCATCGTCGATCACAATAACGGCTACCGCACCATGTATGCTCACCTTGCTTCCATCTCAGTAAGCGTAGGCCAAACCGTTTCTCGCGGTTCACAAATCGGCATCATGGGAAGAACAGGAAACTCCACTGGCATTCATCTTCATTTTGAAGTTTATCAAAATGGCAAGATTATTGACCCTTTGTCTAAGGTAAGTAGATAAAATTAAAACTTATAAGAAAAGTCTCTAGCCAAACTAGAGACTTTTTTTATTACAGGTCCCTCTTTGTATAGTACCGATATAAGCCAGTTATTTTAATGTTATGGGCAGGATTGGTACAATTGGGAAGAGAAGAATAGAAGTTGTATAACAGAAAAATTCAGTTTTTCTCTGATTTACAGTAAAATAGATAAGATAGCATTTTTAAAAAGAGAAGTTTTTTCATATACGAATGATAATATGTTTTTAAAAGGAGAATTGGTATGGAGAAAAAAATCCTGGTTGTAGATGATGAGAAACCAATTGCAGATATTCTGCAGTTCAATTTAAAAAAAGAAGGTTATGATGTTTACTGTGCATACGATGGAAATCAAGCAGTAGAGATGGTCGAGGAAGTTCAGCCTGATTTGATTCTGCTTGATATCATGCTGCCGATGCGTGATGGCATGGAAGTCTGCCGTGAAGTCCGCAAGAAGCACGAAATGCCAATTATCATGTTGACGGCAAAGGACTCTGAGATTGATAAGGTTCTCGGCCTTGAGCTTGGGGCGGATGACTATGTGACGAAGCCATTCAGTACGAGGGAATTGATTGCAAGGGTAAAAGCAAATCTTCGCCGCCATCAAGCAAATGCAGTCAAAGAGGATGAGCAAGAGGAATCAAATGAAATTAGCGTTGGTTCTTTGACAATCCATCCTGATGCTTATGTTGTTTCCAAAAGGGGAGAAACAATTGAATTGACGCACCGTGAATTCGAGCTACTTCACTATCTTGCCAAGCATATTGGACAAGTTATGACAAGGGAGCATCTTCTTCAAACGGTTTGGGGTTATGACTATTATGGTGATGTTCGTACCGTGGACGTTACTGTAAGACGTCTTCGCGAAAAAATCGAAGATAATCCTAGTCATCCAACGTGGATCGTGACAAGACGAGGAGTAGGCTACTATTTAAGAAACTCTGAGCAGGAGTAAGAACAGGAATGAAAAAAGTAGGTTTTTTTCGCTCCATACACCTTAAATTTGTGCTTATATATGTCCTGCTTATCCTCGTAGCAATGCAGATTATCGGGGTTTATTTTGTCCGTAAGCTTGAGACAACACTGATGACTAATTATCAGGAATCTGTTAAATCCCGAGTGGACCTGCTGGTGTATGACGTCCAGGAGGAGATGGTCAAGGAACGTGGGAAGGAAGATCCTACGAAAGAGGAAGCGATTAGAGAAATATTAAAAGAATATAATTTTAGAACCAGTGATATTTCGGAAATCCGGGTAATTGATGGCAGCAGTTTCAAAATACTTGGAACATCAAGTACGAGCAATCAGGGGCTGGTTGGCCAAAGAACACCTGACGTCAAGATTAAGCGTTCGATCATCTTTGAAGAAGATGAAGATGTCATCCAGCTGGATCCGAAATCGAATAAAAGAGTCTGGGTACTATCCACCCCTATCATGCATAACAGTGAAGCGATAGGCGCTGTCTATCTTGTAGCAAGGATTGATGATATCTTTGACCAGATGAATGATATCAATAAAATCCTGGCTACCGGAACGGCGATTGCTCTGATATTTACGGCCGTTTTGGGGATTTTACTGGCACAGACGATCACGAGGCCGATTTCCGATATGCGTAAACAGGCACTGGCGATGACAAGAGGCAATTTTTCCAGGAAGGTTAAAGTGTATGGCTACGATGAAATAGGCCAGCTCGCGATTACTTTTAACAATCTGACGAAAAAGCTGCAAGAGGCACAGGCCACTACGGAAGGCGAGAAAAGAAAGCTCAGCTCCGTTATTTCCTATATGACAGATGGCGTCATTTCAACGGACCGCAAAGGGCGGATCATCCTGATCAATGATCCTGCTGAGCAAATGCTGGGTGTTTCACGTGAAACAGTGCTTTCACAGCCATTGGTTTCTGTACTTGGTCTGGATGAAAACTATACATTTGAAGATTTACTGCAGGAGAAGGATTCAATCGTCCTTGATTACAGTACGAAAAGCAAGCCATTCATCCTTCGTGCAAATTTTTCGGTCATCCAGAAAGAAAGCGGCTTTGTAAATGGATTGATTGCTGTTCTTTATGATGTTACCGAACAGGAAAAAATCGATATAGAAAGACGGGAATTCGTTGCGAATGTATCCCATGAATTGCGGACTCCATTGACGACGATGCGCAGCTACCTGGAGGCCTTGGCTGATGGAGCGTGGCGTGATGAAGAGATTGCTCCGAATTTCCTTGAGACTACCAGAGGAGAAACAGAGCGCATGATCCGTCTGGTCAATGATTTGCTGCAGCTATCCAAGCTGGACAGTGTGGATTACAGGCTTTCAAAAGAATGGGTGGACTTCCCGGTGTTCTTTAACCGAATCATAGATCGTTTTGAAATGACAAAGGAACAAAATGTATCCTTCGTGAGGGAAATACCAACCGAAGCCATTTTTGTAGAGATAGACGAAGACAAAATCACCCAGGTGCTGGACAATATCATTTCCAATGCAATGAAATACTCACCAGAGGGCGGGACCATCACGTTCAAGGTGAAAGAACTGGACGATCAGATTGTCGCAAGCATCTCTGATGAAGGTGTCGGGATTCCTAAGGATAATCTTGATAAGATTTTTGATCGTTTCTACCGAGTCGATAAGGCCAGGACACGAAAACTTGGCGGAACCGGACTTGGACTGGCGATTGCCAAGGAAATGGTCAATGCCCACGGAGGAAGAATATGGGCAGAAAGTGTGGAAGGCAAAGGAACAACCGTTCAATTCACTCTTCCATATGACCGAAGTGCAGGTGATGATTGGTCATGACATATGAAAATATAAAATCTGTTATTTTAACATTCCTTGTAGCATTGAGTGGTTTATTAACCTGGAATATATGGACCTATCAGCCAGATTATGAGTTAGTCAATAATCAAAAGACGGTTGAAGAAATAAATATTGCTACCCAGAAAGAACTCAAGAAAATCGTCAAGCCACATCAGATTATTTATCATGTGGGAGGCAAGCAGTTTGGTTCTGTGGACAATGCTTACATTGATGGGATTATTGGTGTTATTGCCAAATGGAAGTACTTTGATGTTGAAAAGTATCCTGGGAGAGTCAGTGAATTTAACGAAAGAATGGTCCAGGGGGGCAACACCGAAATTATTTTCCCGGATGAGGTTCCTATAGAGCTCTATAAAAGGGTATTGAATATTACCGAAAAGGATATCCCAAAATTTGATTTCGACCGTATTATCATCAATTCCGAGACACAGCAAAAGCAGGAAGGAATTGTCTACTTTTTTTCACAAAAAAACCAGGAAGTCTATGTCAGCAATGTCAGTCCAACCTATATAAATGATTTTACTGACAAATTCTATGAGTCTGCCAAAAGGCTGACACCATATTTCCTTTATACGGTATCTGATATCAAGAAGATCTATTTGCCAACTGAAAAAGTTGAAATGGTCATGCATACCTATTATCAAAACCCTTTGGATTCAGACCAGTTCAAAGAAGCTCTTTTCACGGACCCAAGCTTTGTGCAGCGGAGTGTGGTGGATGGCATTGAGGAATATACCGATGATGCCAGCAAAATGATCGTGGATACGCAAACAAATATGATTAACTATGTGAATCCTGTCCGGAGCGGGGATTCGGTCATCGGCACGAACAATGTTTTACAGAAAAGCATCGAGTTCGTTAACGAGCATGGCGGCTGGACGGAAATGTACCGTTACGTTTATAAGGATGATTTTAACCAGAATGTCCTTTTCCGTCTGTACAGCAAGGAAGGATATCCTGTGTTCAATCAGATCGGCATGTCGGAGATTTACCAGCAGTGGAGGCAATCGGAAATCAGCCGGTATTTACGACCCGGATTCCATTTGGAGCTCCCTTTGAACCCGGAAGTCGTTACGAAAACACTGCCTTCCGGTTATCAGGCACTTGATTATCTCCAGCGAAAAAAAGATTTCAAACCATCTTTGCTGCAGAATATGATGCCGGGTTACTATATGTCGCAGGGGCCTGACAATTCAGTAATTCTGCTAGAGCCAGGCTGGTTCTATTTGTACGACCAGGAATGGCGGCAGCTCATATGGGAGGAGGAATTGAATAATGGATTGGAGTAGGATTAAGACAATCTTTATTCTGACGTTCCTCGTCCTCGATATTTACCTTGTATATCAGTTCATGAATACGAGGGATGCAGCGCAGTATGAAATTCCGCGAGAAGCACCGCTTGAGGAAAAACTGAAGAATGATGATATCACCTATGGTGAACTCCCTGAGGCGAAAAATAAAGAACAATATCTTAGTGTGAGGGCCAAGGTATTCACCACAGAGGATACGGAGAAGGTCAAGGGGCAGTCCATCAGTCTCGGGGATGGTACATCAATGGAAGCTAAGCTCGAAAAGCCGCTGAAATTGACGAGCAAATTCCAGCCTGCTGAACTGTCTGCCTTTATAAAAGCGAATATTTTTGCCGGAGAGCAGTATAAGTTCTGGAGCAAAAATGATGAGGCCGGAACGATTACGTACTATCAGGAGCATGACCAAAAAACGTTTTACTATAACAGCAACGCAAAATTGACTTTTTATTTTAATGAAGATCTTGAAGTGACTTCGTACAAGCAGACCTATTTGGAAATCATTGATGAGCTTTCGGATGCAGAGGAATTGCTGCCGCCGCTGAGGGCACTGGAAACCCTTTATAAAAAAGGTTTGCTTAAGCCAAAAAGCAAAATTACCGATTTTGAACTGGGATATTCCACGTTGGTATCCCTGACAGCTTCCCATGTGGTGACGCCAACATGGAGGATTGAAGTCAATGGCAAGGAAAACCTGTTTGTACATGCATTCGAAGGTCGGGTCATCCCGTTGACAGACGGAGAAAATAAAACGACGGAGTGAAGAAATATGAGTTTGCATTTTAGTGTTCTCGCAAGCGGGAGTACGGGAAATGCGATCTATGTGGAGACGGAGGGCCAATCCTTTTTGGTAGATGCCGGATTGAGCGGCAAACAGATGGAGGCTTTATTCAAGCAAATCGGCCGCGATATGAAAGACCTCTCTGGAATACTAGTGACGCATGAACATAGCGATCATATAAAAGGCATAGGAATCGTTGCCCGTAAATATAAACTGCCAATCTATGCGAATGAAAAGACGTGGAAGGCGATGGACGGATTGATTGGGGAAGTCCCGCTGGACCAAAAGTTTTCTTTTGACATGGAAACGGTAAAGTCATTTGGCGGCCTGGATATTGAATCCTTTGGCGTTTCCCATGACGCGGCGGAACCAATGTTTTACGTGTTCCATAAAGAAGGGAAGAAATTGGCGCTGATCACCGATACAGGCTATGTCAGCGACAGGATGAAAGGGATTATCAGCAACGCTGATGCCTATGTATTTGAAAGCAATCATGATGTACAGATGCTGAGAATGGGCCGTTATCCATGGAGCGTAAAGCGCCGCATCCTGAGTGATTACGGACATGTTTGTAATGAAGATGCTGCGGTGGCGATGAGCGAAGTGGCTGGAGATAATACAAAACGGATATATCTTGCCCATTTGAGCAAGGATAACAATATGAAGGACCTTGCAAGGATGTCAGTCGCACAAACGTTGGAGGAAAAAGGGATCATTGTAGGCGAACAATTCGATTTGATTGACACGGATCCTAAGACTCCGACGCCTCTAACAGCGATTTAAAGCGTTTATGGAAATAGATTTATAGGTAAAGGAGTAAAGGCATGAACAACGTCTTTACTCCTTTTTCAATGCTTAAAAAGGCTTATGATTTAGAAAATATCATGACAGGTAGTATAATATTTTGTATAAAAGGCTGTTTTCGTAAAGATTGTTGTTAAAATCTTATAGCCGATTTTAACGTGCTATAAAGCCATTATGCAGTTCGTTTCTAAGTGTACAAGCTCTTTTCTCATAATAAGCTTTAATTTTATGAAAAAAATTAGGTCATTCAATTCCATTTTGTAGTCAATAGCAACAAAGTTTGAGAAAAGAGCCTTATAAAAACGATGTATCTAGTGGTCAATGAAAGGGTTGGTGGACATTGGGTTATTACGATGATCAGGATTATCAAGGTCGGTATAAACCGCAAAACAGCAGGAAAGGCGGCTTTTTCTGGGCCAGCCTGGCAGGCGCAGTCATTGGGGCGTTATTGGTGATTTTCTCGATTCCCCTGTTATCGAACTTGGATGTGCTGCCATATAAAATTCAACCAAATAATCAATCAGCCGTAACAGATGATGAACGGTCGGAAGACGACAAAGAAGATATTACTGCGAAAAAAAATGTTTCTGTTGATGTTTATTCCCAGATTACCGATGCTGTCGACAAGGCTGGAGATGCAGTTGTCGGCATTACGAATATCCAGGAAAGCACGAACTTCTGGGGACAAACCCAGGAATCTGGAGGAACAGGATCTGGTGTGGTTTATAAAAAGGCAGGAGACAAAGCCTATATTGTTACGAATCACCATGTTGTAGCAGAGGCTTCTGAGCTTGAGGTCAGCCTTAGCGACGGGACAAAAATCCCAGCAAAGCTTTTAGGAAGCGATATTTGGACGGACCTGGCGGTGTTGGAAGTGCCTGCGGAGCAGATTAAGGTCGTAGCTGAGTTTGGGAATTCTGAAAAACTGAAGCCTGGTGAACCAGTCATCGCCATCGGAAATCCACTGGGCCTAACTTTTTCTGGATCCGTTACCCAGGGTATTATCTCAGGCCTGGAGCGTGCCATCCCGGTCGACGTCAACCAGGACGGGACACCTGACTGGCAGGCTGAAGTGCTTCAGACCGATGCAGCCATCAACCCCGGCAATAGTGGCGGGGCCTTGATCAATATCGAAGGGCAAGTGATCGGCATCAACTCGATGAAAATTGCCCAGAGTGCTGTAGAAGGAATTGGATTATCCATTCCTATCAATTATGCAGCTCCCATCATTGATGACCTTGAGAAGACCGGTGAAGTGAAAAGACCATTCATGGGCGTTGAATTGGCTTCTGTTAATGAGATTTCATCCTATCACCAACAGAATACATTAAAGCTTCCTAAGGAAGTGAATTACGGCGTTGCAATCAGAGGCGTAGAGCCGAATTCACCGGCAGACAAGGCAGGACTGAAGGAATATGATGTCATTGTCGAAATGGATGGCGAGGAAATTCGCGATGTAGTCGATCTCCGAAAGCATCTGTATAACAAAAAGAAGGTCGGCGACGATATGCAGGTCAAGTACTATCGGAATGGCCAGCTAGAAGAAACAACAATGAAGCTGGGCGGAGAAACCTTATAGTCGTTGTGAATAAAAACAGGAGGCGGAATGAAAGCTTCCTGTTTTTTTCTGATAAGAAGTATAAAGTTTGTATTAAGAATAGTGTCTAGCTCTAGCGCCTAACCCCTCGAGACGCTTCAGACCTGCCAATGAAGTCAAAGAACGACTTCACTGTCAGGTCCTCCAGCGCTTGTCGGGATTGACCAAGGCGCTTCCGCTTTTCGTATGTTAAAATGGTCCTTGTGGATAAATTTATTAATGAATTTAAGCAAATGATAATCATATTAAAAGAAGCTGA
The DNA here is from genome assembly GCA_018613055.1 of Chryseobacterium sp. ISL-80. Classification (GTDB taxonomy): domain Bacteria; phylum Bacillota; class Bacilli; order Bacillales; family Cytobacillaceae; genus Mesobacillus. Next base: position 88,141 of record JAGGQZ010000007.1, on the reverse strand, counting down.
AAGGATGAGAATAATGAAGTATTGCTGTGCTGAACATGTAGAGTTGGCACTGGATGAAGCGGTGGATGAATTTGAAGTTGCACCTCAATTAACGAAATTAGAGGCTGTTGATAAGTCGGAGTTTGTCTGTGGATACTGTGGACAACCCGCTGTATATATTGTGGCGAACGAATGATCGCCTACTAAATGTGGATATCGATGTGAATATGTGGATAACTTTTGTGGATAGATTGTTTGTAAACTGTTTGTAATCTGTTTGTAAAGTGGGGCTGCCTGTGAATATCTCAATCGTAACGGTTGGCAAATTGAAAGAAAAATACCTCAAACAGGGAATAGAAGAATATCTTAAACGACTCGGAAGCTACGCAAAAGTAGAAGTTTTCGAAGTACCAGATGAAAAAGCACCAGAGGAATTAAGTGAAACAGAAATGGTCCAGGTTAAGCAAAAAGAAGGCGAGCGAATCCTCTCTAAAATCGGCCAGGATACCTATGTCATTGCCCTGGCCATAAACGGCAAGCTGAAATCGTCAGAAGAACTTGCAGACAGACTCGATAAACTCGCCACCTACGGAAAAAGTAAAATTGCCTTTGTAATCGGCGGGTCGCTTGGACTGAGTGATGAAGTTTTGAAAAGGGCAGATGAGCAGCTGTCTTTCTCGAAAATGACTTTCCCTCATCAGCTAATGCGATTGATCCTTGTTGAGCAGATTTATCGTGCTTTCAGGATAAACCGGAATGAACCGTATCATAAGTAAATGAGGTTTTAGATGTATGAAAATAATAACAGTATCCAAAAAGCCAAGTTATGAATAATAACTCGGCTTATTTGGCCATCTATCTTGTTGCTCCAATGTTGCACCTGCATTATTTTAAATAGATATCAACCCATTATCTGGATCTTTCTAATTCCTTATAAAGGATTTTTATAATAAAAAGTGAAAGAATGGAACCTACCAGTAAAAGTGCCATATCCCACTGGGCATCCCATATGTCTCCCTGCATACCTAAAAAATCTTTTGTAACTTTCCCTTCTTTCCCTATTTTTGCACTTGTCCACTCAATGATTTCGTAGAAAGCCCCGATTGCTAGGGTTATACATAAAGCAATAAAATTTGTGGTTTTACTTTTCGATAAAGCTGTTTTCCTTAATAATATCTCTATTATCACTATTACAATAGACCCCTTAAGAAAATGACCAAACCGATCGTAGTGGTTTCTCTGTAAATCGAAATAATTTTTGATCCATGTAAAGAGAGGAACTTTAGAATAAGAATAATGCCCCCCTACAAACGTTAAAATGACAAGAAAGGTAATGATGATATAGGAAACAGTGGTAAGGCGAAACTGATTGTATGTTAATACTAAAAATAGTATTGCCAATACTGAAGGTAAAACCTCCACCAACAAAACCATATATCCTTCCTCCGGTTTAGTCAGGGACCAAATAAATACAAGTAAAGCCACCAATAACAAGAGAAAATGAATCGAAGAACTATTCATTTTATGTGACATTAAAATCACTCCATTAAAAACAAGTTGCATTTAGTATTTGCTTAACATTTATGTATTATAGAACAAGAGATGAGTTTTAAATTATAAAACCTCATGTAGTAGATTGCGATGAACTATTTCCTAAATAATTGGGGTTTCATTTTTTAAAAAAAGTGTAGTTGCTGAATGCCACAAATGGGCTAGGGAAAATTCACTAAATAAAGAAGGTAGGCAACCCTATATGCATTCAATAAACAAGATAGGCAGGAGTTTTTGGTACATCACCCCCGTATCGGTAACCGACCGGCCCATTCTGGGGATGGTAGTGGGCAATAAAAAGACATTAATGATCGATGCAGGCAACTCGGAAGACCATGCAAATTATTTTCTGAGCGAACTTTTAAAAAGGGAAGTCCCTAATCCTGATATGGTTGTTCTTACTCACTGGCATTGGGATCATATTTTTGGTCTTTCAGCATTCCCTGATATCGTTTCTCTTGCTTCTAAAAAAACGAAACAAGAAATGGAGAAGCTAATCCCGCTTTCATGGTCAGATGAAGCAATAGATGCACGAGTGGAGGAAGGATCGGAAATTGAATTTTGTGCGAAGGCAATCAAGGAGGAATTCCCAGATCACCGAGATATCACCATTGTCTTGCCAGATTTAACTTTTGAAAAACGCGTGGAAATTGACCTTGGTGGTGTTACGTGTATCATACAGCACGTTGGAGGGGATCACGCTGCCGATTCAGTGATCGTGTATATTAAAGAAGAAAAAATCCTCTTTCTTGGTGACTGTATTTATCCTGATATTTTTTCCGAAAAACAAAACTACACAATCAAGGAAACGCTTCGGCTATTAGATGAATTAGAAGCATTTGATGCAGAAACATATATACTTTCGCATCAAAAGGCGATTTCAAAAAATGAATTTAATAAGGAAGCTGCTATGCTTAGAACCATTGCGAACTATACAGATATTTGCGGTGGTAATCAACAAAAAATCATTGGGGAATACGAAAAGCATGTAAAAAGGGAACTTACAGAAGACGAAAGAGAAACAATTGCTGATTTTGTAAATGGTTATTAGATGTTGATTCAATCAGCAATCGCTTTATACTGAGGTACGAATAGAATTCATACTGGACAAGAGAGCAGTAATTATATTGCTCTCTTTTTTATTGGGATAGGGGGTTTCATTAAGTTGTAAAGTATATTCACATTAAACACTTCCACTACATAATTTAAAGAATAGATTAATGACAATGGAGGTGCATTTAATGAAGGAGCCGGCTATTATTTACCATGATAAAAGCCCCTTTATAGCTTATTATGAAAATGTAGTAAACGAGAAAGAATGTAAAGAGCTGATAGATTTAGCCAAAGGAAAGCTAAAGCCGTCAGCTGTTGTGGGAGACTCGAAAAAGTCATTTTCCAGCGCACGGAAGTCAGAACATGCCTGGTTACATCACAATATCAACGAAAATGTCCTGCAAATATCTGAGCGGATTGCTTCCATTGTGGGACAGCCACTTTACCATGCGGAGAAGCTGCAAATTGTCAGATACCAGCCTGGAGGTAAGTTCAATGCGCATTTCGATACTTTTCAATCTTCTAGCAAACTTGGGAAAGAGTACTTACTTAAAGGCGGACAACGAACCTATACAGCCCTTCTTTATTTAAATAGTGTGGATGCTGGAGGAGAAACTTTCTTCCCAGCACTTTCTCTCGACATTTCCCCAATCCAGGGAAACTTATTGGTTTTTGAAAATTTTAATAAAGAAACAAATCAAGTCCAATTACTCTCAAAGCATGGATCTCGTCCATTAATAGATGGAGAGAAATGGATTGCGACCTTATGGTTTCGAGAAAAACCACAGTATTGAATATTAGCTATTGAAGATAATAACGGACTAATAATAACGAAATCATGATTGGTAAGGATATTCTTGGGCTTCCTGATATAAGTAAAAGAGTTCCGAGATATATTATAAAGTGCAAGTTATATCAATAGGGTGAACTGTAACGTAAGAAAATTGAAGAGGGAGTCTGGTACCGGTCTAGTACTTGACTCCCTTTTCTAGGTTATAAGTGAAATTTATTTTATATTTAAGGATAGGTAATTAAAAAGAAATAAAGCATCGATAGCAGTAGAATTTCTAGTGTAATGGAATATTTCCAATTCTGTACTGTCAGAAAGGACTTGAAAAATGTTGAAAAACAAATTAATGACCATGTTAGAATCACGTAAAGATGAAATGATCAAAATCCGCCGGCATTTACATCAATATCCTGAGGTATCATTCAAAGAAGAGAAAACGGCTCAGTACATCGTAGATTTTTATAAAGGCAAGGATGTAGAGATCCACACGAATGTTGGGAATGGTTATGGAATCATAGTCACCATAAATGGTGGAAAGCCTGGTAAAACCATTGGCCTTCGGGCTGATTTTGACGCACTCCCAATTCCGGAAGAAACGGATGTACCGTTTAAATCAATGAATGAAGGTGTCATGCATGCTTGTGCTCACGATGGACACACGGCATATCTGTTGGTATTAGCTGATTGCTTAATTCAACTAAAAGACTCTATCCCTGGTACAATCAAAGTCATTCACCAGCATGCTGAAGAGGTTCCTCCAGGAGGAGCCAAAAGTATTGTTGAATCTGGATTGATTGATGATTTAGATGCGATTTATGGTATTCATCTGCTGCCGATGGGGCCTGCGGGAACAGTCGGATACCATTCGGGCTACTCTTTTAATGGACGGGCCTACATGAAATTGAAGGTGCAGGGAAGGGGTGGGCACGGTTCCTCTCCTCATCTCGCAAACGATGCGATTGTAGCTGCTGCGCATTTCGTAACAGCATCCCAGACCATTATCAGCCGTAGATTAAGCCCGTTCGAAAACGGCGTGATTACGATCGGGTCTTTTGATGGAAAAGGTACTTTTAACGTAATTAAGGATAGCGTGGAGCTTGAAGGCGATATTCGCTATATGGCCATAGAAACAAAAGAAAAGATAGAAAAAGAAGTGAAGCGGATTGCCAGGGGGATTGCAGAAGAATTTGACGTAACCTGTGAGTTGACTTACACTCCAGATTATCCTCCTTTATACAATAATCCGGAGCTTACAGCAAAGGTTGCACAAAGTCTGCGCGCCATGAATGACAAAGATATTAAAGAAGTGAAGGAATTCCCGGTCATGTCTCCATCTGAAGACTTTGCATATTATGCAGAAAAATTTCCTGCCTGCTTCTTTTACATCGCTTGTACACCAAAGGGAGTAGAAACCCCATATTTCAATCATCATCCTAAATTTGATATCGATGAAGATGCACTCCTTGTGCCGCAAAAGCCGTTGGCCAAGTAGTATGCAGTGATTTTAAATTAAATTGATACTGTTACAGAAGCAGGAATGAAATGCTAAAATAGCTATTGAGGAGATACTGTTTAAAAACGGTATCTTTTTTTTCTGTCATTTTTGAAGCGAAGAAGGAGGGGCCTATATGGAGACAATCGCTTTTATCATCATCATACTTGTCGCGTCCGTTCTTCAAACAAGTACAGGATTTGGGTTTTCAATCTTGGCTACGCCATTTCTTCTGCTGCTGTTTGAACCGGGTGAGGCTATTCAAATAAACTTAATCCTATCTTTAGTCATATGCAGTGCCTTGATCATGAAAATCAGGAAGGATATTGATTTTGGAACACTTAGAAGGTTCGTGGCAGGGAGTGTTCTCGGTCTGCCTGTTGGAATTATCGTCTTTTTGTTAATCGATATGAATAGATTAAAGCTGGGAATTAGCTTGATCATTTTAGTGTTAACTTTGATGCTGATCCTTCAATTCCGTATTCGCCAAAATAAGACGAGGGACATGTTTGTTGGAGGGCTCTCAGGATCTCTCACAACCAGCATAGGCATGCCAGGGCCACCGATATTATTATACTTTTCAGGAACACAGGCCGAAAAAGAAAAATTAAGGGGCACTACACTAGCCTTTTACTTATTTATCTACCTTGTCAGTTTATTGATACAGGTTATATTCGTCGGAACCAATAAGACCGTCTGGGTATCCAGTCTGTGGGCGTTGCCTTTGGTTTCTATTGGGCTGCTTTTGGGACAAGTATTGTTCAAATGGGTTAATCAAAATGTTTTTCGGATTCTGACCTATCTCATTTTGTTGTTTACAGGGATTTACTTGCTGATTGAGGGTTCTGGGTTAATGTGAACTCGCTTGAGCGGAAGGGGACCTTACCAAACGATTGAAAAATGGATGCCAGCATGAAAAAATAGTTAGCGATACATGGAATTATGTCTGAGCTTGGTATATAACCTCCCTCTTTAGCGGAAACTTACTAAAAAAGAAATATTGCCTGTATGGATTGGGGGTTATTTCATTGAGTTACCAGGATTATTGGAAGCAAATAACTGAAAAAAATGATGAGCTGACAAAGTTAATTTCCTCCTATTGGCATCAATACTCCGATATGGGGAACTGGCAGTTCTGGATGGTTTTAGCTTTTCTGCTGCTGCCATTGATTTTATTATATTTTTTAATCGATCGAAAAAGATTATTCGAGATTTTTTTCTTCGGCTATACAGTTCATATTCTGTGGACCTATACCGAACAGATCCTTGCAAATTACAGTCATTTCATTCATACATACTTTCTCTCTCCCTGGTTTCCTCCAGCCCTTAGTATGACGGCCTCTGCCTTGCCAGTGGGTTTTTTGCTTGTATATCAATATTGTACGAATCATAATAAGAACTTTTATATATATTCCGCGTTGCTAAGTGCTGTTTTTGCATTTGTGTTTGCTTCTTTCGAAAAGTATATAGGTTTGGTGAAAATCGAGAGAGGGATGCATCAATTTTATATTTTACTGATTGATATTGGCATTGTGTACACCGCATATTGGTTTACAAAGTTAATGCTTAAATTCAGAGATAAATGAGTTAATCCTGCAATAACCTCTATCAGAAAGGACGGGTCTCTTACGGATCTGTCCTTTTAATATACTCGGACAATCCCATCGAAAAATCATGGAAGGGCTGTTGCAGCAAATAATGGAACACATAGTAACTCTCCCGTTTCGATTCTGCTAAACCAGCATCTTTCAGCAATTTAATATGTTTCGATATTGCTCCTTCAGTCATGCCCATCAATTCAGCCAATTGCCTGGTCGAACGCGGCTTTTGGGCTAAATATTTGACGATCTGCAGCCTGCTGTAGTCGCCAAGTGAGTGGAAGAACCGCAGCAGATCTTCCGGCGGCATGGGTCTTGTTGCCTCACGCTCATTCTCCCTGACAGAGTAGTTAATTCCTACAGAAGGATACAGGTTAACAAATAGGTGAGGCCAGGCGAAGTATGTCGGAATCAAAAGCAACTCTTCATCCTCATCAAAATGAATCTCCGCTTTTGAGATTCTCCTTATGACCACCTTCTTTTCAGTCAGATTAATGTCTATTTCTTGTGAAAGGCTGCCCAGTAAGGCGAAAACTCCATCATTCATCAGCTTCTTACCCCGGAAGGCGATATCTTTCAAAAAAAGATCTTCAATCATATTCCACTCACGTTTTACAGCATGAGTCCAAAAGGCCCCCAGCATGTCAATAAAACGCTGACGAATGAAGTCAGGTTTATTGACCAATTCCAGAATAATCTCCTTTGACTGCGGATATCGATTGTTTGTGTACTGGATAAAATCGCTTTGCAGCTGCAGGTCGGATGCTTCTCCTCTATGATTCAAAATCGTTTCCATAATCGTACGGGAGAAAGAGGCGGGAGGGCTGTCATTTAGCTCAGCCAGGCCATCTTCAAATGATTGGAAGGCAGAAAGCCCCCTGAAGGGCCCAAAACGTCACCACGGGCCTTTTAAATAGAAAACTGAATGCATCTATTTCCTGTTTTAAGGCAGGATTAATATTTTTCCTGGCATTGATGACCCATTGGATATGGAGAGGATGATGCTTGCTGTCATGAAAGACATGAAGCGCCATCATGGCTTCATGGGCAGCTGAATAACTGAAGGCAACTTGTTCGGGGGACAAATTCGAAACATGCAAAGAAAATGACATGGGTCTCACTCCAACTGATTTACTCTTTACTCAATAAGTATTCTGGCAATTAGCGGGATTATATAATTACAATATATCCTATTTTTAGGAAATGAGGAGGATTTGGATGAACGAGGAATTTTTCAGTAAGCATTTCGAACTGTCACCTTTGGCTTTGTTAATGTATAAGATAATAGTTTCCTTTTTTTATTCATTTCATATTCCTGATAAATATAGTTCAAAACAGGAGTATGGAACATATAAAACCTTTAATTATAGAAAAAAATGGGAAGCATTTATGATAAAATATACATGAAATTTCAAAACCTGAAAAAAGGTGATCGTTTGGGGAAAATTGCACTTATTCAAAGCCAGGTCTATATGTCTTACTCAACCAAAACAGACATCCGTCCTTTGCTGGAGAGTTTTGATTTAATTAAATCGGAAGATCTCATTTTATATACTGCCCATAATATTTCTAGACTTAAGCATGATCTTACTGACCGGGAGATTTCAGCCGTTATTTTCTCCTCTAATTCTTTAAGTGAGAAAACGATTAAGGAAGAGGTTGGATCCGAAGGGTTTAAGCATATTTTTGATGGTTTTCTTGCACAAGGAAAAGGGTGCTTGATCTTACACCAATTAAATTCAGTCCCTAAAAATGTTTATGAGCCATTTCCTTCGTTTGATTTTTTACCCATCGAATCGCCAAAGGCTGTTCGTAGAAGAGAAGATGCAACTAGTGGAGATATAAAGAATACAAGATTATCAGAAAATCACCCTCTTTTTCATTATCCAAATACTGTATCCCTGGACGAGCTTAAGCAATTTTGTATTAAAAAGAAGGGATTATATTGGCATTACCTGGATAACTCTGAACCAAGAGCAGAATGGGAAACCTTATTGCACGATGAGTCCAATAATCAAGCTGGCAGAGCTTTGCTGATGGCCACGAGGGAATCCTCCAAGTATCGAGTGGTGATTTCTTCTTTAAATCTTGATTGGCAAAAGGAAACGAATTTACTTAAAAATTTAATTAAGTTTGTAATCGATGGAAAATGCAATACAGCTATAATAAGGGATAAAACAAATAAGAACATGGCATTTGAATTCTTCATAGAAACCCTTAATTCTCTAAATTATCGTTATCAAGAATATGAATTATCCAATACGGAGATGGATGATTTCAAAAAACAAATACATCAAGGTACCCACTCGATTGTTGTGTTAGCACCCACCGAATTGAACGGTGAGAACCAGGGAAAGAAAGAACTGATAGAGGGAATCGACGACTTCCTTCAACCATACATAACTTCTGGAAAAATTAAATATATTGGGATTGAATCCAATGAAAAGAGTTTAAAACAATTTTTTGTAGCGGGAAGAGAAAAATCAGCGTTAAAGATACTACAGGACACAGAAATCAAGATTCATGGCATTCTTAAAGAAGGAAAACTAATTGACGACAGCTTCTGGAACTCAGTCGATACTTTAAAGGTTCATAAATCATTGGAAGATCACAATCTTGCCTTTACAAGGTTTACCAATGATTTAGTTCAGCCAATCTTGGATAGTGTGACTTCGGATTCCTATCTCGGACTGTTGGTACCGACTTCAGCGTTATTATGGCTGCGGGCTAATTATAGTGTTAATCAAGTTCAATGCCTTCAAACCATCAATTGGATAAAAGAAGCCCTAGTCAGCGGTGATGAAATAGAGTCTGAATGCATAGTGGCCTGCAATACTTTTTTAGAGCTAAAGATAGAGACAGAATTTGCCACAGAAAAACTAAGAAAACTAATATCCCATAGGGATTTTAAGAGCTTAAATGAAATCGAAACTATTCATTGCATTAAAGCAGCAATATTATTAAGAGACATCCATCTAATCAGGCAGTTTGTCACCGCTTTGGAGTCAAAAAGAAATCAAGAAAATCTATGGATTGATATATCGATATCAGCAAATATCGTCAATTTACTGCTTGAAGCGTTGATTATATTAAAGGAACACGAGGATAGCACAGAAGATTTAGAGAAAACCATCGAGAATTTAGTATTTCCAACCATAATAATCATGCAGAAGCTGTCCAAACAACCTGAAACAGATAATGAATTTCATTGGGATAATAAGGCTAATACTACATTAAAATGTGTAAGTGCCATTTTAAACTTTGAAGAGTTAATGGATATCCCAGTAACAGAAATGGTTCAATCGCTGGTTAGTTACTCTCAGACAGGCCATCAAATAATAGACAATAAAACTGCACTGAACATAATTGAAGATTACAGAAAAGACATATCAATATTGAATCAAAAAAACACCGAACTGGAGAAGCAGCTTAAAGAGGAGATCCGAAGGAAATCAGAACTAGAAGAAGTAAAACAAAAGCTGTTAGTTAAGAATGACCAATTAGTGAACAAAAATGATGAATATGAGGATCAGATAGGAAAACACGTTTTCCGTTTAAGTTTCTGGAAAATCATTATTGTTCTCGGTATTGTCTCAACACTTACCTTAGTGTTTATTGCAGTTTATATGATCAATAACCACAAAGCATTTTTGGATATGATTGACTTTTATAATAAATATAAAGTAGATCTTTTAAAAACTATAGGAACGATCTTCACAGGATTAATAAGTATCACCACCACGAATATTTTCAGGAAGAGGTATAGAAAGTCTGGAGAAAGTATGTAAACGAAGTTATAGCTAAGAGGATAACTAGAGGCGATCAAATTTCGTGGCCTTTCGTAAAAATGAGGGATTGAGTAGGCTTGCTCAATCCTTTTTCTATAAATTACTCATTAATTTGTAAAATGCTTATTATTAATATTAGACGTCTTTCAAGATTAGATAGACGAAATTTCTTTATTATCTTCGATAAGTGAAGTGGATGCTTAACTTTCTAATGTGCAAATGAAAAAATTCTTCTAGACTAATGTACCGAAAAGCTTTTATAACAAAATTCTTTTCAAAGTACACTCGCTAAGTAAATTTAATCAAGCTCTACTCTTGGAAATCTAAGTTTTCAACAGGACTATTTATCTGGGGCAGATTATCAATCGATTTCGGGAAAGTCCTCAATTTGGAAGAAAATTAAAGCATTGGTTTTGCTTTTTGTGGAGATCTGAGGGACTTCACACTTTTTTACAGTGGCAAAATAGTTTATAATTATCAGTAAATAGTAGGAATTTTAATCCTCAAATCATTATAATAGATTATGTTACGGTTTTAACAAAGGCAGAAGGTGTGTCCCAATCCGACGCGCCTACTCAAATATATGGGACAAGGAAGGATAAAATGAGCAACGTACAGAAAGCTACAGACGTTATCTTAATTGGTGCCGGAGTCATGAGTGCGACGTTGGGGTCATTATTGAAAGAGTTAGCACCAGAGTGGGAAATCAAAGTTTTTGAGAAACTTCCTTCAGCAGGTGAAGAGAGCTCTAATGAGTGGAATAATGCGGGTACTGGACATGCAGCCCTTTGTGAGTTGAACTATACACCTGAAAAACCTGACGGCTCGATTGATATTACCAAGGCCATCAATGTAAATGAACAATTTCAGCTTTCAAGACAATTTTGGTCTTATCTTGTAAAGAGCAATTTAATTCGCAATCCCCAGGATTTCATCAGGCCGCTGCCACATATGAGTCTGGTAGAAGGGGAGAAAAATGTTACCTTCTTGAAAAATCGATTTAAAGCGCTTTCAGCTATTCCGATGTTCGAGGGAATGGAGTACTCAGAAGACCCGGAAAAGCTGAAGGAGTGGATTCCTTTAATCATGGAGGGACGCACAACTAATGATCCGATAGCGGCAACCAAAATCGACTCAGGGACGGATGTTAACTTTGGTGCCTTGACGCGGATGTTATTTGAGCATTTGGAGAACCAGAATGTCGAGATTAACTATAAGCATAGTGTGAAAGATATCAAACGTGCCAGCGACGGCTCATGGGAAGTCAAGGTCAAAAATCTTGATAGCGGCAAAGTGGAACTCCACAAAACCAAGTTCGTCTTCATCGGAGGCGGGGGAGGAAGTCTGCCATTGCTGCAAAAAACAGGCATTCCAGAATCAAAGCAGGTTGGCGGATTCCCTGTGAGCGGCTTATTCTTGGTATGCAACAACCCTGAAGTTGTCGAGCGCCACCACGCGAAAGTTTACGGAAAAGCGAAGGTGGGGGCACCACCGATGTCTGTGCCGCACCTGGATACAAGATTCATCGATAATAAAAAGTCCTTGTTGTTTGGACCTTTTGCCGGCTTCTCGCCTAAATTCTTGAAGACAGGATCGAATCTGGATTTGATTGGTTCTGTAAAGCCGAATAATGTCGTGACCATGCTTGCTGCAGGGATGAAGGAAATGGCCCTGACGAAATATCTGATTGAGCAAGTAATGCTTTCCCATGAAAAGCGCATGGAAGAACTGCGTGAATTCATTCCGAACGCCAAGAGCGAGGAATGGGGAGTAGTGGTCGCTGGACAACGTGTACAAGTCATCAAAGACACAGAATCCAGCAAAGGCACACTTCAGTTCGGCACAGAAGTCGTCACAGCTTCAGATGGATCCGTTGCTGCATTACTGGGCGCATCCCCAGGTGCATCAACTGCCGTAAACGTCATGCTTGAAGTGCTGGAAAAATGCTTCCCAGAGAAAATGTTCGAATGGAAAGATAAAATCAAGGAAATGGTCCCTTCATATGGGGTATCTTTAGCGGCCAACCCTGAGCTATTCCATGAAATCCATGAATCCACAGCACAAGCCCTGGGATTGAGCGATAAAGAGCGAGTTTATAGCTAATATATATTAGATTAAAACCTTCGATCCGGGATGGGATTGAAGGTTTTTTTGTTGGTCAGGAGATTAATTAGGCATTCGCTTGGGATCGGGCTGATAAGTGGAGATTTTGATTTTGGTATTTTGACAGGTTAGGAGGTGCAGGAGGTAAAGCTGTCAAGAATCAGCCGTTATTTTGACAGGTTTGAAAGAGAGGAGTGTAAAGCTGTCAAGAATCCATCGTTATTTTGACAGGTTTGGAGGTAGAGAGCGAAAAGCTGTCAAGAAACCATCGTTATTTTGACAGGTTTGAAGGTGTAGGAGGTAAAGCTGTCAAGAATCCGTCGTTATTTTGACAGGTTTGGAGGTGCAGGAGGTAAAGCTGTCAAGAATCAGCCGTTATTTTGACAGGTTTGGAGGCGAAGAGTGGAAAGTTGTCAAGAAACCACCGTTATTTTGACAGGTTTGAAGGTAGAGAGCGAAAAACTGTCAAGAAACCATCGTTATTTTGACAGGTTAGGAGGTGTAGGAGGTAAAGCTGTCAAGAAACCATCGTTATTTTGACAGGTTAGGAGGTGTAGGAGGTAAAGCTGTCAAGAAACCACCGTTATTTTGACAGGTTTGAAGGTAGAGAGTGAAAAGCTGTCAAGAAACCACCGTTATTTTGACAGGTTTGGAAGTAGAGAGCGAAAAGCTGTCAAGAAACCATCGTTATTTTGACAGGTTTGGGATTGAAGAGTGGAAAGTTGTCAAGAAACCATCGTTATTTTGACAGGTTTGAAGGTAGAGAGCGAAAAGCTGTCAAGAAACCATCGTTATTTTGACAGGTTTGGGATTGAAGAGTGGAAAGTTGTCAAGAAACCATCGTTATTTTGACCACTGTGCTTAAAAATTGACCAAAGCTGTCATCAGTCCACAAAAAAACCGCTCCACTGCCAATCCAGGCAGTAAAGCGGCTTCCCTATTAGTTACGAATCATGTAATCAAACGCACCCAATGCTGCGGTTGCACCTGATCCCATTGAAATGATGATTTGTTTGTATGCACTGTCTGTGCAGTCGCCTGCAGCGAAGACGCCAGGCAGGTCTGTGGCACCGTGCTTGTCTACGACGATCTCACCGAAGCGAGTGCGTTCAAGCGTGTCACCGAGCCATTCTGTGTTTGGTACGAGGCCGATCTGGACGAATACACCTTGTAATTCAACATGGTGTTCTTCGCCAGATGCACGGTCAATGTACGTAATACCGTTCACTTTGTCAGTTCCGGTAATTTCGCTTGTCTGTGCGTTCGTCACAACTGTGACGTTCGGAAGGCTGTGCAGGCGGTCTTGTAGAACAGCATCAGCTTTGAGTTCAGGATTGAACTCAATTACTGTTACATGTTTTACGATACCTGCAAGGTCGATTGCTGCTTCAACGCCAGAGTTTCCTCCGCCGATGACAGCTACATCTTTTCCTTCAAACAATGGTCCATCACAGTGAGGGCAGTAGGCAACGCCTTTGTTCTTGAATTCAGCTTCTCCTGGTACGTTGACATTACGCCAGCGGGCACCAGTCGAAATGATGACAGTTTTACTCTTAAGGACTGCACCATTTTCAAGTTCTAGCTCGATCAGATCTTTCTTCTCCAGGCGTGTCGCACGCTGAAGGTTCATGATATCGACGCCATACTCTTTCACATGCTCTTCAAGGCTGGCAACAAGCTTAGGGCCTTCAGTGTGCTTGACACTGATGAAGTTCTCGATGCCTAAAGTATCCATTACCTGACCACCGAAACGCTCAGCAACGATTCCTGTACGGATGCCTTTACGCGCTGCATAGATGGCTGCACTGGAACCAGCTGGTCCGCCGCCAACAACAAGGACATCGTAAGGGTCCTTGTCAGCCAGCTCGGAAGCATCGGGACCTGAACCCAATTTTGCAAGGATTTCTTCAAGGGACATACGTCCGCTTCCGAATGGCTCACCATTCAGGAATACCGTTGGCACGGCCATGATATCCTTGCTTTCAACTTCTTCCTTGTACGCTGCACCATCAATCATGGTATGTGAAATGCCAGGATTTAAAGTGCTCATCACATTCAAGGCTTGTACCACATCAGGGCAGTTATGGCAGCTAAGGCTGACATATGTCTCAAAACGATATTCGTCTTTAATCGCTTTAATCTGGTCAATGACTGCCTGGTCTACCTTTGGCGCTCTGCCGCTGACCTGGAGCAGGGCAAGGACTAATGAAGTGAATTCATGTCCTAAAGGGATGCCTGCGAAAGTCACTCCGGTGTCTTCGCCAACACGGTTGACACTAAAGCTGGGTGTTCTGTTTAATTCTGCATGCTCCACTTTAATGTGGGATGACATTGTTGCCAATTCATCAACTAAAGCCAGCATGTCTCGTGATACATCATCCGATCCTGCGCTAACTTTAAGCAGCACATCGCCCTCCATCATTTGAAGATATTGGGCTAATTGTGCTTTAATTTCTGCATCTAATAACATGGAGGTTACTCCTTAAATCTTTCCTACAAGATCAAGGCTTGGCTTAAGAGTTTCGCCGCCTTCTTTCCATTTAGCAGGGCAAACTTCGCCTGGGTTGTTGCGTACATATTGTGCTGCTTTCAGCTTGTTTACTACCTGGCTAGCGTCACGGCCGATTCCGCTTGCGTTGATTTCAACAGTCTGGATAACGCCGTCTGGATCGATGATGAAAGTTCCGCGCTCTGCAAGACCATCTTCTTCATTCAATACATCGAAGTTGCGAGAGATCTTCTGAGAAGGGTCGCCGATCATGATGTACTCGATTTTGCCGATTGCTTCTGAGTGGTCATGCCATGCTTTGTGAGTGAAGTGAGTATCAGTTGATACAGAGTATACTTCTGCTCCCATTTCTTTTAGTGTTGCATATTGGTTTTGCATGTCTTCAAGCTCAGTTGGGCATACGAATGTGAAGTCTGCTGGATAGAATACGACTACGCTCCACTTGCCTTTGAAGTTCTCTTCAGAAACAGTGATGAATTCTCCGTTGTGGAATGCGTTTGCTGTGAATGGTAAAACTTGAGTACCGATTAATGCCATGATTGATTTCCTCCTTAAAATGGTTGAATTATTTTTTAAATAGTTTCACTGAGCGATTCAGTTAAC
Organism: Chryseobacterium sp. ISL-80; assembly: GCA_018613055.1. GTDB lineage: Bacteria > Bacillota > Bacilli > Bacillales > Cytobacillaceae > Mesobacillus. Next base: position 72,675 of record JAGGQZ010000007.1, on the reverse strand, counting down.
TATTCGGTAAACTAGAATAATTCTAATACAGTAACGATTATTATATAAAACTTAATAAGTGTCAAGTGATAAACCCCGGCTTTTCGTTCTTAATAATTATTTCAAATAAAAGACGGATTTATACCGTTTGCACCATATAAGCATGTCCAACTTTTCCTCGGTTAATGAATTCTTCAGTAAACTTCGGTATAGTAATAATTAGATGAAAAATTCTGAAAAGGAGGAATTGGATGGTCTCTATTGAGAATAGGCACACATTTCCTTATCCTTTTGGTGAACAGGATGTATATAGATATTCTAACAATGCAGTACCATTAAATCCACCAATTGCCATCGAAGTGACGGAATCTTATTTAGAGGAAATCAACCTGAAGAGAGAATTGCTGACAAATAACCCCGAATGCTGTTACCACTCCATGTCTCATACAATGGATGCCCAGTGGGAAGTGCTGGATTTAGTCCTGCACCAGCTGGCCAGTTTCTATCCTGAGAACTACCAGCTTGTAACAAATAATGATCATTGGATTTTCACTAACCATCTAACAGGTGAGAATCATTCCTTCACATTTGGGAACCAGGCAACACTTGACGTTGAGCCGCTGGATTTTGTCGGCCGGCATGTCCAGGAAGATTTGATTTTGATGATGCAGCGGGACGGGGATTTATTCCTGGATGCAGGGCAGCTCTGCTTTCCGGCCAATTGGTCGTTGTATTTTGACGCTGGAATGTCCTTCAAAGAAATCCATACGCCAATCCCCGGGTTCAAGTCTGGTTCACTTGATGAGCGCATTCTCCAGTTTTTAATGAGAATCGAGGCTGGCAGTCCATGGTGGCGAAAAAATTGGTCGCTTATGGCAGGGAATCGTCTGGATACCTCACTTGAGACATTCGCCGAATGGGGCAAGGCACGAAAAAAAGTGACGAAAGAAAATGCAGGTGAACTTGTCCACCTGAGGGTAGAGGTACAGAAACTTTTCCGGCTGCCCAAAAGCAATGGGATTTTATTTACCATCCATACACATATGCTGCCGCTTAAATCGTTCATCCAGTATACACCTTGGCTGAAGCAATTTTCGGCGATCCTCAAAGAGCTTCCTGAATTCATCGCAGAATATAAAGGCATTTCCATGTACAGGAATGCAGTCCTTGAATATCTGGAGGAGGAATTGAAAAAGAGATGAGTGGAAGCAGCTTTAAAATAGTGAGTGGGAAAAGAAAGTTCTTGTTTTGTACTGATTCGGAAGGTGCCGGGGATTTTTATGATCTTTTACAAAGAGCATTGTCTGAAAAAATCCCTTTTGATTTTCATATTTTCACAGAAGGACAGGAATCCATGCTGAAAAACTGGTTCAGCACGCAAAAAATGGGGACCTATCTATACATATCTGGTTCGGCGGAATTTATAAAAATGGTCAAGGAGCTGGCATTTGGAGCAGGCTTTTCCGAACAGGAAATCCAGACTGCGATGAGGGGTTTTTTACCGAAAAAATTAATATGCTGTACTTGTCATGGCGAGAATGAAGCCGGGGAAAACAAGTTTGTTATATGCAGGCTTTGCGGGCAGGAACTCGAGGTTTCGGATCATTATTCCCGCCGTTTGGATGCTTACCTGGGTTATGTAACGATCAAATGAGACAGGGGGGCTGAAATTGCAGCAGGGCAATACAATTGAAGTGCGAGTGAAATCGATAAAAATAGAAACGGAAACCATTAAAAGGTTCACGCTGGAGGCAGTTGACGGCGGCAAGCTCCCGCCATTTGGCGGCGGTTCCCACATTATCACTTATTTGGAGCAATCTTCAAGAAATACGGAAAGACATTATTCAGTTTTTAACCTTTCAGAGCCAGGTGTCATGGAGATCGCCGTACGTTTGGCCGAGCCATCAAATGGCGGCTCCGCTTACTGGCATCATAATGTCAGCGAAGGGAATATCGTTAATATCAGCTATCCGAAAAACCATTTTCCAATGAGTTTTCAGGCTAAGCACCATGTTTTTTATGCAGCCGGCATTGGGATCACACCTTTTTTATCGATGATGGCGGAACTTGCGGAAAAGAATCAATCGTTCGAGCTGCATTATGGAGCGAAAACAAAGGAACAATGCGCTTTTTTCAATGTGTTAAGGGAACGATATCCAGAACAATGCCATTTTTATTTTTCAAAGGATGAGAATTCGAACAGATTGTCTCCAGTTTCTCTTCAAGATCACCGAATCGGAACCCATGTTTATTTTTGCGGACCTGAAAACATGATTGAAGAATTCACTAAAGCGGCAAAAAGCTATGGATATCCTTCTTTCAATATCCATTTCGAGCGATTTGCTCCACCACAGAATAGAGAGGCTAAGCCATTTACCGTGACTCTGAAAAATAGCGGGATGGAGCTGGAAATTCCAAAGGATCGTTCATTGCTGGATGTAATCCGTGAAAATGGGATAAATCTGCCTTATTCCTGCAGGGTTGGCGGCTGTGGGACTTGCGAAGTGAAAGTGGCAGAGGGAGAAGTCGCCCATTTCGATTCCTTCCTGACAGAAGAACAGCAGAATGCCAATCAAACGATGCTATGCTGTGTTTCCCGGGGGGAAGGGCATTTAGTATTAGATTTATAGAAAATAGAAAAACCGCATCCTATTTGATGCGGTTTTCTAGTTGTTTACGATGTTTGCTAGGATCGAGCCAATTCTGCTTTCTTTTCAGATTGGTCAACTACAGCTGCACCTACCACGTCCCCGACGACATTTGAAGCTGTGCCGGCCATGCCGATGATTGCATCGACGCCCGCGATCAGGGCAACAACTTCAAGCGGCAGATCGAACATCGTCAGTACCACAGACAGGGTAACAAGCCCAGCGGCAGGAATGCCTGCTGTTCCGATTGAAAGCAATGTACCAACAAGGATGATGGTAACAAAATCTATCAGTGTGAAATTGGCACCAGTCACATTGGCGGCAAAAACAATCGATGCGCCCATCCTTAGCGCTCCGCCATCAGAGTTGAACACCGCGCCCAGCGGCAAACTGAAATTAACCATCTTCTCGGAAATGCCAGCCTTTTTCGCACTTTCGATTGCCACCGGCAGGGAAGCGATGCTGCTTGAAGTAAAGAAAGCTGTTGTATAGGCATCCTTTGTATTCGCGAAAAAGCTCCTGACCGGGATTCTGAACAGTTTGAGTGTGCCACTGTACACGAAAACCCAGAGGATGATGATTCCTATATAAAATACAGCTGTAAATTCGAGAAGTGACGTTAAGGTGTCCCACCCCTGGGTGCCAAAAGTGGATGCGCTGATCGCAAAAATACCGATTGGTGCGTAAAGAAGGATTCCCTTCAAAATCCTGAAGAACAGCTCATTGGCTGCTTCAAGGAAAGTTTGCAGCTGCGTCCCGTATTGCTCGATTTTTTCCTCGTCGGAAAACCTCATGCCTGAAATCGTGAAGCCGATGATGATCGCCAGAAACATAATCGCCATTAAGTTCCCCGATGTGAAAGCCGAAAAGAAATTATCCGGGACAATGCTGAAAATGACATCAGATATGGAAGGTGTCGCAGGCTTCTCTACGGTTGTAGTCGGGAGTGTCAGCGACTTCCCGGGATTGATCCATAACGCAAGACCCAGACCAATCAACACCGCTGCAGCCGTTGTCGCCCCATAATACAGAATCAATTTCCCTCCGGTCCTGCCAAGCTGTGCAGGGTTCATTTGATTGACTGCCAGCACTACGGTCAGGAACACAACCGGAGTGGCGATCAGACTAAGCAGCTTGATCAACAGCGTGCCAAAAGGCTTCAAGGCCTCCGCATCCGCCCCCAGCAAAACACCAGCCAAAATCCCCAGAACAAAGCCGATGGTCATTTTTAAAATAAATGATGAATTTTTGTATGAATTCCATAGATTCACTTTATGTACCGCCCTTTTTATTAAATTGTTTCTCTCATAACTCATATAAGAATGAAGAAAATGCACTTAATTATAAACTACACCTGTTAACTGAAACAGACAATAGTGAAATTGGAAAGAGTGTCCAGACAAGTAATGTTAGTTGGAGAATCGGTTTTTGATGAATCTTTAAGAAAATAATCTCGTTTTGTCTATTTCTAAATTATTGTGTGCGTTCGTGTTCATTAATTTGGCGTAATTAATCAGAATTTTTGGATAACTAGATGAAGGTAATGTTGAGAGATTAGTTAATTAGTAATAGGTAGGGGATTTTTAGATACTTACTCACTCTTTTTACTAAAGGAGGTGCCGAATAAGACAAAGGAGTGAGGATTTATATTATTAAAATTCGAGAGGATGACGCTAAGGAATGAAGAAGTATTTTCCAAGGTTTTTACTCACGTTAGTAGCTTTCGTTTTAATTTTATCAACATTTGGCTTTGGAGCAGCGGCAAATGAAGGAACAGCTTCCAGGACCAAACTGACTGAATTGCCGTTAGCGGAATTGTTCGGGGATATTGAGCTTTCCTCAAAAAGACCGACATCAGTCATTGTTGAACTGAAAGCAGAATCGATTGTGGAAGCGAAGCATAAAGGAAAGAAGCAGACCAAGGCGAGCCTGAGGACGGAAAGAAACAAAGTTATTGGCGCACTTAAGAACTCGGTGAAAGGGGCAGAAGTGAAGCGGGAATACGACTATGTATTTTCAGGATTTTCTGCGAAACTACCAGCAAATGAAATTATTAAACTAATGGCGCTGCCTGGCGTAAAGGCGGTTTATCCGAATGTTCATTACACTGCTGAAGTAATCTCTGCAGAGGAAGTTTCCGCTGAGGAATTCAGTCCGAACATGATGAACAGCGCTCCATTTATTGGTGCGAACGATGCATGGAATGCAGGCTTTACTGGAGAGGGTGTTACAGTAGCAGTTATTGATACTGGTGTTGATTATACTCATCCTGATCTTGCGCATGCCTTTGGTGAGTACAAAGGGCATGATTTCGTTGACGATGACAATGACCCAATGGAAGGTACGGGCCAATATCACGGAACTCACGTATCTGGTACAGTAGCGGCGAATGGTGCGATTAAGGGGGTCGCTCCTGATTCGAAATTATTGGGCTACCGCGTTCTTGGTGCGGAAGGCGGTACAACAGAAGATGTAGTGGCAGGAATTGAAATGGCTGTTCAGGATGGGGCTGACGTCATGAACCTGTCTCTTGGAAACTCACTCAATAACCCTGACTGGGCGACTTCCATTGCGCTGGATTGGGCAATGGCTGAGGGTGTAGTAGCTGTTACTTCCAACGGGAATGCAGGTCCGAACAACTGGACAGTCGGATCTCCGGGTACTTCCCGTGAGGCGATTTCAGTAGGGGCTACACAGCTGCCATTCAATCAATATACTGCTGCAATCTCTACCTCAGAAGGTGTCGATTATCCGACAGCAAAAGTAATGGGTTTCCCATCAGATGAAGAATTACTTGCATTGAATGGTAAAGAATATGAGTTTGTATATGTAGGGCTTGGATCTCCAGAGGACTTTGAAGGCAAGGACCTTGAAGGAAAAATCGCGTTGATCAGCCGCGGAGAATTTGCGTTCGTTGACAAAGCGGAAAATGCCAAAAATGCTGGAGCTGTAGGTGCGATTATTTTCAATAATGTTGCTGGTGAGCATGCGGATGTTCCGGGAATGGCGGTACCAACCATCAAAACAGAACTTTCGGACGGTCAAAAGCTGCTCGATGAGTTAGAAGCGGGGAATAACAAAGTATCGTTCAATATTGAGTTCGACAAGGAAATCGGCGAAACAATGGCCGACTTCTCTTCTCGCGGTCCGGTTACACTCACATGGATGATCAAGCCGGATGTTTCTGCTCCTGGCGTGAATATCGTAAGTACCTACCCTGGCAATGGGTATGCAGCATTGCAAGGCACGAGCATGGCATCTCCTCACGTAGCAGGCGCTGCAGCATTGCTTTTAGAAAAGCATCCTCAATGGAGTACCGAAGATGTAAAGGCTGCATTGATGAACACAGCAGATGATGTCATTGACCCTGCTACGGGCAAAGTTTATGCCCATAACACGCAAGGTGCAGGTAGTATCCGTGTTGTTGATGCCTTGAATACAAAGACGCTTATCGCTCCTGGAAGCCATTCATTCGGCAAGTTTGTGAAGGATAGCGGCAAGCAAGTTGAAAGGAATAGCTTTGAAATCAAAAACCTTTCAGGAAAAAGCAAGACTTATAGCTTTGATGTAGAATTTGCCGGAAATCCTGACGGCATTAAAGTTATGACTAGTAAGAATTTAAAGGTTAACGCTGGCAAGTCCCAGCAAGTGAACTTCAATGTTCAAGTTGATACATCTAAATTAGATCCTGGCTATTACGAAGGAACAATCGTAATTGACGATGGTACACAGACCATTGACGTTCCGACCATCCTGTTTGTCGGCGAGCCGGATTATCCTCGTGTAACCGGTGCATACATGGATAAAGCGGAAGATGGTTATTATGTTGGTGCCTATTTGCCGGGCGGGGCAGAAGTTCTAGAATATGATCTGTATGCATTCAATCCAAATGGCACCATTGGTGGCTTTGTTGACACAATCGGTTCATTCACCAATGCTCCAGTGCCATACCACGAATTCCAATGGGATGGCACAGTCCAAAATGGTATTGAACTTCCTAATGGAGACTGGGTACTGGCTGTATACGTAGAAGAAGCAGGCGTTAAAGAATACAAAGCCTACCTGGTAACAAAAGAATAAAAACACCAAAAAGGATTCCTCTGGATCACTCCAGCTGGAATCCTTTTTTTACACCTTCCGATCCAATGCCTGTGGCGGCTGTTCGAGCCATTTTTCGGTGATGGTCAGGAGCAGGCCTTTTCCGTAGTATTTTTTCATTTGGGTGGAGACCATCGTGAATTTGGTGACGATGTCTGACCGCAGGCTTGATGTAAGGGCCTGGTTGATCATGATGAAGCAGAACATTCCGAGACAGGTATTGACGAAAAACAGCATAAGTTTATCGGAAAAGGGTGAGTTTTTTACCTCGAAAAAGTTGAAATCGCCTGAAGCTGAATAGGGGATGTTTTCTTTATCCAATACATCCTCGAGCGTATCCAGCACTTTTTTAAGGGCATCCACTCCTTTGGTGAAATGTTCCTTTACATCCTTATGCGTGGCGAGCTTGCTGAAGGTCACGAGGACCATCTTTGAAAAGCGGGCGCGGTGAATGACTCTCGACAGGTTGGCGATTTCTGCTGCATTTACAGGTCTTGAACCGCCAAATAGGCCATTGAGATATTTCATCTCATCCACCAGATCGACGGTGTGGTCCATCGCTACCTGCGGGGACTTAAGAAAAATGCCCTGTTGCAGCATCAGGTCGGTGATGTCGTTTTGGATCTCGACAGCAAATTCTATTGCCCCCTGAAAGTAATCCCGGATTTCCTTTCTTGTGCAATCAGGCAAGGCGCTGGGATATGTACTTAGTGAGAGCATCGTTATATCATGGCAAATATATAAAATGAACGTGTCAGAAAAAACTTTATCTGCATCAAGCCTTACATCTTTCTCGGTAAAGCCTAGAGGGATGGTAAGGCTTTCTTTTCGGAAAATATCCTTCAAGTCGTTGAGACTTTTCTCTGAAAATCCGACCATCTTTTCAGCAATCTTCTTCACTTCCTCATCATCTGCTGTCTCATAGAAATATTGAAAAAAGCGCAATTCCATACTGCTTTTCAGGTAAGATGCCCAGATATTCGATATTTCTGTTGAGGTTAGGCCTATATTTGCTTCTCCCATCGATCAGTCACTCCTTTCCCGTTATTGTTTGTCTTATGAAGAAAATTATTACAAATGATTTGTGATTTTTATCCAAGTTACATAGAACCTTTTGAGAGTGGAAATACTTTTCAAAAGGAGGTTATGTAATGAGAAAGTTTTTGATGATGGTATTACTGGCAATCTCCATGTTCTCTGTTACAGGGTGCGGCAACGATGCTCCTCCTGAAGATGATGAACAGCTGGAAGATGTTGAAGAAGAAGATGAGATTGGCGATGGCGAAATAGATGATGAATAATACCAAAGACCCACTTATCATGTTGAGTGGGTCTTTTATTGTACATACAGAATTGACAAATGACCGGTCAGTCATTAACATTATAATGTATATAAATGAATAGTTAAGGTAGGTGCAATAGTGAAAAATCTGGTCAATTTTGTGCTTGGAAATAAACTGGCGGTTTGGCTGCTTACGATTATCATTACAGTATCAGGAATTTATTCAGGTACGCGAATGAACATGGAGACGATCCCGAATATCTCCATACCGTATTTAATGGTCATGGATGTTTATCCTGGGGCCACTCCTGAAAAAGTAATGGATGATGTGTCCATCCCGATTGAAAAAGCGGTGGAAGGACTGGAAGATGTAAAATACGTCTATTCCAATTCATATTCCAACATGTCCAGTATCCAGGTTGAGTATGAATACGGCATTGATATGGATGAAGCCAAGCGGGCTTTACAGTCAGCATTGGATACGGTTCAGCTTCCGGAAGGAGCACAGGAGCCGACCGTTACGGCAATCAGCATGAACATGATGCCGATTGCAGCACTGAGTGTCAGCAGCACGAAAGAGGATATTGTTGAGCTAACATCCACAGTCGAGGAGATCCTGCTTCCGAAGATTGATAAAATCGATGGTGTCGCTTCCGTAACGATTACGGGACAGCATATAGAAGAAGTAAATCTTGCGTATGATGAAGCGAAAATGACTAAATTCGGTTTGACGGAAGACAAAGTGAAAGAAATGATCCAGGCGAGCAATTTAGGCGTCTCCCTTGGACTTTTTGAATTTAAGGAAGGTGAGCAGGCAGTTGCGGTTGATGGCAAGTTCACCACTGCTGAACAGCTGAAGAACATGCTGATTCCAGTAACTCCATCAGAAGCAAATCCTTCACCTTTTGTAAAACTTAGTGATATTGCTGAGATTGAGCTGGTAGGCAAAGTGCAATCCATTTCCCGTACAAACGGCAATGATGCGATCGCCATCCAGATTGTCAAAGAACAGCAGGCAAACACTGTTGATGTTGTGAATGAGGTAAAGGATTTAATCAAAGAAGAACAGGACAAAATAGATGGCTTGTCCATCGAGGTTTCATTGGACCAGGGTAAGCCAATTGAAGAATCTGTAACAACAATGATTGAAAAAGCTTTATTTGGCGGATTGATTGCGGTTTTGGTTATCCTGCTATTTTTACGAGATTTCAAGTCTACGATTATATCAATTGTATCAATTCCGGTCTCCATTTTCATGGCATTGCTGCTGCTGAATTGGATGGAAATCACGCTTAACATCATGACACTTGGCGCAATTACTGTTGCCATTGGGCGTGTAATAGATGACTCGATCGTCGTGGTGGAGAATATATATCGACGACTTCATTTGAAGGAAGAAAAATTAACAGGGCGTGCACTAGTACGTGAAGCAACCATTGAAATGTTCAAGCCAATTTTGTCATCTACACTTGTTACGGTTGCTGTTTTTGCACCGTTGATTTTTGTTGGCGGCATGGTAGGCGAATTGTTCGCGCCATTTGCATTGACGATGACTTTTGCCCTTGGTGCTTCATTGATTGTTGCCATTACGATCGTTCCGGCTTTGTCACACTTCCTGTTCAAAAAGAAATTATATGGTGAAAAAACAGAAAGCAGCCACAAAGAAGTTGGCAAACTGGCAAGCTGGTATAAAGGCATTTTGAATAAGGTGCTTAACCATAAAATCATCACCTCCCTTATTGCTGTTGTACTATTAGCTGGAAGCCTTGCGCTCACACCGATTATTGGATTCAGCTTCATGGGCAGCGAGGAAGACAAGGTCATGTATTTAACCTATACGCCAGGACCAGGTGAGCTTAAGGATGACACTTTATCAAACGTAGAAAAAGTGGAAGAAGAAATGCTGAAACGTGACGATATTGACATCGTCCAAATCTCCGTTACGGAAGAAGCGGATCAAATGTCAGCGATGATGGGCACAGGGTCTGGCGGCGCGTTGATGTACCTGATCTTTGACCCAGATATGGAGAATTTCCCGGAAGTCAGGGAAGAAATCGAAGAGTATGTCTTCAATATCGGACAGAGCGGAGAATGGAAGAGCCAGAATTTCGGCGGCATGTCGATGCCGGAGAACGAAATCAGCTACACATTCTACAGTGAAGATTTAGATAAACTTACTGACGCTGTGAAAATGGCTGAGGATGAGATGAAAGGGATTAAAGGTTTAGAAGATGTAAGTTCCAGTGCAGAGGAAGCATACGTAGAATACACCTTTAAAGTTGAACAGGACGAATTGCTGCAATATGGCTTAACAGCAGGTCAAATCGTCATGATGTTGAACCCTAACAAAACAAAGGATGTATTGACGACAATAGAAAAAGATGGTGAATCACTTGATGTCATCGTCCAGCAGGCGCAGGCAAAGCAGCCGAAGTCAGTTGATGATATCCTGGGTACAGAAGTTCCAACAGCCACGGGAACAACCATGCGGTTATCAGAACTGGTAACCGTTGAAAAAGGAACAACGATGAATACACTTGCCCGCAGTAAAGGGCAGTACTATGCATCCGTTTCAGGAACGGTTACAGATGACGATATTTCAAAAGCATCTGCTAAAACTCAGAAGGCAATCGATGCTTTAGACATGCCTAAGGGTGTTGAGGTCGGTGTTGCCGGTGTCCAGGCAGACATGACCGAAACATTCACACAGCTAGGGGCCGCGATGCTTGCAGCAATTGCGATTGTATACTTCATCCTTGTTGTAACCTTCCGTGAAGGTGTTGCACCATTTGCCATTCTATTCTCGCTTCCATTTGCAGTAATTGGCTCGTTTGTTGGCTTACTTATTGGTGGCGAAACGATTTCCGTCTCGGTCATGATGGGTCTGTTGATGCTGATTGGTATTGTTGTAACGAATGCAATCGTACTCGTTGACCGGATCATCCATATGGAACGTGATGGATTGACGATGCGTGAAGCCGTTCTAGAGGCAGGAGCAACGCGCTTACGTCCAATCCTTATGACAGCCATTGCTACTGTTGGTGCCCTGATTCCATTGGCCATGGGCTCAGGAGGCGGAGGCTTGATTTCAAAAGGCCTTGCCATTACGGTAATTGGCGGTTTAACAAGTTCAACACTGTTAACACTGATTGTTGTGCCAATAGTTTATGAAGTTCTATCGAGAATCTTTAAAAAGAATCGCCGGGAAATACGAGAAGATTAATACTTAGCCCCCTTGGATGACCAGTCGTCCACAGGGGGCTTTTATAATACCTTTCTCCTTGGTGGTTAGTGAACAAAAGGAAACCAATTTTGTGCAGGAAAATCTAGGAAAAGCTCCTGTTCTTCTTTCTTCCTTCCTCTTTCACCATGTTCCGACAATTCTCTGCTTTTTTCACCTTCTTTTTATCGAGTGTCTTGAGTAGGGGAGGGGGCTTCATATTTATGTACATTTGAACCCGTTTAAAAGATCATCCCTGTTCCACATGCTTATTTTAAGAAATGGGTATTTACGTTTTGGAGCTTTGTTCACGTCCGTTTGTTATTAACATCGCCTTCTATCTTATCTTTAATTCTTGCCAATTAAATTCAATATTTACATTGCCTCTTTTTTTAGGACTCTCTCCTAAACAAATAATTTCTTTTCAACTGCAGGGGAGGGGGAACTGATAGGTCTATCAATAGGTAAAATACGGTAAAAATATTGTTGTATACAATAATGTAGACATGTATACGTTTTGTAAACAACGCGTACACAATTACGTTTACATGTATACAAACGCGTACACATATTGAATTATAGGGATGTATACAGATTTGTATTCATTGTGTACAATTATGTATACAATGAGCGTGAGGTTTACATCTTGTTTACATGTTTACATTTACATTTCTTTTTACTCGTAAATCTTGCAGTATCTATTATTTCCCTTTACCTTTAGAATAGTAGGTAAGTATACATAAATGAAAAGGAATGATATGAATGACGAAATCAAGAATTGCAGCAGTTGATGTTGGTAACGATTCTATTAAAGCTATTTTTGGAGAATTTGATAACGAACTGAATATCCCTAATATTGTGGCAAGGGACACTGAAGACCGTCCTGTAATCGGTATCGAGGAGCTTGATACGAAGGATCCGCTTGATGGAATCCATATTCGTGTCCACTCCCCTGCCCTGAAAGAAAATAACGCGATCTATCGTGTCGGAAACCTGGCAACTAAAAGCGATAATGCAACAGAACTTGATCCTGGAAGCAGCAAGTCGGAGGAAGACCAGACCTTGATCATGCTTTTCGCTACTCTTGCATTGGATGCTGTCAATGAAGACAATGCCAAGCTATTCCCGAAAAGCAAGAATGTCATTGATGCGAATTATACGCTTGGTACTGGCCTTCCGCTTCGTGAAGTTAAAGAAGGAAAAGATGCTGGCTACCGTTCCAAGCTGGTAGGGTCCGTTCACCAGGTAGAATTCCTTGTTACTCCTAAATACCAGGGACTGAAAGTAAATATCAAATTTGATGAAGTGAAGGTTTATCCAGAAGGCTTCGCTGCTTATATCAATCTAGTAATGGACAACAGCCTGAAAATCATCAACAAGGATTTAATTGATAGAAGAATCCTGATCCAGGATATCGGCGGATTATCTACAGATATCGCTGTCATCAAGAACCGCAATGTCGATGATGACAAGGCACAGGGCTTCAACCTTGGTGTTTCTGAAGCGCTTGAACAAATCAGGGAAGAAATCCGCAGCAAGCATGGCGTCGAGTTAGACAGCCGCACAGACGTTGTAGAAATCATTACGCGCAAGAATGACCGCAACCATATCATGGTCAAGGGAAGCCGTACAAGCGTCCATGACATCACGGACCGTATCCTGCTTGAACTGGCTAAAAAGCAATACCGCCTGCTTCGCAATGTGTGGGCAAAGAATTCCCAGACTGAAATCTGCTATTTTGTCGGCGGTGGCGCAACAGTTTTAAAAGAATATATCAAAACATTAAACAATAATCTTGATGGCTATAACATCGAATTTTTCGAGGATGAAAAAGAAAGCATCTGGATGATGGCGAACGCTTACTATAAGCTCATCATGGATTATGTGAAGAAATCAGAGAAGAGCAGCAAAGCCGCTTCTGAACCTGTTAAAAGCTAAAATAAGGTGATCCTATGAAAAAAACCAACCCAAATGAGATTAAGAGAGGACAAGCATTGTCATTTCGTGTGCCCTCTGATACACCTGACCATATCTTAAGACATCTTCAAAACTTGAAGGAAACAGAGCGAAGGAACTTTTCGAGCAAGATTGCTGAGTTTGTCGTCAAAGGTGTGGGGAATTCCTATTCAAGGGAACGCGAAACGATTACCATCCCTCTCCCTCGAAGTCTCAGCAAATCGCAGCGGGATTGGATCAAGCATGAGCATTCTGAGGCTTTGCTGGGCAATATCGTCTATCACCTGTTGACAGATCCATTACGGGCAACCGCACTGCTGGCCTCATTAAACAGCAAGTCAACTGAAATCGATGAAGCCCTTTACCTGCAGGAAGATGATAGGAACATGCACCCGACAGCATCAGAAGAGGAATCACCGGTAACACAGGAGACGGCCTCTAGTGCTGAAATTGAAGAGATGGATGATGATTTGGATTCATTTGAATGGGAATCAGTCCAACAAACTGAAACACCGGACCAGGAAGAGTCAGAAGAAGATCTGGACGACCTGCTGGGAGATTTCCTCGCCAAAATGAATAAGTGAGCATGAAGAAACCCCATGGCCTCCATGGGGTTTCTTTGCTTCTTATTTATACGATGCCTCCAGTTGGTCAATCAATGATCCTACATAACCTACAGCCTTACGTACCGGTTCTGGAGTCGACATATCGATACCAGCATGCTTCAGCAATTCCAGCGGCTTCGTGGTTCCGCCTGCGCGGAGCACCTCAAGCCAGCGGTCAACAGCCGGCTGCCCTTCCTCGTGGATCAACTGCGAAACGGCGGTCGATGCAGTCAGGCCGGCAGAGTAGGTGTATGGATACAAGCCCATATAGTAATGCGGCTGGCGCATCCATGTGAGACCTGCTCCTTCATCGATTTCGACTGTATCGCCCCAGAAACCTGTCAGGACATCTGTTTTCATTTCAGTAAGGGTTTTAGCAGTAAGTGCATTGCCTGCTTCTGCATGGGCATATACACGGCGCTGGAACTCAGCCTCCAGCAGGTGGGTCACGAAGTTATGATAATAAGTTCCCAGCAGCTGCAGGACGACCCAGCGAATCATCTGCGGGTTATCTTTATTTTGATCAAGAAGATATTGAGCTAAAAGCATTTCATTCATCGTAGATGGTGCTTCGATGAAATACATGGATGGACGTACGTTCATGATGCGCTGATTTTTATTGGCCAGGTAAAAATGGCCCGCATGGCCGAATTCATGTGCCAGCGTGAAGCAGCCACGCATATTGTCCGCCCAGGTAATCAGGATATACGGGTGTGACCCATAGGGGCTCGAGCAAAATGCACCTGTTGATTTCCCTACATTATCAGCAAGGTCAACCCATCGCTCTTCAAAGCCCTTCTCAATCATTGCTGTATAATCCTGACCCATTACCTTCAATGAATCAGTAATCAGCTGTCGTGCCTCATCATAAGTGATTTGTGGGTCAAAATCCGGATCAAATGGAGCCTTCAAGTCACAGAACATCATTTTATCGAGGCCCAGCACCTTCTTTTTCAACTGAGCAAAACGGCGCATATGCGGGGCCAGTTCCTTGTAGATGATATCAATTTGGTTATTGTACATTTCCTTTGTTACCTGCTGTGGCTCCAAAAGCATATCGGTAACGGATTCATAGTTTCTCAGCTTTGCAAGGGTCACCTGTTTTTTAACCTCGGTGGCATAGGTGGCAGCGATAGTATTTTTATATTGTTTAAGGGTTGAAACAAATGATTCATAGGCTTTTCTGCGGACATAAGTATCCGGTGAAAATTCATGGCGGCTCTCGAACAGCGCAAATGAAACTGGCAATTCGTTGTCTTCCTCGTCCCGGATTGGCGAAAACTCCATATCCGCAAGTTTGGCCATATTGTATATGTTATAAGGTGCTGAATGGACTTCCCCTAAAGCAGCAAGGACTTGCTCTGTTTCAGGCGATAATTTATGCTTTTTCGTTTCAAGAAGCTCCAGGAGAGTCTTTTTGAAAGGCTGGAGTCCTTCCTCAGCCTGGACGAATTCTTCCACTTTTCCTTCTTCAAGTTCAAGAATTTCAGACGAGATAAAGGAAAGTGCAGCCATCGCTTTTGTGCCAACTGCGCCGACCTTTGCTGAATTAGCCTGATTCACTGGGTCAGTGCCGTCAGCGGATTGCTTCAAGCTTGCATATGTACGGACCTTGACCAATTTCTTTGTTAACTCTTCCTGGGCAGTAAGGCATTCCAGTAAAGCTTTCGGCCCTGTATGTAAAGTTCCCCTGAAGCCGTCAAATTTTTTAACTTCGGCGTCAATCTCCTTCAGCGCATCCTCCCATACTTGATCAGACGGGTATAAATCATTAAGGTCCCAAGTCAGTGATTCATGAACTTCTGAGCGGGCAAGACGTTTTTCAACAGTTTTATTCATGTTTAACTCCTCCTTTATCCTTTCATATTACTACGAATACCGAAATAGTTTAAGTTATAATTTAACTATTTTAAAAATTTAAAAATAATAATGACCTATTTGAATTAAATTTTATGGAAAAGGTGTAATCTCTGGTTTATGATAATTAATAAATTCGGAAAATTATAGGTGGGAGCCAGTTGATTTTAATAGACTACATAATTAATCTCTCTATGCTTTCTTTAATGGTCAGTACTCCTTTAGTCATTCGCTCTTACCTGAATCATAAGCCACTCAAGCAACTGTGGCTCTGGGTAGGATTATACGGGGGTGTTGTTTCCTCTGTACTTGTAATGTTCTCATTCCAGGATCAAGGTTACTCATATGATATCCGGTATTCGATCATCATTTTGGTCTTCGCTTATCTTGGACCAGGTGCAGGCATGATTACCGGCAGTATTGCGTTGGCGTCAAGGTTAATGGAATCTGAAAACTGGTTTCCTGCGATAATTGGCTGGTTTTTGGTGATGACCATTTTGGTCATTGCTCACAGATTTACTATGCATTTGAAACCAGCCAAAAGAGTTATGATTTTGCTCTGTTCTTATATAGTCACATATATTATTACTGTACCAATCATTTTAAACGTCATTAGAGACAATCCGGTTTTCCACCTTCAATACTTATTGTTTGTTTCAATAGGAGTCCTTATTGGAGGAATCTTGATTGAGTCATATGAAAAGTTATACAGAATTATTAAGGAACGAAAAAGGATGGAGCAGACACTGGAGGAAAGTGAATCAAAATACCGCCTCATAGCCGAGAATACATCAGATCTCATCATGGTAATGGATAAAGAGCATGCCATAACTTATTTTTCACCCTCTCATGAGATGGTGTTGGGATTCAAGGTTGAAGAGCTTGAAAAAACGGAGATTTGTAAGTTGATTCATCCAGATGATGTTGTGAAGTTCAGAGGAACAATCACACAGCTTATGAAAAATAAAGAATCAATGCCATTAGAGTTTCGCTTTCAAGATAAAAGTGGTAAATGGATAGATTTTGAGTCCCGCTGGATGCCGGTAATGAGTGATGAGCAGGTGATTGAGCACATTGTTATAATAAGCCGGGATATATCTGAACGCAAAAAAGCAGAAGAGATTCTTTTGCAATCTGAAAAGCTATCGATTGTAGGGGAACTGGCTGCAGGGGTAGCCCATGAAATACGGAATCCTCTTACAACAATAAAAGGGTTTGTCCAGCTATATGGAAAAGAAGGTAAGTCCAACGAAATTAACAATTTGCTTCTAAGCGAACTAGAAAGAATCGAAACGATCACAAGTGAAATGCTTTCTTTAGGGAAACCGCAGGCTATTCAGCTCAACCGGGCCAATTTATGTGATTTGATCGATCATACAGTCGAATTCTTATCCCCGCAAGCCAATATGAAAAATATTCAATTCAGCCGCAGTTATCTGGGCACAGATTTCTTCATAACATGTGAGAAAAACCAGATTAAACAGGTGTTCCTGAATATTTTCAAGAATGCTATGGAGGCTATGCCCAAGGGTGGAAATATTGATATAAAACTACAAAGAGGGATAAATGATGATTGTA
Source organism: Chryseobacterium sp. ISL-80 (assembly GCA_018613055.1). GTDB lineage: Bacteria > Bacillota > Bacilli > Bacillales > Cytobacillaceae > Mesobacillus. The sequence continues at coordinate 55,452 of JAGGQZ010000007.1, read as the reverse complement.
TTATCTCTGTTCAAGATGAAGGGTCCGGAATTCCAGAAGAACTGCTTCCGCGTTTAGGGGAGCCATTTTATACATTGAAGGAAAAAGGGACGGGACTCGGATTGATGATTTGCCATAAAATCATTAAACAGCATAATGGGGCTATTTTCTATCATAGTAAGCTGGATCATGGAACATTAGTAGAAATCAGACTGCCCTTAATAAGTTAGGAAGGTTAAATAAAAGGAGGATGGTAACTATGCCATCCTCCTTTTTGTCATTATTGGTTTAAAGAATGGGATCTTTTTGTTCGTGCCTGATAAACTTGATATAACATCAGAGCAACAATTGATAGCACAATCCCTGAAATATACGGCAACCCGATGGCAAGCGAGAACAGCCATCCGCCTAAAGGAGGCCCGATAATCCTGCCGAGGGAGTCGAAGGATGAGAGCAGCCCGGTTGTTCCGCCGTGACCAGTCGTCGACTTTTTTGTCAGTAAGGAAGAAACACTTGGCCGGATCAATCCGTTGCCGATACCGAAAATGGTCAGGAATAATGCGGCAGTACCAAAACCTTTCGTCAGAAGAATCAAGCCAAAACCTATAGCAGAGATAACAATGCCGAGCTGAATGACCTTTCCTTCGCCGAGTGTCTTCGTCAATCTGCCGACTAAACCGCCTTGCACAACCGCACCGGCAAGTCCCATAATCATGAAAATATAGCCCAATTCAACCGAACCGAGTCCAGCTTTTTCCGCAGCGAAATAGGCAAAAGTTGCCTCAAGTCCTGATAGCGAAAGAGAAACGAACAACTGAAGCAAAAACAACATGGACAAAGGTCCAGTGAAGGCTTTCAATAATGAAGTGCGCTCCCGTTCCTCATTATTGCGCTGATCTGCTGAGAGGGACTCTTTTAATACAAAGGTGACAAATAAGAACGTGATGAGTGAAGTGGCGCCAGCAATGTAAAATGGTGTGCTCAAACTCGTTTTGGAAAATACGCCGCCGATCGCTGGGCCGAAGATGAAGCCCAGTCCAACAGCAGCCCCGATGATTCCCATCCCTTTTCCGCGGTCCTCTTCAGAGGTGATGTCCGCGACATATGCCATAACCGTCGGCATATTAGCCGATGACAATAATCCGCCGATAATTCGTGCAGCAAACAGCATCCAAAGCTGGGTGGAAATGGCCATCAGGAAGAAGGATAGAGACAATCCAAGGATGCCAATCATGATGACCGGCTTCCTTCCAATCCTGTCTGAAATACGTCCCCACATTGGCGCGAATAAAAACTGCATCAGTGAGTAAACAGCCATCAACAGTCCAAGTTGTGTGGGTGTTGCTCCGATTTCCTCCGCATAAAAAGGGATGACTGGAATGATGATCCCAAATCCGACCATCACAAGGAACATGACTAAAAATAAAATAGGCAGAGCCTTTTTTGTATTCATTTGCGCATTCACTCCATTATTTTAACGATAACTTTTAACGATAAAGAAAATTATATCAGAAACCGTGGGGGTATAGCGAAAAGAGAGTCCCAAAAACTTTTCCTTCATGAAAACCTTTTTTATCCTGATAAAAGGTTAGTTGCAGGTCAGTTTGGATATATAAATCAAAAGTTGAAATATACCCCGAGAGGAGTTTTACAATGAGCCCTAATACGAAAAAGAATTTCCTTGGAATCGGCAGTTTTATTCTTGGCTTTGGATTTATGGGGGCGATGGACGGCATTATTTTTCATCAATTGCTCCAGTGGCATAGCGTTGTAATGGATACAACCAGGCAAGCTCAGATAGTAAGTGATGGGGTCTTCCATTTTGGCGTGACAGTTGCTCTGGTCATCGGAGGGATCCTCTTATGGCTGGCAGGGAGGCCGTCAGAGGTATCACGGGGGATTGGCCGGCTTGTTGGCGGATTTTTAGCCGGAGCAGGCATATTCAATTTGGTTGAGGGATTGGTAAATCATCACCTTTTAAAAATCCATCGTGTTAAACCGGGTGATCCTAACGCCTTATTTTATGATATCGCCTTCCTGACTTTAGGATTGTTGCTGGTGATCATCGGAGAGGCAATTCGAAGAAAACGACCTGCCAATGGCAAGGTTTAATGAGGGATAAATCATGTACAGAACGATCAGTTTTATTGTCATATTCTCTTTTGTCTCATTGCTGCTCTACTTTCACAGCCAAAATAGCCATTACCAAGCATCCGATCACGGAGGGAGTCATGGACATGAGTTAATCAACGTCCCGGCGGGAGAAAAAAACCCCGGAATCAGGGGGAAGGTAATGAAGGACCCATCAGGTTCATGGCTGCTAGCGATAGAAACGGAGAATTTTGAATTTGCTCCAGAGAAGGCCGGTTCAACAAAGATCAGCTATAACGAAGGACATGCCCATATCTATTTGGATGGGAAAAAAGTCAACCGATTGTACGGGAAGTATTATAATTTGGGAGAATTGGATAAAGGGATCTACAAACTCAAGGTTACGCTGAATGCGAATAATCACGGTTCCTTGGCAATTGACGGGAACGAAATAGCCTTTGTTCACACCTTTGAGGTGAACTGACATAAGCCTTTTGAGTCTGTTGCGGAATTTCTGTAGAATGGTAAACAGGAAACTTTTACAGAAAAAGGTGTAAGGATGAAAAAATATGTGGTCATTGGAGCAGGCATTCTGGGTGCCTCTACTGCTTATCATTTAGCGAAGGCTGGAAACAGTGTGACGATCATTGATCGAGGGGAGCCGGGGCAGGCAACAGACGCTGCAGCCGGCATCATCTGTCCGTGGCTGAGCCAGCGGCGGAACAAGGCATGGTATTTCCTGGCGAAAAATGGTGCTGCCTATTATAAATCGCTGATACAACAGCTAGAAAAAGATGGTGAACATGAAACCGGCTATAAGCAAACAGGTGCTATCAGCCTCCATAACGTTTCGGAAAAATTACTCAAAATGGAAGAAAGAGCAATACAAAGAAGGGAAGAGGCCCCTGAAATAGGCGATATCGAGCAGCTTGATGCAAAGAAAACAAGGGCGTTGTTCCCTCCGCTATCCGAGGAGTTTTCCTCTGTCCATGTAAGCGGGGCAGCACGTGTGAATGGCCGGCTGCTGCGGCAGGCATTATTAGCGTCTGCACAAAAACACGGTGCCAGATGGATAGAAGGAAGCGCGGCCCTTGATGTTTCCAGCGGCAAGGTAACAGGGGCTATTGTCGGCGGAACGAGATATGAAGCGGATAAGATGATCATCACAGCAGGTGCATGGGCGCCTGAGCTGTTAAGGCCGCTTGGGATGGAACTTAAGATCACTCCGCAAAAAGCCCAGATCGTCCATCTGCAGCTTGAAACCGAGGAAACAGGAGACTGGCCTGTTGTGATGCCGCCGAATACTCAATATATCGTGGCATTCGATGGTGGAAAAGTAGTGATTGGCGCTACCCATGAAAACGATATGGGATTTGATCGGAGGCCGACCCTTGGCGGTATGCAGGAAATCATCGATTCAGGCTTGGAGGTGGCACCTGGCCTGGCTGATGGAACTTTTATTGAAACGAAAGTTGGCTTCCGCCCTGTCGCTCCAAACTTTCTCCCAATCATTGGCTATGTCCCGGGATTCGAGAATCTTTTCCTGGCAAATGGACTCGGGTCCTCAGGCCTGACAGTCGGACCTTACCTCGGTTACCAGCTTGCACAACTTGCATCAGGCAGAGAATTGGAAATCGATCTTGCCTTGTATAATCTATCAGAAGCGATCGAAATGGATATTTCCTAGGCAATGAAACAGGGAGCAGGACACTTTTTTGGTGTTCTGCCTTTTTATTTTTCAAAGTAACCCTGCAGGCTGTCCTTGAACTGCTGGAAACCATGCTGCTGCAAAAAATATTCCTGGAAACGCAAATAAATCGCCTCATAGCGGGTATAACACTAAGGAATTCAATAAGCATGTCTAATCATTGTTTACTATAAAGCAGGGAGGAACCATCAACATGGAATGGAAAGGCAGAAGAGCGAGCAGCAATGTAGAAGATAGAAGAGGAAGTGGCGGCGGAGGCATGCTCATGGGCGGCGGCCTTGGCGGTATCATCCTATTGGTCGTCATGACTTTCCTCGGAGGCGGCGATATGGGTGATGTCCTCAATAATATGACGAACAGCGGGAACCAGTCGCCTGCTCCCTACCAGCAAACAGCAGAGGAAGAGGAACTGGCCCAATTCGTTTCAGTTGTACTGGCCGATACAGAAGAAGTGTGGTCCGATGTATTCGCTGAACAAGGCATGGAATATCAGGAGCCTACTCTTGTGCTATATTCCGGCAGTGTCCAGTCAGCCTGCGGAATGGCCGGTTCACAGGTAGGGCCGTTTTACTGTCCGGGTGACCAGAAGCTGTATATTGACCTGAGCTTTTATGATGAACTCCAGACTAAATTCCAGGCGCCTGGAGATTTCGCGATGGCATATGTAATCGCCCATGAGGTCGGCCACCATGTGCAAACATTATTAGGAACATCCGATAAACTGAATTCACTTCGCGGCAAGCTGGATCAGACGGAATTCAATAAATATCAAGTGCGTTTTGAACTGCAGGCCGATTATTTGGCAGGCGTATGGGCACACCATGCCCAGGGAATGGGTGTAGTTGAAGAAGGCGATCTTGAGGAAGCGCTGAATGCTGCAAGTGCCGTCGGAGATGACACCATCCAGAAACGGTCACAGGGCTATGTCGTTCCAGAAAGCTTCACGCATGGTACATCAGAGCAAAGGAAGAGCTGGTTCTACAAAGGTTATAAAGCTGGCAACCTTGAACAGGGAGACACGTTTAACACACGAGGATTTTAGGTAGAGATAAGCAGAGGCCTTTCTGGCCGATGCCATCATTGTGGGTGGCACTTAACTTTTTAAAGGAAAGGAGCAAATTCCACAATGGGAACACAAATACAATCGTTTTTTGCACAGGACACAGGTAGTATTCCAAACAATCCAACATTGCCGGTCATTGTCTACCAGGGTGTTTTTGTCGACAACTTAAGCATGGAGGAACAATTTGAGCAGCATAATTGGACAGGAACCTGGACAGGTGATATTTTCGATTACCACCACTATCATACCAATGCCCATGAGGTGTTAGGCGTGAAGTCAGGCAGCGCAACCGTGCAAATCGGCGGTGACAGCGGAGAACGACTTGAGCTGAAAGCTGGGGATGTAGTCGTCCTGCCGGCGGGAACTGGGCACAAGAAGATCGACAGCAGCCAGGATTTTGCCGTCGTTGGTGCCTATCCAAACGGAAGGCAGCCAGATTTGAAAACAGAAGACCCTGGCACAAGGGCACAGGCACTATCCCAAATTAAAAACGTACCCGTGCCGGAAACAGACCCGGTATATGGGGATTCAGGACCTCTTCTTCATAAATGGGTAAAATAAGGATATATCGACAGGCAGCATTTAAGGGTTCTAACCCGAGGCTGCCTGTTTTTTATTGTTTCTAAAAATACGGTAATGGGTATATAATAATAGTGCAAACTGTTCATGCTAGACTGTCGTTTGGACAAAATAAATAGCTGTAGCAAACAAACGAAAGAAGGGTCGCCGATGGCCAACAAGAAATTTGTTTATTTCGTTTCATTGAGCTCCAATGTTCCTTATGTTTTGAAAAAAGCGCTGAAAAAAGCAGAGGAAGAAAATGAGGTGGCGATTTTCTTTGATTTGGATGGCGCCAGGGTATTGGATAAACGGTATTTGAAGATCATGGAAAGAACCCACAACATCGATTTGCAAAAACTGATGCAGCAGGCGATGGATTTGGGAATCAAGTTTTTTGGCTGCCAGATGAATGTGCTGATCGCTGATGGGCTGGAACTTGTTGAAGGAGCAGAATTGTCAGGGGTTGCCACCTTTTTAGAGGCCGCCTACCAGGCGGACGCGGTGCTAAGTTACTAATGGAGGTGAAGGGCTGATGGAGAAGAAGAAGGTAGTGGTGATGGCCTTGCATGATGAACTGGAGTCTGCGTATCCTCCCTTGAATGTAGCGGTTGGGGCTGCCTCCTCAGGTGCAGACGTCATCCTTGCTTTTTCCCGCAAAGGAGTGAACATCCTTGATAAACGGTATGTATCGGTTCCGTCTGAAAATCTGGAATATCTATCGAACGCATTGAATGACTTTGGAGTATCATCCGTCCATGACCTCCTTGGAATAGCCGTAGAGATGGGTGCCCAGCTGTATGTCGTGGATCTCGATGTGAAAGACGACTTCGAGTTCATCCACCCAGCCGAACAAGTACCAATCAAATGGCTATTAAACGAGGCAGCAACCGCGAATTTATTCATGCATTTTTAAGGTGATGCTGGATGCGATGGTAGGAATTTTGACAGGTTCCAGGGATAAAGCTTAAAAGCTGTCAAAATTAGTCCGGTATTTAGACAGGTTTGAAGTGCAAAGCGTAAAAGCTGTCAAAAAAAGCTCCAGATTCAGACAGGTTTGAGGTGCAAAGCGTAAAAGCTGTCAAAAATACCACTGGATTTAGACAGGTTTGAGGGGCAAAGCGTAAAAGCTGTCAAAAAAACCTCTGGATTTAGACAGGTTTGAGGGGCAAGGCGTAAAAGCTGTCAAAAAAAGCTCTGGATTCAGACAGGTTTGAGGTTCAAAGCGTAAAAGCTGTCAAAAAAAGCCCTGGATTCAGACAGGTTTGAGGAGCAAAGCGTCAAAGCTGTCAAAAAAACCTCTGGATTCAGACAGGTTTAAGGTGCAAAGTGTCAAAGCTGTCAAAAAAACCCCTTGATTCAGACAGGTTTGTGGTTCAAAGAGTAAAAGCTGTCAAAAAAGGCCCTGGATTCTGACATGTTTGAGGTTCAAAGCGTAAAAGCTGTCAAAAAAAGCTTCGGATTCAGACAGGTTTGAGGAGCAAAGCGT
>JAGGQZ010000007.1:0-48520 GCA_018613055.1 Chryseobacterium sp. ISL-80 | reverse complement strand
ACCTCTGGATTCAGACAAGTTCGAGGTCCATAGCATCAAAGCTGTCAAAATCAGAACATGGCCACACTTTTATCAAAAAAAAGACAGAGATACGGGCTCTCTGTCTTTTTACATGGCATTCACCGGGGTCTTCTGGGAAAGCTCGTCCTTGACGGTGACTTTGTTTTTGCCGAGCTCCTTCGATTGCAGAAGGAGCTGGTCAGCATAGATATAGCCTTTTTCCATGGAGGTATACTGGTTTACCTTGAAGTAATACAAGCCAAAGGAAGAGGTGATGGTAACGTCATGTTTTTCTGATTGATAATCGACTTCAACTGAGCTTGTCTCGACTCCATGCCGGATTTTTTCAACGAGATCGATGGTTTGCCTGAAGGATTTATTTCTCAGGATCATAGTGAACTCTTCTCCGCCGCTGCGGAAGACGTAGTCATCCGCAGATAAATAGCTTTTAAGAGTATTGGCAAAATGCTGGATGACCCGGTCTCCTACCGCATGATTGTACGAGTCATTGATCAGCTTGAATTTATCGATATCGGCTACGACAATGCCGACTGTTTCTCCAGCCTGGTTTAATTCGGACATTTTTTTATCCATCAATGCTCGGTTCGGAATCCTCGTCAGGAAGTCTGTATAGGCCATTTGTTCGAACTTGTCCCGTTCAATCTTGTTTTTGATGCTTTGCGACTTCGAGTGGAACGAGCGGCTCACAAGGTAGTTCAGGATGAACAGGCCGACAACCATTTCCCATTTCTGTTCTGTCAGCAACAGCAGCAGCAGCCCGTTCGTGAACGCTGTTTTGCCCAGATCAAGCCAGTTATTGCTTTCACGAAAAAACCTGACTGCCTGCTTGACATTCTTGATTTCGCCCATGATAAAAAAGGCAGTCGATAAAAAAGTATAGGAAATCAGAGTAGTGGTCACAGTCAGTATACACATCAGGATCCAAAAACCAAATGGTATATTATTAAACGCCTGGTAACCCCATTGAAACAAAAAGTAACCAATGGAGTAAATCAGCGCATGTGCGCCTATATTGTAAAATGTATCCCAGAGTTCATCTTCATCAGCGGTCTTTGAACTTTTCCTTGAAAAGTAAACGGTGAACCGGAAGATGGTCTCGAAAATAAATAGCCCAATCGGCCCCGCGAAAATCCCGAAAGATAAACTGTAGCTGATGCCGTAGTCGAATTTCAGTGTCCCGTTTTGCGCGGTGATTCGCAAATGATTGTAAAGGGTTGAGAATAACCAATAAATGAACAATGCGATTAAAAACACATTTTTATCTAATGTAAAAACACCCAGACCAAAAGCAACGGCAATTGCAGCAAAAAATAATGTAAAATCATACAACCTAGCTTTCAGCATAGGCAAAAATTCCCCTCTCCCAAACTCTACCATCCTAATTTTATCCTAATTCTAAAGATAGTTGCAAAGTAATTTTTTGATTTGTGCAAATTTTTGTGCCATTTCATTGTCTGTTGCATATCGTAAAGGGCTATAATGGATTTATAAGCTTTTATGTCAGGAGACAACCCTTAGAAAGGGATTTTTTCGCAGTTTGTCGAATATTCTATCTTATATATTCAGAATATTTAATTAATAAATAATGGAGAGGGGTTTTACATGGAATTACTATTTGGCGGGATTTTGGTGCTTTTGTTGATCGCTGCGGTAAGTTTGTCCCTGTACTACCAGCGGAAGAGCAGGTTGAAACACTTGCCTGCCAATCATCCGCATGCTTTCCTGGAAAAAGGCCTGCGCCAGGAAGGCAAAAAGCTTGTTGCAGTGGTCGGCGGCGATGTGGTCCATGGTAATATCAGCTACAATTTCGTTGAAGACGCTGCCAGGAGGCGGAGCTGCCAGGATTACCAATTTATCAATGCAGGCGTGAATGGAAGTACGGCTTATGATGTCCTCCAGCGCCTGGACAGTGTGATCGCCTGCCAGCCGGATTATGTAGTGATCATGGTCGGCTTGAATGACGCCTCAGCTAAGATTGCCCCTGAGTTTGCAAAAAAGAATATCAAGCTTGCGGAGCAATTAGAAAAGCCATCATTATTGGTGTATGAAAAGAACCTTGCCCTGATTGTTGCCAGGCTGAAAGCCGAAACCCAAGCGAATATCGGGCTTTTGTCGCTGCCGGTGGCCGGTGAGAACCTCTTTTCAAAAGCGAATAAGGAAATTGACCAGTACAATGACGTCATCAAAAAAATCGCGGAAATGCACAATGTTTCCTATCTTCCATTCAACGAAAAGTTAAAAGCCTATCTAAAGGGAAAAGGCCAGACGAGGGGACGCTCGCTTAAAAACAGCATGAAGCTGTACGAAAAAGCGGTCACCGACCATTTTGTATACGGCTACAGCCTCGACCGCATATCGGTCCGAAATGGATACTTGCTGCTTACGGACGGCATCCATTTAAACAGCACAGCAGGGATGATGGCTGCTCATCAAATCGAGCTATTTCTTAAAAAGAATGAACTGAAAGCAATCCAGTAAAAAAGGATTCTGCGCATTGGCAGCATCCTTTTTGGTTTTTTTGATGGACTTTCCCATCTGACTTGAAAAGAGGCACGAGGCCAGCCGTGCTATGCCACGACCTCAGACATAAAGGCATGGGTGTTTTCTTCAGGGTCCATAAAAAACACCATCCAGGTTTCTGTATTGCCGATTTTTGTGACAACATGCGGTTCACCTACGAAGTTTACTCCAGTTGCAAGAAGCTCTTCATATTTTGCCTTGAGATCTCCAACCTGGAAGTAAAGCACGGAACTCGGGTGGGCAAATTGCTCATTTTCTGGCAGAGTTAACAAGAGTCTGACACCGTCACAATCGAAGAACGCCATTGTATCGGTATTAAATAAAAGTGTCAGTCCTAATTTTTCCTGATAAAAAGCAGTGGCTCTTTCAATATTTTTTACAGGGATGCCGACTTGGCCGATTTTTTGAATCTGATTTGATTGCATGACATGTCTCCTAATAGTGTTTTTTCAGGAAGGCCCTTATGTCTGTATCAATTTTTATTAGGTTTTCAGGTGATGGAAAATGGCCCATCTGATAACTTTTTATTTCTAGTTGCTGGCTAAAAAGTCCTTCCGCTTTTTGGAAAATCTTTTCGCCTGGAAAAAATATATCTTCTGTACCGGCAATCACAAGCGTTGGTGCATGATAATCCTTCACTTCTTCCGTGGTTGTCAGTTTGGGCATTTCCTGCTCGAGAGTCGTGTACTTAAAGATGTTGCCGATGATCTGCTCATCGAGTTGGCTCATGCTGTTCAAGGACATGCGATTGGCAATCTTTTTGAGGCTTTTCGCAGAACCATTCATCTTGTAAGATAGCATCGGAATCAGGATTTTCCTGATCATTTCCAGCTTGGACCCAAGAATGATCCCTGCAGGTGAAACAAAGACTGCGCACTGGACTCTTTCAGGTGAAAACGCCGCTAGCCTGAGAATGATCCCTCCACCATATGATGGCCCGATGAATGCACATTTTTCAATCAGATAATAGTCCATTATATCCTGTATCCAATGGGCGAAGCTTTCGTCCGCGGCTGAAATCCGGGTTTCATCACTATAACCGGGATGGCCGATGGTGTCAGGTGCATAGATTTTATATTCTTTGAGCAAGCCTTTGAACCAGGATAACGTGACCGGATTGATACAGTTGCCGCCCTGGAAAATGAATAATGGCTTTCCATCCTCCTTCCCGAGTTTAAGGACATGCGTGCTGCCGAACCTCGTCTTGACGTAATCACGGCCAATCAGGGATTCGAACTGTGAAAGATACTCTTCATACTGGCTTAAGATCTTCTCTTTTCCTGCCAGGTTTTTATAAATAGATTTCATGGATCGGTACCTCAGCTTTGATATGCTTCAATTCTTCAATCAGATGCTGTTCGATTAACGCAGTGTCTTCAGGATGGAAAAGATGAGCTGATTTTTCCGTCCAAATAAAACGCTTCTCCTTGGTGGTTTTCAATGTATTGAAATATTCCTCGACAAGGTAAGCAGAGACGTGGACATCCTTTCTGCCATGAATGAACGTGACCGGAACCATTACCTGGGGTACATCTTTTTGTACATCGATTTTCGGGATGTTCTGGATGAATTCGTCTGTATAAATCAACTTGAATCCACTGTAAAAGGAGTGGAATACATCAGTCAGTCGATAATCTTTTGATGTGAGCATACCGAGGGACACTTTTGCAAGGCCGGGATGTTTGATGGTGTCATCCTGATAGACCATTGAATTGTACTTCATCTGCCATTTTCGCAGTACTCCCCATTGTTTATAGCTCTCTGTAAAAGGGGGATCTCCAACCTCCTCCAGTTCATTCAACGCTTTATAGTCACCGCGCCGTTTTGCTTCTTCTTTTACCCAGATGAGAGCTGACCGATCATTATCCGTCCAGCTGATGATCTGCGAAATGCCGACATAGGAATGGAATTTTTCAGGATGCTTTTTTAATAGATACATGCCGATCAAAGTGCCGAATGAGTGGGCCGCCAAGAAGATTTTATCCTGGCTGAATGTGTCTCTTAAAAAATCCGTCAGTTCCGCTGTATCAGATACAAGCTGATCAAAGGTCATCGATGATGGAGGGATATTTTTGTGATACGATTTTCCCGTCCCGCGCTGGTCCCAGAAAACGACGGTAAAATGCTTGACCAGCTCTCTTGTATTGGTAGCGACCGTGTAATCCTTTCCTCTTGATGAAACACCGGGAAGGGGCATGGAAGGTCCGCCGTGCAAAAATAACAGAACAGGATTCTCTGGTGAGTGGGACTGGATGAGGATGGTCTGTTGGATCCCGCCAATTGAAATCGTCTTAATCTGATCGATTCCATCTGCGGGAATATGGAAATCAGGCTTGCGAAGGAAAAAGCCCATATCTTCACCCCTTTTGAAAGACTATCAATGGTAAATGAATCTGTGGTAAGCTTCCATTTATTACTATATTACTTTAGTACTAGAAAAATATCTCGGAAAAGTTGAAACTTTTTTTACCTGATTCTGCTCTAAAGAGTGAAAGGAGGTCAGGAAATGAAAGAAGAAAGGCTAGTGAAGAAAGCAGTGAAGGGGAATGCCAGAGCATTTGAAGAGCTGCTGATTTTACATAGTGAGCGATTATACCGAACCGCTTTTCTATATGCGGGGAACAGGGAGGATGCCCTTGATATTGTCCAGGAAACATCATGCAAAGCATTTCTGGCGATTGGGCAGCTGAAGAATGAACAATACTTTTTAACCTGGCTGACGAGGATTTTGATTCATTGTGCTTATGACGTTTTGAAAAAAAGGGAAAAAGAAATGCCGGTTAACGAACTGGTTGAGCTGCCTTCGAGCGGTGATAATCGTGTCGCGGAGAACCTGGATCTGATGGAGGCCATTACTCTGCTGAAAGAACAGCACAGAACAGCGATTATCCTGTTTTACTATCATGACCTGTCAATCAGCGAGATTGCCAGAAGTATGGACATTCCCGAAAATACCGTGAAAACCTATCTGCAGCGGGGCAGAAAGGAATTGAAAAATAGATTGGGAGGCGAGGCAAATGGAAAAGAAAACGTTTCTTGAATCCGTCGGCCAGATTGAAGTGCCTGAAGAAGATGTTATCAGTGCGATTCAGGCTGGTGTTCGGAAAGGGAAAAAAATGAGACCACAACGGCAGCCGCTTTTTAAAGCAGCGGCAGTATCAGCAGCTGCGGCAGCTCTTTTCATATTATCAGGATTCATGTTCCCATCAATGGCGAGTGTGATGGCTGAAATCCCTTTGCTGGCAAAATTGTATGAGCATGACAAGGTAGCTGAAAACCTGGCTTCTCAACAGCTGATTACTGAATTGAATGAACAAGCGAGTTATGATGGCATTGATGTGACGGTTACGGATGCTTATTATGACGGTGCCATGATCGGTGTTACTTTTGATATAGAAGGGGAGATAAAAGGCGAAAAGGACGAAATTTACGCTTTCTATGAAATCTTCGACCGTGACCCGAACATTGAAGAAACGATGGAATTAGTGAAATTAGTGCCGGATGGAGCAGGCTATAAAGGGCATATCCAGTTGAGCTATCCAAGAGCAGAATTGCCAACAGGATCTACTTTGCCATTCAACATCATTGGAATCGGTGAAATCAAGGACAGTTGGAAGGATGAACAGGGAAAATGGAATTTCGACGTGCCGATTTTGCAGCTGCCGTTTGAAGCGAGCAAACTTGGTCAGTCAACTGAACTGGGCCAGCATAAAATCACGCTCGAAAAATTGATTACAGGAAAATCTTCGACGGCGATTGAATATACTCTGAACTATCCAGAAGGTGGCAAGAGGGTCATGCTTGATCTTTTTGATGGTAAGGGTAAGCAAATCATCGGAGGGACTTCGGATGCAAAGCTTGAAGGGAAAACCGAAAATGGCCTGGTGACGGAGAAGAGACGGATTACGATTCCTATGGTACTTGATTCGGATTTTATTGAAGTCCAGCCCGCAATTGACTCAGGAGAGAAGTTTAAGTCTATTAAAATAGACCTTTAAAAGGCGAGGCGCTGGACATTATTCAGCGCCTTTTTTCAATGTATATTTCAGTGCCGCAATCTGACCGTAGCGCCCTGTGCTGATTAATTCCCAATCTGCAGGCGGAGTGCCATCCGGAAACAGCGGGATTCCTTCACCAATCAATTTTGGAATGATATAAAGCTCCACTTCGTCGATCAGCTTTTTTTCAAGGAATTGCTTCACAAGCTGTCCGCCGCCGACCAGCCAGACATACCCATTAGAAACTTCTTTGAGATTGGAGACCAGGGTTTCCAGATCTTCATCGGTAAAGGTGACATGAGAATTGCTTTCCTGGGACTGCCGTGTGAGAACATAGCAGTCTTTACCGGCATAAGGGAATTCATCGGTCAGTTTCAGAACTTCCTCATACGTTTTCCGCCCCATGATCACTGTTCCAACCTGGCTGTAAAATTCACCGTAACCATTATCGCCATCACCTTCGACATCATCCAGCCAGTCAACGGCCCCATCCGCCCTGGCGATATAGCCATCCAGGCTCATTGCGATATACAGTATGACATTGTTCTTTTTCATCGATATCCTCCATGCAGGTGTATAATAACGTTATTCTATCAAATAAGAGGGGGCATCTGCATGCTTGAATTGAACATCCCGGGGAGAGGCCAGTTCAACCTGCATCATCTGGTCCTGGATTTTAACGGAACGATTGCTTTTGGCGGCGAGCTGATCTCTGCCGTCGGGGAAAGAATCCAGCTGCTGAGCAGGGAAATCGAGATCCATGTCATTACAGCCGATACAAACGGCAGTGTGGTCCGGCAGTGTGAAGGACTCCCTGTCACTGTACAAATTCTACAGTCAGAGAATCATACAGACGAGAAGGGAGAATTTGTCCGGGGGCTGGATGGCGTAATCTGTATGGGCAACGGGGCAAATGATGAAGCAATGTTCGCAGAATCCGACCTTGCCATTGCCATAGCCGGAAGAGAAGGCTGCGCAACGACAACACTGTTGAAAAGCGATCTGGTGATTGAAAGTATTAATGATGGGTTGGATCTGCTGCTGAATCCCATGCGGTTGATCGCTACACTCCGGAAGTAACCGGGTGAATTTTTACAGCCTTGCGAAAGTACCTGGGCTAAGCTGAAAATGGCTTTTCAAGCACCGAGCCTGAACTGGAAAAAAACACCTGGAATTTCCAGTTCGCCAATAAAATTTGATTTTCGCCAATAAGTAGGGTGAAATCGCCAATAAAATAATTTTTTCGCCAATAAAACTCAAAAATCGCCAATATAATTGTGAAAACCGCCAATAAAAAGATTCAAGAGTAAATCACAGGCATGAAACTCACCCAATCGGCTCAATATCCGGGAAGTTGAGCCGATTTCCTCTGCAGAAAAGCTTCATTTTTTATAAAAATCACCTCCAAAATTACCTTTCCTCTCAACCTTCATAAAAATATATAATAGATTCACACACCACTTTTACCATTATTAAGAAAATCTTAAGATTTATGCTCAGTGAATATTAAGGTTCACTGCCTAGAATAGACAATATCAAAGCTTGCCTGTTAGGGAAGGGGGTTTTCAAACTTGGAACAATACAATGTGCTTGTCGTGGATGATGAGAAAGAGATCCGGGATGCGATTGAGATTTATTTAAAGAACGAAGGTATCAAGGTCATCAAGGCGGCGGATGGCATCGAGGCGATCGAGAAGCTGAACGAGCAGCCGGTCCATTTGATCCTGCTCGATGTGATGATGCCCCGTCAGGACGGGATTACGACGACGTTCCGAATTCGGGAAGACAAGAATATCCCGATCATCATTTTGAGCGCTAAAGCGGAGGATACGGACAAAATTCTTGGGCTTCAGGTCGGTGCCGATGATTATGTAACGAAGCCGTTCAATCCGCTGGAACTCATCGCCAGGGTGAAGTCGCAGCTCAGGAGGTATGTCACCCTCGGTACATACGAAGGGAAGACGAAGGTGATTGACCTGAATGGCCTGACACTTGACCAGTCCTCGAAGGAGGTCACCGGCCATGGCGAACAAGTAAAACTGACGCCAATCGAGTACAAGATCCTCGAATTGCTGATGACGAATGCTGGCAGAGTGTTCTCCATTAATGACATTTATGAGCGTGTATGGAAGGAGCCGAGCTACAATGCCGAAAACACAGTGGCCGTCCATATCCGCAAGATCCGCGAAAAAATAGAGATCGATCCGAAGAATCCAAGATTTTTGAAGGTGGTGTGGGGGATTGGATATAAAATCGAAAAGTAAGTATTTATTTGTGGCCTGGGTGCTTCTGATTGCATTTGGCTTGAGCGGGATGTTTTCAGTGCTGACCAATGGCAGCAGGTACATGCATGGCGATTATTTTGAGTCGGAAGAATTCAACTCACAAATGGATCAGTTCATTGCCATGCTGAATGTCTACGAGCTTTATGAAATGCCAAAAGAAGAAATGAAGAAGCAGATCACTGTTTCAGAAGAGGAAATTGAAGAACATCGTACAAGATATGGCAATCTCAGTGATCAAATTTCAAATATTGGAATGCAATATGAAGACCAGATCCGGGCGGCCATCGATTCAGAAAACAAGGCAGCTGAAGAGGTTCTTAAGAAGGAAAGAGACGAAAAGATTGCGGATATCACAGAGAACTTCAACAGCGATGAATATGTCCGCGCTAAAATCGTGAAAGAAAAAGAGAAGAAAATTGATGAATTTTACAAGGAGCTTCAAAGTTATCGCCGTGAATTCAACAATTTAGGGGATGCATTCAAATATCACCTAAAAGACAATGAAACAGGAGAAGTCTATACGAACCTTAATGTTTCGAAGGGTGAATCAGCATCTGATTATTTGAACAAAAAAGATATGTATTATGTACTGGATTACGAGGGTTTGCAGAAAAACTATATGTTCAGTGGTTATAATGAGAACTTCCTGCCCTTTAATGAAGTGGCTGAAGCAATTCTTGAGAATCAAAAAGACCGGGATATGACCGGACAAATCGGGCTTTCTAAGCACGCATCAGAAAATAATACCGCTATCATGAATTATCAAGACTACCAGAAAGGACAAAAACTATTTTTCGGTTATCTTTTAGCGAGTATCGCAGCCCTGATTGCGAGCTATTTCCTGGCAAAACGGAAACCGGCAACCGTTTTTGGCACATTCGACCAGTGGAAGCCCTTCTATAGGAGAATCCCGCTGGATGTAAGAGCAGTTTTGCTTTTAATAACAGGGTTTTTCCTGCTGCTTTCTATGACGCTGATTAGTGAACAATTTGTTTATTATCATTCAAACGTCTTCGCTACCCTAACCGAGCTGATCGTCAGCCTGGTTGCTGCAGCTTCATTGCTGGCATTCGGGTGGATTCAGCTGAGGTTCCTTTCAGAGTACCGCAATGATTGGCCAAAGCTGAAAGAGGATCTGAGTAACAGCCTTTTAGTAAAAAGCTATCACTCCATTCTAAATGCATTTTTAATCAAGAGCATCGGATTCCAGCTGCTTGTTATCCTTGGGATCGCGTTTATGATGGGCATGCTGTTTGTTGCAGCCGTTGCAGCAGGCGGAGGGGATGTAATCGTCATTGCTTTCATTATTGGTGTTATCAGTCTTCCGATTTTCATCTTCATCATGAGGAAAGCTGGCTATCTGAATAAAGTAATGAAGCATACAGAAGAACTGGCTGCAGGCAATTTAGGCGCGGATATACCGGTGAAAGGAAAGTCGGCAATCGCCAGGCATGCGGCTAATATCAATGACCTGAGGACAGCGGTGAACATGTCCAACAAGGAACAGGCAAAAAGCGAGCGACTAAAAACGGAATTGATCACGAATGTTAGCCATGACCTCAGGACTCCGCTGACTTCGATCATAACGTATACAGAGCTCCTTAAAACGCCTGACCTGGCACCAGAGGACCGTGAGTCTTATCTTGAAATCCTGGACCGTAAATCGAAGAGGCTGAAAGTGCTGATCGATGACCTGTTCGAGGCAACGAAAATGGCGAGCGGCAATATTGAACTTCACAAGGAAAAGGTCGACCTCAATCAGCTGCTGCAGCAGGCATTGGCCGAGCATAATGAAGCACTGAGCCAGTCGTCCTTGCAGCTGCGGGTTTCCCAGCCGGATCATCCAGTTTATGCCTTTGTTGACGGGCAAAAGCTCTGGAGGGTGTTCGATAACCTGATCGGCAATATCCTGAAGTATGCGCTGGAGAATACGAGGGTCTATATTTCGGTAAAAGAAGAGCAAAACCAGGTGGTGCTCACTTTTAAAAATATCACCAAATACGAGCTGGGCGAGGACCTGGATGAACTGTTCGAGCGCTTCAAACGCGGTGACCAGTCGCGCCATACAGATGGTTCAGGGCTGGGGCTGGCGATCGCCAAATCGATTGTCGACCTGCACGAAGGCTCGCTTGACATCGAAGTCGACGGAGACCTGTTCAAGGTAACGGTCGTCCTTGACCAATTAGCGTAACACCAACATCCCCTTTGCTATGCAGAGGGGGATTTCACTGTTTTTGGCGGATTTTTATGTAAAGAAACCTTGATAGCAGGACCATCACCGCATTGAATGAGATATTCCAGAGCTTGTTCAATCGCATTTTCAACAGGCCGGTCCTCTCCAGAATCCAATCCATACCCGTCAATCCCAAGAACATGGTCAGCCGTGGGAGGATCCCCTGCCTTGAAGAGTTGATGACAAAGAAAACTGCCCGGACCAGACTATAGAGCGGAGCGATGATAAAATGCTCGCGCCATGAGTGGTAGATTCCCCGCCCAAAACGGACTTTCCTGCCGACCGCCGAAATATAGAGCAATGTAACACAGATGACTTCAGTTGAGAGATATTGGGCAATCACCAGTGCCCACTTTTTTTCTGCATTCAGCGCTTTGTAAAACCGATCGCTGATATAAAAATAAATATTCATAAAGAATACTGTATAGGAAGGCTTCCACCAGTAGGCTTTATAGATTTTTAAACGCAGGAAATACCGTTCGATCCCATAATAGATCAATGTGCTGCCGAGCTTCCAGTATCCATTTTTCCGGTACAAAGTAAGGAGGGTAGCTGTGATGGGAACATAAAATCCCTGCGATAAAATCGCTCCAAGAATTTGATCATGGGCCTTTTTTTTAAGGATTTTTGGTTTATATGAATACCCTTTGAACAAATTAAGGACCGGGTACTCGAATAGATAGGCCATACCGATATTGGAGAGCAGCAGGGTCCATATATTCTTTTGGCGGCCTCTTTTCGTGAATATGAAAAAAAGAAAGACATGAATGACAGCCAGGAGCAGAAAGGGAAGAGTGTTCTTTGTTGCGAGTTTGTTTTTTTTCATATCCAACACTCCAGCTTTTACAAAGTATATAGCTATAATGTTTGCTAATTCTTTGAAATTATTTACGGGGACAGAACCTGTAAATTTATATCATGACTAGTGTAAAGACACATGATAATATAGAGAAGCAGCACAATATTATGTTAAAACAACCCATTTTAGGGAAACTATTTGTATCTCGCCAGTGTTGCAGGAGGGTTTTATGAAAAAGTCACAGGAGATTTCAGAAAAGAAACTGTTAGGGATTGCCGGACTAGGCTGGATGTTTGATGCAATGGATGTAGGGATCCTGTCCTTTGTCATCGCTGCCCTGCAGGTGGATTGGGGATTGACAGGCAAGGAGATGGGGTGGATCGGCAGTGTAAACTCGATTGGAATGGCTGTCGGTGCCTTCATATTTGGATTGCTCGCTGACCGGATCGGCCGGAAAAATGTCTTTATCATTACATTATTGCTTTTCTCTGCCGGAAGCGGAATATCTGCAATGGCAACGACCCTGTCATTCTTTTTACTATTGAGGTTTTTTATCGGGATGGGACTTGGAGGCGAATTGCCGGTTGCATCCACACTTGTTGCGGAGAGTGTTCCAGCAGAAAAACGCGGACGCGTCGTTGTCCTGCTCGAAAGCTTTTGGGCTGCAGGCTGGCTTGTTGCTGCTTTGATTTCCTACTTCATCATTCCGAAGTTCGGCTGGCAAATGGCGTTGATCCTAAGTGCATTGCCGGCATTGTATGCGCTGTATCTTCGCATCAACCTGCCTGATTCACCAAGATTCCTGGCGGTTGCCAAGAAAGAACGGCTGACGATGAGGGAGAGCATCGCAGAGGTCTGGTCAAAGGAACATTTCAAGAGAACGGCGATGCTCTGGATCCTCTGGTTCAGTGTTGTATTTTCTTATTATGGAATGTTCCTCTGGCTGCCGAGCGTGATGGTCATGAAGGGCTTCACATTGATCAAGAGCTTCCAATATGTCTTGATCATGACTCTCGCCCAGCTTCCAGGGTATTTTACCGCCGCATGGCTGATTGAAAAAGCGGGAAGGAAATTCGTGCTGGTTGTTTATTTGATCGGAACTGCCCTAAGCGCCTACTTCTTTGGGACGGCAGATTCGCTTGCACTGCTGATCACGGCTGGAATTTTGCTGTCATTTTTCAATCTTGGTGCCTGGGGCGCATTGTACGCCTACACGCCAGAACAATACCCAACGACAATCCGCGGTTCAGGAGCGGGAATGGCCGCATCCTTTGGCCGCATTGGCGGAATTGTCGGACCGCTGATGGTCCCGTATCTGTCAGCGCAAAATCTTTCAATTACAGCCATCTTCACGATTTTCTGTATCGCGATCCTGATTGGTGCCGCTGCCGTATTTTTCTGGGGCACAGAAACGAAGCAGAAAGAGCTTGTGTAAAAAGAAAAAGTTCGCCTTCGAGGAGGCGAACTTTTTCATCTTAATTACGCATCAACATATTTGAACACATTCACAAGAAAGAGAATGCCACCAATGACGACGACTAATGATCCCACGATGGCAAAGACGGTAAAAATGACTCCCCCTACCAACATCGATAATGTAATCCCGCCCTGCATGACAGGAACTCCAATGTTATGGATCCAGAAGTGTGTTGAGGCAAGCTTGCTATTACCGGCGTCTGGAAATAGATAATAAATCGTCCCGAACAGTGCCATTGAGACCCAGCCTAACAAGTTTAAGTGCGCATGGACCGAGGACAGGGTGAAATCATGCACGATCCCCATAACAATTCCTAGAATAATGGCAATAACAAAATAGACCGCAGCGACCTTGAAAAACCGTATACTCATAACTGTTTTCCTCCTTTCTAATTAGTTCTTTTAGATTATATAAAATTTCTGAAAATTTATAACATATGTACTAACAAAATAGGAAAATTAAATTTTTGTGGTGATTATAATAGTAAAATAATAATGAGTTCAGGATGACACAAAAATATCACCTTTGGTTTTATCATTTTTACGGGAATTCATGATATAATAGTGCAAACGTTTGTACAACTTCTAAAAGGGAGATAAAGCTATGAAAAGACTATTTGGAATTGATAGCTGGAAGATCGTCGAAACGGACTTGAATAAAGAAGATTTCCGCCTGGCTGAAAGTATCATGAGCCTTGGGAATGGACATATGGGCATGCGCGGGAATTTTGAAGAAACATACTCAGGAGATTTCCATCGCGGTTCTTATATTGCTGGGGTGTGGTTCCCGGACAAAACACGTGTAGGCTGGTGGAAAAATGGCTATCCGAATTATTTTGGAAAGGTCATCAACTCCACGAACTTTATCGGAATCAAAGTACTTATTGATGGGGAAGAATTGGATCTGCACAATGCTGAAGTAAGCGATTACTATCGCGAGCTTGATATGCAGCATGGTGTCTTGACACGTAAATTCACCGTCAGCCAAAACGGCAAAGAAACAGAAGTAGAGGCTGTTCGCTTCCTGTCAGTAGCTGATCAGGAGCTAGCCGCTATTCGTTACTCTGTCACTGCCAAGAACTATAATGGAAACGTTACCTTTGTTCCTTATCTTGATGGAGACGTCCGCAATGAAGACTCCAACTATGAAGAGGACTTTTGGTATGAGATCAGCAGGGATGCTGCAGACTATCGCGGCAGCCTTGTGATGAAGACGAAAGACAATCCATTCGGGACACCGATTTTCCAGGTGGCAACCACTATGCAAACGGTTGTCGAAGGTGAAGTGGCCAAGCTTGAAGTCAATGAAAAAGAAGAATACGTGGAAAATGTTATCGAAGTAAAAGCTGAACAGGGACAAACAGTAACCCTTTACAAATATGTCGCTGTCACAACGGACCGTGACTATGAAGAAGGCGAACTGGTTTCAAAAGGCCGTGAAGTGCTTGATCGTTCTGTTGAAAAAGGCTTTGATCAGCTTTTGGAAGAGCATCGGAATGGCTGGCTGAGCCGCTGGGAAATCGCTGATGTTGAAATCGCAGGCGATGACGAGGCACAGCAGGGAATCCGTTTCAATCTGTTCCAGCTATTCTCGACCTATTATGGTGAAGATTCACGCTTGAACATCGGCCCTAAAGGCTTCACAGGTGAAAAATACGGCGGTGCGACTTACTGGGATACAGAGGCTTACGCAATCCCGCTCTATCTTTCTACCGCAGAGTCAGAGGTTGCGCGCAACCTGCTAATCTACCGCCACAACCAGCTTGACGGCGCCTATCATAACGCAAAGCAGCAGGGACTGAAGGGTGCGCTATACCCAATGGTTACTTTTACAGGCGTAGAGAGTCATAACGAATGGGAAATCACGTTCGAGGAAATCCACCGAAACGGCGCAATCGCCTACGCAATCTATAACTATGTGAACTACACAGGAGATAAAGATTATCTCCAGGAATATGGAATCGATGTGCTCGCCGGCATCTCCCGTTTCTGGGCAGACCGCGTCCACTTTAACAAGTCCAAGAACGTCTACATGATGCATGGCGTTACCGGACCGAATGAATACGAAAACAATGTCAACAACAACTGGTACACAAACCGTATCGCTGTCTGGACATTGCGCTACACGCTCGAAGTCATTGAATTCCTTAAGCAGAACGGTCACGAGGCGCGTCTCGCAGGCCTAGAGTTCACGGACGAAGAGCTGGCAAAATGGCAGGACATCATCGAAAAAATGTACTTCCCGTACGATGAAGAAAAAGGTGTATTCGTCCAGCACGATACATTCCTTGATAAAGATTTGATGACAGTGGATGAGCTTGCTGCTAAAGATCGCCCAATCAACCAGAACTGGTCATGGGATAAAATTCTGCGCAGCTGCTTCATCAAGCAGGCAGATGTCCTCCAGGGACTATACTTCTTCAACCATGAATTCACAGAGGAAGAAAAGCGCCGTAACTTTGAATTCTATGAGCCAATGACCGTTCACGAGTCTTCATTGTCTCCAAGTATCCACGCAGTCCTTGCTGCAGAACTTGGCATGGAAGAAAAGGCGTACGAAATGTACAACCGTACGGCGCGCCTTGACCTGGATAACTACAATAACGATACAGAAGACGGCCTGCATATCACAAGCATGACAGGTGCATGGCTGGCAATCGTCCAGGGCTTCGCAGGCATGCGCACAGCGGAAGGCACACTGTCATTCGCACCATTCATCCCGAAAGCCTGGGATCAATACAGCTTCAACATCATCTACCGCGACCACTACATCAAGGTAGAAGTGAACCAGGAAAACGTCGTCCTTACACAGCAAGGACCAGAACTCGCCATGAAACTATACGGCGAGAACGTAACAATCCCTGCTGAAGGCGAGCTATCTGTAAAATTGAAATAAGTCGATGAAGAGATCTTTGGGCGAGCCCGGAGGTCTCTCTCATTGGGGTAAGGTTTTGGTGTGTGAATTGCCGTGAAATGTATGAGAAACGTGATTTATAGACATTTTAGGGAACGGAAGGTGTTGAAATGTCCAAGAAGTGTGATTTAATGGACATTTTGGAGAGCGCAAGGTGTTGAAATGTCTAAGAAACGTGATTTAATGGACATTTTTGGAGAGTGGAAGGTGCTGAAATGTCTAAGAAACGTGATTTAATGGACATTTTGGAGAGTGGAAGATGTTGAAATGTCTAAGAAACGTGGTTTAATGGACATTTTGGAGAGCGGAAGGTGCTGAAATGTCTAAGAAACGTGGTTTAATGGACATTTTGAAGAGCGGAAGGTGCTGAAATGTTCAAGAAACGTAATTTAAATGACATTTTGGGGAGTGCAAGGTGTTGAAATGTCCAAGAAACGTAATTTAATGGACATTTTGGAGAGCACAAGGCGTTGAAATGTCCAAGAAGTGTGATTTAATGGACATTTTGAAGAGTAGAGGGCTATGAAATGTCCAATGATACTCTGAATCTGCTTCTGAGGCTACATGAATGATTCATGAAAGGAGTTTGACGATGACTAGACCACTTAAAGCATTTATTTTTGACCTTGATGGGGTCATTACGGATACAGCGGAATACCACTTTTTAGCGTGGAAGGTGCTGGCTGAGGATTTGGGAATTACTTTTACCCGCGAGGATAACGAGGAGCTGAAGGGTGTTTCCCGGATGGATTCTCTCGAAAAGATTCTTGAGCTGGGCGGCCGGACTGGGGATTTTTCTGCTGAGGAAAAAGAAGCATTGGCTGAGAAGAAGAATGAGCACTACCTGACATTGATCCAGAATATCACTCCTGCTGACTTGTTGCCGGCGATCAAGGAATTGATCATCGATATCAAAGGGAAAGGCCTAAAACTGGGCCTAGCGTCCGCGAGCAAGAATGCGTTTACTGTGATGGAGTCGCTTGGGATGAAATCCGAGTTTGATATCATCGTTGACGCGAAAACAGTCATAAACGGCAAGCCACATCCGGAAGTCTTCCTACGCGCTGCTGAAATGCTAGGCGTTGAGCCGGAAGCCTGCATCGGTGTCGAGGATGCAGCAGCAGGCGTACAGGCTATCAAATCGGCCGGTATGTTTGCAGTTGCTGTCGGTCCTAAGGAAAGCTTTGAAAATGCTGATATTGTCTATGCCAGCACTGCAGAGCTTTCTTTTGAGAAAATCGTAGAAGTGTATAATGGTTAACATTCCAGAACCCAGTCGTAAATGTGCGGCTGGGTTTTAAAATTTTAAAAAAGCAATCACTCAATGAGTGACCGCTTCATTTCACGAAAAAAAGCATCTGGTTCGTCAACATTCAGAACAATCCGGTTCACTTTACGCTTCATTCCATACATAAGCTGGACGTCTTGCGGCTGATGAAGCAGGATTTCAAACATTGGTTTTTCCTGAATCAAATCAGGCACCCTGGCATCAAAGACTTCAGCTTGCTCTTTTCTGCTGAATTTTTCCGGGCCGTCGTACTGTTTGATTTCCTTAATGTTATTTAAGGGCAGGTGCATCGATTTTGAAAAGCCTGTCTGCAATAACAAATGGTCCTCTGTCAGCAGGAATGGCGTCAATCTGGTCGCCTGGAGCTCAGCCAGGATGAACAGAATGCCGTAGATGTTCAAAAACAGCAGAATGTACGAAATGATTGGATTCCAGCCGTGCAGGAAATAGTGCAGCCCAATTGATTCGATTGCGATGGCATGGATAATCATGATGTAGACAGCATTCACACTTGTTTTTTGATGATAGGTAAAAGCCATGCAATGGTCAATCTTCACTTTCTTTTTCCAAGAGAAAAGTGAGTAATGGAACAGGGAAAATTCAGTGACAAGAATTTTGGCAGCAGTATTGCCCGGTAAGCTTGTTTCAACAGCATTACGAATGTTGAAAAGAAAAAACGAATTTTGGTTTGACATGGTTTTATACCCTTTTAGCAGTTTGGGCAGCCTGGTGATCACGGTATAGGCTAAATAAAGCTCGAATAGCAGGAATGCGCCTTCTGAAACCATTAAAAGATAGGGAAGGAAGGGGTAATCTGAAAGATGATGCTGCGGGACGATGAAGTAGGCAGCAGCAAAGCCAGCGAATATGACGAGTCCCATATATTTGAGTGAATACCTTTTGCGGATGACCATGAAATATGTCAGGAGAGGCAAAATGATCAACAGGTCCAGCAGTGAACCGATGACAGCGCCATCCGGTACCGGTCCGAACATCGGTGTACGGTAAAGGATGAAATTCGTTGCTAGAATCAAAGAGGCTAAAACGGCAAAAAGCAAGAATCTTGGTTTTTTCACGACGGCATTTGTCATTATTATCCACCTCAGTTTCATTATAACTGATGCCATAGTGCCAAAGTAGCTATTTAATTGGTTTCGACAAAACTAGTGTTAGTAAAAACATTCAGAAAGCATTTGCTGGATTATCCGCTCTTCAACAGGGAAATATGCTACTATGGGAATTTTTAAAAAGGACGGTGTAGCAGTATGTACGATTGCCTTATAGTTGGAGGCGGTATTGCCGGTCTGCAGGCGGCGATTCAGCTCGGACGTTATAATCATAAAACAATGGTGCTTGATGCAGGAGATGGACGGTCGGCATTATGCCAGAGCTATCATAATATCCTGGGCTACCCGGATGGTGTAAGCGGGCCACAGTTACGGGAAATCGGCCGAAAACAGGCTGCTCAATATGGCGTCGAGTTTGTGATTGGTAAAGCCGAAGCTGCACGAAAGACAGGTTCCAGTTTTGAAGTCAAGGCGGAGAGCGGGGACACTTACGAAGCGAAGACATTGCTTCTGGCCACAGGAGTCATGGACCGGATTCCTCCTTTCCCAGAGCTGATGCCGACTCTTGGAATCAGTGTGTATATCTGTCCTGATTGCGATGGACATGAAGTGAAAGACAAGTCGACAATTGTGATGGGATCAGGTAATCCTGGTGCGAACATGGCACTGACCCTGAGTTATTTTACCGATAAACTCACGTATGTGAATCATGAAAACAAAGAAGTGGACGAGGATGTGATGTCCGCCATGAAAGATAAGGGAATTAAGTATGTTGAAGGGCCGATTGAAAAGGTGTTGGCGGATGGTCCAGACTTCAGAGGGGTTGTGCTCGCGAACGGTGAGGAGCTGACTTCAGAACGCGGCTTCATGGCCTTTGGCGGGAATGAAGTAAAGTCGCAGCTTGCGCAACAGCTTGGCGTCGATCTTCATAAAAACAAGCATGTATTAGTGGACCCGAGGACGAAAATGACCAATGTCGAAAACGTCTGGGCCGCAGGCGACCTTGTAGCCCATTCCGAGCAGACCACCATCGCAATGGGAGACGGCATGCAGGCCAGCATCTGGATCCATAAGACACTTTTAGCGGACAAGGGATAATTTGCTGTTATGAGGTAGTTTTATCCTTTTGAAGTAATCTTTTCCTGTTGGACGTAGATATTTCCGGTTTGGAGCGAGGTATTCTCGATTAGGGTAGGATATCTCCAGTTGGGAACAAGATATCTCCAGTTGTGCGTGGGATATCTCCAGTTGTGAGCGGGATTTCTCCAGTTGGGCGCAGGATATATCCAGTTGTGAGTAGAATTCTCAGGTTGTAAGCAAAATATCTCCGGTTAGGAGCAAGATATTCCCGGTAGGAACCAATTTAATACCGGTTGAGACCACTTTATTCCCGGTTGGTAGCAATATAATACCGGTTGGATTGATCTTTCTCCCGGTTTAAAAAATGCGTTTCTAAAAAGAAAGCCGCCACTCAAACATGAATGGCGGCTTCGTTTTATTCCAGATCGACTTTTTCCAGCGGCAGTTCGGCAGGGCCGTCGATAACATCTCCTTTATAGGAGAAGCGTGAGCCGTGGCATGGGCAATCCCAGGTGCGATCGCCGTTGTTCCACTTAAGCTCGCAGCCCATGTGGGTGCAGGTGGTATCGACGACGTGCAGCTGGCCGTTTTCATCGCGATACGCTCCTGCACGTTTGCCGTTGACTGTTACGGCAGCACCTTCGTCATGAGCAAGGCTCTCGGGATTGGTTGATGGTCGCTCCAGTTTTCCTTTAACCAGTTCCTTTGCGACGGTGGCATTGTCAGCAACGAATGTCGCCACATCCGGTTTTGCATGGAATCTTTGCGGTTCGAAAACGTCCACATACGGATTGCCTTTCCTTAGGACAAGATCGGACATGAGCAGCGCGGCATTAATGCCGTTGCTCATTCCCCACTTCCGGTAGCCTGTGGCAACAAAGATATTATCCGTGCTTGACGAGTATTTGCCGACGAAAGGGATTTTATCAAGTGTAGTCGGGTCCTGCGCGCTCCAGCGGAATGGAATTTCCTTTACGCCGAACGTTTGGGCAGCGAACGCTTCAAGGGCCTCATAATACTGGTGCGTATTATCATCCTGTCCGGTAATATGGCTGTCTCCGCCAAACAGCACCAGCTTTTCGCCATTCCAGTCTGTATAACGCAGGGAGCGGGATGGTGTCTCGGCATTGATGTACATGCCGCCCGGGAATTCTTTTTCTGTCTTAACAGCGAGCACATAGGAACGATGGACCTGCATCCTTGAAAAATAGAACCCTTTTAGATCGTAAAATGGGAAGTGGGTGCTTATGATCATCTGATTGCAGTGCACCTTATGCCCGTCCCTGGTGGTCACGACTGGCTCAGAGCCTTCCTCCATATCGACTGCGGTTGTATTTTCATAAATCTGGCCGCCCATTTCTGTAAAACGCTCCACAAGATGCTTCAAAAATTTCAGCGGGTGAAACTGGGCCTGGTTCCTCATGACAATCGCTGCCATCGCGTCGACCGGAATCGGCACCTCGGAAACATATTCACTGCCCACCACGCCCAGTTTTTCATAGGCTTTGAATTCCTTCAGCAGCTTTTCCATTTCCTTATCGGAATTGGTATATAAATAGGCATCTTCTTCGGAAAAATCGCAATCGATCTGTTGTTCTTTTACAAGACTTTTGACAAATTGCATCGCGTCATAGTTGGCCTGGTAGTAGAGACGTGCCTGATCCTCACCAAAGTGGCTGATGAGCTCGTCATAAATCATCCCATGCTGCGCGGTCACCTTTGCGGTTGTATGCCCGGTTGTCCCGTTCAAAATGCTGCCAGCTTCGATTACCGCGACTTTCGCGCCAGCCTTCGCCAGCAGGTAGGCAGAGGTCAAGCCAGTGATCCCGCCCCCAATAATCGCAACGTCTGTCTTCAGGTCCTCCTGCAGCTTCGGAAAAGAAGGCAGTTCAGCTGTTTTGCGCCAGTAGGGCTCAGGGAAACGAGGCAGCTTTGAAGTATAATCGTTCATCAACAATCCTCCTTAAAAGTCTTCATAGTATCTAATTTTTCCTGTTTTAGTGAGAATCATGCTATTTTTCCTTTTACCCCCTAAAAATATGGATAGACAAGTTTTTACCAAATTGAGCGAATTGGCCAGGATTGCGGGTGCAGCATGATAAAATAAAAAATAAAAAGTTACGGAGGCCAATATGGAAATCGCAGTTTTTGGGACAGGCTATGTTGGCCTTGTCACTGGTGTTTGTTTTGCTGAAATCGGCTGCAATGTCACTTGTTTTGATATCGATGAAGATAAAATCACTGCCCTTTCTGAAGGGAAGTGTCCGATTTATGAGCCAGGTCTTGAGGAGATGCTGAGAAGGAATCTTGCAGAGGGCCGGCTTTATTTTACAAAGAATTCAAAAACCGCCTGCAAAAAGGCTGATTATATTTTTATCGCTGTCGGAACGCCTGAAAATGAAGACGGGTCAGCGAACCTTGAGTATCTGGATGCCGCGATTGCCGAGATTGGCAAGAGCTTGGACAGGGATGCAGTCATTGTCATCAAAAGCACGGTGCCTGTAGGGACCAATGAACGCGTCCGGGAAAGTCTGAAGGCGATTATACCGAGTGAACTGCGGGCAACCGTCGTTTCAAATCCCGAGTTCCTCCGCGAGGGCTCGGGCATCCTTGATACCTTCCACGCGGACCGGATTGTCATCGGTGCAGATGATCATGAGGCCGGCCGCGCGGTGGCAAAGCTGTATGGACCATTTGGCAGGCCGGTAGTGCAGACGGATGTCCGAAGTGCGGAGCTCATCAAGTATGCATCCAATGCGTTCCTGGCGACGAAAATCAGTTTTATCAATGAAATCGCGAATTTATGTGAACATACGGGTGCCAATATCGAGGATGTGGCAAAGGGAATGGGCATGGACCATCGGATTGGCAGCCAGTTTTTAAACGCAGGGATTGGCTATGGAGGATCCTGTTTCCCGAAGGATACGAAGGCGCTGGAAAAACTGACGGAGTACTACGATTATGATTTTAAAATCCTGCGGTCCGTCATTGAGGTGAACAGCAGGCAGAAACAGCAGCTTTTTTATAAAGCGAAGGAGCTGTTTGGGAGTCTTCAGGGGAAAAGGGTGGCTGTGCTGGGCCTTGCTTTCAAGCCGCATACCGATGATATCCGCGAGGCGCCCGCCATTGAGCTGATTACCAGGCTGTTGGACGAACAGGCGGATATCTCTGTCTATGACCCGGCTGCTTTAGGCCAAGTCTCAGATATTTTTGGCAGCAAGCTTTATTATGCTGAAAAGGCCGACACTGCCATCAAAGGAGCGGATGCGGTGTTCATCATGACCGAATGGCCGCAAATTAAGGAGTATGAATTAACGCGGTATCCATTATTGATGCGGCAGCCTATCATTTTTGACGGACGGAATTGCTATAGCCTGGACCAGGCAGAAGCAACTGGACTGACGTATTTTTCGATCGGCAGGAAGGCAATAAATGTTCACGACAGCCTGAAGAGTTTCAAGCGTTGATGGTCATTGTGCCTGACTGGCAGGATAAGGTAAAATGAACCTAAATACCTCAGTTTGGGAGGGACCAGGATGGCTAAGGTTAAAACGAATGCAATGCGGATCCTTGATAAACAGAAAATGCCGTATGAAATTCTTACTTATGATGCGAATGATGGCAAGATAGACGGTGTTACGGTTGCCGGCAAGATCGGCCGCGATACCGCACAGGTCTACAAGACGCTTGTGTCAGTAGGGGCAAGCAAGAATTTATATGTCTTTGTCATTCCGGTTGAAGAGGAGCTGGACCTGAAAAAGGCGGCAAAGGAAGCTGGCGAGAAGAAAGTGGAAATGCTGCCGGTCAAGGACATCCAGAAATTCACCGGTTATATCCGCGGCGGCTGCTCACCGATTGGCATGAAAAAGAACTATCCAACTTTCTTAGATGAGAGCGCACGAGAGCTTGAAACCATCATCGTCAGTGCCGGGAAAATCGGTTTCCAGGTCGAGCTGGCACCAGATCAGCTGATTCAGGCAACTGATGGGGAATATGCCAATCTGGTAACGGTCAAAAGAGACTAATCGTGCCAAGATCTGGTGCCGGTTCGGACAGCTTTCAAGGGGAATTCAGAAAAGCTGTCAGAATCAGACCCGAGTTCGGACAGGTTTGCGAGGAATATCGGAAAAGTTGTCTGAAGTAGACCCGAGTTCGGACAGGTTTGCAAGAGAAAGCGGAAAAGTTGTCTGAAGTAAATCAGATTTCCCACACAAAATAGGAAACAGCCTCTGTACGTACGCAGGGGCTGTTTCCTATTTTCCTATTCTATTGTTTTTCAGCCGCATTGATCTTGATTTCCAGGCTGGCGATTTGTGATTGATAGAGTTCTTCGTAGTTTTTTGAAGTGTCATAGGCGATTTCAATTTCTGGCGCGTCAGGTTTTTCTTTTATCACATCGGCTTTGAGTGTGTCGTAAATCTGCTGTGTCAGCAGTTTTTCGGTGAAGTAGTTGTTCAGCCGGTTTTTATATGCATCGGATGGGAATTCAGAGATCAGCAGTGATGCTACTTCATTCTGTTTGGCTTTGGCAGTGAACTCTTCCACTGTTTTCGCGACAGCTGCACTTTCAACATCCAGTCCTTTTTCCCTCGCAAGCAGGTACATTGCGTGCTGTTCGATCATTTTTGATAGATTCACATGGAAGTTATCGTGATACTTGAGCTGCTCATCCCAGTAAGCCAATTTTTCCTTCAAGTTTTCGCCTTCGAGATTCTTTTCATCAACAGAGCGGTTCAGCTGGATGTCGACCTTGTTCATCAGCTGGTAAAATTGCAGGTCCTCATAGGAAAGGACCTTGCCGCTAATGGTGACGACTTTGTCTTCGGCAGTGAAGCCGTCGCTTTGGGCAGACTTGCTTTTTTCAGTATGGCTTTTAGCACCAGTCTGGCTTTCGGCACCAGCGCGGCTCTCAGCTTCAGGCTGTTTTTCATCCTGCTGGCAGGCGGCTAGCCCAAAGCTGATGATGAGCAGGCTGAGCAAAGTAAAAAGTATGCGTTTCATCGTCGTCATTCCTTTTCCACTTCGAATGTAATCACATGTTCAAAAGCTGAGCCATCTGCTTCGCCTTCGATATTGGCGATCCATTCTCCGGCCATCGGCAGTTCGACACTGGATTCATAGATCCCATTTCCCTTATCCTCGAAATTCAGTTCGAGTGTGCCATGGTCCATTTTGGCCATCTCAAGATAGGCAGTGAATTCGAGGCCGGAAGCGGGCTCACCATTCTGTAGGATCTCAATCACGACGGGAAAACTTTCACCACCTTTATATTTCGGTGCTTCCTTTAAACTGACCTCAAAATCAGACCCTGATCCGCAACCGGCAAGAACCAACATCAGCAACAGGAAGCCTGCGATCAATTTTTTCATTTGTAATCCGCTCCTTTTAAATGTTCATTCAGGAATTCATCAACTGTGTATTTGGTCATTTCGCCATTTTCCAAAAAAGCGACATGTGTACAGATTTGCTTTATTTCATCCATATGGTGTGAGGCCATGAAAATCGTTTTTCCAGACAAGGATTTCAAAATTTGCAGGATTTCCTCACGCCCAAGTGGATCGAGTCCGCTCGTCGGTTCATCGAGGATCAGCACCTCTGTATCGTAATAGAGCATGACGCACAGTCCGAGGCGCTGGAGCATCCCTTTGGAATAGCCCTTTATCTGGTTATGGCGATCCTCCCACAAGGACACAAGTTTGAGCTTCTCTTCGATTTTCTTTTCATCGACCTCACCGGTTCCAAGCGATGCGAAAAACCGCATATTTTCTTCACCAGTCAGGTGAGGGTAGAGGTGAAATTTTTCCGGTAGATAAGAAACGATCTTCTTCCAATCTCCTTTTGAATTTGGAAATCCCCCAAGCGTGATCGAGCCTTTTTTTACCGGCTGTAAACCGAGAATCGATCGGATCAAAGTGGATTTTCCGGCACCGTTTCGCCCAACCAGGGCACAGTATTCATTTTTCTCGACTGTCAGGTTGATATCTTTCAAGACTTGTTTGTTTTTATAGGATTGTGAGAGATTCTTGATTTCAATCATGATTTTTCCCCCTTGCTGCGGAACAGGATGGAAAGGCCGAAGAAGGTGATCATCCAGAAGGCCAGGTCGATCAACAGAAACTTCGATGGTGCCATCCAGATCATTTTTTCCATCAGGCGTGACATATTGTTCAGCGAGAACAGGCCGAGTGATGTTTCCAGGTAAAAGCGCAATGTGTGCAGCGGGTCCAGGAAGTAGAGCCACGAGAACAGTTTGACATTTTCATAGGAAACGGACGGGACATACTGGATGAAGGCCAGGTCAATCAGGAACACGAACAGGAACCAGGTGAAAATCGTCGCTCCGATCAGCTGCATCTTCGTGTTTGTGATGTTCCCTAGGAACAGGCCCAGTTGGTTGAAAATCAGCAGTAACACGACAACTGTCCAGATAAAATAGAGAAAGCTGGCAATCTCGAATTGCAGGAACATTTTCATCACGATGGCAAGCACGAAGTACCAGCCAACAAACACGCCGACGACGACGGTTTGGATCGCGATGCTTTTTTTCAGCATCAGGCTGAAGTTCGATTCCTTTTTCGTCAACAGGATCATCGACGTTTTCAGCTCTTTTTCCTGGAAGATTGAAAATGACGAAATGAACAGCGCGAAGATTGGCACCAGGTATATATTCATGTCATAGAGCGAGAGAAGAAAAGCGTCAAATCCGAGTTCAGCTGGATAGGAGCGTGCTTCCATCAACAGGAAGATGGAAGAGAGCATGACCATGGCCAGGCCGAGCCAGAGGCCTTTCCCGCGTGACTGTTCAAGCCATTCCTTCCAAATGTAATTCATGATGAACGCCTCCTTCTCTTCTTGGTAAATATCCACCCGAGAATTGCAATTGCAGCAATGACCAATAGCTTCCATGATTCAGATTCCTTCTTCGCTTCAATCAGCGGGAATTCGTCCACGACCATGACTTTCTGGGTGCTTAAGACTTCATTGATTTTTTCATAGATTGTGATGGCCGGACTTTTTAAAAATAAGTAGGCCAGCTCATTTTCTTCTACCAGCTTGTAAAGCGATGATTTATATTCAACAGGGGAGTCGCCGATCTGGTTCTGGTCCAGGTCGAGGACAGATAGCTCTGTGCCCCAGTAGTTGCCCGCCCCGTTTTGATTCCATTGGTTAATTGATTCTGCGCCAATCGTCAGGACATTGGCGACATTTTGCTTGAAATGATTTTTCGTGAATACCTGCGATGTCGAAGTCGTCCATAGTTCGACGCCGATGTCATTGTGGAAAAACTTGTTTCCCTCAATCCTGTTCTGTGTGGATTGCTCCAGGTAGATTCCGCGCTGGTTCAGGTAAAATTCATTGTCCAGGACGGTATTGCTTGTGCTCGTCTGGATGATGAGCCCGAATGAACGCGATCCCTGGTTGAAGGAAAACTGATTCTCCTTCAGCAGGATGTTCTGGGAGTGCATAATGGCTGCTCCACCGGTATTTTTATTGAAACGATTTCTGTAAAAAACATTATCATTAGAGTACATATAGTGCAGGCCGTACCTTGTTTCGCTTACAAAATTATTGCGGATTTCGTTTTTATCGGCGTATTCGACATAAATGCCGTCGCGTGTATTGGAGATCGTAGAGTCTTCAATAATATTATTGGAGGTGCGTACAAGCTGGATGCCGTTTCCCTGGCTGCCAAGCTTTCCTGTGCCCTGTCCGGTGACTTTGATATTTTTTACGAGTGTATGCTTTGAACTATTAATATAGAGTCCATGGTAAACATCGTGGATAACTAGATTAATAAACTGGTTGTGCTCTCCCATCGTGCGGATCCCCGAATATTCCTCATCGGAGCTCCTGTTCAGGCTGCCGTGTTCAATCGTTAAGTTTTTCAACGTAACATTCGAAGCTTTGATCAGGACGACATTTCCTTTCGCGTCACCGCGGATAGTTGTGCCCTTTTTTCCTATGATCATGATTGGTTTCGTGATTTCGATATTGCCATCGTATTGCTTGTTCTCTAAAATCAATTCGCCGTTTATTGGAGTTTCATCAATCAGCTGCTGCAGGGAGGCATCTGCCGAGACAGGCAGGGTGGATAAAATCCAGACGCCTATCCCAACAAAAAGAATCAATAGCCTGTTCATCTCCGGCGCTCCAGCCAGAACGGCAGAAGGGTAAGGAGGAAGGCTGCCCCGAGCAGGAATGAACCTGTCGTGAAATAACTGTGTGTTACAAAATTCGCAAGGATGTTTTCTCCAATGATCGGCGGTACGAACGGGTCGAGCTCAATTGGTGCCTTCGGGTCAAGCTCAGTGCCGAACTTCGTCAGCCAGCGGTGCATGTCATAGATGCCGACGGCGCCGCCAACAGCGAGCAGTCCAATTGGAAAATAAAGCAGGCTTTTCCTTCTGAATAAAGCAATGATAATGAAAAGGATTGCCATCCCAATGATCAGGCCGGGCAGGTATTGAAGCTCTGGAAAGCTTTCATTGCTGAAGGGAGACATGCCAATATAATGGTTCAGGCCGTTGACGATATCGATGTCGCCGTCAAGCTTGCTTGGATAAACGACAATATCAAGACCTTCAGGATACTGTGGTGCAAAAAATTTCATCCCCCACCAGGGGAATTTGATAGAGGCAAATAGGAATGCTGCAGCCCCGATAAGACTAGCCATAGAACCAGCAGATATTTTCTTTGCCATCTGAATCATCTCCTAAAAGAAATGCGCATTTGGTCATTTCTTGATTTACAATTCTTTGTAAAAGGGAGAAAGGGTATCGGCAAATACTCAATACCCTTTTCCGCCTTCAGTTCCAGCTGTTACTTCGGTTCAACCAGCAGGTAGCCGCTCATTTCCTGGTGAAGAGCTGAACAGAAGTTTGTGCAGTAAATTGGGAATGTACCGGCTTTGTCAGCGGTAAATTCAATGGTGCTCGTCTGGCCTGGCTGGACTTCATAGTTCAGGTCATGGTCCATGATGCCGAAGCCGTGGGTGATATCCTGGTCAAGGTCGATGTTCGTCAGGTGGATGATGACCTTGTCACCCTGGTTAACCTTGATTTCATCAGGACGCTTCGCCTTTGCATCGAAGACAAACTTGGAACGCATTGCGATTCCGTATACATGGACTTCGTTGCCCTTGCGTTCGATTCGTGTATCTTCCTGTTTCCAAACAGAATTTTCGCGGTTTACATCCTTTTCATAAATCTTCAGCGTCTTGATCTTATCGCGGTGGATCGTCTGCGCATAGTGCGGTTCAGGATCGACCGGAGCTGTGTAAGTCAGAGACATCTTGTCGCCAGAGATATCGATCAATTCCATTGATTCAGGGTGTGAAGGTCCAACAGACAGGAAATTGTCCTTCGCGATTTTATTCAAGGATACGATCCACTTGCCATCCGGAGAGGCTGTGTCACCCTCCGTAGCGGTTGAGTGTCCTGGTGAATAGTGGACAGGTGTACGGTCAATAATTTCACCAGTATCGATTTTCCACTTCACGATCTCGGAAGAAATGAACATCGTATTGTATGCATTGCCTCTGTCGTCAAATTGCGTGTGAAGTGGTCCCAATGCTCCCGGAGGATCAACTTCGCGTTCAACTACTTTGTCGTAAGGTAGGACAGGAATTCCGAATTTCTCTGTTTCAAAATCGCCAGACTTGATGGCTTCGAATGCTTTTTCAAAAGAGAACACTGTCATCAAAGGAGCCAGTTTTCCGGATGCGATGAAGCGTGTTCCGTCTGGGGTGACGTCCACGCCGTGGGGTGATTTTGCGACAGGTACGGCGTAAATGGAACCTTTGTGCTTGCGCGGGTCAATCATCTTCGCGCCGTTGACTTCCTCATACTCTCCTGCTGCTACTTTCTTCTCAAGCTCTTTCCAGTTCAATAATACAATGTAGTCACGGTCATTCTGTGATGCGTTGATTTCGTTATTGGTTGTTGCGAATTCAGTGTTGTAAGTCGTCATGACAATCCAGTCGCCAGACATCTTTTTGCCAGCGTCAGACAAGTCATAGGACCAAGGGGGAAGCATGATCTGGTAAGCAAGGTCAAGGTCCTTCTTCTTCTGGTCAAAAGTGACCATTGACACAACGCCTTTATATTTCTCCTCGAATTCATCAAGAGGAGCATACTCTTTACCAATCGGTACCGAGAAGCGGGTAGGCATCACGATGTATTCTGTATTCTGGGTGACGAATGTGCCGGCGTGAGGTCCGCCCATATTCGGCATTTCCATGATATCTGCGGTGTGGAAAATGCTTAAGTCGACTGCGGCGATCCGGTTGTTGGCGACATCATTCGCAAACAAGAATTTACCGTCATATTCAGCGTTTGTCTCGGAAATCGCCGGGTGGTGGAAATCCCCCCAAGTATACTTGCCAAGCATTTCTTTCGAGTCTTTGTCAAATCCATAACCTGTTGCCGGGTCTGGCGAGAAGACAGGCACCGTGCGGATCTTCCTCATGGAAGGCAGTCCGTATACAAATAGCTGGCCAGAATGTCCGCCTGATGAAAGCATGTAATACTCATCCAGCTCGCCATATGGTACATATACTTTTTCAGCGTTAGACTTGTTTGCGTTGTTGTCACTACTTGCCGTTCCTTTAGGTCCTGGTGAAAAATCAGCGAAAAATACTGTTGCCGCCATGAAACCGGCAAGCAGCCCTGAAGCTGCGGGAACCCATTTTTTCATTAATACTGCACCACCTTTGGTTTATTTTTCTGAAGCTTCCTTCAAAATTTCTACGACTTGATTTATTTCTTCATCTGTCAGCGGGTTGCCGCCGATGACGCCTGACATGACTGCGGAGGTAGGCTCTTTCAAAAATTCATTGACAGGTTTGCCGTGCTTTCCTTCGACATTTTTGAATGCCTGGGACAGGTCCGGTCCGGTTGCTCCGCCTTTTAGGTTCAATGCTTCGACAGAGTGGCAGCCAAGGCAGCCTTTTGATTGCAGGATGCTTTCTTCGCCAGCAGAAGCTGTAGAAGTCTCAGTCGATTTTTTTTCTTCCTTGGCGGGTTCCTCAGCCTTTGGAGACTGATCGACAGCCGTGACTTCTTTTTCCTGCCCATTGCCTTGTGGGATGACGTCGTAGGCTATATAACCAATTCCGAGTCCGAGAACAGCACTTAAGATGAAATGGATGACAGGTTTATTCACTTTCTTCCCCCCTAGATTGATTTACAATTACATCCTAACTTTTTCAAAAAATCGGCAGTGTGATGTACGGCACACATATTTGTGTTTATTGTGAATGATTTGTGAAAGCGCTGTGAGGGGTTGTGAATAACATCACTTGCCCGGGAAATAAAGTTTAAAAATAGACAAAATTACATTTGCAATTGGGCATTCACCCAGCACAAACGCCCTGCATATAGTAAGGGGGAAGCAAAAACTTGCCGTTATGGTCAACGGCTGGAGGGAGTGCGATTATATGGCAGGAAGAATCCTCAACTTTTTCGCCGGCGGCAACACAGCCCGCGGATTTTACAGCTTATATGACTCAAGCTTGCAGGGCTTGTCACGTTTGTTCATATTGAAGGGCGGTCCTGGGACAGGAAAATCATCGCTCATGAAAAAGATCGGGAATGAATGGCAGGAAAAAGGATACGATATTCAATTTCTGCATTGCTCCTCAGATAATAATTCGATTGATGGTGTACTGATTCCTGAACTGAACGTGGGAATTGTCGACGGCACAGCGCCGCATGTCATCGAGCCTAAGGCTCCGGGAGCGGTGGAGGAGTATATCAATCTTGGGGAAGCATGGAATTCCGGGAAGCTGAAGGAGCATAAGAAGACAATCCTGGAGCTGACTGAAAAAATCAGCGGAGCATTCAATACAGCATACAGCCTTTTTGCTGAAGCGCTGAGAATTCATGATGAATGGGAAAAAATTTATATCAAAAATATGGATTTTGAAAAAGCAAACGGTCTGACAAACAGATTGATCGAGAGTTTCTTCGGCGACAGCAGGTCAGCAACGGGAAATGGGCGGGTGTATGACCGGTTTCTTGGTGCCGCAACACCGGTGGGGGCGGTTGATTTTGTCCCGAACCTGACGGAAACAGTAGGAAAAAGATATTTCATCAAAGGACGTCCTGGCTCTGGAAAGTCAACGATGCTGAAGAAATTGGCAGCGGAAGCGCAATCACGCGGGTATGACGTTGAGGTTTACCATTGCGGATTTGATCCCCACAGTCTTGATATGGTGATTGTCCGCGAGCTGGATTTTGCGATTTTTGACAGCACTGCACCGCATGAATATTTTCCCGAAAGAGAAACCGATGAGATCATCGATATGTACGAAGAACTGATCACTC
This sequence comes from Chryseobacterium sp. ISL-80, assembly GCA_018613055.1. GTDB lineage: Bacteria > Bacillota > Bacilli > Bacillales > Cytobacillaceae > Mesobacillus. The sequence continues at coordinate 16,513 of JAGGQZ010000007.1, read as the reverse complement.
CCGGGACCGATGAGAAGTATGCTGAAGAAATCAAGGATGTCGGCGGACGGTACAAAGAAAAAATGAATGAAGCAATCGCCTCACTGGCACATGCTAAAGAACTGCGCGACCAACTGGAGAGCATCTATATCGGAGCGATGGACTTTGAAATAGTGAATGAAATCACCGGCAAAATCAAAAAAGAATTTGAAAACCTTAGTGCCAATTAGCACCAAACTGGGCGTTTTGCATAGATTACATGGAATACACCAAGAGAGGGGATATGAGTTTGCATAACAACAACTTCTACCCATACGGACCGAACCAGCAATTTGAAGATGATTATGATTGCTATGGAAATGAATATTATCAACAGGAGGACCCAAGAACGTTTGGCGGTTTCCCAGGAGGTCCCGGCGGATTTCCAGGCAGCCCAGGCGGGTTTCCGGGTGGACCTGGCGGGTTTCCAGGCAGTCCAGGAGGACCTGGCGGATTCCCGGGCGGCCCCGGCGGTTCGCCAGGCGGAGGCCAGGCAGGAGGGCCGCCATCGTCGCCACCGCCAGCCTACGTCCCGCAAGAACAGGCGACAGCCTTTGCAGTCGACCCAGGCGGAATCCGGAGGTGCATGTTCCGGTTTACGTACATTTGGCTGATTGATGGCAGAAGCTTCTGGTTCTATCCAGTCTTCCTCGGCCGCAGTTCAGTTGCCGGCTGGAGATGGAGCCGCCGCCGCGGATGGGTATACTACGGTATGGATCTCAGACAGATTCGGTCATTCCAGTGTTAAATAAGAAGAATCGAAAAGAGGAGCGTGTTGCTTCTCTTTTTTGACTGGAAAAAATCGCGGTTTTTTTCCAGTTCGCGGAATTACCTGCGGAGTTCGCGGAATTAATATGGTTTTTCGCGGAATCTGATTCTCTTTTCGCGGAATTCAGTGCCGTTTTTCGCGGAATCCAGTACTGTTTAAGCGAAATGGAGTATTGTTTAAGCAAGATCCGTTACTAATTTCGCGGATTCCGGTTCTGTTTCGCAGAATCCGAAACTAGTTCCGCGGAGTCCAGTCATTTTTCGTCTTATCCCAGCCTCATTTCGCGCAACCCCAATCAACTCTCGCGGAAATCGATTCTTCTCTTGCAGAATCCAGCGTATTTTTCACGGAATTGCCCTACGATGAAAAAACCGGCTGGCATAACGCCAACCGGTTTTCATGGATTTACATATTTTATATGGATCGTTGGTTGCCAAAATTGCTTAAAACAGCATATGCGCAACCAGTACGATGATTGGCAATGTCACAATGGTACGCTGCAGGAAGATGATGAACAGTTCCCCGAATGAAACAGGGATTTTTGATCCAAGCAATAATCCGCCGACTTCTGACATGTAAATCAGCTGGGTTACGGAAACAGCCGCAACAATGAACCTTGTCATCGGGCTGGCGATATCGGCTCCGATAACGGAAGGAAGGAACATGTCTGCAAAGCCGACTACCAGTGTTTCGGATGCAGCCTTCGCTTCTGGAACCTGCATCAACTCAAGCAACGGAATGAAGGGTATTCCCAGCCATTGGAATACTGGAGTGTACTCCGCAACGATCAATGCCAGGGTTCCAAGCGCCATGACGATTGGTGCAACACCCATCCACATATCAAGGATATTGCGGACACCGGCAAGAAAGAAATCCTTGAGACTTTTATTGCTGCCTGCTTTTTCGACAGCCTGGGCCATCCCCCAGGAGAATGGTGTGTAGCCTTCTGGGATGTTTTCTTCTGAGTAGTCATTGTTCTGCTCGACGAAATACGTATCCTGCTTTCTGGATAGGGGCGGAATTCGCGGAAGCAGGATCGCAGCAACGACTCCGGCACCTGTCACCGTAAGATAGAATGGGACGAACATGTGGGCCAGGTCAACCTGGGAAATGACAACAAGGCTGAATGTGATGGAGACAACAGAGAATGTCGTTCCGATGATTGCCGCTTCTCTTTTGGTGTAATAGCCTTCTTCATATTGCTTGCTTGTCAGCAGGACACCGATCGTGCCGTCGCCAAGCCAGGATGTCAGACAGTCAATCGAAGAGCGGCCAGGCAATTTAAAAATCGGACGCATCACTTTTGTCAGCAATGTTCCAAATAACTCGAGCAAACCAAAGTTCAGGAGCAATGGAAGGAACAAGCCAGCAAACAGGAAGACAGCGAACAGGATTGGCAAAAGGTCATTGAGCAGCAGTCCGCCTGTATTTGGCGACCAAACGGCTTCGGGCCCTAATTTGAATAAGGTCATAATCGCAAAAATCGCGCCTAAGATACGTGCAGCAAGCCAGATCGCCGGAACATCGAATAATGCTTTTAGAAAATGATTGCGATTCAGGATTTCCGGCCTGATAGTTTTTATTAAAACTGTACCGATTAATGTCAATACTATGATGACAGTCATGATCGCCGGCAGCGTGCCGCCAAGCAATTCCTGGACCCAACCTGACAATACCGCGATTGGGATTGTGATTTTCCCTTGATAGGAGATCGGTACCATGAAAAAGAATATTCCTATTAAAGAGGGGATGATGAATGCTAATAAATCCCCTATTGATCTCTGTTTACGCAATGGTTTTTCCAAAATTCAATTCACCCTTAATACATATTTATAAACCAAAAATTATTTTAATTCATAACCCCTGATTTGCCAACCCTTTTCTCAGTCCAATTCCTTCCTGTGTTATATTCTCCTAAAGTTATCAAGCTAAACTGCAAATACGCACCTATTTTGTCAAATTCAATATTTTACAGAAGGAATCCTTCCATCAACGAGGAATTTCTAATAGAACTATTACCTTATTTTCATAGAAGAAAAGCGAATGAATGTAATCAAGTTTTGAAGAAAAGTTTATCAGCAGCCCAGGGATTGATATAGAAGAGCATGTGGAAGTGCAGGATGGGGAAGAGGTTATTTATCAAACGTTTTTAATGGAATAAAGAAAGGGAGTACCTTCATTCGGGCACTCCCTTTATCATTATTTAATATAAACCCTTGTTTCAAAAGGCTTGAGCGTGAACTTTGCCGCAGGTCCATGCTCTTCCACTTGATAATTGTTGAGCAAAAGCTTGCTTGTTTCAAGCGGGAATCCGTCGAATTCGAAGCTTGCCGGTTCACCGGATAGATTTGAAATCACAATCGCCTGCTTGTCATCCAATGTCCGCGTATATGCATAGATCTGGTCATGTTCTTCCAGCACCAAATCGTATGTGCCGTAAGTGAACACTTCATGGGCCTTCTTCATCTGAATCATTTTTTTGTAAAAATGAAGGATGGAATCTGGGTCCTTGAGTTGTGATTCAACATTGATCGTGGTGTAATTCGAGTTCATGCCCAGCCATGGATTTCCTGATGTGAACCCGGCATTTTCAGCATCGGACCATTGCATAGGTGTCCTTGAGTTGTCACGGCTAGTTGCCCAGATGAAATCCATGATTTCTTCATGAGAGACTCCGTTTTCGCGGCGAATATTATACAGGTTTTTGATGGCAACATCATCATAATCATCTATGGAAGGGAACTGGACATTCGTCATGCCAATTTCCTGTCCCTGATAGATGAATGGTGTACCCTGCATCAGGAAGTACATTGCCGCAAGCGCTGTCGCACTTTCGCGCCAGTACTCCTTGTCATCTCCCCAGGTCGAAACGATTCGCGCCTTATCATGGTTTTCAATGAATAACGCATTCCAGCCGTGGCCTTCAAGGCCTTTTTGCCAGCGGGTAAATGTATCCTTCAATTTTGCCAGATCCAATGCTTTCTTCTCAGAGTCCCACAGATCAAGGTGTTCAAATTGGAAGACCATATTGAACTTGCCCTGTTCCTCGCCGACCCAGAGATCCGCTTCCTCGATGCTTACGCCATTTGCTTCGCCAACTGTCATGATATCGTATTTAGAGAAGGTCTCCTGTTTCAGCTCCTCAAGGAAGGTCTGGATTCCATCGACATTCATATGCTTGTCAAAGGAAGACACATATTGAAGCCCTTCAGGGTTTGGCATATCCTTCAGGCCTTCTTCCTTTTTGATATGGCTGATCGCGTCCACACGGAAACCATCGATTCCCTTATCAAGCCACCAGTTGATCATATCGTACAATGCTGTGCGGACCTCTTTGTTTTCCCAGTTCAAGTCCGGCTGTTTGCGAGAGAAGATGTGCAGGAAGTACTGATCTGTTGTCTCATCATATTCCCAGGCAGATCCGCCAAAAATGCTCTCCCAGTTGTTCGGCTCGGCGCCATCCTTGCCGTCACGCCATATATACCAGTCGCGCTTGGGGCTGTCTTTGGATTCACGGGATTCGATGAACCATTGATGCTCATCGCTCGTATGGTTGATGACAAGGTCAATGATCAGCTTCATGCCGCGCTTGTGCGTCTCAGCAAGCAGTTTGTCAAAGTCCTCCATTGTCCCGAATTCGTCCATGATATCCTGGTAATCGCTGATATCATACCCATTATCGTCATTAGGGGACTTGTACATCGGGCAAATCCAGATGACATCAATCCCTAAATCTTTTAAATAATCAAGCTTTGAAATCATTCCTTGCAAATCGCCGATGCCGTCGCCGTTGGAATCCATGAAGCTCCTTGGATATACCTGATAGGCAACAGCCTCTTTCCACCATGTATGTTTCAATGTGAACCCTCATTTCTTTGTTTAATCCTGATGTAACCTGTAATTTCATAGGGCTCTTTTCTCAAACTTCGTTGCTATTGCCTACATAATAGGATTGAATTATCTAAGATTATTTACACAATTAAAGCTTATGCTGAGAAAAGAGCTTCAAACTTAGTACCGACATACAAAATGGCTATTATCACGTTGAAATCGGCTTTAGGATTTTAACAACAATCTTTACGAAAACAGCATTCATATTAATCATTTTGCACTGCCAGTAGCCTACTTATTAATTGCACTGCAAGATTTTCGCTCAATCATTTTTGCCGGGATTGTGACTCTCTTAGGCAAGGCGTGCGGATTCTTGATGAGATCGATTAGACAGTGAGCCGCTTCGAATCCCAGCTGGAAAATCTCGATATTGACTGAGGTCAGCTGCGGTTTCATATGCTCTGCCAGCGGTACGTCATTGAAGCTGACAATCGAGATATCATCCGGAACCGAGATATTCAATTCTTCCGAGTAACTCATCAATTCAATCGCTGTAAAATCGTCCGCTACTACAAGGGCAGTAGGGGGCTCATGAGAAGAAAGGAATGACTGGATGCCTTCTTTCCCCTCGGATTTCAAGCAATGTTCATGGATGATATATTCCTTTTCAAAAGGAATGTTCGCTTCCTCAAGAGCCTGTTTGAAGCCTTCTAGCCGGTCGATCGTGAAAACATATTCGGTATTGACACCGATAAACGCGATCCTTTTATGGCCAAGGCCGATGAGATAGTCTGTCACTTGCCTGGTGATATAGATATTATCATTATCAACATAGGTAATTCGCTCGGCATTCTTGCTCGGACGGCCGATGACGGTAAAAGGAAATTTTTGATCCAGCAGATATTTCATGATCTTGTCGTCTGTCTTCGAGTACAGAAGGATGATTCCGTCAACCCTGCGCCCCTGTACCATCGAAACGACCTGCTGATAGATTTCCTCATCTGTAATGCCGGTTGTTAAATAGACCCCGAATTGGTGTTCATGGGCTTTCATGCTGATTCCCCTGATGACTTCAGGGAAAAAGGGATTCTGCAATGCCTGGGTAGCCGAATTTGGCATGACGATCCCGATCGTTTCTGTACTTTTTCCCACGAGACTGCGTGCCTGGTAATTAGGATGATACCCCAGTTCATCCATCACCTTTCGCACACGTTTCTTTGTTTCGTCATTGATGTGAGGATGATCCCCAATCACGCGGGAAACGGTGGAAGGTGACACACCGGCTGCTCTGGCTACATCTTTGATTGTGACTGCCATTGATCGTCTCTCCTATAGTATCGATTATTTTACTGAGCCTTCTGAAACTCCCTTGATGATTTGTTTTTGCAGGAAGAAGTAGATGATGATGACCGGGATGATCGCGATCGTCAATCCTGCGAGCGCCAGATGCCATTGCTTCGTATATTCCCCAAAGAAGAAGAACATCTTTAGCGGTATTGTTTCCATTCCCTGCTGGTTGATGACAAGAGAAGGAAGCAGGTAGTCATTCCAGATCCAGATGATGTTCAAAATTGCCACAGTAACGGAAACAGGCTTTAACATCGGGAAAATGATGTACCAGAAAATCTGGAACCGGTTCGCTCCGTCAATCGTCGCCGCTTCATCAAGCGATTTTGAAATCCCGCTCAATGTTCCATGATAAAGGAAAATCGACAGGCTCGCGCCAAAACCAAGGTACATGAAAACCAGGCCGGCTCTGTTCAGCATCTCGAGCTTTCCGAAAATGGATACAAGCGGGATCATGACCGATTGGAATGGAATCAGCATCGCCGCAACGAACAGCATGAAGATGATTCCGCTCGTTTTTCCGCCCCGTCTTGACAGGGCATATGCAGCCATCGAGGAGAAAATGATGATCACCGCAACGGCGAGCACAGTAATCAGAACAGAGTTAAAGAATGTCTTAATAAAATCAAGGCGCTCAAATGCAACCGTATAGTTCTCGAATGTAAAAACATCCGGGAGCTTTAAAGTATCTTCGAACATTTCTCTTTTCGTTTTAAAAGAGTTAACGATCATCAAATAAAACGGGGAAAGCCAGACCAGCGCAAGGATGATGCCGAGAACTTCAAGAATGATGCGGCTTTGCTTCTTCTTTTTCATTACATCTCGACCTCCCGTTTCTTATTGATATACACCTGTGTCAACGAAATGGCCGCGACGATCAGGAAGAAGATGACAGCCTTTGCCTGTGCGAAAGCCATGGCGTTTTCGACGAACGCCGTCTTGAAAATCTCCATTGCGACCATCTGGGTGGAGTTGTATGGACCTCCGCCAGTAAGCGACAGGTTCTGGTCATATAGCTTGAAAGAGTTGGACAGTGTCAGGAACAAGCTGACCGTGAATGCCGGCATGACCAGCGGGAACGTGACATGGTAAAAGCGCTGGAAGCTGTTCGCACCGTCAATTTCAGCTGCTTCTAGCAATTCCTGCGGCACGCCTTCAAGGAATGAGATATAGATGACCATGATGTAACCGGCCATTTGCCAGCTCATCAAAATTGCCATTGCCCAGAAGCCAGTCGTTTCAGTCGACAGCCAGCCCTGGAGGCCTTCCACGCCGATGAGCTCACCAATGCTGGCGAAGACCTTTGTGAAAATGAACTGCCAGATGAATCCAAGGATCAATCCGCCGATCAGGTTCGGCATGAAGAAAATCGTTCTCAGGATATTGTTTGTCCTGAATTTCTGTGTGACCAGCAATGCCAGGGAGAGGCCAAAAAAGTTGATCAGGAACACTGAAACGACAGTGAATTTTGTAGTGAACCACAGGGCCTCCCTGAATTCTTCTTCAGCCCAAAGTGCTTTATAGTGTTCTAGACCTACAAAAGATGGGGTCTTAATCCCATTCCAGTCTGTAAATGAATAATAAACGCCGTAAGCCAGCGGCAGAAGAACCACCACAGCCAGAGCAAGCAAAGCTGGAGCAAGAAAAAGCCAGTACCAAAGATTCCGGTTGCGCATCTGTAAATCCTCCTATTCTTAATGATGTAATAATCTAATTTAATAAATGATGCTCCTGTAACGCTGCAGAAGAATTATGAAAAAACCGGCAGCAGGGCTTTTTCATAATTCCGCAAAAATCAGCGGCGGAGCGAAAGCTTCTCAGAAAAAAGATAGGAAACAAAACAGCCGCGGCCGTTCTGTTTCCTTCTCTGATGAAAAGCTATTATTTACGAGCGTCTGCCCAAGCTTTGGAAGACTCTTTAACTAGTTCATCCCAGCTCATTTCACCGCTTACGTACTTCTGGATGTTAACGCCAAGCTTTTCTTGTCCCCATCCAGTTGGGTAACCCATGAATGTCCAAGCCAAAGTCTTGCCAGCTGAAGAGTATTCATAGATTTCTTTTGCAAGAGGGTCAGAGATCTTGCTAGCGTCATAACCTTCATATGCAGGAATGAATTTGAAGTCTTCGATGACGGCAGTCTTACCTTCTTCAGAAGTGTACAACCAGTCTAAGAATTCCTTAGCTGCTGCTACTTCTTTGTCGTCCTTGTTGCTGTTTACAGCCCAGTACATTGGCACGCCTACAGGGATTGAGTCTTCTTTATAGCCTTCAACAGGGATAGGAAGGATGCCTACGCCGCTGTTAGCAAGCTCTTCGTCGATTCCAGCGATAGAACCAGATACCCAGTTACCCTGCTGGATGATTGCTGCTTTGCCAGTTGAGAATAGTTCTTCAACCTGCTTAGCATAGTCAAGGCTTACAGTAGGCTGGTCAGAATATTTGTTTTGCAGGTCAAGAATCTTCTTGAATGCATCACCGTGTTTAAAAGTAACTTCCTTGGATTCGAAAGCGTTGATTACATTCTGGTCGAATTCAGGTGCAAGGAACACGTTTGAAAGGTGAAGTCCTGTTACCCAAGTTTCTTTTGCAGGAAGAGCGAAAACAGATGTAAGGCCAAGGTCCTTCTTCTTGCTGTCAAGTGTCTTAACCGCTTCTTCTAGAGCACTGTAGCTTGTGATGCTCTTAGGGTCGATTCCTGCTTTTTCGAAAATGCCTTTATTATAGATGAAGCCATAGCCTTCCTGGTTGTATGGAAGTCCAAGTACTTTGTCATCTTTCGTTACGCCTTCAAGAGTTCCGCTTAGAGCAGCTTTTGCCGCTTTTGTATCAGAAAGGTCAGCAAGCTTATCTTGCCAGTCTGCAACGTCCTGCGGTCCGCCAACGTTGTAGATTGTAGGCTCATTGCCTGAAGCGAACTTGGACTTAAGTGCTGCACCGTAATCTTCGCCGCCGCCAACAGTTGTAATGTTGATGTCTACGTCCTTGTGTGCATCTTCATAAGCTTTTGCAAGGTCTTCGAATTGATCCTTGAATTCTACCTTGAATTGGAAAATGTCAACGGTAACCTGGTCGCCGCCGCCATCTCCTGATTTTTTCGCATCATCGTCTGATGAACATCCTGCCAGACCGCCGCCAACTAGAAGCCCAAGAGAAAGAACTGCTGGAAATAGCTTTTTTGCTTTCATTGCTGAGATACCCCCAAATATTTTGTTTTTTTGCATGCAATACATGCGTTCTGAAAGCGTTTGCATATTTTTGCATAGATTCTAGAAGATATTGATAATATACAACACCTTTAAAACGCTTACATATAAGGGTTAAAAGGCCTGTGAACATTGCTGTTACTGGACTTTTCGCCAAAAATTGAATAATGCTATCCTCATATGCAAACGATTGCAGCTTGTGGCTACATAATAGCATATGATTTTCACGATGACAATATGAAAGTTTCAGAGAATTTAAGCTGGCAAAAAAGTTTGATTACAGCGGTTAAAACAATAGCATGATGTATATACACGTATTATTTGCTTGTGGCGGGTTTGAAGGTCTATCATGGATGATAATACTGAAAAATAAGAGCAGAAGGTGAAGACATGATTAAGTGCATAGCAACTGATATGGATGGAACATTATTGACGGCGACCCAGGAGATTACACCTGAAAACCGCGAAGCAATTTTAAAAGCGAAGGAGCAGGGGGTCGAGGTAGTGGTCGCGACCGGGCGATCTTACCAGGAGGCAAGATTCGTGGTGGAGGAAGCCGGACTTAAGCTGCCGATGATCTGTGTGAATGGTGCCGAGGTTCGTTCGGTAGCAGGCGAGGTTGTTGCCTCCAATCCGCTGGACAAGGCTAAGGCCCGCCAGGCTGCACTGCGTCTAGTGGAAAACGGTGTCTATTTCGAGGTGTATACAAACAAAGGCACATTCACGGAGGACGAAGATAAAGCGGTCTCGATCATCGTCGATATTTTTTCAACAGCCAATCCAGAAGTGCCAATCGAACAGATTGCTGCGGCGGCTGAGGAAAGGATGCATAAAGGACTGATTACAAAGATTGATCAATATGACCAGTTATTCGAGGATGACCAATACGAAATATACAAATTTCTGGCTTTTTCGCTCGATGATGCCAAGCTTGATGCTGCCAGGTCTGGTTTGAAGGAAATTGCCGGATTAGCAGTCAGTTCATCCGGGCGGGAGAATATCGAAATCACAAGCCTTGATGCCCAAAAAGGCATCGCCCTGGAAAAATTCGTTCAATCAAGGGGAATCAGCCTCGAAGAAACGATGGCCCTCGGAGATAATTTCAATGATGTGTCGATGCTTGAAAAAGTCGGGAAGCCAGTTGCAATGGGCAATGCAGCACAAGAAATCAAAGTCTTATGCGGCGAAGTCACAATGACGAATGAAGAGAGCGGTGTAGGAAAGGCGATTATGCAGGTGCTGGCAGACTGATTTAAGAAAGGATTGGTGTCATGAAAAGAATCTTGTATGTTTTGCTGGCGATGCTGATGGTTTTATCAGGATGTACTGGCAGTGACGAAGAAACACAACCTGCCGGTGAAATCAGTGAAAATCAAGCGGACGAGGAAGCGGCGGCCAGAGTTGGCGAGCTTGAGGTTGTCGCGGAAAATCTCCAAGTGCCGTGGTCAATCAACAAAGTCGATGAAACATTTTACTTAAGTGAGCGTCCCGGTTCGATTGTGAAAATCGATAGCGGCGGCACGACAAGGCAAAAGGTTTCTTTGAAAAAAGAGTTGTCCCAGGCTGCTGAAGCAGGCTTGCTTGGCTTCGTCCTTGCGCCGAATTTCGAGCAATCCAATAAGGCATTTGCATACTACACATACGAGAATGGCACCGGCCAGTACAATCGCATTGTCGAATTAACTTTGAAAAACGATGAATGGACGGAAGGGAAGTTGCTGCTCGATCATATCCCTAGTGGCCGCTTCCATCATGGAGGAAGGCTGAAAATCGGGCCGGATGGAAAATTATATGCCACAGCAGGGGATGCTGCAACAAACCCGGAAATTGCCCAGGATTTAACTTCGCTCCGCGGAAAAATCCTGCGGATGAACCTTGATGGGTCTGTTCCTGCAGATAATCCGTTCGAAGATTCCTTTGTATACAGCTACGGCCACCGCAATCCGCAGGGCATCGCCTGGTCAAAGGATGGTACCATGTATGCCAGCGAGCACGGACCATCCGCCCACGATGAAATCAATCGGATTGAAGCAGGGAAAAACTACGGCTGGCCAGAAATTACCGGCGACGCTACAAAGCAGGGCATGGAAACCCCCATTTTCCAGTCTGGCAGCGGTACATGGGCACCATCTGGCATGGCGGCGCATAATGGCAAGCTATACGTCGCAACATTAAGAGGCAATGCACTCCGTGAAGTCGATCCAGCTGCAAAAACGACGAAAGAAGTCGTCACCGGAGTCGGCCGGATCAGGGATGTATTGGCGGATGGGGAGTATCTGTATTTCGTCAGCAACAATACAGATGGCCGCGGCACCCCGAGTGAGGGCGATGATAAGCTATATCGCGTAAAACTTGATGAATTGCGTTAAAATTGTTCACAAGAAGCACTTAAAATGGTGCTTCTTTTCTTTTTTGGGGAGGATGGAGAGTTTTAACTTCCTATTATAAAGGAGCTAACCAATTTATTGGCGAAGTTCGAGTTTTATTGGCGAAATTCACCCTTTTATTGGCGAAAAAAGTTTTTTATTGGCGATTTTCACTGGTTTATTGGCGAAAATCAAAATTTATTGGCGAACTGGAAATTTTCTTTGATTTTTTCCAATTCAAAAAAACCGGGCACCACGCCCGGTTTAATTCTTACTATTCGGTCCTGCCAATCCATGCATGATGAACTGGATCGTCCGTTCTGTTTCTGCTTCATCATCCCACTCTGCTTCAGGAAGGATCATATAGCGTGCGATCAAATAACCGAAGATGGAGGAAAACACCATTCTAAATACGCTGTATGCAGGAATTTCAATGATTTGGCCTTTTGCCTGATAATACTCTACGAGCTTAATGAATCGTTCATAGATCCTCAATCCGATATGCTCCTTGAAAAGCTCCTTCAATTCAGGATGGAACGGAATTTCCTGCACCAGAATTTTCACAGTGGGAAGGTTCTTGATCAGGAAGTCCCGGCGGTTTTCTAGCATCGCCTTAAGGAAATCTTCAACATGCTCATAGTCCTGGTCCAGGACTTTCTTTAAATCTTTTATGATAAAAGGCGCCACGAACTTTGCCATCACTGGAGCGACAATCGCGAGCAGCAAATCCTTTTTCGTTTTATAATGCCTGAAGATCGTTCCTTCCGCTACGCCTGCCTTTTTGGCTATTTCGCTGGTTGATGTAGCGGAAAATCCTTTTTCGGAGAAGGATTCAATCGCGGAAATAATGATTTTCTTCTGCTTATCCGTCAGCTCTTCTCCATCCATCAACTCGTCAATCTTAAATTCATGATCGATCATCGGTAACTCCTTTCACCACGGTCTATACTGCACGGTGTTTCCGCAGTGCTAAAATATTCAGGAACATGAATAAAGCGGAAAACCCGGCAAGCATCAATAAATTGCCGTAGATGGCATCCCAGCCATATCCTCTCACCATAATATCACGCAAAGCTTCAGCAGCATAATAGAGCGGCGTGATCGGTCCGAGCCAGCTGAGCCAATCGGAGATCGTCTCCAGATTGATCAGCCCGGAGAAGAAAAATTGCGGCACGATGATGATCGGGATGAACTGGATCATTTGGAACTCATTATTCGCAAACGCTGACAGCAGTGTCCCGAGTGTCAAGGCCGTCATAGAAAGCATCAGCGTAATCAGCAGCACATAGATAAACGAACCTTCCATTAGCATTCCAAGGATATAAATCGCATACCAGGCGATCAAGGTAGCCTGCAGCAAGGTGAACAGCCCGAATCCAAGAATATAGCCGACAACGATTTCCCACTTTCTCAAAGGACTCGACAGTAATTTTTCAAGCGTGCCGCTCGTTCTCTCCCGCAAAAATGAAATCCCGGAAATGATAAATACAAAGAAGAAGGCGAAGAATCCAAGCAATACAGGCCCAAAATAATCAAATTGCCCCATATCCTCCGATCCGTGAAGGTATTCGGCGTTCAATTCAGGACTCCCTTGTGATGGAAAAATCTGTTTCGCCGCCTGTTTAAACCACTTCATAAAAGCGCCGTTAACGGATGGGTCGCTTCCTTCAAGCACGACTTTATCCACCATTGGACCTTCAAATACAACATACCCGTCAAGAGAATGGTCGAGGGCGGCTTTCTTTGCGGTTTTTTCAGAGTCATATTCTGTCATTTTGACATCTTTTAAATCCAGTTTGTTGATGATTGTTTCCGGGGCATTGACCAAACCGACCTTTGGAATATAGTTTTCCCCATTAAAGACAAGGTGGAGCATCGTCAAGATCAAAAGAGGAGCAACGAGCATCATTGCAAGCGTCCTTTTATCCCTCATAAATTGCCGGATGATCCTGATTGCCAGAGCTCTAATTCGCATGTTGGACACCTCCGTATGCTAAAAATGCTTCTTCGACGCTGGCTGAACCGGTCTTTTCCTTCAACTCGGCAGGAGTGCCGACAGCAATCAGCCTTCCGTCACGAATCAGTCCCAGCCTGTCGCACTTCTCTGCTTCATCCATGACATGTGTTGTGACAATCAGCGTTTTGCCGCTGTTTTTCAAATCATAAAATCCCGACCAAATGCTCTGACGGAGTACAGGATCGATGCCGACTGTCGGCTCATCGAGAATCAGCAGCTCAGGCTCGTGAAGCAATGCAGCAGCTAGGGACAGGCGTCGCTTCATGCCGCCAGAATAATTGGTTACCAGTTTGTTAAGGTGTTGGGAGAGGTCTACCAGCTCCATCACTTCGAGGATTCGCTTTTTTCGCTGCGCGCCTTTCAGACCAAATAGGGAAGCGAAAAATTCAAGGTTTTCCCTGGCGGACAATTCAGTATAAAGTGCGTCAGATTGCGCCATGTAGCCGATTCTCTCAATCAATGCCAATGACGGCATTTTTTCGCCGAAAAGATAGTTTTCGCCCTCGGTTGGTGTTTCCAGTCCGACAAGCTGCCTGACAAGAGTGGTTTTCCCGGCACCCGAGGGGCCCAGCAGGCCAAAGATTTCCCCGCTCTCAATCTCAAGATTGAGATTTTTTAATACTTCATGAGTACCGTAGCGTTTACTTACATTTTTTACCGAAACAATCATTTGATTTCACCTTCCTTTTTAAAAGTGAGTAATCACTCACTAAAATCATAACGCATTCGCAAGAATTTGTATAGTGAGTAATCACTCACAAATTCGTTTACAATCCGACAATTACGTTAAAAGCTTTTGATGATATGCTATTATATGAAATAGAAGAAACTGAAAATTTTAAAAATGGGGGAAGTGATTCCTTGTTCCTGAAAAAGAAGAGATGGGTTCTGATCCTTGCTCCGGTCCTGTTAATCTCCGGACTTTACTTCTATGATGCGAACCTTGATGTGTATACCAGCAAAACAAACGGGGTCCTGGTCTTTAAGGATCAAGAATTCCATACCGGCTATGAAACGTATCAGAAGTTTTATCATAATGGGGAACGTAATTTTGAAATTGACAGGCTGATCGGCAAGACAAACAACAGCAAGTTCCTTGGCTTCAAGGAATCAGTATGGAAAATCAAAGGAGAGCCTGCCGAGGAAGTAGTATTCGTGAAAGGCTTGATGATTGAAGGAGTTTATGAAAGAAAATGAAAAATCCACCTGTAACAGGTGGATTAAAATTTATAGGTCCAAAAGCGTTCATTATTCAGCCATGCCATCGTTTGCGGGTCTTTCTCTTTCAGCTTTTCAGCCATATTCGCAAGCATCAGCTCAGTTTGCGAGCGGTGGGCGCGAATGGCATCCAGCTTGATGTCGGCAACGGCACTGATATTATGGACGATATCTGGTTCGCCTAGTTCTTCAACACAGTTACGCGAGAATGCTACGCAATGCAGTTTTGGACGGTCTGCTTCAGGCATTTTTTCGACTGCGCGCACCACTGCTGCACCTGTTGCCTCGTGGTCGGGGTGGACGGAGTAGCCAGGGTAGAATGTGATGACGAGTGAAGGGTTCAATTCAGCAATCAGTGAGGACATCAGGTTTGTGAGCATATTTTCATCCTCGAATTCAACCGTCTTGTCACGGAATCCAAGTTTCCGTAAATCGTTGATTCCCATAGCCCGTGCGGCGTTATCTAACTCTTGCTCACGGATTGCAGGAAGGGTTTCCCTGTTTGCGAATGGCGGATTTCCCATATTTCGTCCCATCTGTCCAAGTGTCAAACAGGCATATGTGACAGGCGTCCCCATATTGACATGGGATGCAATTGTTCCTGAAACACCAAATGCCTCATCATCAGGATGAGGGAACACGACAAGTACCTGCCTTTCTTTTTCCATCGTACGATCTCTCCTTTCTGTACACTATTTATTCGAACGGCGTTTCGCTTATTTCAAGGGCAACGGCTAACTTTCCAGTAAAATCATGGCCTGCAAGCAGCAGCCTGCCTTTATCATCAATCTCAAAATGAGTGATTCCTTCTGCGTAAACCCAGCCGAAGGGGATCTTTAAACCAGCCCGATATGGACCTTCACCAGTAATCTTCGCGCGTTCATAAGTGACCTTTGCGTTTCGGATATATGCGCCTGATGAAAAGAACGATTCATCGTTATGTGAAGCGTATGCCCCATTTGTTGTTTCCAAATGAATATAGACTTCTTTGTCTTTAAAACCGTCCAACGCTTCCTGGACATCTGACAAAATCACCGGATCCATCCTTATTCCTCCTTCCCGGATTTCGATGTTTTCAATTTATAATAGCCGAAGTGACAGCCTTCTATGTGAAAAATGAATGATTCGCCTGTTGGTCTGCCAACAAGTTTTTGCGGCTTTGTCCTTCTGCTTTTGATTGAATCAATCTTTTTAAAATCGATTATATCTATATTACTAAAAAATCTTTCTGAAAGCGAAATGTACGCTCGGAGGTTTTTACAGTAAGTGTTTAATCAGGAAGCCAAATGGAAATAGTGAAGGAAAAAGGAGGGAGCATATGGAGCACGCAAAAGCATTGCTGATTAAAGCCATCATGACATTTGCCATCCTGCTTCTGTTTTTGGGCAGTTATGCAGGGATAGGGGATATCTTGATAATCACCCTTGTCCTTGGAGCTATATCATACTTGGCAGGAGATTTGTTTATCCTCCCCAAAACTAGCAATCTGACAGCTTCACTTGCAGATTTTGCATTGTCGTTTCTCGTAATATGGGGACTGGGGCTGATGTTGTTTGAACAGACTAATGGCTTGATTGGAGCATCACTTTTTGCAGCTGCCTTAATCGCGTCTGGTGAATGGTTTTTCCATAGTTATATGGCAGATCGGGTTCTCCATATCAACCGGAAAATATAAATGGAAAAATAGTTCGGAGAATAGCTGTTAGAAACTAGGAGGTAGCTAAGTCAAGCCCATTATTCTGT
>JAGGQZ010000006.1:670-73183 GCA_018613055.1 Chryseobacterium sp. ISL-80 | reverse complement strand
AATATAGGCTCTGTTAAGGCTGAATGTTGATGTTTAAATCCTGTTGATTGTAGTGGAAGGCGCGTAGACTCCTCCGAAAATGCTAACGCATTTCCATCGTGCGTGGGCAGGTTCGAGGAAGCTTATCAATGTCCTGCGGGCGCAGCTGGTCAGGTGAGACCCCGCAGGAGCAAAGCGACCAGGCTCAGCGCCAGCCCCGCGGAAAGCGAAGCGCCTGGAACGAAAATCAACAGTCTGATTTGACAGAGCCATAATGTAACAAAATTAGTTGTAAATCAGGTTTAACAACAACAAATTCAGGGTAAAACTTATCTTTTCATTATTTCACTAAAACGTTATAATACAATTTATATTCTAAAAATCAAGAGTAGGGGTATAAATTGAAGAACTTACAGATAGAGAAGATTGTCGAACGAATTCTTGTCCAATCTGGCAGCAGTGTTCAAGTTGAACTTGAGGATTTTTTCCCGGGAGACCGGTTTGCGGGCGGGAAATATAATTTTGGAAATCATACGATTACTTTATATATTGAAGAGATCAAGGCGCAGTGCATGCAGCTTTTTTCCTCTTTGGACCAGTTTGAACATTATCTTGCTGTCGTTTTTGCGCATGAGATTGGGCATGCCGAGGACCGCGAGCTTGCAGAATTGATTCAGCGGATGGATGGAATGGCCAATGAAATGACGAAGAAGGGAATCGCCCTTCAGATTGAGATGAATGCCTGGGATTTCGCCCGAACGCTGATTCCGCAAAAGCTTCATCCTTTTATGGACACCATCATCCACTATTCCCTTGAACCATATTATGAAGCGCTTGAAGTGAGCGCATAAAAATGGAGCCATCCCGATACGGGTGGCTCCATTGCTTTATCGTGCCTAACTGAATGCCTTTTTCAATCTTTCAAGCCCTTCATATAAGGTTTCCCGCGGGCAGGCGAGGTTCATCCGGACGAAGCCTTCACCGCCTTCGCCATATTTCGTACCTGGTTCCAGCCCCAGTTTTCCTTTTTCCAAAAGCTGATCTTTGATTTCATCATCGCTCAAGCCAAGCTCGCGGCAGTCGATCCAGAGAAGGTAGGTGGCATCGGCTTTCATTGGTTTGAGTGCTGGCAGGTGTTCTGCAATAAAATCAGTGGTGATTTTCATATTCTCATCGAGGTAGACTAGCAGCTGCTCAAGCCATTCTTCCCCGTACCGGTAGGCAGCTTCCATTCCGGCAATCGCGAAGGTGTTCAATGTGAAAAAGCCCTGCTGTTCCTGGATTTTCTTGAACTTTTCCTTCAGCTCCTTGTTCGGGATCAGTGCTGCGGATGCCTGAAGCCCGGCAAGGTTGAAGGTTTTGCTTGGCGCAATGAATGTGGTCGTAATCTCTCTGAATTCTTCCTTGATCGAAGCGATGGGAATATGGACATTTGGCTTGAACACCAGGTCTGAATGGATTTCATCGGAAACAATCAGAACATCATGCTTCACGCACAGGTCGCCGATTTTCTCCAGTTCATCCTTCGTCCATACTCTTCCCCCTGGATTATGGGGATTGCAAAGAATGAACATCTTTACACCATCCTGCAGCTTGGCTTCAAAGTCGGCAAAATCCATTTCAAAGCG
This sequence comes from Chryseobacterium sp. ISL-80, assembly GCA_018613055.1. Taxonomy (GTDB): domain Bacteria; phylum Bacillota; class Bacilli; order Bacillales; family Cytobacillaceae; genus Mesobacillus. The sequence continues at coordinate 71,576 of JAGGQZ010000006.1, read as the reverse complement.
TCCGTTTTCAACCACTAAATTTGAAGTAACGAGAGTGCGGTCGTTATTTTTGACCATGTTGAAAAATGGCGTGTACACAGGGGAGTGAACGAGCACCTTATCGCCTTTTTCCGTATAAGCGCGGATCGCCGTGCTGATTGCAGGGACGACGCCTTCGCTGAATAGGATAGATGATTGCTTGAATTCACAGTCATGGCGCTTTTTCATCCAGTCCTGGATCGCATCAGTCACAGACATCGGGACAAAAGTATATCCGAATATTCCATGGTCAATCCTGTTCTTCAAAGCCTCAGTGACCGCCTCAGGAGGATGGAAATCCATATCCGCGACCCACATTGGCAGGACATCGTCTTTGCCAAACACTTTTCCGACAGCATCCCATTTTACAGAATGCGTATTGTTCCGGTCGACTACCTTGTCAAAAACTTTGTTTTCCATATGTACGCACCGCCTTTTTCCTGAAAAATTTATATGATACTAAACTTATGATAAAATATTTTTAAAAAATAATCAGGTGATTGGATTGGAATCGAAAGAACTTAGCTATAAATTAATTGATGTTTTGAATAACTGGGATCCATTCAATGTCGGCGAAGGCCAGTTCGATCCGGAAATCGCTGACATTCTCCAGGCAGTCCATGATTATAACGAAGCGAATAAAATCGCCGGGAGGATTCAGTCTGTTTTCGAGTTCTCGTTCGAACAGGTCCTGCCATATGATCAATGCCTGGCAATCGCAAACACGTTGCTTGCCATCAAGAATGAAGATGCATGCTCTTTATAAGGGCCACGAACAGAACGGCAGCCATCAGCGGCTGCCGTTTGCTGTTGCTTCAACTGTTTCCTCTGCTTCGATGAATGTATTGATAAGTTGATGCACATCCTCAGGCCGCTCCTCGGGGACAAGGTGGCCGGTCTCCTTTAAGATGACGAGCTCGGAGTGCTTCAGGTCCTTGTTCAGCTTCCTGCCGATCCGAACCGGCACCACTTTATCATGCTCACCCCAGATGAGCAGGCATGGCGCTTCGATTTTCCTCAGTTCCTCAGCTGAAAGATCTCCTTCACGGTGCCTGATCATCATCGTCAACGCTTTGAAAATATCATCTTCCAGAAAAGGCGATAGATATCCATACAGCATTTCATCATTGATCATCGAATGGTCATAGACGACGTTCTGAAGGTTTTGCTTTACTCCTGAGCGGGCCAGATGAAACTTAACATATAGGTGGAAATAAGGGATGTAGCTAGACAGAACCAGTGGCAGGCTCGCCTTTTTTAAATAACCTGAACTGCAAAGAAGAATGCCTTTTTTCGCATGATCTGGATGATGCAGCAGGATATTCATGGCGATTTGTCCGCCCATCGAGTGGCCAACAACATTGAACTCACGGATGCCAAGCGATTTCATTAACTCAACGACTGTCGTGGCAAGGTTCTGATACGAATATTTAAAACTGGATAGCTTGCCGCTTTTTCCAAAAGGGGGAAGATCGACGGATATGACGTTATAATCCTCTTTCAGCAGCGGGATCAAATGCCTGAAGCTGAAAGTAGAAGAAAGAAAACCATGCAGCAGGACAAGGGTTTCCTTTGCGTCAGGGTTTTGGTAGTGCTCATAATACAAATCGATCCCTCTTACAGTTTTATTCCTGGCGAATTCCATCGGCTTTCACTCCTGACATGATTAGCGAATGAGGTAAGGTATGCCATTTATTTTCCCCGTGAATCCAAAGTTCACACAAAAAATTGCCCGGAAAACAAAAAAAGATGGACACCAAAACTGGTATCCATTAAAAAGGGGGGAATACTAGAAAGCCTTATGTGAATAGGATAACCAGTTTGGCAGAATCATATACCACTGTTTACGGAAATTTTTTGCTTAAAAAAAGAGCAGGCATCCGTTCCTGCCTGCTCATCTATCCATTATACACTGGTTGATTTTTGGTCAAGTTCTGGCGGTGCAGCGTAATAAACATCTCCCATCAGCTCGGATGCCGGGACATCGAGGGCTGTTGAGATCTTCAAAACCGTCTGCAATTTAGGTGTTTGCTCGCCGCTTTCGTATCTTTGGATCGTTCGGGTACCTACCCTGATTTTTAAAGCGAGCTCCTCCTGGGAAATTCCGGCTCGTTCACGGCACATTTTGATATTCTGTCCAATTGCAGTCATCGCTCTTCACCTCCAAAAATAAAATATCTCTTACTATAAGTTTATCATTAAATTTTTGAAAATATCGACAATAATGTGAACGTTTTCTTAACTTTAAATTATACCAATCGACTGTAAGAAAACAAAGCCGATGCCGATAGGCACGATGTAGCGAATCAAGAAGTACCAGACCTTGAAAAGTACCGGATTGTTTCCGGTGCCTTCCTCGAGTTCATTCCTGACCAATTTCCTCGGCAGCACATATCCCACGAAAATGGCGATGAAAAAGGCACCCAAAGGAAGGGCGATATTACTTGTCAGGAAGTCGGCAAGGTCAAAAAATGTTTTACCGAAAAACTTCACTTCCGATAGGACCCCAAAGGATAGGGCATTTGGTATTCCAGCAGCAAATACAAGCAGTCCGCCAATCCAGGCATATTTCTTCCGCTTTCCATTGTCACCCTTCGACAGGACGGCGACAATGATCTCAAGGATTGAAAATGCGGATGTAAGGGTTGCGAATAACAGCAGGATCAGGAAAACCGTCAAGAACAATCCGCCAAAAGCCAATTGATCAAAAACGGCTGGCAGCACGACAAAAGCAAGGCCAGGGCCTGCTTCAGGTTCAAAACCGAGCGCGAAGACTGCCGGGAAAATCACCAGGCCGGCAAGCAAAGAAATCAGGATATTCAAGCCGACGACTGAAAACGCTGATTTTGCCAGACTTTCGCCTTTTGGAAGGTAGGAAGCGTATGTCACCATGACGGATAGCCCGACACTCAGTGCGAAAAATGACTGTCCCAGGGCCATTAAGATGGTCTGCCCTGTTACAGCTGACCAATCAGGCTTCAGGAAAAATTCAACCCCGTCCATGGCTCCATCAAGTGTCAATGATCGGATCGCAAGGATGATGAACAGGATGAACAGCGATGGCATCATGTACTTGCTCGCTTTTTCAATGCCCTGCTGGACACCGCCCTGCACGACCCAGATGGTCATCACCAAGAATAAAAGCTGAACAGCGACCGCTTCAACAGGATTTGAGATCGTCTGTTCGAAAGCGGCTCCGTACTCAGCCTGGGTCAGCCCCGAAAGAGATCCGGTAAAACTGCGGGCCAGATAGGACAGAATCCAGCCACCAACGACACTATAGAAAGAAAGAATCAGGAAGGAAGCAATGACACCGCCATATCCCAGCAATGGCCACAGGCTTTTCGGGGCGAGATGCTTGTAGGACATGACCGCATCCTTTTGGGTATTCCGGCCAATGATGAATTCAGCCAGCAAAATCGGCGCTCCTATGAATATAGTCATCAGAAGGAAGAATACGAGGAAAACTCCGCCTCCATTCGTTCCTGCCATATAAGGAAATTTCCAAATCGCCCCGAGTCCAATGGCCGACCCCGCGGCTGCAAGGATGAACCCAAGCTTAGAAGTCCATTGTTCGTGCTTGTTCATAAGAAAACTCCTTTAATAATCTGAATATTTATATTTTCTGACAAAATAAAAAAATACCTTTTCATGTTACTATTTTTTCAGGAAAAAGCATAGCATTTTCAGATTTTAAACATTTATTAAGCTTTTTGTTATTTTTTTGAAACAAAAACTGAAATCCGCCGTTTTATAGGTAAAGCTTTCACATTGAAACTACGGGACGCAATCGGCCGCATCCGTCCTAGAATAACCATGTGAAGCACCTGATTAAAGATACGTATAAGTTTGGGGGATCCAAATGAATGATGATGAATTAGTATTCCGGGCCAGGAATGGAAATATGCAGGCGTTCGCGGAGCTGATTGATATCCACACTCCGACCGTCCGCCGCTTTGCCTTCCAGCTCGGAAACAAATATGACGACATAGATGATATCACACAGGAAGTGTTCGTCAGGGTCTATCGTTTTCTTGACCAGTTTTCGCACGCAAAATTCACGACCTGGCTTTATAAAATCACTTTGAATGTAACGAGGGATTTTGCCCGGAATAAGCAGAGGCATATCAAGAAGGTCCTGAAAATCGGCAAGGAGAGGACATTTAACGGGAAGACAGCAGAGGAAAGCATCCTCCGCTTTGAAGAGGACAGGGTGCTCCATGAGTGCATCCAGAAACTCGATGAGAAGTATCGCATTCCGATCATCCTCTTTTATTTTCATGATAAAAGCTATGACGAAATCGCCGATATTACCGGCGCGTCGCTCGCAAATGTAAAAACCAGGATGATGAGAGGCAAGGAACATTTAAAGAAGCTGCTCACACTGGCTGAGAAGAAGGAAGGTGAAAACCATGGATGATCAATTATTGGAAAAACGGCTGGACAGCCTGAAAAAAGCATACGACGAGATGCCTGAAGAGGAGAACCGTTCAGCAATCTTGGCGGCCATCAAAAAGGATCAGAAAAAGAATTCAAAGCAAAAATGGTTTCACTTGCCATATGCAGCCAGCTTTATCGGCGTCGGCATGATCGCCGGAGTCCTGATGATGCAATATATCGGAGATCAGGCCCCTCCTGAAGAGAAAACAGAACAGCACCAGGCAGCCTCCGGTGAAAATAGTTCCGGTGAATTGAAAAAATCCGATGTAAAAGCAGTATTTGATGACTTGGAAGAGTTTTATCAGGAGAAGGAACTCCAGACAAAAGAGAAGCTTGGCTTTTTATCTGGATTTGAAAATTATCTATATCGAAATATCCCAATGGAACTGAATGAAGCCGAAGCCGCTTTCCTTTCGAATCTTCAAGCATATAAACAAACTGATTTAGAGGATACCAGAAAAAGGCTTACCACCGAGATTGACAATGCTTTCACCATGCCGTCAGAGGTGATCGATGAGCTTTTGCAAGAAAAAAGCGAAGAAGTTTCCATGGGTGGTCCTGAGGAAATTCTCCTTAATCAACTGGAGTCATTCTTGGGGGCCTATTATCTTTCAATGACATATTACGAAGATGACATAAATAAAGCGATTGAGAATGAAAATGTCGATAAGGTTGTCCAGAAGATGAATGCCGGCGGAGCAGGACTTTCTTCTAAAGCTTTAAAAGAGATGTCAGCAAAGGCTGTTGATAATGGGTATGCTTTTACGGAGGATAGTGGCAGGATCGTACCGTATGTGGATTTTAGCAGCATTGCAGACCGCCTTCGCGGAGCGGCGAATGAAGATTTTATCAAGTATTTGGAACTTAGGACCAACAGGGTTCAAGACCGTAACGGAGAGGTCATTTCCTTTGAGAGCCTGGCAGATCTATTGGTAAAGGTCGAAAAAACAATGTCAACAGTGAAAGATGAGGTCATTGAGGAAAGAATGAGGAATGACGCAAAGTCGCTATATGCCCTTTTCGTTGTAAGTCCACATATTTATCAAAAGAATAACGAGGTAAAAGACGAAGTGAAACAGGCATATTTATATATGCTGAAAACCTATCCAGATACCGATACAGCAGCTGCGGTGAATAGAATGTACAAAAAAATGCAAAGCAGCCAATTCCAAAAGCCGGCAGATGGCGAGGAACTTGATTATCCATTGTATTTGGTGCTTCCTGCTGATTTAAAACGGGAGGACGTCTTTGACAAAGAACTACTTCCGCTGCCGGATTCACTGCTTTCGAGCTATAAGGAATTTGCAGCCAAGAAGAATTTCAATATCCTGAAACATTACGGCCCGTTTGAAATCATGCAATTGTATTTTCATGCAGATCAAGCAGGGGATTTTGAGACAAAGTACGCATTATACAGCAGGCAAAGCGCCCTTCCGCCGAAGGAACAATATATAAAAGAAATGGAGGAAGCCGATCCTGAAATGAATCTTAGCAAAATATTGAAAGGGTATCAGTACGCTTCGTTATACCACCCAGATGATGATCCGAAAAAAGTCATCGGCATCCAGCTTCATTACACAGATCGTACAGATGGCCCAGTCTTCCAGATGGTTCAGGAGGATGGCTTCTGGAAAGTACAATATTTGCCAATCCAGTAAGAGGATAATGGAAACACTCATATTGCATTAACATATTCCTTTTGATAAATGCTACAGAATATGATATAATTTTTAATTGCGTATTAATGGGATAAAATAAAACAATATTTAGGAGTGTTTCCATGTCAGAGAAAATCGAAGTAGGCAGTGTTTTAACAGGTAAAGTAACAGGAATTCAGCCATATGGCGCTTTCGTAGCATTAGATGAAAATACACAAGGTCTTGTGCACATTTCAGAAATCACACACGGGTATGTTAAGGATATTAACGAGCACCTGTCAGTTGGCGACGAAGTGAAAGTGAAAGTATTGTCAATTGATGAAGCTGCTGGAAAAATTGGCTTATCAATCCGTGCAACAGAAGAAGCTCCAGAACAACCACAACGCGCTAAAAAGCCACGCAACAAGCGCCCAGCTGCAGTCGTACAGCACCAGGACGACTCAGCACAAGGCTTCAACACGTTGAAGGATAAGCTTCAAGAGTGGATCAACCAGTCAGATATGGCTAAGAAATAAGGTTTAACGAGGAACCGGACATTGCGTCCGGTTTTTTTATTTTAGTCTGTCAGGCACAAATGGTGATTGAGACGGATAGAAATCGTTGATGAAACGAAGGAAGTGCCCAACATCGAGGGTATGACGTACAAAAAAAGGCAGCTGAAACGAACGAAGAAAGTAGTGAGTTTGAAAAAAGAAGTCACCAATAAAGCCGATTGGTGCTCCGAAACACCAATAACTGGGAAAACGGTGCACCAATAAAGCCGATTGGTGCTCCGAAACACCAATAACTGGGAAAATAGTACACCAATAAAGTCGATTGGTGCGCCGAAACACCAATAACTAGGAAAACGGTGCACCAATATAAAGCCGATTGGTGCTCTGAACCACCAATAACTGGAAAAACAGTACACCAATAAAGCTGATTGGTGCCATGATGGACAGAAATCCTTAATGAAAGGGGAAAAGTATCCATCATTGAATTTACCTACTGGTGAAATCAAGGAATCTTTCCGTCCCTATTCTCTTTTAGGGGGTTAAAATGAAAGAGCTTACAGGTTACAATATGAGTGTCTACCAATTTTTTCATTGGAACGGAGGAAGATTCATGGCGACAAAAACGAGTTCACTTATTGAACAGACTCAAAAGTATGGTGCGAATAACTATCATCCGCTGCCGATTGTTATTTCGAAGGCAGAGGGAGTTTGGGTTGAGGATCCTGAAGGCAATAAATATATGGACATGCTTAGTGCTTATTCTGCTGTCAACCAGGGGCACCGTCACCCGAAAATCATCCAGGCGCTAAAGGACCAGGCTGATCGTGTTACGCTTACTTCAAGGGCATTCCACAATGACCAGCTTGGCCCATGGTATGAAAAGATCTGCAAGCTGACGAATAAAGAAATGGCCCTGCCGATGAACACAGGAGCTGAGGCAGTGGAAACAGCAGTGAAGGCTGCACGCCGCTGGGCTTATGATGTAAAAGGAGTAGCAGAAAACCAGGCAGAGATCATCGCATGTGTCGGCAACTTCCACGGCCGCACGATGACAGCTGTTTCGTTATCTTCGGAGGAAGAATACAAGCGCGGTTTCGGGCCGATGCTGCCAGGAATCAAATTGATTCCTTACGGAGACCTTGAAGCCCTGAAGGAAGCCTTCACACCAAATACTGCGGCGTTCCTGATTGAGCCAATCCAGGGCGAGGCAGGCATCGTCATCCCTCCTGAAGGCTTCATGAAAGCGGCATTTGATGTGTGTAAAGAAAACAATGTCCTTTTCATTGCTGATGAAATCCAGGCTGGTCTTGCCAGGTCCGGAAAAATGTTCGCATGCGAATGGGAAGGCATTGAGCCTGATATGTATATTCTCGGAAAAGCACTTGGCGGCGGGGTATTCCCGATTTCTTGTGTGGTGGCAGATCATGCTGTGTTGGGAGTTTTCAACCCTGGCTCACACGGATCGACTTTCGGGGGCAATCCAATGGCTTGTGCGGTTTCCATCGCCTCTCTTGATGTGCTGATTGATGAAAAACTTGCTGACCGTTCCCTGGAGCTTGGAGAATATTTTGTCAGCAAGCTTCGAGAAATCGATAATCCAATCATCAAGGATATCCGCGGCCGCGGCCTGTTCATCGGCGTCGAGCTGACAGAACCGGCACGCAAATATTGTGAAGAATTGAAAGAAGAAGGCCTGCTGTGCAAAGAAACGCATGATACAGTCATCCGTTTCGCACCGCCGCTTGTCATCAGCCAGGAAGAACTGGACTGGGCCATCGAGCGAATCAAGAAAGTTTTATCATAAAACGATAAAAAACCCGCCTCTTGGCGGGTTTTTGGTTTCTAACGGGTAGCGCGCGGTTCTGCTGCTCTTTCCTCTCTTTCGCTAGGCGCGAAAAGAAGTCCAATGTTAATTAAACCGGCAAGTCCGACTAAACCATAGATGATTCTTGACAACGCTGAATCCTGGCCGCCAAAGATTGCTGCAACAAGATCAAATTGGAAGAATCCGACTAAGCCCCAGTTGATTGCCCCGATTATGGTAAGAACAAGTGCTGCACGTTGAATACCGCTCATGGATGTTTCCTCCTTAAATTAAATTTGTTCTTTTATAGAATGTTTCAGCACGATATGAATTATTCATCCGCCCTATATTTCTTTCCTACCCTTCTAAAAAAAGTTGTAACTTTTTGCGGCACATTAGAGAACATTAAGGAGTGTATTTTTTGCAATGCGTTTTGAAAAAGAACATAATATCCTAGAGGAAGGTGATTTAAATGGACAACTTTACTTTTTACAATCCAACAAAACTGATATTTGGCAAAGGCCAGCTTGAGGAACTTAAAAATGAAGTTCCGCAATACGGAAAGAAGGTCCTGCTGGTTTATGGCGGCGGAAGCATCAAGCGCAACGGACTTTATGATTCTGTGATGGACACTCTTAAAGAAATGGGAGCCGAAGTATCCGAGCTTTCTGGTGTAGAACCGAATCCCCGGCTTTCTACTGTCCAGAAGGGTGTAAAGATCTGCAAAGAAGAAGGCATCGAATTCCTTCTGGCAGTAGGCGGAGGCAGCGTCATCGACTGCACGAAGGCTATCGCTGCCGGAGCAAAATATGATGGCGATGCATGGGACCTGGTTACCAAGAAAGCTTTTGCTTCTGAAGCTCTTCCGTTGGGAACCGTGCTCACTTTGGCAGCTACAGGCTCAGAAATGAATGCCGGTTCTGTCATTACAAACTGGGAAACGAATGAAAAGTACGGCTGGGGAAGCCCGGTAACATTCCCGAAATTCTCGATCCTCGATCCTGTGAATACTTTTTCAGTACCGAAGAACCAGACGATTTATGGCATTGTCGACATGATGTCCCATGTTTTCGAGCACTACTTCCATCTGACCGAGAACACGGAATTCCAGGACCGCATGTGTGAATCTCTGCTGTTGACTGTGATGGAAACAGCTCCAAAGCTGCTTGATGACCTGGAAAACTATGAATACCGTGCAACAATCCTTTATGCTGGAACGATGGCCTTGAACGGCATCCTGAATATGGGCTACCGTGGTGATTGGGCTACCCATAATATCGAGCACGCTGTATCTGCGGTATACGATATCCCTCACGGAGGCGGCCTGGCGATTCTGTTCCCGAACTGGATGAAGCATAACCTTAAGGTAAAACCAGAACGTTTCAAAAAAATGGCTGTCAGAGTCTTCGGCGTGAATCCAGAAGGCCGGACGGACGAAGAAGCCGGGTTGGAAGGAATCGAAAAGCTGCGTGAATTCTGGAACAGCATCGGCGCACCATCAAGACTTGCTGATTATGACATTGATGACAGCAAACTCGATTTGATGGCCGATAAAGCAATGGCAAACGGTGAATTTGGCAACTTTGCAAAAATGAATAAAGACGACGTAGTGGAAATCTATCGTATGTCGTTATAAATGAATGAGGACCCGGGGGATTAACCCTGGGTCCTTTGTCTTTGTATCAGGACAATGATCTTATAAAAACCATTAGGAAAAAGAAAAAAATAATGAAAAGGACCCCTTTTACGGGTGATAAATACATTAGGAGAAAAATTTACCAAAAAATTTAATAGGACTATATGTTTAACCTGCTGGGTAACTGTGGTAATTCTTAAAAATGTAAGACAAGGAAGCCGAGGAATATTTTACATAAACAAAAAACATCATTCATGCTAATAGCAAACCTGTTGAAAAGCAGGGACGCAAAGCCAGGAGTCTAAGGCTGCGAAAATGCAGCTATGACCGTCCAGCCGCCATGGAAAAAGTATTATTCCAGGCGGCTTTTTTTGTCTAAACATAGGTGAATTTTTACGGAAAGGAGGATACACATTATTTTAAATAACTGAATATTCAGTTATTTTTACGAGCAAATTTTCAATACCAATATAAAAGGGGACGAGAAATTGAAAACGACTTTTATGAAAAAATTATCAGCAGTCTCGATTGCATTCCTAATGTTATTTTCACTAACAGTACCGGCATTCGCTAATGAAAATGAAGGTGTGTCACTAGATAAGGAAGAATACACAAAATTGAAAAGCGAGGCCGAGAATTCAAATCAAGCAGAAAGCAAAGAAGCAACTCAAAAAGAAAACAATGACTCAAACCAAGAAGTGGATGACGAGTCAACTCAAGAAGAGAACGCTGAGGCAGGTCTAGAACAAAATGATGTCTCAGCACAAGAAGAGAACGATGAATCAACTCAGGAAGGAAATGAGGCAACAACTCAAGAACAAAATGGTGACTCAACACAAGAAGAAAACAATGACTCAACTCAAGAAGAAAAAGAGGCAACAACTCAAGAACAAAATCATGACCCAACTCCAGACGGAAAAGATGAATCGAATCAATCAGCAAAAGATGGTTCAAGTCAAGACGAAAATGCCAATGCCGCTCAAGAAGAAAAAGAAAACGATATGGAAGACATGGCATCTATCGAGGGCCCTAAAGAGAATGTCAATAAAAGCACAGAAATCCACCTGCATTTGAAAAACTGCCCAGAAGATGTTGAAAAAGTAGCGGTCGAGTTAAAAGGAGTTTGGAAAGAGATGTCAAACCCGGGTAACTCGCCACTTTATAAACTGAAAGATGGCGGTGAGTTTGTAGAGGATGATATTACTGCATTCAGGCTTACGTTTGAGTCAGGAACTGAACAAATATATTCAATGGATGAAGTTAGGGTAGGAAAAGAAGCGGAAGGATCCATTAACTATTGGCTTGAGAGCTGCTCTATTGACGAAGAAGACATTTCTGAAGAGCCAGGCGACGGGACAGTGAACCCTGGTGTAGGCACAGAGGAACCAGGAGATGATAACGGTGAAGAGAATGGCAACAAAAGCACAGAGATTCACCTCCATCTGAAAAACTGCGTTGCTCCAGTTAAGAGTGTGTTTGTTAAATTAAATGGTGAGTGGGAAGAAATGTCCAACCCAGGTAACTCCCCGCTCTATAAGCTCAAAGATGATGGTGAATTTGCAAAGGATGATATCACGGAATTTAAGCTTGTATTTGAATCAGGCGTTGAAAGAGTCTATAAAATCGAAGACCTTAGAGTTGGAGTAGAAGCAGAAGGGTCAATTAATTATTGGATTGAGGACTGTACAGTACCTGAGGATAATAATACAGAAGAACCAGGGAATGGAACAGGAGATAGCGACGAAGATTCCGACCAAGATGGAGAATCACCAGATGTTACTGAAATAGTTAAAGAACTGTATATCAATCTTAATCTGGATATTAAAACAGTAGTCAAGTTGACATTGGTGATTAAAGGCGGCGAGAAGATCGAACTCACCCGGATTAACAACCTCTGGAAACTTATTTTCGCTAACGGTTTAGATGTTACCAATATCAAGGGGATAGAACTAGAGTTTGAGGATGGAACGACCAAATTTATCACGCTTAGCATGCTCTCTTTTGAATTGAAAGACCAGGTTCTTCATTTGAAAATTGATGAAGCAGTCCTCGGTGCTGATGATAAGACTGATGTTGGCAATGAGACAGATGTTGACAAGGATGATGAGACCGGAATAACTGGCAATAATGATAATAATTCCGGAGGGTACGATAAACAAAACTGGTCCGGAAAAGTACTTCCAAAAACAGGAGAAAGCAGCAATATGATGTTCTATATAGTAGGCTTCCTTCTTATGGCAGCAGGTACAGGATTAAGAATGAGAAAGCCAATCAGTAACTAAAGGAGAGGGGGGAAGAGATTCCCCTCTTTATTTTTGAATTAATATTGAATGGGAGTGTGCAATATGAAAAAAATACTATCCTTAATGCTTATAATATCCGGAGTGTTTCTGTTTTTATATCCATCCATATCAAATTTATATACTGATTATCAGCAGGAAAAGTTGATGAATGATTGGGAAGCAAAAACATTTGAAGCTGAAGCAGCTGATGTCACTTTTGACCAGCAAGCTGCAAAAGAGAGTCTGGATGAACTTAATGGTGTTTTCAAAGCAGAAGAACAGGATCAAGTCGATCAAAACCAACTGGTTGATCCCACAAGCTCAACCATCGAAGAGGAAAGCTCAAAGCGCAACAATTCCGGTATGCTTGGTGTAATTGAAATTGATAAAATCAATTTACGCTTACCGATCCTGTATGGCGCCTCGCAGGGTAACCTTGGTGTGGGTTCAGGTCTGTTAAATGGAACCTCCCTTCCAGGTGCACCGGGAAACAGCGCAATTGCTGCCCACCGAAGCCGTTCGTATGGAAGAATGTTTAATCGTCTTGATGAAATTGGTACCGGGGATGTAGTTACTGTTAAGGGGCAAAATGGAACATTCCAATACAAAGTTTATGAAACCCTAGTAGTAGAACCTGAAGATGTTTCTGTATTAAGCGGCAGTAAAAATGAAAAGACTTTAACTCTCATCACCTGCACCCCGATTGATACTGCGACCCACAGGCTGATTGTTAAAGCTAAGCAGATTCCATAATTAGGGAGTTACTATTCTATACCCTTTGGATAAACAAAAATAGTAGGAGTGCCTGATTGGAGAACTAATTTTAAACTTTACTTAAAATTTCACAATTGGGCACGCTTACATTTGGGGGTGTTTCTTGATTATTGAGATTCATTTCGATAAAGTGATAGAGAATATAAAATAATGGAGGATCAGACATGACACATGTTCGTTTTGATTACTCAAAGGCGCTTAGCTTTTTTGGTGAACACGAAGTTACATATTTAAGGGATTTTGTAAAAGTAGCACACCATTCGTTACATGAAAAAACGGGTGCAGGCAGCGACTTTTTAGGCTGGATTGATCTCCCTGTCGACTACGATAAAGAAGAATTCGCACGCATTCAGAAGTCAGCGGAAAAGATTAAAAGTGATTCTGATGTCCTGCTCGTAGTCGGCATTGGCGGATCTTATCTTGGAGCACGTGCAGCACTGGAATTTTTACAGCACAGCTTCTACAACGCTATTCCAAAGGAAAAGCGCAGAACTCCGCAGGTCATTTTTATCGGCAACAACATCAGCTCTACTTATATGACAGATGTGATGGATCTTTTAGATGGAAAAGATTTCTCCATTAATGTCATCTCAAAATCCGGTACAACAACCGAGCCAGCGATTGCTTTCCGCATTTTCCGCAAGATGCTTGAGGAGAAGTATGGTGTGGAAGAAGCACGCAAACGCATCTACGCGACTACAGACAAAGCACGCGGTGCATTGAAGACTCTTGCTGACGAAGAAGGCTACGAATCATTCGTGATTCCGGATGATGTTGGCGGCCGTTACTCTGTGTTGACTGCAGTAGGCTTACTGCCGATCGCTGTCAGCGGCTCAGATATCGAAGCGATGATGAAAGGTGCAGCGCAGGCAAGGGAAGATTTCGGCAAGTCCGAGCTTGAAGAAAACCCTGCGTACCAGTACGCTGCTGTCCGTAACGCGCTTTACAATAAAGGCAAAACAATCGAAATGCTGATCAACTATGAGCCATCCCTTCAGTACTTCTCTGAATGGTGGAAGCAGCTGTTCGGCGAAAGTGAAGGAAAAGACCAGAAGGGTATTTATCCTTCTTCAGCTAACTTCTCAACAGATCTTCACTCCCTTGGACAGTATGTGCAGGAAGGGCGCCGTGATTTGTTCGAGACGATCATCAAGGTGGAAAAGCCTCGCCATGAGCTGACAATTGAAGAAGCTGATAGCGATCTAGACGGTTTGAACTATCTTGCTGGCAAGACAGTTGATTTCGTGAACAATAAAGCATTCCAAGGCACAATGCTTGCCCATACGGATGGAGGCGTACCGAACCTGGTTGTGGAAATTCCCCAGCTTGATGAGTATACATTCGGATACCTGGTATACTTCTTTGAAAAAGCATGCGCAATGAGCGGCTACCTGCTTGGCGTAAACCCATTCGACCAGCCGGGCGTCGAAGCATACAAAGTGAACATGTTCGCATTGCTTGGAAAACCTGGCTTTGAAGAAAAGAAAGCGGAATTGGAAAAGCGACTTAAATAATGATGAGGAAGGAGTACCCACATGGGTGCTCCTTTTTGTTTAGAAATTGGAAAAAATCATGCGGAATTTCCAGTTCGCCAATAAATTCTGATTTCGCCAATAAACATGTGCAAATCGCCAAAAAAAGAAAGTTTCGCCAAAAAAATAGTGGAAACGCCAATAAAATTATATTTTCGCCAATAAAGGCACTAAACACCACACCAACACCCGGTTCAACCCCGGCTCCTTGGGCCAATCCACACTTTCACCGCTCATTAAATCGCCTATTTTGGTTAAAACTAAGCAAAAACATTTGGAAAGGCGGACAAACCATTGATTGAGATACAATCTGAGCTTGAGGGCAAACATTTTGATCTTTACAAACTGGAACAGCTGCTTAAACCGTTGGGGTATTCCGTAGGGGGAAACTGGGATTATGACCATGGAGCCTTTGACTATAAAATCGATGACGAGGTGGGCTATCAATTTTTGCGTCTCCCGTTTAAAGCGATCGATGGACAGCTGGACTCAAAAGGCTGCACTGTCGCACTTCAGCGACCATTCCTGCTTTCGCATAAGTATCAGCGAGGTCTTGATGACCATGCAGAGATTGGAAATGCCAGCGCATCCTTCAACCAGTTCCAGGAACCAGTGGATAAGGATGCGAGCTTTCCGGAAAAGTACATTGAAGTCGGACGATCACTTGTCCGCGAAGTAGAAATTGCCTTATTGCATCATTGATGGTTGAAATCACAAGAAGCTGGCCACCATTAATATTTGAAATGGCAAAAGGCAAAACGTCATTAATGTTCGAAATGGCAAAAGGTCTAATCGTCATTAATGTTTGAAATGACAAAAGGCCTTATCATCAGTAATGTTTAACATCGCAAGAAGCTATTCATCATTATGTTTGAAATAGCAAGAAGCTGATCATCACTAATCCTTTGAACTGGCAAGACTGTGAACATTATCAATCGTTTGAAATGGCAAGAAGCTGATCATCATATTTGATTTTGATATTGTTTTGGGGGTTGACGATTATGTCATCCCCTCTTTTTATGCCAATCAGGATCGTATTGCGTTCTTTCAACAGAGAGCTGCTTGCTTCCTGGAAGTGCTTGTCAATCAGAGCGGTTTCCGCCTCTATATATGTCAAGCGTTTGCCATTTAATACGCCTAGCAAGTCCAACAATGGACTCACAACATCCTCAGAGGCGATGCTGTTCATAAGGACTGCACTGGTCAAAGCATTAGCGGGAATCAGCTCATCCGCGCCAGCCCTCCTCGCATTATTGACCTGTTCGCTCGTTTGGATTTCAGCGATGCAGCGGATGTCGGGATTCAGTCCTTTGATGGCAAGCAGTGTTAGAATCGTATTCATATCAGCCTGCAGCTCATCCAGATTTTGGTCTGAAGTAATAATTACTTTTCTGGCAGTTGAAATGCGGGCATTCAATAAAGTTTCATCCTTGTTGGCACGCCCCCTGATAAAATGTACATTGTCATCCTTGATTGGATTAGAACCCAGTGTATCGTCAATAAGAATGATGGATTCAGATCGGATGAGGGACCTGATAATCGTGCGAGACCTTTCATTCCAGCCGATTATGATGATATGATTCCCCCCTTTATAACCAACTCTCCCCTCCGCGTATGCATTCTGTTTGGTTACAGTAGCTGCAGATAAATGAATGAAATAGGATGATAAAAATCCAGTCCCGACCAGAAGCAAGATCATCGCGGTTATTCTTCCAACAGTAGATACAGGGTAAAAGTCTCCGTAGCCAACTGTAGATGCTGTAATGATCGCCCACCAGACCCCATCAAAAATGGTCGGAAAGCTTTTGGGCTCAA
The DNA here is from genome assembly GCA_018613055.1 of Chryseobacterium sp. ISL-80. GTDB lineage: Bacteria > Bacillota > Bacilli > Bacillales > Cytobacillaceae > Mesobacillus. The sequence continues at coordinate 55,123 of JAGGQZ010000006.1, read as the reverse complement.
TATAATGGATGGCAGATCCAAACAGGAATATCATCAAAGCGGCAATCATCAGGATTCTTGCAAGAATCGGCAGCCTGACAAAGCGCATATATAACTGATTCGTCATTTTGATTCCTCCTCTTTCACTCTTGCTATATATGTAGGAAAGCAATAATTACTTTTCCCTTTTTTCTCTATTGAAAAACAGGCTTAGGAAAATTTATGTAATTCTATTCTTGTCGAGCAAACACACTTTTACACAAAAAAGCGATAATTGTTCATTAGCCCGTACCAATATAGATTCCTGGCATATGCTGAATAGGGAAAGGAGGGATTATTAAATGTCATTCAACTGGGGATCCAACATTTTGTTATTTCTCGCCTGTATGGTCGCTGGATGGGCATTGATTCACTACGGTCCAATGCTGTTGACTCTTTCAGGAGGCATTTTCGTCATTATTGGTGTCATTGTTATCGTACTTTTCGCTTTCGTCATTATTTTTATCGGTTTGAGGGTACTCTTCAAGGGCGGTTGGCGTGGCTGACGTTTCCGTTCCTAAGAACCTGTCTAAAAGGCGGGTTCTTTTTCATTGTTTAGGAAATTAGAAAATTGTTTAGGTGAGGATAACTATATGTAGTATTCTTAATCTAGCTCCAGCGCCTAGCCCCTCGAGTCGCTTCGGTCCGCCCAATGAAGTCAAAGAACGACTTCACCGGTCGGCCCTCCAGCGCTTGTCGGGGCTGAACAAGGCGCTTGCGCTTTTTGTTTTGTATAGTGAAAAATAGAGATAAACTTGTACATTGTTCAATATATTTTTAAAAGAGAAGAAGCAATCGACTGGAGTGAAAAGATATGCACGCATTCATTATGAATGTTTTGGACTGGCTGTCGAGCCTTGGGTATTTAGGGATTGCCCTCGGTTTGATGCTTGAGATCATCCCGAGTGAAATTGTCCTGGGATACGGTGGCTATATGATTTCCGAAGGGACCATTGGTTTTATAGGGGCAGTGGTAGCGGGAACCATCGGTGGGACGCTCGCCCAGCTGTTCCTGTATTGGCTTGGCTATTTAGGCGGGCGCCCGATGCTTGAGAAATATGGGAAATACTTATTGATCAACAAACATCATCTTGAAGTCTCGGAAAAATGGTTCGAACAATATGGGCCTGGGGTTATTTTTTCAGCGAGGTTCATTCCGGTCGTAAGACATGCGATATCGATACCTGCAGGGATTGCTGGCATGTCTGCCATCAAGTTCACGCTGTATACGATAGCTGCGATGATTCCGTGGACGGTATTCTTCCTCTATCTCGGGATTGTCCTTGGCGAGAACTGGTCAGGTATCAAGGACGTAGCCAGGCCGTACATAATTCCCCTCAGCATCATTGCCATGGGGGCAGGAGTCGTCTATTTGCTGGCATCACGGAAAAAAAATAAGGATTGATGTGCTCAGGAAACTTCCTGAGCTTTTTATATGGATAAAACTCATAAAACATAGGAGTTTAGTAAAAGTTAAGAAAAGGAAATAAGCCAACCGTACTGGCAGGGAGTAGATTGAATATGTTAAAAGAAATGCTCAGGCTGTTCAAAAAACAGCAGAAACAACCTACTCCCTCAGCGGACAAACTGACGGGAGAGCAGGCTGGCCTAAAGAATCAGAAGTTCTCGGCGGATCTTGAAAATAATCTGTCGGTGATCAGGAAACTGTACAGCATTCCTGACAATAAAGATGTAAAATTACGCGAAATGTATCTTGAGGGCTTTCGGAAAAATGCTGCCCTCATTTTCATCAGCACGATTTCGGATGTTAAGAGTATAGAAGAGAACATTCTCAAGCCCCTGGCGGAAAACACATCAGCAAATAAACAGGTGAAGGATGTCGTTTCCATCCAGATGGTCCATGAAATAGACGTATTCAAGGATGCTGTAAAGGATGTGAATAAAGGGAACGCCCTGCTCCTGTTGGATGGGGAAGCAAGGGGATACGTTCTTGATTGTCCTGATTTCCAGGGCAGGGCAATCGAAAAGCCGGACAGTGAAATTTTAATCAAGGGCCCGAAAGAGTCTTTCAATGAAAAAGCAGTGGTCAATATTTCGCTGCTCCGGAAGAAAATCAAAAATGAGAACCTGATTGTGGAAGTCGTTGAAGTTTCGCAGCGTTCCCACAATGATGTGTACGTTCTTTATATTCGCGGCTTGGCTAATGAAAAGCTGATTGACAACATCAAGAAGCGATTGGGCAGTCTTGAAGTGAATGCCATCCAGAACTTATCGCTGCTTGAGGAATATATTGAGGAACGGAATTATTCATTATTTCCAAGCCTTCTTTCGACAGAGAGGCCTGACAGGGCAGCCTCTTTTTTAGAAGATGGCTATATCGTCCTTTTAATGGACAACTCACCTGATGGTCTCGTTCTTCCCGCCACATTCTGGTCTTTTTTCCATACTCCTGAAGATCATTATCTGAGGTTTCTTTATGGAAATTTTACGAGAGCGTTAAGAATGACGGCTCTCTTTATTACGATTTTCACATCTGCTATTTACATATCAATCACCACATTCCATGCTGAAATGATTCCGCCAGATTTACTGCTGGCAATTGCGGCTTCACGTGAGAAAGTTCCTTTTCCCGCGGTGATTGAAATCTTAATCATGGAGATGGCATTTGAATTGATCAGGGAAGCAGGGCTTCGCGTTCCAAGCCCCATAGGTCCAACCATTGGAATTGTAGGAGCTCTTATCCTTGGACAGGCAGCCGTTGAAGCGAATATTATCAGTCCCATTGTCATTATTGTGGTCGCACTTGGTGGTCTCAGCTCGTTTGCAGTTAGTGATATAAGTTTGAACTTCGCCGTAAGACTGGTGCGCTTTCTATTTATCCTGAGTGCAGCGGTGATGGGTATTTATGGTATGACTGCAATGTTTGTCGGAGGCCTATTCTATATGGTTTCAATCAAGTCATTTGGTGTTCCGTATTTAGCTCCTATGTCACCAAATTACAAGTCATCGAATGATACGATTTTCCGCAGGCTGATAAAAAATGAAATATTAAGGCCAGGCTTCTTAAAAAGTTCTGATTTACAAAAAAAGGCTAATGGAGAATAGACGATGAAGGAAAATAAGGGGAAAATCGGCATAAAAGAATATTTCGCGATCATCTCGTTGACCATTGGGGCGAAGTTAAGTGATGACACTCCTGCGATTATTTATGAAAATGCCAAAAATGCCGGCTGGATGGCATCGTTGCTGATTGGCATTCTTTCACTTTTTCCGGTCATTTTATTAATAAAAGTGTATTCAGCTCATAAAGGAAAAAACCTGCATGAAATTCTGCTGCACCTTTTTGGTAAAATTTTAGGAACAATGCTATCTATTCTATTGATAATTGGCGGGACAGCTGCAGTGATAGCAGACTCGGGTACCTATGTCGACATCATTGGGTCCATGTATTTTACGAAAACACCAAGTATTATCCTTTACATCCTTTTAATGGTTATTTGCGCATATGGAGCTAAGAGGGGCATAGAACAGATCGGGACTGTTTCCTGGCTACTGCTCCCCTATATCAAAATTACGTTGTTCATTGCCCTGGTCTTTACTTTTAAGGAAGGAACAATCGGGTATCTTTTCCCCATCTGGGGTGAAGGGCCACTCGAAGTAGCAAAAGCCTCCGTAAAGAATGTTTCGATATTTGTGGATTTTTTCTTCCTTGCGCTCATCATGCCAATCGTTTCTTCTTATAAAGATATGAAAAAAGGCACCCTCATTAGTCTCGGATTTATCACAGTGGAATTGAGCCTGGCACTTGTGGGGTTTGTTGTTTTATTTGATTATACCACTGCTGAAATGTTGAACTATCCTTTCCATGAAACAATCCGTTATATCCAAATTGGATTCCTGGCAAACGTTGAAACCTTATTTTTTCCCTTTTGGCTGGTCGCAACTTTTATCCGTTTTTCGTTTTATCTATATCTTATCGCCATATTCCTGGGGGGCGTTCTTAAAATTAAGGAGTTTGAATACCTCATTCCCTTGATCGCAACCATTATCGTATTAATTGGATTGTCACCGGATGCTCCATCAATCACTCTCTACTCCCTAAGGGAAAAAATACTTTTGGTTTTGAGTCCTGCCTTTATGATTCTGCCGCCACTCATGTGGGTTGTAGCAAAAATTCGGGGGGATTTTAAAAATGAAAATTCACTCTATAATAATTAAAGCGACGATCCTGGCCGCAATTACTTTGAGCCTGTCGGGATGCTGGGACCACAAGGAACTGGATGATAAAGCATACGTCATTGGTATAGGGCTTGATAAGCATAAACCGGATGGAAACCTCCGTGTGACATACCTGATTGCCAATCCGGAGGTGGGGTCACAGCAGACTTCAGGCGGAGCGAATGAGCCAACGCAGGAAATCGTGACTTTGGTTGCAGATGATTTTATTTCATCGCGCAATACAGCCAATACAGTTGTGGCGAAGGAAATATCCTATGATCTGCTTCAGGCTCTCATTGTTTCAGAAGAATTAGCCAGAGATCCGGATTTTATCAGGGTCATCTATAGTGCAACCAAGGATCGCGAAATTAAGCGGAGTACACAATTTATTGTCACTAAGGAGGATGCGGCTGAATTCATAAAAAATAATCATCCAAAAATTGAATCCAGGCCTCATAAATTTTTAGAACTCATGATTGAAAGAGGTCAGGAAACTGGCATGATTCCGGAAGCGGATCTGAATAGTTTTTTTCGGGTCACGGAAGCAGATTCAGACCTATATCTGGCCATCTACGCTACAACCAAAATGGCGGAAAAAGATGGAATGCATTCAACGGACGATGACCTTATGGCGGGTGAGATTAAAGTGGAGGGAACGACAGCCAATGCCCAGTTCCTTGGATCTGCTGTCTTCAAAGAGGGAATGATGGTTGGCAAAATAACTGGGGAAGAGACTAGGATATCAAGTCTACTAGACAATAAATGGACAACCGATGATATCTTGACTGCGATTGAAGATCCTTTTGATGAGAGATATAAGCTAAGCTTAAGAATTTCTCAAAAAAAAGACAACAAATTTAAACTGATTACCGGGAAAGGCCGTCCAACCATTGAAATTGATGTTCCTTTATTTATAGAAGTATACAGCGACCCAAGCATGACCAATTATGCAAAGAACCGGGATAAGGTTAAGAAGCTAAAAAAGTCTCTTACGGCTGCAATTGAAAAAAACTTTACCGATTTTATTGCCTATAGCCAGGAAGAATTAAAAGGAGATACATTCGATTTATCCATACCGATGAGGAAAGAGTTTGCCACCCTTCGGGAATTCCGTGAATTTGACTGGATGCACACTTATCCTGATGCAGCAGTCAAGGTGAATATCTCCATTCGATTTGGTGAATTTGGACGACAGACAAAACTGCCTAGCCTTGAAGAAGTGAGGGATTAGATGGTACTTATTATGTGGATCGCCATAGCTTTTATCATCTTGTATTATTTATTGATGGGTATAACGCTGTGGCGGCAAAAAAACAAGGTTGGAGCTATTGTCGTCATCCTTTTGTCTTTGTCTTGCATAGCACTTCACTACCTTTCTTATCAATAATTTTCACTATTTCAAGTTCTGCACTACAAATTTTTAAATTTTACAAACACTATGATAAAATATATATAATTACGTTTAAATGGGGTGTAGGGATGAGCCTGGTTGGATATAACTTCGGAAAAATACTTAAGTCTTCAAGAGTTTTTAAAGGGTTGACTGAGGAACAGTTGGCTGCAGGTATATGTTCTGAAGAGGATATCATTCAATTTGAAAAAGAAGAGAAATATCCAACAATTGATCAATTATACAAAATGGCTTTAAAGCTTGAAGTAGAGCTTAACCATTTTTTCGATATCGCTTCCACGGATACATACAATTACGCTATCGCTGTCACGGAGTTAATTAAAAAATATAAAAGAGAGCGGGATTATGCGGCTATTCATGAAATCATCCAAAAGGAGCAGGATAATCCGCTTTTTAAGCATACGTCTTTCGATCAATTTTTAGTTTGGCACCAGGGAATCTGTATTTACTACCTTGATAAAGATAAGCAAAAGTCCATCAGCCTGCTGGATGGGGCATTGGCCATGACTCATCAGGAACAGGATAGCATGACCGAACGTGAGATTGAGATTTTGACCAGTATGGCCATCATTGAAAAGGACAGCGGGAACCTTGACAAGGCAGTCGAGCTTTTTCTGAGTGCCCTTAACCAACTGACAGAGCTGCCTCAAGTCCAGGATTCAAGCATCTGGCTAAGGATTCTTTACGGTCTCGCACAGGCGTTGTCAAAGCTGGAAAGGTATGAGGAATCACTCATATACTGCAGCAAAGGCATCGATAATTGTATATATGAAGAAAATATGTATTTATTTGGAGAACTTTATTACCAATCAGGCATGAATTTCATCAAATTGGGTAAAGAAAACAAAGGCAAGGAATATCTTGAAAAAGCAGTCATGCTTTTCAAGCTGCAGAAGAATGAGAAGTTTGCGAGCTTAGTAGAAACTGAAATGGAAAAATTATTGAAATATTGCTGATACGCATTATAACTTTTTAGCCATAGGCAGAGGAGGATACAATGAAGAGAATATTACTGATGACCATTATTGCTGCGTTTTTTGCTGGTGTGTCAGGTGTGGATTCTGGAGATAGAAGCCTTGCCGATTTGCCATCCCAACATTCGCAAAGTGGTACAATCATAGCCGACTTGCCGTCACAACATTCGGGCGATGGAGTCACCATAGCCGACCTGCCGTCACAGCATGCACAAGAAGGAACAATGTTAGCGGATCTTCCTTCACAGCACTCGCAGAGCGGAACGATTGTAGCCGACCTGCCGTCACAGCATGCCCAAGAAGGAACATTGGTAGCAGATCTTCCCTCACAGCACTCGCAAAGCGGAACGATTGTAGCCGACCTGCCATCACAGCATGCCCAAGAAGGAACATTGGTAGCAGATCTTCCCTCACAGCACTCGCAAAGCGGAACAATTGTAGCCGACCTGCCGTCACAGCTTTGTGAAGGTGAAGGATTAGTTTAAGAATGCTTTGAGACAGCCTGGACCGATTTGGTCAGGTTGTTTTTTCATGTTCAGGGGAAAATATCTCTTTCTTCATGTTTTTTTGCAAAAACTTCAGCTAGAATAGACCAAGTACATTATGAAAGGCTCTGGATTTCTCCAGAACCTTATTTGAAGTGGAATAGCCAGTTTTCAATCAACGATATCCATATGGCCTCCATTCATCATATTGAAGTTTTTGCTAGGCATAGCACCATTGGTTCCGTGGCAGTCATTGTACATTTGCTTGACCTCTTCATCGGACAAGCCTGGGTGCATTTTTTCGATTAGCGGCTTCATCTGGCCAAAATTGAATATGCCTTTTCCTTCTGTTCCTTCCTCCGCGAAGGCGGCTGTACTGGCTCCTAGGATTAAGGCTGCGCTTAAAAAACTTAATGACAGTTTTTTCATCATCAGTTCAACTCCTTTCGTTTATATGTAAATTTTAGCGGGACAGTGTGCAAAAACTTAGCAGAAGCAGTGACAAATTATTGTACTTTTTTCGGGGGAACATAAATGGCATTATTAGATACTTTATCTGGACAGCCGGTCTGGATTGCGGTTTTGATCAGTCTGACGGTCAGTATAACAATCTCAATACTTGGAGTTATACCGAGCGCATTTGTGACAGCTGCTAATATTATTTATTTTGGTTTCAGCGGCGGCCTTATTCTTTCGATCATTGGAGAAGCTGCCGGAGCAATCATCAGCTTTTTTCTTTATCGTAAAGGGGTAAAAAAACTGGCGCAAAAAATCAATAGCACCAAACCGATTAAAGGACTGGAACGGCTGAAGAGCACTGCTGGCACAGAGGCGTTTATACTGGTGATATTATTGCGGCTTTTCCCTTTCGCACCTTCAGGATTGGTGACGCTTGCTGCCTCTTACAGCAAAATGGGCGCACCTGCATTTATGGTATCGAGTACGATTGGTAAAATTCCTGCACTCTTTATTGAATCCTATTCGGTCCACACCTTGCTGGGCTGGAAAACAGAGTACCAGCTGTCAATGACGGTCTTTGCGGTTGTGGTGGGTGTCTGCTACTATTATTGGACAACGAAGAAAAGAAAACGGAGGATGTAAAATGAGGTATAGAAACAGGCTACTGGCCGCAGCTTTTGTCTTCACCGCACTGGTTTTGACAGGCTGTTCGGACCAGGAGGAAAACCAGGTAAACCAGGTAAAGCAGAAACAGAAGGAACAGCAAGAACAAGTTGAAAACCAGCCAAGCACGGAGGGGAACATAACCAGCGATATTCCAGCTGAAAAGTTCGTCCGAAAAGCAGCTGAGCAAAAAATAGACCACGTACATGGAATAGGATATCCAGGTAATGATGTTGGCCTCTATGTTGCATCGCATAATGGCCTAAAAATGTTTATAAAGGGTGAATGGCTGGAAAATGGCGGACAAAATCATGATTATATGGGTTTTCAGGCAACCCAGGATGGGTTCTTTGCAAGTGGTCACCCAGAAAAAGGGGCGGGTTTGAAGGATCCGCTTGGCCTTATAAAAAGCACGGATAAGGGCAGGACACTTGAGAAAATCGCTTTTTACGGTGAAAGTGATTTCCACTTCCTTTCCGCTGGCTACCACAACAGCAGCCTTTATTTAATCAATGAAGAACCAAATTCCAGCATGGAAAGAGGCGTCTATTTATCCAGGGATCATGCCGGAAGCTGGGAGCAAATTGACATGACGGGACTGGAGGCGAAAACACTTGGTATGATTGCAGTTCACCCGGAAAACGGGGGAGTATTCGCAATGGCAACAAAGGAAGGTGTCTTCCTCACAGATGACTTCGGGAAGAACATGAAGAAAGCGGGAGATTTCGAGATGGTGACTGCAGCAGCATTCTCGAAAAAATCACTGTTTATTTCTCCGGTTCAGGATCTAAGAATTAAAATGTACAAGCTGGATCCCAAGCGGGAAGGGGCATCAGAAGAGCTTCCGATTCCGCATCTTAAGGATGATAATCCAATCACATATATAGCGGCTGACCCACGACAGGAGGGAAGAATTGCCTTCATCACCATCTTGAATGACCTTTATGAATCTGAAGATGGAGGCCAGACATGGAAGCGGCTTTTGGTGAACGGGAAGATTGAACAATAATCCGGCACCCATCTCATAGGCAGGCAATACAGTAGCCTAAATCTGGTGAGTTACATTCCGTTTGTTGGGCAGAAACGGCTACAGCATTCCAAATCTGCCTGCTCCGAATACCTATTTTAGTACCGAATAAGCAGGAAGCAGCAGCCAAGACAAAATGGTTGCTGTTTTTTTTTATTTTATTTACAATATACGCATAGTTTTTACCGTAGGAGGTATATAAACTAGGGAGATTTTTTTCAGTATGGATTCCGCGAATTCATAAAATACTAAGCTTTAGGAAGGGGGATTACTATGTCAATTTCTGCGGATAAAGTACTGGACGCAAAAGGACTTGCGTGCCCGATGCCGATTGTCAAAACGAAGAAATCCATGAATGAGATGGAACCTGGACAGGTTATTGAAGTGCAGGCGACTGACAAAGGATCTACAACAGATCTTAAAGCATGGGCTCAAAGTACAGGCAATCAATATCTCGGTACAATCACGGATGGAGATGTGCTAAAGCATTATGTCCGTAAAGCAAGTGAAGATGAACTGAACAATGAATCGCCACACCCTCATACAGCCACACTTGAAGAAGTGTTGGCAAAACTGGAAGGCGAAGAGAAGGTAACGGTTCTCGATGTAAGGGAATCTGCTGAATATGCTTTTGGCCATATTCCGAATGCAAAATCGATTCCGCTTGGAGAACTGGAGCAGCGATTTAATGAATTGGATCCTGAAGAGGATGTCTATATCATATGCCGCTCCGGATCAAGAAGTGATATGGCAGCGAAGAAGCTTGCTGAAAAAGGATTCAAGAAACCAATTAATGTTGTTTCCGGGATGAAGGACTGGACAGGCCCGACGGAAACATCAGTTGAAAAATAAGGAGGAACCAAATAATGAAAGTAGCTATCATCGCCTCTAACGGCGGAATGTTCGATGCATATAAAGTATTCAATATCGCGACTGCGGCAGCAGCAACAGACGCAGAAGTAGGAATCTTCTTTACATTCGAAGGGCTTAACCTGATCCATAAGGAAGCGCATAAGCAACTTCCTATGCCAGCAGGAACTGAGCACTTCCAGGAAGGTTTCGCAAGAGAAAACGTTCCTCCAGTTGAACAGCTTGTTGAAATGGCAGCTGAAATGGGCGTCAAGATGATTGCCTGCCAGATGACAATGGACGTAATGTCTCTTCAAAAAGACCAGTTCGTTGATGGTATTGACGTTGGCGGAGCAGCTTCTTTCCTTCACTTTGCAAGCGATGCAGACATTACATTGACATTCTAAGAATCAAAGCATAACAGGAGGAATGAAATGGTCCAGACAATTACAGCAAAAGAATTAGTTCGAAAAGTCATTAACCATGAAGACCTGTTTATCATTGATGCAAGAAATACGGATGACTTCGATGATTGGAAAATCGAAGGCCGCAATGTAAAAGTTCATAATGCGCCATACTTTGACCTGCTTGAAGGGATCGATCCAATAAAGGATGTACTGCCAAAAAATCAGGAGATTTATGTCGTATGTGCAAAAGGTGGCTCTTCAGAGTTTGTTGCCGAACAGATCGAAGAAGCTGGATATTCAAATGTCTATTCGATTGAAGGCGGCATGAAAGCCTGGAGTGAGCATCTTGAGCCTATAAAAATCGGAGACCTTAAAAATGGCGGATCGCTCTACCAATTCGTCCGGATCGGGAAAGGCTGTCTTTCCTATCTTGTTGAATCCAATGGTGAGGCTGGGATTATTGATACAAACCGGATGATTGAACAGTATGAGGAGTTCATGACTGGCAAGGATTTTAAACTCGTTGCCCTTCTTGATACCCATCTTCATGCTGACCATATTTCCGGCGGAAAGAAGCTTGCTGATAAAGTGGGGGCTAAATACTATCTCCCGCCTAAAGACGCAGAAGAAGTTACCTTCCAATATGAACCCCTTCAGGATGGCGATGAAATCAAGGTTGGAAACACTGTGATACAGGCTTTATACTCTCCTGGTCATACAATCGGGAGTACTTCGTTTATTATAGATGACCAATACTTGCTGACAGGTGACATTCTGTTCATCGACTCAATCGGACGCCCTGACCTTGCCGGATTGGCACAGGACTGGGTTGGTGATCTGAGGAATACTTTGTACAAGCGCTATAAGGAGCTTGCCGATGAACTGCTTGTCCTGCCTGCCCACTATATGGGCATCAATGAAATGAATGATGACGGCAGCGTGTCTGAAAAACTTGGCGTGCTCTATGCCGAGAACCATGGACTGCAAATCGACAGTGAAGAGAAGTTCAGGAAGACAGTGACCGAGAACCTTCCGCCTCAGCCTAACTCCTACCAGGAAATCAGGCAGACGAATATGGGCAAAATCAACCCGGATATCGAAGAACAGCGGGAAATGGAAATCGGCCCGAATCGTTGCGCAGTAAGATAGATAAAAGGAGTACCTTATGGTGAAGGTACTCCTTTTTTAAATAGGCTCTGTTAAAGCTAAATCTTGTTTTTACACCTGTTGATTGTAGTGGAAGGCGCGTAGACTCCTCCGAAAATGCTATCGCATTTCCATCGTGCATGGGCAAATTCGAGGAAGCTATTCAGTGTCCTGCGGGCGCAGCTGGTCAGATGAGACACGCTGGAGCAAAGCGACGAGGAGGCTCAGCGCCAGCCAGGAAGAATTGCCTTTTGAAAAAGCCGGCAGTTGGGCTTTTTCATTATTCTTCCAGCGGAAAGCGAAGCGCCTGGAACGAAAATCAACAGTCTTGTTTAACAGAGCCTTTAATTAACAAGGCTTTTTCCATAAGCATCATGCAATCAGGACGTTTACGGAAAAAGCTTTTATACGTAAAGAAAATTGATAGAGGAGGAAACTATGACCAAGTTGACGATCATCCAGCAGAACGATACCCATGGAAGTCTGGATTTGCATGATGAATTATTTTGGAACGACAACCAGCCCGAGCTCCGTAAAACTGGTGGCCTTCCGCGGATTGCAAAATATATCAAAGATCTTAGATCGCAAAAAGGAAATGTATTATTCCTCGATGGCGGCGACCTTTTTCATGGGTCACTCCCGTTAGTTGCTTCAAAAGGGGATGCGCTAGTACCAGCTTTGCAAAAGATGGAACTGGATGGCTGGGTCCCGGGAAATTGGGATTTTGCCTATGGAAAAGAGCAGTTATCTTCATTGGCAAATGCCCTTCCTTTCCCGGCTCTCTCATGCAATGTAAAGGAGCCGGATTCCAATCAATCTTTTTTAAAGCCCTATATGATTAAAGAGATGAATGGCTTAAAGCTAGGAGTCATTGGACTGACCTATCCATATGTCGACGAAACGATGCCGGAAAGCTTTTCTAGAGGTCTTTCATTTTCAAAAGGTGTGGAGGAGACTCTCCGTTGCGTCGAGGAGTTAAAAGGCAACGTGGATCTGATTGTGCTGCTGAGCCATATGGGCCTCCCGCTTGATGTTGAACTGGCAACCCTGGTAGAGGGAATTGATATTATCCTATCCGGACACAGCCATGACCGGATTGAAAAACCGATTACCGTAAATGGCGCTCTGGTCGTTCAGGCAGGATCCAGTGCTTCTTTCCTTGGAAAGCTGGAGATCACTATGGAAGGCGGAAAAATGGCTAATTATCAGTATGAACTGGTAGAAATCGATGAGAGCTTTCCTGTAGATGAGGAAATGGAAGGGATGATTGCCAATATCCTGGAGCCTTACAGGAAGGAACGGACTACTGTGGCAGGCAGGACGGAGTCGATTTTACACAGGATGACCCTAAATGAAGCACCGATGGACCAGCTGATCACTGACGCTTATCTTCATGCATTTGCTGATTGCGACCTGGCGTTTTCCCATGGCTGGCGTTATGGAACACCCGTTAAGCCTGGTGAGATAACGGAATACGATTTGCATACCATCATCCCGACAAACCCTGGAATGTTCACGCTGGAATTGAGCGGGGAGCAGTTGATCAATGCACTCGAAAAGAATTTGGAGATGGTATTCTCAAGGGATCCATTCAAGCAAAAAGGCGGATATATACTAAGATCCTCTGGAATGTTCATGGCTTTCAAGCCGTACAACCCTGAAGGCAACAGGATCCAGAAGCTGCTCGTTGGTGGCAAGGAAATCGACCTGAACAGGAAATATAAAATTGCCGGAGGCGGGAAGCAGTTGTTCAAAGGGGCGGAAGCAGGAAAAACTTATCACGGTGTCCATGCGATAGATGTGATCAAGCAATTCTTAAATGAAAAGGGAACATTCAAAGCTAATCGAGAACCAAAGATTTTGAGCATCTAGAAACCTTTTGGTTAATGGACATTTTGAAAACGGATCAGCGTCAAATTGTCTAAGAAATAGGGTTTAATGGACATTTCGGAGGAGAAGCAGCGCCAAAATGTCTAAGAATTAAGGTTTAATGGACATTTCGGAGGAGACGGAACATCAAAATGTCCAAGAAAGGTGTTTTAATGGACATTTCGAAGGCGAAGCATCGTCAAAATGTCCAAGGAAGACTTTTCAAGGTCGGAGCAGCACCTACAACAAAACAAAACAAAAAAGTCACGGCACAGACCGTGACTTTTTCTTATTTTACCCCTGTGAGTTCCTTCATCATTTTCTCATCCATCGGTCCGACGATTTTCTTGGTAATTACGCCTTTTTCATCGAGGATGTAGCTGGTTGGGATTGTGAACGCCTGATAGGTTGTTCCTGCGTTTCCTTCCTCATCCAAAGGGATGGTAAAGGTTAAACCATATTCATCAACGAATTTTTGGACTTCCTCCACACCTTTGTCCATGCTGGTCAAATTGACAGCGAGGATTTCAACGCCCTGATCGTTGTATTCTTCATAGAAATTTTGCATATGTGGCATTTCGGCCTTACAAGGGGGGCACCATGTCGCCCAGAAGTTCAGGATCACTCTTTTGCCGCGGTAATCGGACAGCTTGACTGTTTCTCCTCCAAGGGTATTCAATTCAAAATCAGGTGCCTCAGCGCCTTCCCTTAATGATGACAGCTTAGCGCCCGGGATATCTTCAGTTGTTTCAACGGATTCCTCTGTTGGTGCTGTTGTTTTCTTTTCGCTTTCGGTCGAATCTGGTTTCCAGATATTCACGACCAAAATGACAACAGCCAATGCTAAAATCGCGAATGATAAAAGATTTTTGTTCAATGCTGTAATTCCTCCTTATTTAAACCCTGAAATACTAGCAAATAAATACCAAGTGCAAAGATCAGCACGTTTTCCGCTGAAAGCAAATCAGAAAAAAGACTGAGAACGAGTGCTTCAAGCATCAAGAATAATATAGCATATTCCTTCGAAAGCTCCATTTTTTTAAAATAAAACGCTCCATAAATGATCGCCAGGAGTGCCTGTACCCCAGCAGCGATGAAAGCCTCTGAAAATGCGAATAGTCCGGTCCAATAGAGCATAAAGAAAAGGAAATAACCCTGCAGATATTCGGTCACTTGGATCATGCTTTCCTTTTTCCTTGCAATCCAATACAAATAGGCTGCAATGCCTGCAAAACCAAGGATCTGGCCTTCTGTGCCACCGTTAAAATAGAGGAGGGAGAAGGGGGTGTCAAGGAACATCTTGAAATTGAAAACTGCATAGCTTAGCTTATAGATGGCTATGTAGATGAAAAAGCTGTTCCAATACCAGTCACCTATGCTCTTTTTTTCCCTGGCCCGGTAGATCAGGGCACCGATAAATATGGCAGCGAACGCCGCAAGCAAATCTGCCGGCAGCGTGAATCTGCCAATCGTTATATAATTCAAGCAACATCACCTTTTTTGGGCTGGTCTGGCGTGAATTCAATCAGATATCGGATGTCGATGCTTCCAATGACCGATTGGATCATGCCGCAATTTTTCAGGACAAGGGCGGCAATCTTTTCAGCTTGCTTCGCCTTATCCAATGTGTCGGTCTGCACGGCTACATCGAATGTCAGCCGTTCAATCCGGTTTGCCTCTTCGGGATTCCTGACTGCTGATACATTAACGTCGATCCTTTTATAGTCTATTCTCTTCTTGACCAGAATATTTGCCAGCACCGCTGTACTGCAGCCAGTCAGTGAGGATACGAACAGTTCCATCGGCCTATATCCCAATTCTGCGTTAGGGGAGATTGGAAGGAAACCATATTCCATCTGTCCGATAAGTTTCTCATTATAATAAGTAAATTCCATGAGTATCACTCCTTTAATTCGAAAACTACTTTTCAGTCCAGTATGTAATCGGATTGTTAAGGATTGATTAAGAAACAGAATGGAGTGGTATCCTGATCCAAAATGAGTGATTATGCCCATCAGTATCAAGTCCAATTTGTCCCTGGTGGGCATTCATGATACTTTTCGCGATCGCCAGGCCAAGACCGGCCCCCTCAGCTTTTGTGCTGCGGGATTCTTCAAGCCTGTAAAACCGTTCGAAAATTAGCTCTTTATGTTCCGGGTCGATATAGGTTCCTTCATGTGAAAAAGTTATTCTGTATTCTGCACCCTCACGCTGTCCTTGAATGGCAAGGTGTCCGCCAGTGTCATAATCGATAATATTTTGCAGCAGATTGGACAGGACTTGTTTCAAGCCGTCTTTATGGCCAAGAACAGGAGCGTGTTCGAGCTGCTGGCTGAATGTCTCGAACCTGCCTGATAGCTTCAAGTGGAACGCTGCAAGTGATTCAGCCAATACTTGTTTCATATCGATTTCCTCGAATTGTTTTTCGGGGAAATGGGACTCCTGGCTCCATGCATCAAGTTCGGCAATCAAATCGACAATTCTTGTAATCCGCCTTGATTCTTCGAGAAGCGATCCGAAAAGTTCCTGGTCACCTTCCAATACACCGCTGTGAAGAGCTTCTAGATACCCGTTGATATTCGTTAGCGGCGTCCTTAATTCATGGGCGATATCCCTTAACATTTCTTCACGCCTTTTTTGGACAACCGAAAGCGTTTCGGTCATGGCATTGAAATTTGTTACGAGTTCACCCAGTTCACCGCTTGCCTGCACATCAATTTTCGAAGGGATTGTTCCTGTTTTCACCTGATTTGCGGCAGCAGCCATCGCTTTAACCGGATTCACTATCTTTTTGACTGAAAAATAATGCAAAAGCCCGGCAGCGATGAAAGCGATGACGCTTACCTTGATCAGGAATGAATTCAAGGTTTCGACGAGCTGCTGCCCGGTCACTTGTTCATGATTGACGAGGAAGCAGGCATAGTCTTTTACAGAAATACCGGCCAGCATGATGACCAGCAGGATGACGATGCTGTTGACCGCCACCAGCTTCGATAACAACAAGTTCGTGATGCTTTTAATTCGCCGCAAATTTATACCCCATTCCTCTTACTGTCTGAATATAATCCTTCGGCGTTTTTTCCTTGATTTTCTCACGGAGATTCTTGATATGTACATCGATTGTCCGCTCGGTCACGGCCTTTTCGTTATTTTCATAAATGGTATCGAGTATTTGCGTCCGCGAAAGAATCTGTCCAGGATGCTGCATGAACATATGGAGAAGCCTGAACTCAAAGTTGGTCAAATCGAGTGGTTCACCATCAACCAGCGCCTGGCCTTTTGCCGGTTTTAGGGTGAGTCCTGTAAAAGTCAGCTTTCCGCATCTGCTTGCCGTCCTTCGCAATACGGCTTCAATCCGGACCATAAGCTCAGCCGGACTGAATGGTTTTACCACATAGTCGTCAGCGCCAAGCTTGAAGCCTTCGATCCTGCTCTTTTCAGAGGCCTTTGCAGTAAGCATAATGACAGGCATCATGCTTTCCAAATCGTTCCGCAGCCAGCGGCAAATTTCTTCTCCGCTTTTGCCGGGAAGCATCAGGTCAAGTATAAGGATGCAAGGGTCATATTTCTCAATCATCTCCTGAGCGTCAATTCCATTGTCCGCTTCAAGAACCTCATAGCCCTCATTCGTTAAATAGATTTTGACTAGCGTCCTTATTTTTGGGTCGTCTTCGACTACCAATACACTTTTGCCGATCAGTTCTTTCTTCACAAAAATAGGTCACTCCTTCAGGCATTAAGGTAGATCCTTTTTAAAATCAGAACCCAAATAAACTGTAAGCTGACAGCCATGCACTGATTTTCTGCATTTGGCCTGACAGGACAAGGAAGCCCATGCCTACCATAATCATACCATTTACAAGTGCGAGCTTTGACAGATATTTATTGATCTTCTTGATTGCTTTTAATGAATAGGAAATGACGAAAGAAATAACCAGGAAAGGCACAGCCATTCCGAGAGAGTATGAAGTCAGCAGGTACATTCCCTGATATAAAGTATCGGATGAGCTGGCCAGAAGCAGGATGGAGGATAGAGCCAATCCGACGCATGGTGACCATCCGCTTGCAAACGCCATCCCCAGAAACACAGAACCAAAAACGCCCTTCGATTTCGTTTCAGAATGGACCTTTTTCTCCATCATCAAGAATTTAATATTCAACAAACCGGCCATCTGCAAGCCGAAAATGATGATCAGCAAGCCGGCAATCTGCATAACGATTGTCCTGTAATTTGCGAAAACCTGTCCCAGAAACGAAGCTGAGGCCCCCATGATGATAAAAATCAGGCTAAAGCCGATGATGAATCCGAATGAACGGGTAAAAAGCGTTGCCCGATCGACAGCGACCTTTGATCCCTCAATTTTGCCTCCTGTTAAATGAGTTATGTAAGCAGGGAGGAGAGGGAACACGCATGGGGAGAAAAATGATAAAATCCCGGCGGTAAAAGCAAAAAATAAACCAATATCTGACATATCCATATTCACTCCTTTTCTATAAACTATATTGGATTGTTTTTGTTAAGGATTAATGAAGAATAATTCCTTTTATACCCCTGTTGGTATATATCGTAATATATTGTATAATGACTGAGAGTGACTTTCAATTTTTTTCTCTCTCAAATGTGAACTGATTCATAATCCCGCTTGCTTGTTAGTATACTGTCTGAATAAAAAAATAAAACCCAGGAGAGAGCTCCCAGGTTTTATCCTTGCGTTTTTTTGTCTTCACATCTAAACCCTGTGTGGTATAATGCCAATTAATGATTTAAATTTCTTCTGATCCCGAAATAAGTGAACAGGGATACAGTGGCTAAAATGACCATCGACGCGATTTCAAATTTTACATCGCGATAGCTAATTGAATCGTCTTTGGTGAAGTACATTAAACCGAAAATAAAGACAGATAATACGATAACTGTAACGGTGATATCTAATTTCTTCATTTTATTCCCTCCAATCTATTAGTAAAGGGGTGCGATCATATTGAATCTCGAACATCTTAAGACATTCATAGCGGCTGCAAAATATGAGAGCTTCTCCCAGGCAGGGAAGATGCTGAACCTTTCGCAGCCTGCAGTCAGCCATCAAATCAGCCAGTTGGAGACTTACTATAATAAGCAGTTGTTCATTAGGGCCAATCGTAAAATAAGGCTGTCAGAAGCGGGTAAAACCCTGTATGAGCATGGCCAGCAGCTCCTGGCGTTAAATGATAAACTGGAAAGCCTTCTCGCTGAAGGAGATTCCAGTGAAACAATCAAGATCGGCTGCAGCAATACAATTGGTGAATGCCTCATATCCAAAATGATCCAGGATATCATAAAATTGAATCCTGATATAGCGAGCCATCAAATACAGGTCACAATCGGTACATCGGTCGAAATAACTGATTTGCTTTATGCCTCCGAGATTGACCTAGCTCTTGTTGAGGGAAAAGCTGGACGCTATGATTTTATTTCCCATGAATTTTATGATGACCTGCTCGTTCTTGGCGTGTCCCCGCAGCTCAGGGTCAATCCGGAAAATCAGGATCCTGCAAAGCTTGAAGAAATGACCTGGCTGATCCGCGAACCTGGCTGCGCAATGAGACAGGCGACGCTGGATTTATGGAAAGGCCTGAACATCGAACCAAAGTCCGTCCTTGTTTATAACAGCAACACGCTCATCAAGGAAGGGGTGAAAAATGGCCTTGGCGTCGCAGTCTTTTCCAAGCTGGCCATCTGTCCGGAGGTTCAATCCAGGCAGCTCATTGTCAGTCATTTTAAAGACAGGGACCGTTTCCGTCCATTCTTCTTGTTAAGGAAGGATAAGCAGTTCAAGTCGAGTCTGCATGAAAGAGTATGGAACTTTATAAGAAATCTAGATGAAAATCCTAATGCTTCCTGTTAAAGAGGCATTAGGATTTTTTTTTATTTTTTATTTTGTTCGGCTATCTCCAGTTCAAGCTCTGTTTGGATCTTAAGGGCCTTGTGTGCATCAGATGCAAGATAATCGATGATCTGCTGTCTTTGTTCATCTGTCATCTTTGCTCCATTACCAGCCATCCGGTCCACTACAGATGTCCACTGTTCTGCGCCTTTGCTTGAATTCTTCATGATCCGGCCGATATCATGGCACTGCAGGCATGTTCCGAGGAAAGCTTCCTCATTAACATCTTTTGGCTCAGGGAATACAAGGGTAGAGGCTTTTTTGATTCTGTTTGCTTCTTCCTCATTGCCTTTCTGATAAGCCAGAATCTGTTCTTTTGGAACATTTGTTTTAAGTGCGATGCCGTTTGGATTCAACCCAACAGGAATTGTCTGTCTGAAATCCTTCTTTTTCGTTAAGTCAATTTTTGTGAGCGTTTTGTCGCCCCAGTTAGATCCGAACATCATGCTTCCGTCCGGACTCCATGACAGCCAGTGAATATTCTGTACTCCCCAGATCTTCCTGACAATTTTGTAATTATCCTTTGGATCAAGGACTGTCAAGAAGCCAGCCCCGTTTTGCGAAGTATACCAGTAGCCATCTGGACCAAGGTAAGCGATGTTCGTACCGGCTCCGGTTTTTACTGTCTTGATGAACTTTAGCTTGGCAGTATCAATGATTGAAATTGACCCATCATTACGATTGCCTGTAACCAGATCATGCGTATTGCCCATAAAGCTTAAGTTAACTGGTTTAGGGATATCTCCAAATTTCTTTAAAAGCTTTTCTGTTTTAGCGTCATAAACTGCAACTTCATCGTCAGCAGTGTTGGCAACTGCAACATATTTTCCGTCATTTGACATATCAAGGCCAGAACCTGTCCCTTTGCCATAGTCTGTTTCTGTCCGTTCAAGGTGTCTCATTTCCCCGGTATCAATATCGATAACAGTGATAAATGGTTCTGCCTGCAAGCTGACAAAGAGTTTTTTGCCGTCAGGAGTGACATTCAAGTCCCTTGGCTTTTTACCGACGTTTTTAAACACCTTAACGAGTTTAGCTGTTTTTGCATCAATCATTCCGACTGCTTCTACACCATTCAATGAAGTGAAGGCGTATTTGCCGTCATGAGATAAGGTCATGTGCTGTGGCGCAGGCGGTTTTTCGAAGCCAGGGAAATCGATATTATGAGACTCTAAAGTTTCCATATTGATCGCTAAGACGCTTGTTCCATAACGCTGGGTCGCAAATGCCCAAGTCTGGTCCTTGTTCAAATGGATGTGGTGCGGTGTACCTGAGCTTTGGATGTATTTTACCGGATTCCCAGTTTTGATGTCAGCAATGGCCACCCCATTACTAACTTCGTTCGCTGAGAGGATCCAGCCTTCTCCATCCCAGTCCTTATTGGAGTCTGCGTTTCCGTTCGGCTGGTCTTTCCACCAGTTAGAAGAATAATCCTCATGGAGTGGAGGGAGATCCTTTTTGTTTTTATCATCAAGAGATGTATCTTTAACTGCTGCCTCAGAACATGCAGTAAGCGAGACAGCCAGTAAAGCGAATGCAGATAGTTTCAAGATCTTTTTCATTATATGTTTTCACCTCGCTTTAAAATTTGATCAGAACCATCCAACAAGCAGGACAAGAACAAGGGCAGTTGTTGTACCCCATGTAATCCATACTCCAGGATGTGTAAGCCATTTTGTTTTGTCATCAACACGTGAAATGCCCTGGGCAAGTCCGTATGGGCAGACTTTACAAAAAGAGTTTCTTGCCTTGTAAGACAAAGCTGTATAAAGAACAGCAGTTGAAGTGACAAGGAAGAAGTATTTATCCATTTTAAAGTTGACGAGTGACTCCCAGACTGTAATAGGGTTATAGAAGTAACTTACAGTCGAGTAAGCCATGAAGATGCTGACAACCAGAGCAAGCAGGAATGTAACTGCTTTGCCTTTGTCACCCAACTTCGATTCGATTTTGTTCAAAAGCATGCTGAAGGTATTATGCGGGCATGCATATTGGCAAAAAGCCCTGTACACGATCATAGACAGTGCAAGGAAAGCCATCAGGAACAAGAATAAGAAAACGAAAAATAAATAGCCAGCCTCATAGGATAATTGGAAGCCAAACAAGAAAAGCTTTTCGTTGTCGATATCCATCCGGAAACCGTTCCAGAACGGCAGTGTGAAAATAATGATGAAAAATGCCCATCTACTTATTGTTTTACCCACGTAAATCCTCCTTTCCTTATCTGTAATCCTCTAAGTATTCATAAACCTTGTCGATCTCTTTCTCTGTGTAAAGATGTCCGATTGCAGGCATCGTGTTGCGGCCTTTTTTGATGACATTCTTAATGTCTTCTTCTGACATCCTGTCCGTAACACCCTTCAAGTCAGGGGCAGCACCAGTAGCATGGCAGTTCAGGCAAGTTCCTGTGAAAATAAGCTCTCCCTTGTTATCCTGTGGAGCTGCCGCAGGTTCGACTGCAAGCTTTCCAGGCATGAAGATCGCATACCCAATCGCCCAAATGGCCACAACATAAAATACAGCTACCAGGAGTTTCGGCACCCTATTATGTTCAATTTTAATACCGGAGACAATATCCTCATCTTTGCTATCATGTTGCTGATATTCTTTTTTCATGTTCTACACCTGCCTTTAAATGCTGTTATAGGAACTCATCGCCTTAAATCGCTGGGATTCAAGGCAATGAGCAGTTAATGGATCTTATTTACTTTCCATTGATTTTTGCTTCTTCCCGTTCTTTCTGGTACTCTTCCAATCTTTCTTCTGTTGGCTTGAGGCTCATCAAGTATGCAACAAGGTCATCCAGTTCCTGATTGGTCAGGTAATCGAAGGATGGCATGATAGAACCAGGGCTTGTTGATTGAGGATCAATCAAGTGCTGGCGCTGCCAGTCTTCGTTATATTTCAGGCCAACCCACATTAAATCCGGGCCAGTACGGTTAGAACCTAAAAGATGTGGTAAATCATATTTGTAGTCGCCGCCCTGAGATACTGGTCCAAGGTTTTGGTTCGTATCGGCAGGCAATGCCCTGACAAATTGTGTGTGGCATGTCTGGCAGCCATTCTGGATATAAATATCTCTTCCTCTTGCTTCAGCAGAATCCTCTGGGTAGTTGCGGAGTTCACCGCTTGCAGTCGCAGAGTTGATTTCCTGGTCGAAGAGGGGAAGGATGACCGTGCCGGCTACACCGAACATCCATAAAATCAATGCAACGATTAATACAGCTGATGGTTTACGTTCCAACGTGTTCCCTCCTCATTAAGCAGTAGCAGCTTGCTGCTGTGCTTGCTGTTTTTTCTCAAGTTTTGCAAGTTTAATAGTCTTATACATATTCCATGCAAGGAAGAACTGGGCTACATACATCATCGTTCCGCCAATTGCGCGGCCTTGTACGTACGGTTCCATCATCAAGACAGTCTGCAGGAATGGTACACCTTCGATCCAGGCGAATCCCTGGACGACACCTGCGATCCATAATGAGAATGCGAAGACAAGGAAACCGACAGTAGAGAACCAGAAGTGTGCTTCCATTGCTCTCTTGCTGAACATTTCGCGGCCAACGATTTTAGGCAGAATGTAATAGATAGCTGCGAACGATGTGAAAGAAAACGCGCCGAATGGTCCCATGTGTGCATGCCCGACTGTCCAGTGCGTGAACTTAATGACTGAACTTACGGATGGAAGGGCTTGCAATGGCCCCTGAAGACATGCGAAAAGGTAGAAAATCGTACCGGCCATTGTGAAGCGAAGCGGTACGCTCGTCCTTGTCTGTGACCATGAACCTTTCATCGTACCCCAGAAGTTAGCCAATACGGCCCAAACCGGTATCAATAGAACGATGGAAGGAATGACGCCTGCTTTAGAAATCCAGCTTGGAATTGGACCATTCATCAAATGGTGAGGACCATTCCAAACATAGAATGTAGCAATTGCCCAGAATCCAATCATGGAAAGCTGGTGGCTGTATAAAGGACGTCCTGTCAGTTTAGGAAGCAGGTAGTAAATCTGTCCGACACCGACCGTCGTCATCCAGAGACCGATTGCGTTATGTCCAAGGAACCAGCCCATCAAACCTTGCTGCACGCCACTTGGAATCCATTGTGCCGGGAAGTTTCCGACAATCCATGTCAATGGCAGCCACAGCAATGAGCCGAGGAAGTACCAAAGACTGACATAAAGCATTTTCTCTGTTCTTTGTCCAACCGTCTTGAAAAGGTTATAAGCAACAAGTCCGATAGCGACAAGGAGCTGAACGTCAACCCAGAGCGGGAATTCACCGTACTCGATGACAGATGTCTGTCCGAATAGCAATGCGAAGAAACCTTCTAAAATGACAATGTTATAAAATACTAGTGCGAAATTCCCCAGCTTTTCGCTGTAAACTTTTGTTTTTGCAAGCTTGGGAATCATGTAGAACATTGATCCTACATAAGCCATTGATAACCATGCATAGATGACGAGCATGACGTGCGCTGAGCGAATATGCCCGTAAGTTGTCCAGCGATTGTTCAACAATTCTGGCCAAATTTGTTTTGTTGCAGTAAGAAGTCCCATACTCATGCCGATGATGATCCAAAAAACAGCAGCAATGAACCAGTTCTTGGAAGAACTCCATTTTTCGTCTGTAAACATTTTGACACTCCCTTGTTCATAAAATAACCACAAAAATTTCACAATTTCTTCACAATCTGCTATGTTACATGATACATCCCATATTGAAATAAAGTTATTCGACTTTTTTATAGTGTTATCCAATTGTTTTATACTTGCTGACTAACTGGTAAAATAACGTCTATTTTTACAATTATGGCAAAAAAAAACAGAGCGAAGTGCATTCGCTCTGTTGAGAAAGTTTTAGTTTTGTTCTTCTTTTTTATTATTCTTTTTACGAAGTGTATCAAGGATGAAGATAATCAGGATGGGCACTCCGATGTAATAGAAGAGATCGAAGAAAAAGCCAAGGGATTGATGGTCCATTTTTGTACCTCCTTCATTATTTGACCACATTGTAATCCGATAGATTTTTTTTTACAACCCCTGAATTATACTCTGGACGGTTTCGGGAATTTCTGTTAGAGTAATTCGATAGTGATGAAGATTATATTAAAAGGAGGTGTAGGAATGGCACCGGGAGCATGGATTTTACTGATCGTCATGTTCGCATTCACCGCTTCTGCAGGTATCATCTGGGCATGGAGCAAGAAAAACGGGCTTTACGATGAAAGTGTTAAATATAGAATGCTTGACGAAGACTAAGGAGCCTGGTTCACAATCTTTACAATCTGCTAATTGAAAGATTCTTCACCCCAGGCTTTGGTTTTCTTTTTTATTTTCCGCATTAATTCCTTCTAATGAACTCACAATCCTTTCCATTTTACATACCAGAAAACTAATTTATCCTTATATCAGGAAACTACTTTCTTCTATATAAATAGAGACAATCGGCAAAAGAGCTTCTATTTTGTTTTTTTAATATACTCATAGGAACCTTTAACAACTTTTACTGAGTTGTGCATAGGATGATTATATCCGGATTGAGTCCTGCCTTAAATGGCTTGAATCAATCTCAACAGATAAAAGTCATAAAAAATTCAAATTTACGGTTGACAATGGGATGAATCTTTTATAATATATACCCTGTGAGGTATTTAACAACGTAATCACGTTGGAAAACATATTTTATTTTTTTTGCCGTTTAAAATACCCATTACCGTAATTGAAGAGAGGGAGTTAGATAATGGGAGAACAGAAAAAAACGACAATCATTTTATTCAGTGGGGATTATGACAAAGTCATGGCTGCTTATATCATTGCCAATGGTGCAGCTGCTTATGATCATGAAGTGACAATCTTCCACACATTTTGGGGATTAAACGCTCTAAGGAAAGATGAGCCAATCCAGGCGGATAAAGGTTTCATTGAAAAGATGTTTGCCAAGATGATGCCAAGAGGCGCGAACAAATTGGGATTGTCAAAAATGAACTATGCAGGCTTTGGCCCTAAAATGATCAAGGATGTCATGAAGAAGCATAATGCAATGCCGCTTCCGGACTTGATTGAAATGGCTAAAGAACAGGATGTAAAACTTGTTGCCTGCCAGATGACAGTAGACTTATTTGGTCTTACTCAAGAAGAAATCATGGAAGGTGTCGAATTTGCCGGTGTAGCAGCTTACCTGGCTGATGCTGAAAACGGCAACGTCAACCTGTTCATCTAATAGATATTTTAATTGGAGGTCGACAAATGGAAACTTTTAAGACAAATGCTACAGTCGATGCAAAAGGGCTAGCATGCCCAATGCCGATTGTCAGAACGAAGAAAGCAATCAACAATTTAAATCCGGGCGAGGTTTTAGAAGTGCTTGCAACGGATAAAGGTTCTAGGGCAGATATCCAGGCCTGGTCTAAAAGCTCTGGCAATCAGTACCTTGGAACGATTGAAGAAGGCGATGTTCTTAAGCACTACATCCGCAAAGGCGGTTCAGGTGAAGAGCAGGAAGAAACCAAATTCGAGAACATTGTTTCCAATGAGGATGTACTGAAGAAGCTGGAAGCAAACGAAGATGTTCTTGTCCTGGATGTTAGGGAACCTGCTGAATATGCATTCGGTCATATTCCAAATGCTGTCTCTATTCCTTTCGGCGATCTTGAAAGCCGTATGGAAGAACTTGATAAATCAAAAACAATCCTTGTTGTTTGCCGCACAGGCAACAGAAGTGACATGGCTTCCCAGGCACTTGCAAGCAATGGATTCGAGAAAGTCTGGAATGTTGTACCAGGCATGTCCGGATGGAATGGCCCAACTGATACAAAAGTACAGTAATTATTTTTTTAGAAAAAATCATACCCAGGGAGGTACAATAGATTATGAAACCAATGACGTCTAAAGAAGTAACAAAAAAAGTATTCAATAAAGAACCTTTATTTATCCTTGATGTCCGTAACGAGAGCGACTTCAATGACTGGAAAATCGAAGGTGAGAACTTCGAGTACCTGAACATTCCTTACTTCGACCTGCTTGATGGGGTGGAAGAGATTCTTGATCAAGTGCCAACTGACAAAGAAGTGCTTGTTGTTTGCGCGAAAGAAGGATCTTCTGTAATGGTCGCTGAAATGCTTGACGAAGCTGGCCGCGAAGTATCTTATCTTCAAGGCGGAATGAAAGCATGGAGCGAACACCTTGAGCCAGTTAAGGTTGGTGAGCTTAAAGATGGCGGATCCATGTACCAGTTCGTCCGTATCGGTAAAGGCTGCCTTTCTTACGCGGTCGTTTCAAACGGTGAAGCTGCTTTGATCGACGCAACAAGAATGACAGATGTATACCTTGACTTCGCTAAAGAGCTTGGCGTTGAAATCAAGCATGTATTCGATACACATCTGCACGCAGACCATATTTCAGGCGGCAGAAAAATCGCCGAAGCAACAGGTGCAACATACTGGCTGCCTCCAAAAGATGCTGATGAAGTAACCTTCAACTACCAGCCTCTTGAAGATGGCAACAATGTAAAGATTGGTGACACAAATATCGACATCAACGCACTTTACACACCAGGCCACACAATTGGTTCTACATCTTTTGTCGTTGATGAAAAATATCTTCTGTCAGGGGATATACTATTCATTGACTCAATTGGACGCCCGGACCTTGCTGGTAAAGCAGAAGACTGGGTAACGGATTTAAGAAACTCACTATACAATCGCTACAAGCAGCTTTCCGATGACCTGGTTGTTCTTCCAGCACACTTCATGATCATCGAAGAGCTGAACGAAGACGGCAGCGTATCTGAAAAATTAGGTACTCTATTCGCGAAAAACCATGGCTTGAACATCGAAGACGAAGCGGAATTCCGCAGACTCGTAACGGAGAACCTGCCTCCGCAGCCTAATGCATACCAGGAAATCCGTGAAACAAACATGGGCAAAATCACCCCAGACGATGAGAAGCAAAGAGAAATGGAAATCGGACCAAACCGCTGTGCGGTAAGATAAATCTGACAAGGGGGCTTTGCTCCCTGACCAGTATCGAAAAATACAACTTTTTAAACAACCAAGGAGGATTTTAACATGAACGTAGCAAAAGTATTAGACGCAAAAGGACTTGCTTGTCCAATGCCAATCGTAAAAACAAAGAAGGCAATCACTGACCTTCAATCTGGAGAAGTACTAGAAATCCACACAACTGATAAAGGCGCTGTAAAAGATCTTGCAGCTTGGGCACAATCAACTGGAAACGAACTACTGAAGCATGAAGAAGAAAACGGTGTGTTCAAGTTCTGGATGAAGAAGGCCTAATTGAACGAAGGGGGAGCTGGTCTCCCTTTTCTTTTGGTTATAAAGGTTAATACAACAGAGTTCAGTGATTTAAATTAAGGAGGAAACCTGATGGACTTATCATTTATTATCGTTATATTTTTAATTGGTTTTATCGGTTCTTATATCTCCGGGATGGTTGGAATTGGCGGTTCCATCATTAAATACCCAATGCTGTTATATATACCACCATTGTTCGGCCTCGCGGCATTCAGTGCCCATGAGGTTTCAGGGATCAGTGCGGTCCAGGTTTTCTTCGCGACCATCGGCGGTGTCTGGGCTTACCGTAAAGGCGGATACTTGAACAAGACATTGATCATTTACATGGGCGCTGCGATCCTGGTTGGTTCCTTGATCGGAAGTTACGGTTCCCGCTTTATGTCAGAAGGCGGCATCAACCTTGTATACGGTATTCTTGCATTGATTGCAGCAGTTATGATGTTCATCCCTAAGAAAAACGTCGATGATATCCCGCTTGATCAAGTAACATTCAACAAATGGCTTGCCGCATTTTTCGCCCTGATCGTCGGAATCGGCGCCGGTATCGTTGGTGCAGCTGGTGCATTCCTGCTAGTGCCAATCATGCTCGTTGTCCTGAAAATCCCAACAAGGATGACTATCGCCACTTCACTGGCCATCACATTCATTTCATCTATCGGTTCAACAGTAGGTAAAATTGCCACTGGACAGGTAGACTTCTGGCCGGCGATGATCATGGTTGTAGCCAGTCTGATCGCATCACCATTAGGTGCGAACGCAGGTAAAAAAGTAAACACAAAAATTCTTCAATACATCCTGGCAGTACTGATCCTGGGTACAGCAATCAAAATCTGGATGGATATCCTGTAAAATTCATGTGTGGAAAAGACTTCGCCTCGGCGGAGTCTTTTTGTTGTGGTTGGAGGATGATTATTTTGACAGGTTTCGCGAGGGAAGGCTTGAAGCTGTCAAGAACCCATCGTTATTTTGACAGGTTTCAGGGGGAAAGACTCGAAGCTGTCAAGAAACCGTGATTATTTTGACAGGTTTCAGGAGGGAAGGCTCGAAGCTGTCAAGAACCCATCGTTATTTTGACAGCTTTTAAGGGGGAAGGCTCGAAGCTGTCAAGAAAGCGTGGTTATTTTGACAGGTTTCAAGAGGAAAGGGTCAAAGCTGTCAAGAACCCATCGTTATTTTGACAGGTTTCAAGAGGGAAGGCTCGAAGCTGTCAAGAATCCATCGTTATTTTGACAGGTTTCAAGAGGGAAGGCTCGAAGCTGTCAAGAACCCGTGATTATTTTGACAGATTTCAGGAGGGAAGGCCCAAAGCTGTCAAGAAACCCTGATCATTTTGACAGGTTTAAAGAAGTAAGGCTCGAAGTTGTCAAGAACCCGTGGTTATTTTGACAGGTTTCAAGAGGAAAGGGTCAAAGCTGTCAAGAACCCATCGTTATTTTGACAGGTTTCAAGAGGGAAGGCTCGAAGCTGTCAAGAATCCATCGTTATTTTGACAGGTTTCAGGAGGGAAGGCTCGAAGCTGTCAAGAACCCATCGTTATTTTGACAGGTTTCAAGAGGAAAGGGTCAAAGCTGTCAAGAACCCATCGTTATTTTGACAGGTTTCAGGAGGAAAGGCTCGAAGTTGTCAAGAACCCGTGGTTATTTTGACAGGTTTCAAGAGGAAAGGGTCAAAGCTGTCAAGAACCCCTCGTTATTTTGACAGCTTTTAAGGGGGAAGGCTCGAAGCTGTCAAGAACCCGTGATTATTTTGACAGGTTTCAGGAGGGAAGGCTCGAAGCTGTCAAGAACCCATCGTTATTTTGACAGGTTTCAGGAGGAAAGGGTCAAAGCTGTCAAGAATCCATCGTTATTTTGACAGGTTTCAGGAGGGAAGGCTCGAAGCTGTCAAGAACCCATGGTTATTATGACATCTTTTAAAAAGGAATGCCCCAAAGCTGTCTGAATGAAAAGACTCATGATAAAAAACGTTAAGAAGTTGTTTAAGCCACAATGCTGTCAGCAAGGACTTTTTCTGACCCATCTCTTAGTAATGGATTATTATGGTAATATAGTAACTATTTATGCGACAAAACTGGAAATTAAGTCTTTCGACGCAGCGGAAAACCTATCAAATAAGCCATAGTCCCTATTTAGAATATACTGAATATTTTATATTATTTAGGAAATGGAAATATTCTAATAGGGAGTGAATGAATTGTTAAAAGTCCTTTCAACTTCGGCGTTATCCCTTGCTTTGGCAGGAAGCGCAGTGTTTGCAGGAGTCAGCGCAACTGATTCCGCGGTAAAACCACAAAGTAAATATGAACTAAGCCTTGCTCACCATGTAGGTGCTGCTCCAGAGCTTGTTGATAGAGCCAAGGAATTAGGAATCGATATTTCCAAAGTCGATCCTGCAGAGAAAATTGCCCAGACTGGAGCGAAATTCCAACAGCCGGGCGACAATCAAGTTGCATACAAGGAAGCAACTGGTGATATTCCGGTCCTGGTTATTTTGGCTAAGTACAAGGATGGTGACGAGCCAATCGGGGACATGGAAGGACAAGTAGATCCAAAATATTACGAAGATCTTATTTTTGGAACGGAGTACAATCCGTATGAACTGGAGCAATTCCAAAAATATGATGGTCCAGATGTACCAAAAGATCGTACTATGCAGAATGCTTATAAGGAATCAAGTTACGGAAAAACCAACCTGGTTCGCAAGGAAAACACAGAATTTGTGTGGGTTGAGCTTCCTAAGGGCGCATCTTATTATCTCGATCAGGAAGGCACATACGCTGAAGGCGGAGTATATAAGCTGGGCAACGTAAACGGTGACGCTCATACTGGTGAATTCATTCGTGACCTGTTAAAAGCAGCGGATGATCAAGTCGATTTTTCAAAATATGCTGATGAAAATGGTGAAGTTCCAAACGTATTCGTAATCCATGAAGGTACTGGAGCAGAGTACAGCCGCGACCCAGCCCAATTCTGGTCTCACAAGTGGAGCCTGCTAAGTGCGCTTTACTATGGAAAATATTACGAAACTGGCAAGACTGCACCTCAGTACGAAGGAATCAGCCAGGGCGCATGGATTGACAGAACAGTCAAAGAAGACATGACTTATGATGGGGTAGTCGTTAACAACTACAACATCCAGCCAGGAATCGGCGGGAACGTAGCTGGTTTCGATGCTGCTACTAACGCGTATAAAGAAGAAGCGAAAACAGGTCCATTCCCAGTACAGACTGGCGTATATGCTCACGAATTTGGACATGCTTTAGGATTGCCGGATTTCTATGACACTCTTTACTCATCAGAAGGTGTAGGTAACTACTCCATGATGGCTGGCGGGTCATGGATGCGCTATCCGAATAAAGCTGAGTACGGCGGAAACTCACCGACACACTTCGATCCATTCTCAAAGGTTTTCCTTGGATGGGCTAATCCAATCGAGGTGACACCTGAAAGCGGCGTGAAAGAAATCACTCTGCCAGCTGTAAACAAAGCAACAGCTGACGACGGAATCGTGAAAATGGAAGTTCCAGGATCAAACGGTACAGAATACTTCTTGTTTGAAAACATGCAGCAGGATGGCTTCAACAAAGGTATGGTCCGTCAAGGTGAAGATGCTCATGGTCTAGTAGCATGGCATGTTGATGAAAATGTTATCAACCTTTACCAGACAGCCGGTTTCCGTCCGAACAACGTTGAAAACTGGATGAATAAGCGCTTCCTGTACAACCAGTCACAGACTGCTAGCAATGGTGATGTAGTGACTCACTACGGTTTATCTGTCCTTCAGGCAGATGGCAAGTATGACCTCGAAAAGAACCTTAACCGAGGAGACGCAGGTGACTTCTTTAAAACAGGCAGCAAGCTGACTCCAGTAAGCGGCAATGTACACACAGGTTCTTACTACTTCTGGAAAGGTTACGGTGCTACACCAGCTGATTCCGGTATCCATGTAACGGACATCAAGGAAAACAAAGATGGCTCCATTACAGCCAAGTTCTTCTATAACTTTGATTCAAGTGTAAAATAATGTTGAAAAAAACCTGAGCCAGGGGAAATCCCCTGCTCAGGTTTTTTGATTAGATGGCACAAAGATATCGAGATGCCCTGGGAGGACTTTTGCGCTGAAGGGCAGTGGCTCGCCTTCTTCTCCGTCGATGTTCACGACATGTGCTTTATCGGAGGATACCTTAAGATAGGAGGTGCGGATATATTCGACCTCCTTGCTTTCTTCCAACTCCCCTCTCAAAAGTGAAGGGATGAGTGATGCGACTTTTGGAATGGATAACTTTTTTATGATAAAAGTGTGGAACTTACCGTCATTCACGTCTGCTTCAGGTGCAAGTGCCTCAAACCCGCCAACGGAATTAGTGAGGGCTGTAAGCAAAAGGAAGGTTTCTCCTTCCCATTTCCCTCCTTCGTGTTCAACACTGATTTCAATCGCTTCACCATTCAGGAAGGATTTTGCTCCTTCCATAAAATAAGCCAGTGGGCCGAGCCTGGTTTTTTGTTCTGCGCTCACATTGTAAGAGGCCTCAGCAATCGCCCCGACTGCTAGAACATTGGCAAAATAAGACTCATTGACCTTTCCGATATCGACAGGACGAAGATTTTGTTCTTCCAAAATAGAGATGGCTTCATATGGTTCCAGCGGAATTTTGAGTGCCCTGGCAAAATCATTGACCGTCCCTAGCGGTATGATGCCGAGAGCGGGACGGTGTGCCTGTTCAGCTAGTCCATTGATGGCTTCATTGATGGTACCATCACCGCCCATAGCGATGACCGCATCATATAAAGCCACACAGGCTTCAGTCGCAAATGCCGCAGCATCGCCCTCCTTTTCCGTTTCTTTTACATCAATCAGGTGAAATGCTTCTTGCAGGGTTTCTTGTATTTTTTCCACATAGTCCTTCGCTTTTTCTTTTCCGGACGATGGATTGACAATGATCATAGCCTTTTTCATGTTCATTCCTCCGTTGCTCGCTTCCGACATGCTGAGTCAAAAAGTCATTTAGCCCTGCTAAAGCTTTTCTTTCTAAGCTTCAATACTTCCTCAACAGGCTGCGGCTTCTTGCTATATAACTTTTCTGAGTTAAAAGCATGGACTTCTTCATAAACGTTTTCCATTCGTTCGAATACCCATTCTTCCGTTCTTGGTGAGGGAGCCCAGCAATAAATGTCCATTTTATTCAGTTCGCCAGTGACAGCATGAATTCTTTCATACTGAATAGAACCATATTCCTTAAATCCATTTCGCTGATAAAAATCGATCCGCTTTAAAGAATCGGGATCATTGGCGTTTTCGGGCTCGACTTCGAGAATGATGGCTTTATTCTTTTGTTTAAGCCTGCCCAAAAGCCTGGATCCTGTACCCCTGCTTCTTCTGCTGCCGCTTACCAAAATATAATCAATAAAAATAAAATCCTTCTGTTCAAGGTAAATAAGGACATATTCCGGTCCTTCTTCCTTTTTATATAATTTTTCCTTTTCGGTAAAAAGGGATTCAAAATGTTTTTTTGATTTCATTTCACGGGCCGGGAAGTATTCCAGCAGCTTTTCATGCCAGTCTATAATCAAGTTTTCGGCTCCTTTATCCTAATATGATTGTTATTTTGATGGAAACTATAATTACATACCTGAAAAACAAGAATATTAAACCATTTTTTTGAAAATACTAGTTTGAAAAATTGCTATTTTGGAAATATATAAGTCGTTATACTACTTTTTTTAGTGGAAGCGGGGAGCTTTAATGGAGAATACAGAAAAAAAAGAGCAGCTTACAGCTATATTAGGATGGAGTCTTCCTGCGATCGAAGCTATGGATAAGCTTGGCCGTCCATTCGTTGTAGTGGGTCCGCCTGATTTCCAGGAGTTTGCGGACAAGCATGAAATTCAATTTATTGGATGGGAATTCGATCGTTTAAATGAAAAATCGACCGAGCTTTATGAAAAGCTCAGAATGCTCAACACTAGGCTGGCTGTCCCAATTTATGAAGAAACGGTCGAGTGGGCCGGGGCGCTAAATGCAAGATTTACAGAAGACCCTAGAATCTTTAATCGTTCCCTTCTGCTTCGGGACAAAGGGCTGATGAAACGTAAAGCACAAATTGCTGGCATGAGAGTCGGAGTATTTGAAGAGGCATATGACAAGCAGGATGTGTACAGATTCCTGAAGCGGGTTAATGAGGCATTGATTAAGCTGGATGGCGATCCGAATGATCCGATTCATGTAAAGCCTCTGAATAAAGCGGGCACAGTCGGGCACAGGGTGATCAGGGAAGCAAAAGAGATTGAGATGATGGACGATTCAGAGTTTCCATGTCTTATGGAAAGCCATCTTGATGGCCAGGAATTTTCCTGTGAAGCTTTTATCCATAACGGAAAGATCCGCTTCCTGAATATCACGGAATATGTACAGCTTGGCCATTCCAACTTCGTGCCGGCATCCCCTTCTCTGGAGGAATGGAGGCCGCAGATCAGGGCGGAAATTGAGAAACTGGTAGAGTCCTTCGAGATAAAATACGGCGTAATCCACCCGGAATTTTTCATTTCCCCGGATGGAAAAATTAATTTTGGCGAAGTGGCTGCCAGGGTTCCGGGAGGACATATTTTTGAACTGATTGAAAGGGCTTATGGCTTCAGTGCATTTCAGGCGCAAATTCTCTGCAGTGATCCACTGACAACTGAAGAAGAGCTCGAAGCCTTTTTCCCAGAAGAAGTTGTATCTGCTAAAGGATTTGCGGGAAGCCTCATGGTCTATCCCCGTGTACAGCTGATTGAAAAGCTGAATGTCCCAGCTGAACTGAAAGAAAATCCATACTTCGAAAGACATGATATGTTCATCCCTGTTACTTCAAAGGTGGCTGAGCGGGTAGGGTTCGGAAACCACTACGGAACAATCTTTTTCTTTGGCGATGACAGCACAAAGATGAGAGAGCTTTTGAAAGAATACGAGAATTACGATTTTTATTTATAAGGGAGAAGAGCAGCGATGAGCAATGACATGACTAGTGTAAAAGACAGGTTCAACCAGGCGCTCGACACTCTTGACCAGGCGAAACCCTTCGCTAAAAGCATGTACCAGACAAACGTTTTCCAGCTCGCAATAGAGCTTGCCTTAACGGAAGAAGGATTGTCTCATCTGTATGAAAAGGGTTCTTTATATGATCAGGCTGGTGTCTTTAATGGGGGGCCATGGGAAAATCCTGAAAAATTGCAGCCCTCCTTTGTTGGTGGTTCCCTAAAGGTTAAGGGAGTAAACTCCATTGTGGAACTTCTCAGTGAAATGAGGATGCTTTCGATTGCGAAAGGGGATTATCAGCATGACCTGGTGACGCCGGAAGAAGCAAGGGAATTTTTGAATGAGGTACTAGCGCTGAACCTTGACCTTCTTTTTCCTCCTGAAACCGAGGAGGCGAGAATTGAACATGGTGAACATATTGAAAGGGCACAGCGTTTATTCCGTTTTCTTGGCGAAGAATTAAGCTTTAAGGCGATTGCCAATAATCTTGTTGAAGAGATTGAGCGGCTGGCCGTTCAAAGACCGATCATGGTTAACAGGATTATTAAGATGATTGAATCAGCTGAACAGTTAATGGAAACGGGAATCGAGGGCCAGGAACAAGAAACGATCAGGAAATACCATAATGCTTTTCAGGCACCAAGCCCTTTGAGCCGGGAAAATCAAAGCCAGAGAGATTACCGTGTCAGACTGAAAGAGGCATATCAAGAAGAGCTGGAAACCGAGGCAAAGGCTTTTGCTGCTTCAATGAAGGATACCGGTCTTGTTTCCCCATACCATGCCGTTTACATTCGATATATAAACCGGGCTCATCCGGAACTTGTGCCGCTTGCGCTTGATTTGTCTGAAACTGGCGTTGCCAGCTATAATGCGAACCAGCAGCTGATTCATGACTTGATCCAGCTTTCGATTTTTCCAGAAACAAGGCAATCAATATATGGTCTGGCTAAAATGCTGGATAGGGGCGTCCTGACACAAGAGCCAATTTTGCCGGGGATTCGCCGTCTATTCGAACTTCCAATCCATCATGAGGTCAAGAGGGCACTCATGAAGAAAGAATTCGAGCAAGGAGGCATTTCTCCGAACGGAGTTCTTGTGGCCGGAACAGTGAGCGTGCTTGGCCAGCCTCTTGGAATCGGGCAGGGCTTGAATCCTACATGCCAGTCTGCAAGGGCAATCAGCCTTTGGGCCCAGCATGGAATTGGCCAGCTTTTAGAGTATATCGCAAGAGCCGCACGGGATAATGATATTGACATGACCTTCGAGGGGGAACCAATCCATTCGAGCCAGATTGAAGGTGGTGTAGCCGACAAGATTGATATGGAGCTGGATCCCGTTTCCGTCGTGCTCGTTCCGCATCTTGATAAAATCTATAACGAAATGATGAAAAGAACACTTCTCAGGGGAGAAGATGGACATAAATGGGTGAACCCTGAATTTTATGGGGAATGGATTCCGAGGGGATTCATCAATGTGGTCGATCCCATAACAGGAGCCGTTTCAAATTATCAGGCATTTGTGAAGCTATTTTATGCCACCCACCATCCTGACTACAATGAAGGGTACGAAATGATTTATCCTAATCCAGTCGGCATCTTCATTACAAGTGTGAACGCTGAGCTGATGGGACTGCACGCTGTTTCGATCCAGCGAATAGCCAGGGATGACCAGGGGGATTACCGTGTTTATTTCTATAATCCTAATAATGACAGCGGCCAAAACTGGGGGCAGAGCATTACGCCTGCCGTCCAGGGAAATGGAGAATTAGAAGGAGAATCCTCTCTTCCATTCCATAAGTTCCTGGCGCGGATGTACGCATTCCATTATAATCCATATGAGCAAGGCGAGACCTATATGGTAGAGGACTCGCTTGTAAGTGAAGTTGAAGCGCTGGCAAAAGAAAGCTGGGGCAAGGCATATCCAGCCTGGATTTAAAATGTTTAATATGGAACAATTACCTGTTATCGGCAGTATGCTGATAGCAGGTTTTTTATTTTGTCTTAAAGGGTTCACCTATTTGAAGCAGAATATAAAGTATACGTTATTTTTCAAGTTACCCAGTATGTGAGTCTTTTTTTGGCCATTATGATTAAGGGAAGGATTCGATCAGAAAGGGTAGGAGATATGGGATATATATTGAAAACTGCAGATTCCTCGTTCCACGGAGCTTTATATCAGCTATGGGGCAGTGCTGAAGAGCAAAAAAAGCATTTCCGAGAGATGGTGCTGGAAGAGGCGGCCATGCTGCTGGAAGAGAATAAAGGACTGGAATATCTGTATGGCTATGCATCTATCTTTGAATCTGCAGGTGTTTTTGCCGGCACTGTATGGGAGGATTTAAAGGGGTTGAATCCCAGTCTTACAAGGGGAACACTGATGGCTGGAGGGTCCATGGCTGCAGCGGAAGCACTCAGTAATTTGAGGATCCTGGCGTTGGCAAGAGGGGTATATGCTAACCCTGAGATGACTTCAAAAGAGGCAGCTGCATACCTGGAAAACCTGCTGGCCCTTAATGTCGACATACTGGCATTGGGAGAGACGAAAAAGAATCAAAAAAGGTGGAAAGATAACGATGACTGCGCGGGTTCATTGATGAGATATCTGGCTTCATGCTGTTTTTCCGCGAAAATTTTCGATTTACTGGAACAGGATATAACCAATCTTTTAGCTCAGCGGCCAATAATAGTCCGTGAAGTTATCAGCATGGTCAATAGTGCATGCAACCTGGCGCATGGGAATGTCAGCCGTCACCCAACCCTTCAGGCATGTCAGCGCTCTCTCTTTTTCCCCTCTGAACTTGCCCGAAGGCAGGGGGACTATCTTCAGGAAATAAAAAATGCAGGAGATCTTGTTCTGTTATCAGAGGCTTCGCAATTAAGGGATTCGATGCTGGAGTCCGGCCTTGTATCAACTTACCATGACACATTCCTTCAATATATTTCTAAAGAAAAACCATATTTTCTTGAGATCTTTTTCGGTAAAAGCAGAGCTGCTAGAGCGGCCCTTAAAAGAAACTTTCCATTAATCCGCAAGATTACAGAGGAGATCACCGGTAAAGAAGCAAGCCAGAGTATTTATGGTTTATATCATATGTTTGAGCGGCAGGTATTTAGTGCTGAAGTAGTCAGAGAGCTTGAAGCATTCGTCTGTGACCACTCGTCCAAGGTTAATCCTCTTAATGAAAACAGCAGAAATCGCCTGACTCGTAGAGATCAAATTTTAACCGGGCTGATCAGTATTTTAGGGCATCCGCTAGGAGCAGCACAAGGATTTAATCCGACATGCCAATCAACGCGGCTTCTAAGTTACCTTTCACAGAAATATCCTCATAAATTGATCAGTATGGCCCGAAGATTATTGACCAGCGGAGAAATAGAACTTCAATTTGAAGGGCAAGCGATATCTTCATCATCCCTAGTGCGTTGCGAGTTAAAAGATTTGGTTCATATTGACTCTCTGTCAGCAGTCATGCTTCCCCACCTTGATGCAATTTATGGTGAAATGCTTAAAAGAGCTGCAGGCAGAGATTCCGATCCTCATAAATGGGTCAATAGCCAATTCCATATGGCAGGTGTTTTCCCAGGCTTTGCAGAACGGAATAAGAACAATGAACATGAATTTGTTGCTCTTTTCCATCATTTTTATTTTGCAGGAGCTGACACTATAAAGAAACATTTGCCGCAGCCAGCGGGAATCTTGATGTATGACAGGAAAGGCAACCTTCTTGGCCCGCATGCGATTTTGATTCAAAGAGTCGAAGCTAAACAGGATGGGGATTTGCGGGTTTACTTTTTTAATCCTAATAACGATAGTCTACAGCACTGGTACAATGGCGTCATGACCAGTGTCAGGGATAACGGTGAACAACATGGCGAGGCATCACTTAGATTTGAGGATTTCATTAAATGCTTGTATGCCTTTCATTTTCCTGATCAATCCGCTGCAGACCAATAACCCGGCCGGGAAGCATATGCTGTCCCGGTTTTTCATTTGGCAACAAAAAGATGCTGGTTAAGAAGCTGTCTTGATTTTTTTGAAAAACGAAGAAATACTGTGCTTCAGTGAGCTAGATAGTGATTTTCCAGGAGTATTCATTTAAATTGGATTAAAAGGGCTGTTTTTGCTGTTCTTTTCCTGCTTTACAACTCGAAAGGCAGAGGAGTATGATTACTACAGTTTTAAAAAATATACTCTCTTTTCGGCGAAGGTTTTACGAAAAAGAGTCTAATTCAATGAGTTTCATATTTCTAAATCGCTGAATCCGGCAGGAGCGGGGGAACCATTTTGTGGATGCATCCACTTGGGGTGAAGCCTTTTTAAAAGGCGGGGCTATTCTGAGTCCTAATCCGACAGCTAACTTCGCAAGCGTTGCAGAAGAGGAAGATGAAGCTTGTGTGACGACTATTCAAAAGTCCACAAGGCTGAAATCTTTTAGCCTCTGGGGGCTTTTTTGTTTTGCATGATTTTTGATACGCCGGCATGATCAGGATCCAGTTAGACAAAAGTCCCTGCAAAGAAATATTCGACGAATAATTCCTCATACTAAGGAAAGAGGGAAGGGCCATGCGCAGTAAAATGTTTTTCAGTCTGGACCCGCCAAAAGTGCTTGTCGTCGGGTTCGGCGCAATTATTCTGTTAGGGACATTGTTGCTTTCGTTGCCATCCTCCACAGTTGATGGCAAAGGCCTCCCGTTATTGGATGCCTTGTTTACCGCAACATCAGCAACTTGTGTAACAGGCCTTGTTGTCGTCGACACAGGTGATACCTTCACCACATTTGGGGAAATGGTCATTCTGTCCATGATCCAGATTGGCGGGCTTGGATTCATGAGCTTTGCCACTTTGCTTGCATTTATTTTAGGAAAAAGAATTTCATTCAAAGAAAGGCTGATTATCCAGGAGTCATTGAATAACGAGACTGTCGAAGGGATTGTCAGGCTCGTGAAACGGATTTTCCTTTTTACAGCGGTAATTGAGATTACCGGCGGAATCATTTTGTCTCTGCGATTTTCACAGGAGATGGCTGCAGGAAAAGCCATTTATTTTGGTTTTTTTCACGCCGTTTCGAACTTTAATAATGCCGGCTTTGATTTGATGGGCGGATTCAAAGGGCTTACGGCCTATTCAGCAGACCCAATTGTCAATATCACCATGATCACTCTGATCAGTTTGGGCGGAATCGGATTCATTGTCATGAACGAGCTTTATGAATATCGACGTACAAGAAAAATTTCGCTGCACTCGAAACTCGTTCTGTCCGTTTCCGGTGTCCTGGTGTTGGCCGGCGCGCTGATGATTTTCATTCTTGAATACAACAACCCATCGACCTTGAAGCCCTTGTCGATGACTGGTAAAATGTTCGGGGCGCTATACCAGGCTGTTACACCAAGAACAGCTGGATCCAATACCTTGAATATCCCGGACCTTAAACAGTCCACCTTGTTTTTGATCATTTTTCTGATGTTCATAGGTGCATCGCCAGGGTCAACAGGCGGAGGTATCAAGACTACCACCTTTGCAATCCTGTTAGGCGCAGTTAAATCGCAGATCCGCGGCTGTGAAGATGTCACTTTTTTTGGCAGACGAATGGACAACAGCATTATTTCAAAGGCACTGACGGTTACGCTGATTGCGCTATTTTTAGTAGGTTCGATTACAATGGTTTTGACGATTACGGAACCGGGGAAAGACTTTTTGATGCTCTTTTTCGAGGCTGTATCGGCCTTTTCAACTGTCGGCCTATCAATGGGCTTGACGCCTGATCTGTCATCATATGGAAAGATCCTGATTCTTATTACGATGTTTGCGGGCCGTGTTGGTCCATTGACACTTGCTTATGCAGTGGCAAGAAAAAGAAAAGAAACACATTATCGACATCCAGCTGGAAAAGTGATGATTGGGTAGGAGGATATTAATATGGCAAAGCAATATGCAGTAATTGGGATGGGGCGCTTCGGTTCGAGTGTCGCCACCACCCTTTATAATGAAGGACATGAAGTTCTGGCGATTGATAAAAGTGAGCAGCATATCGAGGAATATAAAGAGTTTGTTACCCATGCTGTGATCGGCGATTCGACCGACGAGCAAACATTGCGGGCAGTTGGAATCAGAAATTTTGAGACGGTCATTGTGGCCATTGGAGATGATATTCAGGCGAGCATCCTCACCGTCCTGATTTTAAAAGAGATGGGCGTTTCCAATGTTGTGGCGAAAGCACTCAACAAACACCATGCACAGGTATTGTTCAAGGTAGGGGCGGACAAAGTCATCTTCCCTGAACGGGACATGGGAGAACGCGTTGCCCATCAGCTGATGGCGTCCCCGAATGTATTGAATTTCATTGAGCTTTCAGATGATTACAGCATTGAAGAAATCAAGCTGCCAATGAGCATGGCCGGCAAAAACCTGATTGAAATCAATCTCCGTGCCAAATACAATATCACGGTAATCGGCGTCAAAACAGCAAATAAAGTCGATATATCGCCAGATCCGGAGAAGACGCTCCGAGCAGAGGACATCCTGATCGTCCTTGGGGAAAATGGTGACTTGAACAAATTCGCGAAAATAAAATAATGACAGGTACTAAGCAGACTGGGAAATGACAGTCTGCTTTTTTGTGTGCATTATTTTGAAAATTGATAAAAGATAGACTTTCTTTTATAGCATTAACAAATATAGACTATGGCCGATGAAATACATATAAATTTACTGGAAAAGGGAGCAGGACATCAAGATGAAACGAATTATGTATATGCTTTTTATCGCAGTTTTACTCGCAGGGGGACTTGCGGGCTGCGCAAACACAGAGTTAAAGGCGAACGAAAGGGTGAAGATTGGCATCATGTTGTCTGACGTCGGACTTGGTGACCAATCGTTTAGCGATGCGGCGTTTGCCGGACTGACAAAAGCAAGGGATGAATTGGATATTCAATTTGATTATCGGGAGCTGCAGGAAGTAGGCAGCTATGAAAAGGGATTTACTGAGCTGGTGGAAGACGGAAACGATCTTGTCATCGGGCTTGGTTTTATGGTTCTTGAGGATTTGGAAAAAGTTGCAAAAAAATATCCGGAACAACAGTTTATACTGGTTGATTCGGTATCAGAAATGGAGAATATCACATCGATTGTTTTTAAAGAAGAACAGGGCAGCTTCCTCGCCGGCGCGGTTGCCGGAATGGCCACAAAATCAAAAGTTGTCGGGTTTGTTGGCGGTGCGGATGTGCCGCTAATCCGCAAATTTAAGTCGGGATTTGAGCAGGGTGTGAAAGCAGTGAAGCCGGATGCAGAGGTAAAGGTTGCCTACTCTGAGGACTTTGGCAATGCAGATCTTGGAGGGAAGATTGCTGCGGGAATGATTGATGATGGAGCGGATGTTCTTTATGCTGCTGCTGGTTTTACGGGAGTAGGTGTATTGAAGGAAGCGCAAGCCAGGAAAAAGTTTGCGATTGGTGTAGATAGCGACCAATACTTTTTTGCCGAAAAGGCCATTATCACTTCCATGCTGAAAAATGTGGATATCGCCCTCTATGAAGCGGTAAAGGAGTTCCAGGCCGGGAAGAAGCTTCAATCGAGACAAATTGAACTGGGCATAAATGAAAAAGGGGTCGGGCTTGCGCCAATCCGTGTCATCAAGCTGACTCCAGACCAGGAAAAGACCTTGAAAGACTTGGAAGAAAAGCTATCAACAAATGAAGTTTCAATTCAGCTAGATTAACAGCTGCAACTGGGGGAACCAAGATGACAATCAAAAAGAAATTACTATTGAATTTATTGCTCGCCATCGGCCTATCAATTGTAATGATTTCTTTTATCATTTACAGAATGCTGATGGTCCAGGCATCTAATCAAGATTATGTACAGGTATTGCTGACTGTTCAGAACCTGCAGGCTGAAACTTCGGCCACGAAGCAATCGCTAAGCAATTTTTCCTTCAATCCGACCGAAGGAAACAGGCAGGATGCATTGGCAAAAATGGCGAAAACATCGGAAACCTTCACACAGGCTAAAGGATTGATTCAGCAGGAGGACAGCAGGCAAGTGTTGGATAAGG
Source organism: Chryseobacterium sp. ISL-80 (assembly GCA_018613055.1). Taxonomy (GTDB): domain Bacteria; phylum Bacillota; class Bacilli; order Bacillales; family Cytobacillaceae; genus Mesobacillus. Next base: position 12,338 of record JAGGQZ010000006.1, on the reverse strand, counting down.
CTTTTGATAAGTTCACCGCCCTGAAGGCCGAAGCGGAGAAAGCACTTGATGATAAAATCAGTGCAGAAGTGAAGCGGCAATCGCTGCGCAGTGAGGGGATCCTGAATGATCTGTACCTCTTGAATATCCAGGTGAATGATTATTACGATTATCTTCAGGAGGATTTAAAGAACCAGATTCAATTCATTATCCTTTCGGCAATCATCGGCAGCATCCTGCTTGTTCTTGTTGCCGGGGGGATCGGGATCAGGCTGACGAGCTCGATTACAAGACCGCTGAAACAGATTGCCATTAATGCACAGGAAATTGCAAAAGGGAACCTGATGATTGAAAAAGTTCCCTACAAGCATAAGGATGAGCTTGGAACCTTGAATGAGTCATTTGACATGATGGCAGCACAATTGACATCCCTGCTGCAAAAGGTGAATAGGACCAGCAAAGAAGTAGAAGATTTTGCAGAGGAAATCGAACAGGAAAATGTAGCGCTTACCGAGATTTCGAACCAGGTTGCTGTATCGACGGATGAGCTTTCAGCAGGTGCCCAAACCGTCTCGGAAGATCTGCAGCAATCCGTCGAGCTGATTGACGAAATGGACAAGGAAATCATGCTGAACTTGGACTACAGCCAGGAATCCTCTTCATATAGCCAGGAAGCAGTCGAAGCGATTGGAGAAGGCAGGAAAGCCATTGAGGGGCAAAAGGTTTTAATTACAGAAAATAAAGAGGCCTCCTATTCCATCCAGGCAGCAACAGGCAAGTTTGTTGGTTATGCCGCAAAAATCGAAGACATGGCGAAATCCGTTTCAGCCATCTCAGCACAGACCAATCTGCTTGCATTGAATGCCGCAATCGAAGCAGCAAGAGCAGGAGAGGCTGGCAAAGGATTTGCGGTCGTGGCGTCAGAGGTCAGGAAGCTGGCCGAAGAGTCAAATCTGGCAACAACGCAAATTTTCGATATGGTCAACCTGTTGAAGATGGGACTCGATGAAATTGGGGAAGCAGTGAACAAAGGCGGCGTCATCGCTGATGAGCAAATGGAATCGATGAATCTGACAATGTCAGCTTTTGAAAATATAGAAGCAAGGGTAAGCGGCATTTCGGAAAAAATCACCCAGCTTGTGAAAGGAATGGAAGCCTCCAAGGAGCTGGGAGCAAAGGTCCTGCACAATGTTGAATCCATCAGTGCTGTCGTCGAAGAAACTGCAGCGGGAAGCGAAGAAATTTCAGCATCCACAACAGAACAATTATCGGCATTCGGCAACCTCTCGAAAAAGGTAACAGACTTGAGGAAACTGACCAATGAATTGAACGAATCTGTTTCTATTTTTAAGTTTAATAAATGATTTTTGAAAGTATCATGGCCTGGAGCTGTGGTACTTTTTTTGTGGGGATGAAAAGCGATGAATTAACCGTAAAATCGATACTTGGTCGAAATAATTGAAAAAGTGGTCGAAATAATTCAAAATGTGGTCGAAATAATTCGAAAAGTGATCGAAAAAATGAAGAAATCGCCAAATTATTGAGTTGTGGAGTAAATCAATGCCCGCGAAATGGCGGAAATTAAGATAAACGAGGCCCAACGACGATATAATTCCTTTAATTTGACATGCAGTTTCAAATATATGAGTCTATAATTAAATAAAAGAAATAAGAATTATAGGAAGAGACTGCTTAGAGCTAATAACAAAAGAGAAGGTGAAGTTTTGAAGCAAAAAGATTTATTCCTGGCGTTTTTTCGCGTGGGAATCCTTGGCTATGGGGGCGGGCCGTCCTCGATTCCGCTTGTACATAAGGAAGTAGTAGATAAATATAAATGGATGGACTCTGATGAGTTCGGTGACATTCTTGCTTTGGGGAATGCGCTCCCCGGTCCGATCGCAACGAAAATGGCTGGGTATATCGGCTATCGAGTCGGCGGTTTCCTTGGCATGCTGAATGCCCTGGCCGCAACGATGATTCCGACGATTTTCCTGATGATTATCCTGCTTACGACTTTGAACTCTTACAAGGATCAGCCATGGGTAAAAGGAATGGCTGATGCTGTTGTACCGGTTGTTGCTGTCATGCTCGCCGTCCTGACCTGGGACTTCATCAAGAAGTCTGGAAAATCTAAGCTCGGCTGGGCCTGGACAGCCGTTGCGCTGATTGGCAGCCTGGTGCTGCTCCAATTCTTGAACGTGCATCCGGCCATTTTGATTTTCATCTTGCTGCTTGGTGCTTTATTGAAAAAAGACTCCTCACCATCTGAACAGAAACAAATGGGAGGGGAGCAGAAATGATCTATTTTCAAATATTTTTGGCCTTTTTCATTCCTGGTATTTTAGGCTATGGCGGAGGTCCTGCCTCGATCCCGTTGATTGAAAATGAAGTCGTCGACCGATACAACTGGATGACGGTCAATGAATTCAGTGAAGTGCTGGCGATGGGCAATGCACTTCCGGGACCAATCGCGACCAAGATGGCAGGGTATATTGGCTATTCAGAAGGCGGAATCCTCGGCGCCATTGTCGGTGTGTTTGCAGCCGTGGCACCATCATTGATTTTAATGATTGGACTGCTCGGGCTGCTGATGAAATTCAAGGATTCTCCTCGTGTCAAAAGACTGACTATGGTAGTCAGACCAGTCATTGCCGTGCTTCTGGGAGTCATGACCTATGATTTCTTTTTTTCCTCCTATGAAGGTGTCGGTTTAACGCAAACGATTCTGATAGGCGGAATCAGCTTCGTCCTGATGGAAAAATTGAAGGTGCACCCGGCCTATGTCATCGCCGGTGCGCTCGTTTATGGAGCCCTTGTTTTATCTTAAACAAGGGTTTTTCTTTTGAAATTAAATTCTCTTACAGCCCCAACGATGTAAACGATTTCAATGGAAACCATGCAAAAAAACTTTGTTGACAAATATATCAGAGAGTTTTAATATTTCAATTATCGAAATGAATTTAATAAGTTACTTATCAAGAGAGACTGAGGGATTAGGCCCGATGACGTCCGGCAACCTCCTTTATGGAAAGGTGCCACTTCCTGCAGAATGGTTTCATTCTGAAAGATAAGTCGTATAGATATTTACGATGCCTCTTTCTTTGAATGAAAGAGGCTTTTTTTATTGAGTGAAAACGGGGGTGCAAAAATGATTGAAGTGAAGAGCCTGATCAAAGTATATGAAACGAAAAAGGGATCGGTGACAGGTGTTGACGATGTTTCATTAAAAGTAGAAAAGGGCGAAATTTACGGGATTGTCGGATACAGCGGCGCAGGCAAGAGTTCTTTGCTGAGATGTCTTAACCTCCTGGAGAAGCCGACATCGGGAGAAATTTATATTGATGGTGTGGAGCTAACCTCTTTGAGCAAGGGTGAGCTAAGGAAAGCCCGTTTGAAAATCGGGATGATTTTTCAGCATTTCCATCTTGTAAGCGCAAAGACAGTCAGCGAGAATATCGCTTTTGCGCTAAAAGCTGCCGGCACTCCGAAAACAGAGATAAATGAGAGAGTGCTAGAGCTTTTACATATGGTGGGCCTTTCCGACAAGAAAGACGTATATCCTGCCCAGTTGTCCGGCGGCCAGAAACAGCGTGTTGGCATAGCCAGGGCGCTGGCGAATAATCCATCCGTCCTGCTATGCGATGAAGCAACCTCCGCTCTTGACCCAAGCACGACCCGCTCTATTTTATCTTTACTTAAAAAGATTAATAGAGAGTTAGGAATCACAATCGTACTCATCACGCATGAAATGGAAGTGGTCAAGACGATTTGTGATAGGATGGCCGTGATGCAGGATGGAAAAATCATCGAAGAGGGAAATGTCTACGATATTTTTGCCAATCCACAGGAACTGCTGACAAAGGATTTCGTCAACTCCATCCTTCAATTCGAATTGCCTGAAAGACTGATGAAGGTGCGGGAAGGCAAATTGATCAAGATTTATTTCCAGGGCGAGATTGCCGAGCAGGGTGTCATCTCGGATGTATTCCAAAAATTCAAGGTGAGGGGAAATATCCTCCACGGAAAAATCGAGTATATCCAGGAGATCCCACTGGGGATTTTCATTATGGAAGTGTCGGGCGAGACAGTTGAAATCGACCGGGCTATTGACTATATCGCATCAAGGACAAGAAATTTGGAGGTGATTGAAGATGCTGCTTGATAATCTGGTCGCACTGCTGCCGGAACTGAATAAGGCATTCTTTGAAACAATCTATATGGTCGGCATCTCCATCCTTGTCTCGATCATTGTTGGATTGCCGACAGGGGTTCTTCTTTTTGTCACCGATAAAGGCCTGTTCCTGGAAAACCAGCTTTTTAAAAATATTGCCGGTTTCATCGTCAATATGATCCGGTCGGTTCCGTTCATCATCCTGTTGATCGCCCTGCTGCCGCTGGCGAATTTAATCGCCGGCACGACAATCGGGCCGACTGCCGCATCCGTTTCATTATCAGTTGCGTCGATTCCGTTCTTTGCGAGGATCGTCGAGCAAAGCTTGCGCGAAATCGATAAAGGGGTCATCGAAGCAGCGGTGGCCACCGGAGCTACTCCGTGGATGATCATCAAGGATGTCCTGATTCCAGAGGCTAAGCCGGGAATCGTCCAGGGTGTCACCATCACGATCATCAGCCTTGTGGCATACTCGGCAATGGCCGGTATTGTTGGCGGCGGCGGAGTCGGTGATCTGGCAATTCGCTTCGGTTATTACCGGTATGACAATACCATCATGATTACAACGGTGATTATTTTAATCTGTCTCGTCCAGCTGATCCAGTTTGGCGGCGACAGGATTGCTAAATTAGTAGACAAAAGATAAAAATTGGGGGTTATTTTAAAATGAAGAAATTATTATTCTCTTTACTGGTACTTTTATCAATCGGGTTGTTGGCTGCATGCGGCAGTGATTCCGCAACAGGCGACGATGCGAAGGCTGACAAAAAGCAAGTTACCTTCGGAGCGACATCAGGGCCGTATAGCGATATGGTCACAAAAGGAATCAAGCCTCTGCTTGAGAAAAAAGGCTATGAAGTGAAAGTGGTCGAATTCAGCGACTACATCCAGCCAAACCTGGCCCTGTCAAAAGGGGATCTTGACGCCAACCTGTTCCAGCATAAGGTGTACATGGAAAACTTCGCAAAAGAACACGATCTTGAGCTGTCTGAAGTGATTGTCGTCCCAACAGCGCCAATGGGAATCTACTCAAAGAAGTTCAACTCACTGGATGAAGTCGCAAAGGGTTCTGCCATCGCGATTCCAAACGATCCAACCAATGCAGCACGTGCCTTCCTGATTCTTGAGGATGCCGGCCTGATCAAGCTTGATCCTAATGCTGATCCGTTGACTGTTTCTGAAAAAGATGTGAAAGATAATGTCAAGAACCTGCAGTTCAAGCCAATCGAAGCAGCACAGCTTCCAAGAGCCGTCGAAAGCGTTGACCTGTCTGCTGTACCCGGCAACTTTGCCCTCGCAGCAAAAATGGATCTGTTGACTGCGCTTCAGCTTGAAAACATGCCGGACCAGTATCGCAACCGTGTCGTCATTAACACAAAGGACCAGGATGCCCAATTTGCAAAAGACATCAAGGAAGTCGTCGAGTCAGATGATTTTGAAAAAATCATTGATAATGATTTCAAAGGTTTTGGAAAGCCAGAGTGGATGGAGTAAGAGTATGATGTAAGGAAGTCCCAGCAGCCGATGCTCCTGGGACTTTTCCTTTTTTATAGCTTTCTCCCCTATAAATTGGGTAAAATATTGAAGAGGCTCTTTTCCAGAATTCACATACAAGGTGGGGAACAGAAGCGAGCTTCAGAACTGCACAAGTTTCAATTAAACAGTTACAGAGGGAGATATATGGAAAAACGAAACAACAGATCTAGACATTTAGCAGCCATTTCGCTGGCGATTATGGGAGCGGGATTCCTCGCTATGATTCCTTTTCAGGACTCGCTGATTGGGAAACTGCTGATGGGCGGCTTTGAAGCCGGTCTTGTCGGCGGACTCGCTGACTGGTTTGCTGTAACGGCGCTGTTCAGGCATCCGCTCGGCATCCCGATTCCGCATACGGCTCTTTTGCCGAAAAATCGTGATAAAGTGACGCGCGCATTAATCAATATGCTTGAGAATGACTGGCTCACGAAAGAAAGCATCATGGAAAAGTTCAAGCAGATTCATATTTTGGATAAGATTTTCGAAACGATTGAGAAGGAGCTTCACTCTGAATCTGTAAAAAACAGCATCCAGGCATTCAGTCTGGATGTGGCAAGAAAAGTGGACGTTGAACGATTTGCGCCAACGATTGAAAAAGAAATCAAAGGATTCCTGCTTTCAGCGGATTCTTCCGAGTTTTTGCAAAAGGCATCAAGCCATGTCCTGGCGAAGGAATATGATTCAGCTGCATTTGACTATGTTCTGCAAGAGACAGAAAAATGGGCATCGCAGGCTGAAGCGAAAATGGTCCTTGGCAAGCTGGGGAAACAGGCAATTGATACAACCGAAGCGGATGGTCTCCTGAAATTCGCCATTCAATCTTTCAGCAATATGATCACCGAGGAAAAAGTCGGCAATATTTTGCAATCATTCATTTTAAAAAGAATGAAAAACCTGCAGCAGGATGATAATCGATACCGCCATATGATCCTTGATAAAATTCGCAAAGAGCTGGGAAGCATCAGTGAGCGTGAAGTCCTTATGTCCGAAATCCAGTCCTGGAAAAATAAAATGGTCGAAGAAATGGATTTGACCGGACAAATCAAGGGAGTTTTGGCAAAGTCAAAGAATCGTGTGATTGCGCTAATCGAAAAGGACAGTTTTGTGGATGACACAGTCATTCCAATCGTGAAAAAATTCATCGATGAAATCAAGGCAGACGACGAAAAAGTAGCAGCGGTCGAAAGCTGGCTTCATGCTAAAATTGCTGGCCTGATTGAAAGGAACCATTCAAAAATCGGGAAGCTTGTCAGAGAGAACCTGGATAAGCTTGATACGGAAACACTCATTGATATGATGGAAAACAATGTTGGAAAAGACCTGCAATGGATCAGAGTGAACGGAGCGGTGTGCGGCTTCCTGATCGGAATTGGCTTAACCATCTTCAAACTCATTGTTATGTGAATGTGAGACCAATTTGAGCATCGACATGAAAAAAGCCTCCTGAGTTCACTCAGGAGGCTTGCTTATTCATTTCGTTGCTGCTTTGTTCCTAAAGATTGTTTTACGGATGAATGGGATCACCCAGCGGTCCAGGCCGTATCTTCCTGCGTTATATCCGGCGAAGAGGAGGATGAATCCGAAGAAGATATCTGTTGGATTGTGGGATACGGTTCCGGCAAGGAAGAAGCTGAAGTTCATCAGCAATCCGAAGAACATAGCGGCAGTTGTCAGACAGCCAAGAATGAGTCCCACACCTACGAGGAATTCACCGACGGGAACGATAAAGTTGAAAAGCTCAATATTTGGAAGCGCGAAGTTTTCAAGAAAAGATACATACCACCCATAAACAATTCCTTCTGGACCTTTGACTGGGTTGGCGATGGCATTGGTTATATACCCTGTTGCATCAAATCCCTCTCCGGTTAATTTTCCCCATCCGGCAGTCATCCAGTTATAGCCAAGCCAGATCCGAATAATTGTCAGCAGGCCAGCCGCCACATTGTTTTCCCTTAACCAATTTGCGAACATATGAATCGCATCCCTTCAAAAATGAATGATTATTTGATTACACTACAATATATTGGTTTTTGGCCTTTTGATGAGGGCTTGAGAACGCTGTTCACAAAATAGCAATAACATATTGTCAAGATTTTGAACGAGCGATCATTTCCAGGCAATGAAAAAGAGCCTGCAAAATACAGGCTCTTTAGGCTCTTTGAAGTTAAACGGCTTTATGTGCAGCTTCCGGTTCTCTCTTTAAAACAGTCTTGCGGATGAAAGGAACCACCCAGCGGTCTAAACCGTATTTGCCAGCATTGTAGCCAGCGATCAGAAGGATGAAGCCGAAGAAGATGTCAGTTGGGTTATGAGATACAGTGCCTGCAAGGAAGAAACTGAAGTTCATCACAAGTCCGAAGAACATCGCAGCAGTAGTCAAACAACCAAGGATCAATCCAAGACCGATAAGGAATTCCCCAAGCGGCACGATGAAGTTGAATAGGTCGACATTCGGAATCGCGAAGTTTTCAAGGAAGTTCACATACCATCCATAAACCATGTGCCCATCTGGACCTTTCACCGGATTGGCAACGGCACCTTTTAAATATCCAGTTGCGTCGAATCCTTCACCAGTCAATTTTCCCCATCCGGCAGTCATCCAGTTATATCCGAGCCATACCCTGATGACAGTCAACAGGCCAGCAGCAACATTGTTTTCTCTTAACCATTTCGCGAACATCTAAATCGCTTCCCTTCAAAAAATAGTAATTATTGATTACACTTACAATATATCAGAATCCGAAAGAAAGATGAGGGAATTGTGAAGTTGTTCACAAAAACGCTACAACAAATTGACGGAATATTGAACATGGTTCTTTTTTAAAGGGAAAAATGGCAACAGTGCCTTAAAAATTCAGTCAGAAAGGATGAAGCAGATGGATCAACAAGCAAAAGGAGCTCACCAAACTCAGGGCACTGAAAAAATTTGGAGCAAGGATTTCCTGTTTATTTTCCTGGCGAATTTCTTCATATTCCTGGGGTTTCAAATGACCTTGCCTACTATCCCGCTATTTGTGGAGCATTTGGGTGGAAATGACCAGTTAATCGGTTTTGTCGTAGGAATTTTCACGTTTTCAGCATTGCTCGTTCGCCCATTTGCCGGACGGATGCTGGAAACGAAAGGGAGAGGATTCATATACCTTACAGGGCTGGCAATTTTCGTGTTTTCAGTAGGTTCTTTTGGATTTGCATCCGGAATTGCCTTCCTGTTTTTAATGCGGATCATCCAGGGAGTCGGCTGGGGATTTTCGACAACAGCATCTGGCACGATTGCAACTGATTTAATCCCGCCGCGGCGCAGGGGAGAGGGAATGGGATACTTCGGGCTCTCCGGGAACGTGGCACTCGCGATGGGGCCTTCGCTTGGACTTGCTTTGGCAGCGGCTATCACATTCAAACAGTTATTTTTAATCAGTGCTGCTTTGGGCATTGCTGCATTTCTCCTTGCATCACGTATCACCTATAAAAAGGTGGAGCAAACCGAAGAGAATACGGAGAAGCGGAGGTGGGATGTATATGAGAAGTCCGCCCTGCAGCCGTCCTTGCTGTTATTGTTCATTACGATCACCTTTGGAGGGATCGCGTCATTCCTGCCGCTCTACTCAGCACAAAAAGGAATCGCCGGGATCGAGTGGTACTTCTTCATTTTTGCATTAACCCTGATGCTGTCCAGGTCATTTGCCGGCCAACTTTATGATAAAAAAGGTCATGGTGCCGTCTTCCTGCCTGGAACATTTTTAATCATGATCGCCATGATCCTTTTAGCGTGGCTGCCTAACAGCCTTGTGATGTTTATTGCAGCCGGCCTGTATGGATTCGGTTTTGGTTCCGTACAGCCCGCATTGCAGGCCTGGGCTGTCCAGGATGCTCCGATGAACAGGAAAGGAATGGCGAATGCGACCTTCTTCTCCTTTTTCGACCTAGGTGTCGGAGTCGGGGCGATGGCTTTTGGCCAGATTGGCCACTGGCTTGGATATGGAAGCATCTACATTGCGTCCGCCATTTCCGTTTTTGCTTCGATTCTTCTCTATATATTCATGATGAAAAAGACTGCAAGAACCTAGACCTGCTTCCGCTTTTGGAGCAGGTTCTTTTTATTTGAAGTGAATTTTATAACAGGGTAAAATACATATATAGGTATATATTGGAATTAAGGCAACACCCGGTACTGGGATTTTTTCGACTTTTAAAAAATATGGTGTGGGGTATAAAAGAGTATAGACTTCATAAACCTATTGAAAAATGAAGGAGGAGTTCATATGTATTTTAAGTCGTTTTTTGATGACCAGCTAGCACATATGTCATACTTGATCGGCTGCCAGAGGACGGGTGAGGCTCTTGTGGTCGACCCGGCAAGGAATATCCAGCCTTATCTGGATATCGCAAAAAAAGAAGGATTCAATATTTCAGCAGCAACTGAAACCCATATTCATGCGGATTACCTGTCAGGAGCAAGGGAGCTTGCCCACCACCATGGCGCCAAGCTGTATGTATCCGATGAAGGGGATAAGGACTGGAAGTATCAATATGTCGACCAGTATGAGCATGAATTGCTGACTGAGGGATCGACATTCAATATTGGGAATATTTATTTTGAAGTGCTCCACACCCCAGGTCATACACCGGAAAGCATCTCATTCCTGCTGACGGATAAGGGCGGCGGTGCCAATGAACCAATGGGCATCTTCACGGGTGACTTCCTGTTTGTCGGCGATGTCGGCCGTCCTGATCTTCTCGAAAAAGCGGCAGGCATCAAGGATACATCGGAAGCAGGCGCCCGCCAGATGTTCGAATCGCTCCGGAAAGTGGAAAAGCTATCTGACTTCCTGCAAGTATGGCCAGCACACGGAGCTGGAAGCGCCTGTGGGAAATCCCTTGGTGCGGTTCCAATGTCGACTTTGGGCTATGAGAAAAAATTCAACTGGGCTTTCCAGATCAATGAAGAGGACCAATTTGTTCAGGAGCTGCTAGCCGGACAGCCAGAGCCTCCGAAATACTTTGCCCAGATGAAAAAGCTGAACAAGGAAGGCCCTGAATTGCTCAGACGCGAGGAAACTCATAAAGTGTCACTGTCCGACACAGGAAATGCAGCAGTCGTAGATACCCGGCCGGCAAGTGAATTCGCTGACGGGCATGCGGAGGGAACGATCAATATCCCGTACAATAAATCCTTCACAAACTGGGCCGGCTGGCTATTAAGCTATGACCAGGACATCGTATTAATCGCAGATCCGGAAAAACTGCCCGACGTGAAAAAATCCCTGCAATCAATTGGGCTTGACCAGGTAACAGGGTATGTCGATCCGAAAGAGCTCGGAGGAGGCCTCGAGGAATACAAATCTGTAACCGCAAGCGAGGCAAAAGAACTGATGGAAGACGAAAACTACTTTGTCATCGACGTCCGCAACCAGAGCGAATGGGACAGCGGCCACATACCAGGTGCCCATCATATGATGCTCGGCAACCTGACCGAAAAGCTCGACGAAGTGCCAAAAGACAAGAAAATCATCGCCCATTGCCAGTCAGGCGCACGCTCCGCCATCGGAACAAGCCTGCTGCTGAAAAATGGCTTCAAGGATGTATTAAACCTCGAAGGCGGCTTCTCCGGATGGGAACAAGAAGGATTGCCAGTTAAAAAAGATTAAGAGTCGAGCCAGCTCAGTTTATTTATGAGCTGGCTTTAATATTTAGGTATAGTGCCGTAGGGTGTCCTGAATTGTAATACTGTAGCATGAGTGGCCACTATTTTCACCTTTATAAGGGTACCATTTAAATGGAAAGATACCCTTATGCAAGCAGATCGCCCTCTATAAGGGTACCATTCAAGCGGAAAGGTACCCTTATGCAAGCAGATCGCCCTCTATAAGGGCACCATTTCAGCGGAAAGATACCCTTATGCAAGCAGATCGCCCTTTATAAGGGCACCATTCAAGCGGAAAGGTACCCTTATGCAAGCAACTCCACCTCTATAAGGGCACCATT
>JAGGQZ010000006.1:0-560 GCA_018613055.1 Chryseobacterium sp. ISL-80 | reverse complement strand
GGGCACCATTCAAGCGGAAAGGTACCCTTATGCAAGCAACCCCACTTCTATAAGGGCACCATTCAAGCGGAAAGATACCCTTATGCAAGCAGATCGCCCTCTATAAGGGCACCATTTCAGCGGAAAGGTACCCTTATGCAAGCAACTCCTTCTTTATAAGGGCACCATTCAAGCGGAAAGGTACCCTTATGCAAGCAACTCCACCTCTATAAGGGTACCATTTCAGCGGAAAGATACCCTTATGCAAGCAGATCGCCCTCTATAAGGGTACCATTCAAGCGGAAAGGTACCCTTATGCAAGCAGATCGCCCTCTATAAGGGCACCATTTCAGCGGAAAGATACCCTTATGCAAGCAGATCGCCCTCTATAAGGGTACCATTTCAGCGGAAAGATCCCTTATGCAAGCAGATCGCCCTCTATAAGGGCACCATTCAAGCGGAAAGGTACCCTTATGCAAGCAGATCGCCCTCTATAAGGGCACCATTCAAGCGGAAAGATACCCTTATGCAAGCAGATCGCCCTCTATAAGAGCACCATTTCAGCGGAAAGATACCCTTAT
>JAGGQZ010000005.1 GCA_018613055.1 Chryseobacterium sp. ISL-80 | reverse complement strand
CGGGCATAGCCCGGGGTTTTCCTATTCACAAGAAAAAGACTAATCCGATTCGGATTAGCCTCTTTAAAAATACCTGTTAGTCTTCCTTCTCCTCAAGATCTTTAATCAGCGCCTTCATTTCGCTGATTTCTTTTTGCTGTGCTTCGATGATGCCATCCGCGAGTTTTCGTACTCGGGGATTTTCGATATTGGCACGTTCGCTTGTCAGAATCGCGATGGAGTGGTGCGGAATCATTGCTTTCATCCATGACACATCATCGACGGTGGACTGGCTGCGGACGAGGAACAGCGAAACCGCAATCAACAGTGCGCTGCCTGCGTATATGCCAAGGTTCACTTTCTTGTTTGTGTACATTTTGCTCATGAATGCGAGCATGACAATCGCCATGACCCCGCCCATGATGAGTGCCATATATAATCTCGTTTCACTGAAGAATACATGATCAATACTGTATGCATTCAAGTACATCAGAATCAGCATGATAATCGTCGATGTCAGGACCATCAGGCCAAATCTGCCGTAATGATTTTTCATTTTTTCTCCTCCTTATTCCATTCGTTATTTGTCAGATACCCTGATGGCTAATATTTATTCATATAGAACTTGTTGGTTTGCATTTCCAGCAAAAGGGGTAAATACGGTTTGGCTATAGCGCAGCAATTTTCACAGTTAACTGATAATTCCATTTTTATTAATAATCTAATAATTTTTAATAAACTTTCTTTTTGTGAAAAAAGGAGTATAAATCCTTATATATCAACACTTTGTAAGGTTCTTTCCTGAATTTGTTTTTGACAATTCACACTACGAAAAGTATTCTAGAATAGATAAACAGGGAGGGGTAACCATGTCAAACCATAATAGGCAGAAAATTGTGGACAGTGTCCCGCAGACTGGATTCTTCGGACATCCTAAAGGACTTTTCACTCTTTTCTTCACTGAATTTTGGGAACGCTTTTCTTACTATGGAATGAGAGCGATCCTTGTATTCTACATGTACTATGAAGTATCAAAAGGCGGCCTGGGGCTTGATGAAACATTAGCACTTTCCATCATGTCCATTTATGGCTCACTCGTTTATATGTCAGGTGTCATCGGAGGATGGCTTGCTGACCGTATTTTCGGTACATCAAGAGCTGTCTTCTACGGCGGAATCCTGATCATGCTGGGACATATCGCGCTAGCCATTCCAGGAAGTGTAGCGATGTTCTTCGTGTCAATGATCCTGATCGTCATCGGTACAGGTCTCTTGAAGCCAAACGTATCAACTGTCGTTGGTGAAATGTACAGCGAAACTGATGCTCGTCGTGACGCTGGTTTCACGATTTTCTACATGGGTATCAACGCTGGTGCATTCCTTGCACCGCTAATCGTTGGAGCAGTCTCTGACGCTTATAACTTCCATTTCGGCTTTGCAATCGCCGCAATCGGAATGTTCGTTGGACTAGTTGTTTTCGTTCTGACAAAGAAAAAGAATCTGGGTCTTGCTGGTACAGATGTGCCAAACCCGCTTTCACCATCTGAAAAGAAGAAAACATTTACGATTTTTGGTATCGCAATCGTTGCAATCGGTATTTTAAGTGCTATTTTAATTAATGCTGGACTTTTAACATTCGAAAGCTTTATTAACCTTGTAACGATTCTTGGTATCTTAATTCCGACTGCATACTTTATCGTGATGTATCGCAGCCCTAAAACAACAGAAGTTGAGCGTTCACGTGTTCTTGCTTACATTCCGTTATTCCTGGCTGCTGTTATGTTCTGGGCAATCCAGGAGCAAGGGTCAACCATCCTTGCGAACTATGCGGACAAGCGTACACAACTAGAATTCGCTGGAATGACGATCTCTCCAGCATGGTTCCAGTCACTGAACCCATTATTCATCATTATCTTTGCACCAATTTTCGCTGGATTCTGGGTAAAGCTTGGTGATCGCCAGCCATCAATTCCAAAGAAATTCTCATTCTCATTGATTTTTGCTGGTCTTTCATTCCTGGTCATCCTGATTCCTGGATACTTCACAGGAACAGATGCACTTGTTAGCCCATTATGGCTTGTGCTAAGTTACCTGATCGTTGTCTTCGGTGAATTGTTGATCTCTCCAGTTGGTCTGTCAGCAACAACCAAACTGGCGCCGGCTGCTTTCTCTGCACAAACAATGAGCCTTTGGTTCCTTGCAAGTGCCGCAGCACAAGCAATCAATGCACAGATCGTTAAATTCTACTCTGCAGATACAGAAATGACTTACTTCGGTACAATCGGTGGAGCATCCATCGTTCTTGGTATCATCCTGTTCATCATGTCTCCTAAGATCCAGGCATATATGAAGGGGATTAAGTAATAAGAAAAGCGTAAGCGCCTTGGTCAGCCCCGACAAGCGCTGGAGGGCTGACCGGTGAAGTCGTTCTTTGACTTCATTGGGCAGACCGAAGCGACTCGAGGGGCTAGGCGCTGAAGCTGGACATTTCTCGAAGTGAAAATTAACTTTCTTATCTCAAAAAAAGACGGCTTTCTCCCAATAAGGAGAGCCGTCTTTTTTTGTGCCACGCTTAGATACTTATGATTTTATTTAGGTTCGACTGTTTCCGGTAACGGATGATGCACATATTCTCGTTGATTTCCTTGAATTCTCCGGTTCGCCTGTACCCCATTTTTTCATATAAATAGCAGTTCCGCTCCTCTGTGAGAATGGTATCCAACTCCCAGGCATCTGCTTCAGGGTGCATGAGTTCAAGGCGTTTCATCACTTGCTGGGCAATGCCCCTGTTCTGATAGCTTTCTAATATATTCATGATCCGAAGCCTCATTAACCCAGAGGACTTTTCATGGACATTGACGCTTCCCGCTAGAGTGCCTTCAAAAAGTATTTTGTAGTAATCCCCTTGTTCGAATCTTGCTGAAAATCTCTCCATCGTTTGCGTGACAGGACTCGTCTCATGGTCATTGTATTTTTTATACAGAGGCATGAAAACTTCCTTCTGCAGAGCTAAAAGTTCCTCGGCATCCTCAAGGGTAGCTTTTTTCAGGGAGATGTTTGAATTGACCATTCCAAATAACAGGTCGAAATAGTTAAAAGGGATAAACTCACCGTTTTTCACCATTTCCTTTATCTCCTCTTCACTTGCCCATCTTGCATCCGCCACTTCCTCTTCCTGAAGATGCAGCTCCTCAATAGCGATATTTTGCCTGACCAGCCAGATGTCATCGAAGCCTTCCGGAAACTTCACGGTAAATAATCGCTCCGCTCTTTCCATGTCCAGGTTGATTCCGATTTCTTCCTTTGCCTCGCGAATAGCAGCCTGCTCACTATCATCGCCCATGATGGCAGAACCCGCAGCCGAACAGTCCCACATATTCGGAAAGCCAATTTTCCATGGCTGTCTCCTTTGAATCAGAAACTGGCCATCATCATTCACGATCCAGACGTGGACAACCAGATGATGATCCCCCGGCTTTATCTCCTTCCCTCTTTCATGGATGAGATCCGTCATATGCCTGTATTGGTCGTATATATTCCATAGTTCCATGGAGGTCACCTCACTTTACTGATTTTTCCATTATACAGCTTTCCCGCAGTCTTTAGATAGAACTATTTTGGTTTCCAGCCAAAGCTGTCCGAACTGGAGACTGCTTCGGACAGCTTTTCTGCATTTTGTGCTTAACCTGTCCGAACTCAGGACTGCTTCGTACAACTTTTCTGTAAACATTGGACATACTCCCAAAACTCATCAGAAGGCATTTTATGAATTGTCCCAAACCATCCAAAGGGTGTACCACATTACCAAAAAGGAGTAAGATAGATAAAAAAATAGGCAACACTTAAAGGACTGAATCAGTTATGATAAGTGCTTCTGCTCTTTTCTCGATCATAATCTTCCTGTGTCTGTTGATCCCAATCATCGCATTGGTCATTCTCAGCATTCTCAAGCTGCTTGAAAAAGAATTTGATTATCTGCAAATGGAAAATAAGCAGATCCAGTTGGAAACACAGCTTCATCAAATGGAATATTTGCAGCTGAGTCAGCAAATCCGTCCGCATTTCCTATTTAACAGTTTGAATGCGATGATGTCCCTCGCCAGGCTGAACAGGAATGAGGATCTCATTCAGTCAATGGAAAAGTTTTCACTGTTTCTAAGGTATCAAAACAAGGACAAGGAGTCCCTGGTTCCTTTTGAAAAAGAACTGGAACATACCAAAAACTATTTGGCCATTCAACAGCTGCGTTTTGGCAAAAAACTTGAAATTGAGATCACTATCGATGTACATGCAGCCCAAACACTTCTTCCTCCCTACACCCTTCAGACATTCGTCGAAAATGCATTTAAACATGGCCTTGAAAATAAACGCGGAGAAAAGAGGCTCCAGATCGACCTCCGACGGGAAGGCAACTGGGTCGTCTTGAAGGTAATGGACAATGGTGAGACTGACGCAGGCCAGTATCTAACGGAAGGGGATGGAACAGGGATGGAGAATATCCGAAAACGAATGGAATTGCTATTTGAATTGCATACTGAGGTTTCAATGAAACGAAAGCCAGAATGGACTGAAGTGAAAGCCATTTGGCCATATACACCGGGGGACTCACAATGAATCTATTAATTGTCGATGATGAACCATTGGAGCTTGAACAGCTCTCCTATTTGGTAAAAAAACAATATCCAAACTGGACCATATACACTGCCGAAGATGCAGTTGAAGCCAGACAACTGGTTAAAAGCCACTCGTTTCCGCTCGCTTTTGTTGATATCCAATTACCAGGCGATTCCGGACTCGACTTTTGTGAATACTTGAGGACAAATGATATCGATACGGAAGTTGTACTGATTACAGCTTATCAGGATTTTAGCTATGCCAAGCAGGCAATCCGTCTCAATGTGCTGGACTATCTTGTAAAACCGGTCATTGAAAAAGAGCTTTTCAATATGATTGAAGATTTCTTGCAAAAAAAAGCGTTCACGCAAACCAAATCCGTCCTCATCAACAACGTCCTGTCAATTGTCCATGAAGAGTACAACCAAAAGCTGCAGCTGTCCGACCTGGCAAGGAAAGTATATGTTACACCTACTTACTTAAGCAAAAAGTTCACCGAAGTAGTCGGCGTCAAATTCACTGACTATATCAACCATTTCCGGATCCAGAAAGCCAAACAGCTGATGATTGACAACCCTGATTGGAGTCTGTTCCAGATTGCTGAGCATGTCGGCTTTTCGAGTCAGCACCATTTCAGTAACTTGTTCAAGAAAATTGAAGGAATCACTCCTAGTCAATTCAAGGAGAATCACTGATGGTCGATTGGTATTTACTCTTATTTATTGCCTTTACCCTTGTCATTCTTTTCATAGATAAAATTGGAAGCCAGCGCAGTGTCTATGAATATACGAATAAAAAGGAAGTTGGGTTGAGCGGCGGCACCTTTTCTCTGGTGATCCCATATATGACTGGAGCTACCTTCCTCTTCCCATTCTTCTTTACCCTAAAAGGAGGGGCATCCAGCTTCTTTATTTTCATGGTGTCTCCATTGATCTTGTACTCTATTTTGAGAAATATGATTGACAGTGAGGAAAGAACCGCTGAAATTCTCCCAGATCAAATTACTGGCGGTAAAGAAAACGTTATTACAATTTTGATCTTCGGTATTTCCAGTATCGGGAGCATCCAGATCCAGACGGCATTGATGGCCATGCTGTTCAGGGACTTCCTTCATCAACCTGCCATCCTGGGCGTATTCTTGTTCCTGACTTTTAGTTTTGTTTTGTTTGGTCTTGGTGGCAGGGACGGCGTAAATAAGGTCGGAAGTTTGCTTCTGATTGGGATATTATTCGTCATCTCTTTCACTATCCTGACCCTTTATTTACAGACGGGAACCGGGGTAGTTTATCAGCAGATCGTCAAAACCTACAACGGTCTATTCAACGGAAGCTTTGAGACAAACATCCTTTACTTCCTGACGTTTTTTCTCGTAATGTCTGGCCAAATTTTCACCAGCTATTACTTCTGGGAATCAGTTAAAGCCATAAGGCCGAATCACCGCATATCAGCTTTAAGATATTCATCTTTTTCATGGACAGCCTTATTGCTTTCCTTTACAGGTTTTTCACTCTACTTGATGGCGCATACTGATGCGTTTACGGCTTTAGAATTGATAGAGTCGGTCATCCAATCGAACAGCATCATGTCACATATTTTCATCTATGCAGGCATCTCCATGCTCGCAGCGGGGACAGGGCATTCTCTATACTCCATGCTCACCATCTATCTGCAGATCCGTTCAGCGAGGCAAACTCAGCGATCATCCTATCACACCCTGAAACAGACCTATTTATTTGGCATGATTCTGATGTTTGTCATTGGAATGGCTGGCATCCAGCTTTCAGCATCCTTTACAGAATGGCTTCCCTATTTTGTGTCGTTCTTTTCTTCAGCAGCTGTCCCATTTTTTTATGTACTGGTGAAAAAACGTTTCTCGCGGAGGCACTTTTCTTTGACGGCCGGAATGATGAGTGTGGCTGGATTCCCAATCAGTATCATGATCAATGAGATATGGCTGGTTGCTCCCACTGCTGCTGCCCTTACTTTTGTTGTGCACATGATTGGGTCCAAATTTAATTAAAATCTTGCAAAAACAGATTGAATTTTTGCAAACAATCCCTCTTAAAAAGGTTTAGAATTTTAAGTATTCAGAAAAATTAAAATAAAATTCAGGAGGGATTACAATGACAACCCAGTTAACGACCGAATCATATATTTATGCCATGGACAAGAACAATAAGCCTGCACTCACCGTGAAGTCTGGTTCTCAGGTCGAAATTGATACATTCGACTGCTTCCAGGATCAAATCCAATCAGAAGAAACGACCTTCAATGCAATTGACTGGAACCAAATCAACCCTGCGACTGGACCGGTTTATGTCGAGGAAGCACAGCCTGGTGATATTTTAAAAGTGACCATTGACGATATCCAGCTTGGAGATCAGGGCGTCATGGTCGTGGGACCAGAACTAGGTGTTATGGGCCATCGAATGGAGAAATTCGAAGTGAAAATCATCCCTGTTAAGGATGACAAAGCGATTTTCAATGAAAAAATCGCACTGCCGCTGAACCCAATGATTGGTGTAATTGGAGTTGCTCCAGAAGGAGACGCAGTCAACAACGGAACACCTGGAGCCCACGGCGGGAATATGGATACAAAACTGATTACCACAGGGGCCACTCTATACTTCCCTGTTTTCCAGCCTGGCGCATTGTTTGCTCTTGGAGATCTACATGCAGCTATGGGAGATGGAGAAATCAGTGTCTCTGGCATTGAAATCCCCGCAAAAGTTAAGGTCACACTGGAAGTCATCAAAGGACACAGTATCAATTATCCTATACTGGAAAATGAAGATGGGGTAGCTACTCTTGTGTCAAAAGAACTTTTAGATGAGGCCGCCAATGTAGCTGTTGAAGAAATGATCGATTTGCTCCAGCCGCAGACAGATTTGTCACTGGCTGAGTTCACCATGCTGATGAGTGCAGCTGGCCAGGCCCAGATCAGCCAGATTGTAGACCCGTTAAAAACAGCCAGGTTCTTTGTGCCAAGGTCTATCCTCGAAGCCTACGACATTAAATTGTTCCAGAAAGAGGTGGTATAATCCGTGGCTGAATTACAAACATCTCAAAAACAGACAAATATGGGATATAAACAGGAGTTAAAAAGATCCCTGACGTTCTGGGATTTATTGATTTATGGTTTGGTATTCATGGTACCGATCGCTCCGTTCGGAATTTACGGAGCAGTAGCCCAGGGATCAAACGGTATGGTGGCCCTGGCCTATCTCATTGGAATGGTCGGAATGATTTTTACAGCGCTAAGCTATGCGAGAATGTCAGAAGCTTTTCCGATTGCAGGCTCGGTTTATGCCTATGCCCAGCGCGGCATTAATGATTCAGTCGGATTTATTGCTGGCTGGCTGATCTTGCTTGATTACATCTTTGTTCCTGCACTTCTTTATTTAGTAAGTGCGGCAGCCTTGCACGATATCGTCCCAAGTATTCCATTGATCGTCTGGCTCGTTATTTTCATCGCAATCAACACCGTTGTCAACGTACTTGGAATTGAGTTTACAGCAAAGGCAAATAAGATTATCGTTGTTGCCGAGATGATTGTTTTAGTCATTT
Source organism: Chryseobacterium sp. ISL-80 (assembly GCA_018613055.1). GTDB lineage: Bacteria > Bacillota > Bacilli > Bacillales > Cytobacillaceae > Mesobacillus. The sequence continues at coordinate 104,811 of JAGGQZ010000005.1, read as the reverse complement.
TCGTAGCTGTCGGAATTTTTGCCGTCATGAAGGGTGTCAACGGTGCTGAATTCACTTGGAAACCTTTATACGATTCGGATAATTTCAGTTTAGGAGTGGTGATGGGGGCTGTTTCAATCGCAGTACTAAGCTTTCTTGGCTTCGATGCCATCTCAACTTTGGCCGAAGAATCGAAGGGCGGCAGCAAAGCAATTGGAAACGCAATTATCTTCTCTTTGCTTGTAGTGGGTGTCTTGTTCATCATCCAAACCTGGGTTGCCGCATTGATCTGGCCTGACTATACATCATTTGAAAATGCGGATGTAGCATTCTATCAAATTGCCGAGATTGCAGGAGGACCGTGGTTAAAATGGATGACCATCATCGCCACTGCAGTAGCCTGGGGGATTGCCGACGCACTTGTTGCCCAGGCCGCGATCTCACGGATCCTGTACAGCATGGCGCGTGACCGCAAGCTTCCAAAGGTGCTGGCAAAGGTACACCCTAAGTTTAAAACTCCTTATGTAAGTACTCTGCTAGTAGCAGTTATCTCGTTGATTGTGACAGGATTCTTCGCTTCCCAGATTGGAGCATTGGCATCGGTCGTCAACTTCGGTGCATTATCGGCTTTCTTGTTCCTTCATGCATCGGTTGTTATTTATTTCATCAAGAAGCAGAAGAGCAAACAGTATTTCAAACATCTCGTGCTGCCATTAATCGGTTTCCTCATCATCGGTTATGTATGGATTTCACTTGATCCTCTTTCCAAACAGCTAGGCTTCATCTGGCTCGGAATCGGAATTGTATATTTAATTTTGCTGAAAGTATTTAAAAAGGATACCTCGCTCGATTTGGATTAAGAGTAAGGAAGCCTGCAGACTGGTTCTGCAGGCTTTTTTTAATGTATAAAAAAGAAGCATGTTCACCATGCTCCTCCATTCTCTATTTCACGCTCTTCCTTCTCATCCATTGCGTCGCTGCCCATTTGTCGCCGATGACGACTGGGGCTCCGCCGTGAAGGGTCAAGTCGTTCAAGTCTTGATTGTCATAGAAATATTCGAAATACACGGCCATGCCTTTTTGCGGGGAGACAGCGAAATTGAGTTTCGGAAAATAGGTTTCTCCGCCCTGCTCGACATCATTCAGGTACATGACGAGTGTGCTGATTCTTGGGTTGCTGACCTTTGACGAGAAAAAGTCAAAATGTGCTTTGTACTCCTGACCGATTTTATAGTTCAGGATTTGCAGTCCTTCTCCGTGTTCATTGGGAATGCCCATGATTTGCGAGATTCTTTTTTCCACTCTCGCGACTACTTCATTTTCAGCTTCGATAAACGTACTGCTGCTCGTCCTGAGTTCATCGACTTCACGGGTGTTGCCGATTTTTGAGCGTTGCAGCTTGTCCATCGAGAGCTTCATCAGTTCATCGCATTCTTCGTCGCTTAGGACATTTCCCAAAATGACGATTAGCGGTTCTTCCATTCTTGCAATTATGTTGATTTCACGATCGTCGGTTTTGATTTTGTTTCCGATGTGATTAAAAATCGTAGGTTCTTTTACAGTTAAATCAACAGCATCCATTCTCAACTTTCATCAACCTCTTAATCATAGATTTTTCCAAAAATTAGATTGATATATAAACGAAAGCATCATTCATTCTTTATGTCCCTTGTTTCCTCCTGTAATTCAAAATGGATGACAAAACCGAATCTATCACTCTATTCAATTTTTCAATTTATTTTACAACGCGGGAAGGTGATTTACTATCTTTTTTTTCACAAAAATAGGGCATCAAAAAAACGCCGCATGATGCGGCGGCGCGTTTACACAATGATCACCCATACGCCTGTGATGCGATAGTGAATAGTGTATGGTTTCTGTCTGGCATTTCCATCGTATGGATTGCCATAACTGGAGGGTTGCTGACTTTTACAAATCCGCTTTGTTCCAGGAAAGCCATCAGCTTCTCCTGGCCTGAAGGTACGTCTGCCCTTAATTTCCCTTGATGATTGGAAGCAAGGCGGTCGATGATTAATTCTGCAATTCTATGATCCGGTGCAACAACCGGGCCCAAAGTCAGATTAACAGAGCCTAATACAGAAAGGCCAAATCCTATAATTCTTGAATTCTCATCCTTCACAACGATACATTGATTTGACTGTTGAATCCTATTGCGAAGAAAGATGCTTCTTTTCTCCCCGAAAGCAGCTCCATCCAGCTTAAGAATATCTTCCAATTCCTTATCCTTAAAAGCTTGTATTGAAATCTCGCTTATATTTTCCAGATTGGTTGGATTATATTTGTCGCAAAGATATTTATGGACCGAGTCGACTACTGTGAAACCCAATTTCTCGTATAAGGGTTGGCCATCAAGCGTAGCAATTAACAGGATAGAGCGATCACGACTGCTCTCTATACATTTTTGCATAACCTCTTTTCCCAGACCGAGCCCTCGATAATCGCTATGAACAATCACCATACCAATTGAAGCGAGCAGACGGTCATAGTGAATGATCGCTGCACTGGAGACAACCTCGCCTTCACTATTCTTGTGGCCATATATTTTATAGGATGAGGATAATAGTGTGGCAACTTCCTCCTCGTCATAATCCCAGCCGACTGATGCTGACAGCTCAATCAAGCCTCTCGCATCCATTACATTCAATTCGACTAATTCAACTGATTTGTTTGATGGCTTCATAAAGGGTTCTCCTCTAGTTTTGAAATTCAACTTCCACTGGTAATTTGAAGAAAACCTGCCTCTGAGAACGCCTTCCGAAGGAGCTTCCTTGCTTCAACATGATCCCAGAACAACGCGGTATCAAGAGTAATAGAACCATTCTCCAGTACGTCTGAAATCTCCCATAATTCTTGTTTGATCTCCGGGTCTTCCGCCTCTAGAACGAACCTTTGGATAGAATCAAGCAAATCCTTGCCAGTCGGTTCTATCATCATTTTGGATCACCGCCCTTTGCCTGCGCCAAGCGCTTAACTTCTATTAGGAATTCTTCATTTGTCATTTCGCCAGTTAAAACTTTCCTGACCAGTTCTGTGTGGTATTCCTCCACCTTAAATCCTGACAATTCTAATGAGACTCTTGCATTCTTTATCGCCTGTTCCATAGAGTCAGCCATGACAGCCTCACCTCCGGAAAACGCCAGACATTGTAAAATGGAGCGATTACCAAAATTAAAGATGCAAACAGCGCGCTCACCATGCAGCTGATAATATGTTTTTCCCACTCCATATAGCTCTCCTGTCTTTCCAGGTTAAAAACAAAGAGAATCCCAGGATTCATCAGGATTCTCCCTTAACCTATACCGTTTCATATCTATCATATAATCTGCCAGCCATATCGACAATCAATTCTTTTAGCTCGACTTGATTCACCCAATCTTCTGGCAAAGCCTTAAGACCGTAGCAGGCACCAAGGATGTTCCCACAGATCGAACCGGTCGAGTCACTATCGCCATCATGGTTCACTGACAGGATCAAGGCCTTCCGAAAATCGGTTTCTTTCAATGCGCAGTACAATGCAATCGCAAGTGCTTCCTCGGCAACCCAGCCTTCGCCAAGCTGAGATATCGCCTTTTCAGGATTCACGTCACTGCGGGATAGTCCAACCGCAGCCTCTATCGAATTCAATGTTTCTATATGATGTGGGTAGCTTTTCAAAATAGCAATGGCCGACTCGGTGCTTTCGGATATGCTTTTACCATTGAGCAGTTCTGCAATGATCACAGCGAGTGATCCAGCTGCCAGGTACCCTGATGGATGTCCATGGGTAATCGCGGCGATTTCCGCAGCCACTCTGAAAGCTTGCTCCGAGTCTTTATGTAAAAATAAGCCGACCGGCGCCACCCGCATGACCCCGCCACAGCCTTTGCTATTGTTGATCGGCTTTTCGATCGTTCCCATTTTATTGCTTTCAAGCGCCGACAGGCATGTGTTGCCCGGGGCTCTCGCTGAGTACAATTCTTTATATTGTAGAATGCTGCTGCCCGCCTCATGTGGCTGGGGATCAAGCAGCCAGTCATAATGCTCATCCGGCAGGCTTCTTGTCTGGGTATAAAGCCAGCGGAGATAAGATTGATAGGTTCCGCTTCCTGCAAAGCTCCCAATCCCCCGTTCGCTCATGCGGTCATATGCCCAGATCAGGCCATCAGCCGTGAACAGAGTCATCTGGGTATCATCGGAAAACAAAGCTTTCCCCTTGAAACGATCCAGCTCTAAATCGGTTATACCTTCCTCGCCGAATCTCGCTTTAATTTCATCAAGCTTCATGAACTCAACCGTATAACCAAGAGCATCTCCAATCGCACCGCCAAGCAAGGATGCTATGAACAAATCTTTTTTAGACATAGGGACTCCTTTGGAATTGAAATTTATTAATAGTATTCTTCACCATATCGGCCAAATCCTTCATTTTTAACAAACCGGGACAGGCACCGTCATACAGACTTAGTCCAGAGCTTCGTCAAATCAACGTATCCAAAATGCTTAATCTCCACATTCATCAGATTGATAGAAAACGGGATTTGCCGTTTTGTGTAATACAGGGGAACACACAGGGATTCGTCTTTCATATATTGTTCGATTTGCAAATGCAGACTGCTCCATTGCTCAAATGGCGTCGTTGTATAGTCTTGAACCTTCTGCTGAAAAAAATCACTTCTTTCAATCAGGTAGTGAAGCGGTGAGAATCTGTTTTTCAAGAAAAAGAAGTAGGAGAAACTTTGGTTCATTTCGAAAATTTCTCCGTGGATAAATAAGTCCGCTCCCATTTTCACCTTAGGATTATACAGAGCATCCTGGAAGGATACTTCCTCCATTTCGACATCAAGCCCGGCTGCTTCCAGTTTTTCTTTTAGCCATAAGGACGTGTTTGTCGTGTAGTTCACATAGATCATCCTAAGCGGCGCTGTTAAGGACGGTTTTGGCAGATCAGGCATGGTGTAAGGCCTGGATAAGCCAATCAGGCAGCCTTCATTGTTTCCGGTGATCCTTCCATCAACATCCGGAAGCTCCTGGCGGTGCCTGTCGATGACCATGTGGATGTAGTCACGGACTTCTTTACGGGCCATGTCCGATTTGCGATATGGATTCATGACCACAATGCCAAATCCTGAATCGCTTTCCACCTTGAAGGTATCGATTTGTTTGGATTCATGGCCCGCATGATAGACCACCTGAAATTCTCTAGGTACCTGGATGAATTCCACACGATCAAGCAGCGGCCGATACCCGTAGTATTGTTTGAACGCGCTAAGAGCTGTTTTCTCTGCAGATTCCTCTGCCAGATAAAATCCTCCTGTCCCCAGCAGCTTTCCATTCACTTCTTTAAAGATGCTTGCCGTCAAGAGACCCAAGAGCTGGAGTACATAGGAGCAGCCGCCAGGAAACTCAAGCTTTACCACCAGTGGAGATGGAGTCGTGATTGCCGTGATGGGTTCCCATAGATCCGCAAAATTCTCATCCTCTTTCATTTGCTGCAAACAACGGACGGCATCCTCCGCTTTTAATATCGAGCCATCATGGAAGGCAACATCCTTCCGCAAATACACCAAGAGCTGGGTATCTGTATATTCCCAGCTGTGAGCCAGTTCCGGGTCAACCGAATCGTCGGCATTCAAGGTGACGAGCCTATTATAGAGATTGGCGATGATATTTGCGCTGTGGGCATCCGCCAATTTTAAAGGATGAAAGGTGACGAAAGGATAAAATCTTGGGATGATCAAGCTGTCCTGGCCTTCCTGGTTGAAGCCCAGCTTTGCCTGGAAAGCAGTCATCAGCCGCTGCTTCGTTTCCACCGTCCAATCCAGCAGCAGTAATTTGCTTACAGACTCGATTGGTTCTTTTTCAAGGCTCCTGAAAAATAGATCTTCATATTCCTGCTCAACTTGACAATTCCACTCCATAGACGAGGTATTTCCCCTTCCCCTCCCGGACTGGAACGTGAGCCAGCCTTCCTCCTGCCATTGCTGCAGCTTTCGGCGTGTCTGCTTTGTACTGAGCATCAATACTTCAGCAAGCTCCTCTACTTTTACGGTCCCTGATTTGACCTGATTCCATAACAATAGTAAATAGCGATCCATATGTTCTCCTTAAAAGTGGACATTTTTATTCAAAAAGGGGATTTTTAGTTCTATCCGTCTCCTTTAATATACAGATTATAGAAGGAGGCTGGCAATATGAAATGGAAGGAATATCCTCAAAACCTGAAAGTCCGCTTAATTACGTCATTTTTTAACCGGGCGATTTCAAGCGCCGTCATGCCGTTCATGGCTTTATTTTTCGCGCAGCATAAAGGTGCTGTCTGGGCCGGGGTTTTTCTCGGGATCAATGTGTTCATTGCCTTCATAGGAAATCTTGTTGGCGGATATATATCAGACCGGTTTCACCGTAAAACGATTTTGTTGCTTACGTCTGCAATCAGCGCTGTCACTTTTGGAGCAATGACAGTCAGCTTGCTGCCTGATCAAAAATGGATCACAGTCTTCGCTGGCGGATATATGTTTTTCATGCTGTTCAGCAGTTTGGGACGTCCTTCGATGCAGGCGATTATCATCGATTCAACGACAGCCGAAAACCGTAAGGCAATTTACGCGCTCGATTACTGGTTCACGAACTTGTCTCTGGCAATCGGTGCTGCCCTCGGCGGATTGTTTTATGCCCATCACCAGCTGGCTTTGTTTACGGCATTGACAGCTGCCTCTGCAGGTTTGCCAATCGCCTATGCAATCTGGCTCCAGGACACATCTGTTCCACAGTTGGCGCAAAAACACAAAAATATCTTTATCGACCTGATTGCTAACTACAAGGTAGCATTGCAGGATAAACCATTCGTCTTGGCGATTGTCGGAAGTATGTGCATTTACGCTGCGGAATTCTCGCTCAACAGCTATATTGGCGTCAGGCTGGCTGATGAATTCCGCCCGCTGTTTGTCGGGGACTTTGAAATCTCTGGCGTAAGGATGCTCAGTATCCTCAATATCCAGAACATGCTCCTGGTTGTGATGCTGACGTTTATCATCACAAAAATCACCGACAAGTTCGATAAGAAAAAGATGCTGCTAGCAGGGCTACTCCTTTACAGCATTGGGTACACCGTGATCACCTCTGCAAATGTCTGGTACGCTTTGCTTTTGTTCAACCTGGTCGCAACCATCGGTGAGCTGATTTACTCGCCAATCGCCAATGCTGAAAAGGCCAATATGATGCCAGAAGACAAACGCGGATCCTATTCAGCGTTTTCAGGCATCAGCTTCAGCGGCGCAGATTTAATCGCACGTTCGACGATTATCATGGGTGCCTTTTTGGTGCCGAGCATGATGAGTGTGTATATTGGGATCATTTTAATGGCGGGAACATCGCTGTTGTATGGCGGGTTGTTTGTAATTCGTGGGAAGAAACGAAAAGAGTTGCTTGTGAAAACGGTATAAAAAAAGAGGGAAAACCTTTTGTGCAGGTTTTCCCCTTTTTCATTTCACGTCTGAAGAGTCATCGTAATCGTAGCGGAAGCCGTCTGTTTGATTAGCAGAGTGTTCGTTCTTTTCGTTTTCCTGCTGCTGTTCAACTACATTCTTGTCTTGTTGCCTCTTGTCAGGATTCAAGTGCTTTCCTCCTTTTTGCCCTCTATTATCCCAAGTCAAATTGCCTTATATTCATAAGGTTGATGATCGTGGAAATACTAGGCGTATTAAATCCTGATATGAAGAGGCAACCAATGCAGCGCAATTACGCAATCGACTTCATTAAATTTTATGCCATCCTGGCAGTCGTCATCATCCATACCTTCCCGGGCAATGATCAGCCCGGCTATTTTATCCTTGATAATCTATCAAGGTTTGCCGTTCCGTTTTTCTTCGCTGCTTCAGGCTATCTGTTCAGTCTTAAGGTGAGCAGCAATCCGCAGTCCTTTGCTTACTTCAAAAAATATGTCATAAAGATCCTAAAGATTTATGTTAGCTGGCTGATTTTCTATTTCGTCTATGATGTAGCGAGAATCATGCTGACCAATGAAAATCCTTCGGTAGAACTTTCGAAGTATATGGAAAATATGACGGCACTCAATCTCCTCTATTACGGTCAAGGGACAAGCGGCTATCAGCTGTGGTTCGTGATCTCTCTGGTGTGGAGCACCGCTATTTTATATTTGTTTTACAGACTGAAAAGAGTCAGGCTACTTTTAGTGATCGCACTTTGCTTCAATCTCCTTGGCCTTTTTGGACAGTCTTATTCCATATTCGATGAACTGCCAGTGAGCACAACCCGCGCCGCTCTATATGTCAGCCTGTTCTATACCGTTTTGGGATTCTGGCTTGCCACCGTTCGAACCTGGCAAAAATATAACGGAAGGGTCTATTTCTACTTGTTTTGCCTCTTTACCCTTCTGCAAGTTCTAGAGGGGTTCTGGCTTCAGAAGGGGTTGGATGCCAAACATGGAGAGTACTTCTTTTCAACAATATTCCTTACCATATTTCTGTTCCTGTACGCATTAAGCAATCCCAATCTCGGCAAGGGCCTATCCATCACCAAAGTCGGCGCAAACTCGCTCGGAATATATGCCATTCATGTTTTTTTCATTGATATGGTCGATCTCCTCTTTGAAAAAATCGGCTTGGAACCGAGCACGCATAACTTACTGCAGAACCTGGTGGATGCGTCTCTTGTTTTTGTTTTGTCGTATCTGTCATATCAATTCCTGCAAAAGATTAAGCTATCACTCCCAAAAAATAGAGCCTGAAGATTCAGGCTCTACATACTTTATCACGGAAGGTCCTGCACTCTCTTAGCCTTGAAGGCTTGATATCCCTGCTTGCCCATCGAAAAAGCTAAATATAAAAAGAATATGGATAAGCCCGCAAAGATCACGACTCCAAACGTCCTCTCCTTCTCCACACTCTCGAAAATCTGAAGCACGGATTCAACCACCAGGTACCCAGATACGATCAATCCCAAAATACGAAAGAACAGATAATAATATTTGGCGAATTGAAAATCCTTTTCGAGATTCCTCTGCTTTTTCTTCATATTCAATCCCTACTCCCACTGAATTTATACAGTTGCTAAGTATTCAGCAAACGCATCTTCTTCTTTGTCCACATATCCTATAAAAACAGTACTTTCAATATCCTCATGGTTAAAAACAAAGGTATGATCTGGATTGATATACCCTTCTGGATAATAACAAGCTAGATAATCATACATCTTGGGTTCATTTTCATTCATCAGGATTTGCTTTCTGCCATAAATCAGCAACCTCTTACTGCCTTCCTTCAAAATAACAACAGATCCAGTTGGCAATAGTCTTTTCTTCGAATATTCCAAATCCCTTCCCCCCTTCAATCTACGATTCTCTTCGTTTTGGCAAATGATTCAATGTATGTTTCGTACACTTTTTTCATAAGATCATTTCCCAGGACGCTTTGTATTAATAACTCTTGATTATTCTCTCTATTTACATTCAACACCCAATTATGGTTCTTACTTAATACAAATCTAACGCCATCAAGCACACCCAAGTCTCTATTGATAAATACAAGCTGCCCGATGGCAGAACTATTAATTAAGGATTCTAAAAAATTTACCGTTACCTTTTCTGATAACTTTTCGTGAGTATCAATATAAGAAACTAGCTCCTCAAATGAAATTTTATCGTACGAATCCAATAGATGTATATAGGTTCCTTGGTTCATTTTACCATTAAAATGATCAGCTTTCTCCACAAGAGGAACATTCAAAGCCTGTTCGATTTCACAGAAAAAATCTTCGTGGTCCCCGGTTAATGCAAACTCAATAGCAGCTGAACCCTTGTGCATTTCCTCGACAACTTCTATGACTTGCCTGGACGAAATATAAAAATAGGAATCTCGTACTTCACCCTTTTTCTCTAGATGCAGCCATGAAATATTTTGGCTCAGTTTACAAGCCTGCAGGATCGAAAATGCTAAGGGTTCAATTCCTATCCTGCCCTCTCTTTCGATCAGGATGCCCTCAAGAAGCAAGTTATTTTTCGCTCTAATCAGTTCATTTTTCAAATCACCAGGACTTGTGGATATAAATGGGTTTGTATAGCCTATAAACGAATTAATCCCCATCAGTTTAAATAATATATACGCTTCCTTAAGATCCACTTTCAACTTCACACTATCATTGTGCATAGACGTTCTCCTTAAGAATAGACTACTTGAACCATCCTGCTACTGTATCGATTCCCTTGCCAAGACCTGTCTTAACGGTATCTTTTATACTGTCGTCTTCGCCATCCTTATCCAGATCCACATTCCACTTGATTCCTTCTGTAACATAAGTAACCCCAACAGATACCCCGAGACCGACTGCTGCAATGGTCAGGGCGCCTGCACCTACTGGCAAAGCCGCCACTGCCAGTCCGCCCACAACTATGGCTCCCGCACCTACTGCAACATTCCCTATGATATCGCCCGCCATTTTACTATTCGAAGCGTTATTAGCAAGATTTTCCTTGGTATCTGAAACTACATCAATACCTACACTCACCCATCCCAACTTGTCTTTCACTGCTGCCCCTGCTGCAACTCTAAAATTCTTCGAATAGCTTGCAGCATCTATGTAATTGCCTCTGCTTGCCTGGGACTTTATATAGGATTCATCATATATCTTATATTTCACACGCTTCCTTCCCTTGGGATCCTTCTTTCTTTGGATTGGCTGTCCGTCTTTCATTTTTACCTTGCCTTTAGAATCCCTGATGATCTCAAAGCCTCTTAACACTTTATACCCTACGTTGAAAGCAACACCTGCATCAAGCAAAGTACCGATCAGATTGGTTCCATCAAATGGTGCCAAACCATCGAAATCAGTCATCCCCAGGAAGGACTCTTTCATTTCCGTATCTTTATGTTTCCATTTATGCGCATTTTTCATAGAAGCAGATGATGGGGCTGCAAAAGCAAATCCTGAACCCTTTACAACATTTGCCGTTTTTTTGGAAGAGGCTAATCGATTCAAGTAATTTTCTGCATTACTGTAAGTATCCACAGATTGCTCAATAAACCTTTCCATTCTTTCCAGTTTAAGCCCGATTTGCTCATAGGTTCGAGAAGCTTGAGCCAGTCTGGCATGTATGTTATTCCGGGCTGAAATTCTATGATCAATACTTGGTTGAATGGACGATATACCATTAGAACCTTTACATATCCTTGATTGGATCATGGTTAAATGAATACAATAATTCCTTGTAGCCTCAAGATTTATTCTAATTTGTGACATACCAGTCCCTGCCTCCTATCCCATCTTACATAAATTGGAACCTTTAGATAATTTAACAAATTCCCAGTTTATTAGCAATTAAGAACTCTTCATAAATAAGTAATAGATTCGGTTTTAAAGTAAGAACACAATGAATGAATCTTTAGTTGTCAGAAAATAGGACAGAAAAACACTCAAAGCTAAAAAGCACCGAGCGTTTTTGTTAATGGCATATTTAACTATGGCTCTGTTAAATAAGGCTGTTGATTTTCGTTCCAGGTGCTTCGCTTTCCGCGGGGCCGGCGCTGAGCCTCCTCAGCGCTTTGCTCTTGCGGGGTCTCACCTGACCAGCTGCTCCCGCAAGACATTGAATTTGCTTCCTTGAACCTGCCCACGCACGATGATGGGAATGCGTAGCATTTTCGGAGGAGCCTACACGCCTTCCACTACAATCAACAGGTGTAAAAAAACAATGGACATTAACCGAGCCTTGACTATAATCACCTTATAAATAATCGTATTAAGTTTCTTTTGTATTCACCTTAAGATGATTTACAAGATTTATCCTTATAAATCCATTTCATGGCTTTCTAAATCAGAAAGTCTCTCCAAAATCCGCCGCTTCTGATAAAGCATCGTCCCGGTCTCGGCAAGGTCGCTGACCATCGACCGATTGGCGAAGGCGCCAAACACAATTCCGGCCACCGGGACCATCTGGAGCAGTTTTTTCCAGCCGAACGATTCTGTGTAGGTCAGGGTCACTTCACGCCAGCCCTGCAGTTGGGAAATAACTTCACGCGATTTGTTTTCATTGTTGAAATCGGTCAGTTCATTCAGGATTGCCTGTTTCCCCACCACATCGGCGGAGGAGAACTGCAGGCATTTTATGATAAAGACCCTTTCCTTCTTGTCATTTGGATCAAACCCATGAATAATCGCAATGTCCTGCAGTGTTTTTAGCGACAGGGCCAGAACGGCGGGAATATCGATCGCAAGGGTGAAAATCCCGCCTATTCCTGTGCTGGCTCCCTGGATCGTTGCAGCCTTTTTCCGCTGCTCGCCAAGGGCCAGAGAGGCTTTTTTCATTTCCTCTACTGGTACGGTCTCAAGGTCGGATAGCTTGTTGACTCTCCTGCCTGTCTTTTTCTCAATGTAATGAAAGATCGATTTTTCGCTGGTCAAATACTGGCCGCCAGTTTGGATGTAACTCCCCATCTCATCAAGCAGGAGCCCGACCTTCTCCTGGATGAACTTTGGCGTGAAACGGTCAAGCATCTTGAACGGAAGCCTGGTCAGCTTCTCCCAAAACCACAAACCCTTCTGGTCCTTCTCCCACTTTTCGATTTCATTTAATTCCTGCAATAAATAATCCCGTGTATCCATCCTCAACCATCCACCTGTCATTTTTGATACTATATTAACGGTTTACACTATCAGAAGGTTTCATTTTACATCAAGATTATAATGTTCCTTCGCAAGCTGCTTGAATTGGGTCGCATCGATTTCTTCTTTCGCAACCTGCCCATCCTTCCAGCGGGTGAAACTTGTTTCTGTTAACACCATACTGCCGTTAGCATTCACCCTGGTAAGCAGTGGCTTCTTGTTAAAGGGAGACTGTGGATGTTCGGTGATGATTTTTTTCATTTCGGATAAGTCACTTACATTATCAACCGGATCACGGGAATCAAAAGCGTATCCGGTTCTCCAGTCAGTGTCCTTATTCTTAAGTTTCATTTCTAAAAAATAGTCACCAAATTCACTTAGCGCTTTTTTTACCCGGAACTCCCCTGTCGGTGTCATGATTTCTGAGCCATCAAGCGGAACTGGCCTTAACGGCAAATTACCGCCAAAACCTGTATCGATTAAGTAGCGCATGCCTCCATCGTTCATAATAATCGCAGCGTGTGTCCTGCCGGTTGGACTAAAGCCTTTAAGTTCAGGAACGTATACTGACCCACGGATCAGTTGGACATCAAGGTCATTTTCTTTTAAAAACAAATATAATATCCCGTTAAGGTCATAACAAAGTCCGCCTTCGTTTCGGTGGAGAATTTTATCCGCCAGGCTGTCCTCATTCAATTCATCGAGGCTGCCTGAAAGCGTGCAGAGGTTTTCGAACGGAATTGCAGATGCTGTCAGCTCAAGGATAAGGGAAATATTTTTAATTTTTATGGGTTCATTTGAATTCAAGCCAATCCTTTTCCGGAAAAGAAGATTTATGTCATTCATCACTCTATACCTCTTTCTCATACTAGATTTACTTAAGAATACTTGAAAATACCATCCAAATTCCAGTTATCATATAGTTCTATTCACTCATTTTTCTAATTTCATTAGATATTGGACGACAAAATCTGTGCTGGTTTTTGACGAATCAATGACATTTGTTGATGAACCAAATCATATTCCCTATAAAACTCTCGATTCATGCAGGATTTTGGAACTATTTGCTTGCCAGATGAACGTTGGCCTTCCATTGCTGGTTAGGCAATTCTATTGTAAAATGGAAAAGATAGATTATTGCAAACGCTTGCATTTTTCAGGGAGTTAAAATTTTTTACCCGGTTGTGCAAACGGTTTCATAAATTGCGCATTCCTGAAAGGAGGACGTTGAAATACCGATTTTAGCAGCATCAATCAATCTAGGGAGGAATGGATTCAGATGAGAAGAAGCACCAAACGCAGTTTCTCAATTTTCATGACAGCGATCATGCTGTTGAGCTTGTTGATTCCTTTTGTGCCTGCACAGCAGGCTAACGCAGAAGGAACTGCCACAACATCGGAAACAACCGATCGCAAAGTCCGCTTTACCTATGTACGTGAAGATCAAAATTTTGGTGAGTGGAATATTTGGACTTGGAATACTGGTGTGCAGGATGGCCAGGTTGATTTTGCAACTAAGGAAGGCAGCAAAGCGGTCGCGGATATCCCCGTTGGCGCTAATACTGCCGAAATGGGCTTCGTGCTTCGCAGTACTTATGATTGGAATACTGCACAAAAGGAATTTGGAGACCGTTTTATCAAGGTTAGCAAAAATGATTCGATTACTAAAGTGTTCGTTACAAGCGGCGTAGAGCAAATCCGCATTGTGCCTGATGGATCCGCTCCTGTGATTGCGGATGGAAATGCAACTTTCTTTTACCGCGACAAAGAGCTATTTGCAACTGATCAGATGGGCACGATTGAAAAAGTAGATTTGAAGATTGATGGCAAGACTTTACCAATGACGTATGAATCTGAGAATGAAAGATTTGCAGTATCATATGAAAATATTCCAACCGGAACGCATGGATACACATATTTGGTTACAAAGGATGGCGTCACTAACGAAGTTACCGACCCTTACAATCCATCTTCGGAAATCACATATGCGAACGCTGACCTGACTGTTTCAGGTTCTGTCAACCCAGCGGAAATTGATTACAGCCAGAATGCTGTGCTGAAAGTTGACGTAGAGGGCATCACAGATGGAGTTGAGATCAGTAAAATCACGGCTGATGCTTCTGAACTTGGCGGATCAAAGACTCTTGCAATCGATCCTTCATTAATGGAAGTAACGATTGCAGTCGATGACAACATAACAGCTGGTGCGAAGACGATTCCTGTAACGGTGACCGATTCATTTGGCAACCCGCATACAGGTACTGCAAATGTAACGGTAAAAACAAGGCAATCTGTCGGCGAAAATGATTTCGACTGGGACGAGTCGATCATTTACTTCATGCTGACTGATAGATTCTTTGATGGAGATTCCTCAAATAATGATCCTTATGGGTTAAACTATGACACTACTGATCGCGGAACCTATCAAGGCGGCGATTTTAAAGGAATCACCGAAAAGCTGGATTATCTCGATGAACTTGGCGTCAATACAATCTGGATAAGTCCGATTGTTGAGAACGTTAAGCACAATGTCCGCTACAAAGATGGTGATCCTTCTTATTATGGATATCACGGATATTGGGCAAGCAATTTTGGAGAGTTAAACCCTCACTTCGGTACGATGGAAGATTTCCATAACCTGATTGATTCTGCCCATGAACGCGGGATTAAAATCATGGTCGATGTGGTATTGAACCACTCTGGTTATGGTTTGAAAGATATTGATGGTTCTGTGGAAAACAAGCCGGCCGGATATCCTACCGATGAAGAACGCAGCAATTTCAGCAATCTTCTTCGCCAGGGTACTAGTGAAGAAGTGGGATCAGACGAAGTACGCGGTGAACTTTCCGGACTTCCGGACTTCAAAACAGAAGACCCTGCAGTCCGTCAGCAAATCATCGACTGGCAGACAGACTGGATTGAAAAAGCGAAAACAGCAAAAGGCAACACAATTGACTACTTCCGCGTGGACACTGTAAAACACGTTGAAGATGCCACATGGATGGCATTCAAGAATGCAATCACTGAAAAAATGCCAAAGCACAAGATGATTGGCGAAGCCTGGGGTGCAAGCGCCAACGATGATTATGGCTACCTGGAATCAGGCATGATGGATTCCCTGCTTGATTTTGACTTTAACGATATTGCGCATTCTTTTGTAAACGGAAACCTGAATGCTGCTAATGATGCGTTAATCACTCGTAACGCGAAAATTGATAACACTGCAACACTCGGCCAGTTCCTGGGAAGCCATGATGAAAATGGATTCCTCTTTGATGCTGGTAATGATGAAGGCAAACTAAAGGTTGCTGCTTCCCTGCAGGCAACAGCTAAAGGCCAGCCGGTCATTTACTATGGTGAAGAACTTGGACAGAGTGGTGAAAATAACTATCCAGAATATGATAATCGTTATGACTTTGCCTGGGATCAGGTGGAAGGCAATGATGTCGTCGAGCACTACAAGAAGATCTTGAACTTCAGGGGCGACCATTCTGAAGTATTCGCAAAAGGTGAACGTACGACAATTGCTGGTTCAGACAGCGATCAATACCTCCTTTTTGCACGTAAGCATGGTGATGAGGCAGCCTATATCGGATTGAATATTGCTGATGCAGCAAAAGAAGTAACATTGACCGTGGATTCAGCAGACGCTGTTGTGACAGACCACTATTCAGGTAAGGCATACACTGCGACAGGTGGAAAAGTAACACTGCCAATCCCATCTAAAGCAGATGGCGGTACTGTTTTACTCACAGTTGAAAATGGTTCAATTACTCCTGGAGATGGCAATGGCGACGGAGAAGACAATGGTGATGGCAACACAGTTGAACCAATCCCATCCAACCACATCCGCATCCACTACAAGCGTGACGACAACAACTATGCAAACTATGGAGCATGGCTGTGGAACGATGTAGCCTCCCCTTCTGCCAACTGGCCGACTGGAGCTACCATGTTTGAGAAAACAGACAGCTATGGCGCCTATATCGACGTGGAGCTAAAAGATGGCGCGAAGAACATCGGCTTCCTCGTGATGGATGTAACGAAAGGTGATGCTGGTAAAGACGGCGGAGACAAAAGCTTTACAATCAATTCACCTGAAATGAATGAAATTTTCATCAAGCAAGGCGATGACAAGGTATACACATATGAACCAGTCAACCTGCCAGAAAACACCGTCCGCGTTCACTATGTACGTGACAATGCTGATTATGAAAACTGGGGTTTATGGAACTGGGAAGATGTCGTGGCACCATCTGATGGCTGGCCAACAGGCGCAGCTTCCTTCACTGGAACTGACCGCTATGGTGCGTATGTCGATATCAAGCTGAAAGACAATGCTAAGAAAATTGGCATGATTACCCTAAACAAGGCAACTGGCGACAAGGACGGCGGAGACAAATCCTTCAACCTTCTCGACAGATACAACCACTTATGGGTAAAACAAGGCGATGACAATGTCTATGTATCTCCATACTGGGAGCAGGCAACAGGCCTTACATCCGCTGAAGTCATCTCTGAAGATACGATTCTATTAGGCTTCACGATGACAGATGGATTGACGGCCGAAGATCTGAAGTCAAAACTGGAAATCAAGGATGCCAGCGGTGCAGCAGTTTCAATTGAAAGTGTTGAAATCAAAGGCAAATCCGTTACAGTTAAAGCAGCTTTCGATTTAGAAAAGCTTCCTCTTTCTGTCACGTATTCAGGCAGAACAGTAAAGGCTTCTACAAGCTGGAGAATGCTTGACGAAATGTTTGCTTATGAAGGCAATGATCTTGGTGCTGCCTATAAAGACGGCAGAGCAACTTTGAAGCTATGGGCACCAAAAGCAAGCAAGGTAGTCGCAAACTTCTTCAATAAAGACAACGCAGCTGAGCAGATTGGCAGCATTGAACTGACAAAAGGCGAAAAAGGTGTCTGGTCAGTGACAGTAGCTCCTAAAGACCTCAAGATAAAAGATCTTAGGGGTTATTTTTACCAGTATGAAGTGACAAATAACGGAGTCACAAATAAGGTCCTTGATCCTTACGCGAAATCGATGGCAGCATTCACGGTGAATACAAAAGGTGAAGCTGGCCCGGATGGGGATACTGTCGGTAAGGCAGCTATTGTTGACCTGAGCAGCACAGATCCTGAAGATTTTGATCATGCCAAAATCAAAGGCTATGAAAAGCGAGAAGATGCTGTAATCTATGAAGTGCACGTACGTGACTTCACATCTGATCCTTCGATTCAAGGTGATTTAGATGCAAGGTGGGGCTCTTATAAAGCCTTCACAGACAAGCTTGATTATCTAAAAAAACTTGGTGTGACACATGTCCAATTGCTTCCTGTCATGGCTTGGTATTATGGCGATGAAACGAAGATGGGTCAAAGGGAACTAAATTACTCTGCCGGCGGAAATGAGTACAACTGGGGCTATGACCCGCACAGTTATTTCTCTCCGGATGGCGCCTATTCAGAGGATGCAGCTGACCCTGAATTGCGAGTGAAAGAATTGAAACAGATGATTGATGCAATCCATGATGCTGGAATGGGTGTCGTTCTCGACGTGGTCTACACTCATATGGCAAAAGCCAGCCAGCTGAATGACATTGTCCCTAACTACTACGCGTTCCAGGACGCACAAGGAAATTTCCTAGGCGGCTTCGGAAACAACCTGGCTACAAGCCACAAGATGGCTGAAAAGCTGATGGTAGATTCAGTGAAATACTGGTTTGAAGAGTACAAGATTGATGGCATGCGTTTTGACATGATGGGTGATGCGACCTATCCTTCCATCCAGAACGCTTACGATGCTGCTGCATCTGTAAATCCTGATGCATTGTTCATCGGCGAAGGCTGGAGAACATTCGCAGGCCACATTGCTGAGCCGGATTTAGCTGGCATGGGCGCAGATCAGGATTGGATGGATAAAACGGATAATGTCGGCGTTTTCTCTGATGAAATCCGTAACGAGCTGAAATCAGGCTTCGGTTCTGAAGGTGAGCCACGTTTCATCACAGGCGGAGCTCGTGATATCAAAACAATATTCAACAATATCAAAGCACAGCCAGGCAATACAGCTGATGATGATCCAGGCGATATGGTTCAGTACATTGCGGCGCATGACAACCTTCCGCTTCACGATGTCATTGCCCAATCGATCAAGAAGGATCCTGCTGTACCTGCAAACGAGCTGGAAATTCACAAACGAATTCGAATTGGGAACTCCTTGATTCTAACGTCACAAGGAACAGCTTTCCTGCACGCAGGCCAGGAGTATGGCAGAACGAAGCAATGGAAAGGTGAAGGTGTCCCTGAGCAGAAGTATCACGAATTGACGGATGAACAAGGAAATCCATTTGGCTATTTCATCCACGATTCATATGATTCATCCGATGCCATCAATATGTTTGACTGGCAAAAGGCAACAAACAAAAAGGAATACTCAGTCAACACGACAACACAAGCCTATACGAAAGGACTGATCGAGCTTAGAAAATCAACGAACGCTTTCCGCCTCGGCGAGAAGGATCTCGTTGACCAGAATGTTAGATTGCTTGATTTGCCTGAGATCAAAGAGACAGACCTAGTCATCGCATACGAAAATGAGTCTACAGATAACACTGGAACGTACTACGTATTCGTTAACGCTGACACTAACGCACGCACATTGACACTAGGCGATCTTGACTTCTCAAAAGGAAAGGTCCTCGTCGATAATGACGAAGCCGGTAAAACCCCGGTATCCAAAAAGTCCGGATTCAAGCTCTCAAAAGACAAGTTGACGCTTGATCCATTGACAACAGTCGTCATCAAAGTAGACCAAAAAGGCAAGAAGAAATAATCGTTTACGGCAGGTATCATCCTTTCCAGATGGTACCTGCCATTATTTTTGCCTTAATCGTTTACTGACAGCGCTATCAAGGGTATCATGAAGGAACACAACTAGGACGACTAAGGAGAATCGGATGCTGGATTACAAGTTATATAAGGGCCGCGGCTCGGAGTACATTGTGCTGCTGCACGGGATTGGCGGGAACTCGAACATTTTTTACAAGCAGCTAAAACCTTTCCTGAAAAAATACCATATAGTTGCGATCCATATGCCTGGCCATGGAAAATCACCGGACATTGATTCGTATAATGAAAGGCTTTCTTTTGATGTGATTGTCCGGGAGATCCTGCACACCCTGGACCATCTTTCGATTCGCAAGGCGCATTTTGTCGGGATTTCATTGGGATCGATCATCGTCCACCATCTGCTGCAGACACGTCCTGAGCGAGTCAGGTCCGCCGTTCTTGGCGGGGCCATCACCAGGCTTAACCTGTTTGCAAAATCACTGATCAAATTGGCAGGACTTATAAAGGGCTTCATCCCTTTTATGTGGCTGTACCGCATTCTGGCCTTAATCCTGATGCCGAAGGACAACCACAAGGAATCGCGGCGGTTTTTCATCCAGGAGGCCTACAAGATGAAGCGGAAGAACTTCCTCGCATGGTATCCACTTGCCGGTGATGTCAGAGCCACCTACAGCAAGGTCCAGGAAAACAGTGTGGATGTCCCGAAACTCTATATATCTGGCGCCGAGGACCATATGTTTGTCCACGAATTAACCGAGGACCTTCGCAGTGATAAAAGCTCGGAACTAGTCATCCTTGAACAATGCGGACATGTCTGCAATATTGAAAAGGCCGATGATTTCAATGAACTATCGCTAGAATTCATGGACAAGCACCGGGTTAAAAAAGCGCAAATCGGTTAATAAGAAAAGCGCAGTTACTTTGTCAGTCCCGACAAGCGCTGGGTCACGACGAAAGTGTCTCGAGGGGCTAGGGGGCTGGAGCTGGGCTTCGCAAAGGAAAATCAATCCTATATAAAAAGGGAGCAGGCCAGGCGGCTTGCTCCCTTTCGGTTATTTTTTAGTACCAAAATCCAGGTCCACAGCACGGGTACATCGGATATCCTGGGTATCCAAAACCACCATAAAACGGCCGCGGGTAAAATAAAGCGCCACCCAATAATCCACCAGCCAAACCACCTAAAAATGGTAATCCAAAGCCCCACCTCTGGTCCTGCATTCGATAAGGATGTCTGTATGCGTACATACGGCTTACCTCCCTCTTCTCTTTTTTTGTATCCACTACCTTTATATGCATTTATCACGGTTTCGGCTTGGGCGAATACACCTGTAAAGGAGGCTGGATGATCTATGAATTGCCTTTCGAAGCTGAACTTCTTGACTAGAAAAAAGAAGCATGAGATCTGTAATCCCATGCTCCTCACTAGACATATTATTAAACCCTGAATTTCGCAACCATTTCCCTCAGGCTCTCTGCCAGCCTTGCGAGTGAAGCGGAAGACGAGGACACTTCTTCCATGGAAGCCAGCTGCTCTTCCGTGGCGGATGCAATTTCTGCCGTGCTTGCGACAGAACCTCGGGCGATTCTTGTTACCTCTTCAATCGAAGCATTCACCTGCATGACGCTTGCCGACATTTCTTCGGAGATCGCGGAGACCTCCTGGACTTCCGAGCTGACTTTCTCGATCGATTTTAAGATCTCATCAAATGTCCTGCCTGTATCCTCAACCAATATTGTTCCCTCGGAAATTTCAGCTGTTCCTTTATTCATCATCTCGACGACCTGGTGGGTTTCTTTTTGAATGACTTCAATCAAGCTGGAAATCTGGCTGGCAGACTGTCTTGAAAGCTCGGCCAGCTTCCTGACTTCATCTGCCACCACGGCGAACCCTTTACCATGCTCGCCTGCTCTTGCTGCTTCAATGGCCGCGTTGAGCGCCAGTAAATTCGTCTGATCGGCGATGCCGGTGATGACCTCAATGATTTTGCCGATTTCAGCCGATTTGCGGTCCAGATCCTTGATGACCGAATTGGTCTCGCTTGTTGTATGGTTGATCGTTTTCATCTTTTCAATGACTTTTTCCAGGGAATCATGGCCAAGCATTGCCTGTTTCGTTGTATCAACCGCAGACTCTGCAACAGTGGAAGTCGTAACTGCTACACGCTGGATGGCACTCGCCATCTCCCCTACTGCCTTCGCGCTTTCCTCCGTATTCTTGCTTTGAAGTTCTGCACCTCCGGCGACTTCCTGGATGGCTGTCGCTACCTGGTTCGTGGCAGAATTCGTCTGGTCCGCACTAGCCATCATCTCTTCAGCTGATGCCGCAACCTGCTCCGATGTGCTGCTCACCTGAAAAATGATATTCCTTAAATTTGTTGCCATCTCATTGAAATCAGTTGCCAATTGCCCGATTTCATCTCTATTCTTCACAATGATTTTTTCGATAGCCAGATTACCGCCAGCTAATTGCTTTGCTGCCTGGGATACAAGTTGGACAGGCTTTGAGATCATTCTGCTAATATAAGTAGCAATCACAGTTCCAATGACAAATGCCGCTACACTTAGCCCAATGATGAGCAAGGCCACCCTCTGAACATTTCCGGAAAGCTTTTCACTCGTCGCATCCAATTCATCTTGCTGATACTTAATCGCATCTTCGGCAGCGGAATTCAAGGCAAAAATCAGCTGATTCCCTTTTTGCTGCATCAAAAGCCGCACCTTTACCGTTTGTTCATCCCGAATTAATGTAAAGGCTTCTGAAGCAACATCATAATATTGCGCCTCAGCCGCGATAAAGTTCTCTCCAATCTTCTTCCCCTCAGCGGAATTTGTCGTGCTCAAGTACTTCTTTGAGCTCTTAGCAAAGTCCTCTACCGCTCCTTCAAATTCGATCAGGCTTTCACCATCACTATTTGCCATGTATTTTTGAAGCGCAAGCTGCTCCCGCATGACGGCATCCTTCATTTCGACAATCAAATTCAGCTTCTCCATCCGGTCGTCAATCGACGAAGAATACTGACTATTCATCTTGTTAAATTCAAAATTCGTGATGATTGCCACGACCGCCAACAAAGCTAAAACCGAAAAAAAGCCTGCCAATAATTTGGCCCGAACACCGAACTTCATTTGTGATTTCCTTGAAAATCTCTTCGTGAATTTCATTTTCCGCTCTCCCGTCCAGCAATATAGTACATAATCGTTTCTCTTCATATTAATTACTTCGGTTTAATTTCTGAAAATTTTAGGACTTTAGCCATAAAACTAAAAAGAACGGCACTCCTGCTGCCAAATGGAAGCAGAAGTACCGTTCTTATGTTTATGAGAGACTGCGATACTTGATTTCCCCGCCGATGATGGTCATGTCGATGTTCATGGATAATAATTCGTCTGGGTCGGCCATTTCAAATGGGTTTGCTGAATACACAGTCATATCCGCAAATTTTCCGCGGGCAATCGTGCCTTTGACTGTCTCTTCATTCGTCGGATAGGCTCCGAGTTCGGTGAACAGGCGGAAGGCATCCACCATGGACAGCTTCTGTTCCGGCACATACCCCTCATGCGTTTCACCCGGCTTTTTGCGTGTCACTGCCGCATGGATTCCGAGAATCGGATCGACCGGTTCTACTGGCGCATCCGAGCCGCCAGCACAAATCACGCCAGCCTCCATCAACGTTTTCCACGCGTAGGAAAGCTTGATCCGCTTTTCGCCAAGTCGTTCCTGGACCCATGGGAAGTCACTCGCAAGGAAACGCGGCTGAATATCAGCAATCCTGCTATGTGACTTGAGGCGTGGAATCAGCTCCTCCCTTAAAACCTGAGCGTGAATCAAACGGTCACGATAGGCCGCAGCCGGGAACCGATCGAGCACATCCAGGATATTCTCCAAGGCCTGGTCTCCAATTGTATGGACGGCAATCGGCATGTCCAGATCACGCGCCCCTTTTACGATTTCATATAGCTGTTCCTGGTCATACATCGCATCGCCGTAATGTCCCGGCGCATCGCTATATGGTTCCGACAGGAGCGCAGTTCTACGGCCAAACGCTCCATCTGCAAAAATCTTCACCGCGCCTATTTGCAGCGTATCATTGCCGTAACCTGTGTACATTCCCGCTTCTTTTAAGTTTGGTAAAAACTCATGATTGATCAGCAGATTGCTTCGGAGGCCAAGCTGCTCCCCATTTAACAGCTCATTGAAAAGATTCCACGTTTTTTCAAGCCCGCCGAGATATAGCGGATCATTCGTATGAACACTTGTCAGCCCCTTACTGATCGCAAATTGCATCGTCTGGCGCATCGCTTTTTTCCAGTCGTCATAGGAGCGCTCGGGAATATACTGCCTAACAAGATTGGCCGCTGACTCCAGGAACAATCCAGTCGGCTGCTTCGTAAGTTCGTCCAGTACAATCGTGCCGCCCTCCGGAACACTCATGCCCGGATGATAGCCGCTCACTTCCAGCGCCTTGCTGTTGACCAGCGTCGCATGCAGGCAAGTTCTTGTTAAAAATAACGGGTTGGCCGGCGCGGCATAATCCAGCTCCTTGATGGTCGGAATCCTTCCGTCGGTAAAAAGGTTCTCATCCCAGCTTGAGCCGACAATCCATTCACCTGGCTCAAGCTGATCAGCCTTCTGCTTTATTTTTGCCAGCATTTCATGCCTTGAAGTGATTCCGACAAAATCGAGATTGATAAAACTATCCGCCATGATCGATAAGTGAAGATGGCTATCGATCAGACCAGGAGTGGCTGTTTTCCCTTCAAGGTCGATGATCTGTGCCTGGCTGCCCCATTGGAGCACCATATCCGCGGATGATCCCATATCAATGAAGCGGCCATTTTCAATGACCACAGCTTGTACAATTGGGTTTAGTGAATTGAATGTATAGATGGTTCCATTTTTGTAGATGGTTCTCAAGATGATTCTCTCCTTTTTCGTAAAATGAAAAGCCAGGAGAGGCACATGCCCGGGAGTGGAGTTTAATAGAAGGAATGGAGGAAAAGTTCTTGTCTATAAAAAGCAACGACAGAAATAATCGGTCATTGCTTTTACAATACACGTTATCTCCCATTTCGATCAGTAGTTCTCCATGCGCCAATTCAAGCATGACAGTCTGCTCCTTGTTCAGAAAGCATCCCAGCAGTAACCAGTCTGACCCTGGCCACGCTTCGGCAAACAACCCTTCCAGCCACCATCATTGATGTCATACTCCGATGGCCTACTAATGTTGTCTGCTCCTCTACCTCACCGATCTGATAAGATCATATAAAATTAGCTTAATAGTACCATAAATGCCCCAGAATGTTCACTGATTTTTACTTTGGATTCTTTTAAAATGAAGGGAGAAAGGAAGTGGACTATGATACTAAAAGAACGGACCAAACCAGAAGAGTTGGAAATTTTACTGGCATTAAAGCCCCGAATGGAGCTGGAAGAGAAAGTTTTGACGAACCTTTTTACAATGGAGAAAGGCTATGAAGGAGAAGTGCAATTTGACCACTGGTTCACGAACTACCGAGTGGAGAGTTTAATTATCAACGACCTTTTACTGGAAGTGAATGGCACCCTCTTTCAAATCGATTCCCTCGTGATCACCCAGGACCGGATTCACCTTTTTGAGGTGAAGAATTTAGAAGGCGATTATTATTTGGATGGAGACAAATTTAAAACCGCCGCTGGTGCCGAAACCAAAAATCCCCTCCACCAGCTAAGCCGCGCCGAATCCCTGCTGAAACAACTGCTGAAGAATCTCGGATTCTACATCCCTCTCGAACCACACCTCGTGTTCATCAACCCGGAATTCACCCTTCTGCAAGCACCACTGAAGTCACCCATTGTTTTGCCAACCCAATTGAACCGCTTTATGGATAGGATGAACAGAACCTCATCAAAACTAACAAACAAACATACCAAACTGGCGGAGGCACTAATGTCATTGCATATCAAGAAATCTCCGTTTACCAGAGTGCCGGGTTATGAATTTGATAGGTTGAGGAAAGGGGTTATTTGTGAGGAGTGTGGGGGGTTTTTGGAGAGTTTTGATCGTCAAAGGATTATTTGCAGTAATTGCGGGTCCAGGATTAATGTTGATGCTTTGGTGTTGCAAACTGTCAAAAGTTATAAGATCCTCTTTCCCGACCAAAAAATAACCACAACAGCCATTTTTGAATGGGGGGATGGTACCCTGCCTAAGAGAGCCATAAGAAGGGTCTTGCAGAAATACCTCTCAGTTAAAGGTGAGTGGATTTCTACTCATTATGAATGATCATTTAGAGCTCGAAAGATTGCTACAACTCTTTCGGGCTCTTTTTAATGTGACGATAATCTTCGTTACTACTATTTTATCCGCACATTATTCTCTTTATTGTGACGATAATCTTCGTCACTCCCGTTTTATCCGCTCATTATTCCTTTTATTGTGACGATAATTTTCGTCACTCACGTTTTATCCGCACATTATTCCCTTTAATGTAACGATAATCTTCGTCACCCCTGTTTTATCCGCACATTATTCCTTTTATTGTGACGATAATTTTCGTCACCCCTGTTTTATCCGCTCATTATTCCTTTTAATGTGCCGATAATCTTCGTCACTCTCGTTTTATCCGCTCATTGTTCTCTTTATTGTAACGATAATCTTCTTCACTCCTGTTTTATCCGCACATTATTCTCTTTAATGTAACGATAATTTTCGTCACCCCCTGTTTTATCCGCTCATTATTCCCTTTAATGTAACGATAATCTTCTTCACTCCTGTTTTATCCGCTCATTAAGTACTTTTATGCGACGATGATTTGTGCTGCTCCTTTTTTATAGCCACCTTCACTTTATTTATGTGATCGTTATTTTTAAAAACTACAGTAAATGCGTTAAACCAAATCTCCTATAAAGAATGAAACCAACCCAATCTGGCAAAATAATCATAATAGAAAACGCTTGCAATATTTTAAATTCGTTTTATAATACTTGTATACAAGTATACTTGATTAACCAGGAAGGTGAGGAAATGACCGAAAACAATGAATTTCTTTATCCTCAAAAATGGCTTTCGAAGGCGTCGACCGGTGATCGTGTTGCGAGTGAGCTGCGGATGCAGATTATTTCGGGAATGATTGAAAGCGGTGCCACCCTTTCGGAAAACAAATTGGCTGCGGACTTTGGGGTCAGCCGCTCACCCATTCGTGAAGCGCTGAAAATCCTCGCAGCGGAAAACTTGATTCGCCTGGAAAGAATGGGCGCTGTGGTCATTGGCTTGACTGAAAAGGATGTTGAAGAGATTTACGACGTCCGCTTATTGATTGAATCATTTGTTTTTGAACGTCTTATGAAAATAGATACATCAAACCTGGTCACCGAGTTAAGCAAAATTCTCGAAATGATGAAAATTGCCATCAAGTACAAGGATGCAGACGAGTTCAGCCTCCAGGATGTGCTCTTCCATGAAACGATCATAAGGGCCATCAACCATTCCTATATCAGAATGATCTGGGATAACACGAAACCGGTAATGGAAGCGTTCATTCTTTTATCGATGCGTGCAAGGATCGCAGAAAAGTATGAAGACTTCGACCGGATTATCGAGAATCATGAGCTTTATATTGAAGCCATCAAAACGAAGAATCGCGAACTGATGATTAAATCCTTACACCAAAATTTTGATGATGTTCAAGGTAAAGTTGAAGACCTTTGGATATCGCAGCAAACGCTTTCCAAGGGAGTTGAAAAAAATGACTGAGTACATGCTGGGAGTCGATATCGGCACCACTAGCACCAAGGCTGTTTTATTCAGTGAAAAAGGTGAAGTCATCCAGCAGGAGAACATTGGCTACCCTCTTTATACGCCGGATATTTCAACAGCTGAGCAAGATCCTGAAGAAATTTATATGGCGGTCCTGACTGCCATCACAAAAATCATGAAGCACCATCAGCAAAAAAAGCTGGCGTTCATTTCCTTCAGCAGCGCAATGCATAGTGTCATCGCGATTGATGATAATGATGAGCCGCTGACACCGTGCATCACCTGGGCGGATAACCGCAGTGAAGCATGGGCGCACAAAATCAAAGCAGAGCTGAATGGGCATGAAATTTACAAGCGCACAGGAACACCGATCCATCCGATGTCGCCATTAAGCAAGATTACCTGGATCGTGAACGACCGTCCCGAAATTGCCGTTAAAGCGAAAAAATACATCGGCATCAAGGAATTCATTTTTAAAAAGTTCTTTGACCAATATGTGGTGGATCACTCGCTTGCATCGGCGATGGGAATGATGAATCTTAAAAAGCTTGACTGGGATGAAGAGGCCCTTCAACTTGCGGGAATCAGCAAAAACCAATTATCCGAGCTTGTACCTACCACAAAAGTTTTCACGGGTATCAATCCTGAAATTGCGAAGCAACTCGGAATTGATCCGCAAACTCCTTTCGTCATCGGCGCGAGTGATGGTGTCCTTTCCAACCTCGGCGTGAATGCGATTGGCAAAGGTGAAATCGCGGTCACGATTGGGACGAGCGGTGCAATCCGCACGATCATCGACCAGCCGCAAACCGATGAAAAAGGCCGGATTTTCTGTTACGCACTCACCGAAAACCACTGGGTCATCGGCGGCCCTGTCAATAATGGCGGGATGGTCCTTCGCTGGATCAGGGATGAATTAGCAGCATCCGAAGTCGAGACGGCAAAACGCCTCGGAATCGACCCTTACAATGTGTTAACGAAAATCGCGGAGCGTGTAAGGCCTGGATCAGAAGGATTGCTGTTCCACCCATACCTCGCCGGCGAACGGGCTCCATTATGGAATCCTGATGTCCGCGGATCGTTCTTCGGACTGACGATGTCTCATAAAAAAGAGCACATGATCCGTGCAGCATTAGAAGGGGTTATTTTCAACCTATATACCGTGTTTTTAGCGCTCACTGAAGCGATGGAAAGCCCGGTTACAAGAATCCAGGCTACCGGCGGTTTTGCAAGGTCAGATGTTTGGCGCCAGATGATGTCCGACATATTCGACCTTGAGGTGGTCGTGCCTGAAAGCTATGAAAGCTCATGCCTTGGCGCCTGCATCCTCGGGCTTTATGCCACTGGAAAAATCGATTCCTTTGAAGTCGCTTCCGAGATGATTGGCAGCACTCACAAACATACTCCAGTTGAAGAGACAGCAAAGGAATACAGGCAGCTTGTACCGATTTTCATCAGCTTATCACGAGCACTGGAACAAGATTATTCAAGAATTGCAAACTATCAAAGAAGCTTAATTAAATAAGGGAACTTTTATCCCAAGAAGCTTTATTAAATAAGGGGTCATCTGATCCCCGCACAAAATTGTTAGCGCTTTATTTTACAAACCGTTAAATGCGGAAATACAGACATCTTAGGGGGAAATTACAATGCCATTGGTTATTGTAGCAATTGGTATCTTAGCATTACTATTGTTGATCATGGGTCTTAAATTAAATACTTTTGTCTCTTTGATTATTGTTTCATTCGGTGTTGCCTTAGCACTTGGTATTCCATTGGAAGAGGTTGTTAAAACTATTGAAGCTGGTTTGGGCGGAACGCTTGGCCACCTGGCACTGGTCTTCGGTCTTGGTGCGATGCTTGGTAAATTAATCGCTGATTCGGGCGGCGCACAGCGAATTGCAATGACGCTTGTAAACCGATTTGGTGAAAAGAACATCCAATGGGCTGTTGTTGTGGCTTCATTCATTATCGGTATTGCCCTGTTCTTCGAAGTAGGTTTAGTCCTATTGATTCCAATCGTTTTTGCGATTTCAAGAGAATTAAAGGTTTCAATTCTGTATCTTGGTATTCCGATGACGGCTGCTTTATCTGTCACACACGGCTTCCTGCCTCCTCACCCTGGTCCAACTGTTATCGCTGGTGAGTTTGGCGCAAACATTGGTGAAGTATTACTTTACGGTTTTATCATTGCTATTCCAACTGTTATTCTTGCAGGACCTGTTTTCACGAAACTTGCTAAAAAGCTTGTCCCTGAATCATTCACAAAAACAGGAAGCATTGCTTCATTAGGCGAACAAAAGACCTTCAAACTTGAAGAAACACCTGGCTTCGGCATCAGTGTTTTCACAGCATTGCTACCTGTTATTTTAATGTCTATTGCAACAATCATTACCTTGCTTCAAAAAACAATGGGCTTTGAGGATAATAGTTTCCTAGCTGCAATCCGATTCATCGGTGACGCTGGTACTTCTATGACGCTATCTCTACTTTTCGCGATTTATTCAATGGGAATCGCGCGTAACATTCCAATCAAGACGGTTATGGACTCTTGCGCAACAGCCATCTCACATATCGGCATGATGCTGTTGATCGTCGGCGGAGGCGGTGCCTTTAAGCAAGTATTGATCACGGGCGGTGTTGGTGACTATGTAGCTGAGCTTTTCAACGGCACTTCACTATCACCGATCCTGCTTGCCTGGATCATCGCAGCCATCCTGCGTATCGCTCTTGGTTCTGCAACTGTTGCTGCTTTGACTACTGCTGGACTCGTTATTCCAATGCTTGGAACAAGCGATGTTAACCTTGCCCTTGTTGTACTTGCAACCGGAGCAGGAAGCTTGATCGCGTCACACGTCAACGACGCTGGCTTCTGGATGTTCAAAGAATACTTCGGCCTGAGCATGAAAGAAACTTTCGCAACCTGGACATTGCTTGAATCAATCATTTCCATCGCTGGACTTGGATTCGTCCTCTTGCTTAGCCTATTTGTTTAAAAAATTGTGGCCAGCCCTATTGAAGGGGCTGGCCTTTTTAGTATTTCTACAACTAAAGTCTGAGTAAAATTCCTGCTTCTCTCTGAATCTCTTTAGCTTCCATCGTTGTAAAATAAATCTAACAAACTCAAATGAGGTGTTTGCATTGAAAAAAATCTGGTCAAATAAAATGCCATCTGTACAATTCCGTATCGCCAGGCCAACGGATCAATTAGAAACAGTAGTGGAATTTTACCAGGATGGGCTGGGCCTTGAAGTTGTTGGCGGGTTTAAGAACCATGATGGTTACGATGGCGTAATGCTGGGCCTGCCGGATTTGAACTACCACCTGGAATTCACTCAGCATGAAAGCGGCAGCCCTTGCCCTGCGCCAACTGAAGACAATCTATTAGTCTTCTACATTCCCGACAAAGAGGCCCGGGACGGAATCGCCCAGCGGCTGCATGAGATGGGCTATCCGGAAGTCGAGCCGGAAAACCCGTATTGGAAAAATGCAGGTGTGACGATTGCCGACCCGGATGGCTGGAGGATAGTGCTGCAGAATTCAGCTGGCTTGGGGGATTAGAAGTTTGAAAGGCTCTTCTGCGTTTGATGCAAGACAGATGCTTATGTGTGGATGCTAGAAAGACGCGGTTTCGTTGGATGCAAGAAAGGCTCTTCTGCACAAGGTGCAAGAAGAGCCTTTTTTCAAACCGAATTGGTTTAGCTTGCTTATTAAAACTCCAGTTCCCCCAATTTTTCATAGCTGCCGATTTTATGACTTGTAATTTTCTCGGCTGACACGGCGTACAGTGTATCCCCGATATAGAGCAGTCGCTGGATCTGGTGCTCCCAGTCTTCGTAATACGGCATGTCGCCGTTAATATGGGTTACTTTGGACTTCAGCTTAAACCCGTCCGCAGGATCAATACTATAAACATACGCTCCCTGATATTCAAAGATTTGCTCGTATTCGTTCTTGTCGCTGTTCTGGTAAACGGAGATTGGGAAGGCAAAGATGTCTTTGTCTTTATTGAACAGCAGGGCTTTATGGTCATGATTCAACGGGGAGTAGGTGCCCCGCCCGCCAATCACTTCAGTGAATTTCTCTTTCGGATTGGTCATATCGCTGACATCGAATAGCGATATCTTGACGCCATCGGTCAGGATTCGCGGCTGCGTGGAGCCTTTTTCAGCGATGATTTTCGTATCCTGGCCAAATCCGATGATATGGTTTTCATCATATGGATGCAGGTAATTACTGAAGCCAGGGATTTTCAATTCGCCCAGCACTTTCGGATTGGCCGGGTCGCTTGCGTCGAACACGAACAGCGGATCTGTTTCTTTAAACGTAACCATATAAATGCGGTCACCCATGAACCGGGCGGAATAGATTCTCTCGCCTCGGGCCAGTTCATCGATCTTCCCGGTTTCCTTCAAGTTTTTATCGAGAATATAGAGCTGGTTGGAGGATGGCCGCTTCTCATCCCACGCATACCCTTTCGTCGTCACGACACGGAAATAACCGTTATGCTCATCCATCGAGAACTGATTCAGCACGGTTCCCGGTACGGTGGCGGAGCTGTGGTATTTGACCTCCATACCTTTGATCGCAAACTTATGGACATCAGTGTCAGGCGCAAGGACACCGCGCTCTTTGAAATCCATATCGCCGTAATTCTCAACCGCCAGGTACAGGTTTTCTTTTGACATATAAAGTTGGTTGCCGCTGCCCAAGTAGGTCGTCATGGCGACTTCTCTTTTCGGCTGATCAAGATCAAGCGCCGCAATCATGGTATAGTTCGGCTGACGCGATTCCGGGAAATAGTGAATATCGTCATAAGTGACTGTTTTTTCCTCTGACCCCAACACTGTATCGGTGAACTTCGGCCTGATGTCGATCTTCCGGTTCTCCTTCAGCAGCCAGTAATCGGGATAATGCTGAGTGACAAGATAGACAAGATTCTCCACCTTCCTTGCCGAAACATACGAACCTTCTACCTTAACTTCACGGACCTGTTTCGGGTCAGCAGGATTTTTCACATCATAGACAATGATTGCCGTTGTCTGCATCATCGGGGCAATCAGCGAATCCTTGGCGGCATCCTCATAGGACTTGTGGATCTCATTGTACTGATGGCCAATGACCACCAGCTGATCATCCTGCAGGAACAACTGGAACGGTGAAAAGTTCTGACCATAACGGATCGTCGATAAAACCTTCATCTGTGCGCCGGGTACCGCCTGGATGATTCGCACTTTATCATATTCAGCCTGAAAAATGCTCTTCCCATCGGTCTTGATGATATCCGCTTCATCAACGCCCTGGACCTGGACATTCGTTTCGGATACCTCACCGCCGCCTCCCGATTTATCCGCAGCCACTGATTCCTCTGATGCTTTATCTTCACCAGCCGTGAAGGAATCCTTCACTCCGCCAAACCAGCCTCGTTCCTTCTTTTCTTCATCAAGGATTTTTTCAAAATAACTCGCCAGATTCTCCTGCGTGCCA
The DNA here is from genome assembly GCA_018613055.1 of Chryseobacterium sp. ISL-80. Taxonomy (GTDB): domain Bacteria; phylum Bacillota; class Bacilli; order Bacillales; family Cytobacillaceae; genus Mesobacillus. The sequence continues at coordinate 72,145 of JAGGQZ010000005.1, read as the reverse complement.
ACAGTGGGAAGCGTTTCTTTTACAACAAACTTCCACGATTGCGCAGAATTCAGCTCCCGGCCCAGCGCAGATTTGATTTCATTTTTTATATGAACAGTGTATTCCTTTGCTTTGGGGTCATATCCGTTTTCCGGCGGATGGATGTAGATGGATGTCCGGTCGTCCCCAAGTTCAAGTTTCGTGTCGAGTTTTTCACCTTGATCATTTGTGATATAAATCAAGTCCGAGTCGAGACTCTTTTCAGAAATCTTATCGGAAAATTGCAGCTGCCATACTTTGTTCGGCAGCACTACATGCTCCTCTTCCCATGCATTCACCACTTTGAACTGGGACAGTGAATAAAAAGTCACCACTACAATTGATAGAAGTACTAAACCACCCAGAAACCACCATTTTTTCATCTTTTTTCATCCCCCTTGTAAAATTAGACGGGGATTGGTTCCAGGTGTTTCAGTTTTTGCCACAAAAAAACTCAAGACTTGCCCAGAGCTTTATTCCATTACATCTACCTCTAAGGAATAAGGGATCAATAAATAGTTGTATGTTATGTTTATTTTTTCAGGTGCTTCATTTCCAAAAACACGTAACCCATAGTGCTTAATAACTTCCCGGTCCTCCATTTCGTATAATTTGTTTTGTTCTTCCTGTGATAACTTAGGCTGGATTTCGATTTCATTGATTTTGTAAAAAGTGATGAAGGGGTCGTCATCCAGGCCTCCGCCAGCTACCATATGATTTGTTGTGCTTGCCCACAGCTCAACACTTTCAGGCTTATTTCCATTAATCAGCACTTCTTTAAGTTTAATATCTGCAAATCCAGAGTTTACTAGTTCTACGACTCTTTTCGTATCATCCTTTTCATAAAAACTAATACCATTTGCTGATAATGGTGGATTGGCTTTCAAATAAATCAAGCTCGCTACCAGCATAAAGAATAAAATGCCTCCGGTTATCAAGTGTTTCTTTTTCAGAATCAACACCTCAGTATACTATCAGCTGCCTTTGCCGATTTGCTTTTTATAATATATTCTATGATGACGTCCCGATACCTTTGTCTTTATATTTCATCTATGACGACAAAAAACCCGAGTATAAAACTTGGCGTTTTATACTCGGGTTCGCTCTTACCTACAAAGAAGGAACTTTTATTAGGGTAAACTCTTCAGCCGGCACCGGCCTGCTGAAATGATACCCTTGTGCTTCATTGCATCGATGCTGTTTGAGCAGACTCAGCTGGTTTTCTGTTTCCACACCTTCAGCGATGACGGATAGGCCAAGATTATGTGCCATCAAGATAATGGTGGTGGCAATGTTTTCATCGCTTTTATTTTCCGCAATATCCCTGACGAAGCAGCGGTCAATTTTCAGGTGGTCGATCGGAAATCTTTTCAGGTAGCTTAACGAGCTGTAGCCTGTCCCGAAATCGTCAATCGAAATACTGACTCCAAGCTTCTTCAACTCTTGCAAGATGACGCTCGCTTTTTCCACGTCCATCGTCATGCTTTCCGTAATTTCAATCGTGAGGAAATGCGGCTCGACTCCAGCAAGCTCCAGGGCTTCCCTGATCATTGAAATTAGGTTTGGCTGGTAAAATTGCCGGATGGACAAGTTAACCGAGATGGTTAGACCCTTCATTCCATTCGCATGCCAATCTTTCAGCTGCAGCAAGGCCGTTTTCAGCACCCACTCACCAATCGGAATGATTAGACCCGTTTCTTCGGCAATCGGAATGAACTGGTCTGGCGGCACCATGCCAATCCTTTCATTTTCCCAGCGAATAAGGGCCTCCGCTCCTTTGATCTCATGTCTGCACAAGTTCACAATCGGCTGATAATGCAGGACAAACTCATCCCGCTCAATCGCTTTTCGCAACTCGTTTTCGATTTGCATTTCCTCATATGCTCTAGCATCCAGCATCACGTCATATGCCTGGAAGTTATTGCGCCCTTGCTTCTTTGCCTGGTACATGGCGACATCTGCTTTTCGGAGCAGCATCTCCACGTCCTCGCCATCTTCTGGATAAAAACTCATGCCGATACTTGTTGAGATAAAAATATCCGTGCCGTCTATCACAATAGGCTCCTCTAAAGTTTTCAGGATGTCACGGGCGATGTCTTGAGCTTTTTCTTTCGTTGTATGTTCCAGTAAAATGGTGAACTCATCTCCCCCCTGTCTTGAGAACAAAGCACCTTCACTAAGAATCTGCTTAAATTTATCAGAGACTTCAACCAGCAGCCGGTCACCTATCGAATGACCAAGCGAATCATTCACAAACTTGAAGCGATCCAGATCGAGGAACATCAGGCATAGCTTTTCTCCATCCTCCACCTTTGTCCCGCCAATCGCCTTCTTGGCCTTTTCATCAAAAAAGCGGCGATTAGGCAGATTCGTGAGGGCGTCATGATAGGCCATAAAATCAATCTTCTTTTTGGCATGATAATGCTGGATGACCAGACTGGTGAGATTCGTCGCTTTCTCAATAATCTCCCTTTCACTTTCCCGAGGGGAACTCGCTCGGCAATAATAAAGGCCAAACGTGCCAATTACCTTATGGTCATCGTCAAAAACCGGAGAGGACCAGCAGGCTTTTAAATTATAGGAAAGTGCAAGGTCGCGATAGTCCTTCCATAAGGGATTGGTCTCTATATCGGTGACCACCACGGATTCCTTTATATAGGCAGCCCTTCCGCAGGAGCCAACATTTTCGCCAATTGGGATTCCATCGACGGCTTTGTTATATGCTGGCGGCAAATTGGGAGACGAGCCGTGCATCAGCCGTTTCCCCTCCTCGTCGGCAAGGAGGATCGAACAAGGCGCACCGTGCGTGAAGCTCTCGATAAAAAAAACAATCTCATCGAGCACTTCCTGAAAAGAGGCTCCTTTTGCCATCATTTTCAGGATGCGGTTCTTCCCGCTCAACATGTCCTCAAGCCTTTTATTTTTCGAAATATCCTGGGCACATCCCACCACACCGAGGATCTCTTCACCAACCTTGATTGGCACCACCGTAAGCAGCAAATTCACATGTTCCCCAGAATCTCTTTTTATAATAACCGTTTCAAAACGCTCCCGCTCACCATTGATCACACGATTAAAATGCCCGATTGTCTCCTCCAGAAAATCCTCGTGGACAATCGAAACGAAGTTCATTCCCAGTGCTTTATCCAGCGGGTATCCGGTGACCTCTACGGCCGTCTCATTGAATAAAATGAAATTCCCATCTGTATCAAGAGCATAGCAAGCATCATGATTAAAATTGAATAATGATTGATAGACATCAAAAAGAGAGCTGCTATTTATATCTGGCTGCATGAAAATCACCGTCCCTTTTAAAATCAGCAGTATATACATGTCCTTGTATATATATCGACACTCCCTGACTATGGTTACACTGGTATTTGTTTACAATTTGGATTCACCTGCAAAAAAAGCCCTTTAATCAAGGGCTTTTTCATGGACCTTTATTAAATTTTGAACCTATTTCTTTTTCCGGAAGAGCGGAAATTGCTCCTTTTCCAACAACAGCCCCGCTGGGATGTCTTTCTGATTCTTTCCAACCACAGACAGTTTCCCGCAATTCGAGAAAAAAGCCCTGCTTTTCAGAAAGTGAAAATCGTGTAAGAGGATAAAAACACTCTTCTCCTTCCGGATGGCTAATATTTCACAAATGTTGTGATACTCCGCTTTGAAGCAATCGTCTTTCTGGCAAGCTCTTCCTTCCAAGACTTCTCATTCAGCTGATATTCTCCATATTGATCCTTATAAGTTTTTTGATAGAGATTGATGGTCTTGGCCTCTTCTGGATGGTTGGAAGACAATGCCCTTCCCCATTTTCCTTCTTCATAAATATAGTGCTCGACCACATCGCCATACTCCATGAAGCCATCGAGAAAATCCAGAAACTCCATGTCTTCCCCTCCGAATTCATACACATAAGGAAGAGAAAGCGGAAGTTCCTTTTTATAGGCCTCCCCGCTTAAAAATGGGAAATCATTGCCCTCCTTGTGGAATACTTCTATTGGTTTCATCGTTGCGATGAAATAATGACACGTCATAACGCCCACATCCTTATTTTTTGCGGTCCGGAAACAAGTAATAGCAGTTGACTTTACTCTTTTATAGCGAGTTTTTTGATTTTTATAGCGAAAAATTCTTTTTTATAGCGATTTTCTGATTTATATAGCGAAAAATTCTTTTTTATAGCGATTTTCTAATTTTTATAGCGAATTGGAAATTTCCCGGCCTTTTTTCCAGTTAAAAATGCAGCGAGAACCTTTTCAGGCACCCGCTGCCATTTACCGCCCGATGTCTACTCATATCTCAAAGAATCAATCGGATCGAGTCTTGATGCTTTATTGGCCGGCAGCAGTCCGAAGACGACGCCGATGATCATCGAGAACAGCATGGCGCCGGTCACGACTTGCCATGACACAAGCGATGGCCAGCCGGCAAAATAGGAAATCAAGGATGCGGAACCCCAGCCGAGCAGGATGCCCAGTACGCCGCCGATCAGCGTCAGCGTGACGGATTCAATCAGGAACTGGGTCATGATCTGAGACCTGGTTGCGCCGAGTGCCTTGCGGATGCCGATTTCCCGTGTTCGCTCGGTGACCGAGACGAGCATGATATTCATGACGCCGATTCCGCCGACAAATAGGGAAATCCCGGCGATGCTGCCAATGATCAGTGTCATCACCTTGGTAATTTTGCCGATTCCTTCAGCCATCTCCTCCATGTTGATGACCATATACGAATCCTCGGTGTCATGCATCTTGTTCAAAAGGTCGGCCGCCTTTTTCCCGGCGATCTGGAGTTCATCAGCTGACGCTGCCTGAAGGGTGACCTGGTTAAAATCGCTTTTGCCGTAGATGACCTGCCATGTTTTTGCGGGTACGTATACTTGCATTGCCCCGAACGCGAACAGGCCAGACGGCTTCTCAAGCACGCCGACGATTTCAATCGGCTGGACACCGATTCGAATCACCTTGCCAATCGGTGATTCGCCTCCGAACAATTCCTCCTGCATCGAATAACTGACAATCCCGACCCTTCTGCCGCCGAGAAAATCAGCTGATGTGAAGCTCCTGCCTTTTTCCGTCTTGATATCGTTCATTTCAAAAAAGGCTGCACTCACTCCTGTTGTCGAGGCGTCCACTGTTTCTTGCGCAAATGAGGCCTTGGAAAGCTGAGAGCTAGACGCTACCACCTGCTTGATCTCCGGTATTTTTTCCAGCGCCCGGATATCCTCCTGTTCAAAAGGAGCTTCGCTGAAAATATTCGGGTTGGCCTGGATTTCTTCGTCAGATGGCTGGTAAAAAAGTTCAATTGTGTTGCCCGGTCCGGTCAGCTGCGTTTTCAGCATCGCTTCCCCGCCCTGGCCGATGGCAACGACGATGATGACCGCCCCGACACCGATGATGATACCGATCATCGTTAAAATCGATCTCATCTTATGCGCCTTCAGCGATCCGAGAGCCATCCGCAGATTCTCCATCATGTTCATGACCGCACTCCCCTTCCGGCTGGTGTGGAAGATACAATCAGCCCATCCCTGACCATGATGACCCGCTGCGCATATTCCGCGACTTCCGATTCGTGCGTGACCAGGACGATCGTCGAGCCTTCCTCATTCAAGCCGGTGAACAGCTCCATGATCGTCTCGCTCGTTTTCGAATCAAGCGCGCCAGTTGGTTCATCAGCGAGGATTATCTTCGGTTCATTCACAATCGCCCGGGCAATCGCAACACGCTGCTTTTGCCCGCCGGACAGGGCATTCGGAAGATGATCCATCCGGTCGCCAAGACCAACTTTCTCGAGCGCAGCCCTCGCCCTTTCCAGCCGCTCCTTTTTCGAAATGCCGCTGTAAATCATCGGGAGCTCGACATTCTGCACTGCCGTCAGCCTCGGAAGGAGATGGAACTGCTGGAACACGAACCCGATTGATTGGTTCCTTACCTTCGCGAGCTCTGTATCCAAATAGCGCGAGACATTTTCACCGGCAAGCTCATATTCGCCGGCAGTCGGTTTATCAAGGCAGCCGATGATGTTCATCAAGGTCGATTTGCCCGAACCTGAGGGCCCCATGATAGCCACACATTCTCCCGACTCGATATTTAAATCGATCCCTTTTAAAACGTCAATCGTTTCCCTGCCGACTTCAAACGATTTTGTAATCTGTTTCAGTTCGATCATTTTACTTCCACTTCCACTTCCAATCCATCCTTCAGCTCGTCGGATGGATTGACAATGACCTGGTCTTCCTCGCTCAAACCGCTGACGACTTCCATTTTGCTGCCGAAAGCGATTCCTGTCTCTATTTCCTGCTTGTGGCTTTTCCCTTCTTTTAAAAGAAAAACATAGGCGGTATCCTTGTCAGTCAGTACTGCTTCCGCCGGAACGGTTAGTGCCTTTTTCCGCTCAGTCTCGACCTCCATGATCAGCTGGAAGCCCGGATTCAACTCCATGCCTTTGACTTTTACCCTGAGTGGATATTGTGCGGCGGTATTCTCACCCATGACTGCCGGCTGGGACTCTTCTGGAAAAATGGCCACATCATCGACCACACCCTTCCATTCCTGATCTGGCAGCACATCGGAACGGAGCACGACCTTCTGCCCTTCTTTTACCTTCATGCTGTCAAACTCAGATAAATAACCCGAGGCACCTTTTGTCTCCAGATTCCCGATATGGATGACCGGTTTCACTGCTGCAGCGGGATCCGCCGTATTCTCTTCATTCACCTGAAGGACCACGCCATCTATTGAACTTTTAACCTCTAAATCTTGTAAACGCGATTCTGCATCCTTCTGTTGAAGCAGCACCTGCCTGAGGTCGATATTCGCCAGCCTTTTTTCTGAATCAAGCTGGTCGATTTCAGCCTCGGTCTGTTCTTTGGCCGCCTTCTTCCCAATTTGTTTGCTAAGCTCAGATTCTTTCTCCCGGACATCTTTTATCTTTTTATCCAGCTGGTTGATCCTCAGGTAGCCTGATTCGGCCTGAAGTTTCACCCGCTCCAGCTCAAGGTTCAAGGCACTGGCATCATACTTTGCCAGCACTTTCCCTTTTTTGACCTTTTCGCCTTCTTTTACGAAAATCTCAGCCAGCTTGCCTTTTTCCGGGGACGCGGGGATTTTCTGTTCTTCTTCGAGAATCACAGTCCCCGGAATCATGATTTCATCCGCAATTTCTTCCATAGCCGGGTTTTCCACCGTCACCGTTGGCCCCTTCGCAAAAGCCTGCCTGTAAATGCTCACCCCTGCCATCAGCACAACCAGGCTGGCGACACCAATGGCAATCCAGATTTTCTTATTCATTTAGACACCCATTACATTGGAAAACATCGCTCCAAGGATGGCGAAACCGATGCCAATCAGGAAGAACACGATGGCGATGCCCCATGCCCAGCCTTTTGACAGACCCGCAACGCGATGAAGACCTATCGCTGTTAAAACGGTCTGCCAGATGGAGAATACCTCAATCGATCCAAGTACACCAGCCTTTTCGCTGTTCACTAGACCCGCAAGGCTCGTAATGAAAACTTCTGGATTTCCGCCAATCGCCGCTCTTAATGCCATATTCAGAACAAGTCCGACAGCACCAATGATCATGATATGGGTGTTCATGGAAAACAGCTGTTTGAACTTCACATCAGATCCGGCAATTTTGGTAAAAATCAGGTAAATCGCACTCGAGATCAGCACGACGAACACCGGCGTCAGAATTCCCGTCACCGCAACCGAAACCTTGGAAAAAGCCATAACCATCGCGATCTCTTCTTCACTCATTTCCTCCAGCCCCAGATATGAGGCATCCATCGATAAAGTCATCAAATACATGCCAATCGAATACACAATACTCACAATAATCAACGGAACCCAGATTCTAGGATTTTGACGAATCCGGTCAAACTGCTCACCAGGACTCCAAAACATTTTGATCAATCTCGGTTTCTCCAATGTGCTTTTCACTTCTTGTTCCATACAATACACTCCCATTCTTTTTAAGCCTTTCGTTTTCCTTTTACGAGATTAATATGTAAAAAGTTTCAAAAAAAATCAGATTTTAGAAATTATCCGGGATAAAAGCTCTATAATTTACTGCAACTGATTCCGCCATCGTAGGGGGTGAATTAATGACACCCTTATGCCTATGTTTCCTTCCTCATAAGGGTATCTTTCTGACTTAATGACACCCTTATAGCGCTGTTTCCTCACTCATAAGGGTATCTTTCTGACTTAATGACACCCTTATAGCGCTGTTTCCTCACTTATAAGGGTATCTTTCTGACTTAATGACACCCTTATAGCGCTGTTTCCTCCTTTATAAGGGTATCTTTCTGCCTTAATGACACCCTTATAGCGCTGTTTCCTCCTTTATAAGGGTATCTTTCTGCCTTAATGACAACCTTATAGCGCTGTTCGCTTCCTCATAAGGGTATCTTTCTGGTCAAACGAATGGCGGTTTATCCCATTCTTATCCGCCAAGACAAAAAAACGGCAGACATCCCGATAACACCGAGTTTGTCTGCCGCTTAAACAACCTCAATTAAGAGATTGTTCATATGAAATCTTCATTTTTGCTCATTGCACTATCTTCCGAAACAACAACTCCATAACATTCGAATGAGGCAGTAGGCAAACAGGATGACCACGATTAACCCGATGACACCTACAATGGTATTAATTGTAGTAGCCAATGCGCCAAGTGCAGCCAGTAAAACAGCAACCAATCCAAAATAAGATAACAGGATCAATCCTACACCTACCAGGATTCCAAGAAACAAATCGAACACGCTGCATGCAGCATGAACACCGTTACTCATATGATTCACCTCCAAACTATTGTTCATCTTTATGATATGCATGGACTTCATTGCTTGTTTAAAAAAGGGGCGTTTTGGATGCATTTTTATGCCATGCACCCATATTTCCATCTGTGCTGAAAGTGGTTTATGATGAAATCAACCAGAACGAATAGGAGAATAGTAATGGAGAAACAGCAATCAAGCTTAAAACCCTTCTTATCACTGATTCTATCAACGGATATACCAAAGGGAGCTCTTTTTACAGGGATGGCGGCGAGTGTCATCACGACTCTGGCGGGCCTGGTTGTTCCGCTTCTGACGAAGAACCTTGTGGATGGTTTTTCTGTGGAAGCAATCAGCCTTCCGCTCATCCTTGCCATTGGAGCTGCTTTTATCATACAAGCGCTAATCAGCGGGATTTCGATTTACCTGCTTAGTTATGTGGGGCAGAAAGTGGTGGCGCGCCTGCGTGAACGGATGTGGTCAAAGCTGATCCGGATGCCGGTGCGTTATTTTGACAAGCAATCCAGCGGTGAAACGGTCAGCCGAATTGTCAATGACACCAGCATTGTCAAGGAGCTGATAACGAACCACTTCCCGAATTTTGCGACGGGCATTATCTACATCATTGGCGCTGTCGTGCTTTTGCTTGTGATGGATTGGAAAATGACGTTGCTGATGCTCATTTCTGTTCCTTTGACGCTTGCCATCATGATCCCGCTTGGCAGGAAAATGGCCAAAATTGCCCGGGGACTGCAGGATGAGACCGCTGTTTTCACCGGTCATATCACCCAGACACTTGGGGAGATTCGGTTGATGAAGGCTTCGACTGCTGAAAAAATTGAAGAAGAGAACGGTGTTAACGGAATCGGCAAACTATTCAACTATGGCTTGAAGGAAGCAAGAATTTTCGCCTTGATCGGGCCGATCATGCAGCTGATGATCATGGTCGTGATCGTCATCATCATCGCCTATGGAGGTATGCGCGTGGTGAACGGAACGATGTCGACAGGTGCGCTCATCGCCTTCCTGCTTTATTTGTTCCAGATCATCATGCCAATCACCTCATTTGCGATGTTCTTCACCCAGCTGCAAAAAGCGAAAGGGGCAACTGAACGGATCATTGAGATCCTGGACCAGCCTCTTGAGGAAAATGCTGAAGGCGTTGAGATGGACATCAGCAATAAGCCTATTACGGTTGAACAGGTTTCTTTTGCTTATAGTGAAGAGGAATCGGTCATTGAGAGAGTTTCGCTTGAAGCACAGCCAGGGCAGATGGTTGCCTTCGTGGGACCGAGCGGCGGTGGAAAAACAACGATGTTCGGTCTGATTGAACGGTTTTACGAACCAACCCGTGGAGAAATCAGGATTGGTGATACGAACATACAGCAGCTCTCGCTGAACTCGTGGCGAAGCCAAATCGGCTATGTCTCTCAGGAAAGTGCGATGATGGCCGGAACGATTCGTGAAAACCTATATTACGGATTGGAAAATGGAGAAAAGATTTCCGATGAACGTTTGTGGGAAGTGGCAAAAATGGCGTATGCCGACCAGTTCATCGCAGATTTCCCAAAAGGTCTAGATACCGAAGTCGGCGAACGGGGCATCAAACTGTCAGGGGGACAAAGGCAGCGGATCGCGATTGCCCGTGCGTTCCTCCGCGACCCGAAAATCCTGATGATGGACGAAGCGACCGCCAGTCTCGACAGCCAGTCAGAAGGGATAGTCCAACAGGCACTCACCAGATTGATGGAAGGCCGGACGACATTCGTCATCGCCCACAGACTTTCTACCATCGTCAATGCCGACAAGATTGTTTTTATTGAAAAAGGACGAGTGACCGGAATGGGGACACACCAGGAACTGATCCAGTCGCATGACTTATACAGAGAATTCGCCGAGCAGCAGCTGGCATAATATTTAAAGGAGTTTTCTTTCATGGTACTGTGGAAAGAAAACTCCTTTTTTCATCAGCCTCAAAACAAACACTTTTTTGCAGTCTGTATGAATTTCAGACCATCTTTATAGTGAAGATATCTTAGACTATCCTCATGAATGAATTCCTCTATCTTTTGCCAGGTTGCTAAATCTTTTTTTAAATAAACCTGTTCAAGATCCAATATTTCCTTTTTTAACCTACTATGAAACTCATCATTTTCTAAATCCAGAAAATCATGAAACCGCTCTTCTAAAAAATCATCATATGACTGGTTGTAGTATCCATCAAAAAAATATCTTAAATAATAAAATCTCTCGTGTAAGTTCATCGATAGCCCTCCCTAAACCAAAATAACCTCAACCGTGGTCTTCCAATACTGTTTAAGGAAGCTGATGGTTACGCCCTACTTCAGAATAGCTAACATCGTTTCCTTAAAACTTTCATTAACAAATTTCATTGCTAAACCTTTGATTTTCCCACCAATCATCTTTCATTCATCATATCATATCCACTCCCAGGAAAATTTCTCTGAAAAAAGCTGTTATTGATGATTTTAATCACAACTTCATTTTTCAGTAAGTGTTATTTTAATCATGAGAAACATTATCAATGCAGTCTATTCACACTCTAGGAGGAGCTTGAACATGAGTGAAATGATAAATAACCGTGAACTGAAAGCGATGGATCCTGAAAAACGCCAGGTGATGTTGAAGCAGCTTTTCAAAGATTTGCATGATGGGAAGAATGCGAATGAAGTTAAAGCCCATTTTGATGCTTTTATCGGAAAAATAACCATCGATGAAATTGCCGGACTCGAGCATGTTGAGCTGACGGAAGGAGATTTGTCAGTGGCGGAAATGCAGCGGATCTATTCCGCCCATGCCGAAATGTTTAAAGGGGCGATCGAACAGCCCTACTCCATGAATGGACCGGAGCATCAGCCAGGACATCCCGTTCACACATTCGAACTGGAAAACCGTGGGATTGAACAACTTTTGGAAACCAGGCTTCAGGTTCATCTAGAACAATTCGCAGAAGATGACAGCCCGGAAAATATCAATCTTTTACTGGAAGACTGCAATCTGCTCTATGACATCGATAAGCATTACAGCCGAAAAGAGAACTTGATTTTCCCTTACCTTGAAAAGTACGGAATTTACGGTCCGACCACGAATATGTGGAGGATTGACGACTTCATCCGTGACGGTATCAAGCTGGCAAAGCAAAAACTGGCCAGTTATGATGGCGATAAAAAAGCCGTCATCGAAGAAGTCCAGTTTGTCCTCAGGGAAGTAAGCGAAATGATCTATAGAGAAGAAAACATCCTCTTCCCGATGGCCCTGCAAAATTTTACCGAAGATGAATGGGTAAAAATCGCCCGGGAAAGCGATGAGATCGGCTATTGCCTGACTGCTCCCACAGAGGAATGGAAGCCTGCCCGGAAACCTCTTGACGCTGATGCAATTTCAGAAGGCTATATTAAAATGGAAACGGGAATCCTTTCCCTGAAGCAGCTAGAGTTGCTGCTGAACCATCTTCCGGTCGATATCACCTTCATTGACGAGGATGATGTTGTCCGCTATTTTTCACACGGAAAAGAAAGAATCTTCGCACGCACAAAAGCCGTCATCGGCCGGACCGTCCAGAACTGCCACCCGCCAAGAAGCGTCCATGTCGTCGAAGACCTACTGCGCGACTTCAAATCAGGCATAAAGGATACCGAAGACTTCTGGATCAAGGTCCGCGACAAGTTCGTCTACATCCGCTACTTCGCCGTTCGCGACGAGGACAACCAGTACATCGGCACCCTTGAGTTCACCCAGAACATCGATCCGATCCAGGCGATTGAAGGAGAGAAGAGAATTTTGTCTTAACAAGAGATTCTGTCTTAACAAGAAAATCTGCCTTTACAAGAGAATCTATTTTAACAAGAGAATCTGTCTTAACAAGAAAAGGAGGCCCTTAAAAAAGGACCTCCTTTCCTTATACTCCCTCTTCCAGGCTTACCTTCGGATTCTTTTTCATCAAAGGAACCAGAACCATAATGCCAATAAAGAGCAGAACTGCTGCCGTTTCATAAATGTAAACAATAGAAAGATGCGTTTTCAGCCATCCTGCCGCTGACATGGTGATGACCATCGCCCCCATGAAGACTGGGTTCAGGATACCGTTCACCCGCCCAATAAAGGCTTCTTCCGTGTTTTGTAAAATCATCGTATTGATGCCGATGTGAATGCATGGCATGAACAATCCGGAGAAAAATTGTGCCGTCAATGTCAGCCAGAATACAGTTGATAATCCCATCCCGATAAACCCGATTGCACTGGCAGCCATACCGATCGCCAGCAGCACCTGCGGCTGGACCTTCCTTGAAATCGCAACTGTGATGCCTCCGCCCAGAATCATTCCCACCCCAAACGCAGCCATTAGCCACTGCAGCTCTTCCTTAGGCAATCCCAGCCTTTCTGTAATCAGGAATACACCAAGCGGCTGTGTTAATCCGATGGCGAGACCGGCTGCGGCGAAACATCCGCCCAGCAATGACAACGCCCTGCTGTTCAATACATAGCGGAATCCCGCCTTCATCTCTTCCATCAAAGTTGTTTTTGTTTTTTCTTCAGATGCTTCCTTGTCTGCAGGCAGCATCAGCAAGACCGCTGCGGAGCAAATGAAGGCAACTCCCATTACGGCCACAGATGCGAGAATCCCGAAGCGCTGATAGACAAAAGTCCCAAGAATCGGCCCAAGAATCATAAAGAGCGCGAAGACTGTCTGGTACATCGACATCCCCATCTGGACAAGCTCCATCGGAACATGCTGCTTGAACAGCTTCATTCCTGACGGCTGTGAAAATTGCGATAGGATAGAAGAAACCAATGTAGCGAAGAAAATCATTTTCCAACTGCCAAAAAACAACGTCAGCAGCACCGCGAAAACAGATACTGCACTTAACAAATCACACCAGATCATCGTCCTCTTCGGCCGCCAGCGATCCGCAAACGTTCCTCCTATAAACGAAAACAAAAAAATCGGCGCAAATTCGGCAACAGATATCAAAGAAACCGCAATCGGATTTTCGTTCGTCTTCTCAATCACATATAACAGGATTGAATAATTCCGGACCCAGATTCCGATCTGCAGAAACAGCACCGACAGCAAAATTGTCCGTATTACCTGATTTTTAAACAATGCACCCATGCCCACTTTTTGGTCATGCGTCATTTCCGACATAAAAAAGCCCCCTAATCTAAACTGGATAGAGAGGCACTTCAACCACAAAAAGAACACAGAACATACCACGGCATATTCATATTTAACATTGAGTTCTCAGAAGGGCAGGCCTAATCCTATCCAGAAAAATTGATCTATTCCAATTCATTCTCAAACAGGATTAGTTGATCATCGCCCCAAGTCACCCTTCCATAAAATAGTAATACCATACTACCCGAAAACAAAATCCAAATCAATACGGTAGGAAGCATGGGAGCTTAAAATAAGACCACAGCCGTACTGATGTTTAAGGCTGCGGAACATTATAGGATTGTCCCCCTCCTTTTATAATAAAAAGCATCAATAAGCAACCTGGAGGTATAGGACATGAAAAAAATAGGGCCTAAGGGCTTGAGATGGTTAAAAATAATGCACGTCTTTTTGGTGGTGTTATTTTTTGGGGGGATTTTGAGCTCCGTAGCGTTAAATCTCCATATTGATTTCACTCAATATGACGAGGCCTACCTTGGCTACAAAAACATCGTCACCATCAGTGACCAGATTGTCAGATGGGGAGCGATCGGAACCCTGCTGGTCGGCTTCATATACGGCTTCTTCACCAATTGGGGATTTTTCAAGCATAAATGGGTGGGCGTGAAATTCGTACTGTATATCATTCAAACGATTGTTGGGATTTTTGTAGTGGACGAGCTGATGGTCGAAAATATGGAGTTGCTCGAAACACAAAAAGAAGCAGCATTAAGCAATCCCATCTTTATTCAAAATCACGAAACAAGACAAATTGCCGTCTATTTTCAAGTTGCCGTCACCATTTTCATCTTTATCATTTCCTTTTTAAGACCCTGGAAAAAGAAAAAGATTTAGCAGGTATTCCCATTAAAAGACAGAATAAAAGAAAGGAAGATACTTATTTTAGGAGGTTATCGAAATGGTCGCAACTCAAGCAATTTTAGCATGGACATTCATCTCTGAATGCCCGATTCCAAACGATGTGGATGAGCTTTTAGTAGAAGGGGAAAGAGCAGTCGCTGCCTATAAAACCATTCGCGACAGCGCGATTTTCACCAACAAGCGATTGATCGTCAGGGACGCCCAGGGCCTTACCGGCAAAAAAGTCGAAATCTACTCCCTGCCTTACTCTTCCATCAACATGTGGTCCACCGAAAACGCCGGCAGCCTATTTGATGTGAACGCCGAAGTGGAACTATGGACAAGGGCCGGACATATCAAGGTCAACCTCAAAAAAGGCGTCGACATCCGGAAGTTCGATAAGCTGATTGCCGAGGCGCTATTATAACATGAGATGAGAAAGCATTCCTGATTTTCGTGGGCAGGAATGCTTTTATTTATGACTGAACTAAATGAAGTTTGGGCTTTTCCTTATATACCGCTGGGCTGATTCACTAGAGTCGTTCTATCGGACACATTCCACTTCATTCTCTTCCGTTTTGTCCGATACAGCCCTTCTATCGGACACTTTTCCCTTCTTCTCCTCCAGGTTTGTCCTTTAGAGCCCTTCTATCGGACACTTTTTCCTTCTTCTCCTCCCGTTTCGTCCGATACAGTCCTTCTATCGGACACTTTCTCCTTCTTCTTCTCCAGATTTGTCCGATACAGTCATTCTGACACTTTTTCCTTCTTCTCCTCCCGGTTTGTCCGATACAGCCCTTCTATCGGACACTTTTCCCTTCTTCTTCTCCAGATTTGTCCGATACAGTCCTTCTATCGGACACATTCTCCTTCCTCTTCTTCCGTTTTGTCCAATACAGCCCTTCTATCGGATACTTTCTCCTTCCTCTTCTTCCGTTTTGTCCGATAGCAATCAATTAATCTACCTATTTTCTAAAAATATCACCCCGCCCTGTCCTTTCCCCCTCCTCGCCTGTATATAGAAGGTGAAAGGAGGTGAGGCAGATGGCAATGGCGATCTTGAAAGATTCGAATATGAGGCTTGTGTTCGAGGCTGGTCTTGATGAAAAGGGCGAACCGATCTTCAAGGGCAAGACGTACCGCTATGTGAGTAAGGAAGCGACTCCTGATCAGGTACAGCAAGCGGCTGTGGCTCTTGGCGGCCTGAGCGCAAACTCGTTAAGCTCTGTGGAGCGTAACGACAGCTTCGATATCATCTAATCTGGGCATTCTATCAATCTATAGGAGGTGAAACACATGGCTAAAACTCTGGAGTTGCAATTCGCTACCGATCTTGGCAAATTTGCCAAGCTGACGGTTGATAACCCAACAGAGCCGGTCGATCCAGCTGCAGTCAAGCTGGCAATGGAGCAGATCATCGCTTCTAACGCGTTCCGGCCAATGTCCGGCACTCTTGTTGCCGTTGACAGTGCACGTGTCGTCGAACGCAACGTAACCGATTATGAACTGATCTAATAAAGCCTGAGCCGGTCTTATAATGGGACCGGCTCTTGTTATAACTACTCAAGAAAGGAGGAATCGCAAATGGAGCAGCTGATTCCGTTCATCAGCGATGTGGGGTTCCCGATTGTCGTGACACTGTACTTGCTTCACCGGATTGAAGCCAAGTTAGATTCCGTCGTCCAATCAATCCAAAGCCTGCCCGCGAGACTGCAGGAAAGGCACGACCCTGAGACGATTTATCCAGCCAAAGTTACCCAGGACCCAATTCACGAAATAAACTGACCCATCGTTCTGTTTTAGGTGCATCTCTTGATAATGACATAGAAATGGCGTGAAAACTGACTTCAGTTTTTGCACGCCATTTTTGTGTTTTTTTGTTTCACTTGTTTTATAGGTTAAAAGATAAAAACAGATAACCTGCCGCTGCCCACATGACCAAGGCTGATATCTTATTCAGAACCAGCAGGATATTTCCGGACTTATCAATTTTTCCAGTGAGCCTCCCAATAAAGGAAATGGCAAAAAACCAAATCCATGAGACCAAAATCGCTGTAATCGCAAAGATTATTTTTTCTTCCCCCTGATATCGGATGGAGCTTGTGCCAATTACCCCAACAGTGTCCATGATGGCATGTGGGTTCAGTAACGAAACAGAAGCTGCAAATAATATTTGTTTCTTAATAGAAAATCCCTTTGCAATCGAAGCTTTTTCATTATTAGGTTGACTGTTCCAGGTGGACCATCCCATATAGACTAAAAAGATCATTCCTCCGCCGACTAAAATAACTTTAAACCAAAATGAACCCAGAATCAGCAAGGATACTCCTAAAACAGATACCGAAATTAACAGGGTATCACATAAAGAAGCTGTTATGACAGCTGGCAGTACATTCCGATACCTTGGCTGTAACGCCCCTTGATTAAAGATAAAAACATTTTGGACACCAAGTGGCAGAATCAATCCAAGTGCCAGTATAAATCCATGAATAAATGCTTCTAACATCAAAAGCTCTCCCATTTGTTGCGTATTTATAAATCCTATTTTATTTGGAAATTGTTCCTATGTCTCCAACCAATCAGGTGGAATCCAAGCCAACCAAGTTCAATCCAATTATGGAATCACTTTTCACCGAACAGATCCGGTAAAGTGTATTCCTGCCTGTCATTTATATGATAGTTAAAATGCTAATTATTCCCTTTTGAAAACAAAAGCCGGCACAATAGAAAAATGGCGTCAGGAATACCTGCGCCATTTTTCTATTATGCTCGCTCAGAATGAATGGTTTCTTTTAAAATAGAGAGCTTTTCATTTAATCAAACGTTTGATTAATAATCAGAATAAGCTATTTTACCGGTATCCAGATCTCTGAATAGTAATTGAGACCAGCCGAATTCCCTGCTGTATAAACTTCCAGATCCGGGGTACCTGCATGCTGGTATCCACTTGATGGGAACCATTCTGTGAAGATTTGCTTCCATACGTTTTGCATCGCGTCTGGCATCGGGCCGTGGACTTCGAAGATCGCCCACTTGGACGCAGGAATCTCCATTTTCAAATAGCCTTCAGGTGTTTCACCGTCATAGGCAGCACCAACCCAGTAATCCATCTGCTTTTCCTGAACTTTGCCCTGGTCCACACAGACGCCAAGAATACCTTTTACCGGCCCGTTGTTTTTACACAACAAAAAATCACTTGTTCCATCCTGGTTCGCTTTCTCCCACATCTTCGGAATCCCAGCGAGATTTTCCCCCTTTTCATAAGAAAATCCCTGTTTGATCCCAATCACTTCAAAACCTTCTTGTTCCAACACTCTGTACTGCATTGGTTCCGCTCCCTTCAAACTCACCTGGATTCCCAGGCGGCTATATGATTTCAGCTTTCCGGTATATTTCCGCGCTTCACTCGGCGAAATGCCGTGCTGCCTGCGGAAAGCCTTCGTAAAAGCTTCAGGAGTGTCGTAGCCATATTTCAGCGCAAGGTCGATAATTTTCGCGTCACTGCTGCATAGTTCACCGGCCGCCAGCGTCAAACGCCTGCGCCTGATATACTCGCCAACAGAAATGTCCGTCAAAATGGCAAATGTCCTCTGAAAATGAAACGGAGATGAACTCGCCTGTTTGGCAATCTCCTCCACCGTGATTTCCTCGAGCAGATGCTCCTCCATAAAGTCAATTGCCTTTTGTAAAGCTTCAATCCACGCCATACCACTCACTCCCTTAAAAACATCCTATCAAGATTCCATTCAGCCATCCGGTCTATTTGTGCTCACTTATGTCAGTATTTTTCTATAAAAAAGAGCTAATTCCTTTCCACTCACTAAACTTTTATTACCGACCAATTACTTCATTTTTTGAATGCTACACCAGCAACCATGAAAAAGAGACGGATCTTGTATGATCCGTCTCAATTGATACGATTTTATTCACATTTTAAAGGCAACCGCAAAGATTTGCTAATCTGGAAATAACTCACTCTACTTATGATACAAGCCAACCAATCGTTTGCGATTCTCCTTTTTGATCAGCTGCCACATCGGGATATAGGAAAGGCTGAACACAATTAAAGCGGCCACTTCTAGATTCAGGTAGTACATAATGCCTCTGCCGAAAAAGGATAGGATGGTTTTCGATTCAGTTGGGCTGGCCAGGTAGAAGAAGTTCGTGTCAAACAGGAAGTTGAAAGTGAAGATGGGAACGGCAACGATGTTCACAACAAGATAAGAAAATAGAATGGCTTTGCGGGGGACTCTGTAGCCTTCATACACGATGAAATACAATACGGCAATCGGGATGGCCGAGTGGTTGAGGAAATACTCGATAAAATCTATATGAGGAAATGTATAGATCATTTCAGGCGTCACCATCGCCAGAATCGCAGGCAGGGAGCCGATAAAATAGAGCACATAAAAAGCTTTTACATTCTTCCTCAAAAAGATATACATCGCCAAAAACGAACTCATCGAACACAGATGCAGAGGAAGATCACTGATTTGCCACTGGCCGGTCAGAATCAGCCAGGATTGATGTGTTAACTGGCACGCAACCAAAGTCCAGAAAATGGTCCATTTCAAAACATTTTTATGCGGCCTGATCTGCCTTCTGAACAGCACCAGTCCAAAACAGATAGCAAAGAACAGTCCCAAAGTAACCAGATGCTCAGCAGAAAACAACTCAAACCCCTGCATTCCCGTAACGGAAAACATGATGTTATCACCTCGCTGTATTTTAAAAGTCGGTTAACTATAAATATATGCGCGGGATGATTTTTTGAGCACAGGAGTAGATAAAATGGGTGTTCCATGTGACATAGGGGCGGTTCCGCCATCTCGAGTTTTGCACACAATATATTAAAAAGTGCTCTTATAGCGAAAAATGAAGCACAGGGTACGTCCCTGTGCTTCACATATACTTCCCTTCCTTACCTCATCCTCTTCCACAACACCAAATTGACAATCAGCAGCAAAACCGCATACCCAACAACCCCAAAAGGCAGCTTCATTGCTAAGTAGTGCAATCCTGCAAAGACCGGGATGATGAGAAAAAGGAGGAATACCGTAATATCTCCGCTCTGCTTTACGGCGTCAAATGGCTGGGAAAAGGCGAGTTCCTTTTCTCCTGATAAAAAGCACAGCGCTGTGTAGATCAATGCAGCCAATAGTACGGCAGCAAGGTCGTCTGCAATTCTCAGCCCGAACAGGAAACTGAACATAACCGACACGAGCAGGAATAATGGCAGGAACAGCTGGAACAAAAATGCTTTCAATGATGCTTTATTAATGATCGCAGGATTTTCCACAGGAGCGACCCGATAGATCCAGCCTCCTTTATAGGAGCCAGAATGCGCGAGCATCATGACTGAAGTCGGGATGACAAGCATGATGGAATAGACGGTCAAATAATAGCCGCTCGCCCTGAATTCCTCGAAAGTCATCATCGAATAGCTGTTGAACATGAACACGAACGGAATCACCACTGCAAATCCGAGTGAAGGATACACCTTCAGCTTGAAATCGCGCTCATTTTTCATCATGATCCTGGCGAAGCGGAAAAACGGCAGCTCCTCTTTGGAAACCAGCATCGGCATCGAACGGAACAGCTTCCACTTGCTGTCTGCTTTTTTCTTACCAGTCTGGGCCGTAAGTTTTTGCAGATTGCGTTCGAAGTCCGGGATCATTTTCACATAAACGAGGATGGACAAAACTGGCCCAAACACGGCTAAAATCGTCAGGACGATATTCCCGACACTTCTGCTGCCCCCAAGCAGCACATCGAACAGGCCACCAAACCACATCGGCGGAAGCAGCAGCTGCCACCAGGCAAAATCAAGCCGATAATCAAGGTTCACAAGTTCAAACGAACGCGCCACCACTTGATAGCCAATCATCACGCCAACTGACAGGGCTATTTGGACATAATTGATGATGTCCTTAAGCTTTTCCCCATCAAAGTATCGCAATATGAACAGGTACAGCAGGGCCGTAAACGCGATGATGAAGATGTCTGCCAGCACAAATGAAAGTAGCAGCAGCAAGGTGAACAACGGCCCCTTGACGAACAGGCTGACAACCAAAGGAATCAGCGCGGTTGCCATGGTAATATACAGCATGTAAATCGTCACATGCAGCAATTTTGCCATGCTCACCGTCTTCGAATGCACCGGTTTCGTGCCGAGCACGCTTTTATCGCGCAAATCCAGCAGGACCGATGAAAAATCGGAAATCAGTGTCGTCATGATGATGAACATGAAAATGCTGAACAAGATGGACACTTGAAACAGATAATTATCTTGTAAAAATAAAAACGGAATCAGCATCAGCCCAAACAAGCCATAAATCCATAATGATTTGAAGAATTCGTTCTTCTCGGACTTATCCTTCTTCTTCCTGGACTGGTTGAACACCGTCGGCTTCCGGCGCTGGTCCATCGTCAGCTTGACCTGGAGAATCCGCCGCATCGTTTTGTAGTCAACGTCCATTTTTAAAAAGAAAGGCTTGAACAAATCCAGCATCCTTAAAATGAAAAAGTTCTCCATCGTCACCCCTCCCTGACAATGGATACAAATTCAGAGGCGCGGTCCTCATGTTCATGGAACCCGGTCATCTGGTTGAAAATATTCTCAAGCGAGCCCTCTTTGCTCTGAGTCTTCAACTCTTCAAAACTGCCATTCGCAACGATCTGCCCCCCGTGCAGCAAGACAATCCGGTTGCTGATTTTCTCGACGACATCCATAATATGAGACGAGTAGAAAATCGTCTTGCCTTCAGCCGCAAACCGGGCAAGAATCTCCTTGAACACCATCACACTGTTCGCATCAAGCCCCGTCAACGGCTCATCCAGGAACAGCAAATCAGGATTATGTAAAAAATTCGAAACAATCAGCGTCTTCTGTCGCATCCCCTTCGAAAAAGAAGAAATCCTCGAATGGTAGACATCCCCCAGCCCGAACACATCAAACAGCTGCTCCGCTTTCCGGTCCGCATCGTCATAATCCATTCCATACAGCTCGGCAACAAACGTCAAATATTCCTGAGCCGTAAGCGAATCATACATTTCCGACGTCTCGGGAATATAGCCGATTCTCCGTTTGTAGCCAGCATCCTGCCCGGCAATATCCTCCCCAAGAATCTCGATTCTGCCCGAATAGCCTTCCTCAAGGCCGAGCATCAGCTTCACCGTCGTACTTTTGCCCGCACCATTCGGCCCGATATATCCAATGATTTCGCCTCTATTAACCTTTAAATCTATGCCTTTAAGTACTTCTTTGCTGCCATATGATTTAGTCAAACCCGTAATTGATAATACTTCAGAAGACATGACTCTCCCCCTCTTCCATAAATGGATTAAAATACCATATTTATATCCTAACACAGAAAAAGATGCGAAGGGAGGGATGCTTTTTCACACCACTTTTTCTAAAAAGATCTGAACGACTAGCGCTACTGTCATCACCCGCAGTATTGGTTTTACATAGTGGGGTTTCAGTTTGCTGGCAATCCTGACGCCAATCTGCGCTCCTGTCACTGAACCAAGCATCAAGGCGATGGTCACTGGCCAGATCACCGCTCCTGTTGAGATATAGGTGATGGCTGCACCAAAACAGCTTGAAAACGTGGCAAGCCGGACATATCCGACCGCACGGATATAAGCGATGTTCAAATAGCCAAACAAATAAAGCATTAACGTCCCCTGTCCCGGTCCGAAAAGCCCGTCATAAATACCGATCGCATATAACCCCGGGACACTTTTACCAGAAGGCTTCAGCGCCTGGTCACCTTCCATGCTCCCTTTCCCTAAAAAAGAGGCAAAGAAGGCAAAAATCAGCAGGCCGAGAGCTACAATATACATATTTTCACTTGATATTTTTGATGCAATGAACCCGCCGGTCACACCGCCGCCAAGACTGATCGGAATAATCCAGAAGGACTCCTTGAAAGTGATTTTCTTTTCCCTGTATAGATGGAGGAAGCTTGAGAAGGAACTGATCGTATTCGAAACCTTATTCGCTGCAATCGCCGAGTGCACCGGAATTCCCAAAACGAGCATCGAAGGCAAACTGATCAAACCTCCTCCCCCCGCCAAAGTTCCGATTGTAGTCGCTAAAATACCAATAAAAAAGAGAATGATATAATCCATAATTTAACACCTCCTGACATTATTATATTTCTGTTTTCGTAATAAGAAAATTTAATGTTTTTAATGATTAACAATAAGGATTAGTTATAAAGGGATTTGATACGAGGGCTGATCATGCAGAGCTTAGTTTATTTTTACCAAGACAAAGCCCCGATGTTATCAATAGTTTGCTAATTACTCGACAAACCCAAGAACGCGTGACGAGTAAAAAAGGAATTGGCGGCATCCCTGTAGAAATTACAACTACATCTAGAGATGATTATTTATATTAATCGGAGGTTCTCATATGAAAATCGAAACAAAGCCTGTCAGGCTGCTAATTAGCGACAGGGTGTATTTAAGGCCGCTCAGTCTTGAGGATACGGAGACGTATTTCCAACAATTATTTGATCCTGAAGTCAGGAGGCTCACAGGCACAACCCGGGCTTTTACCAAAGAAGGAATTCACCGCTACATTGACGGAAAATCTCAGGATTCATCCACTGTCCTTTTGTTCATCTGCCTGAAGGACACGGATGAGGTCATCGGTGACATTGCCTTGCAGGATATTGATCCAATCAACCGAAATTGCAACATCCGGATTGCGATCGAAAGCAAGTTCCAGGGGAAAGGCTATGGAAGTGAAGCAATGCCGCTCATGCTGGATTACGGTTTTGGCATTTTGAACATGCACCGAATTGAGCTGGAGGTATTCTCTTACAACGCCCGTGGCATTCACGTATACGAAAAACTGGGATTCAAGCAAGAAGGCATCCAGCGGGACTATCTCTACTACAATCATAAATACCATGACTGTATAAAAATGAGCATTTTGGAAGATGAGTTCAGAGAGTTATATATAAAGTGATTTTAGGCAGAGGGAGCAGTTCCCTCTGTTTTTTTATGAGGAGATATGGATGATGGATTGGACGAATGATCGGCGTCACAATGATAAGTATCGTAATTTGTACTCTTTTCTCGCATAAAGGTATCTTCTTGGTTAATGGTACCCTTATGTTGCTCTTTTCTCTCTCATAAGGGTATCTTTCCTGGTTAATGGTACCCTTATGCTGCTCTTTTCTCTCTCATAAGGGTATCTTTCCGGGCCTATAGTGCCCTTATGGTGCTCTTCTCTCTCTCATAAGGGTATCTTTCCGGGCTTATAGTACCCTTATGCTGCTCTTTTCTCTCTCATAAGGGTATCTTTCCTGGATAATGGTGCTCTTATGTTGCTCTTCTCTCTCTCATAAGGGTATCTTTCCGGGCTTATAGTGCCCTTATGGTGCTCTTCTCTCTCTCATAAGGGTATCTTTCCGGGCTTATAGTGCCCTTATGATGCTCTTTTCTCTCTCATAAGGGTATCTTTCTTGGTTAATAGTACCCTTATGCTGCTCTTTTCTCTCTCATAAGGGGATCTTTCTTGGTTAATAGTACCCTTATGTTGCTCTTCTCTCTCTCATAAGGGTATCTTTCCTGGATAATGGTACCCTTATGTTGCTCTTCTCTCTCTCATAAGGGTATCTTTCTTGGTTAATGGTACCCTTATGTTGCTCTTTTCTCTCTCATAAGGGTAGCTTTCCTGGATAATGGTGCCCTTATGCTGCTCTTTTCTCTCTCATAAGGGTATCTTTCTTGGTTAATAGTACCCTTATGCTGCTCTTTTCTCTCTCATAAGGGTATTTTTCTTGGTTAATAGTACCCTTATGCTGCTCTTTTCTCTCTCATAAGGGTATCTTTCCTGGATAATGGTGCCCTTATGTTGCTCTTTTCTCTCTCATAAGGGTAGCTTTCTTAGCTAAATGTACCCTTATACAGTTCCTCACTCTCTAATAAGGGTGTCTTTCCTCAACAAAAACAGGGACAGCACGAAGGCCGTCCCTGCAATTATTGCTAGTTATGGCAAATTCACTCCGCGTGAGCTCACATACAATGAATACCATTCGTCACGGCTGAGGTTGATGTTGACTGCGTCTCCGCATGCCTTGATCCGAGCTGGATTCACGGTGCCGATGACAGGCTGGATGGCGGCTGGATGTCTCATCAGCCAGGCGAGCACGATTGCTTCTGGTGTGGTTTGCTTCTCTTCGGCTAGCTTTTGCACCATCGCCGCAGTCTGCTTGACACTTTCGCTTTCACCATCGATATTCTTCCCAGTATAGAGGCCCTTCGCAAGGGAACCCCATGATTGAATCTGGATGCCCTCCATCTGCATAAACTCTAAAGTTCCTTCTGGGAATGTGTTCTGGCGTGCAGCTTCCTGGTTCACATGGACGCCGGTATCAAGCCAGCCGATTTTATTGAGACTCATTTCCAGCTGGTTGACGATGATTTTTTCATCGGTGTGCTTCTGCAGCAAACGGATTTGACCCGCGCTCATATTGGAAACGCCGAATGAACGCACCTTGCCTGAAGCTTTTAGCTGATGAAAGGCTTCCCCTACCTCAGCCGGTTCCATCAATGGATCGGGACGGTGCAGCAACAGGATGTCCAGGTAGTCGATGCCCAGCCTCGAAAGGATGCCATCGACACTGTCGAGTATGTAGGATTTTGAAAAGTCGTACCTTGTGGGCAAGCCTGATTCCTGATCACCAAATCGTATGCCGCACTTAGACTGGATGATGATTTCTTCGCGAAGTCCCGGCTTTTCTTTTAACACCTGTCCGAAAACCGTCTCTGCTTTTCCCAATGTATAAATATCCGCATGGTCAAACATATTGATTCCTGACTCTAAC
This sequence comes from Chryseobacterium sp. ISL-80, assembly GCA_018613055.1. Classification (GTDB taxonomy): domain Bacteria; phylum Bacillota; class Bacilli; order Bacillales; family Cytobacillaceae; genus Mesobacillus. Next base: position 46,455 of record JAGGQZ010000005.1, on the reverse strand, counting down.
GCCGCTTCCACTGCTTCATGTGCCTGTTTCACATGCCCCGGCTCGATTGGACTGCGATCCCAGCCCCCGCCAAGACCCATGCAGCCAAAAACAAGCTGCGAAGCATTCAAACCGTTTTCATTAATAGGCAGCTTTTTCAATTCTTCCTTCCTCCTTTAAAACTCTTTGCATGACATTTTACCATACTAAAGGGCAAGGCAGTAAATCACAGGGCTGATGCACAAAAAAGAAGCACGGAGTATATCCACGCTTCAGCTCTCGATTATTTTCATGAGTTTGTAAGCTGCTAAACTAGTCAACACTAGCCCAAATCCCAGCATGATTCCCCCGCCAACCAAGAAGGAATTAATATAACTTTTTACAATGATGTGATAATAGTCGGTATCGGCCCCGCCACGATCAGCCAGCCAGGAGTCTGCCAGCGATATGCCAAATGACACACTTTTAAAAGTCAAAAATCCTCCTGCCAAAATGAGTAAAGCACCAATGATCGCAAAACCTTGTAACCTTTCTTTCATCCCCTCACTCCCTTTTTGTAATTCACTTGATGATTCCATAACAGACTAGGTCTTCAAATCGACCCTCTTTCTTTACCTGTTCAAGTAAAATGCCTTCTTTCATCATGCCCAACTTTTGCATGACTTTTCCGGAAGCCGGATTCGACTGAAAATAGCGAGCATACACCTTGTGGTAACCCTTTACTTCAAACGCAAAATCGATCACGGCCCTGGCAGCCTCCGTCGCATACCCTTTTCCCCAGTATTCTTCTCCGATCCAATAAGCGATCTCCCCGTTGCTGTACTTCTGGATATTGGACAAGGCCACCGCTCCATATAACTCTCCACTTTCCCTGTCCGTTACAGCAAACTCATATAACCGCTCAGCATCAAAATGCTCCTGGTGGGCTGCCATCCACACCAAAGCATCCTCAACCGAGTAAGGATATGGCAGGTTCAGCGTGCTTTTATAAAGATTATAATTATTGCAAAGCCTGGCGACAGCCGGTGCATCCGACTCCTGAAATAGCCTCAGCACCAGTCGATGGGTAGTAATTGTCCTGTTTGGTGCATCATAAATCACGAGAATTCCTCCATTCATGTAAAAAAGAACCATCTTACCTTCCAGTTAGGATAGAATTCAACAAAAAAACACGAAATTCCTTTTCAGACCGTGTAGTTTTCCAATTAATTCCGCGAGTTAAGATCCGCGAAAATCCACATTAATACCGCGAACTGGAAACGCTGGGCTGAATGATTAGAAGGAATCTGCCTTCATTAAGCAGTGCAGATTGGTGTAAACAGATAAAAGCACAGGAGATGAAATCCCCTGTGCCTGCTGTTCAAATATCCTTTACTTGTTCAGACAAAGCCAAATCAGGCAGCAGATCCGATACTATTCTGATATTTCGGCAGAATCTTTTATACGTACATTAACACGGGCAATCCTTCTGTCATCCATTTCGGCAACAGAAAACACAATATCCTTATATTCCACCTCTGGCCGTTCATCCTGTCCCGGGATAAATCCAAGCTGGCCGAGTACAAATCTGCTCAATGTATCATAGTCTTCACTGGGAAGTTCTACCTTTAAAACTTCCTCCACCTCATATAGATTGAGGGTACCATCCATTGAATATTGGTTGGTATCAACCTGTTCAATCTCGGCGATATCAAGTTCCGGTTCATCATACTCATCGAAAATATTGCCGACGATTTCCTCAATCAGGTCCTCGATTGTCACAATCCCATCGGTCCCACCATATTCATCAATGGCAACCGCCATATGGATATTGCTCTTCTGCATAACCTTGAATAACTGATCTAGCCTCATTGATTCCAGGATAAAACTTGGTTCCCGGAGCATGCCTCTTAGGTCAAACTCTTCCTGGTCAGCGCATTCAATGAATGGAATTAAGTCCTTCGTATGAAGGATACCAATGATTTGATCAATGCTCCCTTCATAGACAGGCATTCTCGTGTACTTTTCACGATTGACAATTTGCACAGTCTCTTTCAGACTCGTGTCAGCTGATAGCGCGACAATATTGGTTCGGTGGGTCATGATGTCAGAGACCGTCTTATTATCGAATTCGAAAATATTGTTGATCATCATTTTTTCTGAATCCTGTATCGTTCCTTTTTCTCTGCCGACATCCACCATCATCCTGATTTCTTCCTCTGTCACATTCTCTTCATCGGCATTAGGATCGACGCCGAACAGCCTGACAATTCCATTAGTGGACAGTGTCAGTAACTTTACGAATGGTGACGATACCTTGGATAAGATCGTTAAAGGTGCAGCGGCGAACATGGCAATCGGTTCTGCTTTTTGAAGCGCAAGCCGCTTTGGAACCAATTCTCCCAATACGAGGGTAAAATACGACAACATCAAAGTAATCGTGATGACAGAAACCAATTCAAGCATGCTTTGAGAAAGCGGTACGCCCAATTCGTTTAATAATGCAGCCATCCTTCCCGCAAAGCTTTCGGCAGCGAATGCACTCGCCAGGAAACCTGCCAGCGTGATGCCAATCTGGATGGTCGCCAAAAATCGGCTTGGTTCTGAGGTTAAATTATCCAGCATTTTCGCCTTTTTATCTCCGCTTTCTGCCATCAGTTTGATTTTATTATCATTTAAAGATATTAACGCAATCTCTGATGCCGCAAAAAATGCATTCAGGACAATCAGGATCAATAACACGACTATCTCGGTTCCCAAAAGGGATCGACCTCCAAATTTATCTTTTCCATGATTGTATCACAAAGATTGAAATAACATGGCATTCGAAGCATTTCAGCCAAACTGTCTTCAATCCTCATTGGAATAGCCAATTCACTATAAAAAGATGCACATCTATATCCTTTGCAATGACACTTTAAATTCCCCTGCCATATTTAGACAACCTGCTTTTCTTCCTTATCCTTCGTCATAAACCACCCAGCTGCTGCAATCCCAACAAGGACAGTATAGAAGAACAGCTTCCACTCAACGGAATGGGCGAAATCGTAGGACAGGACTCCAATATCAGGATGTCCGAGCGTCAATACAGTCAGCTTGACGCCTACCCAGCCGACAATCGCAAAAGCGGCAATCTCAAGACCTGGACGGGACTGGAGCAGTTTCACAAACAGGTTTGCAGCGAAACGCATGATGATCAAGCCGATCAATCCGCCTGCAAAAATAACCAGGAACTTGCCGCCATCCATTCCGCCAATCTCCGGCAGGTTTGTGTTCGGCAGGGTCATCGCCAGCGCTACAGCCGCAAGGATCGAGTCAACCGCAAAGGCGATATCCGCCAGCTCAACCTTAAAAACGGTCGCCCAGAAACCGGATTTCTTTTTCTCCTCAGCATCTAAAACGTCTTCCACCTTCTTAAAATAGAGCTTCCTGACGATATGATTGATTGCGATGAATAACAGGTATAGCGCGCCAATTGCCTGCACCTGCCACACATCGACCAGGAAAGAAATGATGAACAATGAAGCAAACCGGAATACAAACGCTCCAGCCAGACCATAGAATAGTGCCTTTTTCCGCTCCTCTTCCGGCAGATGCTTGACCATGATCGCCAATACTAATGCATTATCAGCTGCGAGCAATCCTTCCAAGGCCACTAAAAGCAGCAATACCCATCCGTACTCGAATAACATTGTCAGTTCCAATTATATTTCCCCCTTTACCATCAGTTTTGTTTGACCCATACGTCTCTTTTCAATCCGCTCCTCGATTTTTTTCATCTGCTTTTCATCCTCCAATAGCTCACGCCTGTTAGCATTCAGCAATTCTTCAAAAGTCACTTTTTTCTTTTTCACCCTCAACAGCTCCTTTTCAATAGATTCATATCATTGAAAGCTCCTGTCCGTCTGCTGCCTGTAAAATAGAAAAAGACCCTTGCCAGACATGGCAAAGGTCTAATGACAACAAAAAAGACCTTTACCGAAACGGTAAAGGTCTTGCTAACAACATCAACGTTGCCAACAAAGCCGGGAGATATCATACCTCCGAAATGACGACTCTGCTGTAAAAGCTACTCCCCTTTAGGAGAACTATTCAATTAATTACTAACAATATAATTCATGCCCTGGCATTCTGTCAATATGAAAGTGTTCCGTTACTTTCTTTTTACAGGAATCCATATCTCGCTCCGGAACTGAGGAGAAGTCACATCTTTTTGCTCATTCCAGAGAATTTCCGGTCCTTCCACTTGTTCATAGGCTGAGGATGGGAACCACTCGGAATAGATTCTGCCCCACACATTTTGAAGTGTTTCAGGAAAAGGGCCAACCGCCTCGAAAACCGCCCATGTTGAAGATACAACTTCCAGCGAGTCAAAATGGGCCGGACACTCCTTCGTTGTAGCAGCGCCAATATAATGGTCCAGTTCCCCTTTCCCTTCCATACGCCCTTCGGAAAAATTCGTGGATGCACTGACCAAGCCCATCGGCTCTATATCCGACAGCGCCTTCATAATCTGTATCTTTTCCATATCCAAACTCTGCCACATCTTAGCGATTTCCGGATTTACACCATGGTAAATCAGCGGCACCCTTTTCTTGATTCCAACAATGAGAAATGCATCTTTTTCGACGATTCGATAATTCATTTCAGAACCTCCCTGTATTGATAACTGGAAGGTCATGGGTGGGTATGCTTTTAAAGAATGACCGGGTATCCTTGCTTCCGATGGAGTGATCCCATGCAAACTTTGGAACGCCCTTGTAAAAGAATCCGGTGATCGATAACCATACTTCATGGCCACATCGATCACTTTGACATTCCCATCCTCCAGCTCGAATGCCGCTAACGTCAGCTTCCTCCGCCTAATGTATTCAGAAAGTGAAACACCAGCAAGAAAAGAGAACATTCTTTTAAAATGATATTCCGAACAATAGGCACACCTGGCTACTTCCTTGAAATCAATTTCTTCGGCCAGATTCTCCTCGATATATTTCATGGCTTCATTCATACTCTTGAGCATATCCATGTCACGACCTCCTTCCTCATTAACAATAACAGGATCTGAAACCAGGCATCCGACAATCCGTGCACCATTTTTGCAGTGCGAAGAAGCAGCACTTTCGGTTTCCTTAAAAATGAATTCTCTTTTCAGCAATTATAACATCAGGTATATCAAGACCGATGATTTGCAAAAAGGCGCGAATCGAACTCTTTAGTAGTCTTGGTCTCTACGTAAGTACAGGATTCATTTTTCAATTCCCACTAGTTCAAAGCCTTCTGAACCCAGCCCTGTTGAAAACACGCAATCATCCTAAAAAGGAAAAACATCACTAATCATAGAACACTAATAGGAAAGCGAGGTGATCGTATGCATGTCCAAGGTTTGAATCATTTGCTCTTTTCAGTGGCCAATCTGGAGACCTCAATTGAATTTTATCAAAAGGTTTTTAATGCCAGGCTGCTGGTGAAGGGGCGGACTACCGCCTATTTTGACTTGAATGGTATATGGATCGCTTTGAACACCGAAGCAGATATACCGCGGAATGAAATCCATCACTCTTATACTCATATTGCCTTTACAATAGCCGAGGCGGAGTTTGAGGAGGTATATGAAAAACTGGTGAAATTGGGCGTAAACATCCTTCCAGGCCGTACTAGAGACGAAAGGGATAAGAAGTCCATTTACTTTACAGATCCTGATGGCCACAAGTTCGAATTCCATACCGGTTCATTGGAGGATCGGCTTGATTACTACAAAAACGAAATGAAACATATGGAGTTTTATGATGAAGAGTAATTAACGAAAAAACAATAAAAGCGCAGGGTAAGCTCCTGCGCTTTTGTTAAAGAGATTCCCGAATGACTTTCTTAGAATGAACTACAGAAAGTACCGCGAAAATCGAATACAAGGCTGTGTATAGCCCCATGACAATCAGCATTGGCCACCACAGTTCTGTTCCGAAAAAGAACCAGCCGGATTTGACGGCGAAGTAGCTGTGCAGCAGGCCGATTGCTAATGGGATGCCGAAATTGAATGCCTGTTTCGCCTGGATTCCTTTTAGTAAATCTCCCTGGGTAAAACCGAGCTTTCTTAAAATTGTATAATTCGGTTTTTCGTCTTCTGTCTGATCCATTTGTTTAAAATAAAGGATGCATCCAGACGTGACGAGGAAGGTCAGCCCGAGGAAACCGACAATGAACATAATGAGACCCATCTGTTTCTTTTGGATATTTTCATTGTCCAGGCGGGATTCGGTCCCATCCTTTTCCTGGTACTTATTTTCATTGAACAGGCCATTCGCTTTCACTAAATCATTCTCGTTTTTAATATCAATTCCAATATACAATGAAGAGCCTCTTTGGATGGAAGGGTCCAAATCACCCTTTAATTTCGCGAACACGGACTCATCGACAACAGCCACAGGTGAACCGCCGAAATACCGGGAAATCGGAAATTCCTTTTCCATTCCAAAATATTGTAGAGGAATGGCATGATTTTTACCGATGATCTCGATCGGTCCTGAATCTTTCATAGAGAGAAATTTCATCATGATATCATTGTAGCCTGTCAAATAGGCTTCTCCCTCATCCACTTCCCTTTGCCCTTCAGACTTTTCGCTAATGACCGAAACGCCCATTGATTTAGGATCCTGGGTGTATCCATCCATTTTCAGTCCAATGATTTCTTCTGCGTTCATCACCGCATGCAGAACCTCAATCCTTTTCTCCGTATACCCGATATCTTTCGACTCCAATTTCTTCATAAAATCAGCAGCGGAGTCCATATCGACAAAAGCAAAGTTTTCGGGAACATTATTTTTTGCCGTCTGCTCTGCCGAGTAGTAGGAGATATAGCTTAAGGATAATAAGCCAATCGCGAGGGCAGATACCGTCGTGATGATCGTTAACACCAACGCATTCGACTTCATCCTGAACATGATGGAGGATAACGACAGCACTTCATTAATATTTAAATACCCATCTTTCCTTTTCCGGATGAGATTGGCAACGAAGCTGACAGATCCTTTGTAAAACAGATACGTCCCGATGATGACCGACGCTAAAATGAACACCATTGCGAAAAAGAGTTCGTTCACGGTTGTGAAGTCCCCTTCGAACAGCTTGGATGACACATAATACCCGATCCCAATCAGTGTAATGCCAAGAATGCCAATCAACATCTCCCAAAAAGAGATCTTTTTTGCCCGGCCTTCAGCATTTGAAACGACCCTGAACAGGGATAGAATGCTTTGCCGTTTGATGAAAAGAAAGTTCAACAGCAGCATCAATACATAGATGACCGAAAAGACGATCAGTGTCTGCAGTAGGGCTATTCCGGAAAAATGGAGCTTAGCAATCCCTTCAACCTGGGTGATTTTGAACAAAATCATGATGATTAACTTGGATACCGAAAATCCGAGGAAAACGCCCGCCAACAAGGAGCCGTAATATAGGAGGAAGTTTTCGACACTCAGGATCCGAAAAATTTTGCCCTTTGTCATCCCGACCAGCTGGAATAAGCCGATCTCCTTGCTTCTCCTTTTGATAAAAATATTATTGGCGTAGGTGAGAAAAATCGCCACAATGCCTACGAGCAGAACAGATGCCGATTTAATAGCCGCCCCGCCTTTAATCGAACCCTTCGTTTCATGCATGGACGGGTCATATTGAAGGGTAACGAAGGCGAAATAAAGGGCGACACTGAACATCAAGGCAAAAACATACAAATAGTAATTTTTAAGGTTCTTCTTCAAATTACGAAGTATCAGCTGATTAACGCTCATGATGCACACCGCCCAATACGCTCTGGGTTTTCATGATGTCCTTGAAAAATTCCTGTCTCGTCTGGTCACCTTTATTCAGTTCCGTATAGATAAGACCATCCTTTATAAAAATAACCCGGCCGCAGTAGCTTGCCGCAACTGGATCATGAGTGACCATCAGAATCGTCGCCTGCCGCTTCTGATTCAAATCACTCAGTTTATTCAAAAGGTCTGAAGCCGATTTTGAATCGAGTGCGCCTGTCGGTTCATCTGCAAAAATGATGCTCGGGTCATGGATGAAAGCTCGTGCAGCGGACGTACGCTGCTTTTGCCCACCGGAAATCTCATTTGGATATTTACTCTTCAACTCCAGAATTCCAAGTTCTGCTGCAATCGCTTCAAACCGTTGATCCGCTTCCTTCTTGGGCGTCTTGCTAACGGAAAGTGGCAAAAGGATATTTTCCTTCACCGTCAGCGTATCGAGCAAATTGTAATCTTGGAACAAAAAGCCCAGGTGCTCCTTGCGGAATTCTGCCAGCTGCTTTTCCTTCATTCCGGTAATCTCGTTCCCTTCAATCTTGATTGAACCAGTGGTTACCTTATCGATAGAGGAAAGGACATTCAGCAGAGTCGTTTTCCCTGATCCAGAGGCACCCATGATGCTCACGAACTCCCCTTTGAAAATTTTCAGGTCGAGCCCTTTCAGCACTTCCTGTTTATTGAACTTGTTTCCATATGTTTTATGAAGTTTGGCCGCTTCCAATAAAATCATGTTCACACATCCTTTCTATGATAGATTCATTATAAAATCCTGCCTGTTTTCCTTCCTTCGATTCAGGTAACAAATCAACAAAGGCATGTGACATTTTTGTCACATGCCTGTTATCCGGACAAAATCATTGCTCTTAGGGAAAGTTAGCTTGAACGTACTTCCTTTGCCTGGCGCTGATTCCACATCAATCTTGATTTTCAGTGAGTCCGCTGCTTTTCTTGCCAGATATAAGCCCATTCCCGTTGCTGCATTGTCCTGATGATGAGCTGTTGAGGTAAATCCCTTTTCAAAAATGCGCGGGAGATCCCTGGAATCAATTCCCCTGCCTGTGTCGGCAACTTCGAGTATGGTTTGCCCGTTCTGCTGATCGCTTCTTACCTGAATATCAGATCTTTCGCTGTATTTCACGGCATTCGTCAGCAGCTGCCTGATGATAAACGCAAGCCATTTGGCATCGGTCATGACTTCCGAGTATTTCAGGTCGATATCAAAACCTATGCCCTTTTGGATGCACCACGACTGAAGCGTTTTGACCTCGCCGAAAATCACGTGTTCCAAATCGATACGCTCAATATACAAGTCATTTTCCATGAACGGAATCCGTCTTTGATGCAGCTGCTGATCCAGTAAAAGGTGGATCCGCAGCCACTCATAGGTTATTTCTTTTTTCAGCATCTGATCCTCAAGCCGGTCAATCATCAAGCTCAAAGCCGTCAGCGGCGTTTTCACCTCATGGATCCAGGAAAGCAATTCATCCTTTTCTTCGTCCAGCATCCGCTCATTCTCGGAAACTTTTTTTCTCAGCCCTTCGAAATGATGGGTGATGCTTTCAGCTGCCATCCTTTCAACAGGACTGAGGAATTCTTTGTTTGAAAAATCAAGAAGATCTTCCGCTTCTTCTAGCTCCTGATAAAATCTCATTTCCTTTTGATAGCGCATCGCTAAAAAAATCACAAAAATAATGAGTGATAGAAAGACATAATAAAGAATCGACGTGAGTGATACGGCCGAATCGATATAAGCGATGAAAACAGCGAGGAACTGAAGCAGCAAGAATAACAGGATCCAGCTCCGCCGTTCCTTTAGATATGTAGTAATCATCATCCATGATCCTCTTCAACAGCCATATATCCCTGCCCGACCTTCGTTTCAATTTTATGGCCAAGCCCGATTTCATCCAGTTTTTTCCGCAGTCGATTGACGTTGACCGTCAGCGTGTTGTCGCTGATGAACCGCTTATCATCCCAAAGGCTGTTCATCACCTCATCACGGCTGACAATTCTGTTTTTCTGCTCAATCAGCAGCTTTAAGATAAATATTTCATTCTTCGTCAATTCGATTCGGCCATTTTCATTTTCAACCGTATTCTTATCATAATCAATCGTCGCCCGGCACCATGTTTTCAACTGGTTCTGAGTCGTATTATAATTATAGGCACGGCGAAGGATTGCCTGGATTTTCGCAATCAGCACATCAAAATGGAACGGCTTCTGGACAAAATCATCCGCCCCCATCTGCATCGACATGACCATGTCGGTTGGGTGGTCACGCGAAGAAAGAAAAATAATCGGCACATTTGAATGGGACCGAATCATCCGGCACCAATGAAAGCCATCAAACCTCGGCAGCTGGATATCGATGATCACCAGATCAGGCTTGATTTTGCTAAAATCACTCATCACATCACCGAAATCCGTAACTCCATACACCTCATAAGACCATTGCGTAAGACGGTCCCGGATCTCATTGAACAACGACGCATCATCCTCAATCAATAAAAGCTTTAACAACTAAATCACCACATTTACACTTCAATACCATTATTGTATAGGAATATTTTTCTATACGCCAGATTCATTGCGACAGGGCAGAAGGCGCCCTCTCCCAAACATCTACAATGCAACCGACAGCCTCCACAGAAAAAATATCGCCGCAAGTGCCAATCCAGAAAGTATGGTCTTTTTACTGATTTTATCCCCTTTTTCATTCGTAGCCTTTAAAGCTATCGAGCCTGTTATCAATCCAGTTATAGATAAACCCAGGAATAAGTAGGCATAGGTTTCATTGCCCTCCAAATGAATAGTTCCATCTGCATCTGCTGCATTGAAAGCCCATATAATGCCGCTAATTAGAGTAACAGGAATGATTATTGCTGTTATATAAGTCAACACCTTCTTGGACATACCAATCACCTGCTTAATTTTATTAATGGTTTTTATTCGATGACCTGACTACACATCTACAACGAAACCGACAGTCTCCACAGAAAAAACATCACAGCAAATGCCAATCCAGAAAGGAGAGTCTTTTTACTAATCTTATCGCCTTTTTCATTCGTGGCTTTTAAACTAATTGATCCCGTTATCAATCCAGTTATAGATAAACCCAGGAACAAGTAAAAGTAAGTTTCATTTCCTTCGTAGGGAATATTTCCATCTGCATCTGCATCAACAGTGAAAATCCATATAAAAGCGCCAATTAACGTAATAGAAATGATGATTCCTGTTATGTAAGTCAACACCTTCTTTGACACACCATCACCTGCTTATTTTAATTAGTCTAAAGACCTTACAACACTCCAGGCAATAACGAGTAAGCCCATTACTATACCTGTCAATACAGCTTTCCTGGTTATTTTGCTGCCCTTTTCTTTTACACTAGTAAAATCAACTCCCGCCAAAACCACAGCTATTAACATGAGGCCAATAAATAGAATAAGAGGCATCTCATGTTTTGTCGGGTCGATCACTCCCTCTTCTTTTTCCACAAGATATCCCCATATACAAAAACTTCCGAAAACTAAAATGCTGTATATGTAGGAAATGGCTGTTAAAGTCTTTTTCTTCATTTATTTCACCCTTATCTTCCTTTACATGGTAACCGACAGTCTCCACAAAAAAATAATTCCTGCCACGGCCAAGCCCGAAAGCACAGCCTTCCTGCTGATTTTGTCGCCCTTTTCAATGCTTGCTCTTAAGGAAATAGCACCGGTAATTAAACTGGCAAGTACCAAGAAAATAATGGCGTACATTTCATTGCCTCATCACCTTAACGTGGAAGCTGCTTTCAAAACAATAAATAATAGGACAATGACAATTCCGGCAATCCATGATTTCCGGTTAATTGAATCACCTTTCCCCTTTACACTGCTAAGATTCACTGCGGCTAACACCATACCTATAATCATCAAAGTGATGAATATCGTTAAAGGCAATTTATGTTCACTCGGATACACTAATCCCTCATCGTTTTGAACGGAAAACCCCCAGATAAAAAAACTTCCGAAAACTAAAATGTTGTATAAGTAAGAAATGGTTGTTAAAGTCTTTTTCTTCAATAACCTCACCTCTCTTTCCGTTACCTAGATAATGACAGTCTCCACAGAACAAAGATGACGGCCACAGCCAACCCAGAGATTATGGTACTTTTACTGACCTTTTTGCTATTTTCATTCGTTGCCCTCAAAGCAATTGAACCCGTTGTCACCGCCAATAGGGAAAGCGCTAAAAAGATGTAAGCGATAAGTTCATTTCCCTCCAGCTGTACTTTTCCATTTTCATCCTTAGCAAAATAAGCCCAAATAAAAAAAGTTGGTATAGTAACTAAAACGGTAATCCCGGAAATATAACTGAGTACTTTTTTGGACATACAATCACCTTCTCATCATAAATATGCTATCTTCAAGCAAATGCCGGAACTGAATAAGACTCCTTATAATGTGACTGAAAGCCTCCACACTAAAAATATCGCAGCAAAAATCACCCCTGATATCAATGTCTTTTTGTTTATTTTGTCACCTTTTTCATTTGTAGCCTTCAAGGCAATCGACCCGGTTACCATTCCAATCAATCCCAAAACAAGAAAGGTATAAACATACATTTCGTTTCCTTCAAAATGAACAACACCGTTTTCGTCCGCGGCAGTTATAACCCAGATTATTGAGCCAATTAAAGTGATGGTGCCAGATATAGCTGCTATGATTTCCATTAACCTCCTGGACATTTTTCTCACCCCCGTTAAAGTAGTAGTCTAAGAAACTATATAACTTTAAACTACGCTCAACAAAACCCTCAAAAGAACAAATAGGAGAAAGAATGCAATGGTTATGATCACGGCTTTTTTATTGACCTTGCCTTCTTTGGCCGTATATTTGATTGTTGTTAAAACGAACCCGATAAAAAACAGGAATCCTAAGAACATAAGCTGATAGAATTGCTCTCCAAAATCAATGATGCCATTCTCTTGGACCGAGTATAAATAGATAAAAGCAAAGGCAAATACGGCGAAAAAATAAAGATTCTCAAAACGGGAGAACTTTTTGTTTTTCATAACTCTTATCTCTCCTTAGTGATCTACTGGTACTCCCTTATTTCCCCTTTTCTTTTTCACGATAAAGTGGAAAACGGGTAAATAGATGACTTTTGCCGGTATGACGATGGTTTGCAGCATGAAATAGATGACATATAACCAGCCAATTCCCTGGCCAGTCTGGTCTGATACTATATCGAACTGAGTCATAAGGAAGAGCGAGAAGGCTACCACCGCAATGGGGCCGAGTACCAGCAACAAGATGTTGCCGAATATTTTCCACCCGACAGAGGGTGTTGGTTGACTTGATAGTTTATATTGAAGGGCACTGCAGCCGTACCATATGCTTCCGATTGCCGCTATCACGAGCACAAACAATACTAATCCCATTTGGTTTCCTCCAAATATTCAAATTCTATGTCATGTAATACGGACTTTTTCAAAAGAAGTTTCTGGGTCTTTCGTACCCTTTGTATGATTTTTCCAAACTGGCCCTCCTCTGAACAAAATTCGGTGACAACCTAATCCCTTTGATTGCTTAGCAAAATTCTTTATGATGAAGTTAGAATATATTTCATTAGGAGGGTGTTACGATGGAATTAACTGTTTATCTAGCAGGACAGATTCACGATGATTGGCGCGACCAGGTGGCCGAGAAAGCGAAGGAGCGAAACCTGCCTCTCACCTTTGTCGGACCGCAGACAAACCATGACCGCTCCGACCAGATCGGCGAGGAAATCCTCGGCACACAGCCTGGCAATGTCTACAAAGATGATGCTGCATCAGATATCAACAACTTCAGGACCCAGGTACTCATGTCGAAATCCGATATCGTCATCGCCCTGTTCGGCGAAAAATACAAACAATGGAACACCGCAATGGACGCAAGCACCGCCATCGCCCTGAACAAGCCAACCATCATCATCAGGCCAGAATCCCTGATCCACCCGTTAAAAGAGCTATCCAATAAAGCAAATGTAACGGTAGAGACGGTCGAGCAGGCACTGGATGTCATCAGCTATATTTTTGAATAAAAGCGAAAAGGACGATTCCACAGGGATCGCCCTTTTTGGTAACCTATTTTTTCTTTTTAAGGTGTTTTAGGTCACCAATACGCTTTCTTGGTGACCTCATTATCCATTTACTGCTTTATTGGCGCCATCATTATCCATTTACTGGATTTCCAGTGCTCCAATCAGCACTATTGGTGACCTCATTATCCATTTACTGGATTTACGATGCTCCAATCAGCTCTATTGGTGACCTCATTATCCATTTGCTGGGTTTCCAGTGCTCCAATACGCCTTATTGGTGACCTCATTATCCATTTACTGGATTTACGGTGCTCCAATCAGCTCTATTGGTGATCTCATTATCCATTTACTGGATTCACAGTGCTCCAATACGTCTTATTGGTGACCTCATTATCCATTTACTGGATTCACAGTGCTCCAATACGTCTTATTGGTGACCTCATTATCCATTTAATGGATTTACGGTGCTCCAATCAGCTCTATTGGTGACCCCATTATCCATTTACTGGATTTTCGGTGCTCCTATACGCCTTATTGGTACCCCCATTTCCCATTTACTGGATTTCCAGTGTTCCAATACACCTTATTTATGTCCCCGTTCAGCTATTAATTCCCCACAATTATCTCTACAACAAACAAAAAACCAGACCCTGCAAAAATGCGATGGGTCTGGTACGAGACAGACTATTCCAAGCCTTTTATCTTCAGTTCCTTCACTGGCAGGAAGGTTTCGCCGGTGTCCATGTAGCTGAGGTCGACCTGGTCGCCTTCTTTCAGATAAATCGCCAGTGGATTGGTTTCGGATGAGATGATGTAGTTCTTTTTGTTGTCGAGCAGGATGGAGACGATAGTGTAATCGCCTGTTTTTTCTTTATAGACGCGGAGCACGGTTCCGTTTCCCTGCTTTTCCTCGGCTTTCGAGCTGCCATCTAATGTTCCGCCGCCATGCTGCAGGGCTGTTTTGTATTTTCTCAGCGCTTCATTTGGAGTGGCTCCATAAGCCGAAATCTCCGGGTTGGCGGCTGACACGATGAAGTAGTTTTGCAGGAAGCCGTTCGAATCTAGCACACCTGACAACCAGCTTGCTTCTCCATAGAAATTGTAGATGATTGGCATCTCCCCGTACCATTTTTTCTCGATGAACTTCTTTTCAATGATCTGCAGTGCGCCTTCGGAATCCATATAGGATTCCTCAAGGTCACCGGTATAGAAGGTCGCTTCCCCCGTCCTCGAATTCGTCAGTGCGTAGCCGAGCATGGAGTCTACTCCTTCTTTCGGGCTGGTAAAATCGGTGAAATAATACATATCGCCATTTACATCGAAAATTGGGCTGACCTGGGCCTCGGTTCCTTCATCTGAAGGAAGCTTCACATCAGTCTTGCCAAATACGCTGTTCCAGAAGCCATGAATATAATTTCCGTAATAGCTGTTTTGCAGGCTGACGGCTTCCGGTGAAACAGCTCCATCGATGAATTCAGGTGCATCTGCCAAAGCATACGCCTTCGTCTTGCCTGATTCCGGATCAACGACGGCAACCCCTGTCACCTCAAAACCATTTCGGGCTGAGACGAACTCACCGAATGTCCTGATATAATAAGGCTTTCCTTCCTCATCAATCTCAAGCTGCGTATCTCCGTAAAAAATCGCTTCAGGATACTGCATGCGGATATGGCGTTCGAGATTTTTATTGAAGTAAGAAGATGGGGTGTAAACCATCTCAGACTTCTTGAATTTTGGATTTGCTGTTGAATCAGTGGCGCTGAGGGTAAAATAACCCGGTGTCGACTCGCCGTTCCACCATTTGAAAAAGCCTGAAAACTCAACAGGTGCGATATAGACATACTCCCCGTTGACCTTTTGGATTTGCAGGTTGCCAAGCTCATAATAACTCGTATACGGAACCTGTCCGAATGCCTTCTTCATCTTATTGCGTGCGAACTCGGGCGGGACACTCGCCGGAGTTTCTTTTTCATCGAAGGTCGAAATCTCCGTCTTTTCCGTCATTTTCGCAGATTGATATTTTTCCTCAGCGTTAAAAAGAAAAGCAATCATAAAATACACGCCGACAACCAAGGCCAGCAAAAATAAGATTCCCTTGAGAATTCTTTCTTTCCCAACTGCAAAGGCGGTTCCGCCAAGCGTGACCAGAATCGCAAATGGCCATAGTGAAGACAGGTTCCGGTCCAGATTAAATAGATAATAGAATGCAAAAGTCCCAATTGTAATCAGCACAACCGCTGCGATCAACAGCAATGGCCTCACTTTTTTTCCATTGGCTTCCCCATTTGAAAAAGGTACAAGAATCAAAGCGGATGCCAATCCAACCAAGAGTGCAAATAGAAATATATTTCCCATATTAAGATCCCCTTTTAATTTGTCCTCTACATATACGATTCAAGGGGTGGAAAGTTTCATTACTAAAAGTGATGCACCTTTAAGCCTCATGATTTTAATTTCTTCAAAACCGTCACCTCTTAAAAAGGAATTTAGCAAAAAATGGGGAATATGATGAACTGACTGTAATTCTTTTATTGGAGGAGATGGTTCCATGTTTCAATCAATCAACCGATTTGTTCAATCATGGGAGTTTGAGGCGAATAACACGCAGAGGCTCCTTTCACAATTGACCGATGAATCGCTCAGCCAGGAAATTACCCCTGACCATTGGACCCTGGGGCGTGTCGCCTGGCATATTGTCACAGCCGTGAACGTGATTGCTTCACAGGCTGGCCTGGAGTTCGAGTCACCCAATCAGGATTTTCCCGTTCCTGAATCAGCAAAATACATTTCTGATACATATCAACAAGCCCGTAGTGCTTTAGTGGAGTCGATTCAGACACAATGGAATGACGATGACCTAAGTGAAAAACTCGATTTCTTCGGCCAGAAAATGACCAGGGGGACATTGTTGCTGTTCTTGATCCAGCATCAAATTCATCACCGCGGGCAAATGACCGTCCTCATGCGCCAGGCTGGTGTGAATGTCCCGGGTGTCTATGGTCCATCGAAGGAAGAATGGTCCCATCTTGGAATGGAAGCTCCTAAAATGTAAGGAGGAATAGAATGAAATTAGCGGTCGGTTTGATCCTTATTCTCATGAGTATTGTTCATGTTTTTTATGGAGAAAAAATGCAGGTGAATGTTTTAAAAAAGTTAGCAGCAGATAGTATGTTAATCGGTTCCTACCGGACGATGTCCCTGCAGGGTGGTCTTCTCCTTTTTGCCATCGGCTTGTTAGAGATAATGGTTTATACAGGATTCATCGAAGTCAACGGAATCGCAGTCTACATTCCGTTAATCATTCTTTGCTTGAATGTCATCGCGGTTTTTATTGTCGCTGCCTTGAAACACCGTGACTTAATCAGAGCGACCATCCCGCAATTCATCATTTTTTCATTCATCATTCTCCTGGAAGTGTTGAGTGTCATTTAGGAGCAAGGGACGGTTCGGAAAAAAGAATCGTCCTCCTTTCCATTTTTGTTATAGCCCTCCACAGTTCGGAGATTGTTTCTGATCGCCCTCGGCAAAATCGGTACCCTCTGCAACGGACTCCAGTCCGTAACCTGTTTCGCTGATTTCCATTACCTCTTTGCTTTGTACGTTAGTTAAGCTTTCGTTATACGGGGCTTTCTCTTTATTTTTCCTCATAACAATCCTCCTATGTTTTTACTCCAGCAATCCCAATAAAGTATATTCTCGAATCGATACTCCGCCAGTCACAGGCAAATGATTCAGTTTCTGAAACTTTTTGACGGCATTCTCCGTCCCTTTATCGTAAATTCCATCGATTGGCCCAAAATAGAGCTCCATGGCTTTCAGTCTATTTTGCACAAGCTGGACAAGATTGCCTTTCGATCCATAAGCTATATTTTTAAACTCTCCTTCACCGATTCCAGTAAGAGGGCCTTCGATATAAACCCTTGTCCCCTGAGGAATCATATCAAACAGCTCTTCAACATCCTTATTCCGCATGCGAATACAGCCACTGCTCACATTTTTGCCGATCAAAGTTGGTTTATTGGTTCCATGGATTCCAAAATCTCCCCAGGGAACATTTAAACCAAGCCATCTCGAGCCAAATCCCCCACCCCAGCCACTGGATTTACCCACGACTGTGAACATTCCAATTGGTGTAGGAGTTTGCTCATTGCCAGGAGAAATGTCGTACTCTCTGGTTACTTCATTTTCTTTAAAAACCAGAAGCCTGTTTGACCAAAGATCGATTTTTATGTAGATGTCATCTTGCTTTTCTCCATACGTCCTTAATTGTGAAAACAACAAAAGAATCGTAATACAGCTCAGTGTTTTAATGATAAACTTCAAGCCCGTCCCCTCCGAAAACAGCACTTACCGTCATTAGAGTTCTCGACAGGGAACTTAATTATGCAGACATTTTTTGGCGGTTAAATCCTATAAACTTATGGCTTTGCTGTCTCGTTGATTCCTGTTATTTTCCCGTTAGGATTATCCGGTTATCCCCTCAATTTCTGGTGACTTGTTTTACTGGAGAGGGTATAATAAGTTCAAAGAGAAGGAGGTGAAATGAAGTGGAGGAAATATTGAACAAGATATTTAATCGGTTGGATTCTATTGATAACCGCTTTGATTCTGTGGAGAATCGTCTTGGCAACTTGGAAGAAGGACAGCAGGCCATGAATCTTCGTCTTGGCACTCTGGAAGCAGGACAGCAGTCCATGAATCTTCGTCTTGGCACTCTGGAAGAAGGACAGCAGGCCATGAATCTTCGTCTGGGCACACTGGAAGAAGGACAGCAGGCCATGAATCTTCGTCTGGGCACACTGGAAGATGGGCAGCAGTCCATGCAATTTGAGCAGAGTGAAATGCGTAAGGAAGTTGCATACTATTACGGTACTCTTATGAAAAAGATTGATGAAACTAAATCAGAGTTATCTAGTGAAATCAAGCATGTCTCAAATGTGCAGAAGCAGCATCAGGATGTGTTGGAGATTTTGAATGAGAAACAGCAGTAATGATTCTGCAAGCTACTTTACATCTCCTCACTACCATCACTTCAAGACAAGCTCCTTTATTTTTTTTCGTTCATATCTTATAAATCCCAAACTAGTATAGATAACGAAATCTCTAAACAAGGGACGTACCTCCTGCAGGCTGAGGACGTCCTATTCCCATCAATAGTGATAATGTCAGAAAAAAATATCCTTTCCACTCTATGGGAGAAAAGGAAGAGTTCAAAAAACAAAAAAAGTATAAACCGGAGTTCGATTTATACTTTCTCTTCGTCTTGTACATAAAAATAAATTTTTTTAAAGTCTGCAATTTACTGTATTCAGTTTGTATAGTTACAAATGTAAATACTTAAAGGGAGTGCTATTTATGTTCATTAAACTATCAAAAGAACAGCAGCAGACCATGATTGCTGACATCCAGGTTTTCTTTTCACAAGAAAAAGGGGAGGATTTAACTGAATTTGCGGCTGAAAGAGTGTTAGACTTTGTTAAAACGTCGCTTGCACCTCATTTTTACAATGCTGCGATTTCGGACGCCAAGATTGTATTGGAACAACAGTTTTCCTCGTTGGAGGATGAGTTACTTACACTGGAACGGCCTATACAACGATAATATTCCAGGATGGTTAACTTCTATTTAGAGAAAGGCTGTTCACCAAAATTTACAAAGCCAAGGGACGTACCCTTTGCTTCCGGGAATGGATGCAAAAAGTACGTCCCCATGCTTCACTCTTAATATCTTAAAATCGTTGTAATCCCATACTCCGTCACCAAGGTCCTATGTGACAAATCTTCAATCCAATTCTTTTCTCTAAGTGTGTAGGTACCATATTGGTTTTGATAAATACGACTGCCAATATTTATGGATATTTGCTGAGGATGCTCGAGTATCTTTCGTATCGAGTCCTGATACCAGTTTTGAACAGGAATCTGATATAACTCGATGACGTCTCCTAGCTCCATATAATGCCCTATATATGTCCAAAAGTTTTTGTTCCCCAAACCCCTTGCTTCATATAGATAGGGCATTGTGAAAAATGGCTGCATGATTTCAATCCAATACTCTTCCAGGTCATGTACTACAAAACTTACTCCATTTTCAAAAAAGAAACCACTGTTTTCCTCCATCTCTTGAGGGATGCTAAATGGCTTCGATGACGCCAGAAATTGAATTTCAGTCAAGAAATCACATCCTTATGGCCCGTCTCACTTCCGGTAATTATCCATGCCCTTATACCTAAATAGCAAAAAGTACGTCCCCGTGCTTCACTACAGCGGTTTTACCGTATAAGTATTCCCTGCATTCACGCTTACGACATTATAGTAGGTGATTTGATCATTCGGGAATTTGACGGCGTATGAGATTCCGCCTCCATAATCCTTAAGCCCCTTGATTGTCACCGTGCTTGGGACCGGGATTGAAATGGCTGCGGGATTGTTGGCCAGAATCAGCTTCTCTTTCACCGGCTGTCCATTCACCAGGATTTGGACTTCATCATTGTCTTCACTGTTGAAGTCCCAAATCAGCATTTTTGCGTCACCGCCGGAATCTCCTACGGTTACTTCAAAATCTTTGGCAGTAATCCCAGCGTTTGTTTCGTCTGTCATTGGGCTTTCTCCTGCGATCGTTGACTTGCTGATCCGGTTGGCGACGACTTCCTCCGAGCTTCCTTCTGATGAATAGCCACCAGAAACCATGCTTAAGCCAATCGCCAGTACGACCGCTATAATCATGCCAAAGAAGACAGGCTTTCGATGGCTATGTTCGTGGTAAATGATTTCTGGCTCCGTTTCTTCCTCACTGCCAGCCCATTGATTGTCCAGTTCATGCTCAGCATCTTTTTTGAGTTTTTTCCGCATCGCTTATCCCTCCTTCTCCGTCAGCGCACCATCTTGTAGCTAATCGGGTATTTATAATACCAGTATGATAAAAATGCTCTTCCTAACAGGATTGACAGCACGGATAACACGATCGCAACTGTTTTTCCAATTATCATTTTATCTGCCCAAAGGTTGGCAAATGTCAGGCCGAGCTCCATCACGATAAAGCTGACAAAGCACATCTGGAAAAAAGGCAGCAGCACCGGGAATTTGCGATAGAGCCATGAGTGGTACTTCATCGATAAAAAGAGAATGAAGCCAAGCAAAGCAATCCCGCCTAAGCCGAGACCAAGTCTGGGCGCCTCTAGTTTATAGACATCAAGAAGGTCAAAGAATGTCATCAGCGGCCCGAAAACGATGACGAGAGCAGTGATTGGAAATAGAACTATATAGAAAAACAAAGACCATAAAAATTTTATGATTTTTTTCATCTAGCAACACCCCCGGCCTGTAAAAAATCCTCCTGCTTAAGCAGCGTCAAATCCTCTAATGTTGGCTCGTCTATTTCACTCAGCCTCAATGCATGCGCACGGATGGCGGCTTCGCAAATATTCCTTGCCAGACGGCCATTCCCGGCAGAAGCGTTTCCTTCTACACTCTCAAATATTGCTTTAAGCGCCTGTGCTCCATCTGGGCTCAGCTCGTATCCCTTCGGCTTCAGCAGACGTCTGCTGATTTCCACCAGTTCATCGACTGCATAATCAGGGAAATTGATCACATTCGGGAACCTGGAACGCAAGCCTGCGTTCGAATCCAGCAGCTGTTCCATATCATCCTCATAACCTGCTAAAATCACAATGATATTCTCACGGTGGTCATCCATGAACTTCACGATCGTATCAATCGCTTCCTGCCCGAAATCCTGGCCGTCGCCAAATAGAGCATACGCTTCATCGACAAATAGAATGCCGCCAAGTGCCTTCTCCAGCACCTCTCGCGTTTTCAGGGCCGTTTGGCCAACATACCCAGCCACAAGTCCGGAACGGTCCGTTTCCACGATATGATCCAGTTTGATCACGCCCAGTTCCTTCAGCCTTCTGGCCAGAATCCGCGCAATCGTCGTCTTACCAGTACCCGGGTTGCCTTTGAACACCATGTGCAGCGATTGGGCACCCATATCCGGAAGCCCCATCGCCTTCCTTTTATTCGCCACTTCAATCTGCGCCGACAGTGATCGGACGAATGTTTTCACCTCATCCAGTCCAACAACCGATGCCAGCTCTTGCAGCGCATTTTCCTTCGGCTGATCCTCCAGGAGTCCAAAGTCAGCCAGGGTCAACCTGTTCAATTGATCCGACCCGACATTGTCAGTCTCAACAATCCTAACTGCCTGATTTCGGATAGCCGCCTCAAGCGTATTCCTGACAAGACGGCCGTTGCCGCTGTCGTTTTTCCCTGGAATCTGTTTCTTTCCATAAAACTCAGCCAGTGCCTGCTGCACACCTGCATCCAGGACGAAACCTTTGCTTTTGGCCTGGATCTCAGTGATTTGCGTGAGCTGTTCCGGTGTATAATCCGGGAACTCAATTTTCAGAGGAAAACGCGAGCCCAAACCCGGATTGCTCCGTAAAAACTGCTCCATTTCATCGGTGTAGCCAGCCAGAATCACGACAAGGTCATTGCGGTGATTTTCAATCAAGCGCACAAGGGTGTCAATCGCTTCTTTGCCAAAACCTCCACCTTGAACTCCTTCTTCCACAAGGCTGTAAGCTTCATCGATAAATAACACTCCGCCCAATGCCGACTGGACGACCTCGGTTGTTTTGACCGCTGTCTGCCCCATATATTCGGCCACGAGATTGCTTCGGTCCACTTCAATCAGATGCCCTCTTTTTAACAGACCCATTGATTTAAGCATCTCGGCAAGCATCCGTGCCATCGTCGTCTTTCCTGTCCCTGGATTTCCGGAAAAGACGATATTCAATGTCTGCGACTGTTCTGTCAGGATGCCAGCCTTTTTCCGCTTTTCATTCGCAAGGATTTGTTTTTCGAGACTCCTGATAAAGGCCTTCACATTCTCAAGACCAACGACTTTTTCAAACGCCGGCTCCAGCTCGAATTTCGGACGTTCGGCAATCCCGAAATCCTCGGCTGTTAAAAGCTTATAATCCCGCGCCCCCGTTTCCTTGTTTAGACGCACCGCTTGCTTGCGGATCGCATCCTCCAGCATGTTTCGGACAAGACGGCCGTTCCCGGCATCATTCCGTCCTGAAATCTGCTTGGAATCAAATAATTCAAGAAGCTGTTCCTTAATACCTGGATCGATCATGAAGTCCTTCGCCTTTGCCATTCCCGTCAGAATCTCATACATCTCCTCGGAAGAATAATCCGGGAATTCGATAATATAAGGGAATCGCGATTGAAGCCCAGGATTCATTTTCAGGAACCCTTCCATCTCATTCGTGTATCCGGCAAGGACCATGACCAGATTGTCGCGGTGGTCCTCCATTCCTTTTACAAGAGTATCGATGGCTTCCATGCCAAATGGGTCCTGCTTATTTCTCGACAGAGCATACGCTTCATCGATGAACAGCACGCCGCCAAGCGCACGCTCAATCGCCGCAATAGTTTTCGGAGCAGTCGAACCAAGGTATTCCCCGACAAGGTCCTGTCTTGCCGCCTCTACCAATTGTCCCTGGGAAAGCAGTCCCATCGATTTTAGAATCCGTGAGACGAGCCTTGCAACGGTTGTTTTACCTGTGCCCGGATTCCCGGTGAACACCATATGTATCGCCATTTTACCGGCCGTTTTGTATCCAGCATCCTGCCTCATCTTTTCGGCCTTTACTGTTTCCAGCAGTTCATGAACAGCTCTTTTTACCGTATGCAAACCAGTCAGGCGATCCAGTTCTTCCAGTAAGTCTTCTATTTTTTCTTCTGCCACCATCGGAATTGATTTTAATAGGAAGCTTTGCTCACCCTTCACTGCCAGCAAATCATCCTGCTGAAGCTGAATCGTAATGAGATCCCCAGCCACAAAAGTTCCCCTTGCCCTCAAATCGACAAGCGCCTGGTAAAAATCCTTTTCTGCCAAAATCTCGATGGCCTCGCCATATTTCTTCGTTGCAAGAATCCGCTCTACCAAACCAGCAAACAGTCCATCTTCGAATTTCACCGTCAACTGCGTCTGGCTCTCGAGCCTGCGTGCGGCAGCCTGGAACTTGCCCCTTAAGATCGCCTCGACATCCTCAGGCATGAGCGGTGCGGAAATCGCATAGGATTGGATCCCTTTTAAAATAGGAGCCGGTATTCTGCTCGCTACCTCTTTCGGAAGCTGTCCATGCACTTCCTCCTTCAAATCGACGTCGCTGTAAAAGACAAGAAAATAATTCGAAGCATCGACCATCACACTGTTGGACGTCCGGAAAAAGCCATGCTGCACCAGCCTTGTAACATACTGCAGAACCTCAGCGTCAGCCTGCTCGATCCCCAAAAAGCAAACCGTTCCGATTCCATACTCAAAAGCCGCTGAACAATCGAGGACGAAATTGCTGTGGATATCTTTTTCGGAGTAATTCCGCAAGTCAATCGTCGCAACCTTCTTATAAGGAACTAACTTTTTCTTGTAAAGCTGATCAATCAACAGCTGCAATGTCGTAAACTTGCCCGTCCCAGCCGGACCTGCCAGCAGGATGGTATTTTGAACCTTGCCTTTTTCCCTTTTGAAAAAAGCCTTTTTATAGGAAACCAGCAGCTCATCAATAAAAGTGTCCTGTCGCAGGATTCTGCTGTTCAGTTCCGTTTTGATTTCCGCAAAAATCGTATCCAGTTCATCATTGGATCGATTCAAGCCCATCTGCTTGATGCCATATCGCGCATCCTTGACCACTTCCCCGACCGCTCCAGCAGAATGGGGAACATGCTGCGGATTGCCGCCAACCGATTCTGTCCTGAGCGCACCAGAATGAGCCATCGTCTGAGCCTGCGCACCCATCCGCTGCTTCTTGCCCCTGAATCCCTTTGCCTGGACATAATCCACCAACTGAAGCTCAGGCAGTATAATACGAAGCCATTTTTGGAAACCCATAGCCAACCTCACCTTACGAATGATTTACTTTCATTTTAAACCAGTTTATAACATTTACAATTGATTTTTCCAAAAATATGAAGCGCAGGGTACGTACCTAATGTTTAAAAAAAGTCTCCCTCAAGCAAAAAAGACAACGGGAATCCCGTTGCCTCTAAAATTATTTCTATGCTTTGCCGCTCTTTTTCTCAATAGACATACTCCATCTGGTCAAAAGGATTGCTCCAATCACCATTACTCCCCCAATCCACGGGGTGTGGATCAATCCGATGGAGTCAACGATCAGTCCGCCTACAAACGCTCCAATGGCGATTCCAAGATTGAAGGCGGCTATATTCAATGCAGATGCGACATTCACAGCTGCGGGGACATAGCGTTCTGCCAATCGTACAACCAGTACCTGCAATCCCGGCACATTCATGAACGCGAACATGCCCATCAAGAAGATCGTGATGACCCCAGCCACCTTGACTGGAGCCGTAAACGTCAGAATCACGAGTATGATCGCCTGGGCTATGAACATCCACAACAATGCCTTCAACGGATTCTTGTCGGCTGCTTTCCCTCCGATTGCATTTCCGATGGCAACAGCCACTCCATATACAAGCAGGATGATGCTCACTACTCCAGGAGAGAACCCTGATATATCCTGAAGAATTGGAGTCAGGTATGTGAAGGCGACAAAGGTGCCTCCATATCCAAGGGCTGTAATCGCAAAAGCCAGCAGCAAAGGCCCATTGCCCAATATTTTTATTTGATCTGAGAATTTTGCCGGTGGCGCAGGCTTAATGTTTTTTGGTATAAGGATCGCACTTGCGATAATTCCTACTACACCTAATAATGCCACTCCTCCAAAGGTCGCTCTCCAGCCGAACAGCTGGCCGATGAAGGTCCCAAGCGGCACACCGGTCACGGTCGCGACGGTCAATCCTGTGAACATAAACGCAATCGCGCTGGCTCTTTTATCCTCAGGGACAAGGTCAGCAGCAATCGTAGAGCCAATTGAAAAGAAGACTCCATGTGAAAATGCGGTGATAATCCTTGCCACCAACAGCAGACCGAAGCTGGTCGAAATGGCTGCGATGGAATTCCCGATGATGAAAATGACCATTAAAGCCATAAGCAAGGTTTTGCGGCTCATTTTATTGGTCAAAGCTGTTAAGATTGGTGCCCCAAAAGCAACACCCATCGCATAACCGGATATTAATAACCCCGCTAAAGTAATCGAGATATTCAGATCCTCTGAAATCGTCGATAATAATCCAACAGGTACAAACTCAGTCGTACCGATGCCAAAAGCACTAATGGCCAAAGCCAAAAGGGATAGTGTCCCCTTATTATTTTTTATTGTATGTGAACTCATAATAGGTATCCTCCATGTTAGATGATTAAGTTGACCAGTGAAGGCGCCTTTCACGTTTGACCAACATGAATGCAATTATGAAGGATACCTGATTGCTTGAGAAGTACGCACTTTAAAGTTCCGTAGGCACCCACAAGTGATATAGGCACCAAAAAGTGCCCTATACTACTTATAGAAATGTAAGGGTATAATGACACTACAATCGTTGGAAAGACAAGGAGGGTGTATTTTGAAGAAATATAATATACCAGTCGAAGCGGCCCTAGAGGTAATCGGAGGAAAATGGAAAGTCGTCATTCTTTGCCATTTGATCGAAGGCAAGAAACGGACAAGCGAGTTGAAAAAATTGATGCCCGGCATCACGCAAAAAATGCTCACACAGCAATTGCGTGAGCTGGAAGAAGATAATGTCATTTTACGGGAGGTCTATAACCAGGTCCCTCCTAAAGTCGAATATTCACTGACGGACTATGGCTGGTCCTTGAAGGGGATTCTGGACTCACTATGCGCTTGGGGAGAACAGCATATTGAGAAAAACCATTCCGTCGAACCTGAAACAGAGAGCAAATTTTAGAGAAACAGCGGAGAGCTCTGCTGTTTCTCTTTACTTTGATTTGAAATAGATGATTTCCGGATCGCCTTCATCCAGATTCTCGACGATTCCACTCTCGACAAATCCATTCGCTTCAAATACTGTTTGCATTCTCTCTAGAACGATTGGTAGATGAAAACACTTTTTTAGTAGGAGAAATACGAACCATTTCATGCAACAGTTGGCTTGCATACCCTTTACGCCTTTTGGCTGGAGACACAATCACCAAGGATATGAACGTACACTCAAAAAAGTTTGTATCATAAATAGCAAATCCCGCAACTTCATTCTTTTCTTTTACAAGAATACAACGTCCCTGCTTGATCGCATTCTCAATCAAATCCCGTCTGCTGGTGTTACCTATCACTTCACTGTCGATTTGTACAATCGCCGGTAAATCTGATAATTGTGCAACAACTATATTCATAAAGAATCCCTTTTAAATATCCTTCTTTAAATAGTAATGCTTATAAGCCCTACCCACATTGTCCAATGTACCGTAAACTTCATAACCATTATTTTGATAAAAATCCAACGCCTGAAAACTCAAAGTATCTACCTTAATAAAATCACATTGACTATCCAGGGCGGCACGTTCCATTTCTGCTAACAATTTCGTTCCATATCCTAAGCCGCGAATGTCTTCATCGATCATAAGCGTGTGGATCTCCAGCCAGTTCCAGCATACTTCTCCTAAAATTCCTCCACGGACATTCCCACCCTCGTCTAAGAGAACAAAATTCAACTCTTTGTATCTTCCTCGTAAATCTTCGGGAAAATGGCTTAAGTTATATTCATATAGTTTGTGATTAATATGGTTTTTATAGCTTTCATTCAACTCTTTTGTAATGTGATATTTCATTTTTCCATCTCCCCTAAACCATTGCACCCAAGTTATAGTAAATACTTTTCATTTTAAGCTTAACATACGTTTCGTTTATTTCCTCCTTCTCCCATGAGTAAAAAGACTCAAAATGTGGTAATGAGATGGTATTTACTTTACATATTTTTCCTTACACCCTATTATGTAAAAAGTTCCATCTCAGAAAAAGCAATCATGGTATAAAAGCAATCTATGAAACTATGGAGGTATTTAAAAAATGAAACTTAAAACCCTGGCCGTTTCCTTACTGACACTTGTCACTATGGCAGGCTGCAGCACCGAGCCTGCCGCTGAAAAGAAAGAATCCCTTAAGGTGGAACCAGTGGAAGTGACGGAAGAAGACTATCCTGATAAAATCAATGAATTGAACACCAGCCTGGACGAGGGATTCAAAAATTTAAATGCTGTGGCCAAAGAAGACTCAGGCTCCAAGGACCGCGAAAAACGAATGATTGAACAAGTTGATCACATCGAAAAGGCTGTAAACGGATATAAAGCCATTATCGCCCCTGAAAGGTACAAGGAGGTTCATGAGCAATATCTTGCATCCATGAAGCATTATGACAAGGGCATTGAAACTATGCGCAAAGCGATTGAAAAAAGGGATGAAAAGCTTTGGCAGAAGGGGAATGAACCCATCAAGGAAGGCTTTAATCTATGGATTGAGGCACACTCCAAGCTCGCGGACTCCGTTCCGGTCGGTGACGGCACGATCACAGCGGCTGATTTGAAACAACTGGACGCCTTAGCTGGCATTGACCGTGATTCCGTAAAGGAGAATATCTCCGAAGACGGAAAAGAATTAGTCGGAAAATGGGGCCCAGCCGGCTCATCCCCTTCCATCGTCCTGAATGCAGATGGCAGCTATGAAGGGTATGCAAACGGGACTTACCCTTCAAAGGATCATAGGTCAATAGGAACCTGGAAATACGATTCCGAAAAAGGAGCATTGTTCTTCACACATGATGAAGCCTATGCAGACGGAAAACCACTAACCGACTTCCGCAAATCAATGATCATGGGGATCCAATCCTTCAAGGATGGAAACATGAGGTTACTGGATGTGGAATCGTTGAATGAATTTCTTTATGAAAAGATGGACTAATTAATTGGGAGGGAGTTCTTGTGATGAGAACTCCCTCCCATTGTTTTAGTAAAAATAGGAGTTTTTTACCATGATGAGAGTTTGTAGTCGATAGTAACTGGGTATTAATCCTTAAAATGTAAAATATTGTGGTATTTTAGTTGTAAAGCAGGTTGCCAGTTTGATAACATTTGTGAGGATTTGGAAATTATGCAGATGAATTTAAGGGAGGATGGAGACCCATGAATTGGAGAAAGCTTTTCATGCTTGCCGGACTTGCAGCGATGCTGATCTTCTCTCTTGCGGCCTGTGGAGATAGTGAAAAGGCTTCAGGTGAGGAGAAAAAATCCGGAGAGGAAGAGAAGAAAAATGACGAAAATAAGGATGAAGGCAGCCAGGAAGCTGAAGAAGACGATGACTTCGGAATAGCCACCAGCATTGAAGAAATCCTTAAAGAGAAACCAGGAAAATATCCGGGAACTAAATACAACGAAGCGATTGTACATAAAGCATTAAACGAAGAGAATTTCCTCGAAAAAGACAGTTTTCAAATATATGCTGAATTGCTGCGCCTGATGGGTGAGGGCAAAAATTATAAAGAATACTATGATTACTTCGAAGCATTTGTACCAGACATGGAAACAGAAATTAGCCAGATGCCTGGCGGTATGAACATAAGTGAAGATGGCGAACTCGGGATGAATGCCAATGTCTCGATCCTTCTAGATGCAAGCGGAAGCATGGCCCAAAAAGTCGGCGGCAAGACCAAGATGGAGCTGGCCAAGGAAGCCATTAATGAATTCCTCTCCTCCATGCCTGAGGGCGCCAATGTTTCGCTCCGAGTTTATGGACATAAAGGAAGCAATGCAGATAGTGACAAGAAAGTTTCATGTGACAGCACCGAAGTTGTCTATGACTTAAAGGCCTATGATAAAGCTGCCTTCGCAAGCTCTCTTGACTCCTTTAAGCCAACTGGCTGGACACCAATTGCCAAAGCGATCACCGAGGCAAAAGGCGATTTTGAAAAAGCCGGAAATGACGGCCAGAATATCATTTACATCGTCAGTGATGGCGTCGAAACATGTGATGGCGACCCTGCAAAGGCCGCGAAGGAACTCCATGATTCCAATATTGCCGCAGTGGTGAATGTCATCGGATTTAACGTCGATTCCGCTGGTCAGAACCAGCTGATGTCTGTTGCCCAGGCAGGCGGCGGAAAATATGAAACAGTCAATTCCGGAGCAGACTTCAATGAACTCTGGGAAAAAGAACGCCGCCGTCTTTGGAATGAATGGTGGGACTGGAGCAACAAGAACTGGAACCTTGTATGGGAAGAGCAATCAAAGAAATCCAATGCCCTTTTGGATCAAGATAATGAATTTCGAAACAAAGCGTTTGATGAAGAATCACGCCTAAAAGAGGCCGCCTATTACCTGCAAGAGAAGGAGCAACTCACCTACGAAACCCGCCAGGAAGTTTACAGCCTGATTGAACAGCGACACGATATCATCAAGGAATATCGTAAAAACAGGTATGAGGAATTAAAAGAAACCCTGAAAACAAATGGTGAAAACCTTAAAACAAAGATTAAGGAAAAAGGCGAAGAAATGAAGAAGAAATATAGCAATAATTAAGTTTAAAAGGCCCGTCCACTTTGTGACTGGCCTTATCTTTTTTACGAAGGTCCTCACAGGAAAGCTTTACCGATCAGTGATGAACTTTTTTGTGACAACCAGCATTGTTGTCACAAACACATTTCCCATGCTTACCCTTTCCCAGCCTGAAACCCCGGATATTGCGTCATGCCGCCATCCGCAAAGAGAGTCAGCCCCGTGACGTAGCTTGCTTCGCTTGAGGCAAGCCATACGGCACATGAGGCGATTTCTTCCGGCTTGCCGATATAACCCATTGGGATCAGCTCGATGACCCCTTTTTTCAATTCAGGGTCTTCGAATTTCTCGGCATTGATAGGTGTGTCGATCGCCCCCGGCGCTATGCAATTCACCCTTATGCCATGTGGAGCGAATTCAAGTGCGAGCGTTTCGGTTAACAGCTTGACTCCACCCTTGCTGGCGGCATAGTGGACGAAATGTGGCCACGGTATTTTCTGATGGACGGATGACATGTTGATGATCGAGCCCTTGATGTCATTCTCCAGCATATAGTCAAGAGCTTCCCTGCTCCCCAGGAATTGCCCTGTTAAGTTGGTAGAAATCACCTTATTCCAGTCATCGAGGGAGAGATCTTCGGAAGGCACCTCATTTTCAATGCCGGCGTTATTGACCATAACATCCAACGAACCAAAAGTCTTCACCGCATGGTCAATCATCCTTTTCACATCTTCTTCTTTAGTGACATCTCCCTGAATCGCAGTGGCACTTCCGCCTGCTTTTTCAACCTCATCTATAATGGCCTGCACTTCCTGCTCTTCGTTAAAATAGTTAATGACCACCTTTGCTTTCTCAGCCCCGAATCTCACAGCCATTGCCCTTCCGAGGCCAGTGGCAGCACCTGTAATCACGACAACCTTTCCTTCAAGACTTGGATACATTTTGTCAGCTCCCTTTATCGTTTCGTTACACCCAGTAACACACCGCCTGCAATAATGAGCACGCAGCCCAGCAGCACTCGCCAAACCTGCTTCTTGCTTTTACGCTCATTTAAAAAGAAAAGCCCGCCTATTGTTGAGATGACAATACCTGTTTGGGAGAGCGAAAAACTTGTGGCAACCCCGATTCTCGGCAGCGCCAGCAATAGCCCCAGATTACCTGTACTCCAAAGGAGCCCGGTTATGATGTTCCGAACCGCGTACTTGTTGAATGGCTTATCGCGGAACGTCAAAACCAATGCCCCCGTCACCATCCCAATTGCCTGCGGAAGGATGGCGGCCCATCCATCAATATTGAACCAGCGGATCAAGACCACATATCCGACAAAACCAACAGTTGAAATGAGCAGGACAAGCAGCCCCTTTTTCAGGCTCTTCGTCTCACCCTTTTCACCTCCTCCTTGTTTAAGCGAAGTGAGCAGCGCCCCCGCAATGATCAGGACAAGCGCCGAGATTCCAACGATGAAATTCATTTTTGTCTGCCATTCTTTAAAAATAAACACTCCGAAAAAAGTGGTCCCAATCAGCTGCAGGCCAGTCGACATGGGCGCCGTTTTTGCAACACCGAGGTAACGGACTGCTCCAAACTGATTTTTCTGGCCCAGTGACCAAAACAAACCAGAAATGAAGCCAACCACCCAAACAAGTGTCGGCATGTCCGGACTTTTGTAAAAAAAGACAGCTAGAGCAAAGATCAAAGCACCGCCCGTAGTCCCAAGTGTCTGGCTGTCCTCATCACCGCCCAGCTTATTGCTGACAAACACAATACTGCCCCACGAAACCGCCGCAAGCAACGCTAATAAAATTCCTGTCATAACCTCATACCCCAATCTCATTCAGACTGACTTTTACTATTAGATTGAGATAGCAAGGCAATTCTTATACCGCCATGAATAGAATTCACCACTGAAATCAATAAAACTTCCATAAATCACACAAGATAAAGGAAAATTCAATTCAGGAGACAAAATAGATGCTCGTATACTCTGCTAATAAAAAAATAGTTACCAAGAAAGATGAGCTTTCCCTTCCCGATTCCAGGGATGAAATCGCATGGATTCATTTTCATTCATCGAATGCCAATCAATTTGAACCGTTTGTCAATCAATTGGACATTCATCCTTTAGCGTTGAAGGGACTGCGCGAATTCAGTGATATTCCAAAGATTGATGTTTTTAAAAATGAGGCAATCATTTCGTTAATTGCGATCCAGCCGGATTACACTCGTGTAAAAATCACGATATTGGCTGGCCATGATTATGTCGTATCAAAGGCTGAAAAGGACCTATATCTCGCAAAAAATTTGGAGCAACCTTTTATTGAAAATCCAGAGCGGATGTCTCATGTAGGAATGATTCTTTTTCACATACTAGATAAAACAATTGCCCAGGATTTAGAAATGATTGATCAAATATCGGATGAAATCCAGAGTTTAGAGAAGAGGGTTTTTAAAGATCCCTTTGAGAACAAAATTGCCAGAAGTGTATACCGGTGGAAAGCCACCCTGCATGAATTAAGGCAAACGATCGAGGCTCAAGAGGATGTAATGGAGACGATCAGTTCCGACAAGTTCCCTTTCACGAATGAGGAATCAGGCTATTTCATTAAAAGCCTTAACAATAATTATGCTCGGATTGTTAGCGCTCTCGACACCTTCAAGGAAAGTTTAAACAGTATTTTCAATTTACAAATGACGCTTAAAGCCGACCATTCCAATACAATCATGAAGACACTGACTCTCGTAAGCGTCATATTTTTGCCTATGACGTTCCTAGCCGGTTTATATGGGATGAACTTTGAAATCATTCCCGAATTGAAGTGGGATTTCGGCTATGTTTATGCACTGGCCCTCATGCTTGTGACGGGGGTATCCATTGCCTTATACTTCCGAAAAAAGGGTTGGTGGGGAAAAGGAGGGCAATAGTGAGGTCTTGAGGCAGAAACTTATACGTCCCAATTATCATTGCTCTTCCCTTTGTTGTGTTACAATGCTGGAAAGGAATGTTCCATAAAGGAGGACGGGTGAAATGGCGTTTTTTATCTCCCTGATTTTCATTGTGATATCGGTATTCATTTCTCTTATTTTTAAAAATGAACTCGAGCGGATGTTTCTGAGAGGAAAAGAGTTTTTCCCCTTTCACATATGCAATGTCCTGATCACCTTAATGGTCGCATTCACCTCCCAGGCCGTGATGACGAGGTATGTTTTCGGGCAACAATTCCATATCATCCGAGATGTGCTGATCCTTATCGCCATCATCATACCTGTTTATATCTCCGAACATTTAGCCTTTGAAAAATACAAATCCGTCTACCGCAAATTTTCAGCCGCAGAGAACGGAAAAGTACTCATACTGAACGAAAAGTACTTAAAAAAGAAGAAAAGATTCAAAAACCTTGAACACTATAATGCTATCTCCAAGGAAAAGTAAATAAATCGCCTGCGAAAGATAAAAATGCCCGCAACATCGGCGGGCATTTTCTTTTTCCGACCACTTTTCGAATTAATTTGGCGGATTTTTAATTGATTCGACCACATTTTTGATTTATTCGACCACTTTCCGAATTATTTCGACCACTTTTTCGAATAATTCGACCAGGTGAGGATCTTTCGCCAGATTGTCAGCTTTTATCAACATTCAAATATAAAAAAGGACGGCCCCTTGGAGCCGCCCCTGTGAAGAATTAATCCTCATGCCTTTTCACTAAGTCTTTTTTGTATTGAATAACGCTAAGCAGCTTAGAGCCACGCAAATTGGGTATCATATCATCCAATTCAGCGAGCACTGTTTCCTTCTTCCCGTCATGGACCATCTCTTCCAACTCCATTAGCCTTCGGTAAAAAGAATTCCTGACTTTTTCCTTGTATTTTCGATACGATTCACGGTCCCCTTGCTCAATCGCAATCCCGGCAAGAGAATACCATTTATACATATTATCCTTGAACCCTCTTGCTAATTCCTCAGCTTCGTCAAATTGCTTCCTTTTGACAAGCAGGTTCACTTCATTCAGTTTTCTGTAAAAAGGAGATTTAATTTGACGCAGTTTGTTCTCCGCTTCTTCCAGCTGATCATTGAAGAAATAATAAAAGAACTGGAAATGCGGATGCTTGGAATTTTTCATGAAGTTCATTACTTTTTCCGGATCCTTTTCAAAAACAACCGGATAAAAACTTTTGAACATAAAGAGTAAGAGAAAAATTAGATTAACCAAAATAAATGCCCAAACTGGCGCTTGCATGAAGCCTAATATTAAATCAGCAAGAAAGATTGCGACAAAGAACCATACCATGTTTTTCGTTTCCCCTTTTTCTATATCTCTAGTCATTTTTTACCATTATATCAAATAATAGGATAACAGAAGAGGAAACAAATCGATGGGACATGCAGTCCGTCCGCATGTCCCTGTTTGTTTTACTTACCCTATACTAATATAAACTCGTTCCGGCCGCCCAACGGTTCCGTATGTCAAATCTGCTTCTATCTTTTCGATGGATACTAGATGCTCGAGGTAACGTCTTGCGGTTGTCCGGCTGACGCCAATTTCTTTTGCGACGCTTTCTGCTGTAAGTCCCGCCCCACCCTTTCCAATGACCTCCATGACTTTTTCGAGCGTCAGCGGGTCGATCCCTTTCGGAAGGTATGATTTATCATTGTTCAATTCATTCATTTCTTTCCGCAGCAGTTTATCAACCTGCTGTTGTGTCACAACAGGATTCGCTTTGCCTAATTGCGATAATTTTTCATGATAATCCTGATATCTCAGCAGGGACTGCTTGAATCGTTCAAACACTAAAGGCTTGATAATATAATCGAAAACTCCGATACTGATCGCTTCTTGTACTTTTTCGATTTCCCTCGTTGCCGTGATCATGATGACATCGGTTTGTTTTGACTGCAGCTTGAGTTCCCTCAACAATTCGAGGCCGTTCATATCCGGAAAGTAAACATCGAGCAAAAGCAAATCCGGCTTTAGAATATCGATTAAGGTTTTAGCCTCGACATAGCCGGCTGCAATCCCGACGGCCTGAAATCCTTCGATTTGTTCGATGAACCGCTTTTGGATTTCCGCTATCCTTAAATCATCCTCGACGATCAGAACTTCAATGTCCCTTTTCCCCATTGTTCATTTCCCCCTGCTTTTTGGTATCGCTACAGTGAAAATTGTGCCTTCCCCCGGATTAGATGAAAAGGTGATGGATCCACCTAATTGATCAATCGCATTTTGCACAAGGCTTAGACCAATACCTGAATTGTTATTCCTATTCTTCGTAGTAAAACCTTCCAGAAATATGTGTTCGTTGTTTTCGCTTTCTATCCCTCGACCGTTATCTTCTACTTCAATAATCAGCTCTTTGCCAAGATCGGTCAGGAACAGCAAGACCCTTTTTTCTGCTTTCCCGTTCTCCCTAACGGCTTCAAAAGCATTATTGACCAGGTTCCCAATAATGGTCACTAGGTGATCTCTGTCAATTTCATTTGGCACATCTTTAAAGCTGCTCTCCCTGTCGATTGTAAAATCAACCTTCAATTCGCTTGCCAGGCTGAACTTTCCAAGTACAAAGGCAGCAATGATAGGATCTGGCACTTCCTTCATTAAAAATTGAATGAATCCCTGGGCTACATCGACTTCCTTAGAAATGAAGTCGATTGCTTCCTTGTATGAACCAAGCTGAATTAGTCCTAGAAGGGTATAAAGCCGGTTGGAATATTCATGGGTTTGGGCACGCAATCCTTCTGCATAGGCTTTTACATTGGACAATTCCTGCAACAACTTCGCCAGCTCCGACTTGTTCCGGAAGCTTGCGACTGCCCCAATCACATCACCTTTTTTATTAAAAATGGGGATCCTATTCGCTAAATATACTTCTCCTAATATCATAATCTCCTTATCGTATTCTGCTTGTCCTGTAGCAACGACTCCAAGAAGATGCGTATTCTCCAACACCTCATCGATTCTTTTTCCACGAAGGAGAACCTCATTCGGTACTCTCAATATTTTGTGGGCGTTTTCATTCACCACCGTGATGCGTCCCTCGGTATCAATGGCAATGATGCCTTCATGAATGGACTCTAATATGGCATGTTTCTCCTGATACATCCAGGCAATTTCTTTTGGTTCAAGACCGAACAGAGCCTTTTTTATATTCAACGTGATCAAGAAGGCCACCATTAAGCCTCCTATTAAAATAAGAAACGTAGCAGTGAACATTTTTTTCTGTATAGCGGAGATTTCCTTTTCGATATCGGTCTGAAGATATCCTACAGAAACCACACCAACAACTTCTCCCTTGCTGAAGATGGGTGCTTTCCCCCTTAAAGAAGGGCCCAATGTCCCAACAGATTCGGAAATAACAGATTCTCCGCTAAAAACACGGCCATTGTCTCCTCCGACCATTTTTTGTCCTAATCGAACAGGATTGGGGTGAGAATAACGGACCTCATCCCTGTTGCCAATGACGATGAATTCTGCCCCTACCTGTTTCCGGATTCTTTCCGCGATAGGCTGTATAATAGATGCTGGATCATCCTCGTAAAAAGCTTCTTCAATTTCTGGCATATTGGCAATGGATTCCGCCACAGCCAGCGCTTTAGAGCCAATTTCCTTCTTCATGTTCGTCTCTAAGATATTTTTGAAAGTGATTTCAAAAATACCGCCAATCAAGAGAATAAGGATCACAATTAAGAGCATTAATTTTGAATGTAACTTCACACCAACACCTCTCCTTCATTATAGTAAAAAAACTCCTTATAGAAAGGAGTTTTTTTACTATTTTAATTATTCAACCTTCTACATTGATAATGACTTCTTTGCCCCGCCTTTTCATCAACAGCGGAATTACAAGCCATAACAGGGTAATGAGTAGAAACGCCAGAGAAATAGGGCGTGATACAAAGATACTAAAATCCCCGTTGGAAATCGTCAATGCTCTTCGCAGGTTATTCTCAACCATCGGCCCTAGCACCAACCCGAGAACAAGCGGAGCGATCGGATAATCATTTTTGCTGAGGAAATAGCCGAAAATCCCACATGCCAGTAACAGCAAAAGATCATTTGTTGATACCTGGACAGCATAGACACCAAAAATCGAGATCGCAATAATGATAGGGATCAGGAATTGTTTTGGTGTTTGGATGATCTTTGCAAACACTTTTACCAGCGGAAGATTCAAGATCAACAGCATGACATTGCCGATAAACATACTGGCAATCAGTCCCCATGCTACCTGCGGGTGGTCTTCAAATAATAATGGTCCTGGCTGCACGTTATACATCATCAAGGCACCCATTAAAATAGCCGTTGTCCCTGACCCTGGAATCCCCAATGTTAATAACGGAATCAGCGCACCGCCGGACGCAGCATTATTCGCCGATTCCGGTGCTGCCACCCCTGCAATGGTCCCTGTCCCGAATTTTGAAGGAGTTTTCGAAATCTTTTTTTCTAAAATATAAGAAAAGAAGGATGCAAGAGTCGCCCCTGCACCTGGCAAGATCCCAACAAAGAAGCCTAATATGGAACCACGCGCAATCGGTGCAGCCGATTCTTTCAGCTCAGCCTTTGAAGGAAGCAAGTTATTTATCTTTGCGATTTCTCCCTCTTCTTCATCTTTTTCCAAAATCGTCTTAAAAACCTCTCCAAGCGCGAACAATCCAACGGCAATCGTCAGGAACTCAATTCCCTGATAAAGCCACGGAACATTAAAAGTAAATCTGGCAATACCTGAAACACTATCAATACCGATCGTTCCCAGCAACAATCCAGTAACAGTCATGATTAATGCCTTTGTCACTGATTTTCCGGCCAGTCCGCTGACAGCCCCAAGTCCTAAAAGCATCAATGAAAAGTATTCTGCAGGACCAAATTTCAGCGCCACCGATGATAGAGGCTTGGCCAATGCTATAAGGGCCACAAGTGTAACGATTCCGGCGACAAATGAACCTATTGCCGAAATCGATAAGGCACTGCCTGCTCTCCCTTTTTTGGCCATCTGGTAACCGTCCAGCGTTGTGACCACAGATGAGGATTCTCCTGGTGTATTCAAGAGAATGGAGGTGGTTGAACCTCCATACATGGCTCCATAATAGACTCCCGCAAGTAAAATGATCGCACTTGTCGCAGCGGATTCCGGCGGCAGCCAGCCAGTAGCTGATGCAGTAACAGGAATAAGCAGCGCTACTCCGCTCATCGGCCCAATCCCCGGGAGAACACCTACGGCGGTCCCAATCAAGACTCCAATGAAGGCAAAAATGATGTTATACCAAATGAAGGCTGTTCCAAAGCCTTGAAATAAATAATCGAGTGTACTCATTTGTACAACCTCCTTCGAAAAGGCTACACCTAAACTATGAAAGCCAAATTGGCCATCCTGGCAGCGTCCCTTTTAATACTTCGACATACAAAAAATAAACAAGTCCTGAAAAACAAGCAGATATGATAAGGGAAGTCATCACCTTAGTGCGTTCCATCGTTTGAAAACAAACAAATAAAAATAAAAAGGTTGTGATGACGTACCCGATCGTTTCCAATGTCAAAATATAAACCAATGTAGCGAAAAAAATGATCAAGAAAGGTTTATACAGTAATTTTTCTTTCGAACTATGCTGTGTTTTTGCAACCATAGTTTCATAAAACAAACGAATGCTTAGAAGAACAAGAATGATACCAAGTAATAAAGGAAAAATATCAGGACCAACGGAGCTGCCATATGATGAACTCGCAAGCTGTCTGCTCCCAACAATAAAAAGAACTCCTGTCGCCAAAAATAGAATCGAGGCAATCCGATCGAATTGAATGCTCATTGCTTACTCCTTTCAAGAACGGGGGAAGGGAGGAAAACCCTCCCCCTTCTTTGGTTACTTCTGCATGCCTAGGGCTTCTAATAATTGCTGAACCTGGCTTTCCTGATCTTCCAGGAACTTTTTGAAGTCTTCGCCATTCTTATAATCAAGATCCCAGCCCTGTGTCTCTACTTCTTTCTTCCATTCTGGGGAATTCGCTAGCTTTTCAAGTGATTTCTCCCAATATGCTTTTGCATCTTCAGACATTTTTTCAGGACCAAACACACCGCGCCAAATCGTAAATTCAGCATCCACTCCCTGTTCTTTTGCGGTTGGAATGTCTTTGAAATCACCTGCTAAACGTTCAGAAGAAGTGACTGCCAATACCCTTACCTTGCCAGCCTTCAAGAACTCCTTAACACTTGATGCGTCAGTACCAATTACATCAGCGTTCCCGCCAAGCAAAGCAGTAATCGCTTCTCCGCCGCCATCATAAGAAACATATTTAACCTTAGTTGGGTCAACACCATATTCATAAGCTGGCAGGATCGAAATAAGATGGTCCATGGAACCAGGCGCAGAACCGCCGGCAAAGGTTAGTTTACTAGGATCCTTCTTTACCTCTTCCAGAACCGATTTCAGGTCTTTGAATTTCGAGTCCTCTTTTACAACAATCGCACCATAATCCTTTGTCAACTGTGCCAATGGCGTTGTATTTTTAACCCCATATGGGCTGTTTCCTTCTTTTTTCAGATTGTTGATGATAATCGGAGGTGAATTGACAAAAAGCATCTCATTATTTTCTGCCTGCGCCGTAGCATATTCAGCCATAAACACAGCACCGCCGCCACCCGGCTTATTCTCAACTGTCATAGGCTGCTCCACAATCTTTGTTTCACCCAGAACCTTTGTCAATGATCGTGCGGTTAAATCCCATCCGCCGCCAGCTCCAGATGGCGCCACCACCGTAATAGCTTTGGTAGGATAACCTGAACCTTCCTTTTTAGCAGAGGATGCAGGAGCATCACTGCTGCAAGCACCAAGGCTTACTGCCAGTGCACCCACACATAGAACTGCAGATATCTTTTTCATAGAAAACATTTTTAACTCCCCCTTGTAAGCGTTTTCTTAATTTTACAAAGTTTTTGAAAATAGGATAGATTATTCATTTAAACAGCATTAAAAACTTAGTTAACATTTTGTTCATTTTGTTCACGGGGGTTATTTATTACATAGAAAAAGCTAGAGTAACAAAACTCTAGCTTGGTTTATTATTCATATTCCATATCTATATCGATATAATCCAACTCAGGATCTTCAAAAGGATGCATTTTTCGTTTGTAGTATTTCACACTTTTCCCGTTCACGGCTTCTTCATAAAGCATAAGGAACCTGGTAACCGGGGTTTCTGGCATATCCAATTCCGGTTCGGTTGTATAGCCGAGGAGGTCCTCCTTTTTCGATTCCGCAAAATCATGGATCAGGTCGCTTTTAAAGCCGTATTTTTCATACATCCTGATGATCTCCATCAGTTGCTTGATCCGAGTTTCTGCCGGCAGTCCGAGGTGGTATTCCACTCCTTCGCCTCCATCCGGATACTGGACTTTGCTTGTTTCAATCAGCTCCCAGCCTTCATCAAGCAGGCGATTCACCCGATTAATCTCTGTATGGACGAAAATCTTCAAATATTGTTTCATGCGAGGCACCTCCGTTATCTTTTAAACTATACTGCTTTCTCTTCCTAATGAATTCATTTCTGATAAAAACGAAGATAGTTCCTCTGTTGTTTGAAATTTGAATGAATATCCATAATAGATTGGACTCTTACCCTTATTCTTTCTTTTGGGAAATTGATTTAATGCAGTATTGTGGTACAATCCATGTGCCTTATTTTGCAGCCATGAATTTCCCTCTACAGTTTTGGGATTTAAAACAATAGAGAGTTCGACAGTCGGCATTAAATAAACGATTTCTCTAGTTACCACATTTTCAAATTCAATTCCCTTAGTCGTTTCATTAGTGACCTTAAAGCTATTCCCCTTAAAGGCTTCCACTCGCTTATCCATATTCATTCTCCTCACGGTTTCTTTTGAACTGGCCAGGCAGAGCTAAAAAACAACAAGCTCAACCAACCTTTCATGAATGACTTTCCAGTCCCGATCAAGATCCACAGTACAGATTTTCACCGGGAATCCTTTAATTTTATAGGAAAGGTTAAGCTCCTTTCCTGTTTTCGGATAAAGCAGCATGCCAGCGGTCTCTTTATCAGCTGATCTTTTGTGATTGCTTAAATAAGCAAAAAGCTGATACAAGTTTCCGCTGATTACTTTCTCTGCACCAAAATTGCGTGTCAAAGCATGCTGGTAATACTTCGTGTCCATGATGATTTTGCGCTCTTTGGACTCTAGTGAGATGTCTGTTTGCATGAGGGGGAGAAAGTGGGTATCCTTCCCCTCTGCATCCCAATAAATGTTCTCGCGATACACTTTGAAGGTGGGCATTTCTTTTTTATAAAAATTCCTGACAAAATCCTCAAATAATCTTGCCATCGCTTTTGGATCCCGTTCGAAGTCAGCGAATATCGAGTCAGAATCATCTTCATTCAACAGCATCGACTCATAAAGAAAGCGGCATATATCCAGAACGAAACGGTAATGCTGATTGCTTCTGTGAAGTCTAAGTTCCTGAAAAAGCCTTTGGCTTAACTTAATAGTCGACACCTCAGCAAAATAGGAATAAAGATTCTTGATTTCTTCTTTTAAGCTGGTAGCCAATTCCGGATTTTGCAATAGAGAATAAAGAGTCGATTTAATGATCTGATTGAGCACAATATCATGCGTCATTTCTTCAAAATCACAATACATCTTTCCTCTTTTAAAAGAAAAAGTATTAATAGATTCCTGAAACAGCACTCTCCCTTTTAACGTTCCAGTTTCCTCAATGGAGGATTTGTATTCCCGGTAAAACCCTCTCTTGATAAGGGAACGCAGTTTTACCAGAAGAATCCTTGTCAACAAATGCTTAATGTCTTTCTCATCTTCACGGGCGATATTGGCCATGTCCTTTTCATTCAAGTGCCCCCAGGCATAACAGAGCATGTAATATAGGTTTTTAATCGGTATCTTAGAGTCGGTCAAGGAGCTCATCTACTTTATCCTCCTGATCGAACCAGTATTCCCGTAATAGAGGAGCAATTTCCAGGCGGATAATCCTGTCATACCATTTCTGTTCATCCTCAACCCGTTCGATGACCGGACAAAAATAGCTATGTCCAATTTCATAGCCTTTCCCCAGGTTGACGGTATCAGATTTAATGGCTTCATTAATCTCTGTAATGCCATCAATGAGTTTATCGATGAAACCCTGGCTGATTCCCTTGCTTATTAAAAATTCTTTAAAGGCCGCTGTTTGAAAGGCTGGCTCCACACTTATAAAGGAGAACCTTCTCCTAAGGGCATAATCCACCAAGGCAAGAGATCGGTCCGCCGTGTTCATCGTACCGATAAGATATACATTTTCAGGAATATAGAAAGTTTCTTCTCCCTGGCTGTAGGCAAGCTTGACAGCATATTTCTTGCCTCGCTTATCCGCCTCAATGAGCATCATGAGTTCACCAAAGATTTTAGACAAGTTCCCCCTATTGATCTCATCAATAATAAGATAATAGTTGTTCTCGGGATCTTCGATTGCTTTTTTGCAGAAAGAGTAGAAGAGACCATCCTTTAAGGTGAAATCACCATCTTCATTTGGTTTATAGCCTCTAATAAAATCCTCGTAAGAGTATGACTGGTGGAACTGCAGCATCTCAACTTTTTTATCATCCTTTACACCCATATGGAGATAGGCAAGGCGCTTCGCTACAAATGTTTTCCCTACACCAGGAGGTCCTTGTAGTATAAGATTTTTCTTGTAATCAAGGGTCTCAAGAATCTCTTCGATTTTATCTTCCGGCATGAAAACCTCAGATAAAAGCTGATCGATGGAATAGGAGGCTGGTTGATCGTTTACCTTCGAACTGTTATTATCCGGGTCAGGATACACGATTTTGCCTTCCTTATTAATATCGTCTAGCAACTTCTCGACAAATTCAGGATAAGGCGTCAGATTTGTGAGAGTCTTCGTAGTAACCCTCTCAATTTCCCATTCTCCCGTTTCAATCCATTCGACCTTTCGGATTGATTTATATGTTTCTTGAGCCTGGTCATATTTATAGTCAGAAATAACTTTTCCAAAGCCGATCGCCTGATGTACTCCTTTTTTGATAAAGATGTAGTCCCCAACCCTCATCTCATATGCAAACTGGTAGTTTGCAAGGGCATCATTATTAGGATTACGATCAGTTTGATAGATTTCTTTTAGAGCTTC
Source organism: Chryseobacterium sp. ISL-80 (assembly GCA_018613055.1). Classification (GTDB taxonomy): domain Bacteria; phylum Bacillota; class Bacilli; order Bacillales; family Cytobacillaceae; genus Mesobacillus. The sequence continues at coordinate 3,051 of JAGGQZ010000005.1, read as the reverse complement.
AATTATTTCCCTCTTGCTGCTATAATTCCTCAGGTCACCGAGCTCTCTCCAGCCTATGCCGATATATTCATTCTCCCTGAAGTCATCCCACATAAAATTGCCTTCACCCGCTGCCAGCAGCCAGTATTGCGGCTGGTCCTCCAGGACGGCTTCAGGTTCCTGCTTCCCAAAGTTCTCAAACAGATAGCTAAAGAATTGATCAATTTCATAATAGATCGGCAGGTCCGTTCTTTTCCCCACAATCGTTAGGTATTGATCAACAATTTCATTCTCTTTCAGGCATTCCTGAAATTTATTGAACTTGTCACCGAAGGTATCGCCCCTGGCATATTTTGGTTTCAGCTCCAGAATGTTTTCTACTGCAACCTTATCTCTCTGATTGTAAAAACAATATTCTTCCGGGAATATGTTTCCGATCATCTCACTGACAGCGCTTGCGCCGAACCCGAACAGCTTATAATCCTCGTTATTTATAAATTGGTCAATTCGGGTTTTAAGCGATTCATTGCCGTGTATCAAAAAACTAAAGCTCTTTCTGTATTGTTCAATACTTGCGTTCATAAATCCGAGGGCTCTTTTCTTGGCAAGCGCCATTCGAAAGGCATTGATATGCTCTCCAAGTTCCTGGATATCTTCCCATTCCATTGTATTTAAATGTTCTTCTTGTTTGAAATTCTGGAAGAAATGATAACTCTCTTTAAGATAGTTCTGGTTGCTGTCAAACCACGCATTTGCGGAATCTTTAAATAGATGTAAGTACCTTTCGACAAAGGACATACTCAACTTCTCTTCAATGTCTTCCGGGTTTTCCCATAGATGAAGAAGTCGATTAAACTCTTCTTCCGTTAAACGGTAATTAGTATTTTGCCTCATCTTGAAGATTTGCAGATTCATCGTATCAGGAATCTCTTTTAATTCATGACGCAAAAGCATCCCTTGTTCAGGAGTAAGACGCTTTTCAAGAATCCTTAAATCGACCTTGTCATTTTCTTCATCTTCGTAAGGTTCGGATTGAACTTCACATAGCGCAATTACTCCACCGGTATTTTTATTTCCACCATCCGACCTCCAGATAAATACCTTGTCTCCAACTTGTATTTCATCCAAGAACTGCTTTTGGCGAACGTTCCAATCAACGATTTCATTTTCTTTTATGTATGTATCGACATCGAATTGTTTAGGATTCCCCTGGAAAATCCAGTTGCCCATTATGACACTTCCTCTCTTCCAATATATGTATAGCTATATTGTAACGTATTTCATCCAGCAAGTTGAAATAATGCCTGGCTTTCTCCGATATAAACACCAAAAGACAGCCAGGCTATGGTGAAATCTAAATACTTTCTACTGCCAATCCTATTGACCGTCCTCCATATCATCCGGGAACACAATCTGATCAAATTCCTCGCCGGTCGCCTGGTCCTTAACATTAATCGTCACTTTATAATCATCCTGATCTGCGCCATTGAACAGTTGATAATACGCTCCCGATATTCCAAGGCCGAATACGGCAAAGCCATCCATGCTATTCTCATAAGTTGCTTTATCTACTTCCAGAGTAAATTCAGAGAAGGATTTATTGTGAGTCACATCCTTGATTGAAGCAAAGTCACCACTCGTCTTCATTTCCTCAAGTGATTCCTTGATGCCTGTTTCAAGCTCCTTCATCATTTCTTTATGCTTGGATTTGGACATCTTGTAGGTGACGGAACCATCGTCATTTTTGATGACTTCCTTGACTCCTTCCGCTTTCGCTTCCTCAATGGTACTGTCAATGTCTTCACCTTCAAACATCGATGCCGGCAAGGTCACTTCCACGTTAAAAAGACCTTTATCCACTTCAACTGAACCTTCATCTTCTGCTTTGGCTTTATCCTCTTTGGCAGTCTGTTCCGTTTTCGTCGCTGATTCACTCACTTTTCCTTCTGATGAACAAGCTGCAAGCAATGCGCTAAGCGTTAAAAGTAAAACAATTGATCGTTTTTTCATGTCAATCTCCTCCTGTTGTGATGTCCTTACTTCAATTTGATTTCGAACTCATATTCCTTGGTCTCAGCCTCAAAATCGTCTTCGCCACCCTGATGGCCGGTAAAACTCATCTTAATCCACTCAATTGCTTCGGCATTTCCTCGCTCCAGATACCAGATGATATTTCCTTCCTTAATGACACCTTTATCAATTTCTCCTCCAATAGAATCAGATACCCACATATCAGGCATGTCGATCTGTTCACCAGTACTTGTAACCAAGACAGCCTGGTCTGGATAAAAAGTGAACTTTCCATCTGTCGTATTTTCCATCCTTAACTTTACTCCAACCGCAGAAGCATTAGCATTCTCATCTTCCATAGTTGGGGCTTTATCACTCACAACGACCTTTTGGACTTCCAATTTCAGTCCATTATAATCGTCAGACCACTTGGCGTTATCATAATAGGTCCAAATATCTTCCGCCTTTTCTTCTTCCGCAGGTTCTTGATCCTCTTCAGCTTTTGTTGCCTCATTTCCTGTTTTCGCTTCCGCCTTGTTTGTATCATTCTTTTCAAGCTCATTCGTTGCCGAATCCGCTCCACAGGCAGCCAACATGACCATCAGAAAAATGGTTCCTAAAACCAAAAACATTTTTTTCATTCCAGTTCATCCTCCTTGTTTTAAATGGGTTAATCAGTTGATAAAGTCATTTTACATCGTTTTTCCAGCCCACCCTTTCCAAAAACGGGAAGGGTATTTAGCAAAAATTAAAGGGTGCAGTTATCTGTCACAAAATTTATTTATCCAAAGCAAATAGACCATCAAATTAAAAATGAAAATGATGGCCTTTTTTTATTGATATACAGGCATTTATACTATTGAATGTTATTTATTGTTATAGAAACTGTATATCCATTTGCAAGCTAACAGACATTTCAGTAAGGTTGCAAATTACGGTTCATTTTAACCGGCAATTTTGCTAATAGAGATAATTTTTGAAATGAAAAAGCGCTTAACAGTAGCGTTAAGCGTTTTTATATGTGAACGAGACCATCTTAAACTAAACCAGCTAATAGGAGTC
>JAGGQZ010000004.1 GCA_018613055.1 Chryseobacterium sp. ISL-80 | reverse complement strand
CTTCCACTACAATCAACAGGAGTAAAAACAAAATTTGGCTTTAACAGAGCCTTTCATTTACAAGTGATATGAGTAAAACAGATAATTTAAACGATTAAATACTCTTCAAAAGTATTCCACAGCTAAACGTCCTTAATTTTTACTGCAAAGTCATATTCTTAATTAAAGTCACATATCTTTTCTGTAAGAGTTCAATTTGGACAACCTTTAAATGGAGGGTATGAAGAATGTCAATTCCAATCTGGGTAATAGCAGTCGCAGCAGGAATCGTATTCAGCGCGTTCATGGCGGTCAAAACAGGAAAAGAAGAAAGAGAACAAGAAATGGAAAGCATTGAACGAGAGGGCGAGCTTTATATGAAACGGCTCGAACGGGAAAAAGAACGACGTGAAAATTCGGCAGAAGCATAATAAAAAGCACTGGCTCCAGAATTTCGGAGCCAGTGCTTTCTTTATGAAATCAGCCTGTCCAATTATGGCTGTGTTGGTACTTCTGCTTCAGGGAACTCTGCAGCGCCTTTAAGGTCTTTATCCTTAATTTTAACTTTAGCTGCGTCAAGCTCACGCTTCAGTACTTCCTGGATTTTATTAGAGTCAAGCTGGGCTAGCTTTAAGTCATACTCTAATTTATCCTTCATTTTATCGTATGATTCTTTTTCTTTCTTCTCTGTTACCTTGATGATGTGGAAGCCATGCTGTGACTTGACAGGTCCGCTGATTTCATTCACGTCAAGGGCATAGGCAGCCTCTTCGAACTCAGGAACCATTTTGCCAGGTCCAAAGAATCCAAGGTCTCCGCCATTCGCAGCTGAACCAGGGTCTTTAGAATATTCCTTTGCCAGGTCCTCGAACTTCGCGCCTTCATCGAGCTTTTTCTTGACTTCCTTGGCAGTTGCTTCATCTTCTACAAGGATGTGGCTGGCCTTGATTTCAGGCTTGTACTCCTCATAGCGTTTCTTAACCTCAGCTTCACTGACCTTTACATCTTTAAGGGCAGCTTTTTCCATAAGAAGCTGATCTTTAAGGACTGCTTTTAACTCTTCTTCATCCTTAAGCTGGTTCTGCTGTAGAACTAGCTCAAAGTTATCTCCTAACTCATCTTTAAGCTCGGCCACTTTTTGTTCAACTTCTTTGTCCGTTACCTCATAGTTCTCTGAAAGAACTTTTTGGTAAAGCATTTCCTGGAGCGCCTGCTCCCCGTATTTTTCCTTCATTGATTGATAAAGTTCTTCTTTTGTGATATTGCCTGCTTTCGACTCCACGATTACTTCAGAAGAATCCGCATTATTATTACTGCATGCGGCTAATCCCATAACTCCGGCTGCAACCGTGAGGGAAATGATCATTTTTTTCATGGTGAACAACTCCTAAACAGAAAATTCGAGTGGCCGTTTTTTATCCACAAAGTCTACTATACCATATTTTAAATTTTCTACAAAAAATAAATACTGGATATTTTTTACTATTTCGGGTGATGGGCGGATATCTATACCGATTGTTCACTTGTGCATAGGATGTAGAGAAGAGAGAAAGGAGGTATTTGAATATGGGCCACTATAATTCAGGATTTGCTTTGATAGTTGTCTTGTTCATTTTGCTGATTGTTGTGGGTGCAGCTTATCTATAAACAACAAAATGCATGGAAAGCAGGATAACTGCCTATGCGTAAATGAACTTGCTTGAATAAGATATCATAACCACTTTGGAAGGAGGTGTTAATATGGGTGCAGGATACGGCGGCGGCTTTGCGTTAATTGTCGTGTTATTCATTCTGTTAATCATCGTGGGTGCAGCTTGGCTTTAATTTCTGAGTAGAGTATGGGGGTCACTTGCCCCCCATATTTCTGACAAATGTTATTAAGGCAAGTTCTTAAAGCAGAAAGGAGGAACCTCAATGTCTGGAGGAGGCTTTGGATACGGCGGCGGCTTTGCATTGCTCGTTGTCTTGTTCATTCTGTTAATCATCATCGGTGCATCTTGGCTGTAAGATCCGATGGGGGCGATGCTTTCTGCATGCCTTGATCATTTAAAAAGCTCTTTTATGGAGACCGAAAATAAAAAGCGGTGAGGAATCTCCTCACCGCTTAGTTTATGTTAATAGTATTTTATGATTTCAACTTCGAGAAATGTCTAGCTCCAGCGCCTAGCCCCTCGAGACGCTTCGGTCCTGCCAATGAAGTCAAAGAACGACTTCACTGTCATGCCCTCCAGCGCTTGTCGGGGCTGACCAAGGCGCTTACGCTTTTCGTATGTAGTCACGTATACAGAATTTCAACGAAAGATGAAATCAGCAAAATTGTAACTAGGATATTGATCGTCCTGAAAATTTTAGCATGTTTGTCTTCCGGGATTTCCTTCTGGATGCAGAGGGAGTCTGTTAGCTTATTTATATAGAAAAGGATGAAGGCTGCGAAAAGGACAAACACGAATAAAATGGAGATCATCGAAGAATCCCTCCTTATCAATCTTTTTATCTTAAATACAATAACAAATATTTAAGGAAAAAGATAGTTTTTTATAAAGCAAATGATTGTAAGTTGATGGAGGGGAAAGCATGTAATTTTCGAAATCCTTTTCGAAGAAACTGCTTCGGTACCAAAAAACATTTAGGTTGAATTTTTTGAAATGTGAGATAATGAGCAATCAATCTGAAGAACAAAAAGCGGAAGGGTTATTTTACAACCGCTTTATAAGATGTTGTCAGCTGGAAGCGCAGCCATTCTTCAGCCAGAGGAAGTGAACAAAGCTAGTGGGTCTTGGAAGTAATCCCTTCCTCTATTTACGGAGTTAAACTGTGTTTGTCTATCTTACGCATACTCCTTCTCGGCTGGATCGATCTTTTTGAGCGTACCGTCTTCGTCAGTAAACTTTCTGTCGATATTCGAAAATGATTTCTCGAATATTTCCATGAAATCATCGCCATAAATATTTCTGACAATCGCCATGATTTCAATAATGTCAGGGAACTTTCCATAGAGTTCCTTTAATGGCATAGCACCTGAAAAAACAGCATTATTATTAGGTTCGTAGCTTTCCATCAAAGCGAGCAATACGCCTTCGCCTTCTTCGGTTAACTGGATATACGTATTCCTTTTGTCGCTTTCCTTCTTGGAAAACTTTAAATAGCCGCGTTCTTCAAGCTTCTTGGAAAAGTTGAAAGCAGTGGATACATGCATCACGCCAAATTTGGCTACATCAGAAATCGAAGCACCATTCAAGTGATAAGCAATCCATAAAATATGATGCTCATTGATATTCAGGTCGAATGGCTTGATCCATTGCTGCCAATCCTTTTCGACAGACTTCCAAAGGGCTTTACTTAACTGGGCAACTCTCTGGCTAAACATCATTGCTTCCTTCATAGTATAATTCTTATCTCCCATTCTCATATTCACCTACTTTATTGTTTCTATTTTCATTATGCCAATAAAACAAAAATTAATAAAGATATAAATTTACTAAATTTTTAGAATTTGTTATTTTCCCACTGATGTCTGGCGAAATTATGAAAATATTTTAAGGGCATAATAAAATTGCCATTTGCATAATATATTTTTTCTTCAAAAAATAGGAAAATCCTTCCCATCGAAAAAATTTAGTTGGTGGGAAGGATTTCTCCTTTTATTTTTCTTCTGAGTTGGCAGCCAATTCGGATTCGAGATCTGAAATGGATTCTTCAAGCTCTTTGATATCTTCCTGAAGGGCCATTTTATTTTCCTCTGTTTCAAGTTTCCATTCCCAAAGAGCGGTTTTTACATCGGTGACAAAAGTTTGGATGGAAGCCTTCCCTTCTTTGGAAGCAGTGGCCACCGTATTTTTTAATTCCACCACGGATTCCTTAATATCCTTAAGAGACCCGATATACTCATCCTTATTCGCCTTAAGCGTCCTCCTGGTTTCATAACCAGACTTTGGCGCTGCGAGCAGCGTTGCGATTCCAGCTGCCACTCCTCCAACAACCATTCCCATTAAAACCGATTTTGCTTTCATGATTTGACCACCTCGTCACTTTTCTGTATATGTTCTGCAAAAGGATTCAAATTCCTCTATTCCTTTTATATTTAATTTCCTATTCTCGGGCAAATAAACGTTTTATGCTTCATAGGCTTAAATTAACAGGCATAAAGATAAATAAGGCTCATGTACTGAGGATGGAGAGGAGGGGAGCGGGGATTTTTATTAGTATTGTATTTTTTGTCAGTATTGCTTTCTTTTTGGGGGCAGTCCATAATCTCCTTGCGTTGAAGAAACCAGGCATGTATCCTCCGAAGATGCTTCTGCGAAAAAGGGCTGGCATGTTTGCAGGCGGGGGAGCCATTTTCCTATTGCTCGGGATTATCTTTTATTCATTCCAGTAATGTAAAAAAGCCCCTGTCCTTAGCTTAAGGACAGGGGCTCTATTAATTTAATTGACTTCTGCAAGTTTTGCTCGTTTGAAAATATTGGTTGCCACTGGATAAAGAATGGCCATGAAGACTGTGTTAAAGGCAGCTGCAGGAAGAACGACTCCCGCGAAAAGAGCGATGAACGGTCCAGGAAGACCCACTAGGAAGTAAGCTGATCCAAGGAAAACAATCCCGGATACAATGGTTCCGATTGCCGTCAGGCCAGCTGCGATATAAACTGATGACTTGAATTTTTTAAACGCCAGCAGGAGTGCCAAAAAGACAAATGCCGTTACAGGCTTGTCGATGATATTTGGAATTAATCCGCCAGGGAATGTTGTAGTCAATCCAGAAATCAAACCAGTTACAGCTCCAACCAAAAATACACTTTTCTTGTCAGGAAACATAAGGACCCCAAGGAACATCATGGTCAGCATCATATCTGGCTTCATTCCAAGGATAAATCCGGGTACAACAGTGTGCAGCACTGCACCCATCCCGACTAATAGTGACAAGGCTACAAGGTTCTTCGTATTCAATTCTCATCTCTCCTCTGCTATTCTAGCTAACTATTGCTCCTCCTGCAGTGCTCTCAATGCCTGCAGCGAAAAGCTTGCTATTATTATAACATAAATTTTGGGTGAGTAAAGGGATAATATTCTGTTAATTTCTTAGCCTGAAATCATTCATGAATTTCACAAGTTTCTCTACATGCTCGAGCGGAACGGCATTGTATATGGATGCTCTGCAGCCTCCGACAGATCGGTGGCCGGCCAAACCAATAAAGCCTGATTCCTCTGCCTCATGCAGGAAGGAGGCCGTCAACTCTTCGCTTTCCAGCGTGAAGGTGATATTCATCAGTGAGCGGCTCTCTTTTTCAGCATGCCCCTTATAGAATCCATTACTGCTGTCGATAGCTTCGTAAAGCATTGCAGCCTTCTGCTTGTTCTGCCCTTCAAGCTGTTTTACCCCGCCAATGGATTCAGCCCATTCGAGGACTAGCATCAGGAAATAAACGGACAGTGTAGGCGGAGTATTATAAAGCGACTTGGAGTCAGCCTGCACCTTATAATTGAGCATTGCAGGCAAATTTGGTCTTGAACGTTTGAGCAAGTCCTTATGGATGATTACCACGGTGACACCTGATGGGCCCAGGTTTTTCTGTGCACCAGCATAGATAAGTCCGTAGGAAGATACATCGACAGGACGGCTTAAAATATCACTCGACATGTCCGCAACAAGCGGAACGTTAACTTTTTCAGGCAGGTTATGCCACTGGGTTCCAAAAATTGTGTTGTTCGTCGTGATGTGGAGATAGGAAGAGTCAGGCTTTACCTTGATTTCTGAGAAGCTGGGGATTGATTTATAGTTAGAAGATTTTGATGAAGCAATTGCCGCCGCACTCCCGATTTTTTGCGCTTCCTTCAGGGCTTTTTCAGACCAGGTGCCTGTCATGACATAGCCAGCAGTCGCTCCTTCTTCAAGAAGATTCATCGGTACCATGGTGAATTGAAGACTTGCACCCCCCTGGAGGAAAAGCACTTCGTAATCATCCGGAATGTGGAGGAGATTACGAAGCAATGATTTTGTCCTGTCATTGATTGCTTCGAATTGCTTGCTTCGGTGGCTGAGTTCCATGACTCCCATCCCGCTGCCCTGGTAATTCATCATTTCTTTTTCGGCCCTCGCCAGCACAGCCTCAGGCAAGGCTGCCGGACCGGCATTAAAATTCAGTGCACGTTTCAAGATCATCCCTCCGGAAAAAATAATCACAGTGTTTCGTTAATGCATTAAAGTTATTATCATGCTAACAGAAAAAGAAGGGAATTTCTAATATTTTCAGAAAAGTTTAAATAAATTTCAAGCATTACATGTGACGAAAGGAGCAAGATAGCTGTATTGACAGGTTCCCTATTGCTTTCTAGAGAAGGTCTATCGGACAAAAACTTTGGAAGAGTGGCAAAAAGTGTCCGATAGGAAGGCTCTAACGGACAAACATGAGGGGAAAACGGCAAAAAGTGTCCGATAGGAAGGCTCTATCGGACAAACGCGAGGGGAAAACGGCAAAAAGTGTCCGATAGGAAGGCTCTAACGGACAAACACGAGGGGAAAACGGCAAAAAGTGTCCGATAGGAAAGCTCTAACGGACAAACAAAAAGTGGGTAGCCAGAAAATTGTCCGATATAAAAGTTGTTTCTAGCCAAAAAAAAACTCCCGCAAGTGCGGAAGTCTAGATTTTACTGTTGATCTCGGCAGCGATTTTCTGGTAGTCATCGGCAGTGTACTGATCCTGGTGTGTTTTCCAGACAGCCCCGAAACCGTCTCCATTGCCGTAGCGTGGAATCAGATGCATATGGAAGTGGAAAACAGACTGGCCGGCTGCTTCGCCGTTGTTCTGGAGCACATTCAGTCCGATTGGGTCATAGGCAGCCTTAATGGCATTTGCTACTTTTGGCACAACTTTAAAGACATTGGCGGCAATTTCATCTGTTAACTCATACACATTTTCCTTATGTACCTTAGGAATGATAAGCGTATGCCCCTTCGTTACCTGGCTGATATCAAGGAAGGCAAACACATTGTCATCCTCGTATACCTTTGCTGAGGGAATGTCGCCATTGATGATTTTGCAAAAAATACAATCACTCATATATTCCACCCTTTCCATTAAACATGTTTCTGGTATTTTATCATAATTTGCCAATAAATATAAAGAAAGAAAGGACAGGATCCGCATGGAATCCTGTCCCTGAAGGGGGAACTGAATACTGTTTATTGACGTTCTTAAGCAGGTTTACCTTTGATAAACACCTCATTTTCAATTCATTTGAATTAAAAGAATGATGGGTTATTCAGTACCTGGTTCAATCGGACCATCCCCTGTCTGCTTTAGTCGGTTTCACAACTTATAAAGCGGGAAGTGATCTGCGACACACACCTCATTTCAAAATGTGGAGTGATGTTAATGAACGGCTGGGTTAACATTTACGTAGCGCAATGCAACCATCCCCTTTTTTGAACGTGTAAATCAGTGTGCTTATAAATCGAATAATATGTCTTTAACAGACACCTCATTTCGAATTATTGCTTGTTCCCCTTCAAAAATTATGATGCCCCGACTGGCAGTTTATATGCAAAAAAGTTTGCCTCTTAGTTTGAAACTTTTCCTAAATGAGATGCATTTGTTAAAATAACGGTACACGACTATGAACTGGAAGGGCGTTGCACATGTCTTTATTGGAAATAAACCAGGTTACCGGCGGATACACGAGGAATCCTGTACTGAAAAATGTTAGCTTCACAGTCAATAATAATGAAATCGTTGGATTGATTGGCCTGAACGGCGCTGGAAAAAGTACGACGATCAAGCATGTGATTGGATTGATGGAACCTCACCAGGGTGATATCAAAATCAATGGAAAGACATTCATTGAAGGGAAGGAAGAGTACAGGAAGCAATTCACCTTTGTCCCTGAAACGCCCATCCTATATGATGAATTGACGCTGGAGGAGCACCTCCGCTTGACTGCGATGGCCTATGGCCTTAAGGAACAAGAATATGAACAGCGCATTGATGCTTTGTTAAAAGAATTCAGGATGAGCAAAAGGCTGAAATGGTTCCCGGCCCATTTTTCTAAAGGAATGAAGCAAAAGGTGATGATCATGTGCGCATTCCTTGTACAGCCATCACTATATATCGTCGATGAGCCATTTGTCGGTCTCGATCCTCTCGGGATTCAATCCTTGCTTGATTTGATGGACAAGATGAAGCAGAATGGCGCAGGCATACTAATGTCGACACATATCCTGGCTACGGCTGAACGGTATTGCGATCGTTTTGTGATTCTCCATAATGGTGAGGTACGGGCACAGGGGACTCTTGAGGAGTTGCGGGACCAGTTCAATATGCCCGGCGCTACCCTTGATGACCTGTATATCCAACTGACAAAGGAAGAAGACTATGTTTAATCCGCAAGACTTATGGAAGGAGCGCTTCGGTACTTTTGCGAAGGAAACCGGGAGCTACCTCCGTTATATCTTTAATGGCCATTTAATGATTGTTGTCCTGTTTTTATTGGGAACAGCGGCGTTCTACTATCAAGATTGGATAAAAACACTGCAGCCCGATTTCCCGGCTGCGTGGATCATTGCGATTATTCTCGCAGCTGTCCTTACATATAGCCCTGTCCAGACATTCCTGACCGAAGCGGATAAAATCTTTCTTTTGCCGCTCGAAACGAAGCTGGCTGATTATTTCAGGAAATCGGCCATTTTCAGCCTTAGCCTGCAGTCTTATCTTTTGCTAATGGTGCTTGCGGTTTTAATGCCTCTTCACGTAAAAATCCATGGTGCAGACTTCAAATCGTTCTTTATTCTGCTGATCGCCATGATCCTGATAAAACTGGTCAACCTATTGATTCGCTGGCATGTCCAGCATTATATTGAGTCAAGTGTGAAATGGACGGACAGCATCATTCGTTTCTTTATCAATGCGGTGCTGATTTATTTCATCTTCTCTGGTGCTCAGTTGCTTTTTGCAGCAGTTCCGGCGCTGATTTTAGTTTTCCTTTATATGTACTATAAAAAACAGACTGCGGAAAAGGGACTGAAATGGGAGCAATTGATTGAGGATGAAGAGCGGCGGATGAATGCATTTTACCGTGTCGCCAATATGTTCACGGATGTTCCAAAGCTTCGTGACCGGACCAGAAGGCGGAAATGGCTTGACTGGCTGGTCAATAGAATTCCCTACCGACAGGATCTTGCATTCAGCCACCTTTATATAAGGACATTCGCAAGAGCTGGTGATTATTTCGGCTTGCTCGTCCGCCTTACCGCAATTGGCGGAGCTGCGCTTTATTTTCTCACATACGGACCAGGCCAAATTTTATTTGCCCTGCTTTTCATGTACTTGACGGGTTTTCAGCTCTTGCCGTTATGGAATCATCACCAAAATAAACTTTGGGTCAGTCTTTATCCTTTATCGGAAAAGTCGAGGAAGAAATCCTTTACGAGCTTGCTGCTAGGCATATTGATTTTTCAGGCGGCTGTTTTTACAGCAATTGTCCTGATTAAAGGAGATCTCGTATTTGGCACCATCATTTTTGCTGCAGGCGTCGCCTTTGCATGGTTCTTTGTCTATTTTTACAGCCTCAATAAACTAAAATCATGATCATAAATCCTTTTCATAATGGCTCCGGGCTTTTATGAAAAGGATTTTTTTTCGAAACAAATTTACTTTCAATACGTAAGTATTAGTACGAAAAGGAGTGAAGAGCCTTGAATGAGTATGAACTGAAGGCATATGATGAGGTAATTGCCTGGAAGCGTAAGCTGAATAAACGATCGGGAATATTGGCGCGTGCCTCAAAAAAAGCGCAGACAAAAGTGAACCAGCTGATTCCGGAAAAAGTCCATCAAATCCTCACGGAAAGTATTAAAAACATGGTCAAGGCCACACTTGCTGGCTCGAATTTAACGACGAGAAAGCAGCAGGGAACAGGTTTGACACTCGCCAGCAAGGACGAATTGCTGAACAAGAAACTCTCGGGATATAAAAGGACCGCAGCTGTCGAAGGTGCAGGTACAGGTGCTGGCGGAATCCTGCTCGGAATGGCGGACTTCCCGCTGTTATTATCGATTAAAATGAAATTTCTGTTCGAAGCTGCCTCCATATATGGGTTTGACCCTTCGAAATATGAAGAAAGGCTGTTTATCCTCTATGTATTCCAGCTGGCATTTTCTAGCGATGCCCAAAGGAAGCAGACATTGGATGTGCTTGAAAATTGGGAAAGCCGAAAAGCAGAGTTGCTGGAACTGGATTGGCAGCAATTTCAACAGGAATACAGAGATTATATTGATTTTGCCAAAATGCTGCAGCTGATGCCTGGGATTGGGGCAGTGGTAGGTGCTTATGCTAATTACAATCTGCTTGACCAGCTCGGAGAAACAGCGATGAATGCCTACCGGATGAGGATCCTTCAGGCACCGCCTCAGTTGTGAGGGACTGAGTGAAACGGGGTGATTTGTCATTTCGTAAAAAATAATAAACTGCAGACAAGCGATTTGTCTGCAGTCTGAATGAGTAAGTTTTCTTTTTTACGCTAATGTTTCTTGATGGTGATGCTGTTCTTTCGTCTGATAGTTCAATGCGGCTGCACAAAGCGTTTTTGCGGCGATGAGCATTGCTTTTTCATCAATATCGAATCTTGGATGGTGGTGTGGATAGGATTCTGCACTTTCCGGTTTTGCTCCTGTGAAAAAGAACGTACCTTTCACATGCTGGAGATAGTAGGCAAAGTCCTCGCCACCCATTTGCAGGTCGCTTTCTTCAATTTTGGTCACTTCCGGCACCTTTGAAGCACAATCAATCAGGAACTCGGTTTCTGCTGCATGATTCACTACCGCTGGATAGCCCTTATCATACAAATAGTCATAGGTGCAGTCGGTTGACAGACATGTTCCTTGGACAACTTTTTCGATTTCGGCTGCGATAAAATCGCGGGTGTTTTCATTGAATGTTCTCACTGTACCAATCAGCCTGGCTTTATCGGCGATGACGTTGAAAGCATTTTCTGCCACAAACGAGCCTACAGTTACAACGGCAGAATCGACGGGATCAACACGTCTGCTGACGATTTGCTGCAGGTTAGAAACAAGCTGTGCTCCGGCAACAATGGCATCCTTTGTTTTATGCGGCTGGGCACCATGTCCGCCTTTACCCTGGATGGAGATCTCAAAGCGGTCGGCTGCTGCCATGATCGGTCCGATGCGATATTGGACAGTACCCGTCGTTTCAGTGGCCCACAGGTGGGTGCCAAAAATGACGTCAACACCTTCAAGGCAGCCGTCTTCAATCATAGAAATGGCTCCGCCTGGTGCATACTCCTCAGCGTGCTGGTGAATCATCACATAAGTTCCTTGAAGATTTTCCCTTGCTTCATACAATACTTTTGCAAGGACGAGCAATGTCGCTGTATGGCCATCATGTCCGCATGCATGCATGACGCCCGGAACGAGGGATTTGTATGGGACATCCTTTTCATCCTGGATCGGAAGGGCATCAAAATCGGCTCTAAGTGCAACTGTTTTGCCTGGTTTGGCTCCATATATTTTTGCGACAACCCCGTTGCCGCCTACGTTGGTGCGTACCTCAACCCCCATTTTCTCATAAAAGGCTGCGATATACCTCGCCGTGTTCTCTTCCTGGAAAGACAATTCTGGATGTTGGTGCATAAAGCGGCGGATTTCCACCATTTCCGGATAAAGGTTTTCTATTTTTCTAAAAAGCTGATCCTGCAATTGCTTCATCTCCTTATGTATAATAGTTTGATAATTTAAATAATTATAACATGATTAGACAATAAAAACATTCAAGAATAACAGCAAAAGAAGCTCCCAGATAAGGAGCTTCATATATAAACGGTGCCATTGAGTGGCAGCCAGTATTTTAAAGCTATATCAGGAACATTGCTACTATTGTGGTTACGACCAGTCCGATAGTGACCGGCAGGAGGTTGCGCCTTGCCAGTTCGAATGGGTCCACACCGCAAATTGCGGCTGCCGGAATAAGTGCCCATGGAACGAGGGTGCCGCCGCCGACCCAAATTGCGGCAATCTGTCCGAGTGCGGTAAGGGTTGCTGCCCCAGCGCCTATGGCAGTCGAGAATATTGCAGCGACCGATCCAGCCAGGGAGATTCCGGAAAATCCTGATCCGTCCAGCCCGGTGATCGCTCCCACTGCTGTAAGTGTTACGGCTCCTACTTCCGCGTTTAGAGGTACGACTGAGGCCAGCGCCACCCCCAGGTCATTGACAATTCCCTGGGACGTCTCTGGGAGGAACTCACCGATGATTTTCATGAAGCCTGAGTCGCCGAGATAGAAGAAGGCGGCAATCGGGATGACAGCCCCAAAAACCTTGAATCCAAACTGGAAGCCTTCTATGAGGTAGCTGGTCGTTTTTTCAAGACCTTTGTTCTTGTGTGCTGCAAGAGAAATTAGAAGCAGGATGAAAATCGAGGTTCCGCCAACAAGCGCAGTCGCATCCCCGCCCTGGAGGTTAAGGATGGACATTGCGGCAACATCCGCAGCGAACAATACCGGTATCAGGAGAGCAAAGAACTTCTTTGCACCATCTGTCAGCAAGGTTGGATCACTTGTTTGTTTTAATTCAACATCAACGTAACCGCTACTTACTAATTTGCCGCTTTTCATGTCTCTTTTTAACAGATAGAAAGCGGTCACCGTGGTGACAACCCCCATCACAATGACCAGTGGGATACTAGCCTGAACGACCGAACTGACAGGTATCCCGGCAGCATCGGCTGTCAGCTTTGGAGCAGCCTGGATGACAAAATCACCGGATAGGGCGATTCCGTGTCCAAAGAGGTTCATAGCGACCGCCACACCAAGGGCAGGAAGGCCGACTCTTACCGCGACCGGTAATAGGACTGCTCCCATCAAGGCTACTGCCGGAGAAGGCCAGAAAAACCAGGAAATGCACATCATGACAATCCCGATCGTCCAATAGGCCAGTGCTGGTGTTTTAATCAACCTGGCGAATGGGGAGATCATCGCATCGTTAATCCCCGTCACGGTAAGCGTCCTGCTCATCGCCACAATGATGGAGATCACGAGAATCGTAGGCAAAAGCTCGGTAATGGCATATATGAAACTATTGAATACACTGCTGACCGAGCCGCTCAAAGAGCCAGTCGCGACGATGGCCAATAAAAAGATTCCGAGGATCGATACAAGCGTTGTATCTCTTTTCATGACCATGAACCCGATGATCAGAAAGATGAATAATACATAAATCCAATGAAGTGCCGTTAATTCTATAATCATAAAAGATTGCTCCCTTCTGAGTGACGTACTGTTATCTGCCTATGCTGAATAGGCAAATTACCTAATTAAGTACTACAGAATATGTTGGAAGCAGAAAGGTGTGAGCAGGATCTGTAAAAAAAATATCAGTCCCGGGACGGAGGCAGAAAACTTCTCTGGAGGGGAGGAATAAGCTGTGCACTTTCTTAAAATAGTAATAGCAAGAAAGTTTACTAGTGAATTAAAGGGATTCTTTCGAATGAAAAAGAATAAAAGAGTAGGAAAGCAAGAAAGAAGGGGAAAGTGTTGCGGACTCGATCGGTGAATCAAATAGCAATGGCTGTTGGGCTGGCAGGAGTGGGAATCATCCTTTTGCTCGTCAATTTAGGTGTCATTTCCTTGGAAATAAAAGAACTATTTGTCGTCTCGTATCCTTTTTTGCTATTGGTATATGGACTGGTGGCTCTTCTGCAAAAGAAGTTAGGCTGGGGATTGTTCATTGTTGTTTTTTCATCGCTTTTGGTCATGGACCGTCTTGATATGATCAGCTTCAAATTCCTCGATGTGTGGAAACTCTGGCCGCTGTTCCTGATTTATTTTGGTGTAAGCATGTTAACTGGGAAACGGAAGTTTAAGGTCATCTACCAAACGGAACTGCCATCAGCTAAACAGCTTGGGGATTTTCCAGAAACCGAAGGGAATTCCACAAAGAAAATCCGGGGAGCATCAATTGGCAAAGTCACATTCAAAGAGCCGAACTGGGCAGTTGGACCAATGGATCTCTACAATATGGTCGGTGAATACTTTATTGATTTCAGCAAAGGTTTCATACCTGACAAAGAAACACCGATCAGGGTGAAAGGCTGGGTGGGGGAAGTGAAAATGCTCGTTCCAGAGGGGGTTCCGGTAAAGGTCAATGCAGTGGTTGGCGTCGGTGAAGTAAAGCTTTTCGACTATGCTCAGGAACAAATCAAACATGTGATAGCTTATAAGTCAGATGATTATGATGAAGCCGTCAGGAAATTGAACATCACCATTGAATTGAAGATCGGTTCTGTCAGAATCGATCGGGTGTAGGGTGAGGAAAATGACAAGTATCCGATTATGGTTTATCCAGACTTTCTTGATGATGGCGTTCATCACTTCTCTCATTCTCTTCATTGGCCTGCAAATTTTCTTATTCATGGTGCCTGACAGCGGTCTCTCTACTTCGATGACCTTTTGGTTTTGGCTGTACAGCTTTGTCATAATGTCAGCAGTGGGGTTCTATTTCAGCCTGCGGGGGAGCTACACAATCAAAGGGCGTCTTAGCGACATCTTGTTATTGATCGCTACCTTGCGCAGAGGGAAATTCACTGAAAGAATCATTACCGATGAAAAAGATGAAATCGGCCTGATTTCGGAAGAGCTGAATCATCTGTCAGAATACCTGCAGGAACAGGTCCACTCGCTGCAAAAGCTGGCAGAGGAAAAAACGGAACTATCCAGGACAGCCAAGTCAGCAGCAATCATGGAGGAAAGGCAGCGGCTGGCGAGGGATTTGCATGATGTAGTCAGCCAGCAGCTGTTTGCCTTAAGCATGATGTCATCTGCATCACTCCGTTGGTTTGATCAGGAACCGGAAAAAGCCAGGAAACAACTGGAGCAGATTTCCGAGATAGCGGGCAAGGCTCAAGGTGAAATGCGGGCGCTCCTTCTGCATCTGAGGCCAGTCCAATTAAGTGGGGAGAGTCTTTGCGAAGGAATCGTTAAACTTATTCAGGAATTGAAGCAAAAGACAAACCTTGCATTTGAGGCGAGCATCGATGAAATCGAAAACATTTCGCCGGCAGCAGAAGAGCATATTTTCCGGATCGTCCAGGAAGCGCTGTCCAACATCCTGAGACATGCCGATGCAGCAAAAGTGAAAATATTGCTTGCAGAAGAGAATCAAACGATCCATCTATATATTGGCGATGATGGAAAAGGGTTCGATATACATGAGGAAAAGATGGCATCTTACGGCTTGAAGACAATGCGGGAGCGTTGCGAACAAATTGGCGGTACTTATAATATCCGATCAAAAGAAAATGAAGGTACATATATAGAAATCAGGATACCCGCTATGAGGAGGGAAGAATAATGGGGAAAATCAGAGTGGTTGTCGTTGATGATCATGAAATGGTCCGTAGAGGCATTATTTCCTATTTGGAGACTGAACCGGGCATCGAAATTGCAGGAGAGGCGGACAGTGGAGTAAAGGCTGTTGCACTTGTGAAAGATATAAAGCCTGATGTGGTGCTGATGGATCTTTTAATGGAAAATGGCACGGGGATTGACGCAACGAGGGAGATATTAAGCTTTTATCCAGAATGTAAAATCATCATCATTACAAGCTTTTACGATGACGATCAGGTTTTTCCGGCAATTGAAGCAGGGGCATTCAGTTATATGCTAAAAACAGCGACGGCCGCAGAAGTCATTGCGGCAATTGAAAAAGCCGCCAGAGGAGAAACGGTGATTGAACCAAAGGTAGCCAATAAAATGATGAGAAAACTGAGACCGCAAGAGCGCAAGCCCCATGATGAGCTGACAGAACGTGAACTGGATGTCCTGAAATGTATAGGGGAAGGCATGACAAACCAGCAAATCAGCGAAGAATTATTCATTGGTGTGAAAACAGTAAAAACACATGTTTCAAACATACTCGGAAAATTAGGTTTAACAGACAGGACCCAGGCTGCTGTTTATGCAAACCGGAACGGATTGATCAAGATGTCCTAAGGAGGGGAGGGTGCCACAAGATTAACAGGTTCGGTAATGAAGTATAAGAAGTACAATAACGAATCATTTTGAAGGCCAATTCTCATATGATTTGGGCTTCATTTATTTGGTGCTATATAAGGGTTTTAATGATTTTAACGAGTCATTTAGCAAGAGTCTGCTGACCAGCAGACAACTTATGAAAAAAGTGCTAAGGTTCTGGGGAAATCAGTATACTGATGTTATGACGGAGGACGATGAAAACAGAAGGAGTGATAAATTGCTAAAGAGTTTAATAGGAGTAACGTCTCTAATATTTTTATTTATTGGTATGCTACATATTTTTTGGGCATTTGGCGGAAGTTGGGGAGTAAATGCGGCTCTTCCAACTGAAGATGACAGTAAATTACCAGTTTTACAACCAAGAATGTTTGGTACACTTTTTATCGGCTTACTATGCTTTTTTGCATTTGTCCTTCTATTAGTTCAAATCGATTTGTTCGCAGTCATTCAATCCTCCACTCTTTCAAAATGGTTTTGTATAGCTGGAGGAATTGTATTCTTGTTACGTGCTATCGGTGAAGGGAAATATGTAGGTTTTTTCAAAAAAATCAAACATACTAGATTTGCAAAACTAGATACCGCCTTTTATTCGCCCCTTTGTGTATGGCTAAGTTTCATTTTTTTGCTAGCATCATTTATATGAGATTTCCTCAATCTACATGGGAGAGCGAACTGCTCAAGTGGTAAATAGATTTTCAATGTATTAGGAACAAATGGCGGAATTCAACAATAAAAGCAATGGGAAATGAATTCCATTGCTTTTCCTATTGCTATTTTTTATTAAAAACGATACTAATTATGATGCTGAGCGGGTTTTGAATTAAAGTTTTCTCATTCAAAACAGAACCCGTTACCACAAGATGAGGAACAAAGCCTATAGTTAACTATGAAAGGTGCACGAAAAGGGCTGGAACAGAACTCATTATGGAAGCGAGAATAAGAAACAAACGCAGCAAATAGCTCTATCCATTACCTTAAGGACCCGATAATGGGCAAGAACAGAAAAAAGCGCCATCCATCACAGAAATGGAGACGCCAAAAGGCGATCATCATTCGCCTTCAATATAATATTTTGATACATACGATGCGCTCTCAAAAATATTTGGCTTTGCGCCATCAATTCCTGCCTCTGTGCCGCGATTCTTGTGTGCATGGGCATAGGCCTTGGATTTTTGCCAGTTTTCAAATGAGCTCTCCTTATCCCAGATGGTCATGATGATATAGGTATTTGAGCTCAATGGCCGCAATACACGAATGGCGACAAATCCTGGCTCGTTCTCAATCATCCTTGGCCGGTTCAGGAAGCGGTCCTCAAAAAGCGGCCTTCCCTCATCGGTTACAGGGATATTATTAAAGACAGCAAAACCTTTATGGCCGAGTGTACCGGCAGAATCGATCACTTCATATTTCCTTGGCGAACTGAATGAGGTCTTTCCTTCCGTCTCATGGACAAGGATGGATGACTCGTTGTTGTTCATAAGGACCATGTTTTCGCCCTGGTGTTTTTCTTTTAATTTCAATAGAAAATCAGCTGTTCCTGATGTAATAAATAGATTCATCTTTTCACCTCATTTTTAAAATTAAGTTCTTCCTTCTATTATAATGAATTTCACACCTTAATCTATTTTCCCTCTTTTAGAGAAGCTAAAAACAAAAAAACGTCTAATTTTCGACAATTTAAAGCGTTTCCTATGAAATGGGGGCGTAAAAACGATATAGTGTATATAGTTTGTTTTTTTATAAAAATGAAGAAGTCTGTTTTCTCATTGGAAAATAGGTGTTTTTTATTTCAATCCTTTTATATTACAATGGAATACAGACATTATTGAAAGGTGGACCACACTTAATGAGCAAGATAATCAATGATACCTTTTTAAAAGCAGCTAGAGGGGAAAAAACGGACCATGTCCCTGTATGGTATATGAGACAAGCTGGCCGTTCCCAGCCTGAATATAGAGAAATCAAAGAAAAATATTCCCTGTTCGAGATCACCCATCAGCCTGAACTTTGCGCCTATGTCACAAGGCTGCCGGTAGAACAGTATGGCGTTGATGCTGCCATCCTTTATAAAGATATCATGACTCCGCTCCCAGCGATGGGCGTAGACGTCGAAATCAAATCAGGCATCGGGCCAGTAATCTCGAATCCAATAACATCACTGTCAGATGTGGAGAAGTTGGGCACAATCAATCCTGAGTCTGACATTCCGTATGTTCTCGATACAATCAAGCTTCTTACACAAGAGCAGCTGTCTGTTCCATTGATCGGTTTTTCCGGAGCGCCGTTCACACTTGCGAGCTATATGATCGAAGGCGGACCTTCCAAAAACTATAATAAAACAAAGGCATTCATGTATGCCCAGCCTGAAGCATGGTACGCGCTGATGGACAAGCTTGGCGATATGGTGATTACCTATGTCAAATCCCAAGTCAAGGCTGGAGCTAAAGCAATCCAGATCTTTGACTCATGGGTTGGCGCATTGAATGTCCAGGATTACCGTACATTTATCAAACCAGTCATGAACAGAATTTTCTCGGAGTTGAAAAACGAGAATGTGCCTTTGATTATGTTTGGTGTGGGTGCAAGCCACCTTGCCCTGGAATGGCATGACCTTCCACTTGATGTCGTAGGCCTTGATTGGCGTTTGCAGGTAAGCGAAGCTCGTGAGCTTGGCATCCAGAAAACGGTAATGGGAAATCTTGACCCGGCGATTCTGCTTGCGCCATGGAACCTAATTGAAGAAAAGGCGAAAGCGATTCTTGATCAGGGAATGGCGCAGCCAGGATACATTTTTAACCTTGGACATGGTGTCTTCCCATCGGTGAACCCTGATACGCTGAAAAAATTGACTGCATTTATCCATGATTATTCTGCTTCAAAGCTGGGCAAATAGTTTCTATTCTCCATCAGAGCATTAGATTTGGTAAATTAGAACTATTTTTGGCAGAATAAAAGCTTAGAGACTGGAAAAAGAGGTGCAATCATGACGAAGAAAAAGATGGGTTTGCTGGTGATGGCATACGGCACACCCTATAAAGAAGAAGATATTGAACGGTACTATACACATATCCGCCACGGACGTCCGCCGGCACCGGAAATGCTTGAAGACCTGCAAAATCGTTATGAAGCGATTGGCGGCATTTCTCCGCTTGCGAAAATCACGGTGGAACAAGGCGAGAAACTGGAGCAGCATTTGAACAGCATCCAGGATGAAGTGGAATTCAAAATGTATCTTGGATTGAAGCATATTGAGCCTTTTATCGAAGATGCTGTGAAGCAAATGAATGAAGACGGAATTGAAGAGGCGGTCAGCATCGTTCTAGCTCCGCATTTTTCAACCTTCAGTGTGAAGTCCTATAATGGCCGGGCAAAGGAAGAGGCTGCCAAGCTGGGCGGACCTGAGATCGTCGCCGTGGAAAGCTGGTATGATGAACCGAAATTCATCAAGTACTGGTCTGATCGTGTGGCAAAAACGTTTGCAGAAATGCCTGCTGATGTGAAGGATAAGTCTGTCCTGATCGTTTCTGCCCATAGCCTTCCAGAGAAAATTCTCCAGATGGGCGATCCATACCCAGAACAATTAAAGGAAACAGCAGACTTGATTGCCAAACAGGCTGGTGTAAAGAATTACGCGGTAGGCTGGCAAAGCGCCGGCAATACCCCGGAACCATGGCTTGGACCAGATGTTCAGGATTTGACAAGAGAGCTGTTTGAAGAGCATGGCTATAAAGCTTTTGTTTATGTGCCAGCCGGGTTTGTTTCCGAGCATCTTGAAGTACTATATGACAATGATTATGAATGCAAGGTCGTGACGGATGAAATCGGGGCCAGCTATTACAGACCGCCAATGCCGAATGCAGAGCCGGAATTCATTGACGCAATGGCAGATGTCATTTTAAAAAAGCTGTCATCTTCAAGCTAAATCTAGTAAAAGAAGGCGATTTACCGTGACAGATATGAAAAGAGTTGTAATTATAGGGGGAGGCATCACTGGTTTGGCTGCTGCGTATTATTTGCAAAAGCATGCCAGGGAGAACCAGCTTCCTTTGGATGTAAAGCTGGTGGAAGCCTCCCACCGTGTTGGCGGAAAAATGCAGACATATGTAAAAGATGGCTTCGTCATCGAAAGAGGGCCGGATTCTTTTCTGGAAAGAAAAGAAAGTGCAGGCCGTCTGGCGAGGGAAGTCGGATTAGGCGATAAGTTAGTCAATAACAGTACAGGAAAATCGTACGTGCTCGTTAAGGACAAGCTCCACCCTATACCAGGCGGAGCGGTGATGGGAATTCCTACTCAAATCGGCCCATTTGTTACAACAGGATTGTTTTCATGGCCGGGTAAATTCCGGGCTGCCGGAGACTTCTTCATGCCTCCATCCAAGGTGGAAGGAGACCAGTCACTTGGAGAGTTTTTCCGTCGCAGGCTTGGTGATGAAGTGGTCGAGAATTTGATAGAACCTTTGCTCTCGGGCATTTACGCCGGGGATATTGATAACATGAGTTTATTGTCCACCTTCCCGCAATTTTATCAGACAGAGCAGAAGTACGGGAGCCTGATTCTTGGGACAAAGAAATCGACACCTGCCCCAAAAAAGCAGCCTGATGAAACCGGACAGGTGAAGAAAAAGGGAATGTTCCTGACTGTGACGTCGGGTCTGCAGTCGTTTGTTGATGCGATTGAATCCAAGCTTGTGGCCGGTTCTGTGATCAAAGGAATCCGGGTCGATAAAGTGAGCAAGCAGGAGCAAGGTTACCGTTTAAGGCTGAGCAGCGGTGAGACGCTGGATGCAGATAGCATCCTTGTAGCCGCACCTCATGAAGCTGCCTTGCACATGTTCGCTGATCATGAACACATCTTTGACCCATTCCGCGACATGCCTTCAACTTCGGTGGCAACAGTAGCCATGGCGTTTCCGGAAAGTGTCATCAAAGAAGATATAGATGGCACAGGTTTCGTTGTCTCCAGGAACAGTGATTACACGATCACAGCCTGCACATGGACCCATAAAAAGTGGCCCCATACGACACCGGAGGGAAAAGTTCTGCTCCGTCTTTATGTCGGCAGACCAGGTGACGAGGCAATTGTTGAGCTGTCGGATGATGAGATCATCAAAATTGCCTTGGAAGATTTGAATAAAACAATGGATATTCAGGCGCAGCCAGATTTTGCCGTCGTTTCGCGCTGGAAGGAAGCAATGCCCCAGTATACGGTCGGGCACAAGCAGAGAGTGGCCAATCTGAAGAATGACCTTGAAAAGGAACTTCCCGGCGTCTTTGTCGGAGGAAGCTCTTTTGAAGGAGTTGGCCTTCCCGACTGCATCGACCAGGGGGAAGCAGCGGTTGAAAAAATCCTTGGATATTTGCAGCTTAACCGATAAAAAACCCTTTTCAAAGGGTTTTTTATTTTACATACTTGCCACAGTGTAAAAGATGTGATAAATTAATTTGTGACGAAATGACCACTTTTCTCATTTGGTCATTTTTTTGGAGGTGAAGTCATGGCAATCGACCGGAGGCAGCAGATTATTGATGCGGCCAACAACTCTTTTTCTCTTTATGGATATAAAGCCACGACGATTGATCTAGTTGCAAAGCTGGCGAATGTAGGGAAAGGGACAATCTATACTTTCTTCAAAAACAAAGAACAGCTTTTCGATGAAATTATCAACGGTCTCATTAAAGAAATGGGAGAGGTCGCGAATGAGGCTGTGAATCCAGCAGATTCTTTTTACGAAAATGTCCATAGAGCTTTATATAGGCTGCTGGAGTTCCGTAAAAAACATCAGCTGACGATCAAGCTTTCCCAGGAAGCACGGGACATTGGGACCCCCGCTGTGGTGGAAGTCATGGATAAGCTGGAATCTGCCATCCTGGGTTTCATTAAGGATAAGGTCATCCAGGCAATCCAAAAGGGAGAAATAAAGGAATGCGATCCGGAAATTACTTCTTTCATCATGATGAAGCTTTATATCGCATTGATTTTTGACTGGGAAAAGAAAAACAAGCCGCTTGAAAAAGCACAGATTTTAGAGCTATTTGAGTTCTATATTTTCAAAGGATTGTCTCATTAGGAGGGAGTCCTTATTTTCAGCACAAAAATGACCAAATGAATAAAACGGTCATTTTTTTATCGAGGAGGATAAAGATGAAAAATAAATTATTCACCCAAGAATTGCTTGCTATTTTTCGAAATAAGAAGCTTTTGATACCGATTATTGCCGTCTTGTTCATTCCTGTCATGTACAGTGGAATGTTCTTGTGGGCATTCTGGGATCCCTATGAACATCTTTCCGATCTCCCTGTAGCAGTTGCCAACAGTGATGCAGGGTCAACGATTGACGGAAAGAAGCTTGAACTCGGCAATGACCTGGTGGAAAAGCTGAAAGAAAGCCAGGATTTTGGTTTTGAATTTGTATCAGAAGATGAAGCGGAAAAGGGACTTGAGCAGCAAAAATATTATATGCTCATCAAAATCCCAAAAGATTTCTCAGAAAATGCAACAACATTGATGGATGAACATCCTGAGAAACTCGAACTTGTTTATGTGCCAAATGAAAGCTTCAACTTCTTATCTGCCCAGATTGGCGGGACAGCAGCAGAAAAAATCAAGGCTTCCGTATCCGAAAAAGTTTCAGAAACCTATGCCGAGACAATGTTTGACAATATCGGCGAACTGGCTGATGGTCTTCACCAGGCGAGTGACGGAGCTTCCGAACTGAACGACGGTGCAGTCAAGCTTAGGGATGGAAGCCAGGAGCTTTATGACAATTTATCCGTTTTAGCAAGCAAGTCGATTGAATTCAACCAGGGAATGAATTCAGCTGATTCCGGAGCGAAAGAGCTGGCAAATGGGGCAGGAAAGCTGGCTGGAGGACTTGGTAAATTGGAGGAAGGAGAAACGAAGCTCGAGGATGCTTCAGGTCAACTTCTTGCAGGCCAGAAAGATTTGCAGGCAGGAGCTTTAGAAGTTAAAGCTGGTTTAGATCAAGTAAACAGCAAGGTACCAGAATTGATTGAGGGTACTAAACAAATTGAACAGGGATCCGAAAGTCTCGGCCAAAACCTGACAGCCTGGAAAAATGGGGCTGACAATGCAGCTGGCGGAGCGGCGCAAGTACATGCCGGTATCCAAGAGCTGCAAAAACAAATGGAAGCAATGGCGCCTTTATTAAGTGCCTATCCTGAAAAACAAAAAGAGCTTGCAGAAGCGCTTGGCAAACTGGAGGCTGGCAGTGCAGATCTTGAGAATGGGACAGTGCAACTCTCAGGCTCAGCAGGTAAACTTGCTGCTGGTTCTGGTGAATTATCAGATGGCTTGAATAAAGTCATTGCTGGCCAGGGTGAACTCCAGCAGGGAATCTCAAAACTTGCAGCAGGCAGCGGACAAGTGGAAACTGGTGCTGCGAAACTGGCAGCCGGCCAGGGAGAATTTCATTCAGGTCTGCAGCAGTTCGGTGACAAGCTAAGTGAGGCGAAAGCTGGTTCTGTTGAGCTGGCAAATGGAAGTTCCAAGCTTGTGGGCGGAATGGACCAGCTGGCAGCGGGTTCCGCTGCCATGACGGACGGAGCAGACAAACTGGCATCTGGTGCCGGAGAATTGTCTGTTGGCAATTCAAAGGTAGCGGCTGGGACATCCGAACTTGCTGAAAAGCTGAAAGACGGAGCAGAAGAAGCTAAGGTGAATCCAGATGAAGAAACCTACAATATGCTTGCTGCACCAGTAAAACTGGCGAATGAAACATTAAAGGCAGTTCCGAACTATGGAACAGGATTTGCACCATACTTCTTATCTCTTGGCTTATTTGTTGGTGCGTTGCTGCTTTCCATCGTATTTCCATTAAGGGAGCCAGCTGGAGTTCCTTCAAGCGGTACAAGCTGGTTCATCAGCAAATTCGGCATCCTGGCCGGGATCGGCATAATACAGGCACTTGCAGCCGATGCCATCCTTCTTATGGGGCTGGGGCTTGACGTAGAAAGTGTTCCATTATTCGTGGTCTTTTCCATCATCACAAGCCTGACTTTTATTGCATTAATCCAGTTCCTTGTGACGTTGTTAGGAGATCCGGGCCGTTTTGTTGCCATCGTCATCCTGATTTTGCAGCTTACGACAAGCGCAGGAACTTTCCCATTGGAGTTAATTCCAGGATTCCTGCAGAAGTTTAACGCATATTTGCCAATGACCTATTCAGTGCAAGGTTTCAAAGCTGTCATCTCAAGCGGGGATTTCAGTTTCATGTGGCAAAATGCAGGGATTTTAGCCGGATTTATTTTAGTCCTGGCAGCAGGCACGGCATTCTATTTCCATTGGATGTTCAAGAGGAAATTCACCGTATTAGCAGAAAAATAAAAAAGGAAGCCAGCTCTTAAAATAATGAGCTGGCTTTTCATTTGCAGTTTGTTCACTGTGGGAAAGGGATTGTATTAAGCCCGGAAAACCGGGGAAGGAAAACGAAGGTTAAAACTTTCCTGGATCCATGCATCCGTTACATTTATTTCCGTAACATTCATGCTGTTCATCAATTGTCTCTCCGCATTCTATACACTGCTTCTTTGGCAAATTACGAAAGAATTCTACAACATTTTCGATCATGATGTTCCCTCCATTCGGGTTGTTGTTTTGGTACAGACTTAATATTTACTATATTGTATTATAACAGTATAAATGACGTCAATCATAATTTTCTGAAAAAACCGCTAAAGTGAAAAAATGGGCAAAATGAAGTATAGTGAAAGAAAAAGTGTGATTATAGGAGGGAATTCATTGAAGCTGACAATAGTAGGATTCTGGGGCGGATATCCTAAAGTGAATGAAGCTAGCACTGGATACTTGCTTGAACATGAAGGTTTCAAGCTCATGATAGACTTTGGCAGCGGCGTGCTCGCGAAGCTCCAAAATTTCGTGCAGCCTGAAGAGCTGGATGCGATGGTGCTGTCACATTATCATCCTGATCATGTTTCCGACATCGGTGTCCTGCAGCATGCACGGCTGATCCAGGGATTTTTGGGAAAGAAATCCGCTCAGCTGCCGATTTACGGTCATACACAGGACAAGCAGGAGTTCGCAAAACTTACATATAAGAACATCACAAAGGGAGTGGCCTACAACCCGGCAAAAAAGCTTGAGATCGGTCCTTTCACCATCTCCTTTCTACCTGCAGTCCATCCGGTTCCATGCTATGCGATGCGGATTGAGGCTGGCGGCAAGTCCTTGGTATATACAGCGGACACTTCCTTTAAGGAAGAGTTCATTTCTTTTGCTTCCGGTGCTGACTTATTGCTATCAGAATGCAATTTTTATGGTAACCAGGACGGCAAGGGTGCAGGGCATATGAACAGCTATGATAATGGAAAGCTCGCTAACCAGGCGGGAGTAAAGCAGCTGGTCCTGACACACCTGCCTCATTATGGTGAGATCGATCAGCTCGTTTCCGAAGCTTCCACACAATTTTCCGGCCCGATCACCCTGGCCAGAGAAGGTCTTGAAATAACCTTATAAAAGGAGAATCAACCATGTTATTTATTGATAATAAAGGAATCACAGATCCGAGAATCAACCTGGCAATTGAAGAGTATGCCTTAAAGAATCTGGATATCAATGAAACCTACCTGCTTTTCTATATAAACGAACCATCCATCATCATTGGCAAGAACCAGAACACAATTGAAGAAATCAACACTGAATATGTAGAAAAGAATGGGATTCATGTCGTCCGCCGTTTATCCGGAGGCGGAGCCGTTTACCACGACCTTGGCAATTTGAATTTCAGCTTTATCACGAAGGATGACGGGGACAGCTTCCATAATTTCAGGAAGTTTACTGAGCCAGTGGTGCACGCACTAAGGAAATTGGGCGTAAACGCGGAATTAAGCGGCAGGAATGACCTGTTGGCAGAAGGCAGGAAGATTTCCGGGAATGCGCAATTTTCAACAAGAGGCCGGATGTTCAGCCATGGCACACTTTTGTTTGATTCAGAAATCGAAAGTGTCGTTTCGGCGCTTAACGTGAAAAAGGACAAAATAGAATCTAAAGGAATCAAATCAATCCGCAGCCGAGTCGCGAATATTTCCGAGTTCCTTTCAAATAAAGTGACAGTAGAGGAATTCCGCTCTCTTCTATTAAAAAATATCTTTGAAGGGCTGGATGAAATTCCGGAGTATGTTTTAACAGAAAAGGACTGGGAAAATATCCGTGAACTTTCAAAAGAAAGATATCAGAATTGGGATTGGAATTACGGAAAATCGCCTAAATTCAACCTGCAGCATTCCCATCGCTTCCCGGTCGGCCAGATTGATGTCCGTTTTGAGGTCAATAAGGGAATCATTGATCATTGCAAAATCTATGGGGATTTCTTTGGTGTAGGCGATGTCACTGTGATCGAGAACAAGCTGACAGGCATAAAATACGAGAAGTCCCAGATTGTCAGTGCGCTGGAAGATGTGGACATCAAACATTATTTCGGAAATATTTCTAAAGAAGACTTTATTAACTTAATATATTAACTTTTTGAACGCGGTGTTGTTGTACCGCGTTTTCTGTTTAATAAACATAAATTGTTAAAATTTCGACATATTTTCCTTGAATACATAATTTTCTTTCAATATAATATATTTAGAAAACTTTTTATTAAGTTTGGTGATTGAGTTCACCGCAAAGGGGGAAGGGAGTTATATGAATCTTTCATCACAGCTTCATCACACTGCCTCAATGCTGGGCGATAAGCCGGCATATTTTTTCATGGACAAAGCAAGTACCTATGCTGAACTTGATGCGGCTGTTACGAAGTTTGCATCTGGCCTTGAAAAATTAGGGGTAAAAAAAGGCGATCATATTGCCTTGCTGCTAGGAAACTCTCCACATTTTGTCATCAGTTTGTACGGAGCATTAAGACTCGGTGCAACAGTCATTCCCATCAATCCAATTTACACCGCAGATGAAATCGGCTATATCCTGAACAATGGTGATGTGAAAGTTGTCGTCGGTCTAGACATGATGCTGCCACTCGCCGAAAAAATGCATCAGCACCTGCCAAAGGTCGAATACTTTGTCATTGCTGAGACTGGCCAAAATCAGTTGTCTGAAGAAGAAATGTCCAAGCTTTCATTAGGTTCAAAATTGAAACCGTTTACACATGTTGTTGGTTCTGGTGATCTTGCTTTTAAAGGTCCTGAGTTGAATGATGATGATATGGCAATCATTCTCTATACATCAGGAACGACTGGAAAGCCTAAGGGTGCTATGCTTACACACAAAAACCTTTACAGCAACGCCAAAGATGTAAGCGATTACCTGAAGATGAGCGAAGATGACAGGGTGATCACTGCCCTGCCGATGTTCCATGTCTTCTGCTTGACCGTTGCCCTTAATGCCCCATTGATGAATGGAGGCACATTGTTGATTGTCCCTAGGTTCAGCCCGGCAGAAGTGTTCCGGATTGCCAGGGAATACGAGGCCTCTGTATTTGCAGGCGTGCCGACCATGTATAATTTCCTTTTCCAGTATCCAGAAGGAAATCCGGATGACCTTAAGTCCCTAAGACTGTGTATTTCAGGAGGTGCTTCACTTCCGGTTGCACTGCTTCAGAATTTCGAGCGAAAATTCAATGTCATGGTTTCAGAAGGATATGGTTTGTCTGAGGCGTCACCGGTTACGTGCTTCAATCCACTTGATCGCCCGCGCAAGCCTGGTTCAATTGGAACCTCAATCGTAAATGTTGAAAACAAGATCGTCAACGAAATGGGAGATGAAGTGGCTCCAGGGGAAGTTGGCGAATTGATTGTCCGCGGCCCGAACGTAATGGCAGGCTATTATAAAATGCCGGAAGAAACAAGCGCTACGATCAGGGATGGATGGTTGTATACAGGAGACCTCGCCCGCATGGACGAAGAAGGGTATTTTTACATTGTTGACCGCAAGAAAGATATGATCATTGTGGGAGGATATAATGTATATCCACGTGAAGTAGAAGAAGTTTTATATAACCACTCTGATATTGTCGAAGTAGCAGTTCTTGGAGTTCCTGATCCAAATCTCGGCGAAGCAGTAAGATGCTATGTTGTCAGCAAAAATCCTGAACTGACAGAAGAGCAGCTGCTTGAGTACTGCCGCGAGCACCTGGCAAAATACAAAGTGCCAAGCGCAATCGAGTTCCTTGAGGAACTGCCAA
The DNA here is from genome assembly GCA_018613055.1 of Chryseobacterium sp. ISL-80. Classification (GTDB taxonomy): domain Bacteria; phylum Bacillota; class Bacilli; order Bacillales; family Cytobacillaceae; genus Mesobacillus. The sequence continues at coordinate 192,032 of JAGGQZ010000004.1, read as the reverse complement.
AAAATACTACCGGTAAAATTTTAAGAAGAGCATTGAAAAATCAGGTTCTGCAAGGAAAGTAATCTTTAAGAAAGAGAGGCAGGCGCCTGTGCCTGTCTCTTTTTCAGCATTTGGCAGGAATTTTTATTTTTCAGCTAGAATGTCAATGAAGAAGGAGCTGATAGAATGGGTAATATTGATTTCAAGTTGGAAGGACATGCAGCAATTGTGACGCTGAATCGACCGGAAGCATTAAATGCTTTTAATTATGACACACTCGACGAATTACAGCGTGTGATTGAAGAAATCAGGATAAACCGTGATGCCAGGGTAGTGATTTTTACCGGAGCAGGTGAGAAAGCATTCAGCGTCGGAGCTGATTTGAAGGAACGCCGCACACTGTCCGATGAGGAAGTGAAGCGCAATATCTATAAAATTGGCGAGGTCTTTACGATGGTAGATCAGCTTCCGCAGCCAACGATCGCAGCGATCAATGAATTTGCCTTTGGAGGTGGAATGGAGCTTGCGCTTGCATGTGATTTCCGCGTTGCCTCCGCTGGGACGCAAATGGGGTTGACAGAAACGAGCCTGGCAATCATTCCTGGTGCTGGAGGAACACAGCGGCTGCCAAGGCTGATCGGCCAGGCAAAAGCACTCGAGCTGATCTTGACTGCGCGGAGGCTAAAAGCAGAGGAGGCACTGGAATACGGTCTCGTCACTGCGGTGGTCAAAAAAGAAAGCTTGCTTGAAGAATGCATGAAATTTGCCGAAATGATGATGGCAAACGGGCCTGTGGCACTGCAGCAGGCAAAGTACGCAGTCAAGCAGGGAATGAACGGAGACCTGCAGACAGGACTGCAGATAGAGCGCAAAGCATACGAAGTCACGATCCCAACAGAAGACAGACTGGAAGCACTGGAAGCTTTCAGTGAAAAAAGGAAACCGCATTTTAAAGGAAAGTAACTCAACACGGCCACGGCCGTGTTTTTTTTAGGCTCCAAGACTGCTAATAATTAAATTTTGCAATATATCAGCGAATTTTCTATTATATCGACCACATCTCGCAATATATCAGCGGATTTTTGAATATATCGACTACATCTCGCAATATATCAGCGGATTTTTCAATATATCGACCACATGACAAGAGCGCGCGCCAACCTGCTTTTTACTAGTACCCTGCCAGTCAAAAATAAGTATTTCGATAAAAGAAATACTTTTCCATGGTGCTGGAAATATGTATAATATATTTTAATTGATTAAAGGATTTCATTTCTTACATAGTAATAGAAAGGCGGGAAGGTCGTGGAAAGTACATTGGCTGTAAAGCAGGCAACAGATTTTAAAAAAGGGATTCAATCAGGCATCAGCATTGCGATAGGCTACATGCCGATTGCGCTTACCTTTGGCTTGATCGCCAAGACAACGGGACTCGCGCTCGGCGAGACGGTCATGATGAGCATGCTGGTATTTGCGGGTGCCGCACAATACATTTCCTTAAGCCTCCTGGCGCAGGGAATCGGTATTTTTGAAGTGATTCTCACTACTTTTATCGTGAATATCCGCCATTTCCTCATGTCGGCATCCTTGAATGAGAAGGCGGAAGAGGATACGGTTGGCGCGAGGATGGGGTATTCCTTCGGGATTACTGATGAGACGTTCTCGGTCGCAGCCACGCGCGAGGGAACGGTCAATGCCGGGTATATGTTCGGCTTGAATCTCACTGCCTACTCCAGCTGGGTCGTGTTTTCAGGGCTGGGTTATCTTGTCGGGGCCGGATTGCCGCAAACCCTTCAGGAAAGCATGTCAGTAGCATTATATGCTATGTTTGTCGGCTTATTGGTTCCATCGATGAAAACCAATGGGAAAGTTATATACCTGGCAGCACTCGCAGCTGCCTTCAACTCGATTTTCACGATGGCTGAACTGATGTCAACAGGATGGTCTATTGTCCTTGCAACTTTATTGTCAGCAGTTCTTGTAGAAGCTGTAGAAACATTCAAGAAAGGCAGGGGGACAGAAGCAGATGAGTAGAGAAATCATCATTATGATCATAGGCATGGCTGTCGTGACCTATATACCAAGGATGCTGCCGTTCGTGATGTTCCGGGGAAAAGAACTGCCGCCATTTTTGCAGGGCGTCCTGAAGAATGTCCCTTATGCCACACTGGGAGCGCTGATTTTCCCGGCAATCCTGTTCATCCAGGAAGACATCTGGTACGGCCTGATTGGTGCTGCCGCCGCGTTTATCGTTGCCTTTATGGGGGCGAATGTCATTGTGGTCGTCATTGGTTCAATATCCATTCTGACTCTATATTCTTATTTTTTCTAGATCTGCTGGCATGCAGGTCTATTTTTTTTGCCCTTGAAAGATCGAAAACAAAAACGGGCAGGCTGAACGGAAAAATAAATGAAATGTTGACAAGATGAATGAATAGATTATAATTAACTTTATTAATTCCGACTAAACTAATAAGTATTATGAGAATAGGGTGATTAGCTTGTTTATAGAAATCAGCAATGTACACAAACAATACGCAGACAAAAATAATCACCAGGTTGATATTTTAAAAGATATTAATCTAGGAGTGAATAAAGGTGAGTTTGTATCAATCCTTGGTCCCTCGGGTTGTGGGAAATCCACACTGCTTTCGATTGTGGCAGGACTGACTCCGGCAACTGGCGGAGAGGTTACGGTTTTAGGAAAAAGGATTGAAAAACCGGGGAAGGACCGTGGGATGGTGTTCCAGCAGGCAGCGCTTTTTCCATGGCTGAATGTCCTGGAGAATGTCCTGTTCCCGCTTAAGCAGGAAATGCCGAAGAAGCAGGCTGAAGCCGAGGCAAAGAAGCAGCTGCAAAAGGTGCAGCTGAGCAAGTATCTTACCCACTATCCTCATGAGCTTTCGGGTGGGATGCAGCAGCGGGTGGCAATTGCCAGGGCGCTGGCGATGAATCCGGAAATCCTCTTGATGGATGAACCGTTTGGGGCGCTTGATGAACAAACCCGCTCACGCCTGCATGGACAGCTGGAGACGATCTGGGCAGAAACACAAAAAACAATCTTGTTCGTAACCCACAGCATCTCTGAATCCATTAAGCTATCAGACCGGATCATCGTGATGGGAACAAAGCCTGGTGTGATCTTGAAGGATATTAAAGTGGACATTCCAAGGCCCCGTGATGAGCATAAAAAAGACATGGTCGAATTGGAAGAATATATTATGGGCTTCCTGAAGAAGGAGATCGACAAAGTCATCAGGGAGGAGCTTGCAGATGAATCCGCACATTAAGAGAATCATATTTTTCGCAGCAATAATTGCATTCTGGTATGCAGGAAGCGAGCTGGAATGGTGGATGCCAATCATCCTTCCATCTCCGGAGAAGGTCCTTGAGGCACTGGTCACAGGATTCCAGGATAAAACCTTGATCTATGATTTGATTGCCAGCTTCAAGCGTCTTGGAATCGGCCTTGGGCTTTCACTGGGAATCGGGACAGCGCTCGGAGTCCTGCTCGCAAAATCCAAAACGGCGGATGAGACGCTTGGAACAATCGTCCTTGCTTTTCAGAGTGTACCGAGTATTGTATGGCTTCCGCTCGCGATCATGTGGTTCGGCATGAACGAGAAGGCCGTCATTTTTGTAGTCGTTCTTGGAGGAACATTTGTCATGACGCTTAATATTCGAGTGGGCATTAAAAATGTTTCGCCATTATTCATAAAGGCAGCCAGGACAATGGGTGTGAATGGCTGGAATTTGTATAAGAGAGTGATTTTTCCGGCAGCCATCCCTTATGTTGTCACCGGTTCAAGGCTGGCATGGGCATTTGCCTGGAGGGCCCTGATGGCTGGGGAGCTTCTAAGCACGGGTCCGGGTCTTGGATATACTCTGCGCTATGCCTCTGACTTCGGCAATATGGGCCTGGTCATAGGCGTTATGATCATCATTGGCATTATTGGGACCGTTGTTGACCAGCTTATTTTCCAGCGTATCGAAAAATCAGTCTTGAATCGCTGGGGACTCGAATCATAAAAACAGGAGGGAATCATATGAAAAAAGCTTCATTATTTCTTGCAGTTCTAATGACATTCGCGCTGCTGCTCGCAGGCTGCGGTGCAGGTGGATCATCCACAGCATCTGGTGAAAAGGAGAAAATCGTCATTGGTTATTTCCCGAACATCAATCACGTACCTGCCATGGTGGCGAAAGACAAAGGCTATTTTGAGCAGCAGCTTGGCGATGGCACGACAATCGAGTATAAGACATTTGCTGAAGGAGGTTCATTCATGACTGCATTGAAAACAGGAGAAATCGATGCGGGTCTTGTAGGACCTGGACCGGCGATGAATAACTACTCAACAGGAGCAGATGTTAAAATCATTGCCGGCGCATCCACAGGCGGCACAGTGGTATTAGCGAGAAAAGGAGTCGAAATCAACTCAGTTGAAGACTTCGCCGGCAAGACATTCATTACCCCGGGAGTAGGCTGCACACATGATGTCCAGTATGAAACATATCTTGAAGCAGAAGGCATCACTTCACAGCGTATCGGCGGAACAATGAAGCATCTTACCGGCCAGCCTGCACAGTACGCAGCCATGCTGAAGTCCGGCAAGGTAGATATCGCAGTAGCCCCTGAACCGTGGGCCGCCGTCATTGAAAAAGAAACAGGTGCAGAAGTCGTCATCGGCTGGGATGAAGTATCATTCGGGGAAACACTTCCTGCATCCGTTATGGTTACTTCCGGCAAGATGATCAAAGAAAAACCAGAAACCGTACAAAAAATTATCGATGCTCACAAAGAGGCAGTGAAATTCATCAACGAAAATCCAGCAGAAGCTCAGGAAATCACGATTAAAGACATCAAAGAAACGACAGGCCAGGAACTTGAAGAAGATGTCGTCGAGCTCGCATGGGAACGAATTGGTTTTACCCATGAAGTCGATGCAAAGGCCATCCAGGATTTCTCAGACTCATCTTACGCGTTGAAGTTTTTGAAAGACAAACCAGACTTTAAAACGTTGATTGACGACAGCTTCCTTAATTAAAACAGAGAGTACCAGGATGTTTCCTGGTGCTTTTTTTGCTGTTTGAGGTCTCAATCGAGTCTTAAGGTGCTCTGATGAAATTCATTTCACCTCCATAGGGTACCATTCAAGGGGAAAGATACCCTTATGCAAAGCATTTTTCCACTATAAGGGGACCATTCAAGGGGAAAGATACCCTTATGCAAGGCAATCCACCTCTATAAGGGCACCATTCAGGTGAAAATACACCCTTATACAAGTCATTTCACCTTCATAAGGGCATCATTCAAGAGGAAAGATACCCTTATGCAAGGCAATACACCACTATAAGGGCACCATTCGAGCGGAAAGATACCCTTATGCAAGGCAATACACCACTATAAGGGCATCATTCAGGTGAAAAGATACCCTTATGCAAGGCAATCCTCCTCCATAAGGGCACCATTCGAGCGGAAAGATACCCTTATGCAAGGCATTTCACCTCCATAAGGGCACCATTCAAGCAGAAAGATACCCTTATGCAAGGCAATCCTCCTCCATAAGGGCACCATTCGAGAGGAAAGATACCCTTATGCAAGGCATTTCACCTCCATAAGGGCACCATTCGAGCGGAAAGATACCCTTATGCAAGGTATTTCACCTCCATAAGGGCACCATTCAAGGGGAAAGATACCCTTATGAAAGGCACCCCCCCTCTATAAGGGTATCATTCAAGTCGAAAGATACCCTTATGCGAGGCAACCCACCTCCATAAGGGCACCTTTCAAGAGGAAAGATACCCTTATGCAAGGCAATCCTCCTCCATAAGGGCACCATACGAGCGGAAAGATACCCTTATGCAAGGCAATACACCACTATAAGGGCATCATTCAGGTGAAAAGATACCCTTATGCAAGGCAATCCTCCTCCATAAGGGCACCATTCGAGCGGAAAGATACCCTTATGCAAGCCAATACAACTCTATAAGGGCATCATTCAGGTGAAAAGATACCCTTATGCGAGGCAACCCACCTCCATAAGGGCACCATTCAAGGGGAAAGAAGCGAATTGGAGGTTACGCCTGCATAAACTTTCTTGCCAATTGTCCCTGTATTCAATAACTTGTTCTATTTTTAGGACAAAGGATTAAAATAGTTATAGACATGGTTGTAGGTAAAGGGGGAGAAGCTATGGCGAGAAAGATGGGTTTTTATGGTGTGATCGCCTATGTGCTCTATGGTTTTGCGGTGTACTGGTATTTATTTTACTTTGCAGATAGTAATCTTCCATTTGAGTTTGAGGGGTCGAGGGCTGACCCGGCAACATTCCTGAACGGGAGAGAACTTATGCTGAGCGAGGAATTCTCGAAGGTCAGGAATTTATTGTTCTTCCTGTCTACGCCCTTTGAGTGGCTGTTTTACTTTTTGATTCTGCTGCTCGGGCTCTCTAAAGCTTTTAAGAAATGGGGAGAAGAGACGTCGAAGAATAAGATTGGCCAGACTGCGATCTATTTAATCTGGCTTTCATTCTTTGCCTATCTGGCGACTTTTCCTCTAAGTTACATCAGTTACACCCTTTCCAAGACTTATAATATATCCACACAGTCCTTTGCCTCCTGGATGAAGGACGAATTGATCGATTTCTGGGTCAATTATGCCATGATGTTTGTGATTGTCATTGTCCTGTACTGGCTGATGAACAAGTTCAAGCGGTTTTGGTGGCTGTTTGCCTGGCTGGTTTCCGTGCCGTTCACTTTGTTTATCATGTTCTTGCAGCCTGTTGTGATCGACCCGCTTTACAATGATTTTTCCCCGCTGAAAAATAAAGAGCTGGAGACAAAAATCCTTGATCTTGCCGGGCAGGCGAAAATCCCTGCTGAGCATGTATTCGAAGTGGATATGGCAGAAAAGACGAATTCCCTTAATGCCTATGTGACGGGAATCGGGTCCAATTCAAGAATTGTTCTCTGGGATACGACATTGAATAAATTGAATGATGATCAAATCTTGTTCATAATGGCCCATGAAATGGCCCATTACGTGGAAAAACATATATACATCGGGATTGCCGGATACCTGTTGATGTCCTTGTTCGGTCTCTACTTTGTCTCGAGATTGATGAATTGGGCAATTGATCGATGGGGCAAGGAATTCAAACTGGAGCATCCTGGTGACTTGAGGTCACTGCCATTGTTCCTGATGTTCCTATCAATGATCATGTTTGCCGCAAGCCCTGTCTCCAACCTTGTGTCACGCTACCAGGAAACTCGTGCAGACCGTTATGCGATTGAAATGACGGAAAACACCGATGCGGCGATTTCTGCTTTCCAGGAACTGACGAAGGCCGGACTCAGTCAGGTTGATCCGCCTTGGCTGGTAAAAATCTTCCGCTACGGCCATCCAACCATGCTGGAGAGAATTTCGAGACTTGAGGAGTATGAAATCCAGAAGAGGAATGAACTGGAAGATGAATAGTGGGACCCTCTAGCCGAGGGTTTCTTTTTTTCGTTTAAAAGGAGTAAAGGCATTTTTATTTCAAGATAATAAAAAACCCCCGATATAGGGGATTTCACTCATTTATGTTCCAAATTGTTTGTTCAGATCCTTCAACTCTTCCGTCAAAGTCAAAAACAGGATTTTGTCACGGTCATCTATCGCTTTGTCGATTCTGGTCATCAATTTTTCTCTTTTGGTATTCAGCTGAATTTCTGAGATTAACATGTCAACATACAGGTCCAGAACAAATGATTCCTTGGCTTTGATGCGTTTCATCACACTGGCCTTCATCGTTTCAGAATACGATTTCTCTTTCATTGACCTCACCTCTTAGACCTTTTTTATATTATATGGAGGATTGAAAAGATAATCAACTAAATTTTTATAATTTTTAGAAAATTTTTATCAGGATATTATTTGTGGCTAAAAACGGAACTTTATTTGTTTTTAAAGAAAATTTTAGCAATTATGTTAAAATAGGGTGTAAGGTATTTTTAGGAGGTGAAGGAATGACAGGGAACTCAAGGAATTTAGTAGATGAATATGAAATAAACCCTTTTACGATGATTATTCTACCTGAAGAATACGGCAGCAGGATTTACTCGAGGGTCATTGAGCTGGAGGAGGAGTATGTTTCCCCTTTCAGGCCGATAGATATTATCAAAAAAAGCTGCAGATATTTTGGAAGCAGTTATGAAGGCAGGAAAGAAGGAACAAAACAGCTTACCGGGATCACCCATAAAACCCCGATCATTATCGACCCTATAAGCTCCATCTATTTCATGCCGACAAGCTCACCAACAAAGCCGGACTGCATTTGGGTATCGCATGAGCATGTGTTGTTCCATAAGAAAGTGGATGCCCAAAGTACACAAGTTACCTTCAGGAACAAGAAGACCATGATTCTGCCGGTATCCCATCATTCATTCGAAAATCAGCTGCTTCGGACATCCATGCTGCGCACTAAATTCATGCAGCGGATGAAAGAAACTGAACGGAAAGCACTGTACCTTCTGCATGGACCTAAATTCAATGACTCGCAAGGCTATCCACATGTTAATCTGGTCAGCGAGGTATATAAAGACTAAAAAAGCTAAAGGGAATCCGGTTGTTCAGCCGGATTCTTTTTCAATTGTTCCCAAATTCGGGTCAAATCGTTTGAAAAGGTAGTGGATCATCAATTCCTGAACTTTGTTGCGGATGCGGGGATTGAAGTAATTATGGTGTTCTTCGTATCCTTTGTAAATGAAGAGAAACATGGTGAAGGCATCATCCCGTTTTACTTCCTCAACCTTCAGCTGATTCTTTTTAAGGTAGGCTTTCACTTGTGCGAGCTCTTTCTGTACGGCTTTCATTGTTTCTTCGATTAGCTCCAAATAAGGCTTCTTTAATTTAAATGGACTATTTTCAACGACAGAAAGATCCCGATTGAGCACGACCAGCACCATCGGCAAATAGATGGCCTGTTCCATCATATCGCGGTCTTTTTCAGGAATCCTTGTCATTTTGCTCTGCCCCTTCGATATATAATAAGAACATCTGTTCGTAATTATCGTAATGGATTTTGAACAGGATTTCAAGAGGATAAAAAATTTTTCTTGTAGTAACATCTTTTCCAAAATGACAATAAACTTACAGAGTTGCTGATTCAGCAGCTAAAAAGTTTCGTTCTGAAGCAGGAAATATATTTCTGTTAACGAAATAATAATGTAGTAGCATCAATTTTACATTGGAAGGATGACTAGCAGGATGGAAAAAAGATTGATCAAGGCAGAAGATTTATTTGAGTTGAAATCCGTTACAGACCCCCAGTTTTCACCGGATGGTAAAAAGTGTGTGTTTGTGCAGACTGAGATGTTGGAGAAGAAGAATGATTATGCCTCCAATCTATACATAACTGATATAGAAAATGGCGGGGAGCCGAAACAATGGACCTATGGGGAAAACCGCAGTCAATCACCACGTTGGTCACCGGACGGGACGAAGCTCGCATTCGTGTCGAACCGCAGCGGGAAGAATCAAATTTTTGTCCTGGATGCAGCTGGCGGAGAGGCAAAGCAGGTGACCGATTTCAAGAATGGTGCCAGTGGCCCAGTGTGGTCTCCAGACGGTAAAAAAATTGCTTGTTCCGTCTCTTTAAAACCAGACGAGGATTTGTTGGAGAAAGCAGACGAGAAGAAGGATGACAAGAAGCTCGAGCCGTTCGTGGCTGAGGAAATGAAATATAAATCAGATGCTGCAGGCTTCTGGGATGGCAAGTACAGACAGATTGTGATCGTGAATGTTGAAGATGGAGCGGCAGAGCTGGCTGTAAAAGGAGAGGCAGATTACCATCTGCAGTGTTGGTCTCCTGATGGCAAAAGCTTTGTTATATCGGCAGATGAGTCTCCGCAACGGGATTTTTCATTCAAAAGTGACCTATTTCTGATGGACATCAAGTCAGGAGATAAAACAAAGATTACGAATGGCAAAGGATACTTTGGCAATGCAGTTTTTTCTCCAGATGGAAAATACATTGGCTATACAGGGCATGAAAGGGAATTTGAGAATGCAACATTAAGCCAGTTATATATTCGGGACATGGAGACTGGCAATGTGCAATGCATCACGGAAAACATGGATATTCTTGTCGGTGACGCTGTTGCGGCGGATTTCCAACAGGGAGCCCACAGCCCGGGATTGATCTGGGGTGAAGACAGTGAAAGCCTTTATTTCCTGGCGACCGACCAGGGCAACACTGTCTTATATTTTGCTAACCTGAATGGAGAAGTGTATCCTGCTCTGCTTGATCAGCAGCATGTATATGGTTATACACTGGACCGGAAAAATCAGAGAATTGTTGCCGCAATCAGCAACCCGGTGATTCCAGGGGAACTGTTCCAATTGGAAGTAACCACTGGTGAAAAGAAGCAGCTGACCTCAATGAACGAAAAATTCCTGGATTCTATTACTTTATCTCAGCCAGAACAGATTTCGTTCCAGGCCAGTGATGGTACGCCGCTCCACGGATGGATCATGAAGCCGGCTGGGTATGAAGAGGGTAAAAAATATCCGCTGATCCTTGAAGTTCACGGCGGCCCGCACGCGATGTATGGAAACTCTTATTTTAACGAGTTCCAGGTCCTTGCGGCAGAAGGATATGGAGTTCTTTATATCAATCCTCGCGGCAGCCACGGCTATGGGCAGCAGTTCGTCAATGCCGTGCGTGGGGATTACGGCGGAGGAGATTACCAGGACGTCATGGATGCCGTCGATTATGCGCTGGAAAACTACGAATTCATTGACAGTGATCGATTGGGAGTGACCGGCGGCAGCTATGGCGGATTCATGACCAACTGGATCGTCGGCCATACAGACAGATTCAAGGCAGCCGTCACCCAGCGCTCGATTTCAAACTGGATCAGCTTCTATGGTGTAAGTGATATCGGCTACTATTTTACCGAGTGGCAGATTCAATCGGACCTCAGTAATCTGGAGACACTGTGGAAGCATTCACCGCTCGCCTATGTGGATAAAGTCAATACACCGCTATTGATTCTTCACAGCGAAAAGGACTACCGCTGCCCGATTGAACAAGCAGAACAGCTTTTCATCGCCTTGAAAAGGCAGGGAAAGGAAACGAAGTTCATCCGCTTCCCTGAATCAAACCACGAGCTATCAAGAAGCGGAAAGCCGAATCTGCGATTAAGTCGCCTGCAGTCCATCGTCGACTGGTTTAATGAATATCTTTAAATAAGGTGCAAGTAGACTAACTAAGTTTACGTTAACTAAGAAAAGAGAGGGAATAAGTCGTATTGACTTATTTTCTCTTTTTTTTGGAAACTATTAGATTATTTGACTAGATAAGTAATATTTAGTAATTTACTAATATTGGAATTTAAAGGAGCGAAGTATCGCAAAACACTGACTAACTTGCATTGTCATTTGGATTGGATAATCTCCAAGTGGAAATATGAAAGAAGATGATTTTCGGATGCATTTTTCAAAAACAAAGGGGGTGGTTTGATTGGAAATAGTAAACCTAGATAAAAATTTTAAAAAATATGTAATGCATATACCATCTGAAAATGAAATATCGAATTTCATGGTGCTAGTTCTTTTTGATAAAAGGCTTATATGGAGTAGTGGCATCTGTTGGTTCTATAGTTATCATGCAAAAATTAGCATATGGGATGTTAGGTATAAGATCTCCGTTATTTTTTATTCTTTCGTTTTTAGGATATGGTATAGTCTTATATTTCTTTTTTAGAGATCAGATTAAAAAGGTTTATGCAGAAAAAAGTAAGAAAAACAAGAAGAAGCGAGGGTCCAAGGTAGTATCAGGTACTGTTTCAACATTTTCATTTCTAGGTTACTTATTGGCGACAATGAGCTTACGTTTTGTTTCTGATAACACTGTAGCTATTGTTTTAATCAGTGGTTATATTATGATTTCATACATTATGATGTACCACATGTTCGAATTACATCGGTATTATTTAATTAGGAGGTTGAAGAAAAATATACAATAAAGTGAGATATAAAATAAATGATAAAGAATCATCTTCACCGTTAGTGTTCTGCTCAAAAAAATTTTAAACCCGCGGCAAACCCATGCCGCGGATTTTTTTTGAAAATTTCACCAGAAAAGTTTAAGGTTATAGTGAAAGAAGGAAAATACTATAAATGACGTTTTTCAATAACTATAATCGGAAGGAACTTTCATATGAGATCTGATAGACACCAGCATAAGAAAAAAAGAAAAAGAATCAGGTGGTCCAGCGTTTTTTTGCTGTTGTTCCTCCTGGCGGGGGCCATGTTGCTCTACTCCTATATGCAGTACCGCTCTGGAGTGAATGATTCGGAAGAGGCTGCGAATCAAAATAAGCAGGAATACCATTTTAATGGCGAGCGTGACCGGAACGGACTGACAAATATTCTGTTGATCGGCAGTGATGCCAGAGGAAAGGAAGCTTCGCGTTCGGATACAATCATGATTGCCAGTTATAATCCGGATACAGAATCTTATAAATTGACCTCGATTATGAGGGACACATATGTGGAAATTCCAGGGCATGGGATGAATAAAATCAATGCGGCCTTTGCGCTTGGCGGGCCGGAATTATTGAGACAGACAATCAAGGACAATTTTGATGTCAGCCTCCAATATTATTCGATCGTTGATTTCGAAGGATTTGTCCGCCTGATTGATGAAGCATTTCCTGAAGGTGTTGAAGTCAATGTGGAAAAGGAAATGTCAAAGGGAATAGGGGTAACCTTGGAGCCTGGTGTGCAAAGGCTGGATGGAAAACATCTGCTTGGATATGTCCGCTTCCGACAGGATGCAGTCGGGGACTTTGGCCGAGTCGAACGTCAGCAAAGTGTCATAAAAGAGGTCGGCAAGGAGTTTGCCAGCATCCAGACGTTGCCAAAGCTGCCTAAACTCGTAGGAGTAGTCACTCCTTTCGTCAATACCAATATGGATACCGGTGATATCTTGTTCATGGGAAAAGGCCTGATTTCAAAAGACAACAGGAATATTGAAACAATGAGAATCCCGGTTGAAGGGTCATTTGAGGATCAGAGGGTGAGCGGTGCCGGAGCCGTGCTGGCGATTGATTTAGAAGCCAACAGACAGGCCCTGGAGGAATTTTTAGCTAAATAACTGTGGGTTTCTGATTAGAGGTGTACAATCGTCTCTATGAGGTAAATAGAAAATAAGGATTAAGATGCATGCCGACCAGAAGGTTGTTTGGACAAGGAGATTTCAATGGACGTTGAATGGATGAAAGAGTGGTTTACAATTGAAAAAGTTATGGAGCTGCTCAGCGAGTACCGTTCCTTTGGGCCGATTCCGGGGATTTTGCTGCCGATGCTTGAAGCATTTTTGCCATTCCTGCCGTTGTTTTTATTTGTCATGGCGAATGCGAATGCATTTGGACTGTGGTTTGGGTTTCTTTTTTCCTGGACTGGTGCGGTACTCGGGGCGTTGCTCGTATTTTGGATTTTTCGCCGATATGGCCAGGGAAGACTTCTCAGGTTTTTACAGCGGCACCAAAAAGTCCAGAAAGGGATGGATTGGATTGAACGCCATGGTTTCGGACCGATTTTCCTGATGCTGTGTTTTCCTTTTACTCCTTCTGCCCTCGTCAATATTGTCGCCGGGCTTTCAAGAATCAGCATGCCCCAGTATATGCTTGCTGTCATCACGGGAAAAATGGTGATGATTTTTACCATCAGCTTCGTTGGCTATGATATTCGCGCTTTAATCACCAATCCGGCACGGACTGCCCTCGTTCTGGTGGTAATTGCCATCCTTTGGTATATCGGCAAAAGAATCGAAGTAAAAATGAATATGAGTGTTCCGAAAAAACGATGAATGAAAACAGGATCAGGTTGACAGGTGGTGGATGCAGAGGATGAGAGAAGCAATGAAAAGAGAAGGTACAGAGTGGATCAAGGCTTTTTCGCTTGGAATCATCTTATTTGTCTTCATAAGAATCTTCTTTTTTTCCAATTACGTGGTTGAAGGGGAGTCGATGCTCCCGACCTTGGAGGATGGAAACAAAGTCGTTGTCAACAAGTTGGGATATGAGACGGAGGATCTTGACCGGTTTGATGTGATCGTCTTCCATGCGAATGAAGACGAAGACTTTGTGAAGCGGGTGATCGGGCTGCCGGGAGACCGGATTGAGTATCGAAAGGACCGGTTATTCATCAATGGAAAGAAAGTGGATGAACCATTTCTGAAGCAGTATCGTGACCAATCACCAGGAGGTTATTTGACCGGTGATTTTACCCTAGAGGATTTGACCGGAGTTGAAACGGTGCCGGAAGGGAAATTATTTGTACTTGGTGATAATCGGCTCGGCAGCTGGGACAGCAGACAATTTGGATTCATTTCGGAAAAGCAGGTGGTGGGCAAGGTAAATCTTCGCTACTGGCCGCTTGAAGAAATGGATATAAAGTTTTGAGATTTGCTTCTATGGGAAAAGACTCGTCAAATTTCGAGTCTTTTTTTATTTTCCGTATGCTAGACTAGCATCATTATAATAAAAACAGGGCGGAGATTATATGCAGGGAACATTGCCATTGATCAAAACAAAGCTGATTGTCCCCAGTTTGCAGGAACAATGGATCAGGCGAGCGGATTTTTCGAAAAAAATGAAAGCGATTACCGAAAAGCGGCTGACCATCATCCAGGCAGGGGCGGGTTATGGGAAGAGTACTGCTCTCGCGATGCATGTCAGGGACCAAAACGAGCAATGCTGCTGGTATACAATCACTTCTTCCGATGACGATATTCTCCCGTTTTTATCCTATTTGACAGCCTCGATCCAAACCTTGTTCCCGGACTTTGGCCTTGAATTAACAGCCTATATGAAAAAGATGGACCGCTATATAAGGGAAGAGGAATTAAGCATGCTCTCTTCGCTTTTCATCAACGAAACCTTGCAAATACCTGCTCCAATTATCGTCATCCTGGATGACTTCCACGCAATAGAACATTCCTACCATATCAATGTCTGGATGGAAAAGCTGCTTGAGCATATGCCAGACCATCTTCATCTCGTCATTTCGACGAGGACGAAACCGGGATGGAAGGTTCTTGCCAAAATGAAGGCAAGGAATGAGCTGAATGAGATTTCGAAAAGCGATTTGATTTTTGGCAAGGAGGAAATCGAATTACTTCTTTCGGATTATTATCAAATGACAATCAGTGATGAACAAATTGACCAGTTGTACAAAATTACTGAAGGCTGGGTCATTGCGGTCGGGATGATAGCCCAGCAGCTGCCTCATCTTCATAGTCTCGATGACCTTTTAACAGAGCCTGCAAAGTCGCTGGAGGATTTGTTTCAATACCTGGTTCATGAAGTATTCTCGAAACAGCCTCCGATGATCCAGCAGTTCCTGGAGCAGACCTGCATTTTCGAGGAAATC
Source organism: Chryseobacterium sp. ISL-80 (assembly GCA_018613055.1). Taxonomy (GTDB): domain Bacteria; phylum Bacillota; class Bacilli; order Bacillales; family Cytobacillaceae; genus Mesobacillus. Next base: position 176,632 of record JAGGQZ010000004.1, on the reverse strand, counting down.
AGCTCTGAAGTCTGTGATCACATCCTTGGCATGAATAGTTCAGTCCAGATGCTGCAGCAGTTGGCCGCGAAAAACCTGTTCATTCATCAGGTTGGCGAGAACCAGTTTCGATATCATTCCCTATTCCGTGAGTTTCTCGAGAATCGGCTGCTCACAAACCGGCCAGAGCATTATCAGTATTTAATTTTGAACAGCGGACGTTATTTTGAAAAGAACGGACAGTGGGAAGAAGCCTTATACTGCTACGAAAAGGCCGGCCAATATGATGCAGCAGCAGCGATCATGGATGAACAGGGGTTGGAACTGCTTGAGAGGGGTAAACTCGAGAACCTGCAGGAGCGGCTGGCAAAAATTCCAATGGAAAATAAAAACCGCTATTGTTCCCTCTTATTCCTGGAAGGTGAGGTATATCGCTACCGGTCCATGTATCAGCAGGCGGAAAGATGCTATGAAAAAGCGATCCAGACAGCCGTGAGTACCGGTGATGTGGAGTGGGAGAGCAGGGCGCTTGAAGGAAAAGCAAAAATATATCTTGATACCATTCAGCCTCTGAAGGCGGAACGCATTTTGGCCAGGGCAATCGAACTCAGGGAAACAGCAAGGCTTGAAGACGCAGCGAAGGAAACGGGAAGGCTGTACAGGCTTCTTGCCGAAAACCTGATCAATTCCGGGCAGGCAGTGAAAGCTGAAAAATGGATTGAACGGGCGAGGTCTATGGGGGTGCAGATTGAAGACGGGAACCTGGAGGCTCGTCTGTACCTTAGGACCGGCCGATTCGCTGAGACCCGGAGGATTTTAACGGATTTAAAAGGAGTGGATAAGCTCCATCTGCCTCAATCCCATCGGGAAACAGATTTGCTGCTGGCATTGATTGAAGCTTTTACAGGGAATGGCATGCAGGCGAAGATTCTGTCCCAGTCAGGCATTGAACATGGAATCAACAGCAAAGCGCCATTTGTGGAGGCGTGCGGATGGATCAGGATGGGGCATGCCGTTCAGCTGATTGATCAATACGACCTGGAGCTAGCCGAAAAGTGCTATGAAACTGCACTCGATATTATGGGCCGTCTGAGCATTGAAAGAGGAAAGGCTGAACCGCTGATGGGCCTTTGCATCCTTTATGGGTCAAGAAGGGAATATGAGCGTTCTGCCGAGGCTGGGAGAAAGGCGCTTCTGGAAACGGAACAGGTGAAGGATGTTTGGCTTTCTGCCTTGATCACACTTTGCATGGCCATATCGGCCATTTACAATGACAGGTTCAAGGAGGCGGCTGAGTTCCTGAGAAAAACAGAGGAATTGTTCAATCAGTGCGGTGATGAGTATGGCAAAATGCTGCTGTCATTCTGGGATTCAGTTCTATATTTCAATTTAGGCGATGAAAAAGGCTTCAAAACGGCATTCACCAGCTTTTTAAAACGGATGAAGACCGGTGCATATGAATTTTTCCTCAAAAAGAAGACGACATTTGGCCCACGTGACTTGCAGATCCTCTCCCCGATGCTGATTCATGCAATGAAGCTGTCAATCGTTCCGGCATATACGGAGAAGCTTATGGAGGATTTAAAAATTCCGCGCTTGAATGCCCATCCTGGCTATACATTAAGGGTCCAGACTCTGGGGCAATTCCGTCTCTGGCTTGGGGATAGGGAAGTGGAGGACCGGAGCTGGCAAAGAGGGAAGGCGAAAGAGCTTTTCCAGCTTTTCCTGACAAAGAGGAATCAGTTCCTGATGAAGGAAGATATCTTTCAGATTCTGTGGCCAGCATATGAGGATAAGAATGCAGATAGGGATTTCAAAGTCGCGTTGAATGCTTTGAACAATGTCCTTGAACCTGCACGTAAGGCAAGGGCGGCGCCGTTTTTCATCATCAGGGATGGGACTGGTTATGGCATCAATCCCCATGCAGCGCTAGAGCTGGATTCACGCCTTTTCGAAGAATGGGCAGAAACCGGTCTTGAAGAGAAGAACACGGAAAAATCAATAGAGGAACTAGAGCGCGCATTGCATTTATATAATGGGGATTATCTCCCGGAACGGAGGTATGAAGACTGGTGCATCAATGAGCGGGAAAGGCTGCTGGTCTATTTTTTGCGCAGTGCCGAGAAACTGGCACAGCTGAATGTAAGGCGGGAAAATTATGACTCTGCCATCCACTGGTGCCAAAAAATCCTCCGCAAGGATCGAACATGGGAGGAAGCGTACAGACTTTTGATGTTTTGCTATTATCGAAAAAACAATCGCCCTCAGGCAATCCGCTGGTATAGGAAGTGCTGCGAGGTGCTGGAGGAAGAGCTGGGTGTCACTCCCCTAGAACCGACCAGGCATATGTATGACATGATCATTGAGGGAACGAATGCGTGACCTCATAAGCAGAGGTTCTGATTATACAACTGTTAGGACCCTGTCAAAATAACTTTTCAGCATCAGCCATCTAGCAGGATAGGTTATGGCAAAGTCATTGATTGACTGATCTGAATACATCAGCAGGCAATCAATCTGCCTTTTGTGGAACTGCAAGTCATAGAGCAGGGCATGGGGGATTGTATAATGTTCATACAGCTGAAATGGATTCAGTTTTACCGGCTCTACTCTTTCTTTTTGAATAAAATCAGCCAGGGCATTTTGCTGGATTTCAAAGCTCTCATCCCTGGTACATCCATTTATATGAATCTGTTCATTAATCAAATAGATAGCTTCCATAAAAAATCCCCTCCGTATTTTTAGGCATTTAGTCCAATTATCGCCATAAAAATAGGAGGGGATACTTTTTTATTTGAAACTTCCAATAGATAAATCTTTTATCGGTGCCTGATTTTATAAATGATTCCCGCGATAATATTGGCCGGCAGAAACAACGGATTCGACTGCAGGTTCAGGTGCAGGACTTCTTCCTGGACAGGCATTTCCTCATACATTTCACTCTGGGTTTGCTTTCTCCTTTTCTTTGAATCTTCCATACTTTTTATGTACCTATATTGAATCGGTGTCATGATGCCTGTTGTGATGAGCAATGGCAGACCGAAAAGGATGATAAGAAACCAGAATATAGAATCCATTGAAGTTGTCCCCCTTTAAGTATGTATATTCTTATACGGAAAAATCTCTGGATAGTTTCATATTTTTCAAATCTGCTGTAACTCATTTGTAACTGCAATTTTTTAAGATGATGTCAAAGCTTGCGGCTTTGATGCACCACTTTTAAAGGGGGAGAGGAAATGAAAGCGGGTAAACGGAATTTTGCTTTATCTTTTATGCTGATCTTGGTCCTGTTGTTTACGAGTGCCTGTAGCGGATCGGGAACGGAGAAGTCAAGTGGAACAGATGGAAAAGAAGGGAAGGATGAACCGAAAAACACGGAACCGATCAAAATCGGTGTTCTGGCTTCGCAAACAGGAGGGCTTGAGGCTTATGGCAAGCAGACACTCCGCGGGTTCGAGCTTGGTCTGGAATATGCTACTGACGGAACCAATGAAGTAGCCGGCCGTAAAATTCAATTCATTGTCGAAGATACAGAAACCAAACCAGAGGTAGCTGTCCAGAAAGCGACAAAGCTGCTTGAAGAGGATGAAGTGGATTTCCTTGTCGGTTCATCAAGCTCTGGTGACACACTAGCAGTCCTGCCGTTGGCTGAGGAATATGAAAAGATCATGATTGTAGAACCTGCAGTGGCAGACAGCATTACCGGTTCCGAATTCAATGAATATATTTTCCGTACAGCGCGGAACTCTTCACAGGATGCTGTAGCGGGTGCTGCGGCAATTGCCAAGAAAGGCGTGAAAATCGCCACTCTGGCACCGGATTATTCATTTGGCCGTGATGGCGTCTCGGCTTTCAAGGAAGCAGCAGAAAAACTGGGCGCTGAAATCATCCATGAAGAATATGCAGATCCGGCTGCAACGGACTTTACATCGAACATCCAGAAAATCATCGACCAGAAGCCGGATTACTTATTCGTCGTCTGGGCTGGCGCCAACTCACCGTGGAACCAGATTGCTGACATGAAGGTTCAGGAAAAAGGCATCAAAATTTCCACCGGTGCTCCTGATATCGCTGCCCTTTCAACTATGGAACCACTGATTGGCATGGAAGGCTTCACTGTTTATTATCATGATCTTCCGCAAAATGACATCAATAAATGGCTCGTGGACGAACATAAAAAACGCTTTAATGGCGAACTGCCTGATCTGTTCACTCCAGGAGGCATGACAGCTGCGATGGCAATCGTAGAAGCGTTGAAGAAAACCGAAGGCGACGCGGACTCCAAGAAACTGATCAAAACCATGGAAGGCATGAGTTTTGACACTCCGAAGGGCAAGATGACATTCCGTGAAGAGGACCATCAGGCACTCCAGGCATTATACGCCATCAAGCTGGAGAAAAAGGATGGAGTCAACTATCCAGTTCCAGTCCTGATCCGTGAACTGTCACCGGAAGAAACAGCTCCTCCGGTACGGAACTAATCAGAAAAGCGGAAGCCCCTTGGTCAGCCCCGACAAGCGCTGGAGGGCCGACCGGTGAAGTCGCTTTTTGACTTCATTGGGCGGACCGAAGCGTCTCGAGGGGCTAGGCGCTGGAGCTGGCCAATTCTTGAAGTGAATTTTACACTTTCGATTTTAAAAGTAACATAATGAACTTCGGTAAATCAGCCGGAGTTCATTATGCTTTTACTCCAATATTCTAAGGGTGGTGAACGAAAGCATGGCGGCAATTCTGGAAACAAAAGATCTTAGCATAACATTTGGCGGCCATACCGCGGTGGACTCTGTCAGCATCTCGGTACCCCCTAACCATTTCAAATCGATCATCGGGCCAAACGGCGCGGGAAAGACGACTTTCTTTAACCTGTTGAGCGGCCAGCTCACTCCGACCGAAGGACAGGTCTTCTTTAAGGGCAGTGAGATTACCAGGCTGTCACCGACCAAAAGGACGAGGGCCGGAATCGGGCGCTCCTTCCAGATCACCAATGTCTTTCCAAACCTGACGGTGATGGAAAATGTCCGGCTTGCGGTCCAATCGCATGAGGGAATCCGCTATCAAATGCTTAAACACTTCCGATCCTATCATAAATTCGAGGAGCAGGCAGAGGAGTGGCTAAAGCTTGTGCTGTTGGATGACAGGAAGGATGCACTTGCGAGGAATCTTGCCCATGGGGAAAAAAGAAAGCTTGAGATCGCGATGCTGCTTGCTTTGAACACAGAAGTGCTCTTGCTTGATGAACCTACAGCGGGAATGTCACTTGAAGAGGTGCCGGCCATTCTTGACGTCATCCGTAAAATCAAACAACGGGGCGACAGGACGATTATATTGATCGAGCACAAGATGGATATGATCATGGATCTCTCTGATACGATCATGGTGTTGTTCAACGGCGCCTTGCTTGCTGACGGAACTCCTGAAGAAATCATGAAAAATGAGACAGTCCAGTCTGCATATTTGGGAGGGTTGCATAGTGAGCACGCTGCTAAAGCTTGATCAAATACAAACATTCATCGGCCAGTACCATATCCTTCAAGGAGTATCTTTTGAGGTACCGAAGGGGGAAGTGACAGTACTTCTTGGCCGTAATGGCGCCGGGAAGACAACGACTCTCAGGACCATCATGGGATTGAATCCGGCTGCCAAAGGATCTGTTTTATTTAAAGGTGAGGAAATCAAGAGCCTGCCAACCTACTCAATCGCCAATAAAGGGATCGGATATGTGCCGGAAGACCAGGGGATTTTTGCTGACCTGACCGTCGAAGAGAACATCAAGGTGGCAGTCAAGAAAGAAAATGATGAGACCAGGCAGCGTCTTGACTGGATACTGGATCTGTTCCCTGACTTGAAAAAGTTTTGGAACAAGCCAGGCGGACTGCTGAGCGGAGGGCAAAAACAAATGCTGTCGATCGCTAGGGCCTATGTCAATGACAATGAATTGCTGCTGATTGATGAGCCAAGCAAGGGCCTTGCCCCCATTGTCGTTGAGAAGGTCATGGAATCGATCCAGCAAATGAAAGAAAAAACGACCATCATCCTCGTGGAGCAGAATTTCATGATGGCCAGCACGATCGGAGACAGCTTCTACATCATTGATGATGGCAGGACGGTTTCGAACGGCTCGATGAATGTTCTGCGGGAGGATGAAGAAATGAGAAGGAAGTATCTCGGGATTGCCTGAGAAAGGGGGAAGCAAGTGTGGACGTTTTGATTAACCTGAGCCTTAACGGCCTTGCCACAGGAATGCTGATCTTCCTTCTGGCAGCCGGTCTCACTTTGATTTTTGGCCTGATGGATGTGCTTAACTTTGCCCACGGCGGCTTGTTTGCCTGGGGAGCCTACAGCGGGATTTGGATTTATACCTCGACCGGCAGCTTTTTTGCCGGGATCATCGGTGCCATCCTTACGGGCATGATTCTTGGAATCGTTACGGAGCGGTGGATCATCAAGCCGGTATATGGCAATCACGTACAGCAAATTTTGATCACGCTCGGTTTGATGCTTGTTTTATCCGAAATGTTAAAAGTCGTCTGGGGACCGAACCAGATTTCAGCAGCCACGCCTGATTATCTGTCTGGCAGCTGGGAGTTTGGCGGAATTATCATCATCAAATACCGTGTTTTCATCATTGCCGTCGGGTTCGCTGTTTTCCTTGCCGTCCAATATTTGCTGAAAAAGACAAAGATTGGTCTCGTTGTCGTGCGGGTGTCATGAACAAAGAAATGGTCCAATCGCTGGGAATCAACATTCAGAAGGTCTTTATGTTTGTATTTATGATCGGGGCAGGCATGGCGTCACTCGGCGGAATGCTGCTCGGTCCCTATTCTGGCGTGATTTATGCCGATATGGGCATGGAGTTTGCCATCCTCGCGTTCATCGTTGTCGTCATCGGCGGCATGGGCAGCTTTACTGGCTCGGTGATGGCGGCGATTTTAGTCGGACTGTCGGGTTCTTTCATGGCCTATTATGTACCGGATCTGGCACTGGCTGCGAACATGCTGCTGATGGCAGTCGTGCTGATTTTCAGGCCTCAGGGCTTGTTCGGGGCAAAGGGGTGAAGCGGAAATGACAAAAATGTTTTCAAATCGCATGAACATATTCTATTTACTGGCTGCCGTGTTTTTGGCTGTTCTCCCTTTTGTCTATGACTCAAGGAGCATGCTCATCCTGCTCTCCCAGGTTTTCATTTTTGCCGTGCTTGCGATGAGCTATGACATCCTGCTTGGATACACGGGCATCGTCTCCTTCGGGCATGCAATGTTTTTCGGGATCGGAGCTTACACTGTGGGTGTCTTCATGAAAAGATTCGAACCGGAAACGAGCTATTTTTTGCTGGCGGTACTGGTCACGATTTTACTGACAGCGCTTGTCAGTTATTTTGTCGGCCTGCTAACGCTGAGGCTGAAAAGCCATTTTTACGCCATGCTGACGCTGGCCTTTTCCGGGCTGTTCCTCGTGCTTGCTGAAAAATGGCGGAAAGTCACGTATGGAAATGATGGATTCACCTTCAGGGTACCGGACTTTTTAAAGGACCGGACAGATTTTTACCTGATTTGCCTTGGATCCATGGTGATTGTGTTCATTTTAATGAAAAGGTTCACGAACTCTCCGCTTGGAAAAGTGCTTCAGGCAATCCGGGAAAATGAGCAGAGAACAGAGTCACTGGGATACAGCGTCCTGCAGTATAAGGTCATTGCAAGTGTGGTGTCCGGAGTGATTGCAGGGATTGCAGGAATTTTGTATGCCGTCTCCCTCAGGTTTGTCAATACGAGTGTATTCACGATGGATATCACTCTCGACGCCTTGCTGATGACAATCATCGGCGGAGTCGGAACGCTGGTAGGTGCCATCATAGGAGCCGGGATCATCGAATTCTCCCACCACTGGCTGACAGAGCTGGCAAAGGTTCACTGGATCTTTGAAAGATGGATCATTTTCTTTGGAATCATTTATATTCTGGCCGTCATGTTCTTCCCGATGGGGATTGTCGGTTCCCTAAAGAAATTGAAATTCAGCAGGAAAAAGAAAGAGCCTGCTTCCTTAAATTCGGATGCCGTCAGTCAGGGCGAGTCATGATGGAGATGCAGCAAGTCACCTCTTTTGTACTCCGCTTCCAGCTAGCAGACATTGAAATCGAGAGCGGCAGAAAATATTGGCGGGTCAAGGTCACCCATGTGCAGGATGAAAAAGAAGCCTTGTTTCAATCGATCGATGAGGCAATGGCCTATATCAAGGAAATTGTAGGAGAGTGCTAGTTTTTACAGGGAGAGAATGAGCCATTTGCAAGGAGGGCTGAAAACGTGCAAATCGGGATCGTCAGCACAGGAATCTATCTTCCGGAAACATATATAACAGGAGCGGAAATTGCCCGAGCAGCAGGAATTCCGGAAAGGGTTGTGGAAGAAAAAATGGGAATCAAGAAAAAGCCTGTTCCCGGTCCGGAAGACCATACATGTGAGATGGGAATCAGGGCTGCAAAGACGGCGATTGAAAAAGCGGGGATCGACCCGATGGAGATCGATCTGGTGATCTATATTGGTGAGGAATACAAGGAGTATCCATTATGGACTGCCGGAATCAAGCTTCAGGAAGAAATCGGCGCCCATAATGCCTGGGCATTTGATACAGCAGTGCGTTGCGGTACGACAGTCATGGCAATGAAACTTGCCAGGGGCATGATGCTGTCAGACCCTGATATCCAAACGGTTCTGCTGGCTGGCGGCTACCGGAACGGGGATTTCATCGATTACCAGAATCCGAGGACCCGGTTCATGTACAATCTCGGGGCAGGCGGCGGGGCGATTTTACTGAAAAAGGGCCATCAGGAAAACCTGCTGTTCGAAACAGAAATGATCACTGATGGGTCTTTTTCCGAGGATGTCGTCGTGGTTGCCGGGGGAACAAAAAATCCGCTTTCAGCAGAGAATCTGGAACAGGGTCATTACCAGCTTGATGTGCTTGATCCTCAGGGAATGAAAGAAAGGCTGGAGAAAAAGTCGATGGCCAACTTCCTGAAGGTCATCCGCCGGTCTGTGGAAAAAAGCGGTTTTTCAGAAAAAGATATTTCATACATTGCGATGCTGCATATGAAGCGTTCCGCGCACCAGTTTGTTTTACAGGAATTAGGACTAGGTGAATCAAATTCTATTTATCTCGAAAACTATGGACATATCGGCCAGATTGACCAGATCCTGTCGCTGGAACTGGCTGAAAAGGCAGGAAAGCTGAAGGACGGGGATATTGTAGTCCTTGTAAGTGCAGGAATAGGCTATGCATGGGGAGCAACGACTATACGCTGGGGGAAGGGTGAAGCTTGAATGGAGAGAACGGCTGTCGAATTGAAAAAGGTTGATTTGCCAAACGGCGAAAGCATTACTTATCGGGAACGGAACGGCGGCGTGAAAAACGTGCTGCTGATCCATGGAAACATGACATCGTCGAAGCATTGGGATGTGCTGATTGATCAGATGGATCCTGAGTATAAAATTTATGCGATGGACCTGAGGGGATTCGGAGGCTCGAGTTATTATAAGCCCATCATGTCGATCAAGGATTTTTCCGATGATGTAAAGCTGTTTGTCGACGAAATTGGCTTAAAGGATTTTGCACTCGTTGGCTGGTCGACCGGTGGTGCGGTAGGAATGCAGTTTGCTGCTGATTATCCTGGCTATTGCGAGAAACTTGTGCTGCTGGCATCTGCGTCAACGAGAGGCTACCCGTTCTTCGGCACAAGTCCGGAAGGCTTGCCTGATCTGGACAATCGACTTATGACGTATGAGGATGTTAAGGCGGATACTGGAAAAACGATTGCTGTCCAGACAGCCTACGACGAGCAGAATAGAGGATTTTTAAAGGCAATGTGGAATATGTTGATTTATACCGAGCGTCAGCCGGAAGCGGCACATTATGAAGAGTATGTCGATGATATGCTGACACAGCGAAATCTGGCTGAGGTCTATCATTCTCTCAACAGTTTCAATATCAGTGGTGTCGATAACGGTCTGGGGATGGGAACAGATCAGGTGAAGGATATCCAGATTCCGGTCCTTGTCCTCCGCGGCGACCGCGACCTCGTTGTCACAAGCAAGATGGCTGACGAAATTGTCGAGGACTTTGCAGGTCGTGCAAGATTTGCAGAGTTGAAAAATTGCGGCCACTCTCCACTTGTGGATGATCTGGACCAGCTGTTAAAGCATATCGAGGGATTTTTAGCAGAATAGGAAGGTGTTTTTATGAGATTGCAGGATAAAGTAGCGATCATTACCGGAGCGGCAAATGGAATTGGCCTTGCCGCAGCGAAAACTTTTGCCCGTGAAGGCGCACGGGTGGCAATGGCAGATTTTGATGAGGAAACAGGATCACAGCGCGCAGCCGAGCTTAAAGCAGAAGGCTATGATGCAGCCTTTTTCCAGGTGAACGTCGCTGATAAGGATAGCGTGGATGACATGGTAAAGGAAGTTCTCAGTCATTTTGGCAAGATTGATATTCTTGTAAATAATGCAGGGATCACAAGGGACGGAATGCTGCACAAGCTTGCTGCCGAGGATTTCCAGAAGGTTGTTGATGTCAACCTGACAGGTGTTTTCCATTGCGCCCAGGCCGTTGTCCCGGCGATGGTCCAGCAGGGATCAGGAAGAATCATCAATACATCTTCCGTTTCCGGCATATACGGCAATGTCGGCCAGACCAACTACGCAGCAACAAAAGCAGGTGTCGTCGGAATGACGAAAACCTGGGCAAAAGAGCTCGGCCGCAAAGGAATCAATGTCAATGCCGTCGCTCCAGGATTCATAGAGACCGGCATGACAGCCAAAGTACCGGATAAAGTGATCGAGCAAATGAAAATGCTCGTGCCGCTCGGCAGACTGGGCTTGCCAGAAGATATCGCAAATGCCTACCTCTTCCTGGCCTCAGATGAATCGAAATATGTGAATGGCACCACCCTCCATGTAGATGGCGGAATCATGATGTAATGCTTGAAAAAGCGCACTTGCTGCGCTTTTTTATTTTGGGGTTAGGGGCAACGGGGATTAAATCTGTTCTAACGGGGATTAAAACTAATCCAACGAGGAATAAACCTTTTTCAACGAGGAATAAAACGCCTGTAACGGGGATTAAATCTTTTTTAACCATGAAAATGCAGCCAACAGGGGAGTATGATTTACAGACCTGGATTGATTTTGAGCCACCGGATATAAATCTAAACTAACCGGAGATAAAATTAAGCCAACTGGAGATAAATCTCTTCCAACCGGAGATAAAATTAAGCCAACTGGAGATAAAATCAAGCTAGCCGGGAATAAATTCAAATCAGCCGAAAAAAATCAGTTAAAAAACTTCTCCAACCGGCAGAACGTCACCCAACCGGCATTTAAATCAATCCAATTAGTATTAAAATCAAACCAACTGCTATGAAAACATCCATAGCCCTCTAAAATGAGCCAAAATTATCTTAGGAAATTTGTTATAGTGGCTTTTACATGCACCCCACCTATAATTAATGGTTAACTTCCCTCCAAAAGTGGTAAATGGTATAAAAAAAGATTGAGGTGCTGTACATGGAAGAGCAAAAACAGAAGTATTACTTTAATATAGAAAGCGGCGAGGTGCTGGATACTCCAGCAGATCAGGAGGGCCATTTCTTCACGTTGATCGCGACAGGAGAGGAAATCAAGGACATGCGTGAGTATCTGGAAGCGAACTATAAAGCGGACTGGGCGACTTACGGGAACTCCCATCTGCACCCTTTCCAGGATCCGGATCGGGAACATGCGGAATATGACATGGCCTTGAAGGAGATTTACGCAATGGTGTACAGACTTGGCGATGCCGAGGCAAAGAATCATGTGAGAAATATGGGCATCTTATCAGAAGAAGAGTTAATTAAATAGACGAACCGAACACCATGGCCATCCAGGCTGTGGTGTTTTTTTGCATTGAATGTAACTATCCTGTAACTCCCAATCTTTAAAATAAACCCATCACGTCGAGAGAGGGAGAGATTGCGGTGAGGTGGGAGCTCGATTGGCTTGAATCAAGAGCGAGATTGACACCGGACGCTGCTGCGATTGCTGATGCCGGTACAGGTCAGGAATGGTCGTTCGGAGAAGTCAATGAACGAGCCAAGGCGATCGCGGTATGGCTGCAGGAAAAGGGTGTCAAAAAAGGATACAGGATTGCATTGCTTGCGCCGAATGGAGTAAGTTATTTCGATTTATTGTTCGCCTGTGGGAAGATTGGAGCTATATTTGTGCCGTTGAACTGGAGGCTATCTGTGGATGAATTGGCCTTTATCATACAAGACAGTGAGCCCGCGCTGCTGGCGTTCCATTCAAAATTCACAAAAGAAGTGACGATGGTCTGGGATCAAGCCGGCGAGTGCATCCAGATCGATGGTTCACACTATCAGGATTTGATTACTGGTCAGAAGCAAATCCAGCCTGTCGATCTGAATGAGGAAGACCCGCTGGCGATGATTTATACCGGGGGGACGACCGGAAAGCCAAAAGGTGCTGTTCTGTCACATCGAGCGATCATCTGGAACAGCATTTCGACCATCGCGAGCTGGAATCTGACTGAAGAGGACAAGACGATTACCTACTTGCCTTTGTTTCATACAGGCGGTCTGAATGCATTGTCGATCCCGATCCTGATGGCAGGTGGGACGGTCGTGCTGGCGGATGATTTTACTCCTGAAAAAGCGGTGGGACATTTGAACAGGCATAAGTGCACGATCGTCTTGTTTGTGCCGACGATGCACCACATGCTGGTAAAGTCAGAAGAGTTCCAGCATGCGGAATTCACGGATATGAAATTATTTTTATCCGGAGGGGCTCCGTGCCCGCTGGATATCTATGAAGCTTATAAACAGAAAGGCCTGGCCTTCAAAGAGGGATACGGCCTGACGGAGGCTGGTCCGAATAATTTTTTCATCAATCCTTCAGATGCGGATGTGAAAAGAGGTTCGGTCGGCAAACCGATGTTATTCACCTCGATCAAGGTCATCAGAGACGACGGCACCGAAGCGCCAGCAGGAGAGATCGGCGAACTGGCGATCCGGGGCAAGCATGCCTTCTCGTATTATTGGAAAAATGACAGCGCGACCGAAAATGCCTGGAAGGACGGGTGGCTTCACACCGGCGACCTTGCCAGACAGGATGAAGAAGGCTATTTCTATATCGTCGGCAGGAAAAAGGAAATGATCATCACAGGCGGAGAAAATGTCTATCCCCTTGAAATCGAGCACTGGCTGAGTTCACATCCTTCCATCCGGGAAGCAGCGGTGGTCGGTGTTCACGATGAAAAATGGGGTGAAGCAGTGACGGCATTCATTGTCCTTGAAAAAGAAGCAGTGTTAAGCGGAGATGAAGTAAAGGAATATTGCCGAAAAAAGCTGGCTGGCTATAAAGTACCGAAACAGATCCACTTTATCACCCAGATGCCTAAAACGCATGTCGGAAAAATCGACAAAAAGCAGTTAAAGGAAATGGCCAGTAAAAATCAGAAGCCAGTCAGCTGAAAAAGGCATTTTATTTTATTTGAAAGAAAGACTTTCCGAGTTAACAGCAAAGGAATCTACCGGAATAAACCACACTTTCTGCGATCAGATCACCAATCAAAAGCATTTCAGCCGGCATTCGCTGACTGGAATGCTTTTTCTTTTACAAAAACACATAAAATAATATTGAAAAGGAACAAGAGCGATAGTAACAGCATGACTCCGTGAAACGGTAAAAGAGCTGCGATTGGGGGAGCAAGGCTTGCACCGGTCAGGAGGATGAACGAATAAAGCGACAGTGCCTTTGCCCGTTGACTGCTGCCGTAGAATCCAATCAGTGTAATGACCGTAGGGATGACTAGTGAGATGGATGAAACAAAAAAGATGGAAAGAATGATCAGGGAACTGGTTGTGTGCAGGAATAGCAGGGTGAACGCGCTTGTGGAGCCAATTGCCAGCCCGAACATCAGCGTCTTTAGCGCGCCCCACCTGTCCATCAATGTTCCGGTGAAAAGTGAAAGGATAGCACCGATCAATCCTACGAGGCGGATCAGCAAAAGATCAGATGCTGGTCCGGAAAAGAAACGGCCAATCGCATCATAGAAGGCGATGATCGCAAACAGGAGCGAAAAGGTGATGGTATAACACTTCATCAGCACCGGCTCTTTTAATAATTGAAAAAAAATCGTCCCCAGCGGTTTTCGTTCGACAGGCTGTAACGGCGATTCTTTCAGCAGGAAAAACGCGAAAGTAAACAGAATTAAATAAACGGCAGCAAAGAAATAGAAGACGGCATTCCAGGAGAAACTTTCAGCCAGAAAGGCGCTGGCGACCTGGCCGAAGATGCCGGCAATCAAAAAGCCAGTGTTGATCAGGACCACAAGGATGGTTCTCTGCCGGGTGGTGAACAGATCGTATGAATAGGCAAAGGCAACGGAAGCAAAAGTAGCCAGAGTCAATCCCTGCAGAGAGCGAGTGATCCACAGACTGATGGAGCCGGCAGAAAAGCCGACAGCACATGTGGCAATAGCCGAGGCCAGCAAACCGAACACCAGGATTCTCCTTCGGCCAGTATAATCCGATACCGGACCGAACGAGAGCAGGCCACAGGCATAAAGAAAGGTGAACAGCCCGCCCGCGAGGACAACATGCGATTCAGGTATTCCAAGACTATTCGATAGCACCGAATAAACGGGGATCAGTGTATAAATATTGCTGGCGACCATGATGGCGCACAGCATCAGTAGGATGGAAGCCTTTTGAAAAAAGCTTAACGATTTCATTTTTATCACCTGCCACCTACAATATATGCAGCTGCCCAGTCCGATGAAGGTTGTTCATTTGCACCTGGGAAGTGGGAAAAATTAACGGGCTCTTTGCTTCCAAATCAGCCAGTAAAAAAGGTATAATGATATACATACAGAACAATTGTTTGGCAGACAAAAGGCGCATGGGAGAGAAGCGCCTTTTTCGATTTTAGCAGGTGGCAGATTTGCTTTTTTGAACATCGTACTCGGATAAACGAAAGTGCCTGCGGCCTTACGAATAAGAAGCAGGTACCGCGCACGTCGTGAAAACAATGAAGTTAAGCCTGGAAGATTGTTATTTTACTAGAAGAAAGGGGAAGTCAGATGTCTGTACGTTTAGTACTGGGGCGCTCGGGGAGCGGGAAAACCGAGCTGATCATGAAGGAAATGAAGGACAGGCTTGTTTCCGAACCTCAGGGGGATCCGGTTGTCTATCTTGTTCCGGAACAAATGTCTTTCCTGTCAGAATACAGATTATCCACAGACCCAGACCTTGGGGGAATGATCAGGGCGCAGGTATTCAGCTTTCCGCGCCTGGCATGGAGAGTGCTTCAGGAAACGGGAGGATTCACACGCCAGCATTTGGACAGCGTCGGGGTCAGTATGATGATCCGCAAAATCATTGAAGACAAAAAAGAGGACCTAAAAATCTTCCAGAAAGCTGCGGAGAAAAATGGTTTTATCCAGCAGATGGAACAAATGCTGATCGAGTTCAAACGCTATGCCATCAATCCGGATGAACTTGCCGGGAAAATGGCTGAAGGCTCCGGAGGAAACAAGGCATTACAAGATAAGATCCATGACCTGGAGCTCGTATATCGCGAATTCGAGGATGAATTGTTTGGTAAATATATAGATTCCGAGGATTATTTCAAGCTGCTTGCCGAGAAAATCCCGGCTTCTGACTATCTGAAAAATGCGGAAGTATATATTGACGGTTTTTACAGCTTCACACCGCTTGAACTGATGATCATTGACCAGCTGATTGCCTCCTCTAAAAGAGTGACGATTGCTCTGCCGGTTGACAGGGATTTCAAGCATGAACAGCCTGACGAACTTCATTTATTCAGGCAGACAGGTGAGACCTGCCAAACACTTTACGAAATGATCCGGTCAAAAGGCTATGTGCTTGAAGATAATGTCGTGCTGTCTGAACAGCGGCGCTGGCAGGATGAATCCCTGATGCATCTTGAAAGGGAATTCGATTCAAGGCCGGCTGTTCCGTATTCAGGCGAGACGTCGATCCATATCGCACAGGCAGCCAACAGACGTGCCGAGCTTGAAGGGGTTGCCAGAAAGATCATTGGTCTGGTACGGAATGATGGATACCACTATCGCGATATTGCTGTCTTAATGAGGGGAAGCGAATACCGAGAAGTTCTGGAAACCATTTTTGAAGACTACGGACTTCCATTCTTTATCGACCAGAAACGGAATATGCTCCACCATCCATTGATTGAGCTTGTCCGTTCAAGCCTGGAGACGGTCCTGGGGAACTGGCGGTATGAGCCGATTTTCCGGGCTGTAAAGACAGACCTGCTGTTCCCAGAGGGTGCTGACCTGAACAGGATGCGCGAACAGATGGATGTCCTGGAGAATTATGTGCTTGCATATGGGATCCAGGGAGATAAATGGACAAAAAAAGACCGCTGGAAATACCGGAGAATCCGCGGGCTCGAGTATGACAGTGTGGCCCAGACGGATGCTGAGAAGAAGACCGAACAGGAACTGAATGACCTGAAGCAGTTAATTGCTGCTCCGCTTCTGCGAATGGCACGCCGCCTGAAACGAGCGGACACAGGAAGAAAGCTTTCTGAAGCGGTCTATCTTTTCCTGGAGGAGCTGGATATTCCGGCGAAACTCGAAGCATGGAGAATATATGCCGAGCAGGAAGGAAGGCTGATCGAGGCAAGGGAGCATGAACAAGCCTGGAATGCCGTGATCAATCTCCTTGACCAGTTCGTCGAAATGCTGGGTGACAGCAAGGTAGCACCGAAGCAATTCGTTTCGGTCCTCGATACTGGTTTTGAGTCACTCAGGTTTTCGCTGATTCCTCCGGCGATTGACCAGGTACTGATTGCCGACATCGAAAAAACAAGGCTTGCTGATGTGAAGGTTGCTTTTGTCATTGGCGTGAACGAAGGAATTCTTCCTGCCAAGATGACCGAGGAAGGAATATTTGCGGATGACGACCGCGAGCTTTTGCAATCGAAAGGCCTGAAACTTGCTCCGAGCAGCCGTACAAAGCTGCTGGATGAGAGTTTTACGGCTTATAAGGCTTTTGTGACGCCTTCGGAACAGCTTTATATCAGCTATCCGATTGCCAATGAAGAGGGGAAAGCCTTGATGCCTTCTTCCTTCATCAAGCGGATTTCAGATTTGTTTCCAGGACATCAGACGCATTTCTTCCTGCCAGATCCTTCGGAATTGCCGGAAGCAGAGCAGCTTGAATATGCTGCTGGTGAAAACATTGCACTGTCCTATCTGACATCTCAGCTTCAGCTGAAGAAGCGGAATTATCCTGTCTATGATTTCTGGTGGGATGTGTACGATTATTATATGAAAAATCATCGCTGGGCAGATACAGCCCGGAAAGTTCTTTCCAGCCTGTTTTATGAAAACAGGACGAAACAGCTGCCGGAATCTGTCACGAAGGAATTGTATGGCGAAGAAATCCAGGCTAGTGTGTCCAGGATGGAACTATTCAACAGCTGTCCATTCTCACATTATGTCCAGCATGGCTTGAAGCTTCGCGACCGCCAGATATTCCGGCTTGAGGCTCCGGATATCGGCGATCTTTTCCACGCGGCACTGAAGGAAATCGCTGAGACGGTGATGGAGCAGAACCTTAGCTGGGCACAGCTTACAAGGGCACAGGCTGAAGAATTGGCAAGGGATGCTGTGCAAAAGCTTGCTCCAAAACTGCAGAATGAAATCTTGCTGAGCTCGAACAGGCATCATTATATCAGGCAAAAACTCCAGAACATCATCAGCCGCGCATCTCTCGTGTTGAGTGAGCATGCAAAAGTCAGCGGATTCTCGCCAGTCGGTCTGGAACTTGGCTTCGGCCGGCAGGGGAAACTGCCTCCGCTCGGCTTCTCACTAAAAAATGGCACGAAGATGGAGCTGATGGGCCGGATCGACCGTGTCGATAAAGCGGAGGACGACCAGGGTGTATACCTGAGAGTGATTGATTACAAATCAAGCGTGAAGGATGTCAATCTGACAGAGGTTTATTACGGTGTGGCGCTTCAGATGCTCACCTACCTGGATATCATTATCACCCATTCACCGCTGCTTGTCGGTAAACAGGCGGACCCTGCAGGTGTGCTCTATTTCCATGTGCACAACCCGATCGTCAATGCTTCGAAAATGCTGACGCTCGATGAAATTGAAGAGGAAATCCTCAAACGTTTTAAAATGAACGGATTGCTGCTCAGTGATGAAAATGTCATCCGGATGATGGACAAGGGACTCGATACGGGCAGTTCACAGATCATCTCTGCAGGTTTCAAAAAGGACGGAAGTCTGCTGAAGAGCTCGAAGGTTGCCAGCCGCGAGGATTTTGACCACTTACGGCAATTTGTGCGCCATAAGTATGTGGAGACAGGGAACAGGATTGTCAGCGGGATCGTTGATGTTGCTCCGTACAAACTCAAAGACCGGGCACCATGTACCTTCTGCTCGTTCAAGCCAGTATGCCAATTTGACCAGGCTGTTGAATCAAATGACTTCAGGAAGCTTCCTATCATTAAAAAGGAAGACCTGCTGCAGTCACTGAGAGAAGACGAAAGCCTGAAAGTCAATGATGCGCTGGCAATCGATTCTTCCAGACTTGAGGAGATCAAGAAGCTGGACATTCTGTCATCAATTGGAGAGGAGGAAGAGGACCTTGGCTAAAATGAATATACCGCCTGTACCGGAAGGGGCGACCTGGACGGAAGATCAGTGGAAGGCAATTATGGCTTCCGGACAGGATATCCTTGTCGCTGCTGCGGCTGGATCCGGAAAAACGGCTGTCCTTGTCGAGCGGATCATCAGGAAAATCACTTCGGAGAACAATCCGATTGACGTCGATGAGCTGCTCGTCGTAACATTCACGAATGCTTCTGCGGCTGAAATGCGTCACAGAATTGGTGAAGCACTTGAAAAAGCCATCGACAGCAACCCTGATTCGACACATTTGAAAAAGCAGCTAAGCCTGTTGAATCGAGCGTCGATTTCAACGCTTCATTCTTTTTGCCTTGAAGTCATCAGGAAATATTATTATCTGATCGATGTCGATCCTGGCTTCAGGATCGCGGATGAAACCGAGGGTCAGCTTTTGCGGGACGAAGTGATTGAGGATCTTTTTGAAGAAGAATACGGCAAAGCAGATAATCAGCCATTTTTCAATCTGGTGGATGCATTCACGAATGACCGCAGTGATGAAGGGTTGAAGGATATCATCGCTGACCTGTTTGATTTTGCCAGATCCAATCCTTCTCCTGATGATTATCTTGATTCCATTGTGTCCATGTACGAAGCAGCAGGCAGTACTGCAATAGAGCACCTGCCGTTCATGAAAGTGCTTATCTCAGATATCGAGCTGCAGCTCCAGGGAGCGAAACAGCTTCTTGAAAAAGCGCTCGACATCTCCAGGATGCCGGGCGGACCTGCACCAAGGGCTGTCAATTTTACAGAAGATCTTCATGTGATCGATACATTGCTGGCTGCCGGTGAACAATCCTGGGGAGAGCTGTTTGAAGCGATCCAGCTTGCCAATTTCGGCAGGGCAAAGACATGCCGAGGCGATGATTACAACAAGGATCTCGTCGATAAGGCGGCCAAGCTCCGGGACCGGGCAAAGAAAATTGTCCAGGATTTAAGAAGCGAACTCTTTTCCAGGAAGCCAGAAAGCTTCCTGAAGGATATGCAGGAAATGCAGCCGTTGATCGCGGTGCTGATCGACCTCGTGAAAGAATTCTCGCGCAGGTTTGGAGAAGTGAAGCAGGAACGTGGTCTAGTGGATTTTTCAGACCTCGAACATTACACACTAGAGATACTGACTGTAAAAAGCGATGAGGAAAGTGGTCCACTTGCATCGCCTTCCGAAGCTGCACTGGCCTACCGCAATAAATTCAAGGAAGTGCTGGTAGATGAATACCAGGACACGAATATGGTCCAGGAAGCCATTCTCCAGCTGGTGACGGCAGAAGGAGAAGCAGCCGGGAACCTGTTCATGGTTGGGGACGTTAAACAATCAATCTACAAATTCCGTCTTGCTGAGCCAAACCTTTTCCTCGGAAAATACAACAGGTTCACAGCTGAGGGTGAAGGAACTGGCTTGAAAATTGATCTCGCCAGGAATTTCAGGAGCCGAAGCGAAGTACTGGACGGCACCAATTATTTATTCAAGCAGATCATGGGCGTGAAAGTCGGTGAAATCCATTACGATGATAATGCTGAGTTGAAAAAAGGGGCTCCTTATCCGGAGGATGATTCCTTCCCAGTCGAGCTGCTGTTGATTGATAGGGGAGAAGGCGCTTCATCAGACTCTGATTCCTCAGAAGAGAATGAGGCTGCTGATAATGAATTCGACGCTGAAGACCTAGAACAATCACAGCTCGAGGCAAGACTGATGGCCAAGCATATCAAGGATATGGTAGAGGAACGCAGGGGTGTGTATAATCCAAAAACGAAAACATCCAAGCCAGTCAATTATCGCGATATTGTCATCCTTCTTCGCTCCATGACGTGGGCTCCTCAAATCATGGAGGAATTCAAGCAGCAGGGGATCCCGATTTACGCGAATCTGTCGACAGGCTATTTCCAGGCGACAGAGGTAGCGGTCATGCTTTCTTTGCTGAAAGTGATCGACAACCCTTATCAAGATATTCCGCTTGCTGCCGTACTGAGGTCACCGATTGTCGGCTTGGATGAAGAAGAACTGGCCATCATCAGGATCAGCCAAAAAAGAGGCTCGTTCTATGAGGCGTTGACGGCATTTTGCCTCCAGAAGCCGACAACGGAAAATGAAGCCCTCCATGAAAAGACGAGTCGTTTCTTTGAAGACTTGAAAAAATGGAGAACGACCGCAAGGCAAGGATCTGTTTCGGATTTGATCTGGCAATTATACAGGGAGACAAGGTTCTTTGATTTTGCAGGGGGGATGCCAGGCGGAAAACAACGCCAGGCTAATCTCAGAGCGCTTTATGATCGAGCGAGACAATATGAAGCAACGAGTTTCCGCGGGTTGTTCCGCTTTTTGCGCTTCATTGAACGGATGAGAGAGCGCGGCGATGATCTTGGCGCGGCAAGGGCATTGGGAGAACAGGAGGATGTTGTCAGGATCATGACCATCCACAGCAGCAAGGGACTGGAATTCCCAGTCGTTTTCGTCGCGGGACTTGCCCGTAATTTCAATACGATGGACTTGAAGAAATTCTACATGCTTGATAAAGAATTTGGTTTTGCCGCAAAGTACATCAATCCAGAGAAGCGAATTTCATTTCCCTCTTTGCCGCAGCTGGCGTTCAAACGCAAGCATAAGATGGAAATGCTTGCCGAAGAGATGCGCGTCCTCTATGTTGCTTTGACTCGGGCAAAAGAAAAGCTTTACCTGATTGGCTCTGTGAAGGACGCAGACAAAACGATCAGCAAGTGGCAAGACGAAGCAAGCCATCCGGACTGGCTCCTTGATGAATATTTAAGGGCATCGGCATCAGGCTATATCGACTGGATAGGGCCAGCTGTGATCCGTCATAAAGATTGTGAATCAATCAGGGGAAGCCAGGCAAGCCTGCATCCTGCACTCGACGAAGAGATTAACTGTCATCCATCCCGATGGAAAATTGAAACGATTAACGCAGAGGAAATCGTTTCATATGCCGATGAGAAAGACGAAGAGCGCGAGAGCCTGATGGATCTTGTCGCTGCTGGAAAGGCTGTAAATCAGGTTTCGGAACTGGCTGAAAAGGTCAATGAACAGCTTTCATGGAATTATCACTATAAGGAAGCGGCCAATCACCGTTCGAAACAGTCTGTAACCGAGCTGAAGCGAAACCATGAAACAAGGGATGAGGAGAGCGGAACACAGATCGTCCGCCGGTTCACGAAGCCGATCCTCAACAGGCCAAGGTTCATGCAGGAAAAAATGCTCACACCGGCAGAACGGGGAACCGCGATGCATATGGTCATGCAGCATATCGATCTTTCCAGGCCGATTACAGAAGCCAGCCTTGAATTACAGCTGGTTCAAATGGTCGAGAAGGAGCTGCTGTTCCCAGAACAGAAGGAAGCAGTCGATCGAAAATGGATTCTTGCCTTTTTTGATACCGCAATCGGTCAGCGGCTCCTTGGAGCAAACAAGGTCAGACGCGAGGTGCCATTTTATCTCTCATTGCCGGCAAAAGAGGTTTACCCTGATTGGCAGGGAGAAAATGAGCCGGTTTTTATCCAGGGGGTCATCGACTGTATTTTCGAGGATGAGAAAGGGACAGTCCTGCTCGACTTCAAGACAGATGGCATCCATGACCGCTATAAAGGCGGTTTCGAACAGGCAAAACCGATTCTGGAAGAACGGTATCGAATCCAGATCAGCCTTTATGCAAAGGCGATTCAACAAGTATGGAAAAAGCAGGTTGAAGAGAAGTATTTATACTTCTTTGATGGCGGCCATCTTCTGGAAATGGAACAGCTCTAAATGAAAGGAACCGGTTGATTGTTTACACAATCCTTACCGGTTCCTTTTTTTTGCAGCGTATGGAGTAGATACGCACCGGTTAAGAAAATCCATGAAGGGGAAATTACCAACAGGGTTAGTTGAAAGAGGAGGAATTGTTCAATGGCAAAGAAAAGCCATATCAGCACTTGTGAATTATGCGGCAGGAGTGAGGTCGAGGTCACGGTCCATCATCTGACACCAAGGGAAATGGGAGGAGTGCTCATGCCAACAGCCAGCCTATGCATTCCTTGCCACAAACAGATACATGCTTTATTCACAAATGAGGAGCTGGCCGCGGGGTTGAATAGTATTGAATTGCTCCGCTCACATCCTGAACTGCAAAAATTCCTGAAATGGATAAAAAAGCAGCCCTCTACAAGGCTGCCGAGAATTTCGAAGTCAAATGCTCGAAAACGGAAAAAGCGCTAGTTATTTCCTACAGTCGGCTGATCAATCAGGTTGGCATCCAGAACATTGCTGGCGCTAAGTCCATTATTTGTGACAATGAAACCGCCAGTGTTGAACCCACCCTGTCCAGCGACTGTTTTTGAATTACTTTTTGGCGAGATGAACAGTGTGTCGCCAAACTGTACCGTCCCGCCGCCGACATTCAAGATTTGGACTGGACCTATGATTGCTGGCATTGAAAACATCCTTTTCTGCTATTCTATTGGGCGATATACACAACAAGTTGCGGCTATGAAGCCAAATTCAGAGTCATAAAAAAATGCGCTGCCCAAAAGTCAATATACGAAGGGAGAATGGCCTAAGAGTCCATCAGCCTTGATAAAACAATATGCATGCATCATTCATTTTGTTCGGGGCGCGGCAGGAGTTGCCGGATGTGCTTGACCCTCGCTTCCATCGAAATATTGCAGCTATTCCCAAGATGCACCACTGCAGAAGAAGATACACCCAGTATATTGATACTTCTGACCTTTAAAACAGGGTTGATATTGTGCGTAGAACTAATAATGGTTTCAACATCCGGTTGAAATGTGATGGGCTCAGAAAAAATGGGGAAGGCACTAAATTCACCTTCATTATCATAAAATTCTTCCTTCTCTCTTTGAACTGCCAGGGCTCTGGAAAATGCCTGGATTTGCTGAGAGTCTCCAATCTGGAACACCGAAGAAAAGATAACGGAGTCAATCTTTATTTGATCAACGATTGCGATTCTCTTTGGCATCATCATCAAACTTCTGGCGAAAGTGGGACAAACGGCCCGATAATGAGTGACTCAGCCGGAGTATCGAATGTAGCTGCCAAATTAATGTTTTCTGCATCCCCGACCATTAACAACGAGGAGCTTGAAACACCGATGATTCTGATGTCTCCAACACAAATATCCCGGTTATAGACTTGAAAATTCATTATGCATTACCTTCCTTTACGTTATCCGGCAGATTCTTAAGGAAAAGGAACACTCCATTCTGGATCTCCTGCTTGAGAAGATCAATCACCTGTTCCGTCACCTCAGAGCCGTTTACAGTACCATTTTGATTGGAGGATCTCTCTTGTAAATGGGAGGAAACTCTGCCAGATATCTGTTTTTTGATATCTTCTTTTATAAAGGTGAAATAGGAATCATCGACATTGATTCCCAGCTTCTCTTGTGCCTCGCGATAAATGCTTTCTAAATCGGTTTCGAGATATTGGTGAAGTGCCGTTTCAATTTCGATGGTTCTTTTAAATAGCTGCTTGCCGGGATTTGGTACATTGACCGCTTTTTGATCAACGGAAAAATCATCAATTCCTTCCAAGTCAGTCGGGTTCAGGCCAATATTCAATGTCCCTTCGAGGGTTTCAACTTTCAACTGGTCGAATTTGTACTCGATATTTCCAACTTGAACCGGGGGACGTTCTTTCAATACCGCAATTTCATGCTTCATATCCAGAACCATCTTCTCCAGTTTGGCAATCTTTTTGCTCTGGTGCTCTACATATAAATGCATCTTTTTAACATATTCATAAAATTCAGCATTCAAATGAATCACCTCAATTCAAACCAGTTTTTTAATGTCATGAACGAGAAACACCTGAAGTTAAAGGGACGGCAGGTGCCTCAAGCAAGTTTTGTGTATAGGTTGGACCAGCCATTCCTGTATAGATTTGCGAGGGATGAAGAGCTTCTGGAGCCGGTTCTTTAAAGCCGCCGCTATTATACAGATTGGAAACCGGCTTGATCATTCCCGCACTGCCAATTTGCAGAACAGAAGAGTTCGTGATGCCCTCTACTTTTAAAAAATTGATATTGATTGATTGTTGTATATAAAAATTCATCCGAATCACCCGCATCATACGTTAAAATAGTTTCCTTGATCAACTCCGTCTTGATCGTAGGTATTTGTTGAGCTTTGATTATTGTAAACAGTCAACCCGTCACCGGTATTGAATGAGCCAGCTCCGGAAAAGGTTTTTGCATTGGAAACCGGGCTAATACTGTAAACATCTCCAATATGGAAGACAGCGCTGTTTCCGAGTGAGATGACCTGTGCGACACCTACAATTGCTGGCATTAAGCAACACCCTTTATTTAGATTTCTTTATTATCCTATGTGCCCAGATGAAGAATGTGATTAAAATGCCTATAAGTTTCAATAAGGAGAAAGATTCTTTTCTAAAATTTGTTATATAACAGGAGTTATCCTATATAACAGAATGAATAATATGTTAATATATTTATATATTTAGAATTTTTAATTTTATTGTATGAGGAGGCAGATTATGAACGTTCCGTTGCTGTTGAACCAGTTTCTAGATCGAGCAGTCTCGCTTTATGGAGACAAGCAAGCCATTTTTTCAGAAGACAGGGCACTTACATATTCCCAGCTGAATGACAGGGTAAATCGGCTCTCGGATGGACTGAGGAAGCTTGGTGTGGGCAAAGGTGACCGGATTGCCTATCTTGCGCCAAATTCAATTGAAATGCTTGAAGGTTTCTACGGCGTCTTCCAGGTCGGAGGTGTGATGGTGCCCTTGAACATTCGCCTGAAACCGGAGGATTATCTATTCATCCTTAACCACAGTGAATCCAAAGTGTTATTTGTCGATCAGGATTTATACCATCTAATCCAGCCGATCAAGGATCAGCTGGAAACGGTAAAGGAAATCATTGTCCACTAC
The DNA here is from genome assembly GCA_018613055.1 of Chryseobacterium sp. ISL-80. Classification (GTDB taxonomy): domain Bacteria; phylum Bacillota; class Bacilli; order Bacillales; family Cytobacillaceae; genus Mesobacillus. The sequence goes on along the minus strand of JAGGQZ010000004.1, from coordinate 151,020 downwards.
AAGGAAGACAGCACGGAGGAAACCGGGTACGATGATTGGCTTTTACAGCATTCTCCTGAACCGTTCAAACGCGAAGAACTGGATGAAAATGATGTCTGCAGTCTCCTCTACACAAGTGGAACGACCGGTAATCCCAAAGGAGTCATGCTTACGCACAGGAACAATTATCTGCACGCACTAAGCACGATGCATCATTTGCGGGTAAGCGACGAAGACGTCCTGCTGCATGTCCTGCCGATGTTCCATGTGAATGGCTGGGGTTCGCCATTTTATTACACAGCAAACGGCGCTTCCCAGGTCTGCTTCCGCAAAACGACCCCTGAGGCGATTTTCAGCGCATTGGAAAAGCATAAAGTCACCGTGATGCATATGGCACCGACAGTTTTGAATGCCCTGCTCCAGTATTATGAAAAAAATGTCCCGACCGTTGAACAGCAGGTGCGTGTAGTCATCGCTGGTTCCGCACCGCCGCCGGCATTCGTTACTCGTGTCGAAAAAGAACTTGGCTGGGAGTTCATCCAGGTGTACGGCATGACGGAATCTTCCCCTTTAAGTACGATTTCAACAGTCAGGTCGCACTTGAAGGAGCTGCCATTGAATGAACAATATCGGATGAAAGCGAAGGCAGGCATCTCGATGATCGGCTGTCAGGTCAAGGTTGTCAACGACCTTGGCGAAGAGGTTGCACATAATGGCAAGGAAATCGGCGAAGTAATCACGAGAAGCAATGGAGTCATGAAAGGCTACTGGAAAAATGAAGAGGCAACCATGGAAACAATCCGCAATGGCTGGCTCCATACAGGTGATATGGCGACAGTAGACGAATACGGAAATATCGACATTGTCGACCGTAAAAAAGATGTCATCATCAGTGGCGGGGAGAATATTTCGTCCATTGAGGTCGAGGGGGCTTTGTATGACCATCCGGCTGTCCTCGAAGCTGCAGTCATCGCCGTCCCGCATGAAAAATGGGGAGAGACCCCGCACGCATACGTCGTTTTACGTGAAAGTGAGCAGATTACGGAAAAGGATCTTATTGCATTTTCCAGGGAGAAACTGGCCCATTTCAAAGCCATTACTGGCGTAACTTTTGTAGAAGAACTGCCGAAGACTGCTTCCGGCAAAATCCAAAAGGTTCATTTGAGGAATGAGTATTGGGAAACGAAGGGCAAGGCCGGAAGATTTGTGAATTAATAGATTGCGGGGGATGCCGTTATGTGGTGTCTCCTTTTCTATCAAAACATATGCGCGTTATTCAATTTGTATAAAGCTCGGGCAGCGGCTTTCAAAGCTTGATCCTCCGTTCCTTTTGGCATGTTCGCTGATAGTGTGATATACATAGAATATATGTTAAACATTGGATGGAAAGAGGGGGAAAATGGAGATTAAAGGAAGGGTATCGGGGAGGATCGTTTCGATTGACCGGATGCGGGGATTTTCACTGTTGGGGATTTTTCTTGTCAACATGATTTCATTCCACTCACCGTATTTTTATATCGATCCTGAAACCTGGTGGGATAGAAATATCAATTTATTTACATACAGATTCATCGATGTGTTGATCCAGGCCAGTTTTTATCCGTTGTTTGCGATGTTGTTCGGATATGGGCTGGTAATCTTAAGAGAGCGTATCCTCGATAAAGGCCTGAAGTTCACTCCTCTTGCCTTAAGAAGGCTTTCCCTGCTGCTGCTGATTGGATGCATCCATGCTTTCTTGATCTGGGAAGGGGATATCCTTATAACCTATGCAGTCTGCGGGTTTGCCTTTCTTTTCTTTTTGGGATGGAGCGCTAAAAGATTGATGATTGCAGGTCTGGCCATCTATATTGTTCCAAATGTCCTTCTCGTGTTGATGCTCGGTGCCGCCTCGGCGGTGGAAGGAGGGGCAGAGTTTTCGATGTATGATGGACAGGCTGCAGAACAGGCAATGACCGTCTATCAAACTGGCAGCTTTGCTGAAGTGACAGAACAAAGAATGGCAGAGTGGTATAAAAATAATAATCTCATCGGTTTGCTCTTCTATTTGATCACGATTCTGCCTTTGTTCATGGTTGGGGCAGGTGCGGCCAAGATAAGACTGTTCGACCAAGTACACAGGAACAAGAAAAAAATTGGCACATATGCAGCTGTACTTGCCATCCTCGGTCTTCTGATCAAGTCAGTTCCGTACCTTTATGGAAGAACATTGATGACTGATTATGCCCAGGATATTTTTGGTGGTGCGATGCTGGCGATGGCATATGCACTGATCATTGCCCTTCTCTCCGAGAACAGGAAAATGGACAGGATCCTTTACCCGCTCGAAGCTGCCGGCAGGCTGTCAATCAGCAATTACTTATTCCAGTCCATCTTTTCAACGATGATTTTTTACAGTTACGGACTCGGTTACTATGGAGATGTTTCTATATTCACTGGAACATTGCTCGCTATTGCCATCTATGCAAGTCAATTAGCTGTCAGCAGCTGGTGGATCAAAAGGTTTTATTATGGCCCAGTCGAATGGCTGTGGCGAAGCGGTACATATCTAAAGAAGCAGCGTTTTAAAAAGGGTGCAGCCTGATGGAAAAGATCATGATCATAGGCAACGGGGGTGCGGGAAAATCAACACTCACCCGAAAGCTTGGAGTGGCTCTTGCTAAAGAGGTACACCATCTTGACGCATTGTATTGGAAACCTGGCTGGGAAATGACAGCAAGGGATGAGTGGAAGGCTATTTTAACAGAGATCATGGCAAAAGATTCGTGGATCATGGATGGAAACTATGGAAGCACAATCGAGATGAGAGCGAGGGCAGCGGACACGATCATCTTCCTCGATTATTCTACTGCAAGATGCTTCTATGGAATTTTCAAAAGGCGTGTCATGTATCATGGGAAGTCCAGGCCTGATATGAATGAAGGCTGTGAAGAAAAGCTTGATTGGACCTTCATAAAGTGGGTGGCACAATACAAGCGTAAAAAAGCACCTGGAATCATTGCATTTCTCGATGAGATGAAAACATCAGGTAAAAAAGTTTATCATTTTACAAATCCTCGGGATACAGAGCATTTCATAAACGAAACATTGATTAAAGGGGGAAGTTTAAATGAAATTCGTAACGATTAAAAATGAAAAAGGCCAATGGATCGGAATCGTAAATGATGAAGGAAGTCATGCTTTGCCACTGCAGGAAGTTTATGAAAAAATGAGTGGCCAAAAGTTCTTTCCTTCTGACATGGTTGAAGCCCTTTTGCTAGGTGACCAATTTTTTCAGGAAGCTGAAAAGACAGTCCAATGGGTGAAGGATAACAAGCTTGAAAGCGAATTTTACCTTCCGCTTTCAACTGTTGAATTGCTGGCGCCAATTCCCCGTCCGGCTAAAAATATTTTCTGTGTCGGGAAAAATTACGCGGAGCATGCAATTGAAATGGGCAGCAAGGAAGATATTCCCGAGCATGTGATGGTATTTACCAAAGCACCTACGACTGTTACCGCCCATGAACAAAAGATTTTAACCCATAGTGAATTGACGGAGCAATTGGACTATGAAGGTGAACTGGCAGTTGTCATCGGCAGGAAGGGGAAAGGGATTAAAAGGGAAGAAGCGCTGGACTACGTTTTTGGCTACACAATTATAAACGATGTTACAGCCCGTGATCTCCAGGCAAAGCATAAACAGTTTTTCATCGGCAAAAGCCTTGACACGACATGCCCGATGGGACCATGGATTGTCCATAAATCAGCAATCGCCAATCCGAATGGACTGGATATAAAGACAACCGTTAATGATGAAGTAAGACAGGACTCCAATACAGAAAACTTCATTTTCCCGGTAGAAGAAGTCATTGCCGTACTTTCACAAGGAATGACGCTTGAGCCTGGTGATATTATTGCGACCGGGACACCGGCAGGAGTAGGGAAAGGCTTTAAGCCGCCAAGGTTCCTGAAAGCAGGGGATACAGTTGAGATAACTGTTGAAGGGATTGGGACGTTAAGGAATAAAGTGACAGATTAATAGAGAAATATACTAATTCTCCTTATAAATTATAGGGAGAATTTTTTATTATTTTATTATAATTTTAAAAATATTTTTTATTTTCAGTATTCTTAGCAGGAGAATTTACCTATATATGAGAATATATTTGTGGCAGTGATTGAATACTCATTCAGTCGCTTTAATATATATATAAAATCTCATGGGGGAGTAAGAATGAATTGGTTTAGCTTGTTTTTGGCCCAAATGTCCCAGCTGGCATCTAGTAAAGGGGTACTCTATTCCGTTATAGCAGCTTTATTGGTGCCAATCGTTTATGGCGGTATACTGCTGTCTCCAGATTGGGAGCCGTATGATAATCTCTCCAATCTGCCAGTTGCTGTTGTCAATAATGACAAAGGAGCCATGTCCGGGAACGAGCCCCTTAATGTCGGGGAAGACCTTGTGGCAGACTTGAAGAAAAGCAATGACTTAGGCTGGAAGTTTGTAGATTCACAGGAAGCAGAAAAAGGGTTGGAAAGCTTTAAATATTACATGGTGATTGAAATTCCAGAAGACTTCTCTGAAAGAGTGACGACGGTCCTAGAACCTGATCCGAAAAAGTTGGAACTCAAGTATATCCAGAATGAAGGCCTGAATTTCATGGCTGCGCAGGTCACAAAAAGTGCTACTGAAAAGTTAAGGGAGAAGCTGGCGAACAAGATAACGGAAAAATATGCGAATAATATTTTCGCGAATCTTGGTGAAGTATCAGATGGATTTAAGACAGCTGCTGATGGATCTGCGCAATTGCATGATGGAACAGCTGACCTTCAAGATGGAACTGGGCTTTTATTAACTTCTCTTAATGAGAAGTCAGCTGATATTTCCAAGCTTGCGGCCGGAACTCTGGAACTCAAAAGCGGTACAGGACAATTGGCCGGCACATTAGCCGGAAAACAAGGAAGTATTTCCGAGCTGGCTAACGGTTCAAAGGAGCTCGCAGCCGGTACTGCTCAATTGGCAGGAAGCTTGAAATCTAAACAAAGCGATATTACAAAACTTGCAAACGGGTCAAAAGACCTGAAAGATGGGACTGGTCTGCTGTTAAGCTCTCTAAATGAAAAATCCTCAGACATAACCAAGCTGGCGGACGGATCAGCAGATGTAAATGCAGGGACTGGATTGCTTCTGCAAAAGCTGAAAGACGGACAGCCGGGTATCACTCAACTGGCTGCAGGAGGTAAGCAGTTAGAAGAAAAAATGCCCGAACTTAAGGCTGGTACAGAAAGGGTTTTAGCTGGACTGCAAGGGGCACAACAGGCTGTTAAGACCCAAATTGAACCAGGTGCTAGAGGTGTAGTTAATGGAGTCAATGTAGCTACAATTAAGACTGGCGAACTTAAAGAACTTTTACAGCAATTAATACAAAATCATTCAGAGTTAGAAGGTGATCCAAAGATTGTTGATATTATAACAAAAGTTGAAGAAATTAATGGGACTCTAGGACAGGTAAATGGCACCGCTCAGCTAGTGGCTGGCGCATTAAAAGAAAATAATCCTCCTGTTGACGGCTCGCTTGCCGATGGAATCAATAAAATGGTGGTTGGGCAGACATTGCTCAACTCTGGGGTAGCTGATTTAGCAGCAAAAGCCCCGGTCCTGGCTGCCGGAACTGCAAGTGTCGCGGCAGGCTGGGATGAAATGATCACTAAGGTCGGGTTGCTTCATGATGGAACATCTCAATTAGCTGCAGGAAACAAGTCCGTAAATGCAGGATGGGGAACCATTACAGCGGGAGTCAAAGAGCTTGATGGCGGTGCAGCCCTAATATCGGCAGGAAATCAAACTGTAGATAAAGGCTGGAAGGAGCTAACTGCAGGTGCATCTAAAATCAATTCAGGAGCAACTCAGGTCAGCGATGGAAATGCTACCGTAGATAAGGGATGGCGAGAGCTGACAGCTGGAGCTTCCAAGATTCATTCAGGAGTGGTCCAAGTCAGCGACGGGAATGCCAGCGTGGAAAAAGGCTGGGGAGATCTAACTGATGGAGTAACAAAACTGAATGAAGGAGCAGGGAAACTTTATTATGGCAGTGGTGAATTGGCTGCCGGATTAAAGGATGGAGCTGAGGAAACCGGTAAGATTAAAGCTAATGAAAAAAATATCGGCATGTTCGCTTCACCAGTTGAACTAATTAGTAACAAAGTCAACGGTTATTCTCTTTACAGAGATTCTACTGCGCCATATGTGATGACACTTGCATTATTCGTGGGGATTTTAATCATGTCAATGTTCATCAATTTCAACAAGCCTCAGGAACCAAATGTATCCAAGGTGAGCTGGTTCTTAGTTAAATTTTTGAATCTCGCGTCCCTTGCCGTGGTACAGGCAATCCTTCTATCCATTGTAGTCCTCGCATTCCTGGGATTGCAGGTTACAAACCCAGTTGGATTCATAATGTTCGCTATACTGGTTAGTATTGTTTTTGCGGCAATCGTTATGTTCTTTGCTTTGTTTGGTAATATCGGCCGTTTCATTTTACTGGCATTGGTTGTCATGCAGCTTTCGACAACTGGAGCAAATCTTCCAATTGATATGCTGCCAGAGAACCTACGAAATTTAAGTGCTTACCTGCCATTTACTTATTCGATTGCAGGATTTAAAGCTCTGATTTCACTAAATGATTTTTCAATGGCCTTGACGAACCTGGGTATTCTTCTTGGTTTTCTGATCCTGTTTGCTTTGATGTCTGTAACTGTCTATTTATTTAAGACAAAAGAAGAACCGCAACAAACCGATTTGGCCATGTAATGGCTGGGGGACATCCTGAATAGGGTGTCTCTTTTTTTAATGAGTTCAAAACTACCTTATACTTATGAAATTCGGATTGAATATGATATGATATTTTAGACTTTACTATTAGGAGGACGGGTACATGATACATGCCCATATGACAGCCTGGTTTTTGGCTTTGGTTTTATTCTTCGTAGCACTGGGACTACATAAAAGCGGTAAAGAAAAGGGCGCGAAAATTGTCCAGATGGTCCTTAGATTATTTTACGTGCTGATTCTATTGACTGGCTTCTGGCTTCTTTTCAGCATCAATATCAACATTATGTATGTGCTGAAAGCAGCGGTTGGCCTGTGGGTCATCTCTATGCTTGAAATGATCTTGATCCGTACAAGAAAGAACGAAAAGGCTTCTATTTTGTGGGTTCAATTCATCGTAGCAATCCTGCTTGTACTTTATTTGGGTTTCTCACTGCCACTCGGAACAGATTTGTTCTAAATACGATTTGTCGAAAAAAAGCTGTCCAGAAATGGACAGCTTTTCTATTTTTGTCATATCTTCGCCCAGTTAGTTATGGTAATTTAAGAGGTAGGGATATTGGAGAAATATAGAATATGGAGAATGCAATGGCTACGACAAAAAGCTGCGTTTACGAAAGTGACAGACAACTTAATAGCTTTATAGAGAGCAATTCATTCAAAGAGCATGCCAATCTATTAGTGCAAATTTTTTATACAGAAGCAGGGAAGCTTAAACACCTTCAGCAATTCCTTAAAAAGCAGCTTCCTGTATCTGCTGTTCTTTGTTGTGAAGCAAAAGGGAATCTTCACGATGAGCATCCATATCTTATCTCTTTTACTGCTTTCAACAAACAAGAGCTCAATCCAGGGCGCCACGACCAGCACACCATCAACACATTGACCCACTTGCTGGCAACTACGCAACAAGACATCCTTCACCTTAATGAAAGCCTTGAGGTTTCCGAACAATATTATCGGTCCCTATTTGACAATAATGGAGATTTTGTCTATTCGACAGATTTGAACGGGAATTTCACAAGTGTTAACCGGGCGTTCATGAAAACCTTCGGCTATGATGAAAGCGAACTTATTGGCAGGTCTGCGCTGAATTTTATCAATCCAGAAGACGTTCATCGTGCAAAATTGCATTTTATTCAGGCGTTAAAAGGAAAAGATCAGACCTATACCATCGAGATCCAGATCAAGAGCGGTGAGTCCCAGATTTTCCAGATGAAAAACATCCCAATCACGGTCAATGGATCGTGTGTAGGAACATATGGAATCGGCAGGAATATCACCCATCAAAAAAAGACAGAGGAAAGAATCATCCAGCTTGCCTATTATGACCAGGATACTGGTTTGCCCAACAGGATGAGATTCACGGAACAGCTGGAGGAAATGATCCACCGCGCTAAGCATAAAAAAGAACTGCTGGCGGTCCTTGTTATTGATATTGACCGCTTCAAAATCATTAATGACAGTCTTGGACATTATGCGGGTGACATTGTTTTGAAGCAGCTGGCTGACAGAATCCAGAATCAGATACCAAAAGGTGCCTATCTTGGCAGATTCAGTGGCGATAAATTCACGATGCTCCTGACAGAGGATGTCAGGATCGATCAGACGACCAGGATGGCAAGAGAATTGCAAAAGCTTATCTCAATGCCTTTATATCACCAGAATCAGGAATTTATTGTCACGGCCAGCATTGGGATCAGCTCATTTCCGGGGGATGGCCTCGATGAGCATACCCTGCTGAAAAATGCTGATATCGCGATGAACCGTTCAAAAAATCAGGGCGGGAATAAGATCACTTATTTTTCAACCGGGATGAATGACCAGGCAATGGTGCGCCTGGAGCTGGAAAGCTACTTAAGGAAAGCATTGCAAAAAAATGAATTTCATCTCTGCTACCAGCCGTTGATGGACTTGAAATCAGGGGAAATCACCTGTACAGAAGCCCTCATCCGCTGGCAGCACCCGCATCTTGGACTTGTGTCACCGGCGCAGTTTATTCCACTCGCCGAGGAGACAGGGTTGATTGAGGAGATTGGCGCCTGGGTACTGACAACAGCATGTGTTCAGACAAAGTACTGGCAGCAAAATGGATTCCCGAATCTCGGGATTTCTGTTAATGTCTCAGCCTATCAATTTCAGCAGCATGCTTTTATCGGCCAGGTGATTGAGGCTCTGAAATTTTCCGGGCTTAACCCTGGATACCTCTCTCTGGAATTGACAGAAAGCGCGATGCTGAAGGATATTGTTTACAGCATTTCCGTCATGAAGTCATTACAGGAGCTCGGTGTGAAGGTATCAATCGATGATTTTGGGACAGGTTATTCGTCATTAAGCTATTTACGCAATTTGCCGATCGATACGTTAAAAATCGACCAGTCCTTCATCAATAATCTGCATGACGATCCTTCTGATATTGCCATCGTCAAGGCAATCATCACCATGGGGCAGGGACTAGCAGTGAAGATTGTTGCTGAGGGCGTAGAAACACATGAACAGATGAACATCTTGAGAGACCTGGACTGCCATTATGCGCAGGGTTACTATATCCAGAAACCGCTCGACACGGATGCCTTCGAAAAAGGTTTCAGGACAATTGAAAACATTGCCTACACGGTAAAATAAGAAGGCTCAATAAGTAAAATTGAATTCTGTCTTTACGAATATTTTGCCATGCCCGTTTTGGAAGCATTCCTGAAAAGAGCCAATACAGAAAAGCCTGCATTCACATCGAATGCAGGCTTTTTCGCAGTTTAGGAAATCCTTTCGATCACGGTCCGCTTCCCGTTGTTCAAGGTCAGTTCAAACCGGTCATTCTGTATTTCAAAATAATCAAAGTGATGCTGTACGCTGCAGATGTATTCTTCGTTGTCGAAAATCAAAAAATTCACTCCGGATCTTCCTGTTTCATGATCAAGGAATGTCAGATGGTTATAACAATAGATGCAATCATAGATGGAGAAATTTAACGAATTCAATGTATGGATGAATTGGACAAATGCCTCATCATTCAATTCATCCAGCAGACGCTCGAAAGAATAGATCAGCTGTTTCCTGATCCTGATCATTTCCTGGTCTATCAAAGAAATGGTTTCATTGCCAGTCTGAATGCTTCCGTTATCGAGCAAAAATCCCTTGCACCATTTGCTGTTTCGCTGGACTTCAACTTCCTGGTGGATAAACTCCTCAACAAGTGCGGCTTCATCCGTTTCTTCATCAAAGAAAACCCATTGTGAATTAATATATTCTACGGTCCCGGAATTGAAAGACCGGGGCTGGAATTCAATTAAATTGCTTCGTTGTTGTCGATTCATTTGGATCCTCCATTAATTGTCGCTCACCTTCTTTGTAGACAGATTTTGGCGAATTTATAACATGATTTAAAAGTTAGGCGATTAACCAGTTTGGATCTTACTGCATAAGATGAGTAATGCTTAAGCGATTATCGCGTTTGAGAACGTATTTTTTTGATTGGCACAAAAGTTCCGCTTAGAAGGGATGATCATAAATGTGTGGAATAACTGGCTGGGTAGACTATCGGAAAAATCTGGACAATGAGCATAAGACGATTGCAAAAATGGCGGAAACTTTAAGTAAAAGAGGTCCTGATGATACCAATGTATGGACTTCACAACATGCTGCGCTGGGCCATAAAAGGCTGGTGGTTGTCGACCCCGAGGGAGGCAAGCAGCCAATGACCAGGGCACAGGGAGACAGCCGTTATACCATTTGTTATAACGGAGAACTGTATAATACTGAAGACCTCAGAAAAGCACTGCTATTAAAAGGATATTCTTTTAACGGCCATTCTGATACAGAGGTTTTGCTCAATTCTTTCATGGAATGGAAGGAAAATTGCCTCGATCATTTAAATGGGATTTTTGCCTTTGCCGTTTGGGATCATCAGGAGGAAAAGCTGTTCATCGGGCGTGACCGCCTTGGTGTAAAGCCGCTCTTTTTTATTGAAACAGTATCAGGTCTTATGTTTGCTTCTGAACAAAAGGCGCTGCTGGCTCATCCTGAGGTGAAGCCGGAAGTAGACAGGGAAGGACTTTGCGAGGTTTTTGGGCTCGGGCCATCCCGTTCGCCAGGAGCTGGTATTTTTAAAAATATGAAGGAACTGCGTCCAGGACATGGACTCATTTTTTCAAAAAATGGGCTGAAGGTGTGGAGATACTGGAACGTTAAAAGTGAAGAGCACAAAGACAGTCTGGAAGAAACGTCTGAGAAGGTACGTGAACTGTTCACAGACGCCGTAACCAGGCAGCTTGTTTCCGATGTTCCGCTATGTACATTCCTTTCCGGCGGCCTGGATTCAAGCGCCATCACGGCGATCGCCGCGAACCATTATAAGGCGGAGGGCAAGGGGAGCCTGCACACTTACTCGATCGATTATGAAGGCAATGATCAGTTTTTTAAGGAAAATGAGTTCCAGCCTAATGCCGATGCCTACTGGATCAATAAGATGACGGAAACATTCGGGACCGTTCATCATAATAGCGTCATTTCACAGCACGATCTGGCAGACTATCTGACAGAAGCCGTGCATGTCCGGGACCTGCCGGGAATGGCAGACATCGATTCATCCTTGCTCTGGTTCTGCCGTGAAATCAAACAGGATTTTACCGTAGGACTTTCAGGTGAATGTGCAGATGAGATCTTTGGAGGATATCCTTGGTTTCACCGCGAAGATGACCTGAACCGGCAAGGATTCCCGTGGATGAGGTCGATTAATGAACGGCAGAATATGCTGAGAGACCACTGGCGGAAAAAATTGAGTCTGGAAGATTACATGATGGCGAAATTCAATGAGACGATAGCAGAGGTGCCCGTACTTGACGGGGAGAACCAGATCGATGCAAAGCGGAGACAATTATTCTATTTAAATATCATCTGGTTCATGACGACCCTCCTCGACAGGAAAGACCGAATGAGCATGGGGGCGAGCCTTGAAGTAAGGGTTCCGTTTGCCGACCATCGCCTTGTCGAATATGTCTGGAATATCCCATGGGAGATGAAGATGCACGGCAACCGGGAAAAAGGAATCTTGCGCAAGGCATTGGAAGGCACCTTGCCTGATGAAGTATTATACCGGAAAAAGAGTCCTTATCCGAAGACACACCATCCTGCCTATACTCAGGCAGTACAGGGAATGCTGTCAGACTTCATGGCCGATTCGAACAGTGCGCTGCATGAATTCTTCGACAGAGCCACACTGCAAAAAATGATCGAAACCGAGGGCGCTTCCTTCAAAGTGCCATGGTTCGGCCAGCTGATGACCGGCCCGCAGCTGCTGGCACAGCTAGCCCAGATTCATATCTGGTTCAGGGACTATAATATTAATATTGCAGATTAAAAAAGCAAGCCCTGGGATAGGGCTTGCATCGGACTTCAGGCAAATGTTGAATTGCCTGAAGTTTTTTATGTAACTGGTAAAAATCGATGATAATTACCAATTCGCTATAAAAATTCAATTTTCGCTATATAAATCATAAAATCGCTATAAAAATTTGCTTTTCGCTATATTAATAAAAAAGTCGCTATAAAATCATGATTTTCGCTATATAAATAAATTTTTTACTATAAAACTGTGAAAATGACTTTCCAAGTCGACATTTATTTTGTAAAAAGTGCGTTTAAGTACTCCTTTGGTTACCGAAACGCCTAATTTAATCTATTTTGCAGCTACAAACGACTTTTTCACCCAAACCCTCGATCTCCAGCGCCACAGCATCAGCAGTCCGCGCAGCCATTCGTCGGCGATGAAGGCGATCCAGATGCCGACGAGTCCCATTTCCAGATAGATTCCGAGGAAATAGGAGAGCGTCACGCTGACTCCCCACATTGACAGAATTCCCATATAGACGGGGAATTTCACATCGCCAGCAGCCCTTAATGAACTGATCAGGACTAAATTGAAAGATCTGCCTGGCTCAAGGATGATGGTAAGCAGGATCAATGTGGTGCCAAGTTCGATGATGCTCATATTGTCAGTGAAGATTCCCAGCAGGTTTTTTGAAAAGAAAGAAACGGCCACTGCCGCGAAGATCGAAATCAATATCGCAAGTTTTAAACTTTTTAATGCTCGTTTATAAGCGTTCTCAACTTCTTTTGCCCCGACCATATGGCCAATTAAAATCTGTGTTCCCTGACTGATCGCAATACTGAAAAGGAAGATGAACATCATGACATTTTGTGTATAAACCTTTGCGGTCAGTGCCTGGGTTCCAAGGGTGGCGATAAAATAAGTGATCACCATCTGCGAGCCATTATAGCTTAGGTGCTCGCCGGCTGAAGGAATCCCGATATTGAGCAGGTTCTTTAGATGTTTCTTTGGAAAACTAAACAGCATCGACAATGGCAGCGATCCAGGAACCCGTTTTGTCATGACAAAAATTGCAGCGAGCAATCCGATGATTCGGCTGACAGTGGTGGATATCGCTACACCTTCAACCCCAAGTACGGGAAAACCGAAGGGACCGAAGATGAAGAAATAGTTGCCGATGACGTTCAGCACGTTCATGCCGATGGTGACATACATGATATCACGCGTGAAGCCATAGCTGCGGATGATGCTGCTGACGGTCATGATCAGCGACTGGATGAATGAAAATCCGCCGACAATCCTCAAGTAGGAGTTGGCCTCTTCAAACAATTCAGGAGGAAGATCCATCAGGTTAAGCAATTGCTCGCTAAAAATGAACACAGCCCCACTCAGGATCAATCCAAAGACAAGGTTCGCCCCGATTGAGACAGAGGAAATTTCCCGCGCGTCATTGTCCCGTTCCGCCCCTAAATTCTGTGCAACCAGGATGGCCGTACCGGTGGCGATGAAGCCGAACATGACGATGACCATGGAAAGGATTTGATTGGAAACCCCTACAGCTGCGACAGAGTTATCCGAATACTGGGACAGCATCAGCGTGTCCGCATTCCCCATCAGCATATATAGCATAATTTCAATAAATAGAGGCCATGTAATGGCAAATAACGATAGTTTAGCAGTTTTTTTCTTCATGTTACACATCTCCAAGTTGTAATTCTTTTATTATACAGACTCTGGAAGGGATTTGAAGTGAAAAACCTTCGTTTTTCGAAAAAAATTTGTAGATCAGGATATTTTGAGGAGAATAAAATCCGCTAACTTTTAGAAGAAATTCACTGCAATCCTACCTTAATTATGTGAAAAACAAAAAAGATTCCGCGAAACCCTGCACTAATTCCGATAATAGTTAAAATCTATACTAAATATGAAAAGAATAACGAAGCATAAAAAAGAGTAAACCCCTTCCCACAACTGGAAAGGGGCCCACTATCTTAAAATTGGAACAATGCGAATCCATTTGCGGCAATCGTGGCTGTCAAATCATCGCTTTCAGCAGCATATTCTTCGCCAGTATAGATATTGGTGATTTTTTTGCCATTTAAATTGAATGGCAGGTGATAATTGGCTTCTTGATCGCTCATATTCACGACGACCAAAATAGTCGTCTGGCCATTTGATTTTGTATAGGCGAAGCAGCTTTCATGGTAATCGGATGGAATGAAGTGCAGCTCACCTTCATTCGCCAGAAGAGGATATTCCTTGCGGAGACGAATCATCTTCTGGACATGTTCGAACATATCCTTGTTCTGATCTTCTTCATTCCACTTCATGCATTCGCGGCAGCCTGGATCCTGCGGGCCGCTCATGCCGATTTCATCTCCATAATAGATACACGGAGTACCAATATAGGATAGTAATACAGTGAAGATTTGTTTTACTTTGTCTTCGTCACCGCCGCATTCGGTCAGGATCCTTGGTGTATCATGACTGCCGATCAAGTTGAACGCAACCTCGTTGACGTTCTTCGGGTACATATGGTTGACTGTCGTCATGTTTTCAATGAATTCTTTTACGGTAATCGAACCTCGGGCAAACAGGTTCAGGATATTGGTCGTGAATGGATAGTTCATGACCGCGTCGAACTGGTCGCCTCGCAGCCAAGGCATCGAGTCGTGCCAGATTTCGCCAAGGATGTAGAGGTCAGGTTTGATGGCTTTCACTTCAGAACGGAATTTTCTCCAGAACGAGTGGTCGACTTCATTTGCAACATCCAGTCTCCAGCCATCAATATCGAATTCACGCACCCAGTAGCGCCCGACTTCGAGCAGGTATTGAATCACTTCAGGATTTTCTGTATTCAGCTTCGGCATCGCTTTTTCAAAAGCGAATGTGTCATACTTTGGCTTCGGCTCTGTTACGACTGGGAACTCCCAAATATGGAACCAATCCTTATATGGAGATTCTTCACCCTTCTCCAATACATCCTGGAACTGTGGGAAATAGAATCCGCTATGGTTGAACACCGCATCGAGCATGACCTTGATTCCTTTTTCATGGCAAACCTGGATTAAACGCTTTAGCGTATCATTATCACCGAATTGTGGGTCTAGCTCCATGTAATCGATGGTATCGTATTTATGGTTCGAATAGGCTTTGAAAATCGGCGTAAAATAGATACCGGATATGCCTAGATCCGCCAGATAGTCGATATTCTGGATGACGCCTTCGAGGTCGCCGCCGAAAAAGTTATCTCGTTCAGGCGCTGCACTGCCCCATGGCAAAGCGCCTTCGGGATCATTTGATGAATCGCCATTGCCGAATCTTTCAGGGAAGATTTGATACCAGACCGTATCTTTCACCCATGAAGGAGCACGGAAGACATCAATATTATTCAAGTATGGAAAAGCATAATAGAAGCCAGTATCCTCAGGCGGTTCTGAATAAAAACCCTTTTCGGTCAGATAAACGGTTTCAGTGCCATCGTTCAATTCAAATCCATAGCGCATCCTTCTATAAGGCGGTTTTATCGAGACAAACCAATAATCGAATAACTGATCGGAACCACTTTTAATCATCGGAACGGTGTTCGAGTTCCAACTTCCATCGGACCAATCATAAGGATCGCCATTTAATAGGGAAACTTCTTTCATGTCATCCTTTTTCGTTCGGATGCGGATATGTAATTCTTCATTAGTGCAAGCGTATGCATAATTATCTTTAGGACGGTGATAAATCGCTTCTTTTAACAAGAACAAACCATTCCTTTCATTATTAATTCAAGATTAAAACAAGGGTAGAACACCTCTTTTAAAATGTCAATTATAAAAAGTCTGATTCACAAAAAATTAACGAATTCTGTATTTCGGTAAAAAAAATAAAAAAAACTAGTTGTCAAAATGATTTAAGTCTTTATAATAAGAGGTAGGTTGTGCAATCGTTTTCATAGACTTGCAAACAACATTACAAACGTTTGCACAGATTGGGAGACAATCTGCACAATAAAAAGTAACTACACATTTTTAGGAGGGGTATACACATGAAAAAGGCATTGTCAATTTTCATGATGCTGATCTTAATGGTCGGTGCTCTTGCTGCTTGTGGACCTAAAGAAGAAGAAAACACAGGTTCAGAAGGCAAAGGCGAAAAAACAGAAGATGCTTCTAAACCAGAGAAGCTGGTAGTTTGGGAAGACAAAGATAAGTCTGGCTGGCTTGAAAAAGTAGCTGCTGACTTCGAAAAAGAAAACGGTATCAAAATCGAGTTCAAAGAAGTAGAAATGGCTACAAAGATGAAAGAGCAATTACGTCTTGACGGTCCTGCTGGAACTGGCCCGGACATCATCACTCTTCCACATGACCAGATCGGTGAACTTGCTGTTCAAGGTCACATTGCTGAACTAAATGTTAGCGATGATGTGAAGAAAACTTTCTCTGAGTCTTCAATAGCTGCACAAACTTTCGATGGTAAATTATACGGACTTCCAAAGTCTGCTGAAACTCCAGTTTTCATTTACAACAAAGCTCTTATGACTGAAGTTCCTGCTACAATGGAAGACCTTTATGAATTCGCAAAAGCTAACACTAAAGATGGCAAGTATGGTTTCCTTGCACTATGGGATAACTTCTACTTTGCACATGCTCCAATCGCTGGCAACGGCGGATATGTATTCGGGGAAAAAGACGGAGCTCTTGACCCTCAAGATCTTGGCTTGAACAACGAAGGTGCTGTAAAAGGTACTGAGTACATCCAGAAGTGGTACGCTGAAAAGCTATTCCCTAACGGAATCATCGGTGAAAACGGCGGATCTGCTATGGACGGTCTTTTCAACGAAGGTAATGTTGCTTCTGTCATGAACGGACCTTGGGCATTCGGCGGCATGAAAGATGCTGGCATCGATTTCGGTGTTGCTCCATTCCCTAAATTCGCTGATGGCACTCCAATGAAGACTTTCATGGGTGTTAAAGGCTGGCACGTTTCTTCTTACTCTAAGAACCAGGAATGGGCTACTAAGTTCCTTGAGTTCATCACGAACGACGAGAACGCTAAGTATCGTTTCGAGCAAACTGCTGAAGTTCCAACAAACGTAGCACTTGTTGACGATCCTGCAATCGCTGAAAACGAAGGCGCTAAGGCTGTTGCACTTCAGACTCAAGACGCAGTTCCAATGCCAAACATTCCTGAAATGGGTGAAGTTTGGGCACCAATGGCTAGCGCATTGCAAACAGTTGTAACAGGCAAAGCAGAGCCAAAGGCAGCACTTGATTCAGCTGTGAAGCAAATCGAACAGAACATCAAGCAAAACCATTCAAAATAATAGCATCAATAGATATAGCAGTACCTCCCATGGGGGTACTGTTGTATTTTCCAAAGGTATATTCCAATTTTTGTGTTTTTTTGTAAAAGGTATTTGGAAAGTCACAAAGTTTACGAAAACTGCAGTAAAAAAGTCTTTCATTGAGCAAACGGTTGCGCTAGAATAGAGATAAGTCAATCAGGTGCTTCATGAGAGTGAAAACAATAGATTTCAGTGAAATACAGAAACGAACGATTTTCTGTATGAAAGATAATGTATTCGTTCTCATAAAGCATCTGATGCTTTTAACAAGGCGGATTATCGCAGCGGTTGTTGCCTTCACAGACCTGGTTGTTCAAAGTGAGCCAGCTGAAATGTGAACCAGCAATGTTTACGAAAATAGCCTTATCAATTATAGAAAGAGAAAGGGGAATATAGGATGAAAGAGAAGTCCTATCAAACCAACCACCGCAGAATAGCAACAGCCCTTTCGATCATTCCTGGGCTAGGACAGCTATACAACAAACAATACTTAAAGGGAATTGCTTTCCTGATCCTGACTGGCGCATTCTTCGGAGTGTTCTCAGATCTGCTTAACATGGGGCTATGGGGTCTGTTTACACTGGGAGAGCAGACACCAAGAGACCACTCGATCTTCTTGCTGGTAAAAGGAATCCTGGCAGTCATCGTTCTGCTTTTTGGAATCGGTTTCTATCTCTTTAACCTGAATGACGCATACAAAGTCGGCTTGATAAGAGACTCAGGAGAACGCATCACTACTGTTAAAGAGCAATACAATAATCTGATCGACAATGGTTTCCCATATCTGATCATGTCACCGGGTTTCCTGCTCTTGATTTTCGTTGTTGTTTTCCCAATCATTTTCGTAGTCTTGCTCGCATTTACAAACTATGATCTGTACCATTCACCGCCTGCCAAATTGGTTGACTGGGTCGGACTTAAAAACTTCTTTGATTTGTTCCAATTGGAATCCTGGCGCCAGACATTCTTCTCTGTTCTTTCATGGACAATCATTTGGACATTTGTCGCAACAACATTCCAGGTGGCTTTGGGAATGTTCCTGGCCATTCTTGTTAACCAGAAGGATGTTAAAGGGAAGGCGATTATCCGTACAGTCTTCATCCTTCCTTGGGCAGTGCCGGCATTCGTTTCAATCCTAGTATTCGCCGGTATGTTCAACGAATCATTCGGTGCCATCAACCGCGACATCCTCGGAATGTTCGGTATTGACCCGATTCCATGGATGACTGAAGCAGTGTATACAAAAATTGCTTTGATCTTGATTCAGACATGGCTTGGATTCCCGTTCATTTTCGCAATGACAACAGGGGTACTTCAATCCATTCCGGAAGAATTGTATGAAGCAGCCACAGTGGACGGCGCGACAAACTTCCAGAAGTTCAAAAATATCACATTGCCATTGGTGCTTTTCGCAACTGCGCCAATCTTGATCACACAGTACACATTCAACTTCAATAATTTTAATATCATTTATCTCTTTAACGGCGGTGGACCTGCAGTGCCAGGCGCAAATGCCGGCGGAACAGACATCCTGATTTCGTGGATTTACAGCCTGACCATGACATCTGCACAGTATTCAAAAGCTGCTGCCATCACTATGCTGCTTTCCTTGATCGTTATCGGTGTAGCTTTGTGGCAGTTCAAGAGAACGAAATCATTCCAGGAAGAGGATATGATGTAATATGAGTATCAAACGACAGAAATATATCAGACTGACACTAACGTATCTTGTGATTTTGGCCATGTTTGCCATCATTATTTATCCACTCCTCTGGATTGTCGGCTCTTCCTTCAATCCGGGGCAAAGTTTATCCGGTTCGAATATCATCCCGAAAAATGCAACTCTTGCACATTATAAGGAGCTTTTCGATACGAGCAAAAGTGCTTACCTTTACTGGTACTGGAATTCACTGAAGGTAAGTGTCCTGACGATGCTGTTTACTGTCATCCTTGTCAGTTTGACAGCCTATTCATTCTCTCGTTACCGTTTTATCGGACGTAAAAACAGCTTGATGACATTCCTGATCCTGCAAATGATTCCAAACTTTGCAGCATTGATTGCGATTTTCATCCTTGCTTTATTGACTGGCTTGCTTGACACACACTTAGGGTTGATCCTTGTATACGTCGGCGGAGCAATCCCGATGAACACATGGCTCATGAAGGGCTATCTTGACACAATTCCTAAAGAGCTGGATGAATCAGCTAAGATGGACGGTGCTGGACACCTGCGCATCTTTTTCCAGATTGTCATGCCGCTCGCAACTCCAATCATCGCAGTAGTTGCATTGTTCGCGTTCATCGCTCCATTCGGGGATTTCATCCTTGCACGGATTCTGCTAAGAACCGAAGAAAAGTACACACTTGCTGTTGGACTTTATGACATGGTAGCCAAACAGTTCGGTGCAGAATTCACGACCTTCGCGGCTGGTGCTGTTCTGATTGCCGTTCCAATCGCTATCCTGTTCCTGTCATTCCAGAAATACTTTGTATCAGGATTGACGGCTGGCGGAACAAAAGGATAATCTATTAGGGCAGACAAATTTTAAGCAAAGGCCGTGTTCGGCCTTTGCTTAAATTATGAGGAGGAGCGGAGATGAAAAAAAAGTTCATCTTCATCTTGATTCCGTTTCTTCTTTTTTACGCCCTCCCAGCAGGTGCAGTTGAAAAAGAAGGACGCAAATGGCAGGATGAAACAATTTATTTTCTAATGGTTGACCGTTTTAATAACGGTGACAATAGCAATGATTTCAAGGTCGATGCAAATGACCCGAAGGCCTATCACGGAGGCGACTTCCAGGGAGTCATCAACGAGCTGGACTATATTAAGGACATGGGATTCACCGCCATCTGGCTAACGCCTGTATTTGATAATGCCGATAAAGGCTACCATGGGTATTGGACCAAAGATTTCTATAATACAGAAGAGCACTTTGGAAGCGTTGACAAATTCAAAGAGCTTGTTCAAGAAGCGCATAAAAGGGATATAAAAATCATCCTTGATTTTGTCGTTAATCATGTTGCTCCTGATCATGAGTGGGTGAATGATCAGGCCAAGCAGGACTGGTTCCATGAAAAGCAGGATATCATCGACTGGAACAACCAGGATGAGCTTGAGAATAACTGGCTGTACGGGCTTCCGGATTTAGCACAGGAAAATCCAGAAACAAGGAAGTATCTGCTGGATGCGGCTAAATGGTGGATTGAAGAAACGGATATCGATGGATACAGACTTGATACTGTCCGCCACGTACCGGTTGATTTCTGGGAAGACTTTTCAAAAGAAGTGAAGAGCGTCAAAGATGATTTTTACCTGATCGGCGAGGTCTGGTCTGAGGATCCGAATTATATTGCCAAGTATGATAAAGCCGGAATTGATGGCTTTGTAGATTTTCCGTTGAATGAACAGCTGCGGACGGCTTTTGAAAAAACAGATCAGACATTGGACTGGCTATTGACCACGGCGAAAAGAAATAAGACAATCTATGAAAATCCTGAGCTGATGGGGAACTTCATCGATAACCATGATATGGTCCGATTCACAAGGAAAGCTGTCCAGAACAGGCAGCATCCAGGAACGAGATGGAAAATGGCGCTTACTTACATGTATACAGCTCCGGGAATTCCGATTGTTTATTATGGAAGTGAAATTGCGCTTGATGGCGGAGAAGATCCGGATAACCGCAGGCAAATGAGCTTCAGGGCTGATAAGGAATTGATTGATTATGTCACGAAAATTGGTGAGCTTCGGAACGATCTGCCTTCATTGAGAAGAGGTGATCTTGAGGTTTTTTATGAAAAGAAAGGAATGGCTGTTTTCAAGCGGACCTATCAGGATGAAACAGCAGTCATTGCCATCAATAATACATCAAATACGCAGCAAGTCACTTTGACAGCCGATCAGCTGGAGGATGACAAGGAATTGCGCGGTTTGCTGGCGAATGACCTTGTCAGGAGCAAGGATGGGGAATATAATCTGGCGCTCGAGCGGGAGAAAGCTGAAATCTATGTACTCGCCGAGAAAACAGGATTGAACATTCCTTATATAGCCGCAATGGGTGCTGTATATGTGGCCTTCTTCGGCTTCATTTTCCTCCTTTTTAAAAGAAGGAAGAGGAGTAAAGAATAGGGAAATTCAATCCAAAACTTGGCTTGAAAAAATAAACAAAAAAACTGGACAATTCATTTATAATAAAGATAAGGAATTTTTCTGGCAAAAGGGAGGGGAACTTAATGGCTGTTACTATAAAAGATGTTGCGAAGGTTGCAAATGTCGCGCCTTCAACTGTCTCTCGTGTTATCGCCAATAGTCCCAGGATCAGCGAAAAAACGAAGGAAAGAGTCAGGGAGGTTATGGACCAGCTTGGGTATCACCCAAACTTTATCGCCAGAAGCCTTGCTAGCCAATCAACCAGGGCAATAGGGCTTGTCATGCCAAGCTCGACTGATGTTGTCTTTCAGAACCCATTCTTTCCCACTGTCCTGACCGGATTAAGTGAGGGGGCACATGCCAAACAATATGCTCTCCACATGACAACAGGGAAGACAGATGATGAAATCTTCGACGGTGTTGTCGCAATGGTCCAGGGTGGCAGAGTGGATGGTGTGGTTCTTTTATACTCTAAGGTAGAAGACAGGGTCATATCATATTTGAAGGAACGGGATTTTCCATTTGTCGTAATCGGCAAGCCTTTTAAAGATGACGAAAATACAAGTTATGTTGATAATGATAATTTCAAAGCTGGAAAAGAAGTGACCGAGCATCTGATTCAGCTGGGTCATGACCGCATTGCCTTCATCGGGGGGAATCTCGATCTTGTTGTGACGGTGGAGCGCCTGCTCGGCTATGAAAAAGCTTTGAGAAACTCAGGAATCAAGTTAGTAGACGATTACATCATTAATGATGAATTCCTCCGCGAGAGCGGGCAGGATGCCGTTGAAATGCTGCTTTCTCTTGACCATCCGCCAACCGCGATGGTCGTTGCCGATGACCTTATGGCATTGGGAGTTTTGAATAAGCTTGATGAAATTGGAATTGTGGTCCCAAAAGACATTTCAATTGTGAGTTTCAATAATGTATTGATTGCCGAGATGGCAAGGCCGCCACTGACATCTGTCGATATTAACATTTTTGATCTTGGGTTCCAGGCAGCCAAGAGCCTGATTCAAAGAATTGAAAACCCGGATGAGCCAATTAAACGGATTATTGTTCCATTCAAAATTGTTACAAGATTTTCATGCGATCGTCCTAAAGAGTCGCTTGTATAATTAGGGAAAGAGGCAAAGCATCGCTTTGCCTCTTTCTTTTACCCATTAACAATCGTTCCGCCATTGACATGGATTGTCTGTCCGCTTACATAGGTGGAGTCATCGCTTGCGAGATAGACATAGGCCGGTGCTAGTTCAAACGGCTGGCCAGCTCGTCCCATCGGCGCATTCGTGCCAAATTTGGCGACCTCCTCAGCCGTGAATGTGGATGGGATAAGCGGAGTCCAGATCGGTCCTGGCGCTACGCTGTTTACACGTATGCCCTGAGACGCAAGGGACATGGCAAGGGAACGCGTAAAAGAAACAATCGCCCCTTTTGTTGACGAGTAATCAATCAGCTTCTCATTGCCCTTATAGGCTGTTATTGAGGAAGTGTTAATGATTGTGCTTCCTTTTTTAAGGTGAGGAAGAACCGCCTTCGTCAAATGGAAAATCGAGAATACATTCGTGCGGAACGTCTTCTCCAGCTGCTGTGCAGAGATATCAAGCAGGCTCTTTTGCGGATGCTGCTCAGCTGCGTTATTGACAAGGATGTCAATTTTGCCGAACTCATCAAGTGTTTTCTTGGCAGCATCTTCACAGAACTGCTCGCTCCCTACGTCACCGGACAGCAGCAGGCATTTCCTGCCCTCAGCCTCAACAAGCTCCTTCGTCGTTTTGGCGTCATTGCTTTCCTCAAGATAGACAATTGCTACATCAGCACCTTCTTTCGCATAATAGATGGCCACTGATTTGCCAATGCCACTATCCCCTCCAGTGATCAAAGCAACCTTGCCAGATAATTTCCCGGACCCTTTATAATTTTCATCTACAGATTTCGGTTCAGGATGCATCTCCGGCTCCGTACCAGGCTGATGATCCTGATGCTGAGGCGGAAACCCCTGTTTATTCTTTTCGTTAGCCATAGAACACGTCACTCCTTCGATTTGATTCAACACTTATTAAATTCCTTTAAAACCCAGAGAAAAAACATGGAAATTCCTTCTTTAAAATTCGTGTGACTTAAAATGACGGATAAAAAAGGAGGAAAAGAGGTGATTTCTGTCCGTCATGAAGGCGATGACGGACAAAAAAGGAGGGCCGTGGCGGATTTATGTCCGTCATGAAGGCGATGACGGACAAAAAAGGAGAGCCGGGCGGGATTTCTGTCCGTCATGAAGGCGATGATGGACAAAAAAAGGAGAGCGAGGCCGAAATTCTGTCCGTCATTAAGGGGATGATGGACAAAAAAAGGAGAGCCAGGGCAAATTTTTGTACGTCAGAGAGGCAATGATGAGCTAAAAGGGAGATTCTCTCCATCAAAAAAACGGCCCCTCTAAGGGAGCCGCTTTAATCATTACTTAAGTTTATTTTTAAAGATAGAGTAAGTCTTGTAACCGCCAGTCAGGTTCTTGACTTTGAATCCATTCTGCTGAAGGATTCGGGAAGCAAGGTAGCCTCTTAAGCCAACCTGGCAAGTGATCAGGATTGTTTCGTCTTTTGGAAGCTCGTCAAGACGGCTGCGAAGGTCATCGAGCGGGATGTTCTTTGTACCTTCGATTTTGCCTTGGGCATGTTCCTTTTCGGTACGAACGTCGATCATGAACGCACCTTCCTTGACCAGGGCATCCACCTCATAGTGCTGGACAGTTTCAATTGTACCATCAACAATATTGGATGCTACGTAACCAGCCATGTTCACTGGATCTTTAGCAGAAGAGAATGGTGGTGCGTAAGCAAGTTCAAGCTCCTGAAGGTCATAGACACTCAAGCCGCCTTTGATTGCAGTTGCAATGACATCAATTCGCTTGTCGACACCATCTTTACCGACTGCCTGTGCACCGAAAATCTTGCCTGTTTCTCTGTCGAAGATGACTTTAAGCGAGATTTGCTCTGCACCAGGATAATAGCCAGCATGTGACAGCGGGTGAATATGGACCACTTCATATGGAATTCCAAGTCTGCGCAATAGCTTTTCACTGTTACCAGTAGTAGCTGCTGTCAATTCGAAGACTTTAACGATGGAAGTACCAAGTGTACCAGGGTATGCGATTTTACGTCCATTGATATGATGTCCAACAATATGTGCCTGGCGGTTGGCAGGCCATGCGAGCGGAATCATCGTTGGCTGACCATTGATGTAATCAGTCACTTCGATTGCGTCTCCCATTGCATAGATGGATTCATCAGAAGTCTGCAGATATTCATTTACCTTAATCCCGCCGCGTTCTCCAAGGTCAAGGCCAGCATCTGCTGCTAGTTTGTTTTCCGGACGTACACCGATTGACAGGATGATCAATTCTGCATCAAGGGTGTTTCCGCTTTCGAGGACCACCTTTGTGCCATTTTCCTGTACATCTGTGATTCCATCGCCAAGAATCAGCTCAATGCCATTCTTTCTCAACTCATCTTCAACAATTGCCGCCATTTCTGGATCGACTGGACCCATTACCTGTGGCAATTTCTCTACTAAAGTGACATTCACTCCGGCGTGGACAAGGTTTTCTGCCATTTCAAGGCCGATGAAGCCGCCGCCGATCACAACGGCATTCTTTGGTTTGTTGTCTTCAAGATAGGCTTTGATCTTATCCATATCAGGAATATTTCTAAGCGTGAATACATTTGCGCTCTTCAGTCCTTCGATTGGAGGGACGATTGGCTTTGCTCCCGGTGATAAAACAAGAACATCATAGCTTTCAGTGTATTCTTCACCTGTCTGGACATGTTTAATAGAAACTGTTTTTTCTTCACGGTTGACTGCAGTCACTTCTGAGAAATTGCGGATATCAAGGTTGTAGCGTGCATTCATGCCTTCAACAGTTTGAAGAAGCAATTTTTTGCGGTCTTCAATTACCCCGCTGATATGATATGGCAATCCGCAGTTTGCGAAAGAAATAAATTCTCCTCTTTCAAAAAGTACGATTTCAGCTTTTTCATCAAGTCTTCTAAGTTTGGTTGCAGTAGTTGCTCCACCTGCTACGCCGCCTACGATTACGATTTTTTTACCCATTGTATGATCATCCTTTCGGTCGAAAAAAATAATGTTTTTATACCCCTACTGGTATATTAACTCGAAAATAGGGGGAATCCAATAGAACTTTGTGAAGGATTTGTGAAAGTTATTTCAAATTCCCTATTCCAAACAGATAAATATCACACCGGATTAATACATACATTTTAACGTGTAAATAGGAGAATACCGTAGGTGGTTTGTGAACCATTCATGAACAATTAGAAATAAGGCATCACTTTTCGTTTTTCTGGGGACAGAACTGTATAAATTAATTTATATAAAACAAAAACGGACGATGTTCTCCAAAGTCCGTTTTCTTGCCATATATAGTATTGCCTTGCTTTTAACGATAATTCACGAATTGAACATCAACGGTCAGATCAGCTTCCTTGACGGCGGCAATGATCTTTTGCAGGTCATCGCGATTCTTCCCTGTCACGCGCACCTGGTCATCCTGGACCTGGCTCTTGACCTTTAGGCCGCTGTTTTTTATGACTGTGTTGATTTTTTTTGCATTTTCCTTGTCAATGCCCTGCACCAGCTTTGCCCTTTGGCGCACAGTACCGCCTGAAGCACGTTCTATTTTTCCATAATCCAGATTTTTTATCGGGATTCCGCGTTTGATCATTTTGCTGAATAGAACATCCTTCAACTGGTCAAGCTTAAATTCATCATCGGAAACCAGGACGAGTTCTTCCTTATCTAGTGAAATATCACTTTTGCTTCCTTTAAAGTCGTAACGGTTCTGGATTTCCTTCATCGCTATGCTGATCGCATTGGTGACTTCGGACATCTCTACTTTGGATACAATATCAAATGAGCTCTCTTTGGACATGTGGCTACCTCCGGGTTATGTAATTTAGGCAGCGCCATAGACATTGATTGTCGAGGCGCTTTCGCTTTTGCTTACATTATAGTAAAATATAGCAGTTCAAACAACTTTGCGTAATTCAGGAAAGATGTTAATAACAAGGCAGGAGGGAATTTTATGTCCTTGAATGAATATACAGGTCAGACTATGGAATTGACCGTAGCACGAATAGTGGATTTCGGCTACTTTTTATCGGATGGAGAAGAAGATGTTCTGCTCCACTCCAATGATACCGACCGTACCTTTGAAGAAGGGGAAAAGGTCGAGGTGTTCCTGTTTGTGGAATCGAGAGGCAGGCTGGCTGCGACGACCACGATTCCTAAGGTCCAAGTGGGACAATATGAATGGGTACCGGTTGTCGATGTAAAGGAAGGGCTCGGAGTATTTCTGGATATTGGCATCAGTAAGGATATTCTGCTGGGTGAGGAAGATTTGCCGGTTGTCCAGTCGGTTTGGCCTCAAAAAGGGGACTTGCTTTATATTACGCTCAGGGTGAATCGCAATAATATGATTTACGCTCGTATGGCTACGGATCCTGTCATCCAGGAAATCTCTGTTGCAGCGGACAGGAGTGCTTTCAATAAGAATGTACACGGCTATGTGTACCGCACGGCAAGGGTTGGCAGCTGGATGATCACTGCTGAAGGATACAAAGGTTTTATCCATGAATCACAGCGCCGTACAGAGCCGCGGATTGGCGAAAAAGTCGAAGGACGAATTATCGATGTGAAGCCAGACGGTTCCGTCAATATCTCCCTGCTGCCACGCAAGCAGGAGGCACTAGATGAGGATGCTGAGAAAATCATGGCATATCTTGACCAGCGGAATGGAGCAATGCCTTACCATGACAAGAGCATGGCTGAGGATATCCAGGAACGCTTTGGCATGAGCAAAGGCTCTTTCAAACGCGCACTGGGAAGGCTGATGAAAGAAGGCAAAGTGTATCAGGAAGAAAATTGGACATATAAAAAAGAAAAATAGAGCCGGTGGGCTCTATTTTTTTACAGGTGATCTGTCTTCTTGGAATATTCGTTCTTGCCAGCCTTCCTGTTCTTTTCACGCATCATATTTTTTTCATGGCGAAGGGCATTATTGTCCTTTGCTTTTTTATCGTTATCAGATGTATGCGGCATAATAAAAACTCCTTTCAGGTTAGGTACATTTTATTTTTCCTAAAACCTGAAAGGAGTATGTAGTTATGATGGCTGTTTATTTAAAAAGAAGATGGCGATTGTGCCTGGGCCGGTATGGGAGCCAACCGCGGCACCGATCGAAGTAATATAGACATCCTTTGCATGAAGCTCTTCAAGGATCATATTTTTCATCTCATCCGCTGTCTCGAGGTCATCTGCATGGCTAATGCCGACTACCTGTTCCTCAAAAGCCACTCCACGTTCCTTCATTACTTCGATGATCCTTCGCAACAGCTTCTTCTTACCGCGGATTTTTTCCAGCGGAACTAATTTGCCGTCTTCAACATTGAGCAATGGCTTGATATTCAAAAGCCCGCCAACAAAGGCAGAAGCTTTTGACACTCGTCCGCCCTTTGCAAGGTGGTCAAGATCATCGACAGAAAATAAATGCTCCATATGCTCGCTATGGAATTGCACGGCTTTAACGATTTCCTCTTTAGAAAAGTTTTGCTTTGCCATGCGGACTGCTTCCATGACAACAAGTCCTTGTCCTAGTGAAGCACATTTTGTATCGATTATCGACAAGTTGAAATCAGGATAATCTTCTTTAACCTGTCCGGCAATCATTACTGCTGTTTGGTACGTACCAGATAACTCAGAGGAGAATGCTATGTATATACCTTCTTGTTTATTTTCAGCCATTTCTGTAAAAACTTCTTTAAAACCAGCAGGGGAGGCCTGTGAGGTTTTAGGAAGATTGCCAGCACGTATTGCGTCATATACCTCTTTAGGCTGGATTGTTCTTAAATCTTCATATTCTGTCCCATCAATATGGACTTTTAACGGGAATAAAATAGCGCCATTTTCTTCATAAAAATCCAATGGCAAATCACATGCACTGTCAGCCAAGATTTTCACTGACATCACTTTCACCTGCTTTCAACCTTTATATGTTAATAGTTTATCGGGAATATGGGAAAAAGACAATTAAATGTAGTGATTTTCGGCAAAATAGGGGTACAGGAAGAATAGAAAAGAATAAGGGGGATTTAAATGGTCTGGTTGGAAACAAAAAAAGTCATCATCGTGGTGATCGGTGCATTTTTGAATGCTTTGTCACTGAATTTCTTCTTAATCCCGGCAAATGTCTATGCAAGCGGCTTTACCGGTATTGCACAGCTCGTTTCGAGCATACTTGGTGAATTTGCGCCATTTAATATATCTACAGGAATCCTTCTTTTACTGCTGAATATTCCGGTGACAATCCTTGGCTGGATGAAGGTAGGGAAATCATTTACCTTTTATAGCTTCATTTCAGTATTGCTTTCATCATTCTTTCTTGAAATCCTTCCGGTAAAAGAAGTATCGAGTGATATCCTGCTGAATGCCGTGTTTGGAGGAGTCATTGCTGCGCTGGGTGTTGGGCTGACTTTAAAATGGGGGGCTTCAACTGGAGGCATGGATATTATCGCAATGGTACTTTCCCGCATGAAGGATCGCCCGGTTGGTACATATTTCTTTACATTGAATGGCATCATTATAATGACTGCTGGTTACATCTTTGGCTGGGAAAATGCGCTTTACACTCTTGTCGCTCTCTATGTGTCGACCCGGGTGATCGATGCGATCCATACCCGTCATGAAAAATTGACAGCGATGATCGTCACCAAGAAATCGGATGAATTAAAGAAAGCGATCCATGACAAGCTTGTCCGCGGCATTACATTGCTCCCTGCAAAAGGGGCTTTCTCCGGGGAAGAGAAAGAAATGCTGATCATTGTTGTTACAAGGTATGAATTGTATGACCTTGAACATATCATCAAGGAAGTCGATCCACATGCTTTCACCAATATTGTGGAGACAGCCGGGATCTTTGGATTTTTCAGGCGTGAATAAAAGTTGGAACGGGGGTTTGAAATGAAGAAATTCAGCTTGTTAATCATTTTGCTTTTGATGGCCGTTGCACCGGCACTGGCGATCGGGCAGGAAAAGCAGACACCAGAAAAATCGGAGTTCAGTTTTTACATTGACCCTATAGCTGGTCCCGAACATGCTGAGTTTGAGCTGACTTTGCAAAACCATGGGGATGGAGAATTGGTATTTGAATTTCCTACCTCCCAGAAGTATGAAATCATCGTAATGGATGGCCAAAAGAATAAGGTTTATCAATTTTCCGAGGGCAAGGCATTTACCCAGGCGTTTGAAAAACTGGCGCTAAAACCGCACGAGACGATCAAATGGCGGGAAAGCTGGGATTATAAAAAGGATGGAACAAGGGTCAAAGAAGGAGAATATGGTGTTACTGTACAATTGAAAGCAATAACCGTTAACGGAAAAACAATCACAGACAAACAGCAGTTGACCGATCAAAAGCAAATATACATTCCAGGCGAAAATCCCGTCTTTAAAGGCATTCTGTCTGAGGGAGGCAACGGCTCGTACAAGATATCAGGGGAAGCGAGACCAATCGGCGGGAAATTCTTCTATACTGTCGAGGATGGACATAACCAGTTGATTGCTGAAACAGAAGTTGTCCAACAATCAAAATACCCGAAATGGCACCCTTTTTCGATTGAGGTTGCAATTCCTGAAAATAAGCTGCCGCAAAACGGATCGCTCATTCTCAATCTTTACGAACGCAGTAAGGAGGGCGAAATCATCCACACCTATCCGGTATTGCTCGAAAGGTTCAATCCAAATAAATAAGGCAAAGCAAAAGCTGGCGGGATTCCCGCCAGCTTTGCTGTTACTGGTTTTCAATTGAATTCAGCTCGTCCTGGAATGACCTTAGCTGCTCTTTTTCCGCCATCGTTGTATTGGCATATGCGGAAGAAAGAGCATTTTTCGCTGTGCTGATGGCTGCAGCTTGTTCCGCAGGCTCTGCAGTTTGAGCTAATTGGACAGCCTTCCTAGCTTCCTGAAAAAGCCTGTTTCCCATTTAAATCCCCCCTAAAGAGGACTCTCTGACATTCGCCATCTTTTGAGCTTCAGCCTCGGCATACGTGGTGTGGTAAGGGATTCTTTGAGAATGCTTGGAGACAGTATCTACCCCTTGCTGTACAAAACGCTTGGATTTATTGCTTTTACCCATCGTTTTACCCCTCCATCTACGAGCGAATTTTGAAACAGTCAATCTGGCTGCTTCAATCATAGTATGCTCTTTTAGTGGAAAAACAATCGGGATCGAACCAGGTTCGAGTTGGCAGGTTCAGACATTTTTTAACCTGGAAAATGAGTGGAGACTTCTGAATCCAGACCTTCTATCGGACAACCAGGAGCGAGAGATGTCCGAAAGAGCTCTCCTATCGGACGAACGGAAGCAGGTGGAGAGGAAAAGTGTCCGATAGAGCCCTCCTATCGGACAAATGGAAGCGGATGTGCAGGAAAAGTGTCCGATAGAGCCCTCCTATCGGACAAACAGAAGAGGTGGGAGAGGAAAAGTGTCCGATAGGGCCTACCTATCGGACAAACGGAAGCGGATGTGCAGGAAAAGTGTCCGATAGAGCCCTCCTATCGGACAAACAGAAGCGGATGGGCATGAAAAGTGTCCGATAGGGCCTTCTTATCGGACAAACAGAAGAGGTGGGAGATAAAAAGTGTACAATAGAGCCCTTCTATCGGACAAACGTAAGCGGGTGGAGGAGGGAAAGTGTCCGATATAGTCCTTTTATCGGACAAACCAAAACAAGAAGAAATACAAAAATGTCCGATAGAACTCTTTTCTATCGGACAAATCACTTCTCATTAATTCTATAGTGCTTTCAGATTCAGCAGATCGTTCAAATACACACCAATTCCGTCTTCTTCATTGGTCAGGGTCATGTCGTTGGCGATATTTTTCACATCGGCCACGGCATTGCCCATCGCGATTCCCCGGCCTGCATATTCCAGCATCTCTAAATCATTGTCTTCATCGCCAAATGCAATAATCCGCTCAGCAGGAATTTGGAAATAATCAGAGGCCTTCTTTAGCCCAACAGCTTTATTCAAGCCGTTTTTGACGATTTCGACGACATGGAAGGGTGCTGCCCAGCTTCTATGGTCGATCACTTCTGCATGGACTTCAGAAAGGTGAGCGCGGATCTTGCGGACATGCTCCTCATCTGAATGGATCAGCATACTAGTCGGTGATGCCTTAAGAT
Organism: Chryseobacterium sp. ISL-80; assembly: GCA_018613055.1. GTDB lineage: Bacteria > Bacillota > Bacilli > Bacillales > Cytobacillaceae > Mesobacillus. The sequence continues at coordinate 119,172 of JAGGQZ010000004.1, read as the reverse complement.
AGCGCCTTAAATCACCAGTTGTAATATTTGGGTTTCCCATGTTGAAAATGTCCATCAATTTTTCATCATGATAATGGACATAAACATCATCGATCACTTCGGCGATGATATTGTAGAATTTAAAATCATCGAGTGCTTCGACAATGTCCTTGGCAACATCGATTGATAGAGGGGAATGGTGGACACCCCAGCTGCTGTCAAGCGGATGGTGGATGAACGCTCCATTGAAATTGACAATCGGTGTGTCAAGCTGCAGCTCATGGTAATACATTTCACTCGAACGGAATGGTCTTCCTGTAGCGATCATCACTACATGCCCTTCTTCACGCGCTTTTTTGATGACGCGTTTGTTCCGTTCAGAGATCTTTTTATCATCTGTAAGTAATGTGCCGTCCAGGTCTAAAGCGATTAAATGTTTTTCAGCCATAAATACTCCTTCTTCTCTCTGTTTTTTAAATCCTATGCGTATGATTGGCTCTTTTTTCATAAGAGTTCTACAATACCTATATTGGATGGTGGTTTATTTCTTCTTATAACCACTATGGTAACCATTTTACATTTAAATTGTAAAAAAATCATATTCCATACTTTAAAGCACGGTAAAATTTAAGGTCCGTTCGCACAATTTGGAGGGTTATTCAGTGATTTTAGTCGAAAAGAAACGCATTCAAGATATTCCCGTTCTCCATATCGTAAAACAAAATCAATTTTCAGATAGAATGCCACTGATTGTTTTTCTGCATGGTTTTACAAGCACAAAGGAACGAAACATGCATTATGCCTATCTTTATGCCGAAAAAGGGTTCAGGGTCATCATGCCTGAGGCGAAATATCATGGAACCCGCAGTGAGGGATTGTCTGAAACAGAGCTTGGCTTCCGTTTCTGGGAAATCGTCATTACCTCCATCGAAGAGCTTTCATTGATTAAAGCAGAGTTGGTTGAAGAAGGACTCGTAGACCCTTCGAGAATTGGTGTAGCTGGAACGTCAATGGGCGGCATCACCACGCTTGGCGCGATGGCTAAATATGACTGGATCAAGGCCGGCGTAAGTCTGATGGGCAATCCTTCATATGAACAGTTTGCTTTGTGGCAGCTGAATGAAATGGAAAAACGGAATGTGAAAATCAATATATCAAAGAAAGAAATTTCAGATTTGCTCAATCAGCTGAAACAGTACGACCTCAGCCAGCAGCCTGAAAAACTAAATAAACGTCCGCTGTTGTTCTGGCATGGCAGGATGGATCCAGTAGTACCGTATCAATCCGCCTATCATTTTTATGAGCAAAACAGGAAAAACTATGAGGGAACAGAAGGAATGTTTGAGTTCATTACAGATGAACATGCCGGGCATAATGTTTCAAACGCTGGTGTAGAGGCTTCGGCAGAGTGGTTTGCTAAGCATATCTGATGCCTCCCGCTTTTAATGGGAATGAATCATTGTTATGATAGAAACAGGTAAAGCATTAATAAAGGAGTGTTCACCGATGGATGAAGAATTAAAAGAGAGCATTATGGGTGCGCTTGAGATGGTCGTTGACCCTGAACTTGGCGTCGATATCGTGAATTTAGGGCTTGTATATGATGTTGATTTGAATGAGGAAGGGCTTGCAACGGTAACGATGACCCTGACCTCAATGGGCTGCCCGCTTGCCGGCACAATTGTTGAACAGGTAAAACTAGCACTTGCCGACCTCCCAGAAATCAAAGATACAGAAGTGAACATTGTCTTCAACCCGCCGTGGTCAAAAGACATGATGTCACGTTACGCGAAAATTGCCCTCGGTGTAAGGGATTAATCAGCCTTTTGAAACAGCAGGAAATCTCCTGCTGTTTTTTATTTATTGTTTCAGAATCGCAGGTCACAAAATTGTCATAGAAAAAGAGCAATAGGCGATCATTTATGTGAGTTAGTTCACTTAAACATGTTGGAAACACTTATATACTTTTTATATAGAGAAGTACTTAAGGAGGCGCCAATATGTTTGAAAGAGATTTTAACAAAGACCCATTCATTGTGATTTGGGAACTTACGAGAGCCTGCCAGTTGAAATGCCTGCATTGCCGTGCGGAGGCACAATATAGAAGAGACCCGCGTGAACTGTCTTTCGAAGAGGGAAAAGCGCTGATCGATCAAATATACGAAATGAATAATCCGATGCTTGTGTTCACAGGTGGAGACCCATTAATGAGGGAGGACGTTTTTGATATCGCTGAGTACGCTGTGAAAAAAGGTGTACGTGTATCTATGACACCAAGTGCAACACCGAATGTCACCAAGGAAGCAATCGAGAAGGCAAAAGCGGTCGGTCTATCAAGATGGGCATTCAGCATCGACGGGCCCACAGCAGAAATCCACGACCACTTCAGGGGAACAGCCGGTTCCTTTGATTTAACGATGGAAAGGATCAAGTATTTGCACGAGCTGGAAATTCTAATACAAATCAATACGGTCATTTCACGATATAATATAGATTATTTAGATGAAATGGCAAAAATGGTTGAAGATCTGGATTGTGTCCTTTGGAGCGTATTTTTCCTTGTCCCGACAGGACGCGGCCAGGAAAAGGACATGATTTCTCCAGTAGAGCATGAAAAAGTGTTCCAGTGGCTATATGATTTGAGCAAACGAGTAAAGTTTGACATAAAAACAACAGCTGCGCAGCACTACCGCCGGGTTGTTATCCAGCAAAAGATGCGCGAGGCCAGGGACCATACAGACGAAATCAACTACTTGACGGCGCTGACAAATGAAGGATTGACCGGATCCATCGATGGTCTTGGCCGGGCTCCAAAAGGGGTGAACGATGGAAATGGGTTTGTATTCATATCCCATACAGGAGACGTCTTCCCGAGCGGATTGCTTCCGGTTAAAGCAGGGAATGTCCGGGAACAGCCTCTTGCTGAAATCTACAGGGAATCTCCTATATTCAAGTCATTGAGGAATCCTGATGAATACAAAGGGAAATGCGGTGTTTGCGAGTTCAGGCATGTATGCGGAGGGTCTCGTTCGCGGGCATATGCCATGACAGGAGATTACCTGGAGAGTGAACCGTTCTGCGTGTACATTCCGAAAGCGCTGAGAAAACAAAAGCAGGAAAGCTAACAAAAGGAATGAAAAAAGCAGCTCCGTGTCAAACGGGCTGCCTCATCATAGAAAAGCGAGTGGAGCTCAGCTCCACTCGCTTTTTATATTAGTCGATTGAACAGAAAACCGCCGGACAATTTTCACAGCCGATTTCCTGGCGTAAATAATCTACATCATGGATCAGGATTTTTCCTTTTTTAATGGAGATGATCCCTTCACGCTTCAAGTCATTCAGAATCCTGTTTGTACTTTCACGTGATGTGCCGCAAAAATTGGCCAGTTCCTGATTTGTTAACGGCAGGTCAATCAGAATGCCGGTATCTTTATGGATCCCATAGCTGTTTGTCATCCTGATCAATGTGGAGAAAAGTGCTCCTTTTTTCCCGTTAAGGACTAAATCACGGAATTTAGTCTGTGTTTTGCGGAAATGGTCGCTCATCCATTTCATGAATTCGAATGCGAGCGATGGGTTTTGGAAAATCTCCTTTTCGATCACATCTTTCCTGATTGCGGAAATGGTTGCATCCTCCAGGATCAATGCGCTAAGCAAATATTTTGGTGCTTCGGTAAACAGGGTCAATTCCCCGCATAGATCATTTTCCCCGCAAATCCTTAACGCCAGTTCACGGCCATCCTGGGTGACCTTGCTAATCTGCACCTTGCCGCCAAGAATCAAATAAAGCTCCTCTGCCTCCATGCCTTCCTGGAACAAGTATGTGCCCTTCTTAACCTTGAATGTCCGGTCTGCAAACTGGAGCAATTCTTTAATTTCTATTGAATGAGTCACTTTCGTTGTGTTTGGCATGGTCATCACCCTTTTTTAGATTTTAAGCTTCCGTGGCTTTTCGTTATTGAGACAATAATAACACCTGGATAGTGTTAACTAAATGACGCATGAGGAATTGTCAAAATCTCGTCACATTATCTCTTCGTTTTGTTCACATTTTAGAAACAAGTTGCTCTAGATATATTATATCGATAAAAAAAGTCAGTTGATTCCGATGTTTGAAGACAACTGTGACAGTTTATTGAACAAAGAAATAGGAGTGAAGTTCTTCACATCAAAAGGCCCGGTATTTTTCTACGCTTTATTTATCAAGCATCAATCTTTAAATAAACTAGAAAGGGGAAGAATCATGCGAACACAAAAAAATCAACTGCCGCTTCAAACGCTCAGCCTGGTTGCGGGTTTTATGGTGTGGGTTATCTTATCCGCATTAATGCCGTTCATTAAAGAGGATATAAAACTGACAGCAAATCAAATCGCGATGGCGACTGCCATTCCTGTTGTCCTGGGTTCCGTTATGAGGATCCCAATTGGATACTGGACAAACAAATACGGAGCACGAAAACTGTTTTTTATCAGCTTCGCATTTTTGCTGTTTCCTGTGTATTTCATCAGTTTGGCAGATTCATTTATTGACCTGTTGATCGGCGGCTTGCTGGTCGGTATAGGTGGTGCGATTTTTTCTGTCGGTGTCACCTCACTCCCGAAGTATTATCCAAAAGAACGCCATGGTTTTGTGAACGGCATTTATGGGGCAGGCAATCTCGGAACTGCGGTCACGACTTTTTCGGCACCTGTCATTGCGTCGCAGCTTGGATGGCAATCAACGGTCCAACTTTACCTTGTGCTTTTGCTGGCATTTGCGTTGCTTAACTTTTTCCTTGGTGACAAAAATGAACCTAAAGTTGCCACTCCCCTGGGGGAGCAAATCAAAAGTGTATACAAGAACCAGAAGCTCTGGGCATTGAGCCTGTTTTACTTTTTAACATTTGGATCATTTGTTGCCTTTACGATTTACCTGCCGAACTTCCTCGTGTCACATTTTGAGCTTGATAAAGTAGATGCCGGAATCAGGACAGCTGGATTCATTGCCCTTGCTACCTTCTTCAGGCCGATTGGCGGCTGGCTTGGAGATAAATTCAACTCATTCATCATCTTGATGCTGGTTTTTGCCGGCATGACCATTTCAGGAATATTGCTGTCTTTCACACCTTCCCTGACTCTTTATACGATTGGCTGTCTTACAGTGGCAATCAGCGCGGGGATCGGCAATGGGACTGTCTTCAAACTGGTTCCGCTGTATTTTTCAAAACAGGCGGGAATCGTCAATGGGATCGTCTCAGCGATGGGTGGATTGGGAGGCTTCTTCCCGCCGCTCATGCTGGCCATCCTGTTCAATTTGACAGGGCATTATGCCATTGGTTTCATGGCTTTGTCGCAGGTTGCACTTGCGAGCCTGATCATCGTCATCTGGATGTACTATCAAGATAAATTGAGCCTTGCTAAAAATATCATCGACCATACAGCAGAGGGAATCATGATCACGGATGTGAAAGGCATGATTGAAAAAGTAAACCAGTCTTTCACGAATGTAACGGGATATAAAGCTGAGGAAGTGATTGGGAGAAACCCCAGAGTCCTGAGGTCGGGAAAGCATGGGGAGGCCTTTTACAAGGGGATGTGGAAATCCATTGAGGAGAATTGATTCTGGCAGGGAGAAATATGGAACAAAAAGAAGAACGGAAACATCTATCCTGAATGGCTTACAATCAGTCCCTTAAAAAATGAAGCCGGGGAAATCAAAAACTATGTCGGCATATTCAGTGAGCTTCCTGTAAAAAACAAATAAACCTCAGAAGGCTGCATCAAATCCTTGATGCAGCCTTCTATTTTAGATAATATGACAACATAATGACATTTCTTGATAAAAACACTATCCTGGCAGTTTTTATGTTGTAATATAGACATAAGGGTAAAATCTATTATTTTGGCTCTGTTAAAGTCCAATGTTGTTTTTACACCTGTTGATTGTAGTGGAAGGCGCGTAGACTCCTGCGGGCGCAGCTGGTCAGGTGAGACCCCGCAGGAGCAAAGCGACGAGGAGGCTCAGCGCCAGCCCCGCGGAAAGCGAAGCGCCTGGAACGAAAATCAACAGTCTTCATTTAACAGAGCAATTATTTTAAAATAGAGGACTATTGATGTTACTGTGAGAATATTAACAGTGAACCATATTTTTAACTGTTACAATGTCAATAATCAAAACTTCTATAATTGGAGTTGACACATATGGTAAAAAGCATAATTAAAGACCAATTAAATAGACCGCTCCGCGATTTGCGTATTTCTGTTATAGATCGCTGTAATTTCCGCTGTCAGTATTGCATGCCTGCCGAGATTTTTGGACCAGACTTTGCATTCCTGCCTAAGAGTGAGCTGTTGTCATATGAAGAAATCGAACGTGTGGCAAAATTGTTCATTGAACTGGGTGTTGAAAAAATCAGGCTCACTGGCGGCGAGCCATTGATGCGGAAAGACTTGCCAATCCTGGTCAAGAAACTCAATCAGATTGAAGGACTTAAGGATATCGCATTGACTACGAATGGCGTCATGCTTCCTAAATATGCAGAAGAGCTGCATGCTGCAGGATTGAAGCGCGTGAATATCAGTCTGGATAGCTTAAAGGATGAACTGTTCGGCGAAATCAATGGCCGCAATGTAGGGGTAGGGCCAGTACTCAAGGGAATCGAAGCGGCGAAAAAGGCCGGGTTGGGCGTAAAAATCAACATGGTCGTCAAGAAAGGCCTGAATGATTCCGAGATTCTTCCTATGGCAGAATTCTGCAAAAAGGAAGGACTGGAGCTCCGTTATATTGAATACATGGATGTGGGCAGCACAAATGGCTGGAAGATGGATGATGTCATCACGAAAAAGCAAATCCATGACATGCTGAGCCAGCACCATGAACTGGAACCGGTAGATCCCGATTATTATGGCGAGGTCGCTAAAAAATACCGTTACAAAGGTACGGATATCAACGTTGGCTTCATCTCTTCGGTTTCGGAGTCCTTCTGCTCCAGCTGTACTAGATCACGTTTATCGGCAAATGGCCAGGTGTTCACCTGCCTTTTCAATGGCAATGGCCATGATATCCGCGACTTCATGCGTGCCGGTGCAACCGATGAAGAACTTCGTCAACGAGTCACAAATATCTGGAATCATAGAACCGACCGTTATTCGGATGAACGTACAGCCGAAACAGTCGCAAACAGAAAGAAAATCGAAATGTCCTATATTGGCGGCTAAAGACTCCTTCGGGGTCTTTTTTCGTTTCGCTGCAGTTTTTTATTCAAAAGGAAAAGCAGAGGTATCTTCATTTTGGGCATACTATGTTTCCAACCAAAAGGTTTATGGGTATACATGAATCTACGATAAAATTTGTTGGAGACTGCCGGAATGCTAAAAAGAAGAATTGAATTTTTATTTGTATTTATTTTAATGGTGTGTTTTTATATCGTCTTTTTTACTGATTACAGCCAGGCAATTAAAATGGCAGCGATCGCCGTTTACTCCCTGTTCCTGTTTGTCAGCATGTTTTCATTGATGCTCGAGAACCGTTCAGCACAGCACACGCTGATGTGGATGTATGTAATGCTATTATTTCCTGTCGCCGGGTACTTCTTTTATTTATTTTCAGGACAGCTGTATTTAAAAGGGTACCTATATAAAAGCAAGCGTACCAGGGACCGAGACCAATGGGAAAAGCTGATGAGAAATGAAGAGTCTAGGGATCTCTCCTTCTTGATTGAAAATCAGTTTTGCTTTGCAAAGTATGCAAAGAATTCAGCTTTGACTCCGATTACGACCGATTCAAGGGCAAAAATCCTCAAGAATGGGGAAGAGACATTTTCAGAAATAAAAAAGAAATTGCAGGAAGCGGAAAAGTTCATCCATATGGAATACTATATTTTCAGGTCTGACCGGCTTGGAAGGGAAATCATCGACATCCTGAAAGAAAAAGCAAGGCAGGGTGTTGAGGTTTTATTCATGTTCGATGCTGCCGGCAGCATGAAGATTGCGGCGACAGACCTTAAGGACATGCAGGAAGCAGGCATTAAAGCTGCACCATTCTCTCCGCTAAAGTACGGGTTCTTCAATCAGAAATTCAATTTCCGGAACCACAGGAAGATTGTCATCATTGATGGCGAAATTGGATTTGTCGGCGGATTGAATGTAGGCGTGGAATATCTCGGTGAAGATGAAAAGATCGGATTTTGGCGTGATACCCATATGATGCTGACTGGAGAGGCTGTCTATACTCTTCACAATGTTTTCCTGCTTGATTGGGAATATGTCAGCGGTGAAAGGGTCCTTGAGAACCATATAGCCGAGAAAAAGCCACATGAAAGCGATGAATTGGATGGTGCGATCCAGGTAGTGCCAAGCGGGCCGGATACACAGCAAGGAATCATGAGTGATTTTTACTACACGATGATGTCCTGTGCAACGAAGTCGATTTGGATTGCCACTCCTTATTTTGTTCCTGATGAAGCGATACGGACGGCATTAAGAGTGGCTGCAGCCAAAGGAATAGAAGTAAGGATCATGGTGCCGGAAATCAATGATAGCTATCTTACCCAGTATGCCAGCCGCTCATACTTCTCGGAACTGCTGCGTAATGGAGCTGAGATTTATTCCTATAAAAAGGGGTTCTTGCACCAGAAGGTTATCATTGTCGATGGGAATATCGCTTCGATTGGGACGGCCAATATGGACATGAGGAGTTTTCATCTTAATTTTGAAGTGAACGTCTTCCTGTTTGGAACGAGTTCAATCAGGGATCTTGTAGCACATTATGAGGCGGACCTCGAAGATTCAGAGAAAATCAATGCTGTCCAATATCATAAGCGGGGACTTTGGGAAAGGACGAAGGAATCCTTCGCCAGGCTGTTTTCAGGTGCATTATAGATTGACCAAAAAAATGACCCCATCAGGAGAAAAGGGGTCATTTTTTTAATCTTATTAGGCAATAAATCTCGGGAACAGGATATTATTTTCAAGATGTACATGCATGAATGTGTGTGATTCCAGAGCTTCAAGCCGCTTGTAGACTAAACGGTATGTTCCGCATGCATCGATCGGCGGATTGAAATCCTCTGTGATATCGCGTAATTGTTTCAGTATGGAGCCTGCATGATCATGTTCTTTCTCCAATTCCTTGATTTCGGAAATGATCCCTTCTCGCTTTTCAACGTCAGCACTTTCAAGTTCCAGAAGCAACGGGAATACTGTGGCTTCTTCTTTTGCTGTGTGCTCTAGTAGCTCTCTTTTTAATTCATAGAAAAGTTCATATACTTTCAGCAGTTCATCATGGCGTTCACCATGGACTTTCGCAACTTTGGTTACATATGGGCTTAGCATTTTAAGTTCTTCCTCAAGCTCACGGTGGTATTTATTCTTAATATGCTCAATCAAATCTTCAGAGCTTGTCTCAGTCCATACCTCCATGTTTTCGGCGGTGCCATTATGTTTTTTGTACAGATCTTCAAGCTGAAGCATTATTCCAGGGACATCAAGTTCCTGTTCCAGTGCAGCTTCTGATAGAGGGCGATTGCCGCCACAGCAAAAGTCTAGTCTGTTTTTCTTGAATAAATCACTGGATTGAGGGAATATATTGACAATATCTTTAACTAGTGAATGTTGATCAAAAGGCATTTTCATTTTAAAAGACCTCCAATAAAAAATGTATACTGTTTACATACTCAGCATAAAGGAAAAGTAGTTACTACTTGGTGATGTGTATCACACTTCACAAAAAATCTACATATTTTTAAAAGTTTTTATGAGAGAATACTGTGAGGTTTGTTATGTATTCATTTTTACATTACTCTTATAATGAAAAGGGTAATCAATTAAAGTTAAGCCTGCAATAGGAGCTGATTATATGTTAGAAAAAAGGAACCCTATCCCAATCGGAGAGGCAGTCAAGAGAGTAATGGAGCACAAGAAGAGTGGCTCCACTGAATATGTTTCAATCAATGAGAGTTACGGACGCTATTTATCAGAGGATCTGAAAGCGACTAGTGATGTTCCGCATTTTGACAGAGCACCGTATGATGGCTATGCAATCAGGTCAGTCGATTCAGCGGAAGCTTCCCAAAACCAGCCAGTCGAATTTGAAGTGGTGGACCATATCGGAGCAGGAATGCTTACGGATAAAGAACTTGGACCTTTCCAGGCTGTCAGGATCATGACTGGGGCCCAGATGCCAGTTGGCGCCGATGCTGTGGTCATGCTTGAACTGGTAAAGGAAGTCGAGCGTGATGGTAAAAAATATATGGAGACGAAACGCAAGCATAATAAAGGAGACAATGTTTCCTATCGCGGTGAGGATGCAAAGGAAGGGGAAGTGCTGGTCAAAAAAGGTACGTTCATCAATCCTGGAATCCAGGCGATGCTCGCGACTTTTGGCTATGCTCAGGTCCCCGTTGCGAAAAAACCGGTGATTGGCCTTTATGCAACCGGCACGGAACTGCTTGATGTCCATGAGCCGCTTGAACCGGGAAAAATCCGCAACAGCAATTCATATATGATTTCCACACAGATCCTCAGGGCAGGAGCTGAAGTTAGATATTTCGGCCAGCTGCCTGATGACTTTGATACCTGCTTTGATGCAGTAAGCAAAGCGATTGAGGAAGTGGATTTGTTTATTACGACCGGGGGAGTTTCCGTAGGGGATTATGACTATCTGCCGGAAATTTATGCAAAGCTTGGAGCGGAAGTCCTGTTCAATAAGGTAGCGATGCGTCCCGGTAGCGTGACGACGGTTGCCCAGATGGATGGCAAGCTGTTGTTTGGCCTGTCTGGAAACCCTTCTGCCTGTTATGTAGGATTTGAGCTGTTCGCCCGGCCGATCATCAGGACGATGCTGTTTACCGATAAACCGCATCTTAGGAAGGAAATGGCGATTCTGGATGCCAATTTCCCTAAGGCAAATCCATTCACAAGATTTGTCAGGAGTGCCCTGACAATCGAAAATGGCAAGCTGGTAGTAACACCGAGCGGTCTTGATAAATCGAATATCATCATGAGCTTAGCGGGTGCTAATTCACTTATGATTCTTCCGGGTGGAACAAGAGGTTTCGAAGAAGGAACTGAAGTCGAGGTCCTGATGCTCGAGGACCATGTTGGCAGTGACTGGCCTTGGTAAAACCGGTGCTGTTCCAGGTGGCAGGATATCAGAACAGCGGGAAGACGACACTCAGCCTCAGCCTGATCCAGCAGCTATCTGCAGCTGGCCTGAAGGTTGCCACCATCAAACACCATGGACATGGAGGTAAACCGGATATAGCAGAAGAGAAGGATTCCGGATGCCATGTGAGCGCAGGAGCAGCCGTCTCCCTTATTGAAGGCGGAGGCAGGCTCGTCCTTCAAGCGGAAAATGGGCAATGGTCCCTGTCTGAAGAAATAGACGTTTTATCCTGTTTCAAGACAGACGTCATCCTGATAGAAGGTTACAAAAAAGAGGCTTATCCAAAAGCAGTCTTCCTGAGGGACGAAGCAGATTTAGAGTTATTGAATGTCCTTGCCAATATCAAGGTGGTTTTTTATCATGATCCGAATCTGGCCAATTTATTGAAAGATTGTGCCTATCCTGTCTTTCAAAGGGAAGATGACAGGGGAGTGACTTGGGTTCTTGATTATATACTTAATCATGTTTAGGTGGAAAGTTCGTCTTTCCACCTATTTTTATGTCAAATTTGACTGGTTGGGCGACTTTTATCACTGTCACTTCACAGTTGCACAGTTAGAATGTTAATGGGGTTCGATGATTGTGTAATTTTTGTGAGGTGAGAGCAGTGGAAATGCTGCAGATTTTTTTATGGATTGTCTACCCATATACGGTAGTTGCCATAGTTGGGATGGGCATAGTCTGGCGATATGATGCATCAAGGGATGAGGAGGCACGCTCAACAGCAGGGAGGCTTTTGCTGATGGTGGTAAAAATCATGATGGCTGCGAGTACAGCGACCGGGATTGCCATCATGCTTTCGAGCAGCATGGCAGATGAACCGGTCCTCCTGTTAAGGTGGCTGATCAGTCTCGCACAGCTGCAGCCAGACATGAGCTTGATCCTGGAAATTTCCATTCTCTCAAAGATCCATTTTGTCGTTGTGTTTTTATTCCTGTTAAGTCTGGCGTTCACAAAGGAAATTTATTATCTTTTGAAGCCGCATCTATATTTGAAGAAAATCTATCTCAAGCTTCAGGTTGAGAAAAGAGGATGAACTCTTGAACTGCACGCCATTGGTTATTGAATTTAACCTATGGTGTGCAGCTTATTTATTTTTAGTGCCTCTTTTTTGACAGTTCGGTGTCAGTTGAAAAAGGGGCCGCCAAAATGTGATGTGTTTCACTTATAATATCTTCCGGCTGTTTTATAGTTAAGGCAGGAACCAAAAGGGAGTGTTCATTCATGAAATTATTTATGCCAAAACAGCATGGAGCCTGGGCGATGTTGATCATCCCTTTCTGGCTCGGAGCAGCGGCAAGTGAAATCGTCTGGCAGCATATCCCGTTTTTTATTGGGTGGCTATTACTATACTTGGGAACATATCCGCTTCTGTTGATGTTCAAGAAAAAGAAAATCCCGTTTTATCGCAAATGGGCACTGATTTATATCCTCCCATCCTTAGTATTCTTGATGGTCCCATTATTCACGACACCATCGATTGTGTTCTTTGGGTTTGCGATGATTCCATTTTTCATCCTTAACGCCTATTTCTCGGCCAAAAATAAAGACAGGGCATTGATGAATGATCTCAGTGCAATCATTGTTTTTTCCATCGCTGGCCTGGCAAGCAGTTATCTGCCTGGTGCAGAAATCAATCAGCAGGGTATTCTCGTCTTTGCATCATGCATTCTGTTTTTCACAGGAAGCACTTTCTATGTGAAAACGATGATCCGGGAAAAGAAAAACAGTCAATTCAAGTGGATCTCCTGGACCTATCATCTTCTCGTCCCGGTTTTGTGGCTGGCAGCAGGAGAAGCAATTGTCGCCGTTGCGGCAATACCAAGCCTGATCAGAGCCATCGTATTTTACGGCAGGCCGCTTAGCGTCATGAAGGTGGGAATATATGAAATCATAAACGCAGCACTGTTTTTTATCATTATGCTTTTCGCAATCCTATAAAAGAAAGGAAAGCCGCCAGAGTTCTGGCGGCTTTCTCTATTCGATATTACATATTTCAATCGGGCAATTCTCGCAGTCGATTTCCCGTTTTAGCCGATTGAGCGCATGTATGGTTATATAGCCTTTGTCGATGGAGATGATATCCTGTTTCCTGAGCTCGCTCAATAAGCGGTTTACGACTTCTCGTGAGGTGCCGCAGAAGTTTGCGAGTTCCTGGTTTGTCAAAGATACATCTATTTTCATGCCGTCTTCGGTTTTTACGCCAAAACTGTTCACCAGGCGGATCAGAGTAGAATATAATGCACCTTTCTTTCCGTGAAGGACCAAATCCCTGAACCTTGTTTGGGATTTGCGGTGCTGCAGGGAAAGCCATTTAACGAGTTCCAGTGCCAATCCGCTATCCTTTCCGATTTCGTCCTCGAGCCGGTCTTTTTGAATGACCGCAACGCTCCCGCTTTCAGAAGCCCTGGCGTTCAAAATATGCTGCGACGCCGGACTGAACAATGTCAATTCTCCAACCAGCTCACCAGCAGAGCACATTCTGATTGTCAGCTCACGCCCATCTGGGATCATTTTGCTGACCTGAAATTTACCGCTCTGGATAATGTACAACTCATTCGCAGTATTTCCCTCTTCAAAAAGGAAGCTTCCTTTATCAATATTTTTGATTCTATGGACTTTTTCAAACAGCTTATTCATATTTGGTGACAAGGTTGCAGCCGTCAACATGTGATTACCACCTTATTAAGGGATCTATACACCCGTCCGTATCTGATATTAATATAATTATATTGTAAAGCATACAAAATCATCAATCTAATTGTGAAATGTTCACATATTGTTAATAATTTAGTTGCCTTTTTATAATTTAGTTTTTATAATAAGAAGAACTTTACTAATAATTATAAAAAAAGATGTTTATTTATGCATATTGTGAAAGGAGGAAAAACGTGAAGGCAGCTATAATCGGAACGACAGGTTATGGGGGCGGGGAGCTGATCCGTATACTTAACAATCATCCATCTTTCAGCATTCAGTCAGTACATACAACACGGGATGAAAAGCCTGTTTCTGCAGAGTATCCCCATTTGTCAGGCATTTTTGACAAAGTCCTTACCAGCATCGATCCAGATAAAATCGTTGAGGAAGCAGACATTGTCTTCCTGGCAACACCATCGAAAGTTTCCGGAGAACTTGTCGAAAGCTTTTTTAACAAAGATATTAAAGTCATTGACCTGTCCGGAGACCTGAGATTAAAAGACTCTGATACTTATAGGAATTGGTATAAGCATGAACCGGTTGACGATTCGATTCTGTCCGAATCTGTGTATGGCCTCAGCGAATGGAACAAAGAGCAAATTGCCCATGCAAGCATTCTCGCCAACCCAGGCTGCTATCCAACAGCAGCGCTTCTTGGGCTCGCGCCGGTCTTGAAGGAAAAAGTGATCGATCCAAAAAGTATGATCATTGATGCAAAATCCGGCGTATCAGGGGCTGGTAGGTCGCCTTCATTGGGCACTTTGTATGCTGAGTTGAATGAAAATTTCAAAATTTACAAAGTGAACGAACATCAGCATATCCCGGAAATTGAACAACAGCTAAGTCTTTGGAATGGTGAAGAGGTGAAAATAACCTTCAGCACCCATCTGATTCCGGTTACGAGAGGGATCATGACCACTATGTATATGAACCTTAAGGAAGATTGGAATACTTCGAGATTACTGGATTTATATGAGGAAACCTACTCTCGCCACCCTTTTGTAAGAGTCAGGAAGGAAGGAATCTTTCCGGCCGTTAAAGAAGTGAAAGGCTCGAATTACTGCGATATCGGCTTGCATGCTGACAGCAGGACTGGAAGGCTGACGATTGTTTCGGTTATTGATAATTTAATGAAAGGTGCTGCAGGGCAGGCTGTCCAGAACGCTAATATTATGTTTGGATTGGATGAAACGGCGGGTCTTAATCTGATGCCCCTGTATCCATAAAGGAGGATTATATGTACCAGGCTTTGACAGACCAGAAGTTAATCAAAGAAATTCCGGAAGGCGGGATCTTGACTCCAAAGGGATTCAAGTGCGGCGGAATTCATGCGGGATTGCGCTATAACAAGCTTGATTTAGGACTGATTGTCAGTGAGGCACCGGCAAGCTGTGCTGCGGTGTACACGACAAGCCATTTCCAGGCTGCTCCTCTGGCCGTGACTCAGGAGAGCATTGCCAGCGAAGGAGTTCTTCAGGCCGTTGTCGTCAACAGTGCATGTGCGAATGCCTGCACAGGCGAACAGGGATATAGTGATGCACTGAAGATGAGGGCACTGGCAGCCGCAAAATTAGCGATTCCTGAACATCATGTAGCTGTAGCCTCCACGGGAGTCATCGGTGAATTCATGCAAATGGAAAAAATTGAAGCGGGAATCGCACAGCTTGCTGTCGGAAAAGATTCCGAAGATGCAAAAGATTTCCAGACGGCGATTCTGACAACCGATCTAGTCATGAAACACGCCTGTTATTCAGCCGAGATTAACGGAATGACAGTGTCGGTCGGAGGAGCAGCCAAGGGTTCCGGCATGATTCATCCGAATATGGCTACGATGCTCGGGTTTTTAACGACAGATGCGAATATATCAAGTGCAGATCTGACTTACGCACTAAAAGAAGTAACGAATACAACCTTTAACCAGATCACTGTCGATGGCGATACATCGACAAATGATATGGTCCTTGTAATGGCAAACGGAGCTGCCGGGAATCAACCGCTGAATCCTGAGCATCCTGAATGGCCCCTATTTGTTGAACTGTTAAAAGAAAGCTGTGCCAGCCTTGCAAAACAAATCGCCAGGGATGGGGAAGGAGCGACAAAACTGATCGAAATATCCGTATCCGGTGCATTGTCTGATGAAGAGGCAAGGATCATTGGCAAGCAAATCGCCGGTTCTAACCTTGTCAAGACCGCGGTTTATGGTGCAGATGCCAACTGGGGAAGGATTATTGGAGCAATCGGCCAGAGCCAGGCAAGCGTAAATTCGGATACCGTGGACATTTCGCTTGGTGACATCATAATGCTGAAGGGAAGTACACCGATTGCTTTCGACGAAGAAGTCGCTAGAGAGTACTTGATGAATGACAAGGTGGAAATTTTCGTGGATCTCCATCTTGGTGAAGGCAAAGGAATGGCATGGGGCTGTGACCTTTCATATGATTATGTGAAAATCAACGCAAGCTATCGGACTTAAAGGGGCGGATTCTTTGGAAACTGTAGTCATAAAATGCGGCGGAAGTGTGCTGGGCGAACTTGATGAACCATTCTTTACGAGTCTTAAAGAATTGATGAAAGACGGATATTATCCGGTCATCGTCCATGGTGGCGGGCCAGCGATCAATTCAATGCTTGATTTATATAACATCAATGCGAATTTCAAGGATGGACTTAGAGTAACGTGCGAAAAAACGATGGGAATCGTTGAAATGGTCCTGTCAGGCCAGACGAACAGGCAGCTGTGCGGCATCTTGATGAAGCAAGGATTCAAGGTTCTTGGTATTAATGGGAGCGACGGGTCCTGCCTGCAGGCCGACTATATCGATAAACAAGGGCTGGGTTATGTAGGGAAGGTCAACAAGGTAAATACTGACCTGATCAAGATGGCAGTTGAGTCGGGTTATATTCCCGTTATTACTCCGATCGGAATTTCGGAGGATGGCTGCAAGCTGAATATCAATGGTGATTACGCTGCTGCATCCATCGCAAAAGCTCTGAATGCCGAGCGCTGTGCCTTTGTGACCAATGTCGATGGAATCTTGATCAACGGCGAGCTGATCTCCGAAATAACCGATCTTGAGATAGAAAACTATATTGCTGATGGAAGCATTTATGGCGGGATGGTACCAAAGGTGAATTCAGCATTATCAGCCACAGCTGCCGGTGTAGAGAAAGCGATGATCATTTCTGGCAAAAAGCCATTCTATAAAAATAACTGCTGGCATGGAACCGCGATTGCCGCACAGGAAGGAGTGTTAAAATGAGTCATTTATTCCCCACTTACCAGAGATGGGAGATTGAGCCAGAGAAAGCAAGCGGGTCGGTCATTCATGGGAAAGATGGACGTGAATATCTTGATTTCACTTCAGGAATCGGTGTATGCAATCTGGGCCATCGCCCTGAAGCTGTTGAACACGCTATCAAAGAACAGCTGGAATTATTCTGGCATGTATCAAATCTTTTTCCACAAAGCATCCAGGAGGAAGCGGCCAGGAAACTTGTGAAAGCCTCCGGTTTGGATTGTGTGTTTTTTGCCAACAGCGGTGCCGAGGCCAATGAAGCAGCAATAAAACTGGCGAGAAAAGCCACTGGAAGGAAGAAGATTATTACGTTCCTGCAATCCTTCCATGGGCGTACGTTTGCTGGCATGGCGGCGACAGGGCAGGAAAAAATCAAGCATGGATTCGGGAATATGCTCGAAACCTTTGTTCACTTGCCATTCAATGACCTGGAAGCTCTAAAAAATGAAATTGATTCCGATACAGCAGCCGTCATGATTGAGATTGTCCAGGGTGAAGGTGGAATTCACGTCGTTCATGAGGAGTTTATTAAAGAAACTGGCAAACTCTGTACAGAAAACGGAATACTGCTTATTGTCGATGAAATCCAGACGGGGATCGGGCGTACAGGAAAGCCCTTTGCCTTTCAGCATTTTGGGATTTCACCCGATATCATAACGGTTGCAAAAGGGCTTGGTAATGGATTGCCGATTGGTGCAGCCGTCGGTAAAGCGGAACTTGCAGAACATTTTGGCCCGGGAAGCCATGGTTCAACATTCGGAGGGAATCCGATCAGTACCGCTGCTGCTTGCGCTGTGATGGATATAATCTTTGAGAATGAATTCCTTAAAGAAGTATCTGCCAAAGGGGAAACTTTGTTTCAGCTGCTTGATCATGAACTTGGGTGTTTGGAAGTGGTAAAGGAAATCAGGGGCATCGGCTTGATGGCCGGTATTGAATTGACTGTTGCAGCCCAGCCTTATCTCATGCAGCTAAGGAAATCGGGATTGATTGTTTTGCCGGCAGGGGAAAAGGTAATCAGGCTTCTTCCGCCGCTGAATGTTAGTGCTGAAGAGCTGGAAAAAGCAGTATCTCTAATAAAGGAAATCCTAATAAACCAAACTGTAACAGCGTAAGAGCTGTATATTTTTTAAAAATAAATGAATAAAAATTTAAAGTAATAAATAAATATTCAACTGGAGAGGTGACGAATGAAAGGATATTTGCATCTGGCTGACGGAAAGACATATAAGGGATCCCTGCTTGGTTCGCTTCCTGAAGAGGGAATCGCCGGTGAAATTGTCTTTTTCACAGGAATGACAGGATATCAGGAGGTATTGACCGATCCTTCCTATAAGAATCAAATCATTGTGTTCACTTATCCGCTGATTGGCAATTACGGCATAAATAATGAGGATTTTGAAAGCAAGAAGCCCCATGTTGCAGCGGTGATTGTCAGTGAAGCTGCCAAAGAGGCTTACCATTATGAGGCACAGCATTCTTTTACCGAGTATCTTGAGAAATGGAATATTCCAATCCTTGAACATATTGACACCCGTGAGCTGGTGAAAAGCATCCGGGCAAACGGCACGATGCCGGCAGTTTTGGCAGCCGGTCCTGAAAATGATGTATGCTGCGACACCATAGACAGCCTGAAAGTAAAAGAGGTTTCGGTCCAGTCACCGGTGACGATTGGAAGGGGCAATACTCACATTGTATTGGTCGATTATGGATTCAAAAAGTCGATTGCCGACTATCTTGTTGAACAAAAATGCCTTGTTACAATCGTTCCCTACGATTATAGCGCTGAACAAATTTCGGCGCTGAAGCCTGATGGCGTGCTTTTATCAAATGGACCAGGAGATCCGAAAGAGTTGATTGATCAGCTCCCTGAGATCAGGAAAGTGGCCGAATATTTTCCGGTGTTGGGAATCTGTCTCGGCCATCAGCTGGCGGCCCTTGCTTTCGGAGGGGATACGAAGAAAATGCTGTTTGGGCATCGGGGAGCAAATCAGCCTGTATTCGATGTGACAGGAAACCGAGTATTCATGTCATCCCAAAATCACAGTTATACCGTCGATCAAGATAGTATCGTGCATACAGGTCTGAAAATACGTTTCCTTAATAAAAATGACCAGTCCATCGAGGGGCTTTATCATGAGAAACTGCCTCTGATGACCGTTCAATTTCATCCGGAAGCAAGTCCAGGACCTGAAGACAGCATCTTCATATTCGAGGAATTCATCAATACAGTCAAATACAGAAAGCGGAGAGAAGTCAGCTATGCCTAAGGATACAAGTATTAAATCAATATTGGTCATTGGATCTGGCCCTATCATCATCGGCCAGGCCGCAGAATTTGATTATGCAGGAACACAGGCCTGCATCGCCCTGAAGGAGGAAGGCTACCGCGTCATCCTTGCCAACAATAACCCGGCCACCGTCATGACTGACCATGTGTTTGCCGATGCAGTCTATTTTGAGCCAATGACAGTGGAAAGTGTAGAAAATATCATCAAAAAAGAAAGGCCTGATGGCATTCTCGGCACACTTGGAGGCCAGGCAGGACTGAATCTGGTATTCAAGCTGAGTGAAGAAGGAATCCTTGAAAAATACCGCGTGAAAGTACTTGGCACTTCAGTGTCGAGCATCAAGCAGGGTGAGGACAGGGAAGCATTCCGCAGCCTGATGCACAAGCTGAATGAGCCTGTGCCTGAAAGCGAAATCGTACAAAAGGTGGAAGAAGCCGCTGCTTTTGCAGAAAGAATCGGTTTTCCGCTGATTGTACGCCCAGCCTACACACTTGGCGGCACCGGGGGCGGAATCGCCGATAACATGGATGAATTAATGGCGCTTGTGTCGGGGGGATTGAATGAGAGCCCGATCAACCAATGTCTGGTGGAAAGAAGCATTGCCGGCTTCAAAGAAATTGAATATGAAATGATGCGTGACTCTGCGGGAACATGTATTGCCATTTGCAATATGGAAAATATTGATCCGGTCGGGATCCATACTGGTGACTCGATCGTCGTTGCACCTTCCCAAACGCTGACTGACCGGGAATATCAAATGCTCAGGACTTCCGCCGTTAAAATTATTTCTGCTTTGGGTATTGTCGGTGGCTGCAATATCCAGTTCGCCCTTGATCCTGAAAGCAAGAAGTACTACTTGATTGAAGTGAATCCGCGGGTCAGCCGGTCATCAGCACTCGCATCCAAAGCGACAGGTTACCCGATTGCCCGTATGGCAGCAAAGCTGGCTGTTGGATATAACCTCGCAGAGATCAAGAACCCGGTAACGGGCAATACATTTGCCAGCTATGAGCCGGCGCTCGATTATGTAGTAGTGAAAATCCCTAAATGGCCATTCGAACAATTTCCGCAAATTGAACGGACCCTGGGGACCCAAATGAAGGCAACAGGGGAAGCGATGGCGATTGACAGAAGCTTTGAGCGTGCCTTCATCAAAGCAATCAGGTCCCTTAACATCAAAACCCTGGACTTAAAGCTGCCTGCTATTGCCGATTATTCCGTTGAAGAGTTGTACACACTTGCAGACAATCAGACAGACCAGCGGATATTTGCTTTGCTGGAACTGCTGCGCAAAGGTGAGGGGATGATGGCTCTCCATAAAAGAACCAGAATTGATCTGTTCTTCCTGTCGAAATTCAAATCATTGATTGAGATGGAGAAGAAGATTTCAGAGCATGACCTTGAAGGCATTAAAGCTTCAGAGCTTAGAACTTTTAAAGAAAAAGGATTCAGCGATGCCTTCCTTGCAAAAGAATGGAAAGTATCGGAGAAAGCTGTACGGGAACTCCGTAAACAACATGATATAATCCCAGCTTACAAAATGGTCGATACATGCGCTGCTGAATTTGAATCGGCTTCCAATTATTTTTACTCCAGCTACCTCGGAGAAAATGAAGCGCAGGTCTCGGGCGGAAAGCGGAAGGTCCTCGTCATCGGAAGCGGCCCGATCAGCATCGGACAGGGAATTGAGTTTGATTATTGCTCGGTTCACGGTGTCTTTGCACTTAAGGAAGAAGACATTGAAACGATCATGATCAATAACAATCCGGAAACAGTCAGCACAGATTTTGCGATTTCCGACAGGCTGTATTTCGAGCCATTAGCATTGGAAGATATCTTGAATGTAATTGAGCTCGAAGGAATTGATGAAGTCATCGTACAGCTCGGCGGGCAGACGGCTTTAAATCTTGCCAAAGGGCTTGAAGAAGAAGGAGTACAGCTGCTGGGAACAACCTCCGGGACAATAGATGTTTTTGAGGACAGAGATGAATTTTACAAACTGCTTGATAAATTGGAGATTCCGCGTGTAAAAGGCGAGACAGCTGCGGACGAAGAAGAATTGCGGAATGCAGTCGAGCGTCTGGGATACCCTGTACTGATCAGGCCATCGTATGTCATTGGCGGGCTGAATATGGTCGTGATTCATAACCACCAGAAGCTTAGTAATGTTTTGGAAGCAGGAAATATACAGTATCCGATACTGGTTGATCAGTATCTTGAAGCCAGTGAGGCAGAGCTTGACCTCGCAGCGGATGGTGAGCATATCCTGATTCCGGCGATCATCGAGCATATCGAGAAAACAGGTGTCCATTCAGGGGACAGTTTTTGTATGATTCCGGCCCAAAGCTTCCCGCCGGAGACGAAACAACGAATGGCAGATTATGCCAAGAGAATCGTCAGCAGTTTGAAATATAAGGGGTTAATGAATATCCAGTTCATTGTGAAAGGTGATGACGTTTATTTACTGGAAGTCAACCCACGTTCAAGCAGGACCATGCCAATAGTTAGCAAGGTTGCCGGAGTGGATTTAGTGAAAAAAGCGACAAAAATATTGCTTGGGAAATACTTTTTGTCGAAAGACGAACTCAAACTTGATTCGGATGCATCTTTCATCTGTGTCAAACATCCAGTATTTTCGAACTTCGCCTTAAAAGGGTTAGATAGCAAAACAGGTCCGCAAATGATATCGACTGGAGAAGGAATCAGTGTAGGATCTTCTTTTCAAGAAGCCATCAATAAAAGTTTTCATTCGCTAAATGGAAAGAGTGTCCAGGGTACCATTGCCATTACTGATAAAAGGATTTTATCTGAAGTGGAAAAAGATTACCCTGCCGCACAGTTTGTGGATATCGACCATGTAGCTGATGAAACCTTAATCGCTGCCTTGTATTGTCCCGGGACTTTGAAAGAGGATATCGCTCTAAGGGAGTGGGCAGTAAAGAACCGGAAGATCGTCTTGACCCAAAAGGAAACCTTATATGCTTTGTTAAAAAGCCAATCCGTGCAAACCTGGAATGTAAAATCCCTGGGGGAATGGCTGATAGAAAAAGATGAGGAAGTGATTGTAAAATGACAACATTGCAGAAGCTTGATACCAATTTAAAAGGCAAGGATTTATTAACTCTTGCTCATCTAGAAAAATATGAGATTCTGTCATTGATGGAAAAGGCGGTGACCCTCAAAGAGAAGACGCTCAAAAAACAATTTGACCATCCTTTAAAAGGGAAAATCCTCGGAATGATTTTTGATAAATCGTCGACTCGAACCCGGGTCTCCTTCGAAGTAGGCATGATCCAGCTTGGAGGCAGCGCTCTATATTTAAATGGCAATGACCTTCAACTGGGGAGAGGTGAATCGCTAAGCGATACAGCCCAGGTTCTTTCACAATACCTGGATGGCATCATGATACGGACCTTTTCGCATAAATCCGTAGAAGAACTGGCACAGCATGCCGATATACCGGTCATTAACGGATTGACCGATTTATATCATCCATGCCAGGCGCTGGCCGATCTAATGACGATATACGAAAAGAAGGGGAAGCTGGAAGGACTCAAGCTCGCATATATCGGGGATGGCAACAATGTCGCCCATTCCTTGATGATTGCCTGCACAAAAGTGGGTATCGACATATCGCTTGCATGTCCAAACGGGTATTACCCAGATTCGCAAATAACATCCCTTTGTGAAAGCTTTGCTGCAGAGAGTGGTGCAAAACTCGTCATTACTGAATCGCCAGCGGAAGCCGTAGCTGCAGCAGATGTCATCTATACAGATGTCTGGACCAGCATGGGACAGGAAGACGAAAACGAAAAAAGAATGAAGGATTTTCAAGATTTCCAGGTGAATGCTGAATTGCTGACGGCAGCAAATGAAGATTACCTTTTCATGCACTGCCTTCCCGCGCATCGAGGCGAAGAAGTAGCTGCAGATGTCATTGACGGAAAGAACTCCGTGGTCTTTGAGCAGGCAGGAAATAGGCTTCACGCCCAAAAAGCATTGCTGGTGGAGATCTTGAAGGACTAGAAGAAGATACAAATAAAGCCGGCTAAAAAGTAGCCGGCTTTTTACATTCATTAAGAGAAAAGGATAACAGCTGTGCCAACAACAAAGCAATAAATCGCAAAATACTTCAGGTTTCCTCGGGCCATGATATTCATGAACCATTTTAGAGAAAAGTAAGAGGCGATCAGTGAAGCGATAAATGCAAACACATACGGTAATGCCAGGTCCTTAAGATAAGGGTCTTGTAAAATGTCCGAAAATCCAAGGATCATGCCACCGACACTGACAGGAATATATAACAGGAAGGAATATCGTAATGCTGTTTCCTGTTTCATTCCAAGAGCCATAGCGGCAACAATTGTAGCACCCGATCGGCTGATTCCTGGTATCAGGGCGACAGCCTGGGCAAGACCGACAATGATCGCATCCTTAAAACTTAAATCACCGTCACTTTTGCGTCCGCGCAAATTTCGGATCATCCAAAGTGCAAAGCCCGTCACCAATAACGTAATGCCGACAGTTTTTATTGAAGCCAAATTTTCCTCGATGAAATCGCCAAAAAGGACACCAATCACTCCTGCAGGAATCGTTCCGACAATCAGGTAGATAATAAACATAAAATCAGATTTCGCTTCGGGATTTTTATCCTTAAGATATGCAAGTCCATTGACAATTAATCGCCAGATATCTTCACGATAAATGAATAATACCGCAAATAATGAAGCCGTGTTCACCAAAAGGGCAAAGCTCATGCCCCTGATTTCAAGCCCGAAAAAATGCTCGGCAATTTCAAGGTGGCCGCTTGAAGACACGGGTATTGGCTCTGTAATTCCCTGGAATAAACCTAAAAGTATGTATTTGAGCAAATCAAAAAAATTCTCCATAATAATTTCAGATCCTCCATGTATTTTTTTACCCATACAAACTAATGTACAGCATATCCCTTTTTTTTAAAAGGATAAAATAAACATTAATACTTTGTTTGAGTATGCAAATAATATAAAAGCCGGAATACTTATGAAGGAGGAAGGCAAATGGGTCAGAGTCATCAGTTCCGTGCCGGTCAAAAGGCACCTAATAATGGTATTTACATTGAAATCGGTGAAACAGGGAGCAATGTCAACAACCCGCAAAAAATCAAGCTGAAAGCCGGGGATCGCTTTCCTGAAAACTCAAACCATAATCGCCACTGGACATACATGCCGAAATTCAAATAAAAGCAATAAAGCCATCCAGTGCGGATGGCTTTACTTTTTGGAAAATTTTATTATAATTAAATTAAAGGTCAAAAAAGGTCAAAGGAGTGGTTGGGTTGGATTTGAATAGAATGACGGAAAGCTTGCAGCAGGCATTTGTATCAGCCCAAACCCTGGCTGTTCAACATAATCACCAGGAAGTGGACGATACCCATCTTTTGCTCTCCATACTAGAACAAGAGGGCAACCTGGCTGCCACCCTATTGACGGGTTTGGAAATGAATCTGGAGAAATATAAAGTAGACTTAAATACTTTCCTTGCAAAAAAACCACAAGTTTCAGGAAGTGGAGTCGAGCAGGGGAAATTATATATTACCTCGACACTGCAAAAGGTTTTGGCTCAAGGTGAAAAGGAAATGAAACAGTTTGAAGACGAATATCTGTCGGTAGAACATGTATTGCTTGCAGCACTCGAAACTGCTGGTTCTGAGGCAGGCTCTGCCTTGAGGAACTCAGGCTTAACCAGAGCGAAACTGCTGGCAAGAATTAAAGAGGTTAGGGGGAATCAGAGAGTGACTTCACAAAACCCAGAGGCGACTTATGAAGTGTTGAAGAAATATGGGCGTGACCTTGTTGAGGAAGTCCGTTCGGGAAAGGTTGACCCGGTAATCGGCAGGGACAGTGAAATACGCAATGTCATACGTATCCTGTCCAGGAAAACGAAAAACAATCCAGTCCTGATCGGGGAACCTGGCGTCGGCAAGACTGCGATCGTGGAAGGACTGGCACAGAGGATCGTCCGTAAAGATGTTCCTGAGGGCTTGAAGGATAAGACGGTATTCGCACTGGACTTGAGCGCGCTGATTGCAGGTGCCAAGTTCCGGGGGGAATTTGAAGAGAGATTGAAAGCCGTTCTAAATGAAGTGAAAAAGAGTGAAGGAAAAATCCTGCTGTTCATCGATGAACTCCATACCATCGTAGGGGCTGGGAAGACAGAAGGCGCAATGGATGCGGGGAATATGCTGAAGCCTATGCTTGCCCGTGGAGAGCTTCACTGCATTGGCGCAACTACACTCGATGAGCATCGTAAATACATTGAAAAAGACCCCGCCTTGGAACGAAGATTCCAGCAGGTACTGGTACAAGAACCGGACGTAGAGGACACCGTTTCAATTTTAAGGGGATTGAAGGAAAGATTCGAAATCCACCATGGAGTGAACATCCATGACCGTGCACTGGTTGCTGCTGCCACATTATCTGACCGGTATATCACGGACAGGTTCTTGCCTGACAAGGCGATTGACCTTGTTGATGAGGCATGCGCGCTGATCCGTACGGAAATTGATTCCATGCCTTCCGAACTTGATGAAGTGACCAGAAGGGTCATGCAGCTGGAAATCGAAGAAGCTGCATTGACAAAGGAAAAAGATGATGCCAGCCGGGAACGCCTTGAAATTCTCCGCGAGGAACTCGCTAACTTGAGGGAAAAAGCGAATGGAATGAAGGCAAGATGGCAGCAGGAAAAAGAGGGAATCCAAAAGGTCCAGGAAAAACGTGAAATGCTTGAAAAACTGCGCCGTGAATTGGAAAAGGCTGAAAATGATTATGATTTGAACAAGGCAGCTGAATTAAGGCATGGCCGTATTCCTTCGCTGGAAAAAGAGCTGAAGGAGCTTGAATTGGAAGTTAGCAAAAACCAGGATGACAGGCTTCTTCGTGAGGAAGTAACCGAAGAAGAAATTGCCGGAATTGTTTCGCGATGGACGGGCATCCCCGTCATGAAACTTGTTGAAGGAGAACGTGAGAAGCTCCTTAAGCTTGAGAGCATCCTGCATGAACGTGTTGTCGGACAGGATGAAGCGGTATCTCTAGTTGCCGATGCAGTCCTGCGGGCAAGGGCGGGCATCAAGGATCCTAACAGGCCTATTGGCTCATTCATTTTCCTCGGCCCTACCGGGGTCGGAAAAACGGAGTTGGCGAAGACGCTGGCACAATCACTGTTCGATAGCGAAGAGCATATCATCCGAATCGATATGTCCGAGTATATGGAAAAACATGCAGTTTCAAGATTAATCGGAGCTCCTCCAGGATATGTCGGGTATGAAGAGGGAGGACAGCTGACAGAAGCTGTCAGAAGGAATCCATACTCTGTCATCCTTCTCGATGAAGTGGAAAAGGCACATCCTGAAGTATTCAATATCCTTCTGCAAATGCTGGATGATGGCAGGGTAACCGATTCGCAGGGAAGAACAGTCGACTTTAAGAACACAGTGATCATCATGACATCCAATATCGGATCGCACTATTTGCTTGAGCGGCAGGACGGCGCTGAAGATATCACTTCGGAAACAAGGGACCTGGTCATGTCCCAGCTGCGCAGCCATTTCCGTCCTGAATTCCTGAATCGTGTCGATGAAATCATTTTGTTCAAGCCGCTTGCATTGAGTGAAATCAAAATGATCGTCGGAAAGTTGGTTTCGACGCTGCAGGGAAGACTGGCAGACCAGCAAATACAGCTAAATATTACCGATGAAGCCAAAGAGTTTTTAGCTGAACATGGTTTCGATCCTGTTTATGGTGCCAGACCGTTGAAGCGATTCATCCAGCGAAGCGTGGAAACAAAGCTTGCAAAAGAAATTATCGCTGGCAGGATCAAAGAAAAAAGCAAGGTGGAAATTGGAATTGAAAATGGGGATATTGAGTTGGAAGTAGAATAACAATGAAAAAAGTCATCCAGCAGGATGACTTTTTTATGTACTTTAATGACCGTGCTTCTCTTCGGAACCGCCAGGAAGGACTGCAGGAATCACCAGGATGATAATGGTTGCCACAACAGCCAGGATCGTGCTTTGAGCCAGGTCCAATCCAACGCCAATCATTGCGCCGGCTACATAATTCAGCATTAGAACAAGAAGGAATGTCCAGAATAAAGTCCAGAAATATTTCACGATTTTCACCTCTTACATTATTAAATCTTTTCTCATCTTACCACAAGCCATTCAAATTATAAATAATATTTAAATAAAATGAAAAGCGTTTTCATGTAATCAATCGATTTTCCCGCCTGTAGGAATTATTATATAGATGTAGCTGGAATTCAGGCTTATTTGATATTTTTGCTTAATGATAAAAGCCTATTGTGACGATTTTAAGGTTTAATGAGAAAAATGGGCAAACTCCCGTTCATTTCCTGTTAAATAACATACAGTAATATGAATAATCTATAGGGAAGGGGTTGGTAGTGTGGAGAGCCGGAACTTTAAACTGGATACCGAATGGAATGTAATCCATTATCCTGAACGACCCAATGGTTTCGGTATCCTGGCAATTGGAGATGAAAGACATTTTGTGAATGGCAGCAGCAGTTTTTGGACACAGAATGAAGGTAAACGTTCAATGCTGAACATTTGGAAAAATGACGGATATACTGTGTTTTACTCAAATCTATACGGCAGGCATTGGGGAAGTGAGAAGGCTGTCGATTTGGCGATGAGATTGTGCACTCATATTGTCCGCAACGAAATTTTGAACCCATCCTTCCATATCGTAGCAGAGGGAATGGGGGCACTCGTGGCAATGAAAATTCTAGCCAACAGTGATAATAAGATCAGGTCTCTGGTACTGATCAATCCAATCCTTTCATTAAGTGCCCACCTGGAACAGGAAAAAGAGAACAAGTTTTTTTATAAAAAGCTTATTGCAGAACTAGAAGCCGCATACGAAACGGATATCGAGAATCTTCTTCAGCGACTTCATGATGAAGAGTCAGGTTCCGAAGGATTTAATAAAGAAACACCGGTGAAGATCATCCATGTTTTGTCTGGTAACAGAGCATATAAACAATCGAATGTCATTAAGGATTTATCCGTTGATTGGGAAAAAGACAGTTTGCCTATTACCATAAGTTACGTTCTGCCAGAAAAAAAACTGCAGTTAGGATTCCAAATCGTCCAATTTCTGTCCAAACATGAGCACGTCCTATAACTCCTTGCAAATATTTTCAATATTAGATTCATAGGATACAAGAGAGTATTTGCAAGGAGGAATCAACATGGAAAGGGCAACTATTGTTGGTGTATATGATTTTGTAGGGTATAGTCTTTGTCGGCATTTGCTCGATATGGGCATTGAAGTGGCAGGAATCCATCCGGCGGGTGAAAAAGAGGATGATTATACAGAAGAAAAGCGTTTGGAAATTGGCAGGAATGCCAACTTCTCAGAAATCAATCTAGTGGAGTGGCAGGGTGAAGAAGGAGTTGATTCCTTGTTTGTCACTTTGTTTGAAGCGTTCCTCCATCAGGATCGCACAGCAGAGGATCTAGAGATGATTTTATCTAAACTTGAGGCTCGGCATTGTAAGAAACTGCGGACAGTTTTGCTCCTACCTGCATATTTGGCGCAGGAAAATGTGAAGATGGAAAAAACGGAGTCTGGATTGGACCAGTTTCTCAACAGGGCTAAGTCTTCTGTTCTGGTCATTTATTTGCCGACTATTTATGGGCCATGGCAGCCTGAAAAGTGTTTTTTCCAAAAAGCGATGAATCATACATCAAGAGAAAGAGGAGAAATTCCCGAAATCGATCCTTGGGAATGGACGAAGGATTGTTTGTATATTGATGATGCAGTGAACTGCATTAGAAAAATGGCTGAATCGGGCGAACAAGGGCAGTATATATTGACGAGCGGACAACCTGACAGTTGGAAAGAATGTGCCAGGGAACTGCTTGGCCAGGACTTCGCAGTGCCTGAAAGCCGGTTTGTAAAATCAAAGGTAAAAGAGTCCATTAAGGTCAAAAAAGTGGGGAAAAACGAGCAAGTCAGAAGAGGGTTGGGCAAACAAAGGGAGCAGTATTCCCGGATACAGGACAGCAGAGTCTAAAGGGATTTTCTATAAATCACTTTTCAAACGATACGCCACAGAGTAAAATGGTAAAAGATTCTTTTATCGGTTCCATTTTAATAAGCGAACACTGCAGGATCATATAGAATAAGAACAGTGGCGCATAAAGGAGATGCATCGGATGCTGAAACGTTTCGGGCTGATATTGTTAAGCCTTCTTTTGCTTGGAGGATGCGGACAACCTCTTGCATCCGGGAAGGTGGAGAAAGTCGGTCTGCTGGTGCCTGAAACTATTGATGATCAGGTGTGGGGGACGAAGGGATATCGAGGTCTTCTGCAAATCCAGACCCGTCTGGGGGTTGATGTTTTTTTTAAGGAAGGTATGAATTCCCAAGAAGCCGTAGAAGAAGCTGTCAAGGAGTTCGACCGTAAAGGTGTGAACCTGATCTATGGCCATGGGAATGAGTACGCTGCCTTTTTCAATAAGATATCTGAGAAATATCCTGAAATCCATTTCATCAGTTTCAATGGCGATTCCCGGAAGAAGAATACGACCAGCCTGAACTTTGAGGGATATGCCATGGGATTCTTTGGGGGGATGGTCGCGAGCCATATGTCTGAAACCGGCAAGGTCGGTATTATTGCGGCGTATGAATGGCAGCCTGAAGTCGAAGGTTTTTATGATGGGGCCATTTTTGAGAAAAAGGATATGAAGGTCGACATCCGCTTTGTTGGTCACTGGGATGATCAAGAGAAAGCGCTGGAAGTTCTCGATGAAGTTTTGAGCGATGGCGCGGATGTCATTTATCCTGCCGGGGACGGGTATAATGTTCCCGTTATCGAAAAAGTGAAGGACAGCGGCAATTATGTAATTGGCTATATTTCCGACCAGTCCGATTTCGGTGAGTCGACCGTTCTGACAAGCACTGTCCAGCATGTTGACGATTTGTATGAATTAACGGCTGAGAAGTACAATAACGGCAATCTTGAATCTGGCAATTTATCATTCGATTTTCAGGACGGGGTGATTACCCTTGGCAAATTCAGCCCTGATGTCGATTCAGAATACCGTAAAAAGTTGAATACTTATATCAATACTTATAAAAACACAGGCAAATTACCTAACCAATGATTCAAGACTATAGGAGGCAAAGAACATGCAAAATAATGACAAAACAATGGAATTCATGCAAATCGCCATGAAGTATCTGCCGGAAGCCCAGCAGAAACTGCAAGAAGCAGGCATCGAGATGACAATGGACAATCTCCAGCCGTTTTTCACCTTGTTCACAAATGTAATGAACGAAGCATATGAACTGGGGAAAGCAGACGCTGCAAAGGAATAGATCACAACAAAAGCTGAGGCATGCCTCAGCTTTTATTTTTATCAATAATCTGGTCAAAAAAAGGCTTTACTTTGCCCAAAAGGGGCTTGAGCTCTCTGGCTGATGTGATCAGTGTATCAACATGGTACATCACTTCATCTAAATCAATATGATCAAGGTACTTGCTTAAAGGGGAAAAAGGCTCGGCTGGATGGTCATTACTTTCGTCTATGTTCTTCTGACCTCCAAACATGAAGTGGTCAAAATGATCGAAATCATGTCCGGTCTCAGCGCTGACGTCTTGTTCACTTGTTCTGAGCTTGAAACCAAACAGGTCTCTAGCTCTTTCATCCTCCATTTTCATTCCCACCTTTCTCTATCTCTTTATACATGAATATAGTGCAAACTGGCGGCTGGCACTTGGCTATTTTGAGACATAATGTCTTCACTGTCAGTCTATGAAGAATCTGGTCATATGGACTGGGTCAAAAGTGGAATTCTTATTTTTCAGTTGCAGTAGGAGAGCATTATCTGCTAAAATTAGTACCAAGTCATAATAATTGATAATAATTAATTGCTCTTAATAGACAGAATCCAAAGGATAAAGGAGATGGATCCCATGAATGCAGGGATAACTGGGGTTGGGCGGTACTTGCCTGAAAATGTAGTAACAAACCTTGATTTGGAAAAGAAAATGGACACTTCGGATGAGTGGATTCGCTCAAGGACGGGGATTGAAGAAAGAAGAATTGCAAATGATGATATGGATACTTCTCATTTAGCCTATCGTGCTGCAGCAGAGGCCATCAAAAATGCTGGGATCTCTGCTGAAGAACTTGACCTTATCCTGGTGGCTACAGTTACGCCGGATCAGCCTTTCCCAACGGTATCATGCATGCTCCAGGAGCAGCTTGGTGCAAAGAAGGCTGCAGCAATGGACTTGAGTGCCGCATGTGCCGGATTCATGTATGGGATGGTAACCGCGAAGCAATTTATCGAAGCGGGCACTTATAAGTATGTGTTAATAGTAGGGGTTGAGAAACTTTCCAAAATCACGGACTGGAATGACCGGAATACAGCTGTACTTTTTGGTGATGGTGCCGGAGCCGTAGTGATGGGGCCAGTTTCAGACGGTAAAGGAGTACTCTCGTTTGAATTGGGTTCTGACGGAACCGGTGGAAAGTATCTATATCAGGACGACTATATTGTCATGAATGGCCGGGAAGTCTTCAAGTTTGCGGTAAGGCAAATGGGTGAGAGCAGCATCAATGTACTTGAAAAAGCCGGGCTTTCAAAAGAAGATGTCGA
This sequence comes from Chryseobacterium sp. ISL-80, assembly GCA_018613055.1. Lineage (GTDB taxonomy): Bacteria > Bacillota > Bacilli > Bacillales > Cytobacillaceae > Mesobacillus. The sequence goes on along the minus strand of JAGGQZ010000004.1, from coordinate 87,089 downwards.
TTTCCTGATTCCCCACCAGGCAAATATCAGGATCATGGAGTCTGCGCGCCAGCGACTTGAGCTTCCTATCGAGAAAATGTCAAAAACAGTCCATAAGTACGGTAATACATCTGCCGCTTCCATTCCAATTTCGCTTTTTGAAGAACTTGAAGCTGGTAAAATCAAGGATGGCGATGTAGTGGTAATGGTTGGCTTTGGCGGGGGCCTGACCTGGGGCGCGATTGCCATGCGATGGGGTAAATAATTCAAACAACTACAATCAAAATAAGAGATCAGATAAAGGAGATGCAATAAATGATGGAGAAACGCAGAGTCGTAGTTACTGGAATCGGGGCTGTCACGCCCCTCGGAAATGATGCAGAAACTACCTGGAAAAATATCGTGGAAGGTGTTTCGGGAATCGGCCCGGTCACCAGACTTAATGCCGATGATTTCCCGGCAAAGGTCGCAGCGGAAGTAAAAGAATTCAATGTTGAAAACTTTATAGACCGCAAGGATGCCAGGAAGATGGATCGCTTCACACATTATGCTGTTGCCGCATCCTTGATGGCTGTAAAAGATGCCGAGCTGGAAATTACCGATGAGAATGCTCCGCGAGTCGGTGTATGGATCGGATCGGGAATCGGCGGGATGGAAACATTTGAGCAGCAGCATGAAACATTCATGAATAGAGGATACCGCAGGGTCAGCCCATTTTTCGTGCCAATGATGATTCCTGACATGGCAACAGGGCAGGTATCGATCACTCTGGGTGCAAGAGGCTTTAACTCATGTACAGTCACAGCGTGTGCGACTGGGACAAACTCAATCGGTGATGCTTTCAAGGTTATCCAGCGCGGTGACGCTGATGTGATGGTAACCGGCGGAGCAGAAGCACCAATAACAAAAATGTCTTTTGCTGGATTCTGTGCAAATACCGCCTTATCGACAAATCATGACCCACAGAAAGCAAGCAGGCCGTTCGATAAAAACCGTGATGGGTTCGTCATGGGTGAAGGAGCGGGGATTGTCGTTCTGGAGGATTTGGAACACGCACTGGCCCGTGGAGCAAAAATCTATGCAGAAATCGTCGGCTATGGGGCAACCGGAGATGCATACCATATCACCGCACCGGCTCCAGAAGGTGAAGGCGGGGCAAGAGCGATGAAAATGGCCCTTGATGATGCTGGTCTTGCACCAGAAGAAGTTGGTTATATCAATGCACATGGAACAAGCACCGAGTATAATGATAAATACGAAACAATGGCCATCAAGTCTGTCTTTGGCGAACAGGCATACAAGCTGGCAGTCAGTTCAACCAAGTCGATGACAGGCCATTTACTGGGAGCTGCTGGAGGGATCGAAGCCATTTTCACCGTCCTGGCTTTAAAAGAAGGAATTCTCCCGCCGACAATTAATTTAGAGACACCAGACCCGGAATGTGATCTTGATTATGTGCCAAATACAGCACGCAGCCAGCAAGTAAACGCAGCGATCAGCAATTCACTCGGTTTTGGCGGTCACAACGCAACAATCGCATTCAGAAAATACGATGCTTAATAATATCGGAGGAAATCCCTCCTAACAGAAGCAGAAACCCTTTTTAGCTAGTGGGTTTCTGTTTTTTTTTGCCCAGAAATCCTCCTTTGCCCATAAGAATCCCGTTAAGGGTTTTATCAGGCTATTCATTCCTTCTCTCGCGGTTATGAGAGTGTCCAACCTCCCACTTAAGCAGCATTTTTACTGCTGATCAGATTCCAATGACACCTTTATGAAAACCTCTCCCGTCATACTAGAATTAGCCTCAATGCTCGTTAATTTCATTGAGAAAGCAACATAGCTACCAAAACATCCTTTTAAAAAAAGTAATGAAAGTGTAATAAAAGTACCATCTTCCTAATAATTAATAATTATCAGAATGTTTTATCCAGGCAGATAGTCAATTCTTTTACTACTAATTACTTGGGATGGGCGGTGTACAAGAAACGTGACAGCCTTATTGGAGCTAAAGAACCTAAAAACCTATTTTAAAAGAAAAAAGACCGTGATTCCTGCAGTGGACGGAGTGGACCTTGTCATCAATAAAGGGGAAACTGTCGCTTTGGTGGGAGAATCGGGATCCGGCAAAAGCATTACGTCTCTATCAATCATGCGATTGATTCCTAGCCCGCCCGGGGAAATTGTGGACGGGCAGATCCATTTTGATGGGCAGGATCTTGTGAAGGCCACTGAGGATGAAATGTGCAAAATCAGGGGCAATGACATTTCGATGATTTTCCAGGAACCGATGACTTCATTGAATCCTGTGCTTACCATTGGAGAACAAATAACGGAAGTCCTCACATACCATCAGGGATTGAATCAGGTGATGGCGAAGCAAAAAGCCATTGAGATGCTGGAACTCGTGGGGTTTTCACGGGCGAAGGAAATTATCAATGATTATCCCCATCGGCTTTCGGGAGGAATGCGCCAGCGGGTGATGATTGCGATGGCCATGAGCTGCAACCCAAAGCTATTGATTGCGGATGAGCCGACTACAGCATTAGACGTGACGATCCAGGCGCAAATCCTCGACTTGATGAAGGATTTGAGTACAAAGTTCAATACCTCAATCCTGATCATTACCCATGATCTCGGAGTGGTTTCCGAAGTAGCAGATCGGGTGGTTGTCATGTATGCAGGCCAGGTTGTCGAAGAAGCAATTGTCGAGGACCTGTTTGAAAATCCACTGCATCCATACACTGAGGGGTTGATGGGTTCCATCCCGTCTGTAGATGAGGACCATGAACGGCTTGCGTCAATAGAAGGAAATGTGCCTTCACCCGAGAATCTGCCAAAAGGCTGCCGTTTTGCGCCGCGATGCCCACATGCTTTTGACCGCTGTTTCAGTGAAATGCCAAACCTTGTCAGGAAATATGGCACACGCTCTGTAAGGTGCTTTTTACATGAAAGCAAGGAGGTGGAGAAATGATCTCAACAAATGACTCAGTGGAAAACAAAACGATTCAAGATAGCTCTGAAACCTTGCTTGAATTACAAGATTTAAAGAAGCACTTTCCTATTAAAGCAGGACTATTGCAAAAGACAGTTGGTCATATAAAAGCGGTTGACGGAATAAATTTGAAGGTGAATAAAGGAGAGACTCTAGGAATCGTCGGTGAATCAGGCTGCGGCAAATCGACTGTCGGCAGGACGATTATCCGGCTCTATGAACCTACCGATGGAAAAATCATTTTCAACGGCAAGGATATCTCCCATCTTTCAGAGAGTGAACTGAGAAGGGATGTGCGCAAAAATATCCAAATGATCTTCCAGGATCCATTCGCTTCGCTCAATCCGAGAAAAACATTGAGATCAATCATCAGGGAGCCTCTTGATACCCATCAATTATATAAGAGTAGAGAGAGGGACACCCATGTGGAGAACTTATTGGAAAAGGTAGGACTCAATGCTTCCTTTATCAATCGTTATCCACATGAATTTTCCGGTGGACAGCGCCAGAGAATTGGAATAGCCCGAACACTGGCATTGAACCCGGAATTGATTATAGCCGATGAAGCAGTTTCGGCACTGGATGTTTCCATACAGGCCCAGATCATTAATCTAATGGAAGATCTCCAGGAGGAGTTTGGACTTACTTATATTTTTATCTCCCATGACCTGAGCGTTGTCAGACATATAAGTGACAGGGTTGGTGTCATGTATTTAGGGAAAATGATGGAACTCGCTTCCAAAAAAGACCTGTATTCAGAACCGCTCCATCCATATACACAGGCACTGCTGTCAGCTGTTCCGGTTCCAAGAAAGAAAGGCGTCATGAAGCGTGAGCGCATCATCTTGAAAGGCGAGCTCCCCAGTCCGTCGAATCCGCCCAAAGGGTGTGTATTCCATACAAGGTGTCCAGCTGCATTTGACCTGTGCAGACAGATGGATCCCGAAGTCAAAGAAGTCAATAAAAATCATTATGTTGCCTGCCATCTATATACATAGGGCAGGGGCAGGATTTGAAGGGGGGAGATAGGAACACCTTTCTGCATGTCTAGAAAACCAGTAAAAAAATTTAAGGGGGAAAAAATGTGAAATTAAGAAAAGCTTCCTGGTTATTAATCAGCCTTACCCTGATCCTGTCGATCTTCCTGACAGCTTGTACAGGAAATCAAGCGGAGGATCCGAAAGAAACGCCTGGAGATGATGGCAAAAAAGAAGAAGAGCTGGCATCAGGTCCGCAGCAGGGCGGGGATTTAATCATTGGTTCCACTGGTGCGCCTACCGTCTTCAACCCGCTATATTCAACTGATACATCAAGCTCTGACATTGAAGGCTTCATTTATGACAGCCTAGTATCTTCTGATACGGAATTCAATCCGACCATGAGCATGGCGGAGTCAATTGATATTTCTGAAGATGGGCTGACATTCACCGCCAAATTGAAAAAGGGAATCAAATGGCATGACGGAGAAGAGTTCACAGCGGATGATGTCGTGTTCACCTTCAGCATACCGAAAGACCCGGATTATAATGGTGAGCGCGGATCAGCTTTCGAATCAATGGAATCTGTCAAAAAAATTGATGATTATACTGTCGAGTTCAAGCTGAGCAAGAAGGATGCTTCTTTCTATCCGGTTTCACTGAGCTACTATATCCTGCCAGAACACATCCTTAAAGATGTACCTGTTGCCGAGCTTGGTGAGCATGAATTCAATACGAAAAAGCCAATTGGTACTGGTCCATTCAAATTCGTTGAATGGAAAGACGGAGAGTACGTAAAGGTTGAAGCCTTCGATGATTACTTCAAAGGCCGTCCATATCTTGATACGCTCACCTATAAAATCGTTCCAGATATGGATGCCATGATCGCGCAAATCCAGGCTGGAGATATTCATTTTGCCGCTGGTGTCCCTGGAACTGACATTGAAACAGTCAAGTCATTCCCTGGTGTGAAGGTTGAGTCAGGTCTTGCTCTTTCTTACACCTATCTGGGATACAACCAGAAGAATGATCTGTTCAAAGATAAGAAAGTCCGTCAGGCAATTACACACGCGATCGACAGGGAAGCAATCGTTGAATCTGTCATGAACGGTGATGGTAAAGTCGCTGATGTTCCAGAAAGCCCACTTTCATTTGCTTACAATGACGATGTACCGAAATTTGGATATGATGTCGAGAAAGCAAAATCACTGCTTGCTGAAGCTGGCTGGAAGGATACAGACGGTGATGGAATCCTCGATAAGGACGGCAAGAAATTCTCTTTCACGGTAAAAACAAACCAGGGTAATAAAGTTAGGGAAGACATTGTCGTTGTTCTTCAAGAGCAGCTGAAGGAAGTCGGAATCGAAGCTAAGCCGGAAATTGTTGAATGGAGCGCGTTCATCGAGCAAATCTCTGCGCCAAACTGGAATTACGACGCCCTTGTACTAGGATGGAGCCTGTCAACATTCCCGGATCAGTATGACATTTTCCACTCTAGCCAGATGAAAGAAGGCTTGAACTTCGTCTGGTACTCAAATCCTGAGGCAGATAAGCTGATGGAAGAAGCGAAGCAGATCCTTGACCAGGATGAGTACAAAGCAGCGTATGCTGAAATTTATAAGATGCTGGCAGAAGACCAGCCATACACATTCCTGTACTATCCAAATGTCCACAGGGTCATGCCGGCAAATCTGGAAGGCTATGTATTCCACGCGAAGGATGATTTTTATGAAATCTCCAAATGGTGGCTGAAAAAATAGGATCAGGATGGGGGGAAGGGAGCATCCCTTCCCTTTCAGATTTTCAGTAACAACGGCCAGCCACAGGAAAAAGAGTTCTTAGAGCAATTCATCGCTCGAACGAAAGCAATAGCTTTTGGGAGGACGTGCTTCTTAAGGCGGGCAGAGTTTGCGCTAGTCTTTGTCCAGCTGCAGCGCTTGTCGGGGCAGACCAAGGCGCTTGCGCTTTTCTTATAATCTCTTAATTTTAAAAGGAGAATTGCCATGCTATCTTATATCATTCGCCGAATATTGATGGCCATTCCTTTGCTGCTGGGCATTACGATTGTCTCTTTTGCCATCATGAAGCTGGCCCCCGGGGATCCTGCCAGCTTGATGATGGATCCGACGATCAGCCCTGAGGACAAGGCAAGGTTCATGGAAAGATACGGTCTTAATGACCCTATCCATATCCAGTATTTGAAGTGGCTGGGAGCCATGCTTCAAGGGGACTTTGGCACTTCACTGATCCGCAAAGGTGTCCCTGTAATAGAAATGATTATGAATAGGATGCCGAATACCATTTTATTAATGGTCGTTTCCACCTTGCTGGCATTGTTGATTTCGATTCCCTTTGGAGTCATATCGGCAACCAGACCGTATTCGAAGCTCGACTATTCAGTGACTATCACATCATTCCTCGGTGTCGCAACACCAAACTTTTTCCTCGGCTTGATCCTGATCATGGTTTTTGCCGTCCAGAATAATTGGTTCCCGACAGGAGGGGTCGCAACCCTGAATGCTCCATTCAGTCTCTGGGACAGGATTCACCACTTGATCATGCCGGCATTTGTTCTTGCCGCCGCAGACATGGCGGGACTGACACGTTATACGAGGTCGAGCATGATGGAAGTGATCAAGCAGGATTATATGAGGACTGCGAGAGCAAAGGGCTTCAAGGAAAACAAAGTCATCTATAAACACGGGCTTCGAAATGGACTCATCCCGGTCATCACCATTTTTGGCCTGATGATTCCTTCCTTCATTGGGGGAGCGGTCATTGTTGAAAAAATCTTTACCTGGCCAGGGATTGGCTTGTTGTTCGTGGACTCTGCGTTCCAGCGGGATTATCCGGTAATCATGGGGCTGACCGTCATCTCGGCAGTGTTTGTCGTCATCGGAAACTTGATCGCCGATATCCTGTACGCAATTTTTGATCCGAGGATCGAGTATTAAGGGAGGTAAACATGGCAAAAACAAATCTAGCTGGACAATCTGGCAGTCTGGAAATGCACGGTGTCAACACCTCGCATGATACAATGCTTGGCATCATTGTCAGGAAGTTCATGAAAAACAAACTAGCCATTTTCGGCGGCATTTTCCTGATCATCATCATAACTGCTGCACTGTTAGCGCCAGTGATCGCCCCGTATTCACCTTCCAAACAAAACCTGCTAATAAAACTGCAGGCGCCGAACAGTGAACACTGGCTGGGGACAGACAGGTTTGGCAGAGATGTTTTATCAAGACTATTATATGGAGCCCGAATCTCTTTATTGGTCGGTTTCGCCTCCGTGCTTGGGTCGATTACGATTGGCACCTTCCTTGGAGCAGTAGCCGGCTATGTAGGCGGGATTGTTGATGCGATGATCATGAGATTCGTCGATATCATCCTTTCGATTCCATCCATATTCTTATTGATTACATTGGTTACGATTTTCAAGCCGGGCGTGGATAAACTTATTTTGATCTTCGCGCTATTGGGGTGGACAACTACTGCCCGATTGGTCAGAGGTGAATTCCTTTCGTTAAGGTCAAGAGAGTTTGTCCTTGCATCCAAAACGATTGGGACAAAAACGCCATCAATCATTTTCTCTCATATCCTGCCGAATGCCATGGGACCAATCATCGTCTCGGCTACACTTGCAGTAGGTTATGTAATCCTGGCGGAATCGGGATTGAGCTATTTAGGGCTGGGCATTCAGCCGCCGCATGCAAGCTGGGGGAATATGCTGCAGGACGCACAGAACTTCACCATACTTTTAAAATCATGGTGGTACCCGCTGGCCCCGGGATTAATGATTCTTTTAACTGTCATTTGCTTTAATTTTGTCGGGGATGGGCTGAGGGATGCGCTAGACCCGAAGATTAACGAGTAATTCCAGAAAATAAATAGACTTTCATTCATTTGTGTATGTGTTAGCAGAGCCAGGATTCCCCTGGTTTTTTTGTTGGGAAAATTTTAGGTGCAAAATAGGCGAATTCTAGAACGGCTGGCTGTGGCTTTCATAGAATAGCTGTAAAGTTGAATTCTGGAGGGAGTAAGATGGGGTAGTCAGGACAGATGAATGGCTGGAAACAGATTTCAACAGGCCTCTGGTTATATGTGAAAAACTGCTTGCTTTTTTTGCTGGTGATGCTGAAGCCAAAAAAGTATACAGTTATTTAAAGAACTTTGGCATGTACAAGCCGGAGCGAAGAAGCAAAAAGATTTTTGAGGAACTAAAATCAGAAAAATTCTGGTCAGCAACTGAAAAGATCTTTCGTAAATACCAACGGAAATGGAAAGGGCCGGATATTCCGATTTTCATTTTCCCCATGGATGTAACCAATTCAAGGTTGATGAAAGAAGGCAACGAAAAGTCAGGCTTGTCTTTTATTGATAAAATGTTTATTTTCCTGACTCCGCTTGAAGACATAAAAGAATTGGAAGCATTATTTGTCCATGAATACCATCATGTATGCAGGATGCAGGCACAAAAGAAAAGTCCTGCTGATTATACACTGCTTGATTCAATCATTCTGGAAGGTCTGGCAGAGCATGCTGTCGCCACCCAATGCGGTGTGGAATATACTGGCGAATGGAGCAGGCGATATTCGACAAAAACATTGGCCGGCTTTTGGGAGGAAGAGCTTAAAAATAAGCTGTCACTAACACGGAATGATCGGGAGCATGACCAAATTTTATTCGGGTTGGGAAGCAAGCCAAGGCACCTTGGTTATGCCATGGGCTATGAAATTATAAAACAATATAAGCAACATGGAAATTTTTCTGAAAAAGCATCATTCTATTATCCTGCCAATGAATTTACAAAGTTGCTAAAATTTTAATATTTTAATTATTTTAAAAAAACCCTGATATTGCAGGGTTTTTTATTAATTTAGAAAAATATTAAATTTCCCAATTGAAAAATAAGTATTGCAAATGTAACAAATCTGTAATAACATTTTATTAAAATATATCGAATATGCAGAATATTTTATTATTTAAATGTGAGAAGGTGTCCTAATGAGCAACTATTCAATACATAACGAAGCACCTTTGCTAGAGGTCAAGAACCTTGAAACAGCATTTAATATTGATGGTGAATTTTATAACGCTGTAGACAAGGTTAGTTTTGCTGTCAAACCAAGACAGATTGTCGGGGTTGTTGGCGAATCAGGGTGCGGGAAATCAGTAATGAGTCTTTCGGTCATGCAGCTTCTTCCAAAAGGAGTAGGCAAGATTCGCGGTGGAGAAATCGTATTTGAAGGCGTTCATCTTGAAAAGATGTCAGAAAAAGAAATGAATAAAATCCGCGGCCGCGATATCTCGATGATCTTCCAGGAACCAATGACATCGATGAATCCAGTTTTCACGATAGGATTCCAGCTGCAGGAAGTTTTGTTCAACCATACGAAAATTTCAAAAGCAGAAGCAAGGCAGAAGAGCGTAGCTTTATTGAAGAGCGTCGGCATTTCACGTCCAGAAAAGATAGTTGATGAGTATCCGCACCAGTTGTCCGGTGGTATGAGACAAAGGGTCATGATCGCCATGGCGATTGCGAACCAGCCAAAGCTTCTAATTGCGGACGAGCCTACTACAGCATTGGATGTTACTGTCCAGGCGCAGATTCTTGAATTGCTCAAAAGCATCCAGGAAGTAAATGATATGTCCGTCATCATGATCACGCACGATCTTGGCGTCGTCGCAGAAATGTGTGATGAGGTTATCGTAATGTATGCCGGCAGGATCGTTGAGCGGGCAGATGTTGACACACTTTTCTATAACCCTAAGCATCCATACACTGAACTGATGATGGGCGCTATTCCGAAAATGGATGAGGATAAAGAAGAATTAAGCTCAATCAAAGGAATTGTTCCATCACTTAAGAATATGCCGGCAACCGGTTGCCGATTCGCGAACCGCTGCCCGAAAGCAATGCCAGAGTGTACAAGCATCACTCCACAGCTTGGAGAGGTTGAACAAGGTCATGAAGTGGCGTGCATTCTATATGAAGCAAGTATGCCAAAAGAAGGAGTCAAGGCATAATGAGCAATACAACTTTAGTAGAAAAAGAGAATTTGCTGGAAATCAAGAATCTTAAAACCTACTATCCTGTAAAAGGCGGTTTCTTCAGACGTACAATCGGAAACGTCAAGGCAGTCGATGATGTATCCTTCGAAATCAAGAAGGGTGAAACACTTGGACTTGTAGGAGAATCAGGCTGCGGCAAATCAACAACGGGAAGGACAATCATCCGCCTGTTGAATGCTACTGATGGAGAGATCCTTTTTGAAGGAAAGGATATCACCAAACTGAGAGGCAAAACACTCCAGGCAATCCGCCAGGATATCCAAATGGTTTTCCAGGATCCATATGCTTCGCTGAATCCGATGCAAATGGTTGGCGACATCGTTTCCGAACCAATCAGGAACTTCAAGAATGTCAGCATGAAGGACTTGAAGGATGAGGTAATGGATTTATTGAACAAAGTAGGTCTTCCTGAAGATGCTTATTATAAATACGCCCATGAATTTTCCGGCGGACAAAGACAAAGGATCGGCATTGCCAGAGCGCTAGCGTTGAGACCAAAACTCATCATTGCGGATGAGCCGGTATCTGCACTTGACGTTTCTGTACAATCCCAGGTTCTCAATCTTTTAAAAGAACTTCAGAAGGAATTTGATCTTACTTTTTTATTCATCGCTCATGACCTTAGTGTCGTTAAACATATGAGTGACCGGATCGGTGTAATGTACCTCGGCAATATGGTTGAAATTGCCGACCGCAACAGCATGTATGCTGAGCCGCTCCACCCATATACCCAGGCTTTGATCTCAGCCATTCCAATGCCAGACCCGCGCAGGAAAAAAGAAAGGATCGTTCTCGAGGGAGATGTGCCAAGTCCACTGAACCCGCCGACAGGATGTCCATTCCACCCACGCTGCCCGGCTGCGATGGCAGAGTGTTCCCAAGTGAAGCCAGCTTTAAAGGAGGTGAAGCCAGGACATCAGGTTGCTTGCCACCTTTACTAGGGCATAATTTTTACAAAAAATAAAAGAAAAACGGGGGGAAAACCATGAAGAAACCATTGCTTTGGCTAGCGATGCTAGTATTGGTTTTATCGACATTCCTTGCTGCGTGCAGCGGAGGAGACAAAGAAAAAGCATCAAACGAACCGAAAGACGGCGACAAAGACAACGCTGCAGAAGAATCAGGACCGCAGGATGGCGGTACATTGACTTACGCTTTAAGCTCTGAGTTCAAAGGCCTTTTGAACTGGAACTTCTACGATGCTGACGGAGACGATGACATCATCGCATTCTTCGACGATGCATTGATCGACTATGATGAAAACCTTAAGGCTGAGCCAAACATCGCCAGCTGGAAGACTGATGATAACAAAGTTTTCACTTTCACATTTGAAAAAGGCGTAAAATGGCACAATGGCGAAGAATTGACAGTTAATGACTGGGTATTCGCTCTTGAAACTATTGCTAAACTTGGTGGAGAACACCAGCGCTGGTCTAACGTTAACACAATCGAAGGTGCTAAGGAATTCAACGAAGGAAAGGCTGACAAAATCTCAGGTCTTGAAGTAGTTGATGACTATACTTTGAAAATCACTTTTGACAAAGCTCGCGTAAACAACCTTGAGAATGTTTGGGCTTACCCGCTTTCTCGCAAGGAATTCGAAGGAATCGACCCTAAAGACATGGCTGCTTCTGAGCAGGTTCGTACTAAGCCTGTAGGAACTGGCCCTTACAAGGTAACGAAGGTTATCCCTGGTGAATCAGTAGAGCTTACTCGTAATGAAGACTACTGGAAAGGCAAGCCGCATATTGAAAAGATCATTGTTAAAGTTATCGATACTTCACTTACAACTGGTGAACTTAAGAATGGAACACTTGACATGACTCCATTCCACCCAACAGTTCTTCCTGAAATTGAAGCGCTTGACAATGTTGAAGTAGTAAAATATCCTGGCTTATCTTACTACTATATCGGTTTCAAACTTGGTAAATACGATGGCAAGAAAAACGTAATGGACAAAGATAAGTACGCAAGCAAAGAATTGCGCCAAGCTATGCTGTTCGCAATCGACCGCCAAGCGTGGACAGATGCATTCTTCAGCGGATTAGGCAAACCGCTTAACCGTCCAATCCCATCTTCACACTGGATTGCAGCACCTAACGAAGATATGCCGATCCAATACGAATACAACCCAGAAAAAGCGAAAGAAATTCTTGATAAAGCTGGTTATGTTGATAAGGACGGAGACGGCTTCCGTGAAGATCCAAAAGGCGAGAAGTTCACTGTTAAGTTCTCTCACTACGCAACTGGCAACCCAACTTTCGAAGCACGTGCTAAAGCTATGACTCAGTACTGGGAAGAAGTTGGCTTGAAATCTGAGCTTCAAATGACTGATGTTAACCTTTACTACGATCAACTTGAAAAAGATGACCCAGCTCTAGAAGTATTCTACGGCGGATGGGGAACTGGCGCTGATCCAGATCCACTACCACTTTGGGGCATTGAATCTGTATGGAACTACCCTCGTTGGGTAAATGACGACGCTCAAAAGCTTCTTGAAGATGCTGTTGACCTTGAAGTTGTAGGAACTGACACTGAGAAGCGTGCACAATTGTATGCTGACTGGCAGAAGATCTTCAACGAAGAAGTACCAGCACTTCCAATTCTTGAACTAGAAGAAGTTATGGCTGTTGCTAAGCGCGTTCAAGGCGTTAAGTTCGACGTTTCTGGTTCTAACTCACCTCATGAATGGTGGATCAAGCAATAATTGCTAAGTACCACCTATTCAGTTAAGGAGAATGCATATGCTTAAGTACAGTTTACGACGCATACTCGGAATGATTCCTATGCTTTTCCTTATCTCCATCGTAGTGTTTTCCCTGGCGAAACTTATGCCAGGGGACTCACTCAGTGGGGAGATCGATCCGAATAATACGGATCCGGCATACATAGAAGAGATGCGCGAGAAGCTTGGTTACAATGACCCAATCCACATTCAATATTTCACATGGATTTCAAACTTCATGCAGGGAGATTTCGGGAAATCGACCCGTTATAAAATCCCAGCGAGTGAAATCATTGGTGAACGTTTGCCTAATACTATTTTTCTTGGTTTCTCCAGTATTTTAATCACTTATATTCTAGCGTTTATCATGGGAATTTATGCCGGCAGAAAGCCGTATACAATTGGCGACAACGTCATAGGCACCGCGAACTATATAGGATTGGCACTGCCTTCATTCGTTGCGGGTGTGTTTGCCATCTATTTCTTTTCATTCAATTTAGGCTGGTTCCCTTCAAACGGATCGGTTGATATATCCACGACAGAAGGAACAGCTGCATACTGGTTAAGCAGAGTACACCATGTATTCTTACCAGCACTTGTTTTAGGTCTATTGAGTACTGCAAGCTATACGCAATTCCTGCGTAATGACATTATAGAAAACAGCCGTAAGGACTTTGTAAGAACGGCAAGAGCTAAAGGAACACCTGAAAAGAAAATTTACAATCAGCATATTTTGCGTAATTCAATCATTCCGCTGATTACCTTCCTTGGATTTGATATCGTAGCACTCGTTGGTGGAGCAATCATCACCGAAACGATTTTCACTTATCCTGGAATCGGTCAATTATTCTTGAACTCTGTCAGTCAAAGAGACTATCCGGTTCTTATGACATTGACGATGATGTTCTCATTCTTGACTTTGTTTGGAAACCTGGTTGCAGATATACTATATGGAATTGTTGATCCAAGGATCAGGCTGGATTAAGGAGGATGGCTATGGAAGTTTCTACAGCAAAAAATACACAGATTAACCTGAAGCCGGAAAAAGGCTTGTCTCCTTGGGCCATTGCTCGCAAGAAGTTCATTAAGAACAAGCTTGCGATGACAAGTCTGATCTTTTTGATTATCGTTACCGTTGTCTCTTTCCTGGCTCCATACATCACTACAATCGATATTACGAAAATCAATATCAGTCAAATGTCCTTGAAGCCATCCGCAGAGCACTGGCTGGGAACGGATAAAAATGGCCGGGATGTTTTCACGAGATTATTGTATGGCGGAAGGGTATCCCTTCTAGTCGGAATTAGCTGTACACTATTCGTTATCATTTTTGGAACAATTGTAGGTTCAATCGCTGGATACTTCGGCGGAATCGTGGACAGTATGCTGATGCGTTTTACTGACTTCGTCCTGAACTTCCCATTCCTGGTATTCGTTATCGTATTGGCTACAATTTTCTATGGTAAAATCAATGGTCTTGTTATCCTGATCATGGTTATCAGTTTGCTGAGCTGGGGCGGGGTAGCACGTATTGTCCGAAGCAAGATCTTGGCGGAAAAAGAGAATGAATACATTCTTGCTGCCATTTCCATCGGATGTTCACCATTCAAAGTAATCACAAAGCATTTGCTTCCAAACGTCCTTTCTACCATTATCGTACAAGCAACAATTTTGTTTGCTTCCATGATTGTCGCAGAAACAGGACTAAGCTTCCTTGGTTTTGGTGTACCATCTGAAATCCCAAGCTGGGGCAACATGCTTGCATTCGCAAATGAACCAGACGTATTACAAGGAAAGCCGTGGATCTGGATTCCACCAGCCCTTGCCATCACACTGACGATTTTGTCCATCAACTTCGTAGGTGAAGGCCTGAAAGACGCATTGAACCCAAGATCACGCCGTTAAAAAATCTACCATACACAGGTAGATTTTTTATTTTGGCTATTTTTCTAGGTTTAGCGCGCGGAACGTGTTTTAAGTTCGGATAAAACAGCAAGCGCGGGCGCTCGAAATGTCTGAAGTGGTGCCGGGTTCGGACAAAACAGGATGAGTTGGTACTCGAAATGTCCGAAGTGATGCCGGGTTCGGACAAAACAGCAAGCGTGGGGCGCTCAAAATGTCCGAAGTCGCGCCAGGTTCGGACAAAACAGCAAGCGTGGGCGCTTAAAATGTCCGAAGTCTCCCCAGGTTCGGACAAAATAACAAGCATTTGGGGAACAAAATGTCTGAAGTCACCCAAGGTTCGGACAAATCAGTAAACGTGGGCGCTCAAAATGTCTGAAGTCCCGCCAGGTTCGGACAAAACAGCAAGCGCGGGCGCTCAAAATGTCTGAAGTGACCCAAGGTTCGGACAAAACAACAAGCGAGGGCGTTCAAAATGTCCGAAGTCGCGCCAGGTTCGGACAAAACAGCAAGCGTGGGTGCTTAAAATGTCCGAAGTCTCCCCAGGTTCGGACAATACAGCAAGCCAGACTGCTTAAAATGTCTGAAGTCACCTCAGTTCGGACAAAACAGCAAGCGTAGGCGCTCAAAATATCCGAAGTGACCCAGGTGCGTTCTACTCTGTCAAAAGTAGCCCGGACAATTAGTATACTTTCCTACCCAACTGCATGTACAATTAATTCTGCTTCCTGTACTGTCTTACCCACTTCCTTCATATGTATATATAAAATGGACAGGCCGGGGTGAGTAGGTTGTATGATGTAAATGTCAATTGTGAAAAGAGCCAATTTGATGATTTTTAGGTTGTTTGTTTTGACGATTGGTTTTGGTTTAGCTGTTTCGGGGGGAATCAGCACGATCGCTTATTTGAATATGATTACGGCTGGGCACGGAGTTGATGAGTATTTAGCCTTTATATCTCGGAGGGTGGAGTGTTATCTTCTTCCAGCGGGAATTAGCGTCATCTGGTTAAGTATATACTGGCCACATAATCATGAGGAAAATTGATCTTCCTTTTAAGGAATAATTTTACTTGGTGCTGCCCATACTGATGGACAAACAGTTTCTTGAAGTGAGGGGTTATAAATCATGTTGTATCTTCATGATGTCTGGGTAAACTGGTTCGAAGGGGAAGAGAACGGCTATAATGTCTGCCACTTTCATGAGTGGCGCAAGGATGATGGAGTTGAGCTCCTTGACCAGGTGCCGCTGCTGAAAATTGACCATCTATTATTTAATTACATTGAGAACGATTTATCAGAGTTGCCTCAACAGCTTCTGGATGACATTTACCGCAAGGCATACTTGAGGAAAAATCATGAACGCACACAGCTTGATTATTGTTTCGTTGTTTCTGATGGAACAGGAATTCTTGCTGTAGATACCATCGGTTACAATATCCCAATACGCAAAAGCCGGCTGATTCCAAGACAGGAACAGCTAGTTTATGAAATGATTGAAAATCAGGATACGATTCAGTATGGGTTCAATGACCAAACTGCTCTGAAGGATTTCCATATCTTATCGCCTTCCCCAGATTTAATGAGGGGATTGACCCGGAAAGAAAGACAATTGAAGCAGTTGTTGTTTATGGCGATGGACCAGTTGAACTCTTCTAAAAACGTAGCTGAAGTTCGCTACTGGTTCACTGAATGGAAACCTGAACAATATGAAGAGATCCAACAGCTTTCCTTTGAAGAGGTATGGGAAAGATTATATGATGAAACAAAATTCGGCTGGTCAGGAAAGCATGAGAATTTCTGTGAAAATATCATAAAGGGCCAGGCATTCTTTGAAAAATTATGGGAGATGGAGCACGGTCCAAAAGTGAACTAGGAGCTGATGAAATCAGCTCTTTTTGTTTTAAGACCAGTGTCTTGAGAAGTTTGGGTTGAAAAATTCTTTAATAAAAAGACAGAAAGGAGCTGGTACATGCCAGCTCCTTTTCTGCTTATTTTCTCTTGCGGCCAAGACCCATGGCGTTTTCCATTTTCTTGACCATCTTGTTTGCGACTTGGTTTGCTTTTTCAGCGCCGTTATCAAGAATTACATCAAGTTCAGGGGAATCAATCAGTTCATAGTACTTTTTCTGAATCGGTTCAATCACATCCACTACAACCTTTGCAAGGTCTGCTTTGAAATCTCCGTAACCTTTTCCTTCATATTCCTTTTCAAGATCAGCAACAGATTTGCCGGTTAGAATGGAGTAAATCGAAAGAAGATTGGAGATGCCTGGTTTATTTTCCTTGTCGTATTTCACGATTCCTTCTGAATCAGTAACAGCACTTTTGATTTTCTTTTCAATTTGTTTAGGATCATCCAGCATTGAAATAAAAGCTTTGGTGTTCGGATCAGACTTGCTCATTTTTTTCAGTGGATCCTGCAAGGACATTACCCTTGCTCCGACTTTTGCAATCCGGACTTCAGGGATTGTAAAAATGTCGTTGTATTTTTTATTGAATCGTTCTGCCAGATCCCTTGTAAGTTCAAGGTGCTGTTTTTGGTCTTCACCGACAGGTACCAGGTCTGTTCCATATAAAAGAATGTCAGCTGCCATAAGAGGCGGGTATGTCAAAAGACCTGCTGAAACTGCTTCTTTTCCTGAAGACTTATCCTTGAACTGGGTCATTCTTTCGAGTTCACCGATATAAGCAACACACTGCATCATCCATCCTGCCTGAGCATGTGCCGGAACCTCTGATTGTATGAAGAGAGTAACCTTTTCAGGGTCAATTCCGGATGCGATATACAAGGCTGCGAGACTCTTGATATTTTTGCGGAGCTGCAGCCGATCTTGGGGAACAGTAATCGCATGCTGGTCAACGATACAGAAGTAGCAATTGTACTCTTCCTGCAATTCCGTGAATTGCTTCATTGCCCCGATATAGTTGCCAAGTGTAATCGTTCCGCTCGGCTGGATGCCGGAAAAAATGGTTTGCATAAAAAATTCCTCCTTCTATTATGATTCTTTTTCCTGATTGCAAGGGAAAAAGAACACAAAAAAGACCATTCGCCCCCTAATATGTAGGGACGAATGGTCCGTGTTGCCACCCTAATTACTCACGAATGAGTCACTCTGCCCATGCTCATGAAGCATGGCTTCCTTTAACGCAGGATTTACGCCTGGATCTACTTAGTTTCGAACCAGAAGCTCGGAAGTCCATTCCAAATGCCAGGCTGTTTGTTTTCACCAACCACAAACTCTCTGAGAAGCCTTGAACAAATGTACTATTCTTCTTCATTGCTTTTAAAGATTTATTAAAAATAATTATAATCAAATTTCATATCATAAGCAAGTGGATCAGGATTAATTTACAAATAGTAAACGTAAAGGGCTGCAAGCATTAAGGCTAAATCAAGAAGGCCGACGATGAGAAGAGGATTCGCATTGAAGGTGACCAACTCAGACAAAGGGGTCATATCTTCAAAAGACTTTTTCTTCTCACCGTCTTCCTTCTTTGAAAAAACGGTCCGGAACGAATAAGACATTGTGTCAAAGAATCCTGAATTGACACTATAGACAATTAATGAAGTGAATAATAGTGCACTAGCAATATAAAATGAAATATCGATATAACTCAGTAAGGTTAAACTCCTATGATAGAGTAAAGAGAGGATGAGAATTATTAGTTGCGATGAAAAAAAACCAAAAAAAATTTTCCCAACTCTATTGCGCATTTTACCGATTCTCCCTTGAATTACTATTTTATAAAAGTAATATCTCAAATAAAGTCTCTAAAAAACTCAAATATTACAATAGGCAACATATTGATTTTGCTAAAGAAAGGCTTATAAGTCACCATTATAACATAAATCAAGCAGGAAATTTATTACTATTGTTTCAAAGTTGTAAATTTTTCTCGCAAAAATATTGAACATTTAAATTAATCTATGTATAATAGGGAATGTAAAAAGTTTTCAGAAAACAACAAAAAAGAGGGGGCAAAACTTTGAAAAAGTCTAAATTTTCATTGCTATTAGTTTTGACTCTAGTATTCTCTCTATTTCTGACTGCGTGCAGCGGAGATAAGAAAGAAACTGGAGAAGAAAAGCCTGCTGATGAAGGCACAACAGGCGAAGAAACTGCTAACGTACCACAAGAATTAAGAATGTTGGATTCTTCCGAGATCCCAACAATGGACACTGTCCTAGCTGAAGGTTCTACAAGTTTCACTTACATAAACAACGTAGGTGAAGGTCTTTACCGCCTTGACCAGAACCACAAGCCAGTACCTGCACTTGCTGATGGCGAACCAGAAATCAGCGAAGACAAGACTGTTTACACTTTCAAACTTCGTGATTCTAAATGGTCTAACGGCGAGCCTGTAACAGCTCATGATTTCGTGTATGCTTGGCAGCGCGCAATCGACCCTGCAACTGCTTCTCCATATGGTCCTTACATGATGGGCGGCAAGATCAAGGGTGCTGCAGAAATCACTGAAGCTGGAGCAAAAAAGAAAGACTACGACCTTAATACACTTGGCGTTAAGGCAATTGACGACAAGACTTTGGAAGTAACTCTTGATAAGCCTGTAGTATACTGGGCTGACCTATTCGCTTTCCCAACATTCTATCCGCAAAACCAGAAGTTTGTTGAAGAGAAAGGCGAAGCTTTCGCAAGCAATGCTGAAAACTTACTTTACAACGGACCTTTCAAGATGACTAAGTGGGAAGGTACTGATGCCACTGAGTGGGTACTTGAAAAGAACGAGAATTACTGGAATGCTAAAGATGTAACTCTTGAGAAAATCACTGTAAACGTAGTAAAAGATTCAAACTCTGCTGTAAACGCATTTGAAGCTGGCGAAACAGACATGACTGGATTGCTTTCTTCTGATATCGTTCCTTCATACGAAGGCGACGAGCGTATGCTTAGCTGGATGGAGCCAACTGTATTCTGGATCAAATTGAACCAGAAGAACGAAGCTCTTAAAAACGTGAACATCCGTAAAGCAATCGCAATGGGCTTCAACAAAGAAGACCTTGCTGCAAGCATCCTGAACAATGGTTCCGTTGCTGCTAACTACTTCGTACCAAAAGATTTCGTAACTCTTGACGGCGAAGATTTCCGTGAAAAGAATGGCGACATTGTAACTTTCAATGCTGAAGAAGCTAAAAAGGCTTGGGAAACTGGGCTTAAGGAACTTGGCGTAGATAAGCTTGAGCTTCGCTACCTTGGTGGAGACACTGAAGCAGCTAAGAAAACTGACGCTTACATCAAGAACCAATTGGAAACTAACCTTCCAGGTTTGACTATCAAACTTGAAAGTGTTCCTTTCGCAGTACGTCTAGAGCGTGACAACGCTATGGATTATGATCTTCAATTCGCTGGATGGGGTCCTGACTACGGTAACGCATTATCGTTCACTGACCTTTGGATCACTGATGGCGGAAGCAACAGAATGGGATATTCAAATCCTAAGTACGATCAGCTGATCAAGGATGCTCAAGGCAAACTTGCAACTGATGAAAAAGCTCAATGGGAAGCACAACAGGAAGCTGAAAGAATCATGCTTGGAGAAGACTATGGTTTAGCACCAGTTTACCAGCGTGCTGCTAACATCCTATTGAACCCAGGTGTTAAAGGTCTTGCGATCTACAACTACGGTCCTGACTATAGCTTCCAGTGGGTTAAGATTACTGAAGCAGAATAATAACTAAAGCAGTTTCTTATTTCAGAAGGTAATAATTCTGATGATAGAAAGAGAGTATATCTAGATATACTCTCTTTTTCCCTGTATGGCATTTGTCGAACAATAGGGAAAATTGAAACAATATAGGAGGTGCACACTATGGGAAAATACCTGGCTAAAAGGATTCTCTTTATGATTTTAACGCTTTTCATTATTGCGTCCATAACGTTTTTCTTAATGAAAATCATTCCGGGTACGCCATTTGCGAGTGCAGCTAAATTGCCGCCTGCGCAATTGCAAATAATGAAAGCTAAGTATGGGTTGGACCAGCCAGTGCCTGTACAATATGCTAAATATATTGGCAACCTGCTACAAGGAGATCTGGGCATTTCATTTCAATTTAATAACACACCTGTAACGGACCTAATGATCAAGCGTCTAGGCCCATCCATGCAATTAGGTGCTCAGGCTATGATTGTTGGTACCTTATTAGGCATCATACTCGGTATATTTGCCGCTCTTAGACAAAATACATGGGTAGATTATAGTGCAACATTTATTGCAGTATTGGGCAAGGCTGTTCCAAACTTTGTTTTTGCTGGTCTTCTTCAATATTTTGTAGCTGTAAAATTAGGCTGGTTCCCAGTGCTATTCTGGAAAGGATTTGAATATACAATCCTGCCAACCATTGCATTATCTATTTTCCCAATAGCAATTTCAGCCCGATTCATGAGAACAGAAATGATTGAAGTTTTAGGGTCGGATTACATTCTTCTTGCTAAAGCAAAAGGCGCAAGTTACTATGAAATCGCAGTAAAACATGCCTTGAGGAACGCACTTATTCCTTTGGTAACCGTACTCGGACCTTTGGCTATCTCTTTGATGACAGGCTCACTAGTAGTAGAAAAGATATTTGCTATTCCTGGTTTAGGAGAGCAGTTTGTAAAATCTATTACAGTTAATGATTACCCTGTTATCATGGGAACAACCATTTTATTTGCTGCTTTATTTGTAGTGATCATCCTTGTCGTGGATATTTTATATGGAATCATTGATCCACGGATCAGACTGTCAGGAGGTAAAAAGTAATGGCTAATCTTGAAACGAAAATTTCAAAAGATCGCTTTCAGCCTGCAATCATTGATTCAGCTAAAAGCGAAGAAATTAACAAGCCAAGCTTAACCTTTTGGCAGGATGCTTGGATGCGTGTGCGTAAGAACAAAGGTGCACTGGCAAGTTTAATTGTTATGGTTCTGCTTGTTTTAATGGCCTTCATTGGCCCTTTAATTAGTGGAAAAGATTTTGATACACAAAAAGTCAGCCATAATAATTTGCCGCCAAGAATCCAGGGGCTTGAAAATATCAGTTGGCTCCCTTTTGATGGAGTTAAGGTAAATAAAGCTGGCAAAGAAATTAATCTGTATGAAGTTAAAAAAGTAGACGAGTATTATTGGTTTGGTACTGACGCGTTAGGACGCGACCTTTTCACACGTACTTGGAAGGGAACCCAAATCTCTTTGTATATTGCTTTGCTTGCAGCGCTGATTGATATGATTATTGGTGTTGCCTATGGAGCGGTATCAGGGTATTATGGCGGCCGTCTGGATAATGTCATGCAAAGGATCACAGAAGTCCTTGTTGGTATTCCTACAATGATCGTTGTAATATTAATGATTCTTGTACTTCAGCCAGGTATCATCTCAATTACTGTCGCTCTGACTATAACGGGTTGGGTTGGAATGGCACGTGTTGTCCGTGCACAGGTTTTAAAGCTAAAAGAACAAGAATTTGTTCTTGCATCTAAAACATTAGGTAATTCTGACGGGAAGATTATTTCCAAACATTTACTTCCTAACCTTGCAGGTGTCATTATTATTAACACCATGTTTACTATTCCAAACGCGATTTTCTTTGAAGCATTCCTAAGCTTTATTGGACTTGGTCTGCAGGACCCACTAGCTTCATTGGGTACTTTAATTGATGAAGGATTTAAAGTATTAAGATTGCATCCACATGAGATGATCATCCCAGCTGTTATCATCAGTCTTATCATGATTACATTCAATATGCTGGCAGACGGATTGCGTGATGCGCTTGATCCGAAAATGCGCGATTAAAAGGGCAGGTGAATATAATGGAAAATATTTTAGAGGTTAAAGATTTAAATATCTCTTTCCATACATTTGCGGGCGAAGTAAAAGCAATCCGCGGTGTGAACTTTGAACTGAAAAAGGGAGAAACACTAGCAATTGTAGGTGAGTCTGGTTCAGGCAAATCTGTAACGACAAAGGCAATCATGAGGTTGCTGCCTCCAGGAAATTCCGAAATCAAGCAGGGAGAAATTTTGTTTGAAGGTAAAGACCTGACAAACTTAACTGACAGGCAGATGCAAAAGATTCGCGGTAAGGATATCTCTATGATTTTCCAGGATCCTATGACTTCCTTGAATCCAACAATGACTGTTGGCAAGCAAATCATGGAGCCGCTGATCAAACATCAAAATATGAGTAAATCCGCGGCAAGGGAACGCGCATTACAGCTGTTGAAGCTAGTAGGTATTCCTAAACCAGAATTAAGAATCAAGCAATATCCGCACCAATTCTCTGGCGGTATGAGACAAAGGGTTGTTATTGCGATTGCATTAGCGTGTAATCCAAAGGTCCTGATTGCTGATGAGCCAACAACTGCATTGGATGTAACCATCCAGGCGCAGATTTTGGAATTGATGAAGGATTTGCAGAAAAAAATTGATACTTCTATTATCTTCATTACTCATGACCTTGGTGTTGTCGCGAACGTAGCAGACAGGGTTGCCGTAATGTATGGTGGTAAAATAGTTGAAATTGGAACTGTTGACGAAGTGTTTTACAATCCGCAGCATCCTTATACTTGGGGATTGATCAGTTCAATGCCAAGTCTTGATGCTAAGGAAGAAGAGCTATATGCAATTCCTGGAACACCGCCAAACTTATTGCATCCGCCGAAGGGTGATGCCTTTGCACCACGAAATGAATATGCAATGCAAATTGATCTAGAAGAACAGCCTCCAATGTTTAAAGTGTCCGATACACATTATGCTGCTACATGGCTGTTGCATCCGGATGCTCCTAAGGTAGAACCACCGGAAGCTGTGAAGAGCAGAATGCGCAAATTCATGGGCATGAAATAAACTGTAGGAGGAGGACTGGCTGATGGAAAATAGAGAAAAACTTCTTGAAATAAAGAATCTGAAGCAATACTTCAATATTGGTCAACCAAATGAAGTAAAAGCGATTGACGGAATTACTTTTGATATCTTTAAAGGAGAGACTCTTGGACTGGTTGGAGAATCAGGCTGTGGCAAGTCCACAACTGGACGCACAATCATCAGGCTTTACGAAGCAACAGATGGAGATGTCCTTTACAAAGGTGAAAACGTACACGGCAAGAAAAGTAAAAAAGATTTAAAGAAATTCAACAGAAGTATGCAAATGATTTTCCAAGATCCTTATGCATCCCTGAATCCAAGGATGAAAGTATCCGATGTTATTGCTGAAGGCATCGATATTCATGGCCTGGCCACAAGCAAGAAGGAAAGAATGGAAAGGGTATATGAACTCCTTGAAACTGTTGGCTTAAACAGAGAACACGCCAACCGATACCCACATGAATTTTCAGGCGGCCAAAGGCAGCGTATCGGAATTGCACGTGCACTTGCCGTGCAGCCGGAATTTATTATTGCAGACGAACCAATTTCCGCATTAGACGTTTCCATTCAGGCACAGGTTGTAAACCTGATGAAGAAACTGCAGCGTGAAAAAGGGTTAACATACTTGTTTATCGCACACGACCTTTCAATGGTAAAATATATCAGTGATCGAATTGGTGTAATGTACTTTGGTAAGCTGGTTGAATTAACGACTGCTGAAGAATTGTACAAAAATCCACTGCATCCTTATACTCAATCCTTGCTGTCGGCAATTCCGCTTCCAGATCCTGAATCTGAGCGTACACGCCGCCGCAAAACATATGATCCGAATGTACATCAGTATGCTGATGGAGAAGAAGTGAAGATGCGTGAGGTTGTCCCGGGGCATTATGTTTATTGCTCTGAAAAAGAACTAAAACAATATCAGCAACAATATGTAAAATAATTAAAGCGATCTCTTAATTTGAGATCGCCTTTTTTTTGCTTAATTCAGTAAGAGGGAATAAATTCCATATGAAAATATTACTCTATAATATCTAAATCTGTCGAAAGTGGGTAAAATAGAAATAACAATATATATATAGAAATAATTGATGTGCGTTTTGAAAGGAGAGGTGTTTGTGCAGTTTAAAAAAATCGCAGCAGCAGCACTCTTGGCTGCCTCTTTTTCGCAAGCAGGCGGAACAGTTTTTGCTGAATCGAAACCCCTGGAAACGGAGAAACTTCCAGTCAGGGAACACCAGTCATTGGTCAGGGAAATACCAGAACAGCTGGAAAGGTTCAAATTTGACTCTGGTTATCAGTTTGAGTATCCGGATGCAGTCAGGGGAATCTATGTTACCGGTAATTCAGCAGGAGGGGAGAAGTTTTCCAGTCTGGTGAAACTAGTCGATGAGACGGATTTAAATGCGATGGTAATCGATATAAAAGACGATCATGGTTTTCTTACATACAAGCCGGGTGATGACTCTCCATTTAAAGAGATTGGAAAGCCATATATCAAGGACCCCAAAAAAATGCTAAAGACTATGGAAGAAAAGAAAATCTATCCGATTGCCAGGGTGGTTGTTTTTAAAGATACTGCACTGGCAAATAAGAAGCCTGAATGGTCATATAAGGATGGAAATGAAGTTTGGAAGAACGGCAGAGGAGAAGCTTTTGTCAATCCGTTTGTCAAAGATGTTTGGGATTATAATGTCCAAATCGCGAAAGAAGCCGCTAAAATGGGTTTCAAGGAAATCCAATTTGACTATGTCCGATTCCCTGAAGGGTTTGAACGGCGAGACAGCACCCTTAAGTATTCAATGGGAGATTACAAGAATATCGAGATGGATAATATCCAAAAACGAGTAAAAGCTGTGACCGATTTCGTCGCTTATGCTCGTGAAGAATTAAAACCTTATGATGTGAAGGTATCTGTAGATATATTCGGTTATACAGCAACACTTCCGGAAGCTCCGGGCATTGGCCAGAATTTCTCGAAAATCTCGGAAAATGTCGATGTCATTTCTTCGATGATTTATCCTAGCCATTGGACTTCATATTTTGGAATTGCAAAGCCTGACACTCAGCCATACCGTCTTGTCGAGGAATATGCCAAGATGGAGAAAAACAAACTGGCTGAATTGAAGACTCCTCCGGTATCACGTCCGTGGCTTCAGGATTTCACAGCATCGTGGCTTGGCAGCGGGAATTACATTGTGTATGGCAAAAAGGAAGTAGAAGACCAGATAAGAGCACTTAAGGATCAGGGCATCAATGAATACTTATTATGGAATGCCAGCAACAGATATTCTCCGAATGTGGATTACACACCATAAGCAAACAAAAAGCCTGAACGGATTGATGAATCCGTCCAGGCTTTTCATATTATTAGATAATCGCCATTATAATAAGTTATAATATTAGATGATGTGGATTACTTCTTGCTGCCGCCAACATTTTTCCAGCCGTTTTGCAACCTGGTTGATTGATTGACGAATTCATTTCTTTTATTCCCACTAAAGAATCTGGTGCCGACTCCATTCGTAATGACACCAATTGTTGCGGTAATTCCCACGATCAGCAAAGCAACGATAGTTAAATCCATTATGTAACCGCCCATGATAAACCTCCACCTTTTTTTTCACAATTTCATGATTGTGGTAAATATAAATGCATGATCCGTACATCTTTATTTTAAAAGAATTGTAAGCGTATTAAAAGAACTTTATAAAGAAAAAATAATACGAGCATTGTGATCATGAGTATATAAGAAAAGCTGGGTGCTTATCGGGATGGAATAAAAATGAAAAGGAGATAAGCAATGCATTGGTATGAAAAATTAAATCAGTATTTCCCTATTGAGGAAATGAAATCGAAGGAACACATGGAAACATTATTAAAGGAGCGTCCGGAAATTTATCATAAGGACGAGGGACCAGGACATGTCCTTATGTATGTTGAAACCGACGATTTCGTATTCATTGATTACCTTTTTGTCTCAAAGGATACTCGTGGCCAGGGGCTTGGACATAAACTGATTGAAAAGCTCAAGGATAAAGGGAAGCCGATCATCCTCGAAGTGGAGCCGGTGAATTATGAAGACACAGATACGGAAAAACGTCTTCGCTTTTACAAAAGGGAAGGGTTTGAGCATGCCAGGACGGTTGGATACAGACGCAGGTCATTGGCAACAAATGAAATCAATGAAATGGAAATTTTATATTGGTCGCCAAACGAAGCTTCTGAAGATATAGTGTATGAAGCAATGAAGAAGACCTATAATATGATCCATACCTACAAAGACAAGACATTCTACGGAGAGTCCTACCAGCCGGTAGACGAAGTATTGACGGTTGAAGATAGACGGGATGATTTACTGGAAGACCTTTGATCCTAAACGCAATCAGGTGTATTTGACCTGATTGCGTTTTCATTTTGATAGTTTTAATTGAGAATCAAAAAAATTAATAAAAAAATGTTTAAGCAGATCAAATGCGGGTAAATATAATTAAATTATGATTTTGTGCACTGACGGACAGACCCGCCTGGAATTTCACGAATATTTATATAGATTGAAATCAGAGGGAGATGAAAATTATTCTTTTTTATTGAAACTTTTTTCTATTTCATTCGTTATATATAAAGAAGGACAAAAATTCTTACATAGTCACCGCGTTAAATTTATGAAAAGGATACCTTTTATCCTCTTCATGGTGTATAATAAACAATATGAATTATAAAATTAAACTTATTATTATTTAATAAATGACAGCTCATTTGAAGCAAATAATATATAAGTAAATCTTAAGGAGTGTGAATTACCAATGGTCACTTTATACACTTCACCAAGTTGTACTTCATGCAGAAAAGCAAAATCATGGCTTGAAGAACATGAAATTCCATACACTGAAAGAAACATATTTTCTGAGCCTTTATCAATTGATGAAATAAAGGAAATACTTCGAATGACCGAGGATGGAACTGATGAAATCATTTCAACCCGTTCGAAGACATTCCAAAAATTAGATGTTAACTTAGAGACAATGCCTTTACAGGAATTGTTCGAAGTAATCAAAGAAAACCCAGGATTACTTCGCCGCCCGATCATCATCGACGAAAAGCGCCTGCAGGTTGGTTATAATGAAGATGAAATCAGACGTTTCCTTCCGCGCAAAGTACGCACATTCCAATTGCGCGAAGCACAGCGCTTAGTCAATTAAATTATAAAGCTCCCAATTTTGGGAGCTTTTTTTGATTTGGGCTTTTGTCCAGCTTGTTATTTTCACTAATACTTTAGACAGCTTTTCTTTGTTTACCACAGGAGCTGACCGAACCTGCACTTACTTCGGACAGCTTATCTTTGTTTACCACA
This sequence comes from Chryseobacterium sp. ISL-80, assembly GCA_018613055.1. Classification (GTDB taxonomy): domain Bacteria; phylum Bacillota; class Bacilli; order Bacillales; family Cytobacillaceae; genus Mesobacillus. The sequence continues at coordinate 59,223 of JAGGQZ010000004.1, read as the reverse complement.
AAAGCTGTCCGAACCTGGGCTAACTTCGGACAACTTCTCTTCGTTTACCACAAAAGCTGTCCGAACCTGGGCTTACTTCGGACAACTTATCTTCGTTTACCACGAAAGCTGTCCGAACTTGCACTTACTTCAGACAGGTTATCTTCGTTTACCACGAAAGCTGTCCGAACCCAGGCTTACTTCGGACAACTTCTCTTCGTTTACCACGAAAGCTGTCCGAACCCAGGCTAACTTCGGACAACTTCTCTTCGTTTACCACGAAAGCTGTCCGAACTTGCACTTACTTCGGACAGCTTTTCTTCATTTGCTACAAAAGCTGTCCGAACCTGGGCATACTTCGGACAGCTTTTCTTCATTTGCTACAAAAGCTGTCCGAACCTGGGCATACTTCGGACAACTTCTCTTCGTTTACCACGAAAGCTGTCCGAACCCAGGCATACTTCGGACAACTTATCTTCGTTTACCACGAAAGCTGTCCGAACCCAGGCTTACTTCGGACAACTTATCTTCGTTTACCACGAAAGCTGTCCGAACTTGCACTTACTTCGGACAGCTTTTCTTCATTTGCTACAAAAGCTGTCCGAACCTGGGCTAACTTCGGACAACTTATCTTCGTTTACCGCAAAAGCTGTCCGAACTTGCACTTACTTCGGACAACTTATCTTCGTTTACCACGAAAGCTGTCCGAATCCAGGCTTACTTCGGACAACATTTCATCGTTTACCACTATACATGTTATACCGCATATCAAAGACAGTCAGACAAATTGAAATCAAGGCAGGTTTCTGCTAAAATGTAAAGAATACTTTAATTTTATAGTTGCCTTTGTTTGCGTGAAATTTCTCTGGTATCAAACCAGTGCATTGCACGCAGGACTCTAAACAATAATAAAAAAGCCTTTTGTAAAAATGGGTGCATATTTTATTTCCAAAATGGCTGATTATAACATAAAATGAAAGTACAAGATTATTCTATTTACCTTCCTTTAATAAACACAAGGTGATTCAGACTCATTTATTAAGGGTAAAAGATATGGACCAACTGCTTTTGGGGGTATTTAGTCCCTTCAAATCTTTGCCTGGAAGGGAGAGAAAGCGAATGGAAATCGAGCGCATTAATGAGAATACGGTAAAGTTCTACATTTCATATATGGACATAGAGGAACGCGGGTTTGACCGGGAAGAAATCTGGTATAACCGCGATCGCAGTGAGGAACTCTTCTGGGAGATGATGGATGAAGTCCATGCAGAAGAAGAGTTTACTGTTGAAGGTCCATTATGGATCCAGGTCCAGGCCCTGGAAAAAGGTCTGGAGGTATTGGTTACAAAGGCTCAATTGTCGAAGGATGGGCCGAAATTTGAACTGCCGCTTCCAAACGATAAAATGAAGGATATGCCAGTTGATGAGCGAATCGAAGAGCTGCTTGACCATCAATTTAATCCAAAAGGATTTGATGATGAAGAGAATTCGTTCGAGGATGATCTTGAATTCTTATTGCATTTTAAGGATTTCGAGGATGTCATCTCGCTATCAAAACGGCCGGGGATCGATAAGATTAAAACAAGCTTGTATAGTTATTCTGACAAGTATTATTTATACATTGAATTTCCTGAGCAAGATTTCGAAGACGAAGAGGAAATTGATAATATTCTAAGTGTCCTTCTCGAATATGGGCAGGAATCAAGCGTGACAATTCATCGTCTTGATGAATATGGCAACAAGATTATCGAAAACGATGTATTCAATGTTATAAGGAAGCATTTTTCCTGATTGCAGGGCCGATTTCAGAAATGAAATCGGCTTTTTTAATCCAGGCAGCGAGATCTCTGCGACACTTCCATTGAAATCAAAATACGATTTCACCGGCAGGCTTTGTACAGGGTACTTGCAGTTTTTTTGATATAATTTGTATGAATCCCATCACTAAATAGAAACGTATATATACAGTGGTTTGGAAATCAGAAGCGGGAAAACAGGTGGTTACCATGAAGAATACAGTTCGGATTTTAACGTTTTTATTCATTTTGTCAGGCATTTATTATTTGTTTTATGAAAAACTTGATGCTGTTTATCTGGGATACATAAGTATTTTCATGACATTGACGGTGATTTTTATCAGTTTTGTGATCTTCCTTGAGAATCGTCATCCTGCCCAGACTTTAACCTGGATAGTGGTTCTCGGTGGTTTCCCCGTTGTGGGTTTCATATTTTATTTATTATTTGGCCGCAATCATCGGAAAGAAAAGATGTTCCGCCGAAAATACTTTCTTGATAAACAAACTTTTACACGAATTGAAGGGGACAGTGAAAGTGCGAACAAAGCACGGATGCTTGAAATGGAAGAAGATCACCGTCGTTTGTTCAATCTTGCCCAGAAGCTCGGGAATAGCCCTATTTCCTTTGCAACTTCGACAAAAGTGCTGACAAATGGTGATGAAACCTTTAGTCATATTCTCCAAGAATTGGAAAAGGCAACCCACCATATCCATATGGAATATTATATTGTGCGCGATGACGAAATCGGCCATGAAATCAAGGATGTTCTGATCGAAAAAGCCAAAAAAGGAGTGAAGGTGCGGTTCCTGTATGATTCGGTTGGGTCATGGAAGCTTTCAAAAAAGTATATCGCGGATTTGATTGACGCGGGTGTCGAAGTGGTCGAATTTGGCCCTGTCCGCCTGCCGTTCCTGAACAGCAAGTTCAATTTCCGGAACCACCGTAAAATCATTGTGATTGATGGGACAGTTGGCTTTGTCGGAGGGCTGAATATCGGTGATGAGTACCTCGGAAGAAATAAGGATTTTGGTTTTTGGCGTGACACTCACTTAATGGCAAAAGGAGAAGCAGTAAGGAGCCTGCAGCTGATTTTCCTGCAGGATTGGTACTACATGACGAATAACAGCTTTTTGACAGCAGAATATTTATCACCCGCACTGGAGGTTAACACCCATGGAGGGGTCCAGATGATTGCCGGCGGCCCAGACAACGAGTGGAGTGTGATCAAGAATATCTTTTTCTCGATGATTTCGTCGGCCGATAAGTCAGTCTGGATTGCGTCTCCGTATTTCATCCCGGACGAAGATATTTTCAGTGCAATCAAGGTGGCTGCTCTCAGCGGGCTTGACGTCAGGCTGCTTGTCCCAAAAAAGCCGGATAAAAAAATCGTTTTCTATGCTTCGAGGTCGTATTTTCCAGAGCTACTTGAAGCGGGGGTAAAAATTTATGAATACGAAAAAGGGTTCATGCACAGCAAAATCGTCATTGTTGACGGCCAGCTTGCTTCCATTGGCACGTCCAATATGGACATGAGAAGTTTCCATCTGAACTTCGAGGTCAATGCTTTCCTCTATAAAACAAGCAGCACATTGAAATTGGTGGAAGAGTACCAAAATGATATCCATCAATCAAACGAAATTGATTTGAAAGACTTCAATAAACGCAATATCGGTTACAGGCTTCTCGAATCAACATCAAGACTTCTGTCGCCCATGCTTTAGCAGTCCGTAGGTGTTACGGGCTGTTTTTTCTGTGAACATTTTGTTAATTGTTTCAATTATAAGAGGTGATCACTCCTGTACTCCAGAATAATAGGAGGAGAAAGGAGGTTCATTATATGCTAGTGGCAAATAAGAGTAATGGGGAAGTATTTTCACTCGCGAACGGTAAGGCCAAGAAAGAATTAGAGAAAATCAGATCCCGGGAAAAGTTTTATTGTCCTGATTGTGGCGAGGAGGTAATCATGAAACTCGGCAGTAAGAAAATCTGGCATTTCTCCCATACTGCAAGCGGAAGCTGCCAATATGAGTATGATCGAGAATCTGAGTACCACCTTTCTGGCAAGCTAAAACTATATAATTGGCTGAAGAAACAGGGAATCTATGCGGAGCTTGAAAAGTTCGATCAGCAGATGAGACAAAAACCGGATATTGCATTTGATTGGAACGGTCAAAAATATGCAATTGAATTCCAATGTTCAATCATCCATGCAGATATTTTCGAAAAAAGAACAAAAACCTACCTGGAACATGATGTGATCCCCATATGGATTGCAGCCGAAAACCTGATCAAACGTAAGTCCCATATGGTTGTTTCCATGAATCATTTCCTCTATCTTTTTTTGCGAAGACCCCACAATGACTGGAATTTTCCTGCTTTTTGCCCGATCTCAGGCCAGCTCATCAACCTTCATGGCAGTATTCCAATTTCCACAAGAAAGGCGATCGCAATTCTAGAAGTGAAAAATCTGAGTCAAACTTCAATCGAGGATCTCCTTAATCCAAAAGCAAGACACCAACCTTTCATAAAAATTTGGCAAACAGAAAATCAAAAACTAAAATCCCGCTATTTGATGAATCCCGGCGCCTGGCAAAATCGTTTCCTAAAAGAATTATACCGCAATCGTCTCAGCCTTCTAACTCTTCCCCCTGTCCTCGGATTGCCTGTCCACTTCAGTCCCTATATTGAAACACCGTCCTTCATCTGGCAAACATACCTCTATCTCGATGTATTTCGTCAACATAAAATAGGGGAATTCATTCATTATCCACAAATCCAGGATGCTTTTGCCAAAAGGGTCAAAAAAGGTGATATCAGGCTCAGGGTCCTGCCTGCCGCCGGGGAAAGAGATGCCTGGTATGCTTTAGCAGAATACGTTTTTCTTTTAACAAAGGTGGGGTACCTGGAAAAGATTAATTCAGGGATGGTAAAAGTACAAAAAGAGATTGAGATTCCATCTTCAATCGACCGCCAGTTGGAGGCGGAAGCCAAGTTTTTTGCTGAGTATGAAAATAAAATTGCTCAATCGGTATTCCAATAACATGAAAAATGAAGTTCAAGAGTAAAATAAGGAAGTTAGCGAAAAAACTTTTCATCCCTTTCTTTTTTTATGAAGGAAATAAGGAGCTATTATCGAATAATATGATAGTAGAAAAGTTTTTCGAATTCCGAAATTTTGTTAGGAGGATCCATATGTCTAATGAATCAGCAGTTAAAAAATTGCCATCAAGAGATGAGGCTGCCACCGAGAATACGTGGAGACTTGAAGATATTTTCGCGAGTGATGATGCCTGGGAAAAAGAATTCAATGAAGTGAAGAGCTTACTTCCTTCTGTCCAGGAGTATCAGGGAAAACTTGGGGAAAGTGCTGATCAGCTTTACGATGCACTCCAATTGCAGGATAAGCTGTTAGAGCGTCTTGGCAGACTTTATACATATGCACATATGCGCTATGACCAGGATACGACGAATTCTTTTTATCAGGGACTAGATGACCGTATCAAGAATCTCTATTCCCAGGCGGGAAGTGCACTGGCTTATATTGTGCCGGAAATCCTTGCTGTTGAAGAAGAAAAGATCAAAGGCTTTTTGCAGGAAAAAGAAGAGCTGAAGCTTTATGAGCATGCATTGGAGGAAATCAATCTTCAGCGGCCGCACGTCCTGTCTGCCGAAGAAGAAGCCTTGCTTGCCCAGGCAGGAGAGGTAATGAGCTCGCCATCAAATACTTTTGGTATGCTCAACAATGCGGATTTGGAATTCCCTTCGATTAAGGACGAGAACGGTGAAGATGTGGAAATCACTCATGGCCGTTACATCCGTTTCCTAGAAAGTGAAGATCGCAGGGTGCGCGAGGATGCTTTCAAAGCTGTTTACAAAACATATGGCAGCTTCAAAAATACCTTTTCAAGCACTTTGAGCGGCAATATCAAGAAGGATAACTTCAATGCGAGAATCCGTAAATATGATTCTGCGAGGCATGCTGCGCTTGCTGCAAATAATATCCCTGAAAGTGTCTATGAAAACCTTGTGAATACGGTGAATGACAATCTGCACCTGCTTCACAGATATGTAAAGCTTCGCAGAAAGGTCCTGGGTCTTGATAAGCTGCATATGTATGATCTTTATACACCGTTGGTCAAGGATGTTAAAATGGAAATTCCTTATGGAGAAGCAAAAGAATACGTTCTAAAAGGATTAGAACCCCTTGGTGATGAATATAACAAAATCCTAAAAGAAGGGTTCGAAAATCGCTGGGTGGATGTGTATGAGAACAAAGGGAAGCGCAGCGGAGCCTATTCTTCAGGTGCATATGGCACAAATCCATACATCCTGATGAACTGGCAGGACAATGTAAATAATTTATTCACGCTTGCGCATGAGTTCGGACATTCCGTCCATAGCTACTACACTAGGAAAACTCAGCCATATCCATATGGAAACTACTCCATTTTTGTTGCAGAAGTGGCTTCCACATGCAATGAAGCGCTGCTGAATGACTATATGCTGAAAACGATCGATGATGAGCAGAAGCGCCTGTATCTATTGAATCACTATCTCGAAGGTTTCAGGGGAACTGTGTTCAGACAGACCATGTTTGCTGAATTTGAACATATGATTCACCAGAAAGCACAGAATAACGAAGCTTTGACAGCTGATTCTCTGACAAAGGATTATTATGAGCTCAACAAAAAGTACTTCGGCGAAGAAGACATCATTATTGATGAGGAAATCGGACTGGAGTGGTCAAGGATCCCGCATTTCTATTACAATTACTATGTGTATCAGTATGCCACAGGTTTCAGTGCAGCAACAGCGCTGAGCAAACAGATCCTTGATGAAGGACAGCCGGCTGTCGAGCGCTATATTGAATTCCTGAAATCAGGAAGCTCAGACTATCCAATCGAAGTCCTGAAAAAGGCAGGAGTAGATATGACAAGCTCGCAGCCAATCGAGGAAGCCTTGAAGGTATTCGAAGAAAAGCTAAACGAAATGGAAGCATTGCTTTCATAAAACGAAGAACCGGCTGCAAGGGTGCAGCCGGTTTTTTCATTAGAATCCTCTGAACTTTTTTCGGTTATTTAAATATATCAGTAAAATAAAAAGGGAGAAAAACAGGATGGGGGAGGTCAGATATAAAGGGATAAGATGCATTAATCCTCCGATATGAAGAACAAATGAAAAAACGATGAATAGCGCCATAAAGAAGAGACCTATTTTGTCCACGTACATCACTCCGGATCGCTTAATACTTGATATATATGCTTCTGTCCATATAATCATGAATGGTATTTGACAATATTGTGAAATAACACACAAGTATATTGTTATACTGGTAGTGCCTATGGTATATTTATGGCGTGAAGTTGATCACAAGCAAACATTTACCCCTTTGTTTGACCGTGAAAAATTTCTCCCATCCCCTTTGTTCGTATAAAATAGAAAAAAGGCCTTGCAGTTGGAGAGCTGCAAGGCCTTTTTCTGCGTGCAATGTTAGATTAGCGCTGATTGAAGGTTACATTCAAGTGCAATCATTCTGAATTGCAGTCAGGAGTAAAAAAAGTGGCAGTTTTTACTTGCTGCGATCCGGATTATGGATTATTGCTGCACATTTTTAATTAATTAGACCATTTATTAAGGTTTTTCGACCATATTCCCAATTATTTCGAACAATTCAATAGAAAGCATTAAAGTCTGCAAAAAACAATGAAGCGGACTAATAAAAAAATGACCGAGCATCTGCACGGTCATCCTTCTAGATAACGCCAGAACATCCCGTATTTTGCGGGGATTTGTTCGACCATTTGCTTTAACATCAGTTTCTTTAATTCCTTCTCAGCCTGAGGAACTGTCATGTCGTATACAACAGCCACTTCCTTTGAGGCAACCATTTTATACTGCTTCAAAAACTGTTCCAGGCTTGGCGGCTGGGTTGCGTCTGGTTTTTGCTGGAGCATTTCTTCAAGAATCTGTACGTATACCTCATATGGATAAAGTCCGGTAATCTTGATGCCTTCTTCTTCAACATTGGCATTGAAAAAGACAAGCGTCGGAATTTCTTGGACGTCCATTTCATTGGTGATTTTTAAATCACACTGGAACGCCTTTGCGGCTGTCTCAGAATGGATATCCGTCACGAATTCCTCAACATCCAGCCCCACGCTTCGGGCACAGTTTTTCAGCACCTCAAAACTCGAGACATTTTGTTTTTCAAGAAACAACACTTCCTGGAGCTTGCGCAGGAAGCGGATGCCTTTCTTTTTTCCCTGAAGTTCTGCCGATTTAATGGCAATCGAAGCCAAATAGGGAGACGAAACAGGGTTTTCAAACCAAAGCGAACCGTCACAGGACATGCCTGTTCTGCTTGCTGTTTTTTCCCATAGCTCTGCTATGGTTTCGTAGCGTTTCTTTCGGTTCATGTTCAAGGTGGCAAGACGGCCGCTCAATACATGTTTGATTGAAAAATACTTGCCATATTCGATCTGCAGCTTTTTTATGATTGGCTCTAGTGCCCAGCATTCAGGACAAAGCGGATCAACGAACATATAAATTTCTAGAGGCTTCTTGTCTATGTTATGACAGTATTCTGACGGGTCATAGCTTAAAAGATTTTCACGGCTGAGTCTCATGAGTTCTCACCGGTTTCATCGTCTGGTGTATTAATCATATGCTGAGCGGTAAGGTAGAGCCTGGCGTAAAAATCCTCCCTGACAGAACCATCGAGACCCACTTCATCCATGGCCTCTGCCATGCAGCCGAGCCAAGCTTTAGCCCTGACCGGCGTGATTTCGAAAGGCAGATGTCTGGCGCGAAGCATTGGATGGCCATGTTCGTTCGTATATAAAGGCGGCCCGCCTAAATATTGAGTCAAAAACTGCTTTTGTTTACGGGCAGTTTCCGTTAAGTCGTCCGGGAATATAGGAGCAAGATCAGGATGCATTCCAACGCGGTGGTAAAAAGCATCGACCAGCCGGTGAAGTGTCCCTTCGCCAATGGCTTCGAATGGTAAGGTCTTATTCTCAACCATATTGATAACTCCTTTAAAATAGATTTTAGAAATTTCATTCTGCTTTGATAGTTATGCTATTTATTGTAGCAATGCTATATTTATATCTCAAACAAATCGGCTTGTGTTCTGTGAAAACTGTCTCTGGTTTGATTAATTTCGGTTTGCTTTACTAATTTACACAAAAAAGCCGCCTGTTACCACTGACAGGCGGGCAAAAAAATTGGAAGTATTATCCTTTTAACTGTAAAAAACATCGGTCACTTTTCGTACATAGTTCTGGGTTTCCTTGAATGGGGGAATTCCTCCATATTTATCAACATTACCAGGTCCTGCATTATAAGCTGCGAGGGCAAGTTCAATATTATTGTCATATCTGTCGAGCATTTGCTTGAGGTATTTAGCGCCTCCTAGGATATTATCTGCGGGATCAAAGACATTTTTAACTCCAAGGCCCCTTGCTGTAGAAGGCATTAGCTGCATCAATCCGGATGCCCCGGCATGGCTTACGGCATTGGGATTGAAATTGGATTCCTTTTGAATGACTGACTTGATCAGCTTGGCTGGTATATTGAACATAGCAGCCGCCTGGTCAATCATACCATCAAAATCAGTGTTATTCTTGGCCGCTACCTTTGTCAGTTGAATGGGAGGGAGCATTTGGGCAATGTTCTGTTTGGTTAAATCATATGAGCTGACTGCAGCCTGAGCATCTTCGAACAGCTCTTCCAGCTTTGTTGCCGTGGCGCCAAGGGCATCGCTCTGGTCATTTAAAATGCCGGAAAGCATTTCCTGAAATAGGCCGTTTCCCGATTGTCCTGGGGTCCGATTGAAATTTTGAAGCGCCTGCAATTCAAGCATGGCTTTTAACTGATCAACATTCATCGTGATTCTCCTGCCTGGTCTATTCTCTTAAAAGATTATATTTTTTAGCGTAAAAGCGTTTGATCTTATTATCGGTTTGTCGAACAGGTATTTTTAGTTCAGTGAGTAAATTGGAATAATTTCGAAATCCTTCTAACTCATCTGTCACTTCATATTCTAGCTCAAAATCTTCTGTATTTAAATAGTAACTATGGTCCAGGACTAGCAGTCCTTCTTTATACTCAACCTCGGCGCGCACCGTTGTCAGCGAGCCGAAGTATTGCAGTTGATCCATATCGGACATTAAATATGAAACAGCGCCCTTCACCTCACCATCAGGCAATTTGCCAGTTTTCAAGGCTTCGTTTGCCTGTCCTTCAGTCAGGATCTGGTTCGTTTCGAGCAATCCCTGTTGTGCAGGCTGTTTTAAAGTCAGTTCAAACTCATTGCCTTTTTCCCTGATCCGCAGTGCGGACCCTTTATCCTTCAAGGTAAAAGAAGGGGTATCGAAATAATGATTGATCTGTTTTTTAAAGTGAACCTGCTCCAGTTTGAAGTAACTTGACAGGAAGTTAAATTCTTTTTCCGTCAGCATGTTCTTGAATTCGATTTCGATATTCTGGCTCACGTCCGTCCGCCCTTTCCAAATAAGTTGTCCTTATTATCTCGCGAAATCCTGTTGGCTTCAATCTTTAGTAGAAAATGGTTCGATATGATAAAATAAAAAAGATTATGGAGGTTGAAAAAATGAGTAAAAAGATTATCGTTACAGATGCAAAAGTAGAAAGAAATGAGCTCCTGCTTTTTACAGACATGGAGACAGAAATAACAAGCCTTTCAGCCACCGGGCAAATGCTTGTGGATTCTGATCAATTATCCTTTATTTATATTGTTGATAATGAAGATGGATATCAATATGTCACCATTCCTGAATCTGCCTGGAGTGCCATTCAGCAAGGGATTCAGGGCGGACTTGAAGTTTTTCTGGCAAATGCCGGCGGCAAGCTTAAATTGGAAAGCTTCCGTGGTGAAATGGAATATCTGATTGAAAATATAACAGGGAACAGCAACTATGGAGAGGAAATGGTCACGAAAGTGGAACAGGTTTTTGCCGCACCCTCCGCTTAAGCTTTCGTGAAAAGAACCGGATGAGGTGACTGATGTGAAACACTGGGATCAATTTTTAGAACCTTATAAGCACGCTGTGGAAGAAATGAAGGTAAAGCTTAAAGGAATCAGGAGCCAATATGAGCTTCATTCCGACCATTCCCCGATTGAATTTGTCACGGGGAGGGTAAAGCCAATTGCAAGCATACTGGACAAAGCCCATCAAAAGGGGATTTCACTCGATAAACTCGATTCTGAAATGCAGGATATCGCAGGCTTGAGAATCATGTGCCAGTTCGTGGACGATATCAAGACAGTCGTTGAACTGTTAAGGAGCCGGAATGATTTTGAGATTATCGAGGAAAGGGATTATATTTCCCATAAAAAAGCAAGCGGTTACCGCTCTTACCATGTAGTCATCCGCTATCCAGTCCAGACGATCAGGGGAGAAAGAAAGATTCTTGCCGAAATCCAGATCAGGACGCTGGCCATGAATTTCTGGGCAACGGTGGAGCATTCATTGAACTATAAGTACAAAGGACTTTTTCCTGAAGATATTAAAACCAGGCTGCAGCGGGCGGCCGAGGCTGCGTTCCGCCTTGATGAAGAAATGTCGACTATCAGGGGAGAAATCCAGGACGCACAAGCATTTTTCACACGGAAAAAAGAAATGCAGCAGGATGGGAAGAAATAGTTTAAATCCGATATGCAGGGGTGTTTGATACATGAAATTTGCGATTACTTCAAAGGGGGATTCCCGGTCCAATACATTGATGCATAAAATGAGGACGTATCTTTTGGACTTTGATCTAGAATATGATGAAGACCAGCCGGACATCTGTATCTCTGTCGGAGGGGATGGAACGCTTTTGTATGCCTTCCACCGGTACAGCAGCAGGCTGGATAAAACCGCATTCATTGGAGTACATACAGGACACCTTGGCTTTTATGCCGACTGGGTTCCTGAAGAAATCGAAAAGCTTGTCATCGCAGTGGCAAAAACACCGTACCAGGTGATTGAGTATCCGCTGCTTGAAGTCATCATCAGGTATCAGCATGGCGGCAGGGAAACCAGGTATCTGGCCCTGAATGAATCTACTGTAAAATCAGTGGAAGGTACACTGGTCATGGATGTTGAAATCAGGGGCCAGCATTTCGAACGCTTCCGCGGAGATGGTTTATGTGTATCCACGCCTTCCGGAAGCACAGCTTATAACAAAGCATTGGGCGGGGCAATCCTGCATCCATCCCTGAGAGCGATCCAGGTAGCAGAAATGGCATCGATTAATAACCGGGTGTTCAGGACAGTTGGATCCCCGCTAATCCTGCCTGACCACCATACGTGTACCTTGAAACCTGTAAACAGGCCGGATTTCCAGGTGACAGTGGACCATTTAACCTTATTGCATAAAGACGTGAAATCAATCCAATTCCGGGTAGCGGATGAAAAAATCCGTTTCGCCCGATTCCGCCCATTCCCATTCTGGAAAAGGGTGCATGATTCCTTTATCTCTGATAGTGACTAATGGTGAATCCGGCGACCGAGCATTGAAGTGTCCTTTAATGGACATTTCAACGCTCGTTTAGGGCCAAAATGTCGAAGAAACCTGTTTTAATGGACATTTTTACGCTGGAGTAAGGCCGAAATGTCTAAGAACCCGGTTTTAATGGACATTTTAATGTCCGAGCACGGCCAAAATGTCTAAGAAACCTGTTTTAATGGACATTTTAATGTCCGAGCAAGGCTGAAATGTCTAAGAAACCTGTTTTAATGGACATTTTTACGCAAGAGCACGGCCAGAATGTCTAAGCAACCCATCTTAATGAACATTTCAACGCTCGAGCATGCTCAAAATGTCTAAGAAACCCGTTTTAATGGACGTTTTCAACTTTGAGGATGACTGAAATGTCTAAGAAACCGGATTTAATTTTAACCATGGGACATAATGACACAACATAAACGAAACAACGAAGACAGGAGCCGTTGATATGGCGAAAAACTTCACATTGGACTTTACTGCCGGGATTTCTGACGAGGGAAAGATGCTCAGGGATTTTCTCAAACAGATGGAAATCTCTAAATCGGCTCTGACTGATATTAAGTTTAAGGGCGGATTAATTTCCGTAAATGACCAGGAAGTGAATGTCAGGTACATAATGAAGGCTGATGATCGAGTCAGAATTGACTTCCCTCCTGAAATTCCGTCTGAGGGGATGAAGGGAGAAAAGATTTCTCTTTCAATTATCTATGAGGATGAATATTTACTGGTGGTCAATAAGCCTTCTGGCATGAATACGATCCCTTCAAGGGAGCATCCTTTTGGCAGTCTGGCGAACGGGCTGATCGGGTATTATGAAGATCACGAAATATCTGCGACTACCCATATTGTTACCAGGCTTGACAGGGATACTTCAGGGCTGGTCCTGATTGCAAAACATAGTCATGTCCATCATTTACTCAGCAAGCAGCAGCGTTCTGGCGGTGTTAATCGGAGCTATGAGGCATTTGCCGAAGGAATCGTCGAAAAGGATGAGGGAACAATTGAAGCCCCGATTGCTAGGAAACCCGACAGCATCATCGAACGAGAAGTGCATCCCAATGGTCAATACGCTTGTACTCTCTACAAGGTTGGAGAACGTTATCGTGCCTTCACTCATCTACACCTCAGGCTAAAGACCGGGAGAACCCATCAAATCCGAGTACACATGAGCTTTATTGGCCATCCGCTGCTCGGGGATACTTTATATGGGGGCAATAAAAGTAAAATAACGAGACAAGCATTGCACTGCCGGGAACTCCTTTTCACCCACCCTTTTTTACATAAAGAAATGCATTTTACCGCAAGTCTCCCCAAGGATATGCAGGAAGTGCTGAAAGAAGGCAAATCGTTATAAAAGCGATTTGCCTTTTTACATTTCTCTCAAATATTTCATCAGATAATTCCACGCAAAAAATCAAAGGATATAGAAGTAATAAATGAAAGATGAAGGAGGAAGCAGCACTTGAACATCTATAAACACGGAAAAATTATGGCAGTATCTGCTGTCATGGTATTAGGCCTTGCAGCATGCAACAATAACAATGAAGCGATGGATACGCGTGACAACAGGGTGACCACCCTGGGGAAAGACCAGGCAAGTTATTGGGATAATGATGCGAACAGAATGAAGCAGCAAAGAAGAAGAGCTGAAATAAATGCTGCTAAAGGAAATACAAAAGGACCTAAGATTAACCAAAATGGCATGAATGGAACAAGTGAAATCATGCAAATGCCTGATGGGTATATTACAGTCGACCCTAACTCATACAGTACTGGGATTCCAAGTTCAAAATATCCTCATACAGAAATGATGCAAGGTAGATTGACACTTACAGAAGGACAGCAGGCCGATCTGGATAAAATGCTTGCAGATCTGCAGCGCCGCACCGACGTTGAACTTCCTGATTTTCAAAGGGGAGGGATTCCTGCACCAACGGAAGGAACCGCTCCTGCGCCACAGCAAGAAGCACCAGCACCTGAACAGGGAGCACCAGCACCTCAGCAAGGAGCTGCACCTGCGCCAGCGCCTGTACCTGAGCAAGGAGCAGCCCCAGCACCAGCACCACAAGAACGACAGGCACCTGAACAGGAAGCTGCACCAGCACCACAAGAAAAACAGGCACCTGAACAGGAAGCTGCACCAGCACCACAAGAAAGACCAGCACCACAGCAGGAGGCTGCCCCAGCTCCAGAGCAAAAGGCAGCGCCAAGTGGGACCGAGATCAGTGATTTTGAATCAAAAGTCATTGACCTGACGAATGAACAGCGTCGTAAAAATGGTCTGCCAAACCTGCAGCCCGATACAGCTTTAAGTAATGTTGCACAGGAAAAATCAAATGATATGCAGGCGAAGAATTATTTCTCGCATACAAGCCCTACCTATGGATCACCATTCGATATGATGAGGGACTTCGGCGTTTCTTATAATTCAGCTGGAGAGAACATCGCAATGGGACAGCAAAGTGCTGAAGAAGTCGTCAATGCATGGATGAACAGCGAAGGACACCGAAAAAACATCTTAAGCCCGAATTACACCCATATCGGTGTAGGCCATACAACACAAGGTAATTATTGGACACAAATGTTTATTGGAAAATAAAGAACAAAGCTAACCACCATTCCCGTGGTTAGCTCGTTTTTTATTTGGGTAATTATTATATCTCCCTGAATTTTTCGGGTACAAAAGGCATGGTGGATGGAACGCACATTAATTCCATTTCAGGATAACGAAGAGCTGACAGTTTACCGCCAAAAACAGCGCCTGTATCTATATTATAGGTATTATTCAGGATTCTCGGCTCCTTTACAGGTGTATGGCCATAAACGATGACCGCCTTCCCTTGATAATTCTTCGCCCAATCACGCCGTACGGGAGTCCCGTCTTGATTGTTCTGGCCGGTGATATCACCATAAAGGACAAACGTTTTAACTTTTGAATTGTTTTTCCCTATGTAATCTTCGCGGATTCCTGCATGGGCGATGACAAGACGTCCTTCATTTAGTACATGGTACAAAGGCGCTGAGTCATATAAACTCAAAAATTTATCCCGGAATGAATTTTTCTGTCCAGTACTCAGTGACAGAAATTCAGCAACCGTAGTCTCAAGCCCGTGAGTAGTCTGTACTTTATTGCCCAAAAGATATCGATACAGCTTATTGCAATGGTTTCCAGGAACATAATAAGCGGCCTTTTTTTTCACGACAAGTTCCCAAACCAGCTCAGCGGTTTTCAGCGATTCCGGTCCCCGGTCTGTCAGGTCGCCGACAAAAGCAAGCTTCCGGCCATCGGGGTGGATCGGTAGACCAGAATCCCAGTCATATCCAAGCTGTTGGGTAAGCTTTTCAAATTCAGCATAACAGCCGTGAATATCGCCAATAATGTCTAGTTTCATGGAGCAATCCTCCTTTTATCTTTTATCATTCCCGCTGCCGAAAAAAAGACAAGTTTAAATTTAAAAAAGGGAATGTTATAGAAAAGGCAAATTTATATTACCCATTTTAATTTCACATGAAAAAGAGAAGATAAAAGACAAAGATTTCAATAAATGCTAGTATAATGAAATGTACTAAAGGAAAGGGGGTAAGGTGGATGTCTGAAGAACGTCAAGAATCAGCATCCAGGCAGCAAATTAATTCTGAATTGCTGTTGGAAGCACTTTACTCTGAAAAAATTGATGATTTTCGTGAGGAATTTTTAGACCTGCATCCATATGACCAGGCTGAATTTTTCAGTGAACTTGATGACGAAGATCGTGCGAAAGTTTATAATTTTCTCTCACCTGAAGAGATGGCTGATCTGTTCGAGAACCTGGAAGCGGATGAAGAGGATTTTAAGGATGTATTGGCGCAGATGAATCCGAATTACGCGGCCGACATGCTGTCAAATATGTATGCCGATGACGCGGTGGATGTCTTGAATGAGCTTGACAAAGACCAGGTTGCCAGTTATTTGACAATCATGGATGAGGAAGCAGCACAGGAAATCAAGGACTTGCTGCATTATGAAGAATACACAGCAGGAAGTATCATGACGACAGAATTCATTGCGATTTCTGCCAACCAGACGGTCAGATCGGCCATGTATATCCTGAAAAAAGAAGCACCCAGGGCTGAGACGATTTATTATATTTTTGTTGTCGATGAGGAGAAGAGACTGGCTGGGGTCATTTCCTTGAGAGATTTGATCGTGGCGGATGACGAGACGATGATCGGTGAAGTGATGAATGATCGGGTAGTCTCCGTTTCAGTAGGAGAGGACCAGGAAGAAGTAGCGCGGATGATGCGTGATTACAACTTCCTTGCCCTTCCTGTCATTGATTTTCAAAACCATCTCCTTGGAATCATAACGGTCGATGACATCATTGACGTTATGGAAGAAGAAGCGTCGGATGACTACTCTAAGCTGGCGGGTATTGCAGATCTTGACACGGTCGACCGAAATCCATTTACTGCCGCCAAGAAGCGGCTGCCTTGGCTGATCATTTTACTGTTTTTAGGGATGTTCACAGCGAGTCTGATTGGAAGGTTTGAGGATACATTGGATAAGGTTGCAATTTTGGCTGTATTTATTCCTTTGATTGCCGGGATGGCTGGCAACACCGGAACACAGGCCCTGGCAGTAGCAGTCAGGGGAATTGCTACTGGAGACCTTGAAAAAGAAAACAAATGGAGCATTATCATTAGGGAAGCTGGTACAGGTTTGATAACCGGTGCTGTATGCGGGATCCTGGTTGCATTTGTCGTTTATTTTTGGAAAGGCGAATTTTTTCTTGGGGTTTTAGTCGGCATATCGATCTTTGTTACACTGATTTTCGCGACACTGGCCGGTTCGCTTGTTCCGCTGCTGATGCACAGGTTGAAAATTGACCCTGCAGTTGCATCAGGCCCCTTTATCACAACCATCAATGATATTATTAGTATTTTGATTTATTTTGGAATTGCTACAGCTTTTATGAGTTATCTTACTTAGTGATTAGTCGAACTTTGTGTAATGCAAAAAATCTTTGTTTTACGTCATTCTTTTATAAAAAGGAGGGAGCGGATGGAACAGCATGCTTCGATTACATCACTGGTAATCGTCATTATTGTTGCATTTTTAACACCTATTATATTGCACCGCTTAAAATTGAGTTTCATACCCGTCGTTGTAGCTGAAATCATCATGGGTTTGCTTATCGGTAAAAGCGGCTTCAACATTGTCCATGAGGATGCATGGCTCAGCACACTTTCCACCCTGGGATTCTTGTTCCTGATGTTTTTGAGTGGGTTGGAGATTGACTTCACTGCATTCTCCAGCGGGAAAAATAAAGGCAGAGCAAAATCCAACAGCAAAAAAGAACCAAATACGTTTGTCGTCGCTTCTGTCATATTTGTCGGGATATTCATTGCCTCTCTTGGATTGTCGTATTTATTCGTGCTTGCAGGTTTCATTGAGAATGTATTTTTGATGACCTTGATCATCTCGACAATCTCTCTTGGAGTGGTAGTTCCTACTCTAAAGGACGCGCATTTAATGAAAACGAATATAGGGCAGATCATCTTATTGGTTGCTGTCATTGCAGACCTTGCCACCATGATCCTGCTTGCTGTCTTTGTATCCCTTTATGATACTGGCGGTGGCAATACATGGCTGCTGCTCGTGCTTTTTGCTGCTGGTGTAGCACTTTATTTCATCGGCAGATCCTTCAAAAATAGGACATTCATTAATGCATTGTCTACAGGTACCACACAAATTGGCACCCGTGCGGTTTTTGCCTTGATCATTTTACTGGTTGCCATCTCAGAAACGGTTGGCGCGGAAAATATCCTGGGAGCATTCCTTGCAGGTGTCCTTGTTTCCCTGCTGGCACCGGACCAGGAAATGGTCCATAAACTTGATTCATTTGGTTATGGCTTCCTGATTCCCATCTTTTTCGTAATGGTGGGTGTCGAACTCGATTTATGGTCCCTGTTCACTGAAAAAAAGCTCTTATTATTGATACCGCTATTACTTTTGGCTTTGTTTTTGTCAAAAATGGTTCCAGTATATCTTTTGAAAAAATGGTACGACACAAAGACGGTTCTCGCGGCTGGCTTCCTGTTGACCTCCACATTGTCACTCGTCATTGCTGCAGCAACGATTGGTGAAAGAATGGAAATGATCTCGCCTCAGATGAGCGGAACACTGATTCTGGTGGCAGTCATCTCCAGTGTTTTGACGCCAATTTTATTCAAAAAGTTGTTCCCTGAAGAAAAAGCAGAGGAAATTAAAGTAAAGGTGGCGTTTATTGGCGCCAACCAGATGACACTTCCCGTATCAAGAGCACTTCAATCTTCTTTATACGAACCGGTTATTTATCATACGAAACAGGATAAAGCGGAAAAATTAGCTGACACTGTTTTTGAAATCGTTGAAATTGAGAATTATGATATTGATACACTCGATAAGGTTGAAGTGTATGATGCGGATATCATTGTAATCTCTACGGGAGATCCCGATCTCAATGCGACCATCGCGGTCAGCGCAAAAGAACGTGGAGTTGAACGGGTCATCGCGAGGATTGAAAGTCCAGACCTTGCTGAGCAAGCCCAAGAAGAGGGAATTGAAGTATTCTCTGTCCTCCGTTCAACTGAGTCGCTGCTGCGTGCAATGATTGAATCACCAGGAGTCATGACCATTTTGACGCATCAGGAAAATTCCCTGCATGAAATCAGAATGCTCAATGATCACTTTGACGGTATGACACTAAGGCGTTTTCCATTCACCGGAGATGTCATCTTTGTCAGGATCCTTCGTGAAAATGAATCGATCGTGCCTCATGGAGATACCGAGCTGAGGCTGAATGACCGTTTGATTGTTACAGGATCAAAGGAATATGTCGATGAACTGAAAAGGGAACTCGAATTCTGTTTTTGGTGCTGATTTGAAACTAAACCCGCCTTCCCGGCGGGTTTTCCTTTTCAAATGAAAAAATATGGTGTAGAATTAGCACTAGGTACTAATAACTTGTATTAACAGGGGGATATTTTAAAAATGACTCTTTCATTGAACGGTAAAACATATGTAGTAATGGGTGTAGCCAATAAAAGGAGCATCGCCTGGGGTATTGCTCAATCTCTCCACAATGCCGGGGCGAATTTAATTTTCACTTATGCCGGTGAGCGTCTGGAGAAAAGTGTCCGCGAACTTGCCGAATCACTTGATCAAAACTATTTAGTTTTGCCATGTGACGTTACAAGTGACGAAGATGTAGCGAAATGCTTTAAAGAAATTAAGGAGGCAGCAGGTTCGATTTACGGTGTTGCCCACTGTATCGCATTCGCGAACAAGGAAGAACTGCAGGGGGACTATTTGAATGTAACACGCGATGGTTTCCTTCTGGCTCATAACATCAGTGCATACTCACTGACTGCTGTTGCCAAGGAAGCGAAGGAACTGATGGCAGAAGGCGGAAGCATCGTGACCTTGACTTATCTGGGCGGAGAGCGTGCGATCCAGAATTACAATGTCATGGGAGTGGCAAAAGCATCACTTGATGCAAGTGTCCGCTATCTTGCTGCCGATTTAGGAAAACACAATATCCGTGTTAACTCGATTTCAGCAGGCCCTATCCGCACACTATCTGCTAAAGGCGTAAGTGATTTCAACTCGATTTTGAAGGAAATTGAAGAGAAAGCTCCGCTTCGACGCAATACGACTCCAGAAGAAGTCGGCGATACAGCTGTATTCCTTTTCAGTGATATGTCCAGAGGAATCACTGGCGAAAACATCCACGTTGATTCTGGATTCCATATCTTATAGAAACATCTGGCCCGCCACATGAGCGGGCCTTATTTATTTTCTCGATTTATAATTTCTTTCAACCAATTCCATAGACGATTCCGGCACCTATCCTGGGCGGCCGCATACATATAGGGTGAGCGAAGTTATGGAGGTGCCGTAAATGGGAAGGAAGCGAAGTCGTAAGCAATCTCCTTTGTTTTACATCAATCAGCCTGTTATTGATCTGCCACAACCCGAAATGCAAAATAAATATAGTATTAAAAATGAACCCGATACGTCTGAAATTCTGGAAGACCACGATGATAGCCCAGTAACTGATGAAATAAATCTTGACGCAAAAGAATCATCTGAAGAGGAAGTCAATCACCAAGCAGAAGAGGAAGAAGACATCCAATCTGACCAGTCCAAGAACCGAGGGAAGAGAAGTTTCAATGATTATACACTAGAGGAAAAAATTAAACATTTAAAGCTTGTCCCCGCATCTGTAGCTAAGGTGAAATACGAATTCATTACCATGGGAAGGTCATATAAAGGTTATTTTATCGAATTGAAGGGGGAAGTATTGTTCATCCAATCTGTAACTCCGAGGAAGAAAAGTGTCAGCATCCCGAAAGAGGATTTAATCGATATCAAGAGGGTTGGGTTATAAAAATAGGCTTACCATTTAGGTAAGCCTGATTTTCCAGCCTTTGTTATTTTGTATTGCCAGGAAGGCTTGAAAGTGGTAAAGCTGCAACCGGGTCAAGGCATGTGACTGCACAGAAGCAATCCAAGTCTACAGTGAGGCAGATTCCTGTTCTGAAGAATTCATTTCTAGATCCGCCAGTTGTGATTTGCTCGCAAGGAGTGCTATCTTCAGGATTTCCTCCCCGTGTAGCCAGCAACTCAAGCTTTGCGCAGCAGTTATCATCCACGGAAGTTACACGGAAGAAGAAAGAGTTGAAGCAGTCAAGCATTTGTGGACCATTACCATTTGTTGTGCGGATGCGAGTTCCAAATCCTTCGAATGGTTGGCAGTCACCGCAATATAAAATTAACGGGATTGTATCCAAATCTGTCGTAGGAGTTTGTGCACCTGCAAGCAATTCCTGGATAGATTTATGACAGCTTACATCACAATCATTGTCTACATCCACTTCGTCCTGTGCATCTGCTACTGCTCTGAGGACTTCGCATACACAGCTATCGCCATCATGTTTCTTATTTCTGCAACCCATAATAAGTTCATCTCCTTTTTGTTGATATGACCTATTGTCCTTAATAGAATATGAATCGCCCTCCTAATGGTGTGGGTGTTTGTCTAATTTTCAACACGTTGCAACAAAAATTTATGACAGAAGCGGACAGGCTCGTGCCTATCCATAGGAAATTGCCCAGCATAAGCTGTATTGAATCCAATAATACAGGTGGGTGAGAATATGGGTAATTGGCTGGATTTATTTCTTCTGGGGATGGCGAGCTTTCGCCTGACGAGACTCATTGTATACGACGTGATTACTGAATTTCTCCGTCAGCCATTCCACGAAACAGTGGTGGAAACGCTTGAGGATGGTAGCACGGAAACCTATATAGAAATTAAAGGTGCAGGTTTGAGGTATTGGATCGGTGAGCTGTTAAGCTGCCATTGGTGCACCGGCATTTGGGCAGCAGCATTTTTGTATTTTGGATATTTGTTGTATCCTCTGCTTGCGATGCCGGTTATCACCATACTGGCTATTGCCGGGATGGCCTCCATTATACAACATGTCCTGATTAAGGATTAACCAGCAGGAATTAGTGAGACCGTCCAGAACCCCTGATGAGACTTGTTCATAGACTATCATATGGACTCTTAATGAAGGGGTTGTCATCATGGAGGAAAAGCAAAAACCAAATAGCAGCAATCCAAACGAAGAAAGCACTAAAAGCAAAACAGCCTCAACCCGCCGCCGGGTACGCAGAAAAGGCGGATGTGGCTGCGGCAAAAAGAGAAAGAAAGCATAAATTCATCGTCTGCCAAACAACTGGCAGGCGATTTTTGTATTCAGGGTGTGAAAGCTGGGGGATATTAAACTTGTCCTTACAATGATATGGAAATAAAACCCGCAATAAAAAATTCATAAATTAGGTTTTGGACGTGGAAAATAATTTTAACCAATCAGATGAATCATAGAAGGGGATTAAGGATGAATATAAAACAGACAATCAAAATTATCGCAGTACTGACGATGCTTGTAACCGGTATTGCTGGATGTTCCTTCGGAAAGACATCCCCGGAGAGCAGGGCGTCCATGATCCAGTCGGTCAATCCTGATCCGGGAGCGACAAATGATCTTGAGGAAAAGGATCTCGAGCTTGCTGCGAGGGTGAAAAAAGATATTGCTGGACTTGATGAGATTTTCGATGTCGCCGTTATCGCTGGTAAAAAAGATACGCTGGTTGCATACAAAGTAAAGCATATGAAGCGGTTTAACATGAAAGCGATCGAAAAGGAAATTAATAAGAAGCTGGAAAAAAATTATCCTGGCGAGAATTTCATTGTTTCTAGTGATTTCAAGATCTTTATTGAAGCGGTCGAGCTGCGTGAAAGAATGAAAGATCCGGCCTATCCTGATAAGAAAGCAGAAAAAGAATTGCAGCGGATTATTTCATTGAAAAAAGAAATGACTTAAGAAAGGATGGGTGAGATGGGGGATAAAAAGAAGCAAAAGATGACTCCAGAACAGCAGCAGTATCAGCAGCTTGAACAAAAGCACGAACTCAAGCGGCCTGTATTGAAAAATTGTATAAAGGCATTTTTGGTTGGCGGACTGATTTGCACAATTGGACAAGCGATCACTTATTTTTATATATACTTCTTTGATTTTACCGAACAGACAGCCGGGAACCCGACTGTAGCGACGATGATTTTCCTTTCAATGCTGTTGACAGGTTTCGGAGTGTATGACCATATCGGCCAATTTGCCGGGGCAGGCAGTGCTGTGCCGGTGACTGGATTCGGGAATTCGGTCATCTCGGCAGCGATTGAACACAGGACGGAAGGCTTTGTCCTCGGAGTTGGGGGAAATATGTTCAAGCTGGCCGGGAGCGTCATATTGTTTGGCGTCTTTGCAGCTTTTGTCGTTGCGCTGATTAAGACTTTATTGACAATGATGGGGGTGCTTTAAATGTTGACTGGAAAGCAGTCATGGCAATTCAACAATAGCCCGGTCATTGAATCCTGGGGTTCATCTGGAGGTCCCTTTGAGGCGGAAGGGAAGCTTGCGGCAGATTTCGATGTCCTCCATGACGATCTTTGGATGGGGGAAGAATCGTATGAGAAAGCTCATCGAGTCTTGCTTGAAGAGGCAATCAATTCGGCATTGCAAAAAGGGGAATTCCAAAAGGAAGATATGCAATTCATGCTGGCTGGCGATCTGATTAATCAAATCACACCTACCAGCTTTACTGCAAGGACAATGGCAATTCCTTATTTCGGACTTTTTGGCGCATGCTCCACATCAATGGAGGGACTTGCGCTTGCATCCTTTATCATCAACTATCAAGGAGCAAAAAAGGTGGTAACGGGCGCATCCAGCCACAACTCTGCAGCGGAAAAACAGTTCAGATACCCGACAGAATATGGCGGGCAAAAGCCTCCGACGGCACAATGGACAGTGACAGGAGCAGGGGCGGCAGTGCTGACAGATAACTCGGATAAGCGGGGGAAGATCGTCACGACATCGGCTACCATTGGGAAGGTGGTCGATATGGGGATATCGGATCCGTTTAATATGGGGGGAGCGATGGCTCCAGCAGCAGCTGATACAATCATCGCCCACTTTAAAGATTTAAATCGTCAGCCGTCCTATTATGATTTAATAGTTACGGGAGACCTCGGAAGGATTGGCCAGGCTACTACATACGACCTACTGCAGCAGGCTGGACTTGAAATTGCGAGAGAGAAGTTTCAGGATTGCGGACTGTTGATCTATAAGGAGGATCAGCCGGTTCAGTCTGGCGGCAGCGGTGCCGGCTGTTCGGCTTCTGTCTTGTATGGCCACTTATTGAACCAAATGAAAAATGGCATTTATAGGAAGATACTTGTTGTCGCAACAGGAGCATTGCTTTCACCGCTTTCATTCCAGCAGAAGGAAACCATACCTTGTATTGCGCATGCTGTTGCGATTGAAATGAAATAGAAAGGAGGAAACGAAATGCTGCCAATGTTTTTCTGGGCCTTTGTTGTCGGAGGTTTGATTTGTGTATTTGGCCAGCTGCTGTTCGATATCGCAAAATTGACACCTGGCCATACGATGAGCTTGCTTGTAGTAATCGGAGCAATCCTTGATGGCTTTGGACTTTATGAGCCTTTAATTGACTTTGCAGGAGCCGGTGCAACTATTCCAATTACCAGCTTTGGAAACTCGCTGGTCCACGGTGCGTTACAGGAAGCCGAGCAGCATGGGCTGGTAGGCGTCTTGACTGGGATGTTCGAAATTACAAGTTCTGGTATATCGGCTGCTGTCATTTTCGGTTTTATCGGGGCACTGATTTTTAAACCTAAAGGCTAATTCTATAAGGGATGATCCAATGTCGGATATCTTTAGAACTATCATAAGGTCCATCTTATTGATTATTGGTTTATTCGTCATTACAAAGCTTCTTGGCAAAAAGCAGTTATCAAGCCTGTCATTTTTTGAATATATCGTTGGAATCACTGTCGGTGATATTGCTGGAACATTGTCAATGGATCCAGACTTGAGTCTTGGGGACGGAATTGCCAGCTTGATTATCTGGTCATTCGTCCCGTTCGCCATTTCATTAATTTCATTAAAAAACAGGGCCTTTCGGACGATCGTTGAAGGAAAGTCCACAACCTTTATTGAACACGGCAATATCATTGAAAAAAATATGCGCAACGAAAAATATAGTCTTGATGAACTCCTTGAGCAGCTCCGCAAAAAAAGTGTTTTCAAGGTAGCAGATGTAGAATTTGCATCGCTTGATTCGAACGGAGAACTGAGTGTTCTTTTAAAAAAGGAAAAACAGCCAGTAAAGTATGAGGACATCAGTCACATTACAGTGGATAACAATGTTCCGGTCACCTTGATTATGGACGGGGAATTGGTCGAGGAGAATCTACAAAAGGCAAAAATGGATAAAGTACAGTTTTTAAAACTTATTAAAGATAAAGGCTATGAACAAGATAATGTTTTTTATGCAGAAATCGACAAAAACGGGGATATAAGCATCGATCTATATGATGAGTATTTAAGGTCCCATTTTCCGGACTTTGACGAAATTTAATCCTGTTCTTCAAATTGGGTAGGGGCTCGCCCATACAAATCCCAAACACCTCTCATATATTGTTAATGAGTAATCAAAAGTGAGGTGAAGAAGAATGGGCTACGGTTGGTGTGGCGGCGGCTACGGCTACGGTGGTGGCGGATATTACGGCTCCACTTTCGTATTGATCGTCGTATTGTTCATTTTGTTGATTATTGTAGGAGCAAGTTTCTACAACTAATTGAAAACACTGGCGAAAGCTGTTCCGCGTCCGGAGCAGCTTTTGCTGCGTCACGAGTGAATAATAAATCATCCAGGCACTGTCTTTCACCATTTTCGTCTTCCTTCATACTATAGAGTAGTTAAAGAAGGAGGCGTGATTTATATGGATAATAATTTTTTCAAGAATATAGAGAAAAAGACTGGCGTCAATATGAAAGATGTATTTGAGCTGGCTAATTCATTACAAAATGCGAACTTTAAAGATGAGAAAACTGTAAGAGGGGTAATCCGCCGTGTTTCCCAATTGGCCAACAAGCCGGTGAACAAAGAAATGGAAGACAAGATTGTCGAATCCATCGTAAAGGATGGAAAGCAGCTTGATTTCGGCCAGATTTCCAAAATGATCAACAAGAAATAATCACATTCTTGAATGCCAAATCAGGACCCGAGTTTCGGTACCCGGGTCCTGATTTGGCATTTTTATTTGACTATGTGTACAAAGCTGTTGTTCTCATGTTCCAGTTGCCTGGTTGAAATAGTCCAAGTTCAAATTCTTCCTAGGAAACGGGAAGGGTTGGCTTTCCGACCTCTTCTCCGTTGCGGGACGGAAATGAACAGCCTTTTTTCTGCCCTTGTTACCGCTACATAAAGCAGTCGCCGTTCTTCTTCAAGTGGCTGGCGGTCGCCATTCCGGTAGGCATCCAAAGCATAGTCATGCGGAATGCTTCCATCCACTGTTCCGATTATATAGACATTCCCGAATTCAAGACCCTTGGATCGGTGGATGGTACTCAGTGTTATGGCATCAGAAATTGTTTTACTTGTCCGCTTGATTTCGGAGTTCATTGCAATCATATGGTCAACATGCTCAATGAATTCTGCAACCGATTTAAAGTTTCGGGCTGCCACTTTCAGGTCACGGACATCATCAGAGCCTTTTTCCAGCTGATTGCCTTCATTGCCGCGTTTTTTAATGAAATCCTGATAGCCCAGGTCTTTTTCCACAATGTCAATGGCAGCGACAGGGGACAGGGATGACAGGGACCTGACTATTGGGATTAGCCTCTTCAATTTTTGTTCCTGGAAGGCGAAGCCTGTTTTAACGTAAGTAAGTGCTTCAAGCATGGAACAATCATTCAGGATACTGTTCGCTTGTAAATCCCTGAAGGCCGACTGTTTCAAGAACAGCGATGGCAGGATATTCCTGATCGCATCTGAATCATCAGGATTTAAACTAAGCCGCAAGAAGGAGAGCATTCCTTTTACCATGAATCGTTCATAGAAGGATTCGATGTCCTGGTCAAGCCGGAATGGAAGGCTTGAATTCGCCAGCCTCTCGAATACCGCCCGGCTTGCTGCGTTGGTCCTGAACAAAATAGCAAAATCACCGGGACGTTCTCCTTGTTCAATCCGCTCTTTGATGTCTGTCAGGATCATCGTCGCTTCCTCTTCTTCATCATAAGGGTGGAAGATGACTGGCGGGCACTCACCTGAATACTGGGCGCGCATTTCTTTTTCATGGCGAATCTGATTAGCTGAAATCAAAGTGTTAGCCGTTTCAACAATTTCATGAGGCGATCGATAATTTTGGTTAAGAATGATCACTTCGGTATTTTTAAAATCCGCTTTGAAGTTGAACAGGTAGGCAGGGTCGCTTCCCCGGAAAGAGTAGATTGACTGATCATCATCGCCCACTGCGCAAACATTTCCGTGTTTTCTTGAAAGCATCTTCACGAGTTCATACTGCACTTTATTAATATCCTGAAACTCATCGATCAATAGATATTGAAAACGGTTCTGGTAGATTTCCAGTATAGAAGGCTGATCTATAAAAAGCTTAAAACATCCAATGAGCATATCATCAAAATCAAATAATCCCTGTCTGTCCTTAGCAGACTCATAGTCTTTGTAAAGCAATGCAACCTTCTCTTCCCATGGTGATTCAGGCTTAACCTCATGGGGCATGATCAATGTATTCTTCCATAAACCGATCTGCTGGAGAGCGAGATCATAGGCAAACTCTTTTTCGTCCAGCTGAAGCTTTCTCCCGGCTTCCTTCAGAATCTGTTCCCGTTGCCATTCTTTTTTCATCAGCTTGTCCGATGTCCATTTTTCACGTTCGTGAAAACAAAGAATCCGGTAGAAAATGCTGTGGAACGTACCGGAAATCAGCCTGTTGACTTTAGAAGGCGACATGTTTGGATAATGGGAAATCCTTTTTTTCATCTCAGCGGCAGCCTTTGCCGTAAAGGTAACAAGCATGATTGAACCTGGATCTATTTTCTGTTCTTCAAGCATGAACGCAGTCCTCGCGGTAAGAACCCTTGTCTTCCCGCTTCCCGCTCCTGCTAAAATCAATAACGGGCCGTCGGTCGACACAACCGCTTTTTCCTGGTTTCCGTCAAAATGGATGCCGGCCTGCTTAAGCTGTTTTATGTAATCCAACTTGACTCCCGGCGTAACCGGAGGATGCGAAGTGAAGGGGGAGGGGACCTTAACTTCCCGCGGAAATATGAATGTATCTTCTTTTACTGCCTCAGCTGTGATCGAACGCGATTTGGGGATTTTGAACCCATTTCGCTCAATATATTCCGTTTTTTCAGAAGGCGGAGACGATGGCGTTGGCAAACTCTCTTCCTGACAATCTTCTTTTCCGGAAAGATGATGATAGAAATGCGGCTGTTCCTGTATGCCAAGGTAAAGACGAACAGGATTTCCGCATACTGTACAGGCAAGCATTCCTTTCTTCCCGTCATCATAAAGCTTTTGATAGTCACTGCGATCATATTGGTCAAGGTTTATTATCTGCTGGTTATACTTAGCTGTTTTCATGTTTTCCCTCATCTCCGGCCAAAAAATAGCACAATCTTTATCATACCAGAATAGAATTTCTAACAAAAGATGTTTTCAGATAAGGAAAGGCAGCTGATACAGTTTTATTCATGGTTTCCGCAGCAGATAAAATTTTAAAAATAGCAGTTTACTACGGTCATAAACAGGGAAGAAGAATAGAAGATTATAGTGAGAAATTCACTAAACGTGAATTGGGGGATATCAAAAATGGGATACATTCTTCCAGTGACAAATTATCAATATATACAATATGCTGAGCGGGAAATCGGATTGGATTATGACCCGTTTATGATTAATAGCGTGAATAGGATTCGAAAAGAAGACCCGGTGCTGAAGGGACACGAACAACAAGAGCAAGCAACAGCGCCTATGCAGAAGCAGAAGGAGCATCAGCCTCTGTCACGCATGCAGCTCGCAGCATCAGAATCAAGTTTTCCTGGAATGGATCGGGTTTATAAGAAAAAGGTAAATCCATCGGTTGTCAGCCAGGCGTATGCTGAAATCACGGGTAAGGGAAGGCACTACAGCGAGTCAATTTAAACTAGCTGCAGTGCTTTTTTCTTTGCTGTTATTCGCAGGGGATGTTGCTATACGAACACTTACATTAATGAAAAAAACAGAGTCAATAGGGTGTGAAAACATCGTTAACGGAAAGAGTCTTACATACAAAACCCCCCATTCAACTTAGAATGGGGGGTTTGAGCTTCATATTGATTTTTTCATTGTCTTATGTGGGATACCGGCATCCATGAATTCCTCTGAAACTGTTTCATATCCTAGCCTGCTGTAAAAGGGGATGGCGTGTGTCTGTGCATTCAATTTCAAGGTTGAGATGCCCTGGGACTTTGCATATTCCTCGATTTTATTCATGACGGCGACACCCGCTCCGGTTTTGCGGTTTTCTTTTAGTACACAAATCCGCTCAACCTTGCCGACACTTTCCAGGACACGGAACCTGCCGGCACCTGCTGCTTTTTTGTGGTCATCATATAATACGAAGTGAACAGAGTCTGATTCGTATTGGTCAATTTCTTCTTCTTCCGGAACGTTTTGTTCATGAATGAAAACGGTCTTACGTACTTCAAATGCGTCTGCTAATTCTTGTTCGCTATTTACAATTTTTACTTCCACGATTATTTATTCCTTTCCAAGCCTGAATGTTTCATATACAGTCCATGAACCGTTGTCCAGCTGGTACAGCAAATGAATGCGGTCGGCAGTATCTTCGAATTCAACTTTTGTCATCCCTAATGAACCATAGACATCCGAGTGCTCATCGTCGGACATTTTTTGCCCAATAGTGATATGCGGTACAAAGTTATATTCCTGATTTCCATCGAATGCTGAATTTAGTTCATTATGGAGTGAGCCTAAATCTTCAGGTGATTCAACCTTCAGGTATATGACATTATTTACGGGTTTAAAAGAACCAATCTTCTTGATGTTCAGTTTGACTGGTTTGAAATTCCTGGCAATCGAATCGATCTTATTGGCGATATCCTTAATCTCCTCTTCTGTCGCTTCAAATGGAGATTTTAAAGTGATGTGTGGCGGGATTAATGCATAATGTGGGTCATAGCGCCTTCTCATCGAATTAGCATAATCCTGGATCTTCTTTGATGGAAAAATGACAATACCGAATTTCATCTAAATACCCCCGTTTCATTATAGTGTTGCTTCTCGTTCAGTTAAGAAAACTGAAAATTATGATTTACCATTCATTATAACAAATTTTTGAAATATATAATATAAAGAAGCATTCATTAGGAAAACATTCTTTTCATTGCCCGCTTAAGGTTGGGCTGCCAATGAGTCCATGTATGGTCTCCACTAAATTCTTCATAAAAATAGCCAAAGCTTTTTTCCTTGAACATCTTTGAAAGCTCCCTGTTTGGTGTAAGGAAATCTTTGTTTTTGGATGATGTCGTCTTAACAACTGTCTCCTGTTCGCCGACACTGTGGTATATATTCAGCAACTCAGGTTGATTGAAGTTCTTAACCGCCGAAAATACTTCCTCATTCACATAAGGTGATTGAAGCAGAACTTTTCCAAAAGTATGAGGATACTGGATAGCTGCAAGCAGTGAAACGGTTGCTGCAAGCGAATCACCGACCAAAGCGCGTCCCATCCCCATTTGGTAGGTTGGATAGCGTTCATCGAGATAAGGGACAAGCTCATGGGCCAAAAAGCGAATATAGGCTTGGTGCTGCTCTCCTTTCGGATGGTATTTTTGGCGTCGGTCTTCGACAGAATCATATGGGATTCCAACGATGATGACGTTTTCAATTTCTTTTTTTGCAAGGAATTCATCCGCAACCCTGCCTATCCGCCCCAATTGGAAATAATCGCGTCCATCCTGTGCGATCAGCAAGGAGTATTTATACAATGGGGAATAATTGGCAGGCAGGTATACCAGCATCGTTATTTCTTCGCCCAGCTCCTTGCTTTGGAGTGTGATTTCTTCAATTTTGCCCATTGGAAAATCCATTTATTTACCTCCAAAACCTTAGATTTGCTATTTTACATTTTTGCCGTCAAGACGATTTTAGCATATGTATTTTCAAAAAGCTTTTCAGGTAATGTATTATAAGCCGGCATGAAATTAGTAAGCAAGTAACATGTTTGACAATTGTGTGAAGTCTTATGGTAGAATTATGGTGAACAATTATATATCAAAGGGGGAAATCTGATGAAAAAAAGAAAGTTTCTTTTGTTCACTGCACTTGTGCTAGTACTTTCGATGGTGCTATCAGCTTGTGGCAGCAGCTCTGACGAAAAGGGCGGAGAAGGAAAATCACAAGAAAAACCTAAATTCATGAGCATCCTTACTGGCGGTACGGGTGGTACATACTTCCCGCTTGGCGGAGCTTTTGCCAAGATTGTGTCTGATGCAACAGGTATCGATACAAATGCGGAAACAACAGGAGCATCTGCTGAAAACATGCAGAGCATTAAAGATGGTAAAGGTGAAATCGCCTTCACTCAAACAGATATCGCTTCTTATGCAACTGAAGGAAAGCTGATGTTTGATGGAAACAAAATCGATAATATTAAAGCGATTGGTACGCTTTATCCTGAAACAATCCAAATCGTTACAACTGAAAAATCAGGTATCAAGTCTGTCGATGACCTTAAAGGCAAAAAGGTATCGATAGGTGCACCAGGATCTGGTACTGCAGCGAATGCAGAGCAAATACTTGAAGCTTATGGAATGTCAATTGATGATATCAAAAAGCAGGATCTAAGCTTTGATGAATCGGTAAATGGCATTAAAGACGGCAATATTGATGCTGCATTCGTAACAGCCGGACATCCAACTGCGGCTGTTGAAGAACTTTCAGCAACAGAAAAAGTTGTGATTGTTCCTATAGATGC
Organism: Chryseobacterium sp. ISL-80; assembly: GCA_018613055.1. Lineage (GTDB taxonomy): Bacteria > Bacillota > Bacilli > Bacillales > Cytobacillaceae > Mesobacillus. Next base: position 27,472 of record JAGGQZ010000004.1, on the reverse strand, counting down.
TGATAAGGCTGATAAACTAATTGAAAAATATCCATACTACGCAAAAGAAGTGGTGCCAACAGGAACTTACAAATTGGGTTCTGATGTGCCAACAGTTGCTGTTCTGGCAATGCTGGTAGTAAAGGCGGATCTTTCAGATGAAGTTGTTTACGATATCACTAAATCAATTTTTGAAAACCTTGACCAGGTACAACATGCAAAAGCTAAGCAGATCAAGCCTGAAAATGCTTTGAATGGTGTAGGAATTGATGTACACCCAGGAGCACAGAAGTATTTTGATGAAAAAGGAATCAAAGCTGCTGAGTAATATTCAAACTCTGGCCGGACAAAATCCATCATTGGATTTTGCCCGGTCAATTAATATTTCTGGAGTGCATTTGTTACTTCGGCGGTTCCACGACAGAACAGACCGAACCCTATTCCGGTCTTTTTTTACTGAATATTAATCAAACCTCTTTGAACGTTATAGGACAGGCGAGGCATGGGTTATATGAACTTAATTAATTTTAATAAAAAGATCTTCGTTCTGTTGCTCCTCATTATGTTCATTTTATTAATCTCAATCAATATTCCTTATAAACAAGCTCTTGTTTTTCTTCAACCTGAAGAAGAAGATGTACTATGCTATGTACCTATTGCACAAGGGGACAAGTTTAAGATAAAGTATACACATTCCATCCATTTGTCCGACGTAATTGAAAGCTATAAAATTACCGAACAAAATGAGATTCAGCAATATGAATTGGAGTATGAAGATTTTGCGATTGGTATGCCATCAGAAATTGCGGAAGGTGAACATTTTGAGATGCAGGATGGCAAGTACCTTATTAAGAATATGGATAGAAGATTTAAGCACTTTGACCTCCGCGTCGGCAAAGTGAGGGCAAATCACACGTTTTTGCAAGGTAAGATCTCCTTTCCGCTTGCTCAGGCAATAAAACCTGGAACGAGAGTAAGGATAAAAGTAATGAAAATTAATGTTATTCAGCAAATGAAAGGAGTGAATATCCTTGAGCATGAAGAATGAAACATTAACAGAACAGGAACAGCAGGAGCTGTTGGAAAAATACGATCCTGAAGCTGCATCAAGGAAATTAAAAGGGATAATGGGCATGATTGCATTCATCTTGCTGCTGTCATTCTCACTATTCCAGTTATACACATCAATTTTTGGAGTATTGACTGCACAGTTGCAAAGATCCATCCATCTGGGCTTTGCGCTTGCACTGATTTTTATTTTATTTCCTGCCCGAAAAAAAGACCGTGTTCATCATAAAGTCGCCTGGTACGATATCCTATTAGCGATTATTGCGATTGCTGTTGGTGCTTATTGGCCGCTGATGATTGATGAACTAGTCAACAGGGTTGGCCGTCTGACCCCGGTTGATTTTTACATTGGGCTTGCTGCTGTTTTACTCGTCCTCGAAGCGACAAGGAGAACGGTAGGTCTGCCGATTACGATTATTGCGGTTCTGTTTTTGGGTTATGCATTGTATGGTCCATATATGCCGGGTTTCCTCGCACACAGAGGACTTGAACTTGACAGCTTGATCCAGACAATGTTTTTCACAACTGAAGGGATCCTAGGAACACCATTGGGGGTTTCTTCTACGTTTATCTTCTTATTCTTGTTATTTGGCGCGTTTCTAGTGAAAACAGGCGTTGGCCAATATTTTAACGATCTTGCTGTTTCCATTGCCGGAAAAAGAGTCGGCGGTCCTGCTAAAGTTGCGATTTTTTCTAGTGCCCTGCAAGGAACAATCAGCGGCAGTTCTGTAGCTAACGTTGTTACATCTGGCTCATTCACGATTCCGATGATGAAAAAGCTCGGATATCGTAAAGAATTTGCAGGTGCAGTAGAAGCAGCTGCTTCTACCGGTGGCCAGCTTATGCCGCCTATCATGGGTGCAGCTGCCTTCTTGATGGTAGAATTCATTGGCGGTGGCATCACTTACTGGGATATCGCTAAGGCTGCAGCAATTCCAGCGCTGCTTTATTTTACCGGGATTTGGATCATGACACATTTTGAAGCAAAAAGGGTCGGCCTGCGGGGATTGAAGGTTGAAGAAATGCCTGACCGCAAAGAAGTTATGGCTAAAATCTATTTGCTATTGCCAATATTGGCTGTCATTGTCCTGATGGTAAGCGGAATGAGTGTTATGAGAGCCGCTCTATGGAGTATTGTTATTACCGTTGTGGTTAGTGCGATAAAGAAAGAAACCCGGATTGGTTTCAGAGATGTAATTGATGCGCTTGTCGATGGGGCACGCACGGCGTTAGGTGTTGCGGCTGCAACTGCTGCTGCAGGGATCATTGTAGGGGTAGTGACGAAAACCGGCCTTGGCCTGAAGCTCGCCAATGGATTGTTGGATCTTGCCGGAGGACATTTACTCCTGACCCTGGCGTTTACAATGGTTGCATCCCTGGTGTTAGGAATGGGGTCACCGACAACAGCAAACTATGTCATTACGTCAACCATTGCAGCACCGGCCATCATTTTGCTGGGAGTACCTGATTTATCTGCACATTTATTTGTATTCTATTTCGGGATCATCGCTGATATTACACCTCCAGTAGCGCTGGCGGCTTTTGCGGCAGCTGGTGTGTCAGGCGGTGAACCAATAAAAACAGGGGTTAACTCAGCAAAGCTGGCAATAGCGGCGTTCATCATCCCTTATATGTTCGTATTGTCTCCAGAATTGTTAATGATTGATACAACATGGTATTACTTAATCTGGGTGGTGTTTACAGCACTTGCCGGCATGATGCTTATTGGTGCAGGTATTATTGGTTTCTGGCTGAGGAAATTGTTCTGGTACGAGAGAATAATTGGAGTTGTAAGCGGCTTAATGCTGATTTATCCTGAGAAAATTACGGATATAATCGGACTTGGTTCCTTTGTTCTACTCATTGCTTTGCAAATACTGATCAAGAGAAACAATACACCTGAGCCAAGTACAGTTAGTTAATTTTAAGAAGTCCTCATTCCGGGGGCTTCTTTTTTAACTGATTTTAAGGAAGTGCCGTTTTTCTGGCATGATGGATAGGATGTTTTCAACCTTGAATAAACGTTCCTCGTTTCTAAGAAAACAAAATGCTTTAAAGTAATTCCCCCTGATCTCTTTTACAATGATCCTTCGCTGTGTGATCTGGTTATCGACTGCAAAATAAATCATTTCAACAGGCTGGTTTTCTTTTAGTGATTTTTCCAAAAGAAAATTCATGTGTATTCACTCCTTATCTTTTAATAATTATATTATACCCGAACATTTGTTCTCTATTCAATTTTTTTGGAACGTTTGTTCGTTATTTTTTTTGAAAGGTAAATGGTGGTATAATTTGGAATGGAGGTGTGAAGGATGGAGAGTGAAATGCTTAGAATTTTTGATCAACATGGGACTTGCCTGGGAACAGCACCGAGGTCCGATGTCCATAAAGCTGGCCACTGGCATGAGACATTCCATTGCTGGTTTACAGAGCGGATAAACGGGGAGGACTTTCTTTATTTTCAAGTTCGGAGTTCCGCCAAGAAGGATTATTCCGGTTTGCTGGATATCACCGCAGCAGGGCATATTCTGGCGCATGAAACTCCTCTTGATGGCTTGAGGGAAGTAAAGGAAGAACTCGGAATCGACGTGACTGTTGAAGATTTACAATCTTTAGGTACCATCAAAGATTCACTAATCAGCCCAGAATTCATTGACCGAGAGCTATGCCATGTTTTCTTGTACAAGAAACATCAGCCTATTGAAAAATTCCAGCTTCAAAAGGATGAGGTCTCAGGGATCATGGTGGCAAGCATGACCGATTTTGAAGATCTATGGTTTGCCAAATCCAATGAAATAAGGCTCAAAGGTTTCATGGTAAGTGAGGAAGGCGAAAAGAAACCAAAAGAGATGCTGGTCTCCAAAAAGGATTTTGTACCTCATGAAGATGAGTATATTAATAGGATCATCCAAAGTATAAGAAATTCATAATCCAGAAAACTTTATGGGGAAAAATTATTGACTTTATACTGAATCCAGTATATATTAATTTATGTCCTCATTAAATAGGACAACTTAGAACGATTCCTTAGCTCAGCTGGGAGAGCGCTACCTTGACAGGGTAGAGGTCGCTGGTTCGAACCCAGTAGGAATCATACTTTTGAAAAAGCCTCCATCCCTTATATAACAGGGGATGGAGGCTTTTTTTGTTTTTTTTGCTAACATTTTTTGCTCATTTAACAGACAAGTAGGCGTAATTCAATCAGCCGCTACCTTATTAAAACTTATTGCCGTTTCCGTTCAAAAATGTTCAGTTAAGAACAATACTTAACAGAGCTTTTTTATTATTAGCTACTGATATTATACCTTCTTGCTGCTTCCCGTTAATTTAGAGTGATAATTTAATTTAACTTTGAAAAAAATAAGGATTAGGAAAGGAGGGATAGCAAATGCCTGTGAAAAAGTGGGTTACAGGATTGATTTTGTTTGTAGCTATGTTCACGGTTGTGACAACTATAGGGTTACATAGTGGTTTTGCCGAATCCGTTGCTGCAACTAAACCTATGGAGAATGCTAAAATGATTGAGGTAGAGTTGAATGATGATTATTTTAATCCTAAAGTTATCAACATTCCAAACGGAATCACTACAACCTTGATATTGAGAAACAAAGGGAAGAAAGAGCATACCTTTACAGTGGAAAAGCTGGGGATTGACATCGAGCTCCAGCCAGGAAAAGAAAAAAACATTTCTGTGAAACCAGAACAGAAGGGTACTTATGAATTGATATGCCGGTATCACTTCCAGGAAGGTATGGTTGGGAAAGTAAATGTTAATTAAAAAGCAGGGACAATAATGTACTGAGTACCCAAAAAGTTAGAGTGAAATCTAACTTTTTGGGTGTCCCATCCATGCTCCTTTTTTGTTTAAAATAGTAAGAGTAGTTCCACTTCTAATAATGATAAATATAATGTACGGTAAGCCATATATCATTTAAGATGAGGTGGAAAGTTGTATTTTTTTAAGCCTATTTCTAATGAAGTGCGTTTATCTAAACTGATATTCAAAAAACGCAAAAAAACGATGAAGCTCATTTTGGGGTCTTTTTTGGCCTGTATATCAGTTATGCTACAGGCAGCTGGAGGCTTTTTGCCAGGTATAGGATTATTTTTTAGTCCGCTCGCCACTGCACCTATTTTGTTATGTTCAATGTTTTCCATTCCACTTGGAGTAATGTCTTACTTGCTGACCATTATCTTGTTATTTATTCTGCAGCCAAGTGAATTAATTGTATTCGCCTTTACAACAGGACTGTTGGGACTGGGGATAGGAGCAGCATTTTGCTTATTTAGGAAGAGATTAAGCATTATTGCGGCAGGTACAATTTTTTTAATGCTGGGAATTATCATTCTGCTATTTATCTTCGACTTTCCCGTTTTAGGACCAGTTGTTTCAGATTCCTTTTCATTTCTTACAACCGCAGGGATCTTTTTATTTGCTTTCCTTTATAGCTGGTTATGGGTTGAAATTGCATTAAACATTTTTAAAAGATTAAAAAGGTTAATAATTTAGTGTCTGCCAAATCTCTCACTATTGCCTGGCAGATAAAGCCCTCAGAAATCAGAAAGGGTTCAAGATTCAAGGAATGATTTCAAAAATTGTACCCTGGTTAAAGTCAGTCACTTTCATCGAGCCATAAACCCCCAAAAATAATCTGGTTTGGTCCAGATTCGCTCCCAAACTAACATAATAGGCAGATTCAGTTCTAAAATTGTAGTCAGTTTCAATAATACTATAATCATTTAGTTTACAGTCTGGCCTTACCCTAGTATAAGCTAATACTCCTTTAACTGAAGTGGCCGATTCATCCTTGCGGGCTAAATCCGTAAACAAAACGCTTCCCGTTAAAGCCGGTATCCCTTTTCCCATATATGGATGGACTCCTGTAAGGGCAGTGCCGCCAAACTTATCTGGTCGTGGATCTTTATGATAATAACTAGTTAATGGCTGGATCCGCCTAACTGATGTTTCAATTGCTTCATCGTAATAAACAATGGTTTTCTTATCCGAATTCGAATTAGCAGAGCAGACATTCATAATCGAAGTAGGAAAAGCACCTTCCCAGCCACGCCAGCCAAAGTTAATATACATTTCCTGAGTGGTCCTGGAGTTCATTACAAGTTCAGGGACCGGTATCGGTCTATAATGAATGAATGAAAAAATCGATTCTGCCAAATCCTGTCCGACATTACCCACATATTTAATATAATGATTGTAATTCCTTTGAAATGATATCCCTGGTATATTGCGAACTCCTTTGGCAATCACCGTTAGTATTTCCTGGATTGGTGCAGGCAGTTCAGGAAAACGAGTAACTACGAGTAGATTATTGAAAGATGTATTTTTAACTACATCAATTTCAATTATTTTACCGGCGATTTCCATATCATCCTGACTCAAATTAAATGGATCATATCCTAAACCGCCATCTCCTGTTGTTAAAACCAGTTTTCCTGTTTCAGGTGAAAAGTTTAAGCTATTGACACCATTATGATTAAAAAAGGGCCTTCTTAAGTTCAGCAATGTTCGTCTTTTTTGAGGCTGTCCATTCGTTTGAAGAATCCATTCTTCTACTGTATCTATATGATCAAATTGAACTTCTCTATTAACCCATTTTCGATTTAGGGTGTTTGGGTCACAAGGGTCAGGCATAGAAGTATCAGGAAGTGCACCTTGCCCTTGTGACCCAGCTACTGAATAATGAAGATAGAATAGACCGTTGTAATAAAACTGGGGATGAAATGCAAGCCCTAATAATCCCCGTTCATCGTATCCACCACCTTGATCACCAAGTTTAAGGACTTGCGGTCGAATATCTAAAAAAGTTTTAATGTCTCCGTTACCTATATAAAAAATTTCTCCTATTTGGGTTGCAATAAATAATCTTTCAATTGAGTCTCCCGGTAAAAGGGCTGTTTTCATAACGGTGGGTAAATTGATCTTGCTTACAACTGGACGTAAACTTACCTTAACTTTTTCCAAGTAAATATTCACCTCAGCTTATTGTTTTCTTTTATAAGAATATGGTCAGGAATCCTCTAACAGTACCAGAATAGGGTCATGGATTAGGTTAAGGCTTTTCTCAGCTATAAAGCAGCAGAACCAGGTAAGTTAAGCGCATATGAGAAATTTGTTTGGCTGGGGCTTTTCCTCATTCCATTTCATTATTTTATAAATGCAGGTGGCCTATATAAGCTTTTCTGTGAGTGAATTGAGTGTGAACCATTATGAACGAGAAATCAGAAAAAATTCATCAGCATTTTCGGTTTTCTCCGCAAAGCTGTGATGAATGACTTATATACTGCTTTTTAGTTTTTGAAAATTTATCATTTCCCCTGAATGAATCAGTTATCAAAGGAAACCATTAAATTAGTACATTTTTTTGGAGGGAAATGATGAAAACTTCTGATTTGCTTGTTCAATGTTTAGAAACAGAAGGAGTAAGGTACGTATTTGGGATATTCGGCAAGGAAGTATTAGATCTAGCAGACTCGTTGTCCAGATCAACAGAAATCCAATATGTTCCTGTTCGCCACGAGCAAGGCGCAGCATTTATGGCAGATGTATATGGAAGGGTAGCGGGGAAACCTGGAGTTTGCCTGGCTACCCTGGGCCCTGGTGCCACAAATTTATTAACAGGAGTTGCAAGTGCCACATTGGATGGGTCACCTGTTGTAGCGATAACTGGACAAGCCGGAATGGAAAGACAGCATAAACAGTCTCATCAATTTATTGATATAGTAAAAATCTTTGAACCAGCAACGAAATGGTCCGTTCAAATTAAACAATCAGACACGGTCCCAGAAATTATCCATAACGCTTTTCGAAGAGCAGCAAGTGAAAAGCCTGGAGCAGTGCTGGTAGAGTTACCAGAGAACCTGGCTTCAGAGACAATTTCCAGAAAAGCTATGCCTAAAAGAACTGCACCAAGTGTCGTCCCATCGATGGAGGAAATTAATGAAACAGAAGCAGTTCTTAAAAAGTGTCAAAAACCTTTTATCCTGATTGGAAACGGCGTAATTAGGCAAGGAGCTAGCGAAGCATTCCAAAGCTTTGCTGAACTGCTTAAAGTACCAGTGGCAAACAGCTTTATGTCCAAAGGGGTCTTACCAAAAAATCATCCTCTTAACTACTTTACCTTTGGATTCAAAGACCATGATTTAGTACCAGAGGGAATAGCGGAGGCAGACTTACTGATTGTGATAGGTTTCGATCTGATTGAAAGCCTCCCGAAAAACTGGAATAAAAACAAAGTTCCGGTTGTGCATATTCATTCTCAAGAAGCAGAGTATGATGAATATTATCCAGTTCGCAGTCAATTAACCGGTGAGTTGAATCAAATCTTTAAGCTATTAAAAAATCGGGAAATTGTTTCTAAAGAATGGGTCCCCGCCAATAGTCTTAAAGAGAGGATTTTGCAAGAAAGTCAAGTCTCCTGGAATGAAGAAACGATAAGTAAACAGCCACTAACGACCAGAAATATTCTCCATATAATCGAAAAGCACACTGACGAAAACACCATCATATTATCTGATGTTGGCGAACACAAAATGAAAATAGCACGTCACTTCCAACCTGATAGGCCAGGGCAATTAATCATTTCAAATGGACTTGCATCCATGGGAATCGCGTTGCCAGGATCAATAGGGGCAAAATTGGCTGCGCCAAATAAAAATGTAATATGTATAACAGGAGACGGAGGACTCCTGATGAACGTGGCGGAAATCGAAACAGCAAAAAGATTAGGGTTAGCTTTTGTGATCATTTGTCTGAATGATTCGATGCTGAAGATTGAAAAACAGATGATGGAAAAGCAGTTTGGCCACAGTTATGGTGTGAATTTCAGCAATCCAAATTTTGTTCAACTGGCAGGTAGCTTTGGGGTCAAGGGTGTTAGGGTGAATAACCTTATTGAGCTTGACAATCTTCTTGCACATGAAATTTCTTCCCAGGAAGGAATTGTATTAATTGATGTACCAATCAGTGAGTAAGGCATTAAGGGTTATTAAGGATACGGACCGGGCTTATTGAATAGGATTAAGTCAAGCTCTAGAACTGCTGGATCGGCTGCTTTTGCGAAAAATATTCTTTCAATATTGATTAGGTCATGAATAAATAAGCGCTTGGGTGGTCCCTGAGCGCACTTTCTTATATATAAAATGCTGAGATTAACGGGCGACAATCTTAGTATCCGTTTTGCAGGGTTTTGTGAATCAATATCTATGTAATGGAAAACTAACTGGCTTGGCGTTTTAGTTTCATTTCACGGATGCTTCATGTGATGAGGTGGATCCTGTGCAGGCTGAAGATCGGCAACCCATTGGAATCCTAATAGACTGCCTGATAACAGATAAACTGCGAGCAAAACAAAAAAGATTGCTGGTTTGATAATATCCTTTAATGAATTAATCGTTGAGGAATTAGCTAGCAGGATTTTAAAAAGGAATAAAGCAGAAAGTGTAATCGTTAAAAAAATATTAATCATGATATGTGACTTTTCAGGTAAAAGCATTTCACCTAGCATAGCCCCCATCATGCCGCCCATAATACCGGACATAAGTCCCTCGATTGAGGAGATAGTATTGAAAAAAACTCCTAAAATGCACCCACTGGCAGCTCCAATCAACATTGAAAGTACAGTGGAAATAAAAAGGTCGCCACGATAAACAGTTCCAAGCAGAATGCCGGATGTTAACCCTATATTCATTCCTATGTACATTGAGATAATCATCCCGCTCATGCCAGACAACCTCACCCTGTTGCGGCGAATCAATATAATGGATACAAGTAAAGCAGCTGAAAGAGTGAAAAATACAAAAGCATTGAAAATGAACATGGACTGTCCTCCTTTTCACCATCATATGAGATAGGAGGTAAGACCATGCAGATTTATCGACAGTCTTAAAGGAAAATCATTGAGATTGATCTAAGTACATAAAGCTAATCGAAATAAAGCTGAACAAGCCTTTAGTTTATATCCTTGAACTAACTGTAGGAAAATCGACCACTCAAGAAGATGAGGCATCCCTGTAGTCAGGAATGCCTCTTGTTTTATTGGTTAAAAAAGCACCTGCAATGATCATAGTTGCTTAATTTTAACTTACCCGGTTAATTTTGGCCATTTTTTATGACGAATGACCTGATAAATGGACAGTCCATCACTGTAATTTTCGTTTCCATAATCAACTGGCACCAATGAAAAAGTCGCAAGCCAGACAGAGAAATAGGAATAGCGGACAAAAATCGTGTGAGGTTCAAGTATGTTTTGTGAAATGAGCAGGTTTAATACTAGTACGGATCCGAGATTAAAAATAACTCCTCCGGCATGTACAAGAAAGTGGGTGAGCCGGTTATTCCATTTTAATTGTTCATATTCACAAAAGGCATCTAAAAAATACATGCTATTTAAGATGAATGGGCCTTTTTTAAAAATTTGTCTTCCTCTTCCAAGTGAAAAACTGAATTTGCCGCCAAACAGCCATGCGAAGAAGGAATGGCCTAATTCATGGACGAGTGAAACGATAGGATATATCAATAGAAGGGCAAATAGAAAACCTATAAAATCTGAAAAGCCGAACATGAAGTCAGAACCTCCTTCTTTGTATTTTGAATTGTCGATGTACAAGTTATACCCGGGCGATATGATCATAAACGAACCTGGAAACTGAAAAATATGACATATCATCCTTATTATTGTCAGTGAATGGAAATATAAAACAATTCCGCCTATACCCCTTTCTGGGAGTAAGAATAGGATAATACTGAACAAAAATACAGGAGGCGAAATTATGTCCGGAAAAAAAGCAGGCAAGGAGATCCACGTCGATCATCTCACCATCCATGCCAAAGATGTAAAAATCGTTCACGATAGGTCAAGAGAACACCATGAGGAAAGGAGACACCCTTTAGATTTTTTTGGTCCTAGAAGAAGGATAGAACGGAAAATGGATGATGAGCATCATAGGAAAGATGAAAGCAGTTCTGAAGGGGGACATGAAGAAAGGCGCAGAGGTTTTAGGTGGTTTTAGGAGGTTGAATTTGGCCTTCAATGAAGCATGATTGTGTCCTTTAGTGGGGACCCTTGGTAGAGTAAGCTGATAAAATGTAAAATAACTTTCTTCAATATAAAACAGCCTGCAAGCTTTGATCGCTGCAGGCTGTTATCTTTTTTAAGCCGTTTTAAGCTGGTGCATCAAGTTCGTCTTCTTCAACCCGCTTCTCATAGTGTTCCACATCTTTGCGAGCGTTGAAGCGGTCAGCTTTTTCCAGTGTGACTGTAATATTGTAGTCTGGAATGCCGGCATACTTCTCATAACGGCCTCTTGGCAGCAGGAAGTTTCCTTCCGGGAAGTGGACTTGGACATTACCACGGGAAATGTCAACGAATTTCGCCCTTCCCTGGAAAACACCAAAGCCATTATACAGAACTATTCCTTCACCTTCAGCGATGCTAAGGTCCTGTGCATCCTCAGCATTCATAAGGACATCATAGCGCCCAGCACCGTTAAGAGGATCGACTTCATTATAGACCATTGAATTGAACTGTTTTCCCCGGCGGGAGGTGACGATGAATTGTCCTTCCTTTTTGCCTAGTTCTGGGATGTCAACTGAGATCAGGTTCCCTCTGCCATCCGAAGTAGGGCAGATGCCATCCTCACATAACCAGGCGCCGCCCCATTGGAAAACGTCTCCCGCTTTTTTCAGGTGTTGGATTCCGTCATAATTAGGATTCGCCAGGGCGATTTCATTCCGGATTTCCTGAGCATCTTTGAAGTCCACCAGGTGGGCTGTCTCAGGCTTGACTCGCTTTGCTAAATCAATGTAAATTTTCCATTCTGCACGAGCTTCTTCAACCTGGTTTTTGTTGCCCTCAATTTCGGGACTGAAGTAAACCATTCGTTCAGTAGAAGTGGACGTTCCGCCTCCTTCCTGCTCATAACGTGTTTTGGCAGGTAGGACTAGGACGGCTTCTTTCGCATCTACAAGAGTAGAAGTATTTAAGATGATATCCTGGTGGACACGGATTTCCAAATCGGATAATGCTTTTTCCACAAAATTCGGGTCTGGCATCGTTTCAAGGAAATTGCCGCCCGATAAGTAGTACATCTTGATTTTTCGTTCGTGGTCCTCAGGGAGCAGGATGTTTTCAAGAGTAACTCCGACAATGTCACCTTGCCATTCAGGAAGGTCAAATCCCCATAGTTTTTCGATGCGCTTAATATTGTCGCCGTAGAAATCCCCGCCTGGCAGAACAAAAGGATCCGCTCCCATTTCGCCGCTCCCCTGGACTGATGAGTGTCCGCGGAAAGGCATCAGCCCTGCATGCTTTCGGCCAAGGTGACCGCGGAGCAGGGCAAGGTTAGCCACTTGTGAAATGTTGTCAGTAGCGAATGAATGCATCGTTAAGCCTAAAGCCCATGCATACACGGCGTTCTTGCTGTTAGCGAGCAGTTCTGCCAATTCGATGATGCGTTCTTTGGAGATGCCTGAAGATGCAACAATATCTTCCCATTCTTGTTCCTGAACCTTTGATTTTAATTCTTCATAGCCATTTACATGAGCATTCACAAATTCATGATTGATCGCTGAGCCGTACTTATTTGACTCCATCTCAAACCAGTGCTTGATGATTCCATGCATGAAGGCGATGTCTCCGCCGATATTTACCTGGTAGAAATCATCTGCGATTTTTGTGCCAAATAGTGCGGATTCAGGATTAGATGGAATCCAGTACTTGTCCATTGCAGGTTCTTTATATGGGTTGACGACGATGATTTTCGTTCCCTTTTTCTTTGCCTCGAGCATGTACTTCGATGAAACAGGGGAGCTGTTCGAAGCGACGCTTCCCCAGAATAATAAAACATCAGTGCCAATCCAATCCTGGTAATTTGAAGTCGAAGCTCCTACACCAATTGAACGTTTCAATGCTGTTTTCGAAGGGGAGTGGCAAATCCTGCTGGCATTGTCGATATTATTCGTTCCAAGAAAACGGGAAACTTTTCCCGCGACATAGTAGGATTCATTTGTGATTCCCCGGCTTGTCAGGTAAAAAGCATACTGTTTCGGGTCAAGCTTTTTCATTTTCTCTGCGATCATGTCCATGGCTTCATCCCAGGTGATGCGTGAAAACTTACGCTCTCCTTTTCTGCGGATCATTGGATATGGGATCCGTCCCAGCTTTCGCAGCTGAGTGCTGTCATATTTTCTGAGTTCGTCAATGTCTGCGTGAAGGATTTCCGGCTTGATGGCACCGGCAGTATTCAGCCTTAAAACATTCAATCTTGTCGTACAAATATGCGGGCCAGTCAATGTCTGGTCCTGAAGGCCGGACACACCAAGTGCGCACCCATCGCATACACCTTTAGTCAGGATATTTGTGGCATATCCGAAGTTATCCCTATTGTCCCAAAGGGTTTTCATCGTATCTCTAATATGTTTAGGCTTCACCTTGCCAAGCCCAAAAGGTATAGGGCTTACCCAATGCTCTGGTGCAGGCATTGCCGCTTTTTTCTGTGGTCCTGGATGTTTAGTTTTTCCCAATTTGAAACACTCCCATTTTAAATCTTTAAGTCAAAAAAAAACCACCGTTTTCCGAAACAATGCTTCGGAAATAAACGGTGGTTAGTCTTTAGCAGGGTCGCTGCCAAGTGCCATACCTAATCAGTTGTTGAACTTCGCTTGAATATCATCCTCAAAAACAAAGATGGACATTCCGAAATCACGGTCGATATCTATGTCTACAAAAAGTTCGACAAGCTTGCAGCCAAGGAATTCTTCCATTTCCAGCGGAGGATTCTTCCGGTACATTTCTTTTACCATTTCCGTCCTGGCTGCCCGCAGTGCCTGCTTGCCTTCATTGGCTGAAGCAATGAACTTCTCAACAGGCGATAGATTCCCTTCCATTTCGCATATCGCCCACTTTTTGCAGAATGTAGTGGTTATTTTACTGGGGCCTTTACCCATATGCTTTTTACGGAAGGAACGGACCAAATTGCTGAACTCTGCCTCGTATTTATTCATGTTATCCTCCTGTCATCCATACAGGTTATAAGATGATTGGTATTTTACCATACTGTGAGGCAATTGGAAAAGCGCAAGCGCCTTGCTCAGCCCCGACAAGCGCTGAAATGTCGCCCAGCTAAGTCTTTCTTTGACTTCTCCGGGCGGACAGAAGCGGCTAGGAGTGGGCAGGCGCTCGAGTTAGACATTTCTAGAAATGTCTAATACTTGTAAAAGAATTAACCAGCCATTCTTTCATTTGCTTCATTTTGGTTGCGAAGCTTTTGGATATCACGGCGAATCAAGATAGAAACCACAAGAGCAACGACGAACAGTCCACTGAAGAATGTCAGGCTTGAAGCATAGCTTCCTGTAGTGTCCTTCATCCATGCTGCAAACATTGGGCCAGCCAGGCCGGCCGCTGCCCATGCTGTCAGGATATATCCATGAATCGCACCAAGCTGCTTTGTTCCAAAAATGTCGCCGATAAAGGCAGGGATTGCTGAAAAACCTCCGCCATACATCGTATAGACGACTGCCAGCATTACTTGGAAAAGGAAAGCTTCCTTTGTATGCGGAAGCAGCATGAATAGTACAATTTGAGTCGCAAAGAAAATGGTATACGTATTCGGACGTCCGATATAGTCAGAAATCGAAGCCCAGGCAATACGGCCGAAGCCATTGAAAAGCCCCATGATGCCAACGAGTGCTGCAGCTTCAGCGGTCGTCAGGCCAATACTTTCTTCTGCTAATGGTTTCGCAGCCGAAAGGATGGCAATCCCGCAAGTAACGTTGATGAAAAGCATGATCCATAGGTAATAAAAGCGTGAAGTCTTGATGGCTTCATTCGCTGTCAGCTGTGAAAGGTCCTTTTTAACCTTTACTTTGCCAGCTTTAGCTTTTTCCTTGAAACCTTCAGGAACCCAATCAACAGGCGGCTTTTCAAGATACAAAGATGATAATGACATGATAATAAAATAAGCTGCGCCTAAAATGTAAAAAGTATTGGCAGTTCCAACAGACTTAATCAATGAATCCATGATTGGGCTGCTGATGGCGGCCGCGAATCCAAAACCCATGATCGCAAGTCCAGTGGCAAGCCCGCGTCTGTCAGGAAACCATTTAACCAATGTGGAGACAGGAGCAATATAACCTACTCCAAGTCCAATGCCGCCTAATACACCATATGTAATATACAATAATGGCAAGGATCCAAGGTTAACAGCAAGCCCTGAACCTAAGATGCCTGCTCCAAAAAAGCCTGCCGCCAGCAGTCCGGCTTTTCTTGGACCATGCTTCTCAACGAAATGCCCCAGGAAGGCAGCAGATAATCCTAAGAACAGGATTGCCAGGCTGAAGGTGAATTGCACTTGCTTTGAAGTCCACCCGAACTCCTCAATCAATGGATTAGTAAAGTTACTCCAGGCATATACTGAGCCAATGGAAATATGGATGCCCACTGCAGATGCTGCAATCAGCCACCGATTTTTCGTCTTCTTCATACTTTTTCCCCTTTACTTTGTTAATTTTTCAGTCTGCCTCATGGCAAAGTGAAACTTTCGGAATCTCGAAAACTATGATTCCCGGTCGTTATGTACATGGTCTGTCCACAAGTGCGTTAATTTCTTAACCAACAGAAAACCGCCAATCTTTCCGGCCCAGCGCTAAATAGCACAGGACCTCGTGAGAAAGATTGACGGTTAGAATCAAGCAGGTATCGCTACTCAATGGCCAACAGTTAATCGCTTACATCTCTGTGACACCTTAACCGATGACAGGGCCGCTATCTCGAATCAAAATGTTACAGATTTGTGAACTTCGAAAAAATTTTATCACTTCTCAAATGCAGATGCAACACCTTTTAGGCCTGCTAAATCAATTTTACACTATAGTTGTGTTGTAAATTTTTCTTGAGAAATCGAAAATACTGTGTTTAGATTTTAAGTATTCTCAAATTCTCAAGATTCAGGTGAAGACTATGTTGGAAAATATGAGTGATAAATATACGATTACGAAATATCATGATGGACAATTCCAGGATGTAGAGGATGTCATTGT
This sequence comes from Chryseobacterium sp. ISL-80, assembly GCA_018613055.1. Taxonomy (GTDB): domain Bacteria; phylum Bacillota; class Bacilli; order Bacillales; family Cytobacillaceae; genus Mesobacillus. Next base: position 11,370 of record JAGGQZ010000004.1, on the reverse strand, counting down.
GAATGAATTCCCTTTGACGATTTATGTGAATGATATGGAGTTCGCAACAATGGTTTGCACTCCGACTCATTTTGAGGAAATGGTTGTCGGCTTCCTGGCATCCGAAGGGGTGATCCGATCCTATAATGACATCCATTCACTCAGTATCGACGAGAGCAGGGGTTATGCTTACGTCATGCTGAAAGTGAATATGACGACAAACCAGGAATATTATTCAAAGCGTTTTATAGGCTCATGCTGCGGGAAAAGCCGGCAGTTTTATTTTCACAATGATGCGAGGACAGCAAAGACGTCCATGTCCAAAACAAGAATCACCGCTGGCCAGAGTATCGAACTTATGAACCAGATGCAGAACAATTCACAGGTTTTCCTTGAAACCGGCGGCGTGCATAATGCAGCCCTCTGTTCTCCTGAGGAAATGATTGCGGTCAGAACGGATATTGGCCGCCATAATGCACTTGATAAGTTATATGGATATAGTATTTTAAACAGGGTGCCAGTCAGGAATAAAATCATCGTTTTCAGCGGCCGTATTTCCTCGGAAGTTTTGTTGAAGGCTGCGAAGATTGGCGTCGGGATCGTGCTCTCCAAATCAGCACCAACAGATTTGGCAATCAAACTGGCTAAGGATTTAAATATCACGGCAGTTGGTTTTATCAGAGGGAAATCGTTCAATGTCTATTCTTGTCCAGAAAGAATTGTAGATTAATAGCTTTAGTCCTTTTGTCATGTAAGCAAATAATTATATAAAAATATTTAGAGTGAAGCCAGGCCCTTTCAAAGGGTTCTGGCTTTTTCCAGTATAATGTAATATTTTCGCGCACCTTGTCGGACGAGGAAGAATCGAGAGCATAGAAGAGTATATGGCGGGAAAAGGGAGGCTCACCAAGCTGAGTGCATGAGAAGGTGGATTATCCTGTGATTTCAAGAATTATCAGATAATTTGAATTTTGAAAGCATATTACACGATTGTTACAATTATATTCATAAACATATTTTTGGATGTTTAGATTTTCATTGCCCAAAAGTACGAAAGAACTGTTTTTTAAAATAATAGTTTACTGTATGAAACAAGCGGGTATATGAATTTATGGGTGAATGTTGCGGTTTTTCATACATAGTTTTTGAAGACCGATTAACAGAATAAATATTTAAAGAAATTAATGATTATGAGGGGGAGTTTTAAACAGTGAAGAAAATTTTAACATTATTCATTCTAATGGTGACCATGATCGGTCTCCTGGCTGCTTGTGGCAGTGATGAAAAAACTTCAGGCGAAGGCGGCATGGACCTGGCTGAGAAGGGGAAATTCACTTTTGCATCATCTGGTGAGTTTAAGCCGTTCAGCGTAACGGATGGAAGCGGCAAGATGACCGGTTTTGACATCGATGTTGCAGAAGCAGTCGCAAAGGAACTCGGTCTTGAACCAAACCAAAAGAAGTTCAAGTTTGCCAGTATCGTTGAAGGGGTTAAGTCAGGACGCTTTGATGCTGCTGTTGCCAGCCATACCATCAATGAGGATCGTTTGAAGGCTGTTGATTTTTCAACACCATATTACTATTCTGGTCCGCAGATTTTTGTCAGACCCGACAGCGATGTTGAGAAGCTTTCAGATTTAAAAGGATTGGAAATTGCAGTTTCGAAAGGTTCCACATATGCAAAGACAGCTGAAGAAGTGACAGATAATATTGTGCTTTATGACAGTGACGTAACTGCTTTAGAAGCGTTGGCCAATAATAGGCACGACGCTGTTATAACGGACTTTATTACAGGTAAAGAAGCAATGGGTGCCGGCCTTAAAATTGAGGGCAAGGAGCTTCTTGGCCGAAGCGAACAGGCAATTGCCATAGCCAAAGACAACGATGAATTACTGGAAAAAGTCAACGAAGCATTGGAAACATTAAGAGAAAATGGAACGTTGAAAGAAATCAGTGAAAAATATTTCGGTGAAGACATCACGGCTAAACCGGAGTAATAGGTTGTCAACCTGGGGCGAATGTGCGGTATAACTGCACATTCGTTTCTGCTTAAAAATGCTGTTTGCCAACATGAGCAAACAAATGAAGAACGATAATGAGCCCATAGGGAGTTGAATGAATTTTGCCAAGTCTATCGCATGTTATAGAAGTATTTTTTGACACGTACGACATATTCCTCAAAGGCATGCTGCTCACATTGCAAGTTACAGCAATCTCCATTTTCATTGCTATTTTCATAGGATTATTTTTTGCCTTCTTAAAAATATCAGGAGTTAAAGTGCTCGAATGGATTGCAGATGTCTATATTTATCTGGTCAGGGGAACTCCGTTGATTGTCCAGATTTTCATCTTCTATTTTGGTATGACCAATCTGAATATTTCTGCATTCTGGTCAGTAGCCCTCGGTCTTGCGTTCCACAATGGTGCCTATATCGCCGAGATTTTCAGGGGAACCATCCAGTCCATTGACAAAGGACAGATGGAAGCCGGCCGCTCACTTGGGATGAGCAGGACGCTTACTATGAGAAGAATCATCCTTCCGCAGGCTTTCCGTCGTGCCTTGCCTCCACTTGGGAATCAATTCATCATTGGCCTCAAGGATTCATCACTAGCAGCTTTCATAGGAATGTACGAATTATTCAATGTAGCGACAACAAAAGGTGCAAATGACTTTGACAATATGACCTATCTGCTCATTGTTGCCGTTTACTATCTATTCCTGGTTTACTTGATTTCTGTTCTGGTTGGATTGCTTGAGAAAAAACTATCCGTAAGTGATTAAGGGGGAAACTATTTTGGACGGACGAGATATGATCAATGTTAAGAAATTGAATAAATCATTTGGCGACCTTCATGTTTTGAAGGATGTCGATATAACTGTAAAAGAAAGCGACGTAGTCTGCCTGATCGGTGCAAGCGGATCTGGAAAAAGTACCTTGCTTCGCTGCCTGAATTTCCTGGAAATCAAAGATAATGGCCAAATTATCATTGAAGGCGAGGAAATAAATGCTGATAGCCATGATTTGAATAAAGTGCGCCAGAAAATCGGCATGGTATTTCAGCACTTTAACCTGTTTCCTCACAAAAACGTGATTGAAAACATTATAGAGGCACCAGTCCATGTGAAGGGTGTCAATAAGGACCAGGCGATCAAGGAAGCAAAGGAACTGCTTGCAAAGGTCGGACTGGCTGATAAAGAGAAGGTTTATCCATCAAAGCTGTCGGGCGGACAGAAGCAAAGGGTAGCAATCGCGAGGGCCCTTGCGATGAAACCAGACATCATGTTGTTTGATGAACCAACATCGGCACTTGACCCTGAATTGGTCGGAGAAGTTTTGGCAACCATGAAAGAGCTTGCAGAAGAAGGGATGACCATGGTTGTCGTGACACATGAAATGGGTTTTGCCAGAGAAGTGGCTGATTGGGTCGTCTACATGCATGGAGGCCGGATCGTCGAAGTCGGTCACCCTGAAGAATTTTTTGAAAACCCAACTGAAGAACGTACACGTGAGTTTTTAAGCAATACATTTTAAAGGATGAACGCTTAGGTCTCTAAGCGTTCGTTTTTTGGCTTTGAATAAGTGTGAAAAAATAGTTTCTCTTTGGATATTTAAGGGGAAAAGATTGCAGAATAATTACATGGCAGCAGGCTAAATAAGTGTTTCCCTTTTATGAATTTAATAATTTCATATTACATAACTGAAAAATCATAGATCTTTTGGAGGCTGACATGCTCAAGAATATTTTATCGAACTTTGTTTTTACAGTGTCAGCTGCGGTGATTTTATTGTTCGTCGTAGTTGGGGCTGTCATGCCAAAAAAGTTTGGCTCAGTAGCCGGTGAGTTATTTGGTTTTACCACGATTAATTTCGGCTGGTTCTATTTGCTGGCCGTGTTCATTATTGTTTTATTCCTGATTGGACTGGCTGTTAGTAAGTATGGAGCCATTCGGCTTGGCGGGGAAGGGGAGAAACCTGAATTTTCCTTTTTCACCTGGATCGGCATGCTTTTTTCAGCTGGATTCGGGGCAGGACTTGTGTTCTGGGGAATCGCAGAACCTATGAGCCATTTCTTTAATACGCCGTTTGCAAACATTGAAGGAGAATCCCGCAGTGCAGCAAGAGTTGCTATGGGTTATTCCTTTTTCCACTGGGGGCTTAGTCAGTGGTCCGTTTTTGCGATTGTGGGATTGGTAATTGGTTTCCTTCAATTCAGGAAACAAAAAGATGGCTTGGTCTCGACGGCTCTTGAGCCGATTACAGGCACAAAGCCTGCAGTGAAAAACACTATTGATACGCTTGCAGTTGTCGCAACTGTCATGGGGATTGCTACCTCTGTCGGGCTTGGTGTCCTGCAAATGAATGGCGGATTGAACGCTGTATTTGATACGGAGAATTCTATCGGAATCCAGATGATCATTATTTTAGTCATTTTCATTGCCTATATGATTTCTTCTTCCACAGGGCTTGATAAAGGAATTGCGATGTTGAGTAATCTTAATCTGGGAATTGCCCTGGTTCTCTTATTGTTCGTTCTGATTGCCGGACCTACTGTTTTCATTATGGAAAGCTTCACGCTCGCAATCGGGGATTATTTTGCCAACTTCATTCAGTACAGCCTCAGGCTGCAGCCTTACCAGGAAGGAACTTGGACAAGGGACTGGACAATCTTCTACTGGGCATGGGCCATTGCCTGGTCGCCATTTGTCGGGGCATTCGTAGCCCGGGTTTCAAAGGGGAGAACAATACGGGAATACATCTTTGGTGTAATGGTGATTCCACCTTTGATTGCCTGCCTTTGGATTGCGGCATTCGGCGGGACGGCTTTATGGAATGACCTCAATAACAACACAGGTATTGCTGCGGCAGTAGATGCGGATTTAACCTCTGCTTTATTCAAGACATTTGAAGTCTTGCCTATGTCGACTGTTCTGTCCATATTATCGATTATCTTGATTTTCACATTCCTGGTAACATCCGCGGACTCTGCAACCTATATACTTGCAAGCATGACGACCTCGGGAAGTCTGAACCCGCCAATATTCGCAAAAATCGTCTGGGGTTCACTAATGGCGGCGATCTCTGCAGTCCTCTTGTATGCAGGCGGACTGGAAGCATTACAGACCGCTTCCTTGATTGCCGCACTTCCATTCACAGTCTTGCTCCTGCTGTTGATGTTGGCGATCCTTAAGCTCCTGAAAAAAGAACCATTGCCAATCAGGCCAGCAGATTTAAGGAGATTCAGGAGACTTGAGAAAGCGGCAAGCAAGGAACAGGAAAAAAAGAAAAACTGATGCAAGAATAGGAACAAAAAGCAGATTCAGACTGCAGAGAGATCGATTTTCATCGAGTCTCTTTGCGGTCTTTTTTGTTTGAAGAGATTTCAAAAAAATTAGTCATTTAAAGGTAAGGAAGATTATCCGATATAATAGTCATGTAACCAATATGAAAACCTAACAAAGTGTGTTTGCAGCGATGATTTTAGGGACGCATTGAATGTTTCATAAAATATTCAATGTATTTGTTGATCATATTTTAAATATACATGGTGTATCTTCGTATTGCCGGTACAAACAACTATAGGAGGAAAGAAAATGAGTTTATCGATTTCACAAATTAAAAAGAAGTCTCTGGCGTCATTGAAAGGAAAGTGGGGAATTGGAGTCGCCTTAACGTTCATTATCTTTTTGATCACAGCAATCGTTCCGAGTATTGTTGAGGTTATATTGAGTGGCGGTTTCTCAGATTGGGCGAATCAGACGGAAACCCCTCTCATTGCAGATATGCTTAATCTTCTTGTCTCATTTTTGTTTATCCCGCTGACAGTTGCCAGTTACTGGTTCTTTCTGGTCATTGCCAGGTGGAATGATCCGAAAATCTCCGATATCTTTACCGTTTATAAAAAATGGGAGCTATCACTGAAGCTCATCGGAACATCGATCCTCGTCGGATTTTTTACCATCCTGTGGTCTTTATTATTGATTATCCCTGGCATTATCAAAGGAATTTCCTATTCTCAAGTGTTTTTCCTGCTTAAAGATAACCCGCAGCTCTCGGCACTAGAAGCGATCACAGAAAGTAAAATCAGGATGAAGGGGTATAAATGGAAATATTTCCTGCTGAATCTTAGCTTTATAGGATGGGCATTCATTGCGATTTTTACTTTCGGAATTGGGTTCTTGTGGCTCGCTCCGTACATTAGCACGGCAAATGCCACTTTTTATAATGAATTGATCGCTCCCCAGGACCATGAAGATGCAAACTCTCCGGACTTGGCGATCTAACTTTTCAGCCTCAGCTAATTTTTTAGCTGGGTTTTTTTTATGGAATAGAAACGTTCTTCAGTGCCTTGGCCGGGCTTCTAATCCTGATAGGAGCTCAATCGCTCCGTTACAATTGAATAAAATCCAAAGAGATTAAAGGATAATCATGGAAAAGGGCGAATAGTATTAATCTCAGAACGTTTCAGAAACGGAGGAAAAACGATTGTTTGATATGTCTACGATTTTTCTGGTTGATCAGAAAGAAGGATTCACTCCTACACTCGGCCATTTGGTGTCGATGATGAACTACACCCGGAAAACCACTCTGGAGGAAGTTGAGGGGCTATCAATCGAGGAGTTGGATTACCTCATTCATGATGATGCAAATTCCATCGGCATGCTGCTTGGCCACATGGCTGCCGTCGAACGTATCTATCAAATTATTACCTTTGAAAAGCGTGACCCTACCAAAGAAGAAGAGCAAACTTTATCTGCCGGACTTGAACTGGGCGAGAAAGGAAAAGCAGCTTTTAAAGGATTTCCGCTAGAGCATTATCTTGAAGAACTCCAGACTGTCCGAAGTGAAACATATGATAAATTCCAGACACTTTCAGATGAATGGTTGTTTGAGCAGACCAATTGGTGGTGGAACCAGCCCGGCAACAATTACTTCAAATGGTTTCATGTGTTTGAAGATGAAATCAACCACCGCGGCCAGATCAGAATGATCAAGAAAATTTACAGTAAAGAACTAGTTAAATAACATGATTGACGCCTGCGGAGAGTGATTCGCAGGTTGTTTTTATATTGATTGAATAATCAGATAATATTATAATGGTTTAAACGGTAAAAAAGGGGCGGTGTTATGAAGAAGCTATATAAGGACTTTTTGTTTTTTCCCGATATTAGTATCTTGATTGTTTTAATATTTACTGGCATCGGGATGTCCATATGGAAAGGCCTGACATGGTACATGGTATTATTTTTCATCATAGGAATGATTACATTCGCTTTTAGCGAATATTTTACCCATCGCTTCTTCTTTCATATCAAAGCACCGAAGAACCCATTATTCCTAAGGTTCATGAAAAGGATCCACTATGACCATCACACCGATCCGAATAACCTCAAGCTGCTATTTCTGCCATTATGGTATAGCTTGCCCGGCTTTTTGGTCCTGTCATTTCTTTTTTATCTAGTTTCCCATAACGTGAGTCGGACTATTGCGTTCGGAACCGGGCTGATGGCGATGCTGCTGGTCTATGAGTGGAAGCATTATGTTGCCCACCGGCCGATCAAGCCAAAGACCAGATTCGGACGTTGGGTAAAAAAGGTCCATATTCTCCATCACTTTAAGAATGAAAACTTCTGGTACGGTGTCAGCACACCTTTTGCCGATTACTTATTTGGAACTTTCCGGGACGAAAAGAAAGTGGAAACAAGCAAAACAGCGAAGGATTTAGAAAAACGAGCCTTATAATTGTAAGCCTGTGCCCATTAATAGGGAACAGGCTTTTTATAGGTTTCAGGGAAGATTTAGCTATTATTCTACAAATTTTTAAAAGTTTTGAAACCTATTTCCAGTCCAATCGTATTACATATCAAGAAATAAATGGAATAAGGGAGGGTGCCAATTTCAATTTTAGCAAGGGGTGAGAATTATGGAGATGTTTGGCATGCCATTAGAAACGATTTATTTATACGGATTGGTAATTTCAGGTGTGGTCACGATTCTTTATCTATTTTTCGGTGACGCCCTTGAAGGACTGACAGAAGGAATTCCTTTTGTGAATCCGACCGTGATTTTTTCATTCGTGACGATTTTTTCTGCAGGTGGATATTTAGGAGAAATCTTCACAGGTCTTCACAGCATGTTGATTGCTGGAGCTTCAGCCATTATTGCTCTTATTCTTGTCACTTTATTGAATGTGTTTGTATTGATTCCTTTATCGAATGCCGAGGAGTCACTTGTCTACAAAGAGAGTGACTTGCGGGGAAGAATCGGAACCGTCATTACCGGGATCCCGGCAGATGGATATGGTGAAGTCCTGATTGAGAATATTAGCGGCCGCATCTCCAAACCGGCAGTCAGCTTCACGAACACCAACATTTCTTATGGAAAAAAAGTCCTCGTCATCGACATCGAAAACGGGGTGCTGCAAGTGAAATTATATGAAGACTTAGAGACTTATATTTAGGAGGAGAAGGTATGGATCTAATGTTTATTGTTATTGGTTTTGTTGTCTTTTTAATCATCGCGTTGGTCGCCGTTTTCATCACAAAGTATAAAACGGCTGGACCGGATGAAGCACTGATTGTAACAGGAAGCTTCCTCGGAAGCCGCAATGTGCACACAGATGAATCGAGTAACAAGATAAAAATCATCAGGGGTGGCGGTACGTTCATCTTCCCGGTGTTCCAGCAGTCACGTCCGCTCAGCCTGCTGTCCAGCAAGCTTGAGGTAACAACTCCGGAGGTTTACACAGAACAGGGTGTACCGGTTATGGCTGACGGTACCGCGATTATCAAAATCGGAGGATCCATCAGTGAAATCGCCACAGCTGCCGAACAGTTCCTTGGCAAGACGAAAGAAGACAGGGAAAATGAAGCGAAGGAAGTATTAGAAGGGCATCTCCGGTCGATTTTAGGATCGATGACTGTAGAAGAAATCTATAAAAACCGTGATAAATTCTCCCAGGAAGTCCAGCGTGTTGCTTCCCAGGACCTTGCAAAAATGGGGTTAGTGATTGTTTCGTTTACGATTAAAGATGTCCGGGATAAAAATGGATACCTTGATTCTCTTGGTAAACCTCGAATTGCCCAGGTAAAACGTGATGCAGATATCGCAACTGCTGATGCGGAAAAAGAAACACGCATCAAAAAAGCGGAAGCAGATAAAGAAGCCAAGAAAGCAGAATTTGAACGTGCGACTGAAATCGCCGAAGCTGAAAAAATCAATGGATTGAAAATGGCTGAATTCCGACGTGAGCAAGACATTGCCAAGGCACGTGCCGACCAGGCATATGACCTCGAAAATGCCCGTGCCCAGCAGGAAGTAACAGAGCAGGAAATGCAAGTCAAGATCATCGAGCGCCAAAAGCAAATCGAGCTCGAGGAAAAAGAAATCCTGCGCCGTGAACGCCAGTATGATTCCGAGGTCAAGAAAAAAGCCGATGCAGACCGCTATTCTGTTGAACAATCTGCAGCAGCTGACAAAGCAAGGCAAATCGCTGAGGCTGATGCAAATAAATATCGTATCGAAGCAATGGCCCGTGCCGAAGCAGAAAAAGTCCGCATGGATGGTCTTGCAAAAGCTGAAGCTGAGCGGGCACAGGGTGAAACTGAGGCTGAAATCATCCGCCTGAAAGGTCTTGCAGAAGCAGAAGCGAAAGAAAAAATTGCAGAAGCATTCGAACAATTCGGCCAGGCCGCAATCCTCGACATGATTGTGAAAATGCTTCCTGAATACGCGAAGCAAGTGGCAGCACCACTTGGCAATATTGACAAGATCACCGTTGTCGATACAGGCGGCAGTGAGGCCAATGGCGGAGCAAACAAAGTAACAGGCTATGCCACAAACCTGATGTCGACACTCCAGGAATCACTAAAAGCATCATCAGGTATCGACGTAAAAGAACTAATCGAGAACTTCTCAGGAAAAGCCAATGTCAGACACAGCATCGATGCACTGGCAGACGAGATTCGCGAAAACAAGACCGAAAACAGGATCGAAGCAGCAATTAAGCAGGAAGAATAAGAAGGGAAACCCGTCTGGAGGAATGATTCCAGGCGGTTTTTTTTAATACCTACGAAAAAATTAACGAAACATTCACAAAAACAAATGGCAGTTTAGATTAAAATAAGCTTAAAGAAAGGAAGTGGAGTATGTTACTTAAAAAAAGAAGTGAATCTAAGGAATTAGTAGTTATGCGCTATCTGAATACGCGAATGGAGTTGACTGCCGGGGATAAATTTCATTATGCGAATTTGGAAAAAGGGTATAGAGGGGAGCTTGAATTTGATGTGTTAACTGAACAGCTCTCTGAGGAAAGGTATATAATAGATGACCTTCTGCTACAGGTGAACAATTCTTATTTTCAAATTGATAAGGTAATAATCTCTGGGGGATTGATACATCTATTGGATGTGAAATATCACGAAGGTGATTTTTATCTGGAATCAGACAAATTTTACTCATTGAAAAGTGGCAAAGAATACAGAAATCCAGTCATACAATTAAAGCGAAGCGAGACACTCTTTCGCCAACTCCTTCAGAACCTCAAATTAAATTAACTCGTCCAGGCCTCTGTGGTTTTCAACAATCCCGAATTCACACTTTACCAAGCCCCAATGGACCAACCAATCATCCTACCAACCCAGATCAACCGCTTTTTAAAAGAACTAAATGATACACCTTCTAAGTTAGACGAAAACTATAAATTACTCGCCCAAAAATTGCTCTCATTGCACCAGGATAAAAATCCGTTTACCACTCTGCCCGAATATGATTATGATCGGTTGGAAAAGGGGATGCATTGCAGGGCTTGTGGGTCTTTTAATACAGTGATTAAAAACTATGACTTAGTCTGCGGTAAATGTAGTGAACAGGAAAGGATTGATCAAGCCGTTCTGCGATATATCCAGGAATTAAAAGTGCTTTTTCCTGAAATTAAAATTACTACGCAGATAATCTATGAATGGTGCAAAGAAAAAGTTAGCAAGAAGACAATAACTAGAATTCTAAAGAAGAATTATGTATCAACTGGTAGGACTTGTGATACTTATTATGAATAATGTAAAAAAATCATCTCTGATCATAAAAGGTTTTTTATTATTAATTGACGGAGCATAAGGGTTCGGACAGGTTTCAGGGTAAACAAGCAAAAGCTGTCCGAAGTAGCCCTGAGTTCGGACAGGTTTCAGGTTAAACAAGCAAAAGCTGTCCGAAGTAGCCCTGAGTTCGGACAGGTTTCAGGGTAAACAAGCAAAAGCTGTCCGAAGTAGCCCTGAGTTCGGACAGGTTTCAGCGTAAACAAGCAAAAGCTGTCCGAAGTAGCCCTGAGTTCGGACAGGTTTCAGGGTAAACAAGCAAAAGCTGTCCGAAGTATGTTTCAGCTAGGCATAGTAATA
>JAGGQZ010000003.1 GCA_018613055.1 Chryseobacterium sp. ISL-80 | reverse complement strand
CACAATTATATGGGCTTAATCGTTCAGAACTCAATGCTGTCAAGAAAACGCGGTGATTTTGACAGGTTTCCGGGTTTCGAGCTCAAAGCTGTCAAAAAAACGTGGTTATTGTGACAGCTTGCAGGGTTCGGAACTCAATGCTGTCAAGAAAACGCGGTGATTATGACAGGTATCAGAGTGTAGAGCTCAAAGCTGTCAAGAAAACGCAGTAATTATGACAGCTTTCCAGGGTTCAGAGCTCAAAGCTGTCAAAAAAACGCAGGAATTATGACAGCTTTCCGGTCATCTTCGCTATACCTGTCCTAAAAACGATTATCCGTGACCAATGTTCTCATCAAAAACAGTCACAAATACGGACACGCTCACCTTATCAATCCAGACTGATTTCCACCAAAATGCTGACTGATGTATAAATGACCATTGATTTGATTTTTAGCTTATAGCGTTTGTCACTGATCTTGATCGATTTGTTTTCAATCACCTTTGTGATCAGTTCCCGGCTTTTAAAAACCGAATCTAGGTCTTTGGCGAGGAGCATGTTTAGCTGGCCTTTGGTCTCCTCCTCGATTTCGTAGATGCTGAGCGTATCCAGCTGTTTATACTTTTTATCATTTACGATTTTCACCTTGATTTCCTGCACGGTGAGCTTTTCCTCGTTCTTTTTGTTTAACTCTTCATAATCCTCCATCCAGATTTCGATGTCACTTTTCAAGTCTGCGATTTCATCTTTTTGCTGCTCGATCGTTTTCGCGTGTTTTTCCATCCAAGATCCATTCATATATAAAAACAAAACCCAGCTGACGAGTGCGCCAACTGCTGCACCGGAAAAGAATCGCTGCCATTCTGGCCTTCGGTAATAAGGAGGAACCCTCATATCAAACATGCTCCTGTGTCAGCCAGTCAATGAGAAGAGCACCGGTCTGCGCTCCGCCCATGGCAGTAAGGATCAATAGGAACTGTTTGAAAATATCCTTTGTTTCTCCATGCAAAAGTCCTTTTTCAAAGCTATAGACCGTATCAAATGTGCCGCCAATTGCAGCGATGATGGCCCAGATCCTGATGGAGCTGGAGAAACGGGCGATTTCCGTCATTAAAGGCTGTCCTGTTAAAAAAGCGGCCAATCCTCCGATTAAAGAGCCGCCAAGCAAAACACCTAGCGCAATGAAATATGCTTCAAACAAACCTGGGATAAATGGCTGGTTCATCGTATACACCCTTTTAAAAAAATCGATTTTTTCTTCGTACTTCATCTTATGGACAATCTGGCTTCAATATGTTTAAAGTTATGTGAACAAAGGAGAACATATTTTCTTTTTTTGCCTTAAAAGCCTATAATGAAAGAAGATAAACCTTACCTTTAAAGGGTGTGAGAGATATGCCGTTTATTCACCTTCATGTCTATAGTGCATTCAGCCTGCTCACCAGTACGGCTACAGTCGAGCAGCTAGTCCGCGATGCAAAGGCAAAAGGCTTTTCCGCACTCGCTCTGACGGATCATAATGTAATGTACGGAACGGTTGCATTTTATAAAGAATGCCTGAGGAATTCAATCAAGCCATTGCTGGGCCTGACAGTTGATGTTGTCAGTACCTCTCTTGAAAATGAATCCTTCCCGCTTGTTCTCCTTGCGAAAAACAATGAGGGATTCCAGAATCTGATCAAAATTTCAAGTGCTGTACAGACGAAATCCCCCGAAGGAATCCCGGTGAAGTGGCTGAAGCATTATGCCGCGGGACTATTTGCGATGACACCAGGTACCAGGGGTGAAATAGAATACTATTTGGCAAATGGGGAAAGAGATAAAGCATTAAATACTGTTGATTTATATAAACAAATCTTTGGGACGGAAAACTTTTATCTGGCCATACAGGATCACGGTCTTCCCGGGCAGAAGGAGTTGGTCAAACAACTGGCTGGTATAGGCTCGGAAACAAATACGCCATTGGCTGCTTCGAACCAGGTGCATTATTTGGAAAAAGAGGACTCCTTTGCCCAGGAGTGCCTTCTTGCGATCAAGAATGGCGATAAACTCCAGGATGACGCTCGTGAAAAACTTGGAAGCAGTGAATTTTACCTGAAACCCGCAAAAGAAATGAGCGATTTGTTTTCGGAGTATCCAGAAGCCTTGGAGAACACGCTGAAAATAGCTGAAGAGTGCAATGTCATGCTTGACTTTGGTACAAGGCATTTGCCGAAGTTTCCGGTCGAACCGGGAAAAAGTGCCGATGGGATGCTTGAGGAACTCTGTTTCCAGGGTCTTGAAAAACGTTACGGAAATCCCTCACGGCAGCATGTGGAAAGACTTCAATATGAACTATCCATCATTAAAAAAATGAACTTCAGCGATTATTTCTTGATTGTATGGGATTTTATCAAGTATTCGAGAGAAAAGGGGATTCTGATCGGTCCTGGCCGTGGTTCAGCAGCCGGATCAATTGTATCCTATGTGCTGTTCATTACCGATGCTGACCCAATTGAACATAATCTTCTTTTCGAAAGGTTCTTGAATCCTGAACGGATCTCAATGCCCGATATCGATATCGATTTTCCTGATAATCGCAGGGATGAGGTCATAGAATATGTCGCGGCAAAATACGGAGAGCTCCATGTCGCTCAGATCGCTACATTCGGAACACTTGCAGCCAAGGCAGCGCTCAGGGATGTAGGCCGGGTTTTCGGTTTGAACACTAAGGAACTCGAACGGCTCTCCAGACTTGTTCCCTCAAGACTGGGAATCTCACTGAAGGATGCCGTCAATGAATCAGCCGGACTCAGGGAGTTTATAGAAGAATCTTCAAAAAATAAGAGAATCCTTGAAACGGCGATAAAACTTGAGGGCTTGCCGCGTCATACTTCCACTCACGCTGCGGGTGTTGTCATCAGCGAACAGCCGCTAACGAATGTCGTGCCGATCCAGTCAGGCCAGTCCAGAGTGTTCCTTACCCAATATTCGATGGACCATCTTGAAGAAATAGGTTTATTGAAGATGGACTTCCTGGGCTTAAGGAATCTGACTTTAATCGATTCCATTCTGCATTCAATCCAGCATAAAACCGGTCAAAAGCTCAGGGTCCATGATATCCCGGGCGAAGATAAACAAACGTTTGAATTGCTCGGCAGGGGCGAGACGACAGGTATTTTCCAGCTTGAGTCTGAAGGAATGCGGAAAGTACTGACAAGGCTGGAACCAACACGGTTTGAAGATATCGTCGCAGTCAATGCGCTTTACCGTCCGGGCCCGATGGAGAATATTCCTTTGTTCATTGACCGCAAGCACGGGAGACAGCCCATCGATTATTATCATAAGGACCTCGAACCAATCTTGCACGATACATATGGAGTCATCGTATACCAGGAGCAAATCATGCAGATTGCCTCAAAGATGGCAGGTTTCTCCCTCGGAGAAGCGGACCTGCTGCGGAGAGCGGTTTCGAAGAAAAAGAAGGAAGTCCTTTCCCAGGAACGGGAACATTTCGTTAATGGGGCATTAAAGAAGGGTTACGATGCGCAGACAGCGCAACTGGTCTATGATTTAATCGTCCGTTTCGCCAATTACGGATTCAACCGCAGCCATGCTGTCGCTTACAGCATGATTGCCTATCAGCTCGCCTATCTCAAAACCCATTATCCGCTTTACTTCATGGCTGCCCTGCTGACTTCCGCCATCGGCAATGACGCGAAAATCGCCCAGTATGCAAGGGAGCTGCAGCAAATGGACATTAAGCTCCTGCCTCCATCGGTCAACAGAAGCGCTTTCAGCTTCCAGCCGGAAGGAGACAGTGTGCGTTACAGTCTGGCAGGAATCAAAGGCGTCGGAATTGCATCACTCAAGGAAATATTCCTGGCGAGACGAAATGGGCATTTCAAGGATATTTTCGACTTTTGCATCCGTGTACCGCACAAAGCTGCAACAAGAAAAGTGCTGGAAGCTCTGATCTATTCAGGTGCTTTCGATGAATTCGGGCAGGACCGTGCCGTCCTTTTAGCGACAATTGATGTGGCGATTGAACACGCACAGCTCGTAGCTCCGGATGACTCCGGACAGATCGATATGTTCGCTGAAGCGGAGTTTTCCCTGAAGCCGAAGTATATAGAGGTTGACCCGATGCGAATAGAAGACAAGCTCAGCCTTGAAAAAGAGGTCCTGGGAGTCTATCTCTCCAGGCATCCTGTTTCCATCCATGAGAAGGAGTTCGAGGCCGCCGGGGTTAAAAAGATTGCGTCAAAGTCCCCGGGGAGCAAAATAAGGCTTGGCGTCTATATAACGGAGCAGAAGAAAATCCGTACCAAAAAAGGAGAAGCCATGGCCTTCCTCACTCTCAGTGACGCAAGCGGAGAATCAGAAGCGGTTGTTTTCCCAGCAGTTTACAAGCAGTATGGACATGTACTGAAACAGGGAGAAATGGCGCTGCTGGAAGGAAAGTTCGATGAACGGGACGGAAGGAGCCAATTTATCGTACAGCAAGTGCTGGACATTGAAAAAGAAGCAGAAAAAAACGGACAGAAAAAGCCGGTTTTGTATCTGCGAATCGCGAGGGGCGCTGACAGCACCGGCAAAATGAATGAGCTTAAAGCTTTTTTGAAAAAACATCATGGTACTGTTCCGGTTATTGTGTATAACGAAGAGACCGAAAAATCAATGATGTTGCCAAATGAATTCAGCGTGAACACAGACCGGGGAAGTGTGGAAGAATTAAAGAAGGTATTGGGCGACAAGAATGTTGTCCTGAAAAATTAGTTCTTTACAAGTATAATAGATGTGTTATATTGGAAAAGGATATGTGTGGTCAGACCACTGAAGTAGGCAGCTTTTATAAATAATCAGGCCGTTCGCCTATTATTGTGTCGCTGATCTTTCGCATTTTTCATCGAAGAGAATCTGCCGTAGTCAAGAGTGCGGAATATGATGAATGCAATGATATTGTCGGAGAGAGCCCATAATTAAGGAGTGGACCTGAGTTGACTTTACGTGAAGAAGCTTTGCACATGCATCGTGTGAATAAAGGGAAATTAGAGTCTAAATCGAAAGTGCCTGTAAGGAATGCCAGAGATTTAAGCCTTGCCTATTCTCCGGGTGTCGCGGAGCCGTGCAAGGAAATATATGATAAGCCGGAAACTGTTTTTGATTATACAATGAAGGGCAATATGGTGGCGGTCGTCTCCGATGGCACTGCTGTCCTTGGACTGGGGAATATCGGTCCTGAAGCCGCGCTTCCTGTAATGGAAGGAAAGGCGGTTCTTTTCAAAAGCTTTGCTGGTGTTGATGCTTTTCCCATCTGTCTAAACACGACGGATGTGGATAAAATTGTTGAAACGGTGAAGCTGCTTGAACCAACATTCGGCGGTGTGAACCTGGAGGATATTGCTGCCCCAAACTGTTTTGCAGTAGAAGAACGATTGAAAAAAGAGACGAATATCCCTGTCTTCCATGATGATCAGCATGGAACGGCGATTGTGACCGTGGCAGGCCTCGTCAATGCGCTGAAAATTGTCGGGAAAAAAATGAATGAAATCAAGGTAGTTGCCAACGGAGCAGGAGCTGCAGGAATTGCCATCATCAAGCTTCTGTATTCATACGGTGTCCGTGACATCATTATGTGTGATACCAAAGGCGCAATTTACGAAGGACGCCCGAACGGCATGAATGCCATAAAGGACGAAGTGGCGAAATTCACTAACCGTGACAACGTCGAAGGGTCCCTGGCTGATGCGATCAAAGGTGCTGATGTATTCATTGGCGTTTCTGTTGCCGGAGCACTGACTTCAGAAATGGTCCAGACGATGAATAATGATTCAATTATCTTTGCGATGGCCAATCCGGTGCCGGAAATCATGCCAGAGGAAGCAAAAGCTGCTGGTGCGGCTGTAATTGGTACTGGCCGTTCCGATTTTCCTAATCAGGTGAATAATGTTCTCGCTTTCCCTGGAATCTTCCGTGGGGCATTGGACGCAAGGGCTACCCATATCAACGAAAAGATGAAAGTGGCTGCTGTGGAAGCCATCGCAGGGCTGATTGAGGAATCGGAGCTTTCAAGCGATTATGTCATCCCTGGTCCATTCGATCCCCGTGTAGCACCGGCTGTTGCCGCAGCTGTCGCGAAAGCAGCGATGGAGACCGGGGTTGCACGAATCAAAGTGGATCCACAGGAAGTCAGGGAGCGTACTGAACGCCTTGCATTGATAGGAAAAGGTGAGTGATTTCTTAGTGGCACAGCCTGAAAAGAGCACGAAAGTATATGTGGAAATCGTCAGGCAGCTAAGGGAAATGATTAATAAAGACGGCTTGAAGCCCGGAGATAAAATTCCCTCCGAACGTGAACTTTCAGAGCGCCTGAATGCTGGGCGCTCCTCTGTTCGCGAAGCTTTGCGCGCCCTTGAACTTCTCGGGCTGATCGAGACAAGAAGGGGAGAAGGAACCTTTATAAGGGACTTCCGCGGCAACCAGCTGGTCCAATTATTAAGCACCTTTATCCTGCAGGATAAAAAAGCCAAAGATGATGTGGTGGAAACGAAAAACATGATCGAGGCAGATTGTCTATACCTGGCGGCTGAAAAGATTCGGGAAGATGAAATCAGAAGATTAAAGGTCTGGATTGATGACCATAATTTTGAGGACGAGGAATTTTTCAGGAGAATTGCCGAACTTGCTGACAATCACCTTTTTTATCGAATTTGGTATATATTGAATGATTATTACAAGGCACTTGAGCTGAAAGCAATTCCAGCTGAAAAAGAAGAATACCATCTGTTGCTGGACGCGCTTGCAACAAAGAACGGAGAACTGATCCTGAATAGGCATCGCATGCTGCGGAAAATGTCGACGGAATGACGACATGAAGTAACATCTTTCGAAGAGAGGATGTTATATACTTGTGGACATGCCTATGATGCCAGGATGGCAGACTCTCTTTCTTTTTTGCTGTAGTGGTCTGACCACCTAGTGCTTTGTGACTAAAGGTTTTTTCGCAACTGCAAAAATAAGCGGAAGTAAAGCCTTGCAAATTTAGGATATTACAAAACAACCAGTATTATTCGGAGGGGGTTATACATTGCTTAAGGAACTTTTTACGAAAACGAAAAAGAAAAAGTACGCGACAATTCCTTCTGAAGCAGCGAAGCAGGATGTTCCTGAAGGAATCATGACTAAATGCCCGAACTGCAAAAAAATCATGTATACGAAAGAACTGAATAAAAACTGCAAGGTTTGTATACAGTGTGGTTATCATCATCAAATGAATTCAGCTGAACGAATCGAAAGTTTTCTGGATTCAGGAAGCTTCCGTGAACTGGACCGTGAAATGGTCTCCGGCAATCCGCTCGGTTTTCCGGGATACGAAGAAAAGCTTGAAAAGGACCGGGAAAAAACGGGTCTGAATGAAGCGGTAGTCACAGGCATAGGGACTGTTAACGGATATGAGGCCGCAATCGCGATCATGGATGCTACTTTCAGGATGGGAAGCATGGGATCGGTTGTAGGTGAAAAGATTGCAAGAGCGATCGAGAAGGCTGATGAATTGTCCATTCCATTCATCATCTTTACCGCGTCAGGCGGAGCAAGGATGCAGGAAGGTGTATTGAGCCTGATGCAAATGGCGAAAACTAGCGTCGCACTGAAAAGATTCAGCGATAACGGAGGGCTGATCATCTCGATTATGACTCATCCTACCACTGGAGGAGTTTCTGCAAGCTTTGCCAGTCTGGGGGACTATAATTTCGCTGAACCAGGAGCCCTGATTGGCTTCGCAGGACGAAGGATCATTGAACAGACAATTCGAGAAGAACTGCCGGAAGACTTCCAGACAGCAGAGTTTTTGCTGAAGCATGGGCAGCTTGATGCAGTGATTTCGAGAGTCGAAATGAAGGAAAAGATTGCGGGAATACTTGAAATCCATCAGCCAGGAGGGACGTTCGAATGGCAGGAGAACTAGAATTCGAGAAACCGGTATTGGAATTAAGAAAAAAAATCAGTGAGCTCAAGGAATTTACCAAAAATACGGATGTGGATCTCACATCTGAAATAGATAAGTTAGAAGCGAGACTGCAAAAGCTTGAATCAGAAATTTATGAGAACATGAAGCCGTGGGACCGGGTGCAGATTGCCCGTCATCCAAATCGTCCGACAACACTTGAATATATCTCTTTGCTTTTCACAGACTTCTTTGAATGTCACGGTGACAGGACCTTTGGGGACGATGAAGCGATTGTTGGCGGTATTGCCAAGTTCCATGGCTATCCGGTAACCGTCATTGGCCATCAGCGCGGAAAAGATACAAAGGAAAATATCCGCAGGAACTTTGGCATGCCGCATCCGGAGGGCTATCGTAAAGCTTTGCGTTTGATGAAGCAGGCTGAAAAATTCAGGCGGCCGATCATTTGCTTCATTGATACGAAGGGAGCTTATCCAGGAAAAGCTGCCGAAGAACGGGGACAGAGCGAAGCGATCGCCCGCAATCTGTTCGAGATGGCCGGCTTGAAGGTCCCGGTCATTTGTGTGGTCATCGGGGAAGGCGGAAGTGGCGGAGCTCTTGCACTGGGTGTAGGCAATTATATTCACATGCTGGAAAACTCCACATATTCCGTTATCTCACCAGAAGGCGCGGCAGCGATTCTTTGGAAGGATTCTTCGTTAGCGAAGAAAGCTGCTGAAACGATGAAAATCACTGCTCCTGACCTCAAAGGACTGGGGATCATTGACGAAATCATCCCAGAGGTAAAAGGCGGAGCACATAAAGATTTGAAGCAGCAGGCAAAGTATATGGATAAAATTTTAAAAGACTCGATGTCAGAGCTGCTGGTTTTGGATGAAGAGACATTGCTGAGCCAGCGCTATGAGAAATATAAACGAATTGGCGAGTTTTCGTTTCCAACAGAATTTATCGGGGTAAAATAAAACGTGCTGACAGCACGTTTTATTTTTTTCAGAGAAACTTGCTGGGGCTTGTCTTTTTCCCAGCAGCATCCTATTAAAGCGCTTGCAATTACGTGATAATTCCAACTTATTGTCAATATTGAGGATTCAGTTGAGATACCGCACCCTACATGTTATTTTAGAAATATTCCCGGGTATTCTGTTCATAATAAGAGAAGCTAACAGAATACACAGTAATTAGTTTTATGTATGTTTTTCCGGATTCGTTGCTTTTATATTCAAGAGTAAAAAGTAGACTTCCATGAATTTTACAGTTGCAATATTGAAGGAACCATTCGAAAGAGCAGCAAAGTACATAGATGATACCGAATGAGGTGAATGAAAAAATGAAAAGAATTGGTGTTTTGACGAGCGGCGGGGATGCGCCTGGGATGAACGCTGCTGTTCGTGCTGTAGTAAGAAAGGGTATTTTCCATGATGTCGAGGTTTATGGTGTAATCGGTGGTTACGCTGGATTGATGAATGGAAATATCGAAAAACTTGAACTGGGTTCCGTAGGTGACATTATCCATCGTGGAGGAACATTCCTTTATTCCGCACGCAGTGAAGAATTCAAGACGAAGGAAGGCCAGCAAAAAGGAATCGAACAGCTAAAGAAATTCGGCATTGACGGCCTGGTCGTCATTGGCGGCGACGGATCCTACCGTGGTGCAAAGGCCCTGACAGAGCAAGGTTTTCCATGTGTCGGCGTTCCAGGGACAATTGATAATGATATTCCAGGCACGGAGTTTACAATCGGCTTCGATACTGCACTAAACACAGTAATCGATGCAATTGACAAAATCCGCGATACCGCTTCTTCGCATGAAAGAACCTTTGTCGTGGAAGTTATGGGACGTAATGCTGGTGATATCGCACTGTGGGCAGGTTTGGCAGGCGGAGCTGAAACAATCCTTATACCAGAAGACCCTCATGATATGAAGGACATTGCCGGCCGTCTTAAAAAAGGACATGAACGCGGTAAGAAGCACAGTATCATCGTTGTTGCTGAAGGTGTCATGAACGGCTATGAATTCGCTAAGAAATTAAAGGAAGAAACAGATTTCGATACGAGAGTAACGGTTCTTGGGCATGTGCAGCGTGGCGGTTCTCCGACTGCATTTGACCGTGTACTGGCCAGCCGTCTTGGAGCCCGTGCAGTAGAGCTTCTATTGGAAGGAAAAGGCGGACGGGCTGTCGGTATGGAGAAGAACCAGCTGGTGGACTATGACATCATTGAAGCTCTGGCAAAAGAACACACTCTTGATTTGAACTTATATAAATTATCAAAAGAGCTTTCTATTTAATTTCTTTTACAGTAAACCAGGAGGTTGCAATCTATGCGCAAAACAAAAATTGTTTGTACGATTGGTCCCGCAAGTGAAAGTGTAGAAAAATTAACTCAGCTGATTGAAGCAGGAATGAATGTATCCCGCTTGAATTTCTCGCACGGAAATCATGAAGAACATGCAGCGCGTATCAAGAATATCAGAGAAGCTGCGGAGAAAACAGGGAAGAAGGTAGGTATCCTGCTTGATACTAAAGGCCCTGAGATCCGCACAAACGATATGGAGAATGGTGCGATCGAGCTGACTACAGGTCAAGAATGCATCGTATCAATGAAAGAGGTTCTTGGTACAGTTGATAAGTTCTCTGTTACTTATGACCAGTTGATTGATGATGTCCATCCAGGTGCGAAAATCCTCCTTGATGACGGCTTAATCGGTCTTGAAGTAATCAGCATCGACAAGGAAAATAATGAAATCAAGACGAAAGTCCTGAACACGGGTACACTTAAAAATAAAAAAGGTGTAAACGTGCCGGGTGTTTCTGTGAATCTTCCAGGAATTACGGAGAAGGATGCAAAAGATATCCTATTCGGAATCGAACAAGGAGTGGACTTCATTGCAGCATCATTTGTGCGCCGCGCGACTGATGTATTGGAAATCCGCCAGCTATTGGAAGAAAACAACGGATCACATATCCAGATCATTCCTAAGATTGAAAACCAGGAAGGCGTTGACAACATCAACGAAATCCTCGAAGTTTCTGATGGATTGATGGTTGCCCGTGGAGACCTTGGAGTGGAAATTCCAGCAGAAGAGGTACCACTCGTTCAAAAGGACCTGATCAAAAAGTGCAATACACTAGGAAAGCCAGTCATTACTGCTACACAGATGCTCGATTCCATGCAGCGTAACCCGCGCCCGACCCGCGCAGAGGCTAGTGACGTTGCGAATGCGATTTTCGATGGAACTGACGCCATCATGCTATCTGGTGAAACAGCAGCTGGGCAATACCCGGTAGAAGCTGTTCAGACTATGCACAATATCGCTTCTCGCGCAGAAGAAGCACTTAATCATAAAGAATTGCTGTCATTCCGCAGTAAAGAGACAGAACACAATATCACTGATGCTATTGGACAATCGGTTGCGCATACGGCGCTTAATTTAGAAGTCAATGCCATCATCACACCAACTGAAAGCGGACATACAGCACGCATGATTTCGAAGTACCGTCCAAAGGCACCAATCATTGCTGTTACTTCTAATGACCATGTGGTCCGCCGTCTTGCCCTCGTATGGGGAGTATATCCACAGCTTGGGGAAAAGGCAGAAACGACGGATGAAATGCTTGCAAGTGCTGTGGAGGAAAGTGTCAATAGCGAATATGTTTCCCATGGTGACCTAGTAGTCATCACTGCTGGTGTTCCAGTAGGAGAAGCAGGCACAACCAACTTGATGAAAATCCATGTGGTTGGCGATATCCTGGCAAAAGCACAAGGTATTGGCCGCAAATCTGCATACGGACGAGTAGTCGTGGCAAAAGATGCACAAGAAGCGATCAGCAAGGTAAAACAAGGCAACATCCTTGTAACCATTGGCTCAGACCGCGAAATGGTACCTGCCCTTGAAAAGTGCAGCGCATTGATCACGGAAGAGGGCGGTTTGACAAGCCATGCAGCTGTTGTCGGACTGAACCTTGGAATCCCAGTCATCGTAGGCGTGGAAAATGCGATGAACCTGTTCAAGGATGGCCAGGAAATCACCGTTGACTCTGCAAGAGGTGTCATTTACAAAGGACACGCAAGCGTATTATAAGTTGAATAATCCAGTGAAAAGCGTGAAATCATACAGATTTCACGCTTTTATTTATATTTTCAGACAAAGTCGCCCCGCGTTAGGACAAAACAGAGGCTGAACCTGCAGGGAATGTCCGTAGATGTTCTATGTTCGGACAAAACAGCGGTTGATTCTTCAGGAAATGTCCGTAGGCACCTCATGTTCGGACAAAAAAGCAGCAGAACTTGGAGAAAATGTCCGAAGTCACCCCATGTTCAGACAAAACAGAGACTGCTCTTGCAGCAAATGTCCGAAGTCGCCCCATGTTCGGACAAAACAGAGGCTGAACCTGCAGAAAATGTCCGAAGTCACCCGCATTATATCTTCCATGAAATCTAATACTAGTGTTCACCAAGCTTTCATGTCTTTAGAGGTCTGGGCAATCATATTATTGTATTATCGCCTGTTCGCCACGTATAATAGAAGGACACGCTATCCCAACACATTGAGGTGTAAAATGAAATACATTTTTTTGATTTTAGTTATTGTTCCGACTGCTGAGATTGGGGTCCTGCTTCTTTCCGGACAGACAATCGGCATTTGGCCGACAATAGCCCTCATTATCCTGACCGGGTTCCTCGGGGCTTACCTGGCGAAGCAGCAGGGATTGGAAACCATAAGAAGAACACAGGACCAATTAAGAAAAGGCATGATGCCAGGAGATGTAATCTTGGATGGAGTAAGCATCCTAATTGGAGGAACCCTGCTTCTGACACCTGGATTCATCACCGATGCCCTGGGGTGTTTGCTCCTGGCGCCGCCAACCAGGAAGTTCTTCAAAGCATTGATGCTGAAACTATTCCGCAACTGGATTGATAGAGGAACCATTAAGGTAATCCGCTAACATAAAAACGCCAACACTTAAAGGTTGGCGTTTTGTTTTTTTGTTATAGATGCAGGGACAGGATCAGGTAATCCTAAAAAGGTCTTTTTGGTGACAGGTCCGGCATTAATATTATCATTTAATAATCACTTCATCTTTTCCTTTGATGAATGTCCATATATCCTGGAATACATTCGCCCGCTGCAGGGTATTGAAAACAACCAGGACGACTGGACCGACGATCAGACCAAGGAAGCCGATGGTCTTGAAGCCGACAAATAGAGCAATCAAAGTGGCGAGCGGATCCAGGCCAATACTGGAGGACAGAATTTTCGGCTCCATCACCTGCCTCTGCACGAGGACGACAATATATAAAACACCTAAACCGAGGGCGGTAGCCATATCACCGGCGATTGCTTCATAGATGATCCATGGAACAAAGACTGCACCCGTGCCAAGATAGGGAATAATATCGACAATCCCTGTGACAAGGGCAATCGTGATCGCGTAATCGATACGAAGGATCAGCAGGCCGATCAGGATGATGACCGTTGTGATCGATATCAGGGTAGCCTGAGCCTTCACGAATCCGAATAACGCCTTTTTTAAATCGATGAAAACGGTTCTGCTGCTTGTCCTTGCCCGGTTCGGCAGCAGCCGGTTACTCAATGCAGATAATCTGTACCAGTCTTTGCTGATGAAGAAAGTTCCCAGCAGAGAGAAAATGAGAACAGTAGCTGCATTTGGGAACCATGAAAGGATATTCGGGATTTTTTCGAAAAAGTTCTTGATGAAATTCCCTGCAGTGGTCCCGATGTTGGCGCCGACATTCTGGATATTATTCATGATCGTATCCTGCTGATCCGCGTCAAGGTTCTGGAACATTCCAGCCAGCTGGTTATAAAGAGGAATGAGCTGTGCAGCGAATAAGTGCTCTATGTAATCAATCAGTGTAACAAGGTGTTCGGGAACAACCATCGCCAGATATTCGGCTCCTGATGCGATTTCGACAATAAGCAAAGTAATCAGTCCGGCAAACAAGGACATGATCAGGACAAGGGCGATGATTACTGCTAGGGCTCTCGGCATTTTCACCCGTTCTTGAAAAAAGTTGACGAGCGGGTTCATCATAAATGCAATCAGGAATCCAATGATGAATGGATAGGTGACCTTTGAGACAAAAAATAATGCAAATACTCCTGCGACAATCACGCTGATGACCAGAAGAAAGCGCAGTGTTCGATTAAGATATACGAGATTCAAGCAGGTTCCTCCTTTTGGAATGGGCAATCATGTGGGTGCTATTACCTGTTGTCAGTCCTGAAAGCTGCCAGTCCTGAAAGCTTTTCTACAATATACGTCTGTCCATAAAAAAGATTCGACTTCCTTCTGAAAATCCCTTTAAAAACCTGACAGGGACTGAAGAAATTAATAGTGAATACGGACAATTACCTGCAGCGTATATTAATAGATGGAAAACGAGGGGCATTACTTGTTTGGTGTAATATTTTTAATTATGTTACAATAGTTTTAACCGTGGAAGGATGACAATTTATGCTAGAGCCTATGCTATTTTTACTAACTTTGCTGGTGATTGCCTTTGTGGCCAAGAACCAATCATTAATCATCGCGGTATTGGTCCTTGTTGTAATGAAGATTGCGGGGTTTGAAGCAAAGACATTCTCGCTTCTCCAGGGAAAGGGCATTAACTGGGGTGTGACGGTCATTACGATTGCCGTCCTGGCTCCGATTGCCAGCGGTGATATTGGCTTCAAGGATTTATCTGGTGCATTTAAATCGCCATATGCATGGATTGCCCTCATTTCCGGAATGGCAGTTGCTCTACTTGCAAAAGGCGGCGTTACATTGCTGGCTGAAGATCCTCATATCACAACTGCACTCGTCCTGGGAACGATCCTAGCGGTCTCAATTTTTAAAGGTGTAGCTGTCGGTCCGCTGATCGGGGCAGGTATTGCCTATGCAGCAATGAAAATCTTTGATTTTATTAAATAGCCTTTTTTTAAAATAATATTTTCTGCTGAATTAAGTTGTTTTCATTCACAAATGTCAGATAATTGTTTATAATAGGACTTGTAACTGCTTCCATTCCCTCTATAGGCTAGGGAGAGAAGCGGGAATCCACGGTTTTTTTCATTTTATAAAATGTAAGCATTTTCTTTTTTTGCCGGCTGCCTGAGCAAGCGCTCGATACCATCTTGTGTATGGCAAATCCGGTCTGAATCGGTCTGTCGCCGGCGTATGGTTCGGCTTTTCGTATAAAGTGTCAGAAATTTCTTTTTTTCTGATCGCTGTCCTGAACAGCAATTCACATACAGACAAATTATGGGATATGGGGAAATTAAACTACAAAGGAGAGATTGAGTATGACAGTAACACGTGGTCTTGAAGGGGTAGTGGCAACAACATCTTCTATCAGTTCTATCATCGATGATACGCTGACTTATGTTGGCTATGACATTGACGATCTAGCTGAAAATGCTAGTTTCGAAGAAGTGATTTACCTATTATGGCACCGCAAGCTTCCTACAGCGGCAGAATTGGACGAATTGAAGAAGCAGCTTGCAGAAAATGCAGCGTTGCCTAAGGAAGTGCTCGAGCATTTCAAGATGTACCCGATCGATAAAGTCCATCCGATGGCTGCCGTTCGCTCGGCTGTATCTCTTTTAGGCTTATATGATGATGAAGCCGATGTAATGGAAAAAGAAGCGAATTACCGAAAGGCGATCCGTCTGCAGGCTAAAATGCCGGCAATCGTTACGGCATTCGCAAGAGTCAGGAAAGGTCTTGAGCCAATCGCACCAAGAGAAGACCTTAATTTCGCGGCAAACTTCCTTTACATGCTGACTGGCGATGAGCCTGATGAAGTTGCGGTAGAAGCGATGAACAAGGCGCTTGTCCTGCACGCTGACCATGAGCTAAATGCATCAACTTTCACTGCACGTGTATGCGTTGCAACACTTTCTGATGTATATTCAGGTGTTACCGCTGCCATCGGTGCGCTGAAAGGACCTCTTCACGGAGGAGCAAATGAAGCTGTTATGAAGATGCTGACTGAAATCGGCACTCTCGAAAATGTTGAGCCGGCAATCCGCGGAAAGCTTGCAAACAAAGAAAAAATCATGGGCTTCGGACACCGTGTTTATCGTCAGGGAGACCCTCGTGCGAAGCACTTGAGAGAAATGTCCAAGAGACTGACTGAGCTTACTGGCGAACCACACTGGTACGATATGTCCACTAAGATCGAAGAAATCGTGACAGGCGAAAAGAATCTGCCGCCGAATGTGGACTTCTATTCTGCATCCGTCTATCACAGCCTTGGCATCGACCATGATCTGTTCACGCCAATTTTTGCTGTAAGCCGTGTATCCGGATGGCTTGCGCATATTCTTGAGCAGTATGACAACAACCGTCTGATCCGCCCTCGTGCTGATTATACAGGACCTGGCAAGCAGGAATATGTTGCCATCGAAATGAGATAATTTTTAGAAATAGAGGAGCAATATTTTACTTTTTAGTGAAAAATTGCTGTAATAGGAGAGTGAGGGAAGTCAGTCATACTTGTCTGGCTTCCCTGAGAAAAGGTTAGAGGCATATAAGCCTGCTAACCTTTGATTCTGAAATAATGAGGATTTTGGAGGGAGAGAAAACAATGCAAGGTGAAAAAATCACAGTCAAAGATGGAGTTTTAAACGTACCAAACAACCCAGTCGTTCCTTTTATCGAAGGTGACGGCACAGGTCCGGATATCTGGGCAGCTTCTGTCCGCGTTCTTGATGCAGCTGTTGAAAAAGCATACAAGGGTGAGCGCAAGATTGTCTGGAAAGAAGTTTTAGCTGGAGAAAAGGCATTCAACCAAACTGGCGAGTGGCTTCCAAGCGAAACATTAGAGTTGATCAATGAATACCTGATCGCAATCAAGGGTCCACTGACAACACCAATCGGCGGCGGTATTCGTTCCCTGAACGTTGCTTTGCGCCAGGAGCTTGACCTGTTTGTATGTTTGCGCCCTGTACGCTGGTTCGAAGGTGTTCCATCACCTGTAAAGCGTCCACAGGACACTGATATGGTCATTTTCCGTGAAAACACAGAAGATATCTATGCTGGCATCGAGTATGCAAGTGGATCTGATGAAGTCAAGAAGCTTCTTGCATTCCTGCAAAATGAAATGGGTGTAAATAAAATCCGCTTCCCTGAAACTTCAGGTATCGGCATCAAGCCTGTTTCCAAAGAAGGAACAGAGCGCCTTGTACGTTCAGCGATCAACTACGCCATCACAGAAGGCCGTAAGTCAGTAACGCTTGTACATAAAGGCAATATCATGAAATTCACAGAAGGCGCGTTCAAAAACTGGGGTTATGAACTTGCTGAAAAAGAATTCGGTGATAAGGTATTCACTTGGGCTCAGTATGACAAGATCAAAGAAGATCAGGGTACAGATGCAGCAAACAAAGCACAGTCAGATGCAGAGGCTGCTGGCAAGATCATCGTTAAAGATGCGATTGCAGATATCTTCCTTCAGCAAATCCTTACTCGTCCGAAGGAGTTCGATGTTGTTGCAACAATGAACCTGAACGGCGACTATATTTCTGATGCACTTGCTGCACAGGTAGGCGGTATCGGTATCGCTCCTGGCGCAAACATCAACTATGAAACAGGCCATGCTATTTTCGAAGCTACTCACGGAACTGCTCCGAAATATGCTGGATTGGATAAGGTTAACCCTTCATCCGTCATCCTTTCAGGCGTCCTGATGCTTGAACACCTTGGCTGGACTGAAGCTGCGAACCTGATCGTTAAATCAATGGAAAAATCAATCGCTTCAAAGGTCGTAACATATGACTTTGCTCGTTTGATGGATGGTGCTACAGAAGTGAAGACTTCTGAGTTCGGCGATGTATTGATCAAGAACATGGGCTAAAAATGTACGGAAGGCTATCCTTTTATAGGATAGCCTTTACATAAATAACATATATTTTATAAAAATATATTTGTTCTGAGGAGGAAGCCTTATGTCATTGAAACGCAAAAAGATTTCAGTCATTGGTGGAGGATTCACAGGAGCAACAACAGCATTCTTGCTTGCACAGAAGGAACTTGGGGATGTAGTATTGGTTGATATCCCGCAAATGGAAAACCCGACAAAGGGTAAAGCGCTTGATATGCTTGAAGCGAGTCCTGTCCAGGGATTTGATGCGAACATTACCGGTACATCCAGCTATGAGGACACGAAAGACTCAGACATCGTTGTTGTCACCGCAGGTATTGCCCGCAAGCCTGGCATGAGCCGTGATGATCTTGTCCAGACGAACCAGAAAATCATGAAGAGTGTAGCCCAGGAAATCGCCAAGCATTCTCCTAATAGTTTTATCGTCGTTTTGACTAACCCGGTTGATGCGATGACTTATACTATTTTCAAAGAATCAGGTTTCCCTAAGAACCGTGTAATCGGACAATCAGGTGTATTGGACACTGCTCGTTTCCGTACATTCGTAGCCCAGGAATTGAATCTTTCGGTAAAAGATGTGACTGGTTTTGTCCTTGGAGGCCACGGCGATGACATGGTCCCACTTGTGCGTTATTCATATGCAGGAGGCATTCCACTTGAGACATTAATTCCAAAAGAACGCCTGGAAGCGATTGTAGAGCGCACTCGCAAAGGTGGAGGCGAGATTGTCAACCTTCTTGGAAATGGCAGCGCTTACTATGCGCCTGCAGCTTCACTGGTAGAAATGTGTGAAGCAATCCTAAAAGACCAGCGCCGTGTTCTTCCAGCGATTGCCTATCTTGAAGGCGAATATGGATATGAAGGAATCTACCTGGGAGTACCGACAATCCTTGGAGCCGGCGGAATCGAGAAAGTAATTGAACTCGAACTGAAAGAAGATGAAAAAGCCGCACTCGATAAATCAGCAGAAGCAGTGCGTAATGTTATGGCGGTTTTGGCTTAAAACGGACACTGATTCGTAAAAAAATTGGCTCTGTTAAAGCCCAATGTCGTTTTTACTCCTGTTGATTGTAGTGGAAGGCGCGAAGACTCCTCCGAAAATGCTACCGCATTTCCATCGTGCGTGGGCAGGTTCGAAGAAGCCAATTCAATGTCCTGCGGGCATAGCTGGTCAGGTGAGACCCCGCAGGAGCAAAGCGACGAGGAGGCTCAGCGCCAGCCAGGAAGAATTGCTTTTTGAAAAAGCCGGCAGTTGGGCTTTTTCATTATTCTTCCAGCGGAAAGCGAAGCGCCTGGAACGAAAATCAACAGTCTGATTTAACAGAGCTAAACTTATTACATCACGTGCCATGAATCAATCGATTCGAAAACAGCCTAAAAAAGAATCGGGGAACCTTCCCCGATTTTTTTTCCAATATGGGACGTATATTGTTTTCGGACAGGGGAATATAATGCAACTAAATCGAACTTCTATTGCAAAGGGGTAAACGCTATGCTGCTTGGAAGAAAACGTAAGCTTGGCAGGAAAATAGAAGAAATCACTGTCGGAGAAAAATTGACACTAACAGAGAAAATCGAGGACAAAGACCTCCTGTTGTATTTGGGTTTGACCAATGATGCGAATCCTTTGTATATCCAGCATGATTATGCTTCGCAAACACCATATGAAAAGCCGATTGTTCCTGCAATCATGCTGAATGGCATCATCACTTCGGCTGTTTCCAAATATCTTCCGGGACCTGGAAGCCATATTCTTAAGCAGGATATAGAATATGTGAAACCTGTCTATCATTATGGAACCGTGCAATTCCTGTTTGAAGTGACCGAAGTCATCAGGAGCAAGCATAATGTTGTGATTACGGTTACTGGAAAAAATGAAGATGATGAGACAGTGGTAAAGGGTCAGATGCTCGTCTGTCCGCCATATCCAGTGCAGCGAATGGACGGTAAGGCACTGGAGAATTTTTGAGCTTCGGGATGTACATTCATTTGTACATCCTTTTTCATTTTTTTAAAATTTGATTTTACACGGCGGGTTGATATTATAATGTAGATAGAGTTAATTGGATGAATCAGGGGTAATAACTTTTTTGGAGGCTTATATGAACAAGAAGGTCTTGGTTGTAGATGATGAACAATCTATTGTGACGCTGCTGAAGTATAATCTGGAACAGGCTGGTTATTCCGTTGTGACCGGAATGGACGGTGAGGAAGGGATCCGCCTTGCTGCAGAAGAAAAACCGGATTTAATGGTCCTGGATTTGATGCTTCCGAAGCTTGACGGCATGGAAGTATGCAAGCTGCTTAGGCAGCAGAAAATCAATGTCCCGATTTTAATGCTGACGGCAAAGGATGACGAGTTTGACAAAGTGCTTGGCCTGGAGCTGGGTGCAGACGATTACATGACGAAGCCGTTCAGCCCGCGGGAGGTTGTGGCAAGGGTAAAAGCGATCCTTAGAAGGGTGCAGGCAGTGCCGGATCCTGTCGAGGAGAAGCAGGAGGACGAGGGACAGATCAAAATTGGCGAACTCAGGATCATGCCGGATTTCTATGAAGCGTATTTCATGGAAGACCTGCTCGAATTGACACCGAAGGAATTCGAATTGCTTCTCTATCTGGCCAAAAATAAAGGCCGGGTTCTGACGCGGGACCAACTGTTAAGCGCGGTCTGGAATTATGACTTTGCCGGTGATACAAGAATTGTAGATGTACATATAAGCCACTTGCGCGAAAAAATCGAACAGAACACAAAGAAGCCTTCCTATATCAAAACAATCCGCGGCCTTGGCTATAAGCTGGAGGAACCGAAGGGAGAATGACAAAGTACAGGACACGGCTCTTATTTGCCCTTATTACCTTGATCATCATCGTGTTAATAGGCCTTGGCCTTGTGTTGGGGCAATTATTCAAGAATTATTATATCAATTCATTCAATGAACGCCTGAAGATTGAAATGAATCTTTTAACCTCCAATATTGAGCAAAATGGAGGGCTTGGCTCACTGGACCGAGAAGAAATCCTAAGGATGGGCCGGTTGCTGAACGCCAGGATTACCATCGTTGACCTTGACGGTGATATCCATTATGACACTGGTGAACTATCAAGCACAAAAATCAGCAGACATAAGGATATTATTGGGGATATCGTGGAAGAGACGCCTAAAACGCAGAGCGATCTTGAAGTTGGCGGGGGCTTTGACTTGCATTACTATTGGAACCCCCTCATTCATAACGGTGAAAAAGAAGGTTATGTATTTCTGACAACAAAGATTGATGAACTGCAGAAAGCGTATCGCCAAATCTGGTGGATACTTACCATTAGTCTTGGCATGGCATTGGTCGTGATCATCCTCCTCGGTACAAGGATCACGAACCGCTATACGAAACCAATCGAGTCTGCGACAAATGTCGCGATCGAGCTGGCTAAAGGGAACTACCGTGCAAGGACATATGAGGATCATATAGACGAAACGGGGATGCTGAGTTCTTCCATCAATATCCTTGCCAGAAACCTTCAGGAACTGATGAAGCTGAAGGAATCACAGCAGGACAGGTTGACGGCATTGATCGAAAATATGGGCAGCGGCCTGATCTTGATTGACAGCAGGGGATTTATTAACTTGATCAATAAGCCCTATAAGGAAATCTTCAATGTGGAGTCTTCTGAATACCTGTATAAACTTTATTATGAAGTCATTGACCATGAGGAAATCATCAGGATGGTCGAAGAGATTTTCATGACTGAGCAAAAAGTAAGGAAGCAAGTCGTTCTTCCTATTGAGATAGAAAGGCGCCATTTTGAAGTGTACGGAGTGCCAATCATCGGGACAAACAATGTCTGGAAAGGAATTCTTCTTGTATTCCATGACATTTCCGAGCTGAAAAAACTCGAGCAGATGAGAAAAGACTTTGTGGCCAATGTCTCGCATGAGCTTAAGACACCCATCACCTCGATCAAGGGCTTTTCGGAAACACTTCTGGATGGAGCGATGCATGATAAAGATACATTGGAAGCTTTTCTTGAAATTATCCTGAAAGAAAGTGACCGACTGCAAGTATTGATACAGGAATTGCTTGACCTCTCCAAGATTGAACAGCATGGTTTCCATCTTTCAGCTGGAAGTGTGGATCTCCGCCAGCAAGCAGCTGAAGTCATTGAGATTTTAGAAGGAAAAGCTGCAGAAAAGGATATCACGCTTATGCTTGATGGGCCAGAACAGCAGGCGACCATTGAAGGAGATGCTGACAGACTGAAGCAGGTACTGATCAACCTCGTCAGCAATGCCATCACTTATTCCCTAAATGGCGGCAGTGTGGAAATCTCGTTAATTGACCACGAAGACACTGTTTCCGTTGTGGTAAAGGATTCAGGAATTGGCATTGAAAAAAGTGAGATTCCAAGGATTTTTGAACGTTTTTACCGGGTGGATAAGGCAAGGAGCCGGAATTCAGGGGGAACAGGCCTTGGCCTAGCCATCGTCAAACATATCGTGGAAGCCCATAGAGGGCAAATTGAAGTAACAAGTGATGTCGGGAAAGGAACCACCTTTACCATTAAGCTTTATAAGAAGCTGCCTCAATAAGAAGGTGTTCATGCCTGCTTAAGAGAAGTGCAAGCAGAGCCTTTTATGAATAGGAGGAATTTGTATGCCAGATAGAACGACGGAATTATTACCGGAAGAGCAAGAGGACCTGCTCTTGATTTTAAAAACACGTTTTGAAAAAAATATGGATCGTCATAAAGGTATTGTCTGGGCGGATGTTCAAGCGAGGCTTGAAATGAATATGGAAAAAATGTGGACACTCAACCAAATGGAAAGAACAGGCGGAGAACCGGATGTTGTTGGCCAAGAGAAAGAGACAGGAGCAGTCATTTTCTATGACTGCTCAGCTGAAAGCCCTAAAGGCCGCAGAAGTGTTTGTTATGATCGTGAAGCGCTCGAGTCCAGGAAAAAGCATAAACCTGAAAATAACGCCATGGACATGGCAGCTGACATGGGGATCGAACTTTTAACAGAGCAGCAATACAGAGAATTGCAAGAGCTCGGGAATTTCGATTTGAAAACGTCGAGCTGGGTGCAAACGCCGGATCATATTAGAAGCCTTGGAGGCGCACTTTTTTGTGACCGCCGTTACGATACGGTGTTCTTATATCACAATGGAGCAGATTCGTACTATGCTGCAAGAGGGTTCCGCGGAGCTCTAAAGGTGTAAATCCTCCATTGACCAGAATAAAGCTTTGGATGAGAAAGGTTTTCCAAATTTACATAGTCTTAACAAGAGGTTTATTTTTTCTTAACACTTTCTTGCTATCATCATTAGTGAAAACCCCTTCATCCAAGGAGCCGAAAGAAGCACAAGCAGACCCCGCTTGTGCTTTTTTCATTCCCCTAAAAAGCTAATGATGCAAAACTATATTACAAAAATCATACTTTTTGAAACTTTTGTGACTTATAATCGTAAAAACAAACATAGACAGAAACATAGGAAGAGGGGAATTCGATGGTAAGCTTAAAAAAGATTTACGTGACGGGCGGTATTGTCGTTCTTGCCATTATTTTGGGCCTATCTGCTTTCACGACCTGGTATACAGTCGATGAATCAGAACAGGCGGTCATTTTGACATTTGGGAAGGTAGAGGCGGGAATTAGTGAACCTGGCTTGCACTTCAAGCTTCCTTGGCCAATCCAGAGTGTTGAGACATTATCGAAGGAAACATTCAGCCTTCAGTTCGGCTATGAAGAGAAAAACGGTGAAATCGTCGAGTTTCCGGATGAAACGAAGATGATTACGGGTGACGAGAATATTGTGCTGGCCGATCTGGTTGTTCAATGGAAAATTACTGATCCGGCAAAATATTTATACAATGCTGATAATCCAAGAGAGATTTTGTATGATTCAACTTCGGCCTCTGTCAGAAGCATCATTGGCAGCTCCAAAATAGATGACGCCCTGACCTCCGGGAAAGCAGAAATTGAAGCGGATGTCCGTGACTTATTGTCATCCTTGATTGAAAAGTATGATATGGGTGTTTCCGTCCTTGGGGTAAAGCTCCAGGATGTTGAACTGCCAAATCAAGAAGTCCGCAAAGCTTTTACAGATGTAACAGATGCTCGTGAGACGATGAATACAAAAATAAATGAAGCAAAGAAGTACCGCAACCAGAAATTGAACGAAGCGAAGGGTGAAAAGGATGCGCTTATTTCAAGGGCAGAAGGTGACAAAGCTGCCAGAATCGAACGGGCGCGCGGTGACGTGGCGGTATTCAATAAGATGTATGTTGAATACAAATCAAATCCGGAAATCACCAGACAGCGTCTGATATTGGAAACACTTGAGCAGGTGCTGCCGGGAACGGAAATATACATCATGAACGATGACGGCAACACAATGAAGTACTTCCCGATTCGCCCGCTTGAAGCAGATAAGCCTAAGTCAGAGCAGGAAGGCAGTGAAAAGAATAATGGCTGATCAAAACGTGATTGATTTGAAGGAACGCGGCGGCGGTTCGTTCAATTGGAGAAACTATACGAAGTTGGGGATTTTCCTGATTATTCTCATTGCCCTTCTGGTTTTTATCTTCACCAATGTTTTCGTTGTTAAACAAGGCGAATATAAAGTAGTGAGACAGTTCGGTGAGGTTGTCAGAATTGTAAAGGAACCTGGACTTAATTATAAAGTTCCATTCATCCAGAGTGTGTCCACCCTGCCAAAGTATCAAATGACTTATGATGTCTCACAGGCGGAAATCAATACAAAGGACAAAAAGAGAATCCTCATCGATAATTATGCAATCTGGCGTATTGAGGATCCGAAAAAGATGATTTCCAATGCAAGGACTCTGGAGGGTGCGGAATCGCGCATGGAAGAATTCATCTACTCTGTTGTCCGTTCTGAACTGGGGCAGCTTGACTATGATGAAATCATCAATGATGAAAATTCCTCCCGTGGTTCGTTGAATGACAGGGTAACTGAAAAGGTCAATGAATTGCTTGACGGCGGTAACTATGGTGTCGTAGTTACAGATGTCCGGATGAAAAGAACAGATCTACCTGGAGAGAACGAAAAATCAGTTTTTACCCGTATGATCTCTGAACGTGAAACAAAGGCCCAGGAATATCTATCAATGGGGGATGCTGAAAAGAACAGGGTCATTGCCCAGACAGACCGTGAAGTGAAAGAGATTTTGGCTAAGGCAACAGCTGACGCAGAAACCATCCGCGGTGAAGGAGAAGGGGAAGCTGCAAAAGTATATAACCAAACGTTCTCAAAGGATCCTGAGTTTTATACCATGTTCCGTACTCTTGAATCCTATAAAAAGACAATCAACGGCGAGACCGTGATTGTCCTCCCATCCGATTCACCATACGCAAGGATGCTGATGGGCTACACAGATTAATAGAAGGCTGACAAAGGCCGTTATTTTTCTTTCTATCATCTCTCATGATAAAATAGGAAGGAATCTAACGGTCTTTTTTTTATATAAAATCTACATGGTCCTGGAGGAGGAATGACATGTCCAAGAAGCTTGTATTGATCGACGGCAATAGTATCGCCTACCGCGCGTTTTTTGCTTTGCCGCTGTTGAATAATGAAAAAGGGATACATACGAATGCAGTTTACGGTTTTACCATGATGCTGATGAAAATTCTCGAGGATGAAAAGCCTAGTCATATTCTTGTCGCATTTGATGCGGGAAAAACGACGTTCAGGCATAAAACGTTCAGTGAATATAAAGGTGGCAGGCAAAAGACGCCGCCGGAACTTTCCGAGCAATTCCCATTTATTCGTGAATTATTGACAGCTTACGGAATCGCCCAATATGAGCTGGAAAATTATGAAGCCGATGATATCATTGGTACTTTAAGTTTGCTCGCTGAAAAAGAAGACTTTGAAACGAAGGTCATATCCGGTGATAAGGACTTGACACAGTTGAGCTCCGACAAAACAACTGTCAGCATCACCCGGAAAGGCATTACGGATATCGAGGAGTATACCCCCGAACATATTAAGGAGAAGTATGGGCTGACGGCACAACAAATCATTGATATGAAAGGACTCATGGGGGATGCATCCGATAATATACCGGGAGTTCCTGGTGTAGGGGAAAAGACGGCGATCAAGCTGCTGAAGGAACATGGCACGCTTGAAAAGCTGATTGAATCGATCGACCAGGTCAGCGGAAAAAAACTCAAGGAAAAGCTTGAGGAATTCAAAGACCAGGCCGTCATGAGCAAAGAACTTGCGACCATCACTCGTGAAGCTCCGGTGGGAATCGAGTTAAGCGAACTTGAATATGAAGGCGCAGAGAACGAGAAGCTGGTCAAAATCTTCAAGGAACTCGGGTTCAACTCGTTATTGGACAAGCTTGGTGCGGAGGCAGTACCTGAAAATGTCGAGCTTGAAGACATTGAGTTCAAACAGCTCGATACAGTCGACCCAAACATTTTTGCGATAGAAAACGGCTTTTACGTCGAGGTGCTTGAGGATAACTATCATTATGCTGATATCGTCGGTTTCGCGGTTGTGAATGAAAATGGGCACTATTATCTGCCTGTGAAAACCGCTTTGGAGTCTGAAGAATTCAAAAAGTGGGCAGAAGATGAGACCAGCAAAAAGACAGTCTATGATGCGAAACGTTCCGAGGTTTCCTTGCGCCATCACGGCATCCATCTGAAAGGTGCTGAATTCGATGTGGCACTAGCATCCTATATCATCAATCCTTCCGAATCGCCGGACGACCTGGCTGCCATCGCCAGACAGCATGGCTTCATGAGCGTACAGGCTGACGAATCGGTCTATGGAAAAGGCGCCAGACGAAAAATCCCCGATGAAACAATACTTGGGGAGCACCTGGTGCGTAAGGCAGATGTTCTGGTGTCCTTGAAAGAAAAGCTTGAGCAGGAGCTGTGGGATAATGACCAGCACGATCTGTTCAGCAGCCTTGAAATGCCATTGTCACTGGTGCTTGCAGATATGGAATACCTCGGTATCAAGCTCGATATGGTCCGTCTTGAAAACATGGGCGAAGAAATCAAAGGCCGTCTTGCCGAAATCGAAACGAAGATTTTTGAAATGGCAGGCGAACAATTCAATATCAATTCACCGAAGCAATTAGGTGTCATTCTGTTCGAAAAACTGGGACTTCCTGCTGCCAAAAAGACGAAAACCGGTTATTCAACTTCAGCAGACGTCCTGGAAAAATTGGCGCCGAAGCACAAAATCATTGAAGAAATCTTGAACTACCGCCAGCTTGGCAAGCTGCAGTCAACCTATATTGAAGGTCTGCAAAAGGTCGTGAATAAGGAAACGGAAAAAGTCCATACAAGGTTCAACCAGGCGCTGACTGCGACAGGAAGGCTTAGTTCAACGGACCCTAACCTGCAGAATATTCCGATCCGACTTGAAGAAGGCAGGAAAATCAGGCAGGCATTCGTTCCTTCAGAAAAAGACTGGGTGATATTCGCTGCTGACTATTCGCAAATTGAACTGCGAGTACTTGCCCATATTGCCGGGGACGAAAAATTGATTGATGCATTCCGTCATGACATGGATATCCATACAAAGACAGCGATGGAAGTTTTCCACGTCGGAAAAGATGAGGTCACTTCGAACATGCGCCGACATGCGAAAGCGGTAAACTTCGGGATTGTGTACGGAATCAGCGATTATGGTTTATCGCAGAGCCTGAACATTACGAGGAAAGAGGCTGGGGAATTCATCGAACGCTATCTTGAGAGCTACCCAGGCGTAAAAGAGTATATGGATGAAATCGTGAAAGATGCCAAGGCGAAAGGGTATGTCCAGACACTGTTGCACCGTCGCAGGTATATACCGGAAATCACGGCGCGCAACTTCAACCTGAGAAGTTTTGCGGAACGGACAGCGATGAATACGC
The DNA here is from genome assembly GCA_018613055.1 of Chryseobacterium sp. ISL-80. Classification (GTDB taxonomy): domain Bacteria; phylum Bacillota; class Bacilli; order Bacillales; family Cytobacillaceae; genus Mesobacillus. Next base: position 443,198 of record JAGGQZ010000003.1, on the reverse strand, counting down.
CAATCCAGGGAAGTGCTGCTGATATTATCAAAAAGGCCATGATCGATATGGCTGAAAGGCTGCGCGAAGAAGGGCTGAAGACGAGACTGCTTCTTCAGGTGCACGATGAATTGATCTTCGAGGCGCCGCAGGATGAAATTGAGCTGCTGAAGGAAATAGTCCCGGATGTCATGGAAAATGCGATAGAATTAAAAGTTCCTTTGAAGGTGGACTTCTCATACGGTCCAACCTGGTATGATGCGAAGTAAAGGAAAGACAAGAAAGGTAAGGAAAGGCGGGATAGGATGCCTGAGCTTCCAGAAGTAGAAACCGTCAGGCGCACGCTTGAGGTGCTTGCAGTGGGCAAAGAAATCGGGCATGTATCGGTTTTTTGGCCCAAGATGATCAAAAAGCCAAGTGAAGTTGAGCAATTTAATGATGCCCTTCGCGGCCAGACAATCAATGAAATCGGCAGGAGAGGCAAATTCCTGATCTTTTATACAGATGACTATGCGCTTGTCTCCCATCTTAGGATGGAAGGGAAATATGGTTTGTTCAGCGCAGACGAACCTGTTGAAAAACATACACATGTCATTTTTCATTTTACCGATGGGAAAGAATTGCGCTATAAGGATGTCCGCAAATTCGGGACGATGCACCTATACGCCAAAGGGACGGAATTCGATTCGCAGCCGCTCGCTGATTTGGGACCTGAACCATTTTCAGCCGATTTCTCCGTAGAATGGCTGTCTGAAAAGCTTAAAAGGACCAATCGGAAATTAAAGCCTGCGCTGCTTGACCAAAAAATCCTTGTCGGTCTTGGGAATATTTATGTTGATGAGGCGCTTTTCCGGGCGAAAATCCACCCGGAACGGATTGCGAACTCGTTGTCCCAGGAAGAAGAAGTTGTTCTTTACAGGGAAATTGTCAGTACTCTTTCTGAGGCTGTAGAGAAGGGCGGCAGTACCATCCGCTCCTATGTCAATTCCCAGGGGCAGATTGGTATGTTCCAGCTCCAGCTGCTGGTGTACGGACGTAAAAATGAACCATGCAAGGTGTGCGGCACACCACTGGAAAAAACAGTCGTCGGTGGACGGGGGACCCACTTTTGTCCAACATGCCAAAAACTGTGAACATATAATCGCCTGTTGATTTTCTCACCATATCTAGGCTCCTTCCATATACTAACGTAGCGATTGACAGGAAGGAGCTCAGTTTATGGCACAAATAATCTCCCTGCTTTTACTTGCATTCGCTGTCAGTCTTGACAGTTTCAGTGTAGGGTTAACGTATGGATTGCGGAAAATGAAAATCCCGGTTAAATCGATTGCCGTTATTGCGGTCTGTTCAGCAGCCGTTCTGATGGCTGCCATGATGATTGGGCATTTTCTCGAGAGCTTTTTTTCACCTGAATTGGCAGAGAAGCTGGGTGGCACTGTCTTGATCGTATTGGGCGGATGGGTTTTATTCCAGTTCTTCCGGGATGACCAGTCAGAGATGCTCTGTCATGAAAAAATCATCCTGAATTTTGAGATTAAATCACTTGGCATTGTTATCAATATTTTGAAGAAACCAATGTCGGCAGACTTCGACCGTTCGGGTACAATCAATGGAATTGAAGCCGTCATGCTTGGTCTTGCCCTGTCTCTTGATGCATTTGGAGCAGGGATCGGCGCGGCCTTATTGGGCTTTTCACCCGGCTATCTGGCTCTGACGGTTGCCTTCATGAGTTCGTTGTTCGTCTATGCCGGCATGAGAATGGGCAGCTATTTTTCAGAGAGGAGCTGGCTGCAGAAGTTTTCTTTTGTACCGGGAATCTTATTGATCATAATTGGACTGCTCAAGCTCTAGGAGACTGTTTGAAAGGATAAAAGAGGATGTCATTAATCATTGGATTAACAGGAGGTATAGCAAGCGGGAAAAGCACGGTATCAGCGATGTTCACTGAGCTTGGCATCACGGTGATCGACGCCGATATCGAAGCGCGGCTTGCTGTTGAGCCAGGAGAAAAAGCATATAATGATATTGTCAGCCATTTTGGCACAGAAGTTTTAGAAGAAGATGGCAGCATCAATCGCCCCGCCTTAGGGTCAATCATTTTTAACAACGAGGAAAAAAGGCTGCAGCTTAACTCAATCGTCCATCCTGCCGTACGCGAGCGGATGGCTATGAAAAGGCAGCAAGCAGAAGCGGCAAATGAAAAGGCCGTGGTCCTGGATATACCATTGCTTTTTGAAAGCAAGCTAACAGGCATGGTCGAAAAAATCATCGTTGTCTACGTGGATGAGAAGACCCAGTTGGAGAGGCTGATGGAGAGGAATGGATTCTCCGAGGATGAAGCCCTTTCACGTATCAAATCACAGATGCCTTTGAAGGATAAAGTGAATTTGGCTGATGAAGTCATCGACAACACCGGAACCATCGAACAATCAAGACAGCAACTAATTAAAGTTTTGCATAAATGGGGAATCTAAAGAGCCGAAATGGGCTCTTTTTTCTTTTGCCATCAATCCTGGTTAATCCTAAGATAATCCCTGTTGGAGCGAATATAATCCCTGATTCAGATAATTTATTCCTTGTTTCCTTAAAATCCGCGCATTGAAATACTTGTCTTCACCAATGAATATTATCAGAATTATTTTAAATTTTAAATGTGTGCAATTATATATCACAAATATTTTTTAATATGTTATACTAATACCATAACAAAGGGTTATTAAGTATAACACTAATTCGGAAGGGGCCGTACAATGAAGGCGAGAATAGCGATAAACGGTTTTGGGAGAATTGGAAGAATGGTATTCAGAAGAGCCATTCTTGAAGAAAATCTTGAGGTTGTGGCGATTAATGCGAGCTATCCGGCTGAAACACTGGCGCATTTGATTAAATATGATTCAACACATGGCCAATTTGCAGGTGAAATCATCCCTGCTGATGATCACCTTGTCGTTAATGGGAAAACTGTCAAACTATTGAGCAATCGCAATCCTGCTGAGCTTCCGTGGAAAGAAATGAAGATTGATATTGTCATAGAGGCCACAGGAAAGTTCAACTCACGTGACAAGGCAGCACTTCATTTGGAGGCCGGCGCAAAAAAAGTCATTATAACAGCCCCTGGCACAAATGAAGATATTACAATTGTGATGGGCGTAAATGAAAGCGCATTAAAAATTGAAGAGCATGACGTTATTTCCAATGCTTCATGCACAACGAACTGCCTGGCACCAGTGGCAAAAGTGCTGGATGATACTTTCGGCATTGAAAACGGCTTGATGACAACTGTCCATGCCTACACAAATGACCAAAATAATATCGATAATCCGCACAAAGATTTGCGCAGGGCGCGTTCTTGCGGACAATCAATCATCCCTACTTCAACAGGGGCGGCAAAGGCGCTGTCACTCGTTCTTCCACAGCTGAAAGGAAAGCTTCACGGTATGTCACTAAGGGTGCCGACGCCAAACGTATCACTTGTTGACCTGGTTGTTGACTTGAAGCGAGAGGTAACTGTGGATGAAGTGAACGATGCGTTCTACTCTGCTGCAAAAGGGAAGCTTAAGGGTGTACTGGATATCACCACAGATCCACTGGTTTCCATTGACTTCAACACGAACGAGCACTCAGCGATCATTGATGGACTGTCCACTATGGTCATTGGCGCCAACAAAGTCAAGGTACTCGCCTGGTATGACAATGAATGGGGATACTCAAGCAGGGTTGTAGACCTGACAAAGCATGTTGCCGAGGCAATGTCTGCTTCAGCAACCGTGAAAGTTGGATAAATAAAAGTGTCAAACCATACAGGGTTATATGTAAAAAGCCTGCCGATCCCGGCAGGCTTTTTTGCAGTATGAAAAACTCTGCATACATGCTGTATAGCTATCTATGAAACTGTGCGTATAGAACATTGAAATTCATTGAAAAAATTTTATTTTCATGTGTTGCAAAAAAAATATAAACAAAGTATACTAGTCATCGTGAACTTCTTAATAACGGTACCAATTGGCTACTTAAAGGGTTAGGACCTCTCTGGACTAACTTTCCCCCGTGGTAGTTAAGATACCATTGAAACTAGGAATTTCATTCTAATATTGTTAGAGGGGGAAATTGAATATGGAAACAATGGGTCGTCATGTAATTTCTGAACTTTGGGGTTGCGATTTTGAAAAATTGAATGATATGAACTTTATTGAACAAACGTTCGTTTCAGCAGCTTTGAAATCTGGTGCTGAAATCCGCGAAGTGGCTTTCCACAAATTTGCACCACAGGGTGTAAGCGGAGTTGTCATTATTTCTGAATCTCATTTAACTATTCACAGCTTCCCGGAGCACGGATACGCCAGCATTGATGTTTACACTTGCGGCGATCTTGATCCTAATATTGCAGCTGACTATATTGCTGAAGCTCTTGGCGCTCAAACACGCGAGAATATCGAAATTCCACGCGGCATGGGTCCTGTGCATGTGAAACAGGCACAAGCGAAGGCTCTATAATTGAAAATATGAAAATTTACAAGGGGTGTAGCGATACACCTCTTTTTATTTTGTGCAAAAATTAAGGTAAACTGTAGATAGAAATAATGTGCAGGAGGATTTTTGATGTCTTTTTTGAAATCCATAACAGGAAGATACGAGAAATTCAGCGGGACGAGTGAAAATAACAGTGATGAACAATTGCGGACCCATTATTATAAAGCGAATTTTAATCAGGTATTCCAGTCAGTCGAGGATCTGCTTAAAGCTGACTCTAAAACCCGGATCACCAGTGTATCAAAGGAACATGGAGAAATCTCAGCGGAGCTAAACGGCAGGATCAAGGGTTTTTTAACCGCAACCGTCATTACGACAAAACCATTTGAAACAGCGGTCGATTTACATATCTCAACGGAAAAGTTTTCTTTGGCAGGAATCAATCCTGCATTGAGACAAGAATTAATCAAGGTTTATGGAAAGTTGGATAAAACACTTACGTTCATCGGTTCAGGCAAATATGGAAATCAATAGTTCCTCTTGTCCCATCAGCATCTTTTTTATAAGATAATAGTAAGGATAATGCTTATGGACGTATTGGTGGATAAAGCGAATGGTCCTTCGCTCATTCTATATTTCAAAATATTCGGAGCTGATCGAGATGAAATGTCCAACTTGCCAAAATAACTCTACCCGGGTTCTTGATTCAAGACCGGTTGACGATAGCCGATCAATTCGACGCAGACGTGAATGTGAAGCTTGCGGATTTCGCTTTACCACTTTTGAGAAAGTTGAAGAAATCCCATTGATTGTGGTCAAAAAAGAAGGTACTCGCGAGGAGTTCAATCGAGAGAAACTCCTTCGCGGTTTGCTGAAAGCATGTGAAAAGAGGCCGGTCGCCCTAAAAGAGCTCGAGGATTTGGTCTCCGAGGTAGAAAAAGAACTGAGAAGCCATGGAGTATCCGAAGTGAAGAGCGAAGCAGTGGGAGAGATGGTGATGGACAGGCTGGCTAAAATCGATGAAGTCGCCTATGTCCGTTTCGCTTCCGTTTACCGGCAATTCAAGGATATCAATGTATTCATCGATGAATTGAAAGAGTTATTGAAGAAAGAACAATGATAAGCCTGGAGTCCAGACTAATGAATGATATTAACCAAGGCGCTTAAGCTTTTTATCTAAGAGGAAATTTTAAATTATCACTTAGTGAATTGTCTAGCTCCAGCGCCTAGCCCCTCGAGACGTTTCGGTCCTGGCAATGAAGACAAAGAGCGACTTCACTGCCAGGCCCTCCAACGCTTGTCGGGGCTGACCAAGGCGCTTAAGCTTTTCTATGAAGGAGCTGAAGGAAACTTCGGCTCTTTTTAAGGCGTGCATGAAACCACGGAGCAACTTAAACGATATGATTTTCCGCGTAGTGGGATTGTTATAGATTTTAACCAGACAGAGTGGAGGGGAATAGGATGGCTCAGCATTGGCAGGAGACTTTGCCTGTAGACCAATATATTGTTGCATCCGGCGGTCTGCTGCATGATTATGATCGCAAGGTGCTCACCTTTTTGTACCAGCCGTTGATTGGGCCAGCTTGTTTGAGCCTTTATTTGACCTTATGGGCTGAACTTGAAGAAAATCGGCTATGGTCTCAGTCTGGTACCCATCATAACCTGATGACGATCATGGATATGAATTTGAAGGAGATTTATCACGCCCGCCAGAAGCTTGAGGGAATGGGTTTGCTGAAGACTTATGTCAAAAATAATGAAGATGGCCGTTCATTCATTTATGAATTACAGCCGCCGCTGACTCCGGAACAATTTTTCCTGGATGGCATGTTGAATGTCTATCTGTATCGAAAAATCGGAAAGAATCAGTTTTTGAGGCTTAAACGGTTTTTCAGTGACAAGCTGCCCGAGACAGAAGCGGGATATTCTGAAATTACCAGGGCTTTTCAGGATGTGTTCCTGTCTGTTCCTCCTCAAGCTCTCATGCATAATGAGGATTCAGCTGCCGACCTTGGTGAAGAAGAAGCGCAATCCTTCATCGGCAGGAGGGAATCTGGCAAAATTCAGATTGACCCTGCGGAATTTAATTTCGATTTGTTATTGGGAGGCCTTCAGGATTCTTTGATTCCCAAAAAGGCTTTTACAACGAAGGTCAAAGAAGCAATCAGCAATCTCGCCTTCCTTTATGGGATTGATGCATTGAAGATGAAAAATATCGTTTTGAGTGCCGTTACTGCTGAAAATGATATCGATATTGAGGAGCTGAGAAAGGCAGCACGGGACTGGTACCAATTTGAATACCAGGACCAGTTGCCGGCGCTGCTGGACCGGACCCAGCCTTTCCAGCACAAAGCCGGAATCGAGAAGCCGAAAACAAAAGAAGAAGAATTAGTCCTTTATTTTGAAAAAACATCACCAAGACAGCTGCTGATCGACTTATCAGGCGGTGCCGAGCCTTCAAAATCCGACCTGCAGATCATCGAAGAAGTGATGTTCAAGCAAAAGCTGCTTCCGGGTGTCGTGAATGTTTTAGTCCAATATGTTATGATCAGAACGGATATGAAGCTGTCAAAAGGCTATATTGAGAAAATCGCCAGCCATTGGTCGAGGAAGAAAATCTCGACTGTAAAGGATGCCATGGAGCTGGCGAAAAGTGAGCACAGACAATACCTTGATTGGGCAGAAGGAAAGAAAACGCCCGTTGCATCAGGAAAACGGAAACCTGTACGCAAGGAAGTCTTGCCGGATTGGTTTGAGAAAAAGAGCGAGAATGGACCGGACCAACAGCAAAGTTCTGCTGCTGGAGAGGATCCTGACTTTGAAATAGAAAAGAAAAAGCTTGAAGAAGAACTGAAAAAATTCAAATCCGGGAGGTGATTCAGTTGCAAAACATAAATGAAACGCTGAAGAAGCTTGCTAATAACCAAAACTTTCAGGAACGGTATGAAACACTTAAAAGACAGGTCATGCAGGATCAGCATATAAAGCAATTCCTTGATGAGAATGCGGACTATATCACCAGGGAAATGCTTGATGGCAGCATGTCCAAGCTGTATGAGTTTTCCACCCAGAGCAAGGACTGTGATAAATGCGAAAGTCTTGCAGCCTGCAAGAATATGATTAAAGGCTATGAGCCACAGCTTTTCATCAAAGGGAATTATATTGATGTCAAATATGACCGTTGTAAAAAGAAGGTCATGTATGATGAGAAGCAAAAGAATGCCAAGCTGATTAACAGCATCTATGTGCCGAAGGAAATTCTGAAAGCGTCGTTCGGGGATATTGAGCTTGATGACGCCGGAAGATTCAAGGCCATCAAAATGGCGAAGGATTTTGTTGAGAATTATGAATCCGGCCAAAAGCAAAAAGGTTTGTTCCTGCATGGACCGTTCGGAACTGGCAAGTCATATCTGCTTGGCGCCATTGCGAACGAATTGGCACAGAACCAGATCAGTTCATTGATTGTATATGTACCGGAATTTTTCAGGGAAATGAAGAATGCGATCGGGGATCATTCGGTCAACGACAAGCTGGAAGCAATCAAAAAGGCCGATGTCCTGATGCTCGATGATATCGGAGCGGAAACGATGAGCAGCTGGGCCAGGGATGAAATCCTTGGAACCATCCTGCAATTCCGCATGCTCGAGAATCTTCCAACATTCTTTACTTCAAACTTCGACCTTAGCGGGCTTGAGCACCATCTGACGCACAGCCAGCGGGGGGAAGAGGAGCAGCTCAAGGCAGCAAGAATCATGGAACGGATCAAGTACCTTGCGCAACCGGTAAAAGTAGAAGGCAAGAATCGGAGAGTTTAAAAATAGGCTGCGGCGAAACAGGCTGCAGCCTATTTTTTTTGCGGTTTAATCATTCAGCGGCAATATGGATACTTCTAAATTGTCCAAGTCCCCCATATATATAATCAGGGATTATTTAAAAGGGGGGATATGGTTGATTGAAATCATCTTCCAAAAAAAGCAGGATGCCTGGAATTTATACCATCATTTAGTCGCCAGGCTTGCTTCATTGCAGGAAAAGAATTCAATTCTTCTTAATGAAGATCAAAATAGAGTGCTGATTCCAGAAGATTTTTTTGTAAAAGAAAAATTAGCCGAACTGAAGAAATGTGTATATGATTTTATTCTGAAGCTGAAACGAGATGACTGGCTAAGAAACATCCTGGCAGAATCTTATTTTTACACGGAAAGTGAAGAGCAGGATCAAATCCTGGATATTATCTACTCTGTCATGGAAGGGAACCGAAAGGATCTAGCACCTTTTATGGAGGGAGTTGAAGAGCCAGGGGTCGTTAAAAAATCAATCAATGAAATTCTTGATGAGAGGGTCTCGTTCTCGTTTGATTCCTTTGTCGTATTCAGGCTGAAGTCATATTTCGAGCAGCTTTCGAATTGGGTAGAGGTCGCAATCGATGAGTATAAAATGGAACAGGAATACCAGGTATTCCTTCATACATTGAGAAGTTTTCTGAAAGACAGAAAACCGCAAATGCCTTATTTGTACTTGGTCATCGATGAAAATATGACATTCTTTAATCAGGAGTTCACGGAGATGAAGCGTAGCGAATTGTTCAAAACGATTGACCGAAGGCTGCTTGTCAATCACCCCATCTACGTCGATTCTGGAACGATCGCGCCGCTCCTGTCGATTGCGCCGCAAACCATTTTCCTGTATACCGACGATGCGCACCAGCCATTAGTGCGAACGATTATCAACCTGTTTGAAGAGCGGGTCAAAATTAACCCAATTTCCGCTTTTGAGGAGGAAAGATTGAATTTTTTCAATGAGGATCATGAAAATATACGATAGCCCACTTGATTTTCAAAACATTACAAACTATAATTACGTACATACTAAACCAATAGTAAATGTAATGATGAGGATATGGGCATTCTTGAAAGGTTTGCAGAGAGGGAAGGCACGGCTGAAAACTTCCTAACACGAAAGAAACGCTTACCACCTCTGAACTCCAGCTGTGAACGCCTGCAAGGCAAGTATTGGCTGGCGGCAGAAGCCGTTATCGCAACCAGAGCCATTCCTGCGTTAGTTATGCGCATGAGTGGGAATTGGGTGGAACCACGTGTGATCAAACTCGTCCCTGTTTCAGGGACGGGTTTTTTTATTTTTCGCGCAAATATTGCGCCACATATGAAAAGGAGGAAAAGCCAATGGCAGACATGTTGAAAATATCGTTTCCAGATGGAGCAGTGAAGGAGTTTCCTGCAGGCACAACAACTGAAGACATTGCCGGTTCAATCAGCCCGGGCCTTAAGAAAAAAGCCATTGCCGGTCTGGTAAATGGAAAGCCGTATGATTTCAGGAGACCCATCGAGGAAGATGCTTCGATTGAAATCATCACTCCCGATCACCCGGAAGCACTTGAAATCCTGCGCCACAGCACAGCTCACTTAATGGCACAGGCAGTCAAACGCCTGTATAAAGATGTGAACCTCGGAGTAGGGCCAGTGATTGAAGGCGGATTCTACTATGATATCGATATGGAACATTCCCTTTCTCCGGAAGATTTGCCGGAAATTGAAAAGGAAATGAAGAAAATCATCAATGAGAACATTGAGATTGTCCGTAAAGAAGTAAGCCGTGAGGAGGCAGTCAAGTTCTTCAAGGAGCTTGGTGACCCATATAAGCTTGAATTGATTGAAGCGATTCCGGCGGATGAAAAAGTCACTCTTTATGAGCAGGGAGATTTTGTCGACCTTTGCCGCGGAGTCCATGTTCCATCCACTGGAAAGCTGAAGGAATTCAAATTGCTGAGCATTGCCGGTGCTTACTGGCGCGGTGACAGCGACAATAAAATGCTGCAGCGTATTTATGGAACAGCGTTTTTCAAGAAGGAAGATCTGAAGGAGCACTTAAGACTGCTTGAAGAAGCGAAGGAACGCGATCACCGCAAGCTTGGCAAAGAGCTTAGCCTGTTCACAAACTCGCAGAAGGTTGGTCAGGGACTTCCGCTTTGGCTTCCGAAAGGCGCGACGATCCGCCGCATCATTGAGCGCTATATTGTCGATAAAGAAGTCAGCCTTGGCTATGACCATGTCTACACTCCGGTAATGGGAAGTGTCGAGCTTTATAAAACTTCCGGCCACTGGGACCACTATCAGGAAAACATGTTCCCGGTCATGGAAATGGAAAATGAACAGCTCGTTTTAAGACCAATGAACTGCCCGCACCATATGATGGTGTACAAAAATAGCATCCATAGCTACAGGGAGCTTCCAATCAGGATTGCCGAGCTTGGAACTATGCACCGCTATGAAATGTCAGGCGCGTTGGCTGGCTTGCAGCGTGTACGCGGGATGACTCTGAACGATGCTCACCTTTTTGTCCGCCCGGATCAGATCAAGGAAGAGTTCAAACGTGTCGTTGAGCTTGTGCTTGAAGTTTACAAGGATTTTGACATGAATGATTACTCGTTCCGTCTGTCCTACCGCGATCCAGAAGACAAAGAGAAATATTTCGATGATGACGAGATGTGGGAAAAGGCTCAATCCATGCTTAAAGAGGCAATGGATGAAATGGGACTTGACTATTTCGAGGCAGAGGGTGAAGCGGCATTCTACGGTCCGAAGCTTGATGTCCAGGTCAAGACTGCGCTTGGCAAAGAGGAGACACTGTCCACTGTACAGCTCGACTTCTTGCTTCCTGAGCGCTTCGACCTGACTTATATCGGTGAAGACGGCAAGCATCACCGTCCGGTTGTCATCCACCGCGGTGTCGTATCGACAATGGAACGTTTTGTAGCCTTCCTGATTGAAGAATACAAAGGAGCGTTCCCAACATGGCTGGCTCCTGTCCAGGCACAAATCATCCCTGTTTCACCAGCAGTCCACTATGACTATGCAAGGGAAATCCAGGATAAGCTGAAAGCAGAAGGCTTCCGCGTTGAAATTGATGGCCGTGACGAAAAAATCGGCTACAAAATCCGTGAAGCGCAAATGCAGAAAGTACCTTATATGCTGGTTGTCGGTGACAATGAAGTTGCTGATAAAGCAGTCAACGTCCGTAAATACGGCGAACAAAATTCCGAAACAATCTCCTTCGACGAATTCCTTGAATCATTCAGGAAGGAAGCGAAGAAATAAGAAAAGCGGAGGCGACTGCCCAACTCCGACAAGCGCTGGAGGGCCTGACAGTGAAGTCGCTCTTTGACTTCATTGGCAGGACCGAAGCGTCTCGAGGAGTTAGGAGCCGCAGCTAGACAAGCGTCTCGAGGGGCTAGGCGCTGGAGCTGGACAAAAAAAGAGGGGCCAACTGGCTCCTCTTATTTTTATTGGATTATTCAATAGGTTTGCAACAGGTGGGACATAGATTTTTTGTATAGCTGCGCTGGATTCTTTCACCGCAATTCCGGCAGGATTTTATGTTAACAGGCGTATTATCAATATCATTAGAAAAACCATAGCCAGTCCTGAAAAATTTCAATGCAGTACCAGCGAGCAGTCCAGTGATCACACCGGTGATGATAATCGCGATCAGCATTTCTACACCAGCTTTCTTGTCTATTTCTACCAATCATTATACCAAGAAAGCAGCAATTAGGCAGTGACGAATTAACATAAAGTTATGATTCTGTGCCATACCTTTTGCAGATAAGTTTAATTACGCTTGAAAAAAAGTATTGCAGCCTGAATTCCTATCTGATACAATACTTTTTGTTGCAGTTAACGAAAAGTGATTCGTTTGACACATCAATTTCTTTATGCTATATTAGCAAGAGTGAACTGAATACAAGTTTTAGGAAAGAAGAAGCACCCGCTTCTCACCTGGCTGACGCAATTGGGCTGTTGGCAGGTAATACGTAAACGTCTAATTATTTTGTTTCCGTAAGTGTGGGTGTCGTCGCCTGCACTTTTTTTATTGCAAAATAAAAATGGACTATATCGTATGTCATTGTGTGAGCAAGATAAAGGCTTAGTCCTTGCAATGTACTTCTTCTCCTTGACAATGTATTCGATAAAACCTTGGAGGTGGCTAATTATTAGCAAAGATGCGATGTTATTAAACGAGGGAATTCGTGCTCGCGAAATTCGTCTGATCGATCAAAACGGCGAGCAATTAGGAATCAAATCCAAAGCTGAGGCTCTTGAGATCGCAGCGCGGGTCAATCTTGATCTTGTGCTTGTTGCTCCGAACGCGAAGCCTCCTGTAGGCCGAATCATGGACTACGGAAAATTCAAGTTCGAACAGCAAAAGAAAGAGAAAGAAGCACGTAAGAACCAAAAAATCATCACAACCAAAGAAGTCCGTCTTAGCCCGACAATTGATGAGCATGACTTCAACACGAAGTTGCGCAATGCTATCAAATTCCTGGAAAAAGGCGATAAAGTTAAAGCATCAATCCGTTTTAAAGGCCGTGCTATCACTCACAAGGAAATCGGTCAGCGTGTTCTTGATCGCTTCTCTGAAGCTTGCAAAGAAGTAGCGACAATCGAATCACATCCAAAGATGGATGGCCGAAGCATGTTCTTGGTACTAGCACCTAAAACTGAAAAGTAACGAGGAGGAAGTCCCTATGCCAAAAATGAAAACACACCGCGGCACTGCCAAGCGTTTCAAGAAAACTGGAACTGGCAAGCTTAAGCGTTCACACGCTTACACTAGCCACTTATTCGCTAACAAATCTACAAAAGCTAAGCGTAAGCTTCGCAAATCTGCAATTGTTTCAAAAGGCGATTTCAAACGTATTCGTCACATGCTTGACAACATTAAGTAAACTCGAGGAATCTCGATTTATATAGGAGGGAAATTACATGCCACGTGTAAAAGGCGGTACAGTTACGCGCAAGCGTCGTAAAAAAGTCATTAAATTAGCTAAAGGTTATTATGGTTCAAAACATACATTATACAAAGTTGCTAACCAGCAGGTTATGAAATCCCTAATGTATGCATTCCGCGACCGTCGCCAGAAGAAGCGCGACTTCCGCAAACTTTGGATTGCTCGTATCAACGCAGCAGCTCGCATGAACGGCCTTTCTTACAGCCGTATGATGCACGGCCTTAAGCTTGCAGGTATCGAAGTAAACCGCAAGATGCTTGCTGAACTAGCAGTAAGCGATGCAGCAGCATTCGCTCAATTGGCTGAAACAGCTAAGCAACAGTTCAACAAGTAATAAAACGATAAGATGAACCATTCTCAATATTGAGGATGGTTTTTTCTTTTTGGATACATAAGCATGCGCGGTCGTTATTTTTATCGGACAAGTGTAAGCGTAGTTTTGGGATAGTGTCCGATAGAGAGGCTCTAAGGGACCAACAGAAGCGAAATCTCGTGGAAAGTGTCCGATAGAATGGCTCTAATGGACAAACGGAAGCGGAATCTCGTGAAAAGTGTCCGATAGAATGGCTTTAACGGACAAACAGAAGTAGAATCCCTGAGAAAGTGTCCGATAGAGAGGCTCTAACGGACAAACAGAAACGATATCTCCTGAAAATTGTCCGATAGTAGGGCTTTAACGGACAAACAGAAGTGGAATCCCTGAGAAGCTGTCCGATAGAGGAGCCCTAATGGACAAACAGAAGCGAAATCTCTTGGAAACTGTCCGATAGAAGGGCTCTAACGAACAAACAAACATAAATGAAAACGTGAGAAAAATGTCCGATAGAAGGTCTTTAATGGACAAACAGAGCGAATTCTCGTGGGAAATGTCCGATAAAGATCCATGGCAGTTATAATGAAAGCAGTACAAACATCATTTTAAGAGGACGTGAAGACGTGGGAATCTGGATATTGGCCAGTTTAATTATCGTAATGAATCTTGCTGGTTTTTTGATCATGAGCATAGATAAAAAACGGGCAAAAAACAATGATTATCGAATCAGCGAAAGGACGTTATGGAATATTGCTTTGCTTGGAGGGGCAATCGGGGCCACTGCAGGCATGAATCATTTCAGGCATAAGACGAAACATGCCCAGTTCAAATATGGTTTGCCTGTGCTGGCTGTTTTAGAGATTGGTATTATTATATATTTGTTTATGCTGTTGGCATAACAGCTTGGGTGATTCTATATGCTAGTAGCAACAGAGATTCGCAGGCAGGTGACATAAATGGATGATGCGTGGTCGACGCTGCTGATTATTGTGGAATCTGGAAGCTGGTTTGCACCTGTTTTGTTTGTACTTCTTCATGTTTTCCGTCAGTTCATTTTCATTCCGCCTGCAGTTGTCTGCGTCGCGGGCGGTCTTCTTTTTGGGGTGGTTCCGGGAATCATCTATTCACTGATTGGTTTGACGGGGGCCAGTATATTATTCTATTTTTTGATGAAAAAAATTCCGGACACCATGCAAAAGTTAACCAGACTGAAACAGCGTTTGGTAGGGCGGTTCAGGGATCTAACCGTAACACAGGTTGCGTTGCTGAGACTGATTCCGCTGATTCATTATCAACTGCTGAGCTTTTGCCTGTATGAGCGGAAAAAAGATTTTAAGGAATTTATGCTCGCCTCATTCCTGGCGAATATTCCATTCGTGATCTTTTTTACAATCTTCGGGGAGAGTATTGGAGATTTTGATGCAATCGCGGGAAGCTTTCTGATCATTGGCATGCTCGTGCTCGCTTATCTTTTGAGAGAGAAGAGCTCACTGATTAAATGGCGGGAATTCTTTGATACTACATCTTAAAGAAGGAATGAAGGCACAATAGGAAAAGCGTCCGAAGTATGATCGGACGCTTTTATCTTGATTAATCTGCTTCTGGCCCATGATTCGCCATAAATTCCTTGATCGGGCTTTTCCAGTCGATTTTGGCGACAGGATAGTTCTCGCGGATTTTTCGTTCGATAAACTGGAAGTCTTCAAGCACGAGTCCCTTCAAGGCAGACGTTTTCTTAGGCCAGATGAAAATGGAAACGACTTCAAATGCAGACGGAGTCGTACCTAAATACTTTTCACCCTCGAACAAAACACCCTTATAAGTCAGCAGAAAATTTTTGCGAACATTGTCCGGGTCATCCAGTAAAAAGAAGCGCTTCTGCTCATGAGCAAGCTCCAGCTTTCGTTTCGGGTGGAATAAATACTTTACTCCGCTGTATATCAGGAAAATGAATAATAGCAAGAAAATAAGACGTAAAAGCAGAATCATGACTGCCCCTCCAATGCGAACTTTCCTTATTTACGGATGAGATTCCAAATAGTTTCAACAAATTTATAATTAATATATACTTTTTATTGCAGAGCCGGGTTGTTAAAGTGAGAAAACCTGTATGGTGGAATCCAGAAGCCTGCTTTTAGTGATAATAACACGATGGAGTTGAATCATGGATACAATAACACTTTTTAAAATGCAAAAAGCACTGGATAGTCATATTGAATTGCAGCATAAGTTAGAGAATGATGATTTATTTGACAGGAAGATCCTGGCGCTGCTTGTTGAAATCGGAGAGCTTGCTAATGAGACAAGGTGCTTCAAGTTCTGGAGTGTGAAACCTTCATCTGAACAGGATATCGTCCTTGAGGAATTTGTGGATGGCGTTCATTTCATCTTGTCGCTGGGCATTGAGTGTGGTTATGAAGATATTGAAGACATCACCCAAAACAGATCGACGGTGACAGACACAAGCAGCCAGTTCCTTGCAGTATATGAGTCTGTACAAAAATTCAGGGATAGCCGAAGTAAGAAAGATTATATCGACCTTTTTGGGAGTTACATGAGACTTGCGGAACTGATAGGATTACAAGAAGCTCAAATTGAACAGGCATATATTCAAAAAAATGAAGTAAATTATGATAGGCAGCGAAATGGGTATTAGGCAGAATTTTTTGTACATTGCCCCTCATGTCTAGTATAATAGGTTTCGAAAATACATATTAAGGGAGTCGAAATAATGGCTAAATTAGATGAAACATTAACAATGCTAAAAGATTTAACCGATGCCAAAGGTATTCCCGGCAATGAGCGTGAGCCTAGAGAAGTAATGAAGAAATACATAACTCCATTCGCTGATGAAGTAACTACGGACGGCCTTGGCAGCCTGGTTGCAAAGAAAGTCGGAAATGAGAATGGACCGAAAATCATGGTTGCCGGCCACCTGGACGAAGTTGGCTTCATGGTGACAAGCATCGATGACAAAGGATTCATCCGCTTCCAGACAGTCGGCGGCTGGTGGAGTCAGGTCATGCTTGCACAGCGCGTGACAATCGTTACCCGCAAAGGGGAAATCACTGGGGTCATCGGTTCTAAACCGCCTCACATCCTTCCGGCAGAAGCGCGCAAAAAGCCGGTTGATATCAAGGATATGTTCATTGATATCGGTGCATCAAGCCGTGACGAAGCGAAGGAATGGGGAGTCACTCCCGGCGACATGGTCGTTCCTTACTTCGAATTCACAGTTATGAACAATGAAAAGATGCTGCTTGCTAAGGCTTGGGATAACCGAATAGGCTGTGCGATTGCCATCGATGTCCTGAAAGGCCTTAAGGATGCTGAGCATCCAAACGTGGTTTTTGGGGTTGGAACCGTTCAGGAGGAAGTAGGCTTGCGCGGCGCTAAAACTTCCGCTCAAATGATCGAGCCTGATATCGCTTTCGGAGTTGATGTAGGAATCGCCGGAGACACTCCAGGTGTAACCGAAAAAGAAGCCCTCAGCAAAATGGGTGACGGTCCGCAAATCATCATTTATGATGCATCAATGGTGTCACACAAAGGACTTCGTGATTTTGTAACGGATTTGGCAGACGAGCTGAACATTCCATACCAGTTCGACGCAGTAGCTGGCGGCGGTACAGACTCAGGTGCGATTCACCTGACACACCGCGGTGTACCGGCACTGTCCATCACAATCGCGACACGCTACATTCATTCACACGCAGCGATGCTACACCGTGATGACTACGAAAACGCAGTGAAATTGATCATTGAAGTCATCAAGCGTCTTGATAAAGAAACAGTTGAAAAACTTACTTTTGAATAAAAGTTAAGATTTAGTTGTCCAGAGAATGTTTTCTGGACAACTTTTTTGTGCCTAAAAACGTTTGATCTGCCGTTTTTTCGTGGGGCACGTCGTTTTGGAATTTATCACTACGATATTGCTGAGAAACACTACGAATTAATCCATAATCACTGCGTAATTAAGCCTAATCACTACGAAATTAGCCTAATCACTACGGAATTAGACTAATCACTACGGAATCAACCATAATCACTACGAAATGAAGCCTAATCACTACGAAATCAACTATAATCACTACGAAATGTAACATAATCACTACTTTTTCCACTATTTGGGTAAACGAAACACCCAGCAGCACTCTTACTATAAAGACCAAAATAAAAGAACCCCTTAACATTAAGGAGTCCTTTCCAAAAAGCTATTTCCCTTTCAAGCCTGATTCCAGAGCATCCAGCATTTCCTGCTTCTCTTGATCAGAGGCATTCTGCCAGATGACTTCGAACAGTACTCCCAGTCCTGGAAGCATTTTTTCCTCGCCGTTCTGGATGGCATCGACGATTGTATCTTTAAGTTCGTCCTGCGTATTTCCTGCTACATTTGAAATGACAGCGTTTCTAAGGTTAAGGTTCATCCTTGCTCAAACTCCTTTCAAATTTCCATTGCTGGTTATAGCTTTAACAATTTTGGTTTTATTATGTATTCGTTTTGAGCTATAATAGTAAAATTGAACAAGCCATAATAAAGGAGAGCCAGACTTGAAGTACATTCAATCTGATAAAAATCCGCAAGTCAAACAATGGAAGAAGCTGAAGACCAGAAAAGAGCGCGATAAGACGGGGATGTTCCTTGTTGAAGGCTTTCACCTGGTTGAGGAAGCATTGACAAGAAAAGACGATGTAGAAGAAATCATTTTAAGCGAAAAAACCGAACTGCCGCCGGGCCTTGATTACGGATCCGTACCAGTTACGGTCGTGACAGATGATATTAGCAAACAGCTTGCTGACACGGAGACGACTCAGGGGATTTTTGCCGTATGCCGGCAGCCGAAGCAGACGCATACAACTGGGAAAACCTATTTGCTGATTGATTCTGTCCAGGATCCAGGTAATCTGGGCACGATGATCAGGACGGCTGATGCAGCGGGTATCGATATGGTCATCGTCGGCAAAGGCAGTGTCGATATGTATAACCCGAAGGTCCTTCGTTCCGCGCAGGGAAGCCACTTCCATTTACCGGTTTTAAGCGGGGATCTATCCGAGTGGATCGTGAAACTGAGCGCTGATCATATTCCTGTTTTCGGGACGGCACTTGAGAATGGAGTCGTTTTTACAGAGGCTGACACCAGGGAAACCTTCGCACTGCTCGTGGGCAATGAGGGAAGCGGTGTAAATAAAGAACTGTTGACCAAAACAACGCAAAATCTTTATATCCCCATCTACGGCCAAAGCGAATCGCTGAATGTCGCAGTCGCAGCAGGTATCCTGCTATATTATTTGAAAACAGCAAAATAGGCTCGTTTTTTCTTAAAACCATTTGATACTGCGGAAAGAATATACTATAATTAACAGCAAAATTAATATTTCAAAAACGATGACGGAGAAGAGTAGCTTGAAGATGGCCATTCAGGGAGAAAATGCCGGTGACTGGAAGCATTTTTATGGATCAGGCAAGTGAAGTTCACCTCCAGAGTTGGCATCAGGACCGCTTTTTTCAAAAGTGTAAAGATGCATCGGCACAAGCCGTTATCTCAATGAAGCGAACACGTGATACATAACTGTATTGCCTGTTAAAAAGGGTGGTACCGCGAAACCAAGACCTCGTCCCTTTATCAGGGATGAGGTCTTTTTGTGTTCAAAAAAGTAGAATTTGAAGGAGGATTTACCATGCAGGATCGTTTAAAAGAACTGCAGGCTGAGGCTCTTGAAAAAGTTGCCGCAGCTGCTGACCTTAAGGAATTGAATGATATTCGCGTTTCCTATCTTGGAAAAAAAGGTCCAATCACAGAAGTATTGAAAGGAATGGGCAAGTTATCGGCTGAAGAAAGACCGAAGATGGGTGCCCTGGCCAACGAAGTCCGCGATGCGATTTCCGGCCAGATCGAAGTGAAGCAAAAGGAGCTTGAGGAAACTGCTGTCCAAAAGCAATTGGCAGCAGAAGAAATTGATATCACTCTTCCAGGCAGACCTGTTAAGACGGGCAGCCATCATCCGCTGACAAGCATCATCGAGGAAATCGAAGATCTTTTCATCGGCATGGGCTATACAGTTGAAGAAGGACCTGAAGTCGAAAAAGACTATTATAACTTTGAAGCGCTGAACCTTCCGAAAGGGCATCCGGCACGTGATATGCAGGATTCCTTCTACATCACCGAAGAAACATTGATGCGCACACACACTTCTCCTGTCCAGGCAAGGACAATGGAAAAACACCAGGGCAAGGGTCCTGTGAAAATCATCTGCCCAGGGAAAGTTTATCGCCGCGATAACGACGATGCAACGCACTCCCACCAGTTCATGCAGATTGAAGGCCTTGTTGTCGATGAAAATGTAAGAATGAGCGACCTTAAAGGAACGCTTGAAGTTTTTGCTAAGAAAATGTTCGGCGAAGACCGCGAAATCCGTTTGCGTCCTAGCTTCTTTCCTTTCACTGAGCCATCTGTCGAAATGGATATCTCCTGTAAAATTTGCGGCGGATCAGGCTGCAGCGTATGTAAGGGAACCGGCTGGATCGAGATCCTCGGAGCAGGAATGGTTCACCCGAACGTACTTGAAATGGCAGGCTATGATTCAAAGAAATACACTGGCTTTGCATTCGGAATGGGACCTGAGCGTATTGCGATGCTCAAGTATGGAGTCGATGACATCCGTCACTTCTATACGAACGACGTCCGCTTCTTGAAGCAATTTTCAGTTGAAGAATAAGGATTAGGAGGGAAAAACCATGTTGGTATCATATAAATGGCTGCAGGAATATATCGATTTGGAAGGCGTATCTGCTGAAGAGCTTGCCGAAAAAATCACGAAAAGCGGCATCGAAGTTGAAGGCGTAGAAAAATTAAATGAAGGCTTGAAGGGCGTCGTTGTCGGCCATGTGCTTGAATGCGAGAAGCATCCAAATGCTGAAAAACTGAACAAGACGCTTGTTGACATTGGTAACGGTGAGCCGGTACAGATCATTTGCGGCGCGCCTAATGTCGGCAAAGGGCAAAAAGTGGCGGTTGCAACGGTTGGTGCTGTTTTGCCGGGCAACTTCAAAATTAAAAAAGCAAAACTTCGCGGTGAAGAATCCCACGGGATGATTTGCTCACTTCAGGAACTTGGAATCGAAGGCAAGCTTGCGCCGAAGGAGTATGCAGAAGGAATCTACAATTTCACTCCTGACACAGAAGTCGGCCAGGACGCTCTTGAAGTCCTGAACAGGGATGATGAAATCCTTGAGCTTGGTCTGACGCCAAACCGTGCTGATGCGATGAGCATGCTTGGTGTTGCATATGAGGTTGGAGCTATTCTTGGAAAAGACGTTAAGCTGCCAAATCCACAGCCTGAAACTTCATCAGAACAAGCAAGTGATTATATCAACGTAACAGTTGAGGCAAAAGAAGATAATCCACTATATGTTGCAAAAGTGATCAAGAATGTCAAAGTCGGGCCATCACCAGTCTGGCTGCAAACAAGGCTGATGGCTGCTGGTATCCGTCCACACAATAACGTAGTAGATATCACAAACTTCATTTTATTGGAGTACGGACAGCCGCTACACGCATTCGATTACGATAAGCTCGGTTCAAAAGAAATCCTTGTCCGCCGCGCAAAGGATGGGGAAGTGATTGAAACGCTTGATGATGTGAAACGCACATTGACTCCTGATCACCTTGTCATCACGAACGGTACGGAGCCAGTAGCGCTTGCAGGTGTAATGGGCGGAGCGAATTCCGAAGTCAGCAGCGATACAACGACTGTTATGCTGGAGTCCGCTTATTTCACAGGAGGAGCCATCCGTAAGGCTTCAAAAGACCATGGCTTGCGAAGCGAAGCAAGCTCTCGCTATGAAAAAGGTGTCGATCCTGAGAGAGTCCGTCCGGCTGCGGAGCGTGCTGCTGAACTAATGATCGAGCTCGCCGGCGGTGAACTCCTAGGCGGAGTTGTCGAAGCAGATGCTTTGGAGGTAAGGCCAGCAGTTGTTTCAGCCACTCTTGGAAAAATCAATAAAGTTCTAGGTACAGAACTTGAAATGAAGCAGGTCGAAGAAATTTTTGCCCGCCTGAAGTTTGAAATATCTGTCGACAATGAGACAATCACGGTGACAGTGCCGACACGTCGCGGAGACATCACCATCGAAGAAGACTTAATCGAAGAGGTTGGCCGCCTGTATGGCTATGACAATCTGCCAACTACTCTTCCTGTAGGCCCATCTACACCGGGACATCTTTCCGAATACCAGAAAAAGCGCCGTGTGGTCCGCCGTTTCATGGAGGGAGCAGGGTTGTATCAGGCAGTTACTTATTCACTGACAAGTGCTGAAAAAGCAACACAGTATGCGTTGGATCATCGCGAACCGGTTGAACTGGCCATGCCGATGAGTGAAGACAGAAGCCTTCTGCGCCTGAGCATTGTGCCTCAGCTGCTGGAAGTGCTGAAATACAATAATGCTCGCCAGATTGACAGTGTCGCTGTTTATGAAACAGGAGCAGTCTTCCTGAAGAACACTAATGACGAGCTGCCTGAAGAGCGAGAGCACCTGGCTGCTGCGATTACTGGCCTGTGGGAAAGCCATCCATGGCAGGGCGAGAAGAAGCCTGTTGATTTCTTCGTTCTAAAAGGAATCGTGGAAGCTTTGTTTGCCAAACTCGGCATTGAAAGTCAGCTTGGATTCCAGAAGGCTGCGCTTGATGGATTGCACCCTGGACGAACGGGTGAAATTTTGCTGAACGGCAAAGTGATTGGCTTCATCGGACAGGTTCACCCGACGATGCAAAAGTCACTAGACCTGAAAGAAACGTATGTTTTTGAATTATCGCTTAAAGCTCTGTTGGAAGCTGAAACGGCACCGCTTCAATACACAGCCATCCCGCGCTTCCCGTCGATCACAAGGGATATTGCCCTTGTTGTTGACAAAGCAACGGCAGCAGGTGACCTGGAGACGATCATCACCGAAGCTGGCGGATCACTTTTAAAAGAAGTAAATGTTTTCGACCTTTACGAAGGTGAAAAAATGGAGCAGGGCAAGAAATCCCTTGCGTTCTCCTTGAAATACTTTGATCCTGAAAAGACATTGACGGATGAAGACATTGCAAAAGCACATAATAAAGTCCTTGCTGCACTTGAAGAAAAAGCTGGAGCAGTATTAAGAGGATAAAATTTAAAAAGGCAGCCCGCGGGCTGCCTTTTTATTATGTGATTGTGAGGGAGAATCGGGAAAATATGATCCAAAGACCAGGTGAAGTTCTTGGTTAATAGATAATCAACGAGGAAAATCAACGTGGTTACAGTAAATTATAGCTTTTGTACTCTACTAGCAATGGGATTCCGCGATCCAGCTAGAGATTCCCGCGAAACTTGAGCCTGATTCCGCGAAAACTGACTTCGATTCCGCGAAAAACACCCATAATTTCGAGAACTGGAAAAAACAGCTCGTTTTTTCCAGTTCTCAGGTCAACTCCCGAGTGATTTTCCAAATTTCAGGTCAACACCCGAGCAAAATTCCAGCTTTTATTTTACACTCGCGCTATCTTCTTCGCTTTTTCAGTATTCGCAAAATGGAGTTTGACGAAATCGGGCAGTACATCCACACCTTTTTCCAAAATCAGCCTGGCAGCTGCCTTATCAACAGCTGCGCCGGCGCCTTTCGGAATGGTGAATCCAGCGCGCTTGCTCAGGTTTTCGAAGTGGCGGACAAATGCATAGCGGGCAATCATCGAAGCGGCTGCGACTCCGAGATGGATTCCTTCTGCCTTTGTGCTGAACAAGACATTTTCCCTGATGATTTTCCGTTGGCCTTTCAAATGCGCAAAATATATAGGTTCTTTAGCGAATTCATCAATCAGGATCGCTTCGGGTTTTTCTGGGGCGATTTTATCAAGAACATGGCTGATGGCCTGATTGTGCAGCAGGGCTTTCATCTTTCCTTGCGACATGCCCTTCATTTGCATCTGGTTATATTTTTCATTATGTAATGTTAGCAGGCTATGAGGCAAAAAGGTCACTAGCTGTCTGGCAATCTCGATGATCTTATCGTCCTTGAGATTCTTGGAATCCTGGACTCCAAGCTCTTTTAGCACGGGTATATCCTGCCTTCTGACATAGGCGGCGACAACGGTGATCGGCCCGAAATAGTCCCCGGTTCCCACCTCATCTGAACCGATGATCGCTATTTCTCCGATATTTTTCGGCAAATGGGCTCCCGGTGCTGGCGCAGCACTCTTTTTCGCTGCAGGTGCCGTTGCAGTGCCCCACTTTGCTGCTTCACTTTCTCCGTCTTTCCCCTGGAATAAAACTTTCCCTGATTTATAGGCGGTGATCGCACAGGAAGGTGTTTTTGCGGCAAAAACACTGCCGGGCGGAAGTTTATCGATCAGGAACTTGCTGTAATACTCTTTCATCTTTCTGATTTCTTCCGGTTTTTTTTGAAGGACACTATTTCCCATGGCTCTACACTCCTTATTAAATTTAGACATTTTCTTCCAAAAACCATATCAATCTGACAGGCAACTACTTCCCAGCGTTTTACGTTCATGTTATAGTATAGAATAGGATTCTTATGAATGGGGGCATAAATGTTGTCAGACACAAAAAAAAATCGGTCGACTGTCGATATATATGGACAGCAGTATACAATAGTCGGCATAGAAAGCACCAGCCATATCCGGCTCATTGCCTCGATGGTAGATGATAAAATGCGGGAAATCGGTTCAGCGAATCCTTCACTTGATACTAGTAAATTAGCTGTGTTGACGGCTGTGAATGCTGTTAATGATTACATAAAAATGAAAGATCGTGTTGAATCGCTCGAAGCGGAAATTAAAAGGTTAAAGGACTGAATAATTCATGCTGGATCTTGCTGTTTTGGCTATATTGGTCATAGGCTTCATTGTAGGACTGAAGAGGGGGTTCATCCTGCAAACCATCCATTTGGCCGGTTTTATCGCAGCTTTCATTGTTGCGTACTTATATTACGATCAGCTTGCTCCCAAGCTGACTCTATGGATTCCATATCCAAACCTCGGCAGCAATACTACGTTGAATCTCATTTTTGAGAATGCCAATTTAGAAGATGCCTATTATCGGGCTATCGCGTTTGCGGCCATCTTTTTCGCAGTGAAAATCCTGCTCCAGATTATCGGATCCATGCTCGATTTTGTGGCACATCTGCCAATCTTGAAGCAGTTGAATGTCTGGGCAGGAGGATTTCTTGGTTTTATCGAAGTTTACCTGCTGCTGTTCATCGTTCTTTACATTGCGGCCCTGCTGCCAATCCAGGCGATCCAGGGACCATTGAACGATTCAATTCTAGCCGAAAACATCATAAAAAATACCCCGGTATTCTCTCAGCAAATCAAACAACTCTGGATTGAATACATGGCTGCATAACTTCTCTATTGCGGAGAAGTTTTTTTTATCGGGCCGAAAAATTTTCATTTAATTTCACAGTGGGGCATGTTTTCTATAAAATAGAAGACAATGACCAAGTCCGGAGTATAAAACCGGTCGAGAAATTGAGAAGGCGGGTGGAGATCATGTCTGTTAATAAAAAGGATATCGTGCAATTGCTTGAAACAATTGCTATATATATGGAATTAAAAGGAGAAAATCCATTTAAAGTTTCCGCATTCCGGAAAGCTGCAGCTGCTCTTGAGGGTGATGAACGCAGCATGTCGGAAATGGGCGATCTGACTGAACTCAAAGGAATTGGCAAAGGCACTGCAGGAGTCATCCAAGAGTTCATGGAAACAGGTCAGTCGACCGAGCTGAAGGAATTGCAGGAAGAGGTACCGAGCGGCCTCATTCCGCTGCTGCAATTGCCTGGAATGGGCGGCAAAAAGATTGCCAAGCTGTATAAAGAGCTGGGTGTGGAGAGTATCCATGACCTTGAGGAAGCTGCGAAGGCAGGGAAAATCCGTGACCTCGCAGGTTTCGGTAAAAAATCAGAAGAAAAGATTCTTGCTGGGGTTGAAAACTTTGGAACAAGACCAGAGAGGCTGCCGCTCGCCTATATGCTTCCGGTTGCCGAATTAATTGAGTCGTATCTTCAAAAGATAAAAGATATCGAACGATTTTCTAGAGCGGGCAGCTTGCGAAGGATGAGGGAGACAATCAAGGACCTTGATTTCATCATCGCTTCCACCGATCCTTCTGCTGTTAAGGACGAGCTGGTCAAGCTTCCGAAAATCAAAGAAATCATCGCTGCTGGCGAAACGAAGGTTTCTGTCACTCTTGGGCTTGATTATGATGTGAATGTGGATTTCCGTCTTGTTGATCCTGTGGAATTCGCGACCGCCCTTCACCATTTTACTGGGTCCAAGGACCACAATGTGAGAATGAGGCAGCTGGCGAAGGAAAAAGGAGAAAAAATCAGCGAATATGGTGTGGAGAACGTAGAAACGGGTGAAGTCACCACATTCAAGTCAGAAGAGGAATTTTATCAATATTTTGGCCTTCCTTTCATTCCGCCAGAATTGCGGGAGGATGGCTCGGAAGTAGAGTTATACAAAAAAGATTTGGAACTCATTGCGCTTGATGCCATCAAAGGGGATCTTCATATGCACTCAACATGGAGCGATGGCGGCCATTCAATTGAAGAAATGGCGAAGGAATGTATCGCTAGAGGCTATAAATACATGGCTATCACCGATCACTCCCAGTACCTGAAGGTAGCGAACGGTTTGACACCCGAACGCTTAAGGAAGCAAATAGAAGAAGTGAAAGAACTGAATAAGAAATTCAATGACTTCGCGATTTTGACCGGAATTGAAATGGATATTTTACCGGATGGAACACTGGATTTCGAGGATGAATTGCTTGCTGAGCTTGATTTAGTCATCGCATCGATCCATTCCTCTTTTTCACAGCCGGTAGAAAAAATCATGAACCGGCTGAAGACGGCTTTAGAGAATGCGCATGTAGATATCATCGCCCATCCAACTGGCCGGCTGATTGGCCGCAGAGAAGGATATTCTGTTGATATCGATATGCTGATCAAGCTCGCGAAGGAAACAAATACGGCGCTTGAACTGAACGCCAATCCTAACAGGCTTGATCTGGCAGCGGAATACTTAAGAAAAGCGCAGGATGAAGGCGTTAAAATCGTCATCAATACGGACGCGCATAAAGTGGACACGCTGGAACATATGGAGATCGGCGTAACGGCCGCCAGAAAGGGCTGGATCAAGGAATCATCCGTACTGAATGCTTTGGAATTGAAGGGTTTACTTGATTTCCTGCACGGCAGGGATCAATAAGGACTCTCAGTTCTTTGTAGAAGTGTCTAGCTCCAGCGCTTAGCCTCTGGAGACGTTTGTCTAGTGTCGCCTCCTAGAAACTCCGAAACTTCAACTCCGCCGGCAGAAGCAAAAAGCGCTTCTTTGTCGGAGTCTCCAGTTTCTGCGTTTCTGGGCAGTCGGCTACACTTTTCGATTTCGGTCCTGTCAATGAAGTCAAAGATCGACTTCACTGCTCGGCCCTCCGTGGCACACGATGTGCTAGACCCGCCAGCCACAGGATAAGGAAAGCTTCGAAGCAAAGCATCGCACGACCGAAAGCGGTAGCTTTTGGGAGGACGTGGCGTTTTTGGGCGGGCAGCGCTTGTCGGGGCTGACCAAAGCGCTTACGCTTTTCTAATAACCTTCGCTTAGGAAGAAGGAGGAAATTTTTGTGCAGCAACGAGTTTTGAAAACATTGGAATTTGATAAAATCAGGAGCCAGCTGGTAGAACATACATCATCCTCATTGGGACGGGATAAGGCAGTGGCATTGTTGCCTTCAATCGATTTTGCCGAAGTTTCACGCTTGCAGGAAGAAACGGATGAAGCAGCAAAGGTTCTAAGGCTAAAAGGGAATGTACCGTTAGGCGGTATCCACGACATCAGGCCACATGTGAAAAGAGCCCAGATTGGCGGGATGCTAAGTCCCCATGAACTGGTACAAGTGGCAAGCACGGTGCATGCCAGCAGACAGATGAAGCGTTTCGTCGAAGATCTACAGGAAGTGACCGAAGTGCCGATTTTGCTGAGCTACACCGAAGGCATCATTGTACTGGCAAACCTGGAGGAGTCGATCAGGAATGCGATTGATGAAGGCGGCGAAGTTCTGGATGGCGCGAGTGAAGCGCTCAGGTCGCTTCGCCAGCAAATGCGGACAAGAGAAGCAAGGGTGCGGGAGAAGCTGGAGAGCATGATCCGCTCATCCAATGCATCGAAAATGCTTTCTGATGCCATCATCACCATCAGGAATGATCGTTTCGTCATTCCGGTCAAGCAGGAATACCGTTCCCATTACGGCGGGATCATACATGATCAGAGCTCTTCCGGCCAGACGCTGTTCATCGAGCCGCAATCGGTTGTCCAGCTGAATAATGAGCTGCAGAACATCCGGGTGAAAGAACAGCAGGAAATCGAACGGATTTTGGCTGAACTGTCGGCACTGACCGCCGATTACCATGATGAGCTCTTGGAGATCGTGGGCATCATGGCCGAGCTTGATTTCATGTTTGCGAAGGCCCGATATGGAAGCAAGATCAAGGGTTCGAAGCCGATCGTCAATGACGAAGGCCGAATCAATCTTTTTCAGGCAAGGCATCCATTGATTTTAATGGACGAAGTTGTCCCGAACAGCGTTACTTTGGGAAGTGATTATACGACGATTGTCATAACCGGACCGAATACCGGGGGTAAAACTGTTACATTGAAGACAGTCGGCCTTTGCACACTGATGGCCCAGGCCGGATTGCAAATCCCGGCGCTTGATGGGTCGGAAGTCGCTGTATTTGGTTCAGTATACGCGGATATCGGGGATGAACAATCAATTGAGCAAAGCTTAAGTACCTTTTCGTCCCATATGGTCAATATCGTGGAAATCTTAAATAAGGTGGATTATAACAGCCTTGTTCTATTTGATGAACTTGGTGCCGGGACTGATCCTCAGGAAGGTGCGGCGTTGGCAATTTCCATCCTCGATGAAGTATACAAGCGCGGAGCAAGAGTCATTGCGACGACACATTATCCGGAGCTTAAGGCATATGGCTATAATCGCGAGGGTGTCATCAATGCAAGCGTCGAGTTCGATGTTGAAACACTGAGTCCGACTTATAAACTCCTGATTGGTGTACCAGGACGAAGCAATGCTTTTGAGATCTCAAAGAGACTAGGATTGAAGGATTCTGTCATCGAAACAGCCAGGTCCTATATCAGCGCTGACAGCAATGAGGTTGAAAATATGATTGCTTCCCTTGAATCAAGCCGCAAGCAGGCGGAAAGGGACAGGGATGAGGCGCATCAGCTCCTGAAGGATGCCGAAAACCTTCATAGAGACATGCAAAAACAGATGGCTGAATATTATCAGAAAAAAGATGAACTTTCCGAAAAGGCAAAAGTAAAAGCAGCATCCATCGTGGAAAAAGCGAAGGATGAAGCAGAAGAAGTCATCCGTGAGCTCAGGAAGCTGCGACTGGAAAAAGGTGCTGAAATCAAGGAGCATGAATTGATTGATGCCAAAAGGCGCCTAAGTGAGGCAACACCGGAACTCAACCAGGTGAAGAATGCCGGCAAGGCGAAGCCTGCGCGGCATGAATTCAAGCCAGGGGATGAGGTCAATGTTCTGACCTTTGGCCAAAAAGGGCACCTGGTGGACCGCGTGAATAATAAGGAATGGCAAGTCCAGATTGGCATTCTTAAAATGAAAGTGAAAGAGTCCGATATGGAATATATCAATACGCCTAAGCCAGTGGAAACCAGACCAATCGCCACCGTGAAAGGGAAGGACTTCCATGTAGGCCTTGAGCTTGACCTAAGAGGAGAGCGCTATGAAGATGCGCTTATGAGGGTCGAGAAATATATCGATGATGCCTTGCTTGCCGGCTACCCGCGCGTCAACATCATCCACGGAAAAGGAACAGGAGCATTAAGACAGGGTGTCCAGGAATATCTGCGCAACCACCGCTCCGTCAAGAAAATCCGCTTCGGAGACGCCGGAGAAGGCGGAACAGGTGTAACGGTAGTAGAATTCAAATAGTGACTCGATAAAAAAATACTAATACACTCCAGAAACCATTATAATAGGCTTAGGGGTAAAATATATTCAGGGAGATTGGACATGGAGCATTTCTGGGAAAATGAATATGTTGTGACAGCAGGTTATTACAGTGTGGCAATTCTCTGCATGGTTGTATTCCTGGCTGTCTTTGAATTGGTCACTAAATACCGGAACTGGGATGAAATCAAAAAAGGGAATATTTCAGTCGCGATGGCCACCGGAGGGAAAATTTTCGGTGTAGCGAATATATTCCGCCATTCCATCAACCAGCATGATTCACTTCTCACTATGATCAGCTGGGGAGTTTTCGGCTTCGTGCTGCTTTTGATTGGATACTTTATTTTTGAATTCCTGACACCGAAATTCAATATCGATAAAGAAATAGAAAAGGACAACCGTGCAGTTGGACTGATTTCAATGGTTATCTCTGTCGGCCTGTCGTATATCATCGGGGCGGGAATTTAAACAGGAGGATCTCAATAGATGGAAAAACTGGCAAAAATCTTGCTGATCCTATGCGGAGTCTTTCTGCTGGTCGGCATGATCTATATGATGTTTTTTGCGTAAAATTGTTGAAAACCGCCTATCCTGGCGGTTTTTTTAGTGGGAATAATCTTGAATAGTAGATTATTATCTGGGTGTTTGTCCCTATTATCCTACAAAAAACTATTCTAATTGTCATAAAAAGACCATTATATTATAATGAGAGATAGAATTTTCAAAAAATTTTAAATAAGGAGGCGTCATGATGGAAGTAGAAAAGCCATGGCTGTCGCAATACCCCCCGGAAATCCCTGCTCATTTGGATCTCCAAGAAGCAACTGTCCAGGATTACCTCAAGCAAACTGCTGAGAAATATCCTGAGAAGGTTGCCATCCATTTCATGGGCAAGGAACTGACGTATAAGCAAGTCTACAACTATGCGAAAAAACTGGCTGCCTATTTACAAGACTTGGGAATTGAAAAAGGGGACAGAGTCGCGATCATGCTCCCTAATACCCCTCAGTCAATCATCAGTTACTATGCTATCCTGATGGCCGGCGGAATCGTGGTCCAAACCAATCCGCTGTATATGGAACGAGAGCTGGAGTACCAGATGAAGGATTCCGGTGCCAAGGCAATCATCACCCTGGATATTTTATTCCCGAGGGTGTCAAAGGTCATTGCCAATACGGATTTAGAAAATGTAATTGTAACCGCTATCAAAGATTATCTGCCATTCCCGAAGAATCTTGTCTATCCTTACATCCAGAAAAAACAGTATGGCCTCATCGTGAACGTGAAGCATGAAGGGCAGAATCATCTTTTTACCGAGATTATGAAAAAGCCTGCGGGCAAGATCAAGGAATACGATCTTGACTTTGAAGAAGACTTGGCTTTATTGCAATATACAGGGGGAACAACCGGGTTTCCGAAAGGGGTCATGCTGACTCATAAAAACCTGATAGCAAATGCGGCAATGAGCAATGCCTGGCTGTATAAATGCAAAGAGGGTGAAGAAACCGTCCTTGGGATCCTTCCGTTTTTCCATGTGTATGGAATGACAGCTGTGTTGATTCTGTCTGTCATGCAGGGACAAAAAATGGTGCTACTGCCGAAATTCGAAGCCGAAACGACGTTAAAGACGATTCAAAAACAAAAGCCGACACTTTTTCCTGGTGCTCCAACCATTTACATTGGCTTGCTGAATCATCCTGATATTAAGAAATATGATCTGTCTTCGATTGATTCCTGTATCAGCGGCTCTGCTCCGCTGCCAGTGGAGGTCCAGGAAAGATTCGAGGAAGTAACTGGCGGGAAGCTTGTAGAAGGATACGGGCTGACTGAATCGTCACCGGTTACCCATGCTAACTTCCTATGGGATAAAAAGCGTGTGAAAGGAAGCATAGGCGTCCCGTGGCCGGATACAGATGCCGCTATTTTCTCAATGGAGAGTGGTGAGCCGCTGCCGCCTGGTGAAATCGGCGAATTAGCCGTGAAAGGTCCGCAGGTAATGAAGGGTTACTGGAACAGGCCAGAAGAAACGGAGCAGGTCCTAAAGGATGGCTGGCTTCTGACTGGCGACCTTGGCTATATGGATGAGGAAGGGTATTTTTATATCGTCGACCGGAAGAAGGACATGATCATTGCCGGAGGATTCAATATCTATCCGCGTGAAATCGAGGAAGTCCTCTACGAGCATCCTGCGGTCCAGGAGGTAGTGGCGGCAGGAATACCAGATCCTTATAGAGGAGAAACGGTTAAAGTCTATATTGTGCTGAAAGAAGGCGCAGAAGCGACCGAGGAAGAACTTAACGAGTATTCACGCAAGCATTTGGCAGCCTATAAGGTCCCAAGACTTTATGAATTCAGAAAAGAATTGCCGAAAACAGCAGTCGGCAAGATTCTCAGAAGAGCACTTGTAGACGAAGAAAAAGCAAAAACTTTAGAAGATCAGCAGAAGCGAGCTTAACTTTCAAAAGCCGGCTTACTCGGCTCTTTCTTTTTGGCAAAGAAAGCTTGTCCAAATGAAACACATTTCCTTGACAGAAATGTGAGTGAATACTATTATAAAAATATGAATGACGATTCATTCAGTGAAAAATAATGCAGACAAAATCGTAAACGGGAGTGTGCCACTTTAGCATTTATTGCTTGTGCTTTTCCTGGAGCGGGAGTGAAAAAATTGAAAAAAAACAGGCCGAAGTATATGCAAATAATTGATGCAGCAGTCGTCGTTATCGCAGAAAACGGCTATCACCAGGCGCAAGTGTCTAAAATAGCGAAGCAGGCTGGAGTGGCTGACGGGACCATTTATTTGTATTTCAAGAATAAAGAAGACATACTGATTTCTCTGTTCCAGGAGAAGATGGGTTACTTCGTAGAAAATATCGAACAAAAAATTGCAGGAAAAAAGACAGCAACAGAGAAATTATACATGTTGGTCGAAACGCATTTCAAAATGCTTTCCCAGGACCGGCATCTTGCAATTGTGACCCAGCTGGAACTAAGGCAGTCGAATAAGGACCTCCGCCATAAAATCAACGAGGTGCTGAAAGGCTACTTAATGCTGATCGACAAAATCATTTTGGAAGGCATAGAGAATGGTGAGTTTTCAGGCTCCCTGGATTTGCGTCTTGCTAGGCAAATGATTTTTGGTACGGTGGATGAAACTGTGACTTCATGGGTAATGAATGAACAGAAATACAATCTGCCTGACCTGGCTGAAGCGGTACACCAGCTGCTGATCAACGGCTGCGGTTACCACGGTGCCAAACCGGTCCTTTAATCAAGTCCGTTCCAATGCCCTGTTTTTCAGGTCTTTTGGAAATGGTCCGTAAAAGGCAGTATCGCACATAGGGAGAAGCCTTTGTGCGAGGCCTGTCTTCATGTAAAAGGAGGGGAAAATGTGGAGTATCTCAAATGGTCTGCGGAGGACAGGATTGCAACGATTACGATTGCCCGTCCGCCGGCGAATGCCCTTGCTTCAGGATTGCTAAAGGAAATATCAGCTGTGCTTGATGAAATCGAGGGAAATGAAGAAGTCAGAGTAGTCCTGATTCATGGGGAAGGAAGATTCTTCTCTGCAGGTGCTGACATTAAGGAATTCACCACAATCAAAACTGGTGAAGACTTTGCGAAACTAGCAGAGTATGGACAAGATCTTTTCGAACGTATGGAATATTTTCCGAAGCCGATTATCGCAGCTATCCATGGTGCGGCACTGGGCGGAGGTCTGGAGCTTGCCATGGCTTGCCACTTCAGGCTGGTGGCTGAAAATGCGAAATTAGGCTTGCCAGAATTGCAGCTCGGATTGGTTCCTGGGTTTGCAGGAAGCCAGCGTCTTCCAAGATATGTCGGCGTTGCGAGAGCGGCTGAAATGCTGTTCACAAGCGATCCAATCACAGGGGTGGAAGCAGTCCAATTCGGCCTCGCAAACCATGCCTACCCAGAAGCGGAATTGCTTGAAAACGCATACAAGCTGGCTGGCAAGATTGCGAAGAAGAGTCCTGTATCCATTGGGGCAGCTATCAAACTCTTGAACTATACCAAGCATGAAGCCTTTTACAAAGGGGTCAAGGAAGAGGCAAAACTCTTCGGCGATGTCTTCCTGTCAGAGGATGGCCAGGAAGGGATCAGCGCATTCCTTGAAAAGAGGCAGCCGGAGTTCAAAGGCAGATAAGCAAACTTTTAGCATCAATATTTTTTTGTTATAAATTTTTCTAATCTTTAGAACAGCTAAAATGTTTGAATACTTAGGAGGGGAACAAATGAATATCTACGTTCTAATGAAAAGGACATTCGATACAGAAGAAAAAATCACACTATCAAACGGCAAAATCAATGAAGATGGCGCTGAATTCATCATCAATCCATATGATGAGTATGCAATCGAGGAAGCAATCCAGGTCAGGGATGCTCACGGCGGAGAAGTAACAGTCATTTCTGTCGGGAATGAAGAAACCGAGAAGCAGCTTCGTACTGCATTGGCGATGGGAGCAGATAAAGCAGTATTGATCAATATCGAGGACGATGTTGAAGACGGAGACCAGTTTACTACAGCGAAAATCATTGCTGAATACCTGAAGGATAAAGAAGCTGACCTGATCCTTGGCGGTAATGTCGCAATCGATGGCGGATCAGGACAGGTAGGGCCACGAGTTGCTGAACAGCTTGGAATGCCATATGTAACAACCATTACGAAGCTGGAAATCAACGGAACTACTGCTACGATCACTAGAGATGTAGAAGGGGATTCTGAAGTCATTGAGACAAGCCTCCCAGTTCTTGTAACTGCGCAGCAGGGCTTGAACGAGCCGCGTTATCCATCTCTTCCGGGGATCATGAAAGCGAAGAAGAAGCCTCTTGAAGAGCTAGAGCTGGATGATCTTGATCTGGATGAAGACGATGTGGAAGCTAAGACGAAAACAATCGAAATTTATCTTCCTCCGCAAAAAGAGGCAGGAAAAGTCCTTCAAGGCGAGCTAGCCGACCAGGTTAAGGAACTTGTCAGCCTGCTTCACTCAGAAGCAAAAGTCGTTTAAGACATAAAGGAAGAATAAATACGCAGGAGGTAAATCAAATGGCGAGAAAAGTATTAGTATTGGGAGAAGCACGTGACGGACAACTAAGAAATGTTTCTTTCGAAGCAATCGCAGCTGCAAAAACTGTTGCTGAGGGCGGAGAAGTAGTTGGAGTATTGCTTGGCGAATCTGTAAGTTCATTAGGCAATGACCTATATCAATATGGTGCCGACAAAGTTGTGGCAGTAGAAGATGCCAAGCTGGCACAGTATACACCAGACGGGTTTTCACAGGCATTGATGGCTGTCATCGAGCAGGAAAATCCTGAGGGAATCATTTTCGGACATACATCCCTTGGAAAAGACCTTGCACCGAAAGTCGCAAGCAAATTGGGCTCAGGACTCATTTCAGATGCGGTAGCGGTAGAGGAAGCGGGCGGCAATCTTGTATTCACTCGCCCTATCTATTCAGGGAAGGCTTTTGAAAAGAAGATTGTCACTGATGGATTAGTGTTTGCAACAATCCGTCCAAACAATATTGCTCCTTTGGAACAGGATGCAGGCAAATCTGGTGAAGTATCAACTGTTTCAGCAGAAATCAAGGATCTGAGAACAATCATCAAGGATGTTGTCCGCAAAGCAACTGAAGGCGTAGACCTGTCAGAAGCAAAGGTCGTTGTAGCTGGAGGACGCGGTGTCAAGAGCGAAGAGGGCTTCGAACCTCTTAAGGAACTGGCAGACGTCCTCGGCGGAGCGGTTGGCGCTTCCCGTGGTGCTTGTGACGCTGACTATTGTGATTATTCACTTCAGATTGGGCAGACAGGCAAGGTTGTTACACCTGACCTGTATATCGCTGCTGGTATCTCTGGAGCAATCCAGCACCTTGCAGGTATGTCAAACTCCAAAGTCATCGTCGCGATCAACAAAGATCCAGAAGCCAACATCTTTAAAGTGGCAGACTACGGGATCGTTGGTGACTTATTCGAAGTCGTTCCAATGCTCACTGAAGAGTTCAAGAAGCTTAAAGTCAATGCTTAAAATAACCTATGAAAACGGACGTGAACAGCGTCCGTTTTTCATTTTTTATAGGAATATTCAAATGCAAAGAGGGTAAATTACAACAAGAGCATATAAATAGCATCAATTGGTAAACGATGATATACTGACGGTATTATCCAGATTTATTTAGGAGGCATTCAAATGGCTATTACACATGCTACTGACGCAACTTTTGCTAACGAAACAGGATCAGGCCTAGTGCTTGTTGATTTTTGGGCACCATGGTGCGGCCCTTGTAAGATGATCGCTCCTGTGCTTGAAGAATTAGATTCAGAAATGGGCGACAAAGTCAAAATCGTGAAGCTTGATGTGGATGACAATCAGGAAACTGCAGCACAATACGGCATCATGAGCATCCCGACATTGCTTGTCCTTAAAGATGGACAGCCGGTTGATAAAGTAATCGGTTTCCAGCCAAAAGAAGCACTTGCAGGACGTCTTCAACAGCATATTTAATCTCATACAGAAGTCCCGCCTTCCCTTGGAAGGCGGGATTTTTTTTGGCTGAACTTCAATTGAAATAGGGTATAATCATTTGGATTGTTCAATAGTTTGTCAAAGTTTTCTCACAAAGTTCGTTGACAGTGAAAATCATTCTCGATTATAATAACAACTGTGATTGAAAATCATTATCATTTAAAAAATCAAATTAATCATATGGGGGCATACAATCATGAAAAAACGAGACCTTAAAATTGTTTTTGCAAGTTTCATAATGGCAAGTGCCGTATTGGCAGGCTGTGGAGCGGATAATGACACAGCATCAAAGCCTGATGAGAAGAAGCAAGAAGAAACTGTCAATAAGGAAGAATCAGCGGAAACGGAAGAAGCTGAAACTGAAGTCGAATATGGTGATGTATACAAGGAAGCGGTCGCTGAGCTTGAAAAAGCTAAAGAAGGTAAGGAAGTAGACTTTGATAAAGTAACGAAACTTTATACGGAAAACCTTCAAAGCCTGGTTCAAAACAGGGATCAGGAATTTGACGATACAGTTGACCAGCACATCACGACAGCGCTGCAGGCTGGAAAAGACGGTTCAATGGATAAGGTAGTTGTTAAACAAATTTTCGATAAGCTAATGCAAAAAGTATTTTATACAACGATGAAACATGAATTTATCGAAGTAGCCGAAAACTGGGATGATAAAGAAGCAGTGAAGGAAGAAATTGAAGAGGCAAAAGAATTTTATGCAATCATTGAAGGTACTGTGCAAAAGCGCGATGACGCTTATGGCACGAACATGAAGGATGCCATTTCTGGCGGGTTTGCTGAAATGGAAAAGGCTGTAGACGCAGATGACCAATTGGCCTTCAAGCTTGGACAACAAGTCGTCGATAAAACTTTAATGAAGACATTCTACCTTGCAACTGCTGCACTTCCAAATGGTTACGCAACGAAAGCTGAAGCTAAGGCAAAAGAAGATGCTGAAGCTGCAAAAGTTGAACAGGCAGAAGGATGGGCATTTTATCAGTCCATTGCCAGCTACCTAGTAAAGAACGCGCCGGAAGAAGCAGAAAAGATTGAAAAACAATTTAACTTGGAGACTGATGTGAAGACGATCGATCCGGCAGCTGTCAATCATGCTGCAGTCAGAGGGTTTGCGAAGATCGCCCTGCATGAGTTGGAAGAAAGTGAAGAGAACTGGGGCGAGGATAAAGGGGTAATCACAGCTCTTGAAGGTGCTTTGTTCACTGACATGATTGGTGAAGACATTAAGCGTCTGGTCGGTGAAGAGGAATATGCTTCACTTTCAGAGAACGCCCAAAAATATTACGAAGCTGCCAAAGCAAAGGATAAAGAAAATGGAGAGGCTTTGAGAAAAGAAGTAGTAGCAGCTCTCCAAACTGTAATCGATTCAGCAAAATAATGCTTGCCGGAAGAACCTTGTACCCTGACAAGGTTTTTCCTTTTTTACTCTGCTTCTAAATTTCTCTATAATATAGAATGGCAGAGACAATGTTGACTGAGGTGTATTCTTTGAAAATTATCGTTACGGGGGGGGCTGGTTTTATCGGCTGCCACCTATCAAGAAAATTAGTGGAAGAAGGCAATGAGGTACTGGTCATAGACGCAATCCATTCTTATTACTCAAAAAAAAGAAAACTCGACCAGCTGAATTATATTGGAGAAGCGGGCCCGTATCGGTTTGAGGAAAAGAACCTGCTGGATGATGAAGATGATATCCGGGAAATTTTCCTTGAATTTCAGGCAGACTGTGTTGTTCACCTGGCAGCTTTGCCTGGAGTCAGCTACTCACTTGAAGCCCCCGGGCAGTATGTGGATTATGACGTAAAAGCGACGGTCAATGTCCTGAAGTTCTCTGGTGAGTCGAATGTGAAGCAGGTCATTTATGCTTCCTCATCTTCTGTATACGGGGAACAGGCGAATGAACCGTTAACTGAAGAAATGGCAACCGGCAAAGTGATTTCCCCCTATGCTGCGGCTAAATATGGTGCCGAAGCCTTTTGCCATGCATTCGCAAGCATGTATCAGTATGATATGACAATCCTCAGGTTCTTTACAGTGTATGGCCCTTGGGGCAGGCCAGATATGGCGATCACAAAGTTTATAGAAAGAATACTGAACGGTGAAGAAATCACGGTATTTGGCAATGGGACGTCACGTGATTATACGTACATAGATGATATAATTGAAGGAATTTATGCAGCGATCCATAAAGCACGCGGAACCAATATTATGAATTTAGGATCTTCCCGGCCAGTTTCCATCGAGGAATTGATTGAAGCCATTGCAAAACATTTTCCAGATATGAAGATTCACCATGCAGGCTTCAGGCAGGGTGATGTGACCTCGACCTGGGCTGATACTTCAAAAGCCAAAGAACTGCTGGATTTCCAGGCCAAAGTACCTTTTGATGAAGGGTTGGCCAGGACAGTGAGATGGGCAGTTGATTACTATGGCAAGGAATAAGTCCTTACTTCTTAAAATGGTTGCGATGATTCTCGTGATCATTTTTGCAATACTATCATTCAGGTATTTCCATATCGGCACATTGTTAGACGAGAGCCTTCATTTTTGGAGGTCGGCTTCTCTGTTTTGGGGTGCTGCATTTACCTATCTCCTTGCCTTCCTAATGAGGGCCCTGGCATGGAAAATATATATTCCGAAACAAGTAAAGTTCACGAACTGTGTACAGGGAGTATTTTTAAGTTTGTTCATCAATCATATTACGCCTGTAAAAGCTGGAGATCTCTTCCGTGCAGGTTTCCTCGCCGCCAAGGAGCAGGAATTGACCCTCGATGAATCCGCCAATTCCGTCATTTTTATGCGAGTCCTCGATATCGTTACATTGGCATCCATTGCTGGAGCAGGGTTATTGATCTTAGGCAAAGATCTTGTATTCAATCTCTCCTTGCCATTATTGGCTGCTTTCGCGATTCTCGCCATAATCGCAATTATGCTTCTGAACCGATTTTTTCCTGGTTTTGTCCAAAAGCAGCTGATAATGTTGAAGAATGCCTTGTCCCAAAAGAGGAGTCTCTATCTATTGCCAATGGTCATTATCAGCTGGGTGTTGGAAAGCTTCGTCATCTGGAATATCTCAAAGTCCATGGGGATATCTCTATCTTTCATTGAAGGCTTGTGGGTTAATTCCCTTACTGTAGGAGGCCAGGTATTCCAAATCACTCCTGGCGGAATATCGACATATGAATCAGTTATGACAGCCGCTTTGGCCATTTTGGATATTGGGACCAGGGAGGCCTATACAGCTTCCATTTTAAGCCATGGCTTTAAATTTGTTTTTTCATATTTTACTGGCCTGCTCTTATTGATTTCCTCTCCTGCATATTTTCGCAGGGAGCTAAGGAATATCGGGGCAGGAAGAAAGAAGGATTAGAATGAAAAGCGCATCTAAATTTGAAAAATTCGCGGCCCGAAGCTGGAACCTGCTTAATGAAGGGAAGCCATTCACGCCAATTTTCACGGTTGGCACAATGATGTTATTCCATCTCGGTGATTTTGGCAGCGCTGGAAGATTCACAGAGTTTCTTCTCGCCCTGCTTACAGTCCTGCCGCTTTTTATCATGTATTTTATTTATGATTTTCCGTTGTTTTTGAGAAACTATCTATGGCTTCCGTTTATTGTTTTCATCATTGTTTGGCCTAATCTAAATTTAAGTTTGCTGCTGTTTGCGGCCGGCCTTTATTTCTTCTTTACTGTGTTTTTCTGGGGGACGTTTTATTATCACTTAAGAATTGGCACTTCCTGGTTGAACTTCACGAGGTTTTGGAAGCTCGTTTTAAAGAACAGTGATTCGACCAGCGGGAATGCCCAGGAACAGCTTCCGAAGTTCTTGCTGCTGCTCTCCGTATGGGAATTGTCTTATACTGCGATCTCTGGCGGCTCTGGTATGCCGCTGGCGGACCTAGCAATGTTTTATGGCTTTATATTGCTGTTTGCCTTTATTTTGCACAGATATTTATTTGACTGGAAACCGAAGGCGTACGATACCTATACAAAGGATGGAGGGCCTGAAGTACCTGAAAATGGCCTGTCGGACAAGGTGATTGTCATTGTCATCGATGGCATGCGCAAGGAACGTTTTTATGAGGCGAATACGCCTTTTCTCGACCAGTTAAAAGAGAATGGCACGGAATATTTGAATATGGAAACCTTGTACCCTGCGAGAACAGTGGTATGCTTTAGTTCCATGTTTACTGGTACCTATCCGTTTGAGCATGGAATAAAGTCGAATATGGTCTATAAGCTTGGGGTAAATACGGAAACCATTTTTGACTCGCTCAGGAAAGTTGGCAAAAGAGGGAGACTGCTTGGCATTGCCCATCTTGTTGATGCCATGGGAAGTGATGTCGAGACCGTGACGGCTGTCATGCATAAGGATAAGGCTGACACCAATATGCTGGCGAGGGCCAGAAAGATCATGGACGAGCAGGATCCTGACCTGTTTATCGTGCAAATGATCGGGACAGATCAGGTTGGCCACAGCCGAGGGGTACTCTATGATGATTATATTGAAAAGATTGAAGAAGCTGACGCGCTGATTAAGGAGTTTGTTGAATGGCTTGAGGCAGAAGGGAAAATGGAGAATACAACGCTTGTCGTTTGTGCTGACCATGGACAGGCTGATGGCATTGGGGGCCATGGCCACCTTGATGAAGGTGAAAGATTTGTTCCATTTTTCATGCATGGGCCGCATATCAGGAAGGGAAATAAAGTCCAGGAAAAGCATAGTCTTGTCTCACTGGCTCCGACGATTTCCTATCTGATGGGAGCGCCGTATCCAGCCAGCAGCAGGGGCAAAGTATTAATGGACGCAATCAAAGCAGAGAAGGAAGAGAATTGATTTGAATAAAGTGATCGTATTTTTGCCGGCTTTTAATGAAGAAGAATCTATAGCTGAAGTGATTGGAAATATCCCCCGCAGTTTTGCCGGTGCTGCTCAGGTGGAAGTGCTGGTCATCGACGACGGGTCAACCGATGGAACGGTTGCTGAAGCGAAAAAAGCAGGGGCAGACCATATCATCACCTTTGAAAAAAACCGCGGCCTGGGTGCCGCGGTCCGAAAGGGAATACAAGAGTGTTATAAGATGGGTGCAGATGTCGGTGTGATGATCGATGCAGATGGAGAATATCCGGCATGGCAAATTCCTGATATCGTCAAACCAATCTTGACTGGTGAAGCAGATTATACGATGGGCTCAAGATTTATGGGCACAATAAAAGGAATGAAATTTCACCGCAGGATGGGGAATTATTTTTTCACATTTTTGCAAACCTTATTATTGAGAAAATGGCTTTTTGACGGACAATCAGGAATGAGGGCGTTTTCGAGGCAGGTCCTTAAACATGCGGAAATCATCCATGATTACAATTATGCGCAAGTATTGACGCTGAACCTTGTCCGAAAAGGCTTCAGGGTGCTTGAGGTGCCGATCCAATACCGGGTGAGGACAACAGGAACATCCTTTATTTCGTTTAAAAAATATATGACGAATGTGGTTCCTGCCGTCTATCGAGAAATGTCCAGGCCGGTATCAAAGCTCGCTGGAGAAGAGATATATCAACGTAAAAGCAGTGAAAATAGTGACAAAAAGGTGACGGTTATCAAATATGATTGACATTCATAATGATAATCATTATCATTATCATTGTAGGAGGGAAACAACAAATGAAAAGAGCTATATTTTTTTGTTTTTCATTGATATTGATTCTCATTAGCATTCCGCTGTCTGCCAGCGCGTATTCATATGGGGATCCCAATGAAGAAAAAGTTGCAGAAGTTTACAAGGAAATGCAATTGAAACTGGATGAGAACCCTCCGAATTTCTCAGCGGCTAAATCCCTGTTCGGAACAGTCAAGGAAGAAATCGACATGCATATGGGAACTGAGCCAGGGGAAGTCATCATGAAAAGTCTGAATGATGAAGATAAAGAAGCAGCCATTGAGAATATGGAAAAACTCCTCGTATTAAATGTAGCGAGAAGGCTTGAAAGCATCGAAAAGAATTTTGAGGAATTTGACAATTCCAAAAAGCTCCTTGCAAAAGGATTTGCTACATATCAGGCATTATCGCCTAAGGTGGAAGCACAAAATGCAGAAGTGGATCAACAGATCAAAGCTGATTTTGATGCTGCACTGGAAGCATTGGGGAATCCCGGATTGTTTGGAGTCGGGAAAAAACCATCTGACATCGAGACTTTTAAAGAAAAAAAAGAAGCAATCCTCGATTCATTACAAAAGGAGTTCAATCTTGCCAGCCTGGAAGTAGGTCACTTTGCTGAAAGTGCAACTGAACAAGAAGGTACAGGCAAAAAGGATTGGACGGATTTATCGAATTTCCGCAACTGGATTCCAATCATCATCATCATTGGAGTGATTGCGGCAGTAGTGGCCATTGGCATTAAGAGAAGAAGATCATAAATTTTGATGACACCTTGGAGAGGGGAGAATCAGCAATGGAAGTTCAAGCGTTATTGATTACTTTTCGTGAAGTATTGGAAGCGTTGTTAATTATCGGGATCATCACAACCTATCTAAAGAGGATGGATCATTCCAAGTATACGAAATATGTGTGGCTGGGTGCAGGCCTAGCTGTCCTGGCAAGTATCGGGGTAGCGATCCTGTTCCAGGTCGTGTTCACCGGATTCGCCGCAATGGGCAGCGAGATTTACCTGAAGATTGGAATTATGATTGTATCAACGGTCCTTCTGACCCAGATGGTATTTTGGATGGCGAGCCACAGCAAGAACCTTAAAGGCAATATGGAAGGGAAAATGAATAAATTCATCTCGACAGGCAATATTGTCGGCATGGTCATCCACTCATTCCTCGTTGTCTTGCGTGAAGGAATCGAGACGGTTTTCTTCTTTGCAGCGATCACTGGCGGAAACATCGGTGCTGCAATGCAGGGATGGGGAGCGATTACCGGAACACTGATTGCTGTAGTCGTATCCTACATGTTCTTCAAGGGAACAATGAAGGTAAACCTGAAGACATTCTTCCAGATCACTGGAGCATTCATCATCCTGATTTCAGCCGGTTTGCTTGTACAGGCAATCTCGATGATGCAGGACATTAACCTGATTGGAAGCGTCATGTACCACGTTTACGATATTACATGGCTGCTGCCTGAACACCCGATTGATTATGCCCACTATCTACGCGACAACGGTGTAGCACCGCTTATCTCTGGTGATGTCGGAATCTTCCTGAAGGCGTTGTTCGGATATTCATCGATGCCATCCATTGAGGAAGTCATCGCGTATATTGGCTATTTTGCGGCAATCTTCCTGCTGACATCATCAAAAAGCACCAAGAAGCAGCAGTCTGCTGAAAAAACGGCCGAAGCAAAGCAGGTCAATGTATTGAATCCACAGGTAAAATAAAAGCTTGAGGTATAAATCTCCTCTCTCCAGAAAAAGTACAGGGAAATTCCTTGTACTTTTTTCATACGTAAAAACAAAGTTGGTGTTTGGACCATGAATTTCACGAAACTAAACAAAACCATCATTTCTGGGTTCAGTTTGCTTGCCATCCTTTATGTTTTCATGACTCAGCTTGGCAATCTGAATCCCTTCGTCTCTTCCTGGGATCAGGTCGATTTTGCCCTTGCGCTTGACCGCTTCGATTTAAGGGCGATGCAACCACATTTTCCCGGCTATCCTTACTTCATTTTAGGAGGATTGCTCACGGAAAATTTCGTGCAAAATCCAGGACAGGCGTTGGTGGCATTCAATGTACTCGTATATGCGAGCTCGATCCTGCCTGTATACCTGCTGGCCTCAAAAATCGTTTCAAAGCAAAGTGCCGTTCTTGTCGCTGCCGCCATTTACACGGCTAGCTACCCTCTGATTATCGTCAATCAGCCGATGTCTGAAGGTGCTGCACTTGCCGCATTCTGGTGGTTCTTCTGGAGCATAACAGCAGCAGAGTCAAAACCTTCAGGGAAATGGATGCTCCTTCCCCTGTTTCTATTCAGTGTGCTGCTGGGGATCAGATTGAGTTATATCCCGATGGGAATTGGCCTCATTTATCTTTTTTATAAAAAATGGACAAAACAGGAGCTTACTTTTCCGGGTATGATCAAACTTGCGGTCATCGCCGGCCTGTTCCAGCTGATTTGGGTCGGCGGACTGATTCTAACCGAGGGAAGCATCGCCAACTTCCTCGAGCTTGCATTCGGATTCACCGGCGGGCATTTTCAGGAATGGGGAGGCACCTCGGCATCGAATGAACTTTCCTTTTTTGCAAGACTGAAGGCATTCTTGTTTACCAACATTTTGTGGTGGGGAATATTTTCACGAACAACTGTTTTGATGGTATTATATATAGTTATTGGCAGCATTATTTTATTGCCGTCTCGCAAAAGCGGGATTTTCAAGGAAAGCAGTGTCCAATTAAGTCTATTGCTGATGCTGGCTTATGGAGGCTGGGCGCTTTTTGCCCAGAATATCGACAAGCCGAGACATATATTGCCCGTGGCGCTGCTGATTGTAT
This sequence comes from Chryseobacterium sp. ISL-80, assembly GCA_018613055.1. Lineage (GTDB taxonomy): Bacteria > Bacillota > Bacilli > Bacillales > Cytobacillaceae > Mesobacillus. Next base: position 398,547 of record JAGGQZ010000003.1, on the reverse strand, counting down.
TTTTTTGCTTGCTTGTCTTTTTTAAAAAAAGAGCAGAGGGCTTAACACGCTATCTAGCTCTTGCCGTAATCATTGCCCAGGCAATTGTTTCATCAAGCTATGTGCAGGAACAGGCTGAGTCATCACCTGCTGTCTACCAGCTCGCGCATTATCTCGAAGGGCAGCCTGATGATTTTGTCCTGTATACATGGGAGGAAACAAGGGTGCTGCAGTTCCTGGGAATGCACTATCCCCATAAAAGAATCTACACCTATGAGATTTTTTTTCATGACCAGGGATTATATGAAGGAAAAACGATTTATTTAACAAATAGTGTAATAGACGGCTTCCGCTCCCAGGGAATCTATCCTCGCGGGAAGCTTGAAAAAGTAAAAACATTTACATCTAATGAAATTTTCGACCCGGTCTATCATGAGATTGTTTTATATAAATGGACACCGTAACAGGAGGTGAATGACATGAATGAGCAAATCAGAAATAAGCTTGCGCTTCTCCCTGCGCAGCCAGGATGTTATTTAATGAAGGACAGGCAGGGAACCATCATTTATGTGGGAAAAGCCAAGGTTTTAAAAAACAGGGTGCGCTCTTATTTTACCGGATCGCATGACGGCAAGACGCTCAGGCTTGTGAATGAAATCGAGGATTTTGAGTATATTGTCACCTCCTCCGATATGGAAGCCCTGCTTCTTGAAATCAATCTGATCAAAAAACATGACCCGAAATATAATATCATGCTCAAGGATGACAAGAGCTATCCCTTTATCAAGCTGACTGCAGAGCGGCATCCAAAGCTGATCATTACCCGAAAGGTCAAAAAAGACAGTGGCAAATATTTTGGACCATATCCGAACGTCCAGGCAGCGAATGAAACGAAGAAGCTGCTCGACAGGATTTATCCGCTCAGGAAGTGCTCGACACTGCCAGACCGCGTCTGTCTCTATTACCATATGGGCCAATGTCTGGCACCCTGTGTCAAGGACGTCAGCAAGGAAGAGTACAAGCAGATTACCGATGAAATCACGAAATTCCTGAATGGCGGTTACAAGGAAATCAAGGTTGATTTGACGGAAAAAATGGCTGCCGCTGCCGAAGAACTTGATTTTGAGAGGGCAAAGGAGTTCCGCGACAAGATTGCACATATCGAAGCAACAATGGAAAAGCAGAAGATGACCACGACAGACTTTACCGACCGTGATGTGTTTGGCTATGCCGTCGATAAAGGCTGGATGTGTGTTCAGGTATTTTTTATCCGCCAGGGGAAATTGATTGAAAGGGAAGTTTCAATGTTCCCAATCCATAATGAACCTGAAGAAGATATTCTCACATATCTTGGCCAATTTTATTCGAAAAATGAGCATTTCAAGCCAAAGGAGATACTGGTGCCCGAAAGCGTCGATCTCGAATTGGCTGAGGGGCTGCTTGGCGTAAAAGTCCTCAAGCCCCAGCGCGGCAAGAAAAAAGAGCTTGTCCACCTGGCTTCAAAAAATGCCCGTATCGCCCTTCAAGAAAAGTTCTCCTTGATCGAGCGCGATGAGGAAAGGACCATCAACGCAGTGGAGAACCTTGGGAAACAAATGGGGATTTATACACCGCATCGGATCGAATCATTTGATAACTCTAATATCCAGGGGACTGACCCGGTTTCGGCGATGATCGTATTCATTGATGGAAAACCCGAGAAAAGGGAGTACCGGAAATATAAAATCAAATCAGTGAAAGGGCCGGATGACTACGAGTCAATGAGGGAAGTCGTTCGCCGCCGGTATACCCGTGTTTTGAGAGAGGGTTTGCCGCTGCCGGATTTGATCATCATCGATGGCGGGAAAGGGCATATCGAGTCCGCCAGGGATGTCCTGGAGAATGAATTAGGTCTTGATATTCCGATAGCCGGTCTGGCCAAGGATGATAAGCACAGGACTTCTCAGCTGCTTTATGGCAATCCGTTGCAGGTGATCGAATTGCCGCGGAACAGCCAGGAATTTTACCTGCTGCAAAGGATTCAGGATGAGGTGCACCGCTTTGCCATCACCTTCCACCGCCAGCTGAGAGGCAAAAGCGCTTTCCAATCGATCCTCGATGATATTGCAGGCATTGGTGAGAAGCGCAAGAAAGCATTGCTGAAGCATTTCGGATCAGTTAAAAAAATGCGTGAAGCCTCTATTGAGGAATTGAGTGCAGCCGGGCTGCCGGCGAATGTTGCGCAGGAACTATATCAGAAATTACAGGATTAAGGTAGCAATCTATTTTTTTGTATGCTATAATGATAAAAATTTCATATTGCTATCACTTTAGAGTATTAAAGTGAAGATAGAGGTGCAAGCTTCAAGAGTAAAAGTCCGGAGAATTATAGGATTCGAGGAAGGCTTTGAAAGGGGATGCTTGCCGAAGTGGGGAGATGCCTATCCATTTTCTCGCTGGTCCTTCGTTGAATAAACGCTGGATTGTCAAGATTGCCATCTTGGAGTGCTATCTCATGTTGCAGCGTATATAGACGTTTATTAAGCAATGGGAGCCACTTCCATTGCTTTTTCTGTTTTTACGGCTCTTTTTTTAAAAGGCACGGGGAAAATACATATGCGGATAAGCCATGAAGCTCTTACAGAGGCAAAATACTGAAAAAGAGGCAGGGGAAACTTATGGGATTGATTGTACAGAAATTCGGCGGAACATCGGTTGGCAGTGTTGAGAAAATCAGGAATGCTGCCTCAAGGACAGCAGAAGAATTGAAGAACGGCAATAATGTCGTCGTAGTCGTATCAGCAATGGGCAAGACGACTGACCATCTTGTCGACATGGCGAACGATATTTCCAAGGCGCCATCCAAAAGGGAAATGGATATGCTTTTGACGACGGGAGAGCAAATCACCATCGCGCTTTACTCGATGGCTCTTGCACAAAGTGGCATAGAGGCCGTTTCATTTACAGGCTGGCAGGCTGGAATCAAGACTGAAGCCATCCATGGAAACGCCCGGATTATCGATATTGACACAGACAGGATTTCCAAAGAACTAGAGTCAGGAAAGATCGTTATTGTCGCTGGATTCCAGGGAGTAACGGATGACGGTGAAATCACGACACTTGGACGAGGCGGATCAGATACGACAGCTGTCGCGCTTGCAGCCGCATTGAAGGCTGACAAATGCGATATTTATACAGATGTAACAGGCGTGTTTACGACCGATCCAAGATTTGTGAAAAGCGCAAGGAAGTTACTGAGCGTTTCTTATGACGAGATGCTTGAGCTGGCGAACCTGGGAGCAGGTGTGCTCCACCCGCGTGCGGTCGAATTCGCCAAGAATTACGGGTTGCCGATTGAAGTAAGATCCAGCATGGAAAAAGAAAGAGGCACGATCATCGAGGAGGAGAATGAAATGGAACAAAATCTAATTGTACGCGGAGTAGCATTTGAAGACCAGATCACAAGAGTTTCAGTCTTGGGAGTAAGCACTTCATTAAAAGGGCTTTCCACGATCTTCACAACACTGGCGCAAAATCATATCAACGTGGATATTATCGTCCAGAGCCGCACAGAAGCAGGATTAGCCAATATTTCGTTCTCCATCAAGAGCAACGACCTTTCAGAGGCACTTGACGTATTGGAACGCAATAAAGAAACATTGAACTACCAGGCCGTCGAATCAGAAACAGGCCTTTCCAAGGTATCGATCGTCGGATCAGGCATGGTCTCAAATCCAGGTGTAGCCGCGAAGATGTTCGAAGTCCTCGAAGGAAACGGCATCCAGGTAAAGATGGTAAGCACATCAGAAATCAAAGTTTCCACAGTCGTAAACGAAAAACAAATGGTCCATGCCGTCGAATCATTGCATGAAGCATTCGAGCTTTATTCAGGAGCGGTTAAGACGAACTAAGAGATTTATTTTATTGCTTTCCTGGGTGTACTCCAGGAAAGCTTTTTTATCAGATATATTGACGCTGACCCGTGTTCGGTTGAAAGAAAGCTATCAAGTCCATCTGTATGTGCCCGTGAGAAGGAAAAATGAAAGCTGACGGTCACAAAAAAGGGAAACATGTGCCCGTGAGAAGGAAAAGAGAGAGCTGACGGGCACAAAAAAGGGAAACATGTACCCGTGAGAAGGAAAAGAGAGAGCTGACGGTCACAAAAAAGGGAAACATGTACCCGTGAAAAGGAAAAAAGAGAACGAACGGGCAGTTATAAGGGGGATTATTCCCATTAGAGGTAGAAGAGAGAGCTGATGGTGACACAAAAGAAAAATGCATAGCCGTAAAAAGATCAGGTTGCTTTCCGACCAAAATAAAAAGGCTACTGCGACCGAATTTCGAGATTTAATCCAAATTCGTGCGCAGTAACCCTCAAAATAAGGCTAGCATTAGTTACTCAATAATATCAGTCTTATCCCACTTGATTGTAAACTGGACTCTGAATGATTTTTTATTGGGGTGCTCGAATGCTTCTGCTGTGTATTTCTTCTGGTGTTCCATTTGCTGGGCAATGAAACCGGCTTCCAGCTGGAATGTGGTATTTGGGTTTTTTTTCAGTCGGGAGGAAATCAGTTCGCTGCTGAGTTCGAGCAGCATTTCTCTTCTGGACTCTTCTTTGACGGTGAGGCGGCCCCAGCCGGCGTCCTGGAAAAACTGGATGGTCTCCTCGAGATTTGACAAAGGATGTTTACGGGCGAGACGTTTACCGGCCCAGTAAAGGATTTCTGGAGTATCTTTGCCGAGCAGTTCGTTCAAAAGTTCTTCCCTGATCAATTCATATCCGAATGTGCTGACAGCGAGTGGCTCGCTTTCGGTTTTTGGCTCTGAAGTGGTTGTTTCGCTCATGTTCTCCCCTCTTTCTATGACTCTATTATAAACAATTTGCCGAAAAAACAACCGGCGTTGCTAAAAATAAAGAACTGTTAAATTTTGTTTCCATAAAAAATTTTATAAATTTTTTCCATGTTTATACCATACCCGTTACTAGGAATTTCAAAAATTAATTTTGTGTCATCCAGTTGGAAAGGGCAATAGTATTATTTTAATATACTCTTTCTGGGGTTGGAATAAATAAAAAGTGGGATTTTTACGATATCAATATATTTTAAAAATTTTATTTATATAAGCATTTTTATGTATACGTTTTCTTGACGCTCCAATATGATGGGAGTAAAATGAACATGTCACATAATTGTAAGAAATGCTTATATTTTTGATGTTAGGCTGCATCAATCTGTTAGGTTAATAGGGATGGGGAGAGAAGCCTTAACATCACGGCCAAATTTCAAGGGGGGTATACATATGGCAGGTAGACAAGAGTTTTATTGGCGGAGGCTGCATTCATTGCTGGGTGTCATTCCGGTAGGTCTTTTCCTCACGCAGCACCTTGTAGTCAACCACTTTGCTACTGGGGGAGAGGAATCATTCAACAATGCTGCACATTTCATGGAGCAGTTGCCTTTCAGGTATTTTCTAGAAGTTTTCATTATCTTCTTACCATTATTATTCCATGCTATTTACGGTCTTTATATTGCTTTTACAGCTAAAAACAATATAGGACAATATAGCTATTTCAGAAACTGGATGTTCATGCTTCAGCGTGTGTCCGGGGTCATCACTTTGATCTTCGTTGCATGGCATGTGTGGGAAACACGTATTGCTGCGGCATTCGGTGCTGCTGTTAACTTCCAGATGATGGAGACGATTCTTTCAAATCCATTCATGCTATGGTTCTACTTGATTGGTATTATTTCTACTACTTTCCACTTTGCGAACGGATTATGGTCATTCTTCGTAAGCTGGGGCATCACTATTACACCGCGTTCACAAGTGATTTCCACTTATGTCACAATCGGTGTATTCGTTGCGCTTTCAATCGTCGGAGTCCGCGCGATCCTGGCATTTGTATAAGATTTTTTCTGAAACGAACAAGCTTATGCTAAAAAAAATAGATTTACCCATGAACGGATATGAAAGACAGACTTGGATTTAAGGGAGTGAGTCACGATGAGTAAAGGTAAGGTTATCATAGTCGGCGGTGGTTTGGCTGGCTTAATGGCTACTATAAAAGTTGCAGAAACAGGAACTCCTGTTGAACTGTTTTCTCTTGTGCCGGTTAAACGTTCCCACTCTGTTTGTGCACAGGGCGGAATCAACGGTGCAGTAAATACAAAGGGTGAGGGTGACTCTCCATGGGTGCACTTCGATGATACAATATACGGCGGTGACTTCCTTGCGAATCAGCCTCCTGTAAAAGCTATGGCTGAAGCAGCACCGGGAATCATCCACCTTCTTGACCGTATGGGTGTAATGTTCAACCGTACACCTGAAGGATTGCTGGACTTCCGACGTTTCGGAGGTACGCAGCATCACCGTACAGCTTTTGCTGGTGCGACAACAGGCCAGCAGCTATTATACGCTTTGGATGAGCAGGTTCGCCGCCATGAAGTGGCTGGTTTGGTCACCAAGTACGAAGGATGGGAATTCCTCGGAATAGTGAAGGATGAGGAAGGTGTGTGCCGCGGAGTTGTAGCACAGAACCTGACTTCAATGGAAATCAAATCATTTGCTTCAGATGCCGTAATCATGGCAACTGGAGGCCCTGGCATCATTTTCGGCAAAACAACGAACTCTGTTATCAATACTGGTTCAGCTGCTGCGATCGTATACCAGCAGGGCGGTTATTATGCAAACGGTGAATTCATCCAGATCCACCCAACGGCAATTCCTGGTGACGATAAACTTCGTCTGATGAGTGAATCTGCCCGCGGTGAAGGTGGACGAGTATGGACGTACAAAGATGGTAAGCCATGGTACTTCCTTGAAGAGAAGTATCCTGCTTATGGAAACCTTGTACCGCGTGATATCGCTACACGTGAAATTTTTGACGTGTGCGTAAGCCAGAAGCTTGGCATCAACGGCGAGAACATGGTGTACCTTGACCTATCACATAAGGATCCTAAAGAGCTTGATATCAAGCTTGGCGGAATCATTGAAATCTATGAAAAATTCATGGGTGATGACCCAAGAAAAGTTCCGATGAAAATCTTCCCTGCTGTTCACTATTCCATGGGCGGACTATGGGTTGACTACGATCAGATGACCAATATTCCTGGCCTGTTTGCTGCCGGTGAAGTTGATTACTCACAGCACGGTGCGAACCGTCTTGGCGCTAACTCATTATTGTCCGCAATTTACGGCGGAATGGTGGCAGGCCCGAATGCGATCCGCTACATCAACGGGCTTGAAAAGAGCTCAGACGCTGTTTCATCAGCTCTGTTTGATGATGCTATCAAGGTGCAACAGGAGAAGTGGAATAATGTTATGTCATTGGATGGCACTGAAAATGCATACGTCCTTCACAAAGAGCTTGGCGAATGGATGACAGACAATGTCACAGTTGTCCGCTACAATGACAGACTGAAGAAAACCGATGATAAAATCGTCGAACTGATGGAACGTTACAAAAATATCAATATCAACGATACAGCAAAATGGAGCAACCAGGGTGCGGTATTCACACGCCAGCTTCAAAACATGCTTCAGCTTGCACGTGTTATCACAATCGGTGCTTATAACCGTAATGAAAGCCGCGGAGCACACTATAAGCCAGAGTTCCCTGACCGTAATGATGACGAGTTCTTGAAGACTACTATGGCTAAGTTTGTTGATGCAAATTCAGCACCGGCTTTCCATTATGAAGATGTCGACGTTTCCTTAATCAAACCGCGTAAGCGCGATTATTCCAAGAAGAAAGGGGAGTAATAAGGTATGTCAGAGAAAAAGACTGTCCGTTTTATCATCAGCCGCCAGGAGACTCCTGATTCAGCCCCTTATCAGGAAGAGTTTGAACTTGAGTATCGTCCAAATATGAATGTCATTTCCTCATTGATGGAAATTCGCCGTAACCCTGTTAACGCTAAGGGTGAGAAGACTACACCAATTGCTTGGGATATGAACTGTCTTGAAGAGGTATGTGGTGCATGTTCGATGGTCATCAATGGCCGTCCGCGCCAGTCCTGTTCAGCGCTGGTTGACCAGCTTGAACAGCCAATCAGACTTGAGCCAATGAGAACATTCCCGGTTGTCCGTGACCTTCAGGTTGACCGCAGCCGAATGTTTGACTCATTGAAACGTGTAAAGGCATGGATTCCAATCGATGGAACGTACGATCTTGGACCAGGACCTCGTATGCCTGAGAAAAAGCGTCAATGGGCATATGAACTTTCGAAATGTATGACTTGCGGTGTCTGCTTAGAGGCTTGCCCTAACGTAAACAGCAAATCAGATTTCATTGGTCCACAGTCATTATCACAGGTCCGTCTGTTCAACGCTCACCCAACAGGAGCTTTGAACAAAGGCGAGCGACTTGAAACGATCATGGGAGATGGTGGACTTGCAAACTGCGGTAACTCCCAGAACTGTGTCCAGTCCTGCCCTAAAGGCATTCCGTTGACTACATCAATTGCTGCCTTGAATCGTGATACAACATTCCAATCATTCAAGAACTTCTTCGGAAGCGACCAAGTGTAAAGAAAAGCGCAAGCGCCTTGGTCAGCCCCGACAAGCGCTGGAGGGCCGACCGGTGAAGTCGTTCTTTGACTTCATTGGGCGGACTGAAGCGACTCGAGCTGCTCAAAGCTAACGCTTTTCGCAAGATACTCTAGGAAGTACACTCGAGGGTGAAAACTGGCTAGGCGCTGGAACTGGACACTCGTCTAAGTTTGAAAACTTTATCTTTAAAATAGTAACCAGCCTCCTTTTCCTTTTGGAAAAGGAGGTTTTTCAATTTAAGCTTTTTTTACATAAGTACAGCTTGGAATACTGATTCTAAAGAACTCAATTAGGAGCAGTATATTAAACTATCGAAAATGTTGGCTATTGCGATTATAATTAGTGGAACAGTGATCCTCGGCATTGGTTTGTTCCAATTATGGGATATGAAGCGGCAGGGGCAGGTTTCTCTTAAAACTGCCAGAGAGTTTGTTCAAGAAGATCAAAAGGCTGTGAAAAAGGAAGCTTTCAAGCCCGAGACAGGTGAGGCATCTGGCCTGCTGCTGATCCCGAAAATTGAAGCGGAACTGCCGATAGTAGAGGGAACGGATTCGGATGATCTTGAAAAGGGAGTCGGCCATTATAAAGACTCTTTTTATCCTGATGAAAACGGACAAATCGTGCTTTCAGGACATCGTGATACTGTTTTCCGAAAAGCAGGGGATTTGAAATTGGGAGATCATTTGACGTTGAAAATGCCATACGGAGATTACTCATACGAAATCGTCGGCACAAAAATAGTCAGCGCAGACGATACCAGCATCATTACCCTCCAGAATTCTGAAGAAGAACTCGTGCTGACAACATGCTACCCATTCAGTTATGTGGGTGATGCTCCGGATCGGTATATAATCTATGCCAAGAGAATATCGGAAGGCAATTAATCTAGCAAAAACCGGTCAGGACCAAAAGTCCTGGCCGGTTTTTAAATTGGGAATATGGTAACTCTATAAATGAAAAGCGGTTTCGTACTATTGATTCATTTTTCAAAATTTAGACATAATTTACAATGGCTTCATGGTATAGCGGATTTATCCATGTTATATTCCTTCTGACAAAGCCTTATATGTCTAATAAAAATCCGAGGAGGAAAATATGTGGGGAAGATTCGACAGAAACTCTTTTCATTGCTGACAGCTGTTATTTTGGTGATAAGTATCGGTTTGCCCTTTACAGGTACATCTGCAGAAGGGATACTGACTGTTCAGCAGGCGATAGAAAATAATAGCGGTAACGGAACGGTTGAAGGATACATAGTTGCCCATACTACAGGCACGAATTCATATGATTTTGAAGCCCCTTTCAAAGATGATTACAACTTTGCGCTCGCAGACAGCCCTGATGAAAAAGAGGCATCAAAGATCCTGCCAGTACAGATTAAAGCTGAATTCAGAGCTGAATTTGGCTTAATGTCAAATCCTGATCTAATCGGTAAAAAAGTTCAGGTTACAGGCTCTCTCGAAGATTATTTCACAGTACCTGGCCTGAAGTCGCCGACAGCGATGCAATTTGCTGACGGAAGCGGCGGGAATCCTGGTGATCCAGGAGAGTCTGAGCCACCAGCTGTGACTGATTTGAAAATCCATGATATTCAGGGAGAAGGTCATGTCTCTCCATATAAGGACCAGAATGTTGCCGGTGTGACAGGTGTTGTGACAAAAATTGATGGCAACAGTGCTTTCTTTATGCAGGAACCAGAAGGTGACGGGAACCCTAATACATCTGAAGCAATCTACGTTTACAAAAAATCTCATGGTCTTGCTGTGGGTGATTTGGTTGAAGTGGATGGACTTGTGAAGGAATGGGTTCTTGATGGATATGGAGATAAGCTGCAAACGGACCTGGCAATGACTGAAATCAATGGAACAACGGTAACAAAGCTTGCTTCAGGCACGGAACTGCCCGAGCCGGTCATCATTGGCCAGGACAGAATGCCGCCAACCAAAATTATCGACAATGATCAATTTGGTGTTTTCGACCCAGAAGAAGATGGAATCGATTTTTATGAAAGCCTTGAAGGCATGAGAGTCGGGGTTGAAAGTCCCCAGGTAATCGGCCCTCAGAAATATGGAGAGGTACCCGTCATCGCCAATCAGGTTGAAGGGAAGGTATACAGCCCTCAAGGCGGCATTTTGCTGACGAAGGAAAGCAGCAATCCTGAAAGATTGTTCCTGCTCATCGATCGAGACTTTGTCGCAAAGGCAGGAGACCGTTTTGACGGACTGGTCACGGGGGTTGTAAGTTATAGCTTCTCTAATTTCAAGGTATTGGTCGACCAAGATACACTTCCTGCTTTAAATGAAGCAGAATTGCTTGAAGATTATACGGAGTTGAAAGCGGGAGAAGATCACCTGACAATTGCCAGCTATAATATTGAAAACTTCTCCGCTGAAACTAATGCAGCAAAGACTAAGAGAATTGCTGATTCAATGATTCATAATCTGAACTCGCCTGATATCATCGGACTGGTAGAAGTTCAGGATAATGATGGCCAGACAGCCAGCGGTTCCGCAGATGCATCCCAGAGTTACCAGACTTTGATCGATGAAATCGCGGCACAGGGCGGGCCGGTATACAAATGGACGGATATTGCTCCTGACTACAATCAGGACGGAGGAGCGCCAGGCGGAAATATACGTGTCGGATACTTATATAACCCGGAACGAGTGCAATTAAAAGAGGCCCCTAAAGGCACTTCGACAGAAGCAGTTGCCTATGAGAATGGGGACTTGACTTTGAATCCTGGAAGAATCGATCCGCAGAATCCTATTTTTGAAGACACAAGAAAACCACTGGCTGCAGAGTTTAAGTTCAATGGGGAGGATGTGGTTGTCATTGCCAACCATTTTAACTCCAAAGGTGGAGATGACCCAATATTCGGCAAAACGCAGCCGCCGGTACTAGATAGTGAAGTGAAAAGAATCGAGATTGCCAGATTGCTGAATGAATTTGTGGCAGGCATACACTCTCAAGATCCTGACGCAAATATCGTAGTACTTGGCGATTTGAATGACTTCGAATATTCCAATCCGATTGAGGCGCTTGAAAACGGTCAATTAACAAACATGATTGAAACATTGCCTGCTGGAGAGAGGTTCACCTACAATTATCAAGGGAATTCCCAGGTGCTGGATCATATTCTCGTATCCAACCATCTTGCTGACAGCAGTGAAGTTGATATTGTCAATATCAATTCTTTGTATATGGAAGAGCATGGACGTGCAAGCGACCATGATCCAGTATTAGTACAAATTGATTTTGGGCAAAATCAGTGTCCGAAGCAAAGTGGAAACCCTGTTAAAAGCAAGGTGAAGGACAATAACGGAAAACACTTGGGACACGATAAAAAAGCGAAGGCTTGCGGATATAAAAGCGCAAGCTAATGAAAAGGAAGGATTGGGACTCTCAATCCTTCCTTTTCGTTTTTCTTATCTCTTTTTATTTCCAAACTCCATAAAAATACTTATAATAAAGAAAAGAATGAATGTTCATTCAGTTTACGGGAGGTTTCAACATGAAGAAGATGGAATACATTGACGAGATAGTCAGCTGGGAAAAGGAATTTGATTTTTTTTACCAGGTGAAAGTGCGCTTTTCTGAAACAGATATGTTCGGACATTTAAATAACACTGTTCCGTTTACATATTTTGAACAGGCGAGGATCGAATATTTCAAGAGTCAGGGATTCATGCAGGATTGGGTAAAGCCGGAAAACAAAACAATCCCGGTTGTCGCAGATCTGCAATGCGATTTTTTAAGCCAGATCTTTTTTGACGAGGACCTAAGGATTTTCGTCAAAGCCAACTCGATCGGCAATTCCTCGGTAGACCTTCATTATATGGCAAAGAAAGCCGATGGTTCGATTTGCCTTACTGGCAGGGGGACGATTGTCCAGATTTCCAAGAAGACAGGCAAGGGTGAACCCTGGACAGAAGAAATGAGGGAGCTATTTTTAAAAAGCAAAAAATCCACCGTTCAATAATGGGTGTTCTTAAAGTTTAACTACTTATTTGCATGATTTAAGTCTGTTGCCAGCGCCTGGCATATCAATGAAATAAGGCGTTTGAAAACCAAAATGGACCTGGATTTCAGCCTAATTATAAAAATTGGCCTGAAGTCCCTTAAATATTGTCACTCCACTACTTTCCTTCACATATGATATTTTGACTAAATTTATACCCACCCCGCAGTTCACAGCTGGCGAAGGCAAGGAGGGTTACAATACTTGAAGGAAAATGAATATACTCACAAGCCATTACTCACTAAACGCGAAAGAGAAGTTTTCGAACTGTTAGTACAAGACAAAACAACAAAAGAGATCGCTAGTGAATTATTTATCAGCGAAAAAACAGTTCGGAACCATATTTCAAACGCCATGCAAAAGCTTGGTGTAAAGGGGCGTTCCCAAGCTGTTGTAGAGCTCCTGCGAATGGGAGAGCTAGAACTTTAATCATGACCGGCCCACCGTATGTGGTGGGCCGGTTAAGATGTTTATAGGGGTAAAAACAGGCGGTATCGGAATTCTTTCTTGAAATTTGCTCGAAAAAGGTAGAAAATAAGGGCAATAGTAAAAATCATCTCGGCTTGGATACCAAGTTTTATGGATAATAGAAATAGATTTTTTTAGGAGTTGTTACGGATGAAACTTGAAGGGGTAGAACAAAATCAAGGGCTGGAGACGGTAGCTGATATTGAAAAGGATCTTAGGTACATATCAGGAATTATTAAGCAGAAGGGCCGGGAGATCCTCAGCAATTACACGATTACACCGCCCCAATTCATTGCCCTGCAATGGCTGTTTGAAGACGGTGATATGACGATCGGGGAATTGTCGAACAAGATGTTCCTCGCCTGCAGCACGACGACGGACCTTGTTGACAGGATGGAAAAGAATCAGCTGGTTGTAAGGGTAAAGGACCCGAATGACAGGCGTGTAGTCCGCATCCATCTTCTCGACGAAGGTGAAAGGATCATCGATGAAGTAATCAAGAAACGCCAGCTGTACCTTCAGGAGGTATTGAAGGATTTCTCCGGTAACGAAATCGTATCGCTTAAGGAAGGCCTGGCAAAATTACATCAAGAAATGCGTGGAGAATGAGGCGAGTTTTTTGAATCGACCAATCGGAATCATTGATTCAGGAGTAGGCGGGTTAACCGTAGCCAAGGAAGTCATGAGGCAGCTGCCTTACGAACAGATCATCTATGTCGGAGATACGGCCCGTTGTCCCTATGGACCAAGACCTGTTGAGGAAGTGAAGAGATTCACCTGGCAAATGACCCGATTCCTGCTTGAGAAGAATATTAAAATGCTAGTCATCGCGTGCAATACAGCGACCGCGGTGGTTCTGGAAGAAATCAGGGAAGAGCTATCCATTCCGGTACTGGGTGTCATCCAGCCGGGCGCAAGGACAGCCATCAAGGTAACGGATAATTACAAAATCGGGATTATCGGAACAGAAGGCACGGTTAAAAGCCGTGCGTACGAGCATGCTCTGAAATCGATCAACCGAAAGACTTCTGTAGAAGCACTATCCTGCCCAAAATTCGTGCCGCTTGTGGAAAGCGGGGAATTTGATGGCCGTGTTGCGAAGAAAGTCGTGACTGAAACGCTGAAACCATTGCAGGGACAGGGACTTGATACATTGATCCTTGGCTGTACCCACTACCCTTTGCTTGAGCCGCTCATCAAAGAAGTTATGGGACCTGAAGTGAAGGTCATCAGTTCGGGAGAGGAAACAGCACGCGAAGTGAGTACGATCCTCGGCCACAACGATATGTTTGCAGACCGGGACGAGCTGCCTGAGCATTCCTTTTACATGACAGGATCCAGGACGATCTTTACTGCAATCGCGTCACAGTGGCTCGAAAGGCCGATCGAGAATGCAGAAAAAATCAAATTAGGATGAAATAGAGGCCTCCAGAGATGGAGGTTTTTTTTGTTTACAAATTAAACTGCCATTCCATAAAAATCTTCCCAAAGACGGTCTAAAATATCGAAAGGCTCGTATACATGATAGTACAAACTGTCTTTGGAGGGATTTATATGTCAAAAAATAAAAAGGCTGTGGTCGTTACAGCTGCTACATTGGCAACTACGGTATTCCTGTCAGGCTGTGGGCTTTTCGGTGGCGAGGAGAAGAAGAAGATCGACCCGCCTCAGGATGTGACTCTCATGGAGAATGGGGAGGCGCTTGATGAAAATGTTACGACAGAAACAAAAGAGAATAGTAAAGAAGCGGTGGAGACATCCATCCAGACAGAACTGTACCTGATAGATAAAAATGGGTATGTCGTCTCGCAGACGATGGAACTTCCGAAAACAGAGAGTGTCGCAAAGCAGGCATTGGAATACTTAGTGGCGAATGGTCCTGTCGAGCAAATGCTCCCTAATGGCTTCAGGGCCGTCCTTCCGGCTGACACGCAAATGACAGTGAACATCAAGGACGGGACAGCAACGGTTGATTTTTCAAAAGAATTCGCAACCTATAAAAAAGAGGATGAGAAAAGAATCCTTCAGGCTGTGACCTGGACGCTTACACAATTTGATTCCGTCGATGAGGTGAAGCTCCAGATGAATGGCACGCCGCTCGAAGCGATGCCTGTGAATGGAACTCCGATCGGAGGAGAATTGAGCCGTGCGGATGGCATTAATGTCGACAATTCAGATGTTGTGGATATCACAAATACGAAAGCTGTGACCGTTTATTATATTGGCGGTGAGGAAGGCGCGTACTACTATGTTCCTGTAACCAAGCGTGTCAGCAATGACCAGAAAGATAACATCACTGCCGTTGTCAACGAGCTTGTCGAGGGTCCTGCCTATGCTTCGAATCTGCTGTCTGATTTCGAGTCCGGTGTTAAGCTGCTTGATGAGCCGAAGATTGAAGATGGCAAGGTAACATTGAACTTCAACGAATCGATTTTCGGAAGCCTGGAAGAAAAAATGATTTCCGAACATCTGCTGAATTCACTTGTACTGTCACTGACAGAACAGGAAGGTGTCAAGAGTGTAGCACTGACAGTCAATGGAAAGGCAGATGTGGTGTCAGAAAAGGGCGAGAAACTGGCTGAGCCAGTCACCAGACCTGAAAAAGTAAACACAGGTAGTTTTTAATAACAAAATTTTGATATACTAATTAAAGACATTCAAAGAGGCAGGCGTTTTTCCTGCCTCTTATTTATTGTGGTACAGGCAAATTGCCTAATCATGCTAAGGAGGGCTTTTAATGCGATACGATGGGCGAGAACCTTTACAATTAAGACCAATACATATAGAAACTGATTATTTAAAACACCCTGAAGGCTCCGTGCTGATTTCTGTAGGAGATACGAAAGTAATCTGCACCGCGAGCATTGAGGATCGGGTACCGCCTTTCATGCGCGGCGAGGGAAAAGGATGGATTACCGCTGAGTATTCCATGCTGCCTAGAGCGACAGAGCAAAGGAATATCCGTGAGGCTGCAAAAGGGAAAATCTCTGGAAGAACAATGGAAATCCAGCGTTTGATTGGCAGGGCATTGCGCGCAGTCGTGAATCTCGAGGCCATTGGCGAGCGGACGGTCTGGATTGACTGTGATGTCATCCAGGCAGATGGAGGCACACGGACAGCATCGATTACAGGAGCATTTATTGCCATGGCACAAGCTCTTGAGAAGCTGAGTAAGCAAAAGAAGCTGTCTGCCTTCCCGGTAAATGATTTACTGGCAGCAACAAGCGTTGGTGTTTTGAAAGACGGAGAAGTGGTTGTGGACCTGAATTATGTGGAGGATTCGGCTGCCCATGTCGACATGAATGTGGTTATGACGGGCAATGGAGAATTCGTTGAATTGCAGGGAACAGGGGAGGAAGCTACTTTTTCCTATAGTCAGCTGCAGGAACTGTTGAAAGCTGCACAGGAAGGAATCACGGAATTATTCGAATTGCAGAAAGCTGCACTCGGTGAGGAATTGGCAGCAAAGATCGAGGGAGCAAAAAAGCGCTAGGGGAGATCTTAAAATGGAATCAGTGATTATCGCAACAAAAAATCAGGGGAAAGCAAAGGAATTCGAAAAGCTTTTTTCGCCTAAAGGGCTCACTGTGAAAACACTGCTTGACTACCCGGAGCTTGAGGATGTCGAAGAGACAGGTTCGACTTTCGAGGAGAATGCTGTCCTGAAGGCCGAGACAATTGCCAGGGTGCTCGGAGTCAGGGTGATCGCAGATGATTCTGGACTTGAAATTGACGTCCTGGATGGTCGCCCTGGTGTCTATTCGGCACGATATGCGGGAATCAAAAAGAATGACGAAGCAAACATCGACAAAGTTCTCGATGAACTTCAAAATGTGCCAGAAAACGAACGGACTGCCAGATTTTGCTGTGCATTGGCGATGGCAGAGCCTGGCAAGGAAACTTTGACAGTTTTCGGTACATGCGAAGGAAGAATCCTTCGTGAACGGAGGGGCACCAATGGATTTGGCTATGACCCGATTTTTTTCGTCGAAAAAGAAGGAAAAGCCATGGCAGAATTGACATCTGCGGAAAAGAACAGCATTAGCCACCGTGCCAATGCCATCAGGAAACTGGATGAAGTTCTTAAGGAGCGGGAGTAAACGTTATGACTAAAGTGCTGATTGTCAGTGACAGCCATGGGTCAACAGAAATGCTGGAAGGAATCGAGAGACAGCATGGGAAAGATGTGGACCTGATGATTCACTGCGGTGATTCGGAGCTTTCCGAGAATGACCCTGCCATTGTGAATTTCAGGTCAGTCAAAGGCAATTGCGATTTTTACGGGAATTATCCTGATGATGAAGTCCACGACTTAAACGGCCTGAAAATCCTTGTGACACACGGGCATTTATACTCAGTGAAATCCACCCTCGTGAACCTGTACTATAAGGCAAAAGAAGTGCAGGCAGACATTGTTTGTTTTGGGCATTCGCATTTCCTCGGTGCTGAAATGGTCGATGATGTGCTTTTCATCAACCCGGGGAGCATCAGGCTTCCGCGCGGCCGAAATGAAAAGACCTATGCAATCCTCGAGCTGGATAAGGATAAAGCCATATTGAAGATCTTTGACTATGGTAACGGAGAGTTGTCCGACTTAAGGCAGGAGTTTTCACTTCACAAAAAAGGCTGATACTACTATAATAGTTTTCTGAGGGGGGGGCGATCTTTCCCCTCGGAAAAAAGTTTCGGTTTCTTATTGACATTTCGTTATTTGCCTAATATAATAAATCTTGTCTTTAAAAAACAACCATGTCCCAGTAGCTCAGTTGGATAGAGCATACGCCTTCTAAGCGTACGGTCGGGAGTTCGAATCTCTCCTGGGACGCCATTTAAACTACATATCTTAACTCACCTTCATGAAGGTGAGTTTTTTTTATATTTCTAGAGTCTCAAATCGAAAAAAAATTAAAAATTTATAAATGTGAATATATCAACAATGTAAGCGTATACAAATTGGTTAACAAATCAAAATTATCAAATAATTTAGAAAAAGGGTGTTGACGAGGCTGATAAATGGGCGTAAGATAATCCTCAAATATAAAAAATACAAGTTTCACCAATGCAGTTTTTGCAACAACCCATTGTGTAAAATTGTATTTTTTTTAAACTTAATTTTATTCATTTAAAGCGTCTATTCATTAAAGGAGTGTTGTGTTGTGCCCGAGCAGTGGATCTACTTAAACGGTGAATTCGTCACCAAGGAAAATGCTAAGATTTCGGTATATGATCATGGATTTTTATACGGAGACGGTATTTTTGAAGGGATACGGGTATACAGCGGCAATATTTTCAGGATGGAAGAACATATGGACCGTCTTTACCGGTCAGCTAAATCCATCATGCTGAATATGCCACACTCTAAAGAGGAGTTCACTGATCTTATAGTAGAGACAGTAGGACGGAACCAATTAAGAGATGCCTATATCCGGGTTGTCGTGTCACGGGGTGTTGGTGATCTGGGATTGGATCCCTATAAGTGCCCGAATGCGAATGTCGTCATCATCGTAGAGCCGCTCGCCATTTTCCCGAAGGAATTGTATGAGCGCGGACTTGAGATTGTCACCGTAGCGACAAGAAGAAACCGGCCTGATGTATTAAGTCCTAAAGTGAAATCACTGAATTATTTAAATAATGTCCTCGTAAAAATTGAGGCGCATCTGGCGAATGTGAGCGAGGCTTTGATGCTGAACGACCAGGGCTATGTTGCCGAAGGCTCTGCGGATAATATTTTTATCGTGAGAGGAAACACTTTCCTTACACCGCCAGGGTATGTGGGAGCGCTTGAAGGAATCACAAGGAGCGCGGTGCTTGAAATCGCCGCAAAACTAGGGTACGAGGTGAAGGAAGAACCATTTACCCGCCATGATGTTTACACGGCAGACGAAGTGTTCCTTACCGGAACTGCTGCAGAAGTGATCGCCGTTGTCAAAGTGGATGGAAGAGTCATCGGTGATGGGGTGCCAGGCGAGCATACCCAAAACATCCTGAAGGAATTCAGGGCAAGTGTTGTAGCCGATGGCATCCAGGTCTATCAGGAGGAAGCCCATCAAGTAAGTTAAATAAAATTGTTGATTAATCTTGCAAACGCAACATTACTATCTGAGTCTAATTGAATATAGATAAAGCGAAGACAGGGACAAGTAATTCAATGCAATCAGCATGCACAGAGAGCCGGGTTAGCTGGAAGCCGGTGATGCCGTATTGAATGAACTCACCCTGGAGCACCAGTTTGAAAGGAAACTAGTAAAACTGGTCGAGTGCATCGCACTTGTTATCAAAATCACGAGCGCACGCGTTATGCGTGAAGAAGGGTGGTACCGTGGAACAAGGAGATAAAGCCTTTTCCATCCCTTTGCCTGGGCAACCTTAGGCATATGGAGATGGATGGGCTTTTTTATTTTGAAAAAATACAGTGAATTCAAGTATGGGAGGTTCGATAAATGGAAGCTGCCTTGAAGGAAACAAAGGCTAAAACGAGTGAAGTGAGCGGTGCAGATTTGCTGCTTAAGGCTCTGGAAAAGGAAAACGTCGAAGTCATTTTCGGCTACCCAGGAGGAGCTGTCCTCCCGATCTACGACAAAATCTATGATTCTAAGATTCTTCATGTGCTGCCAAGACATGAACAGGGAGGAATCCATGCGGCGGAAGGATATGCGCGGATCAGCGGGAAACCGGGTGTGGTCATCGCAACTTCTGGTCCTGGCGCGACCAACATCATCACTGGCATTGCCGATGCGATGATGGACTCGCTGCCACTGGTCGTTTTCACCGGCCAGGTGGCGACAGGCGTCATCGGTACAGATGCCTTCCAGGAAGCTGACATACTGGGAATCACCACCCCGATCACCAAGTACAACTATCAGGTCAGGGAGATCAAAGACATCCCCCGGATCATCAAGGAAGCTTTTTATATTGCGACAAGCGGAAGGCCTGGTCCGGTGGTCATCGATTTCCCGAAGGATCTTGCAGCGGGATTACTGGCAGAACCGGAGTCGGCAGACCAGGAGATCCATTTACCAGGTTACCAGCCGACAATCGAGCCGAATTTCCTGCAGGTCAGGAAGCTGTCAGAAGCAGTAAGCAAGGCAAGAAGACCAGTCATCCTCGCCGGAGCTGGCATCCTTCATGCAAAGGCATCAAATCTATTAAAAGAATACGCCGAACAGCAGAACATTCCGGTTGTCCATACACTGCTGGGGCTGGGCGGGTTTCCGGCAGGGCATAAATTGTTCATGGGGATGGCGGGGATGCATGGCTGCTATACGGCCAACATGGCACTCTATCATTGTGACTTGCTGATCAATATCGGCGCCCGGTTTGATGACCGGCTGACAGGCAACCTGCAGCACTTTGCGCCAAAAGCAGCTGTCGCCCATATCGATATCGACCCGGCGGAGATTGGCAAGAACGTCCCTACGCAAATTCCGGTTGTAGGAGATGCAAGGGAAGCTTTAAAACAGCTGCTCAAGCTCGAGGGGAAACCTCCGCAACAGCAAGAATGGATCGAAACTCTCGATACCTGGAAAAATGATTATCCTTTTCATTACGAAGACAATGAAGTCCTGAAACCGCAAAAGGTCATGGAACTGCTCTATGAAAAAACGGCCGGCGAAGCGATTGTCGTTACCGATGTCGGTCAGCATCAAATGTGGGCAGCTCAATACTATCAGTTCAAAACAGCTGATCGGTGGGTCACCTCAGGAGGACTCGGGACAATGGGATTTGGTCTTCCGGCAAGTATCGGCGCACAGCTGGCAGACCCGCAGGCATGTGTAGTCGCCGTTCTCGGTGATGGCGGTTTCCAGATGTCGACACAGGAGCTGGCGGTGATTGCCGAATTCCAGCTGCCGATCAAGATTGCGATTTTCAATAATAAGGCACTTGGGATGGTAAGGCAGTGGCAGGAGATTTTTTACCAGGAAAGGTATTCTCACAGCAAAAATCCGGTACAGCCGTCCTTCGTAAAGTTGGCTGAAGCATATGGCATCAAAGGATTTGAAATCCACTCCGAAGCTGAAGCGCATGCCATCCTCGATGAAGTGCTCAATGACAATGAACCAGTGTTGCTCGATTTCAGGGTGGATGGTGCTGAAAACGTATATCCAATGATTGCCCCAGGAAAAGGAATCCACGAAATGGTGGGAGTGAGGAAATGAAACGAATCATAACGATGACGGTCCTGAACCGGCCCGGAGTCTTGAACAGGATCACCAATCTTTTTACAAAACGAAATTACAATATTGAGAGTATTTCGGTTGGCCTTACAGAGCTGGAGGGAGTTTCCCGGATAACCTGCGTTGTCCATGTGGAGAATGACAGTATGGTTGAGCAAATCACGAAGCAGTTGAACAAGCAGATCGATGTGCTGAAGGTGGCGGATATCAGCGACCAGGCGATTGTCGCCCGTGAGCTGGTTCTTGTGAAAGTGCCGGTCCTTCCGCAAAACCGGGCAGAAATCTACTCCATCATTGAACCATTCCGGGCATCGGTGATAGATGTGAGCAAGGATAGTATCATCATTCAATTGACAGGTGAAACGGAAAAAATCGAGGCATTTATCGATTTGATCAAACCATATGGAATCAGGGAACTGGCCCGGACTGGAACGACTGCATTCCCGCGGGGGAACCAGCGGCCCAGCCAGCAAAAAACATTTTCTTTTGTTTGATAAAAACCAAATTTTTTAAATAGAAAGGGAGAGAGAATATGGCGAAAATGTACTATAACGGAGATGCGAATGAGGCTTATTTCAACGGAAAGAGGGTTGCGGTTGTCGGTTATGGATCACAGGGACATGCGCACGCACAAAATCTCCGTGACAGCGGCGTGGAGGTTGTCGTTGGCTTAAGACCAGGAAAGTCATGGGAAAAGGCTGCAGAAGATGGATTTGAAGTCAAGACGGTTGCTGAAGCAGTTGCATCATCAGATGTGGTTATGGTATTGCTTCCGGATGAGAGGCAAACTGCTGTATACAAAAATGAAATTGAGCCCCAGCTTTCAAATCAGGCTTTGATGTTTGCCCACGGTTTTAATGTCCATTTTAACCAGATCGTGCCGCCGGAAACTTGTGATGTGTTGCTGGTAGCTCCAAAAGGGCCGGGACATCTTGTCAGAAGGACATACGAGGAAGGGGCAGGTGTTCCAGCGCTTTTCGCCATCCATCAGGATGTAACAGGAGAGGCAAGGGAATTAGCACTCGCTTATGCAAAAGCAATTGGTGCATTGAGGGCCGGAGCGTTGGAAACAACCTTCAAGGAAGAAACGGAAACGGATCTATTCGGGGAGCAGGCAGTGCTTTGCGGCGGGTTGACTTCGCTCGTGAAATCGGGCTTTGAAACACTTGTCGAAGCAGGATACCAGCCGGAGCTGGCCTATTTTGAAACAATGCATGAGCTGAAGCTGATCGTTGATTTGATGTATGAAGGCGGATTGGAAGGAATGCGCTATTCCATCTCTGACACGGCGCAATGGGGCGATTTTGTCAGCGGGCCGAGAGTGGTCAATGACCAGGTGAAAGCGGAAATGAAAAAAGTTTTGACAGACATCCAGGAAGGAACCTTTGCAAAAGGCTGGATTGCAGAAAATGAAAACAACAGGCCGGTCTTCAATGCGATCAATGAAAAAGAAAACAGCCACCAGATTGAAGAGGTGGGAAGAGAACTGAGAAAGATGATGCCGTTTGTCAACAAACAAAAGCAGAGAGAAGTGGCTGCCAGTGCGAAGAATTAAAATTTTTGATACGACATTGAGGGACGGGGAGCAATCAGCGGGAGTCAATTTGAATTTCACGGAAAAACTGGAGATTGCCAGACAGCTTGAGCGGCTGAATGTCGATATCATCGAAGCCGGATTCCCGGCCGCTTCCAAAGGAGATTTTGCCTCGGTTGCTGAAATTGCCCGCGAGATCAAGGGCTGTTCAGTGACAGGCTTGGCACGATCGGTTTTGACGGATATTGACGCTGCCTGGGAAGCGTTGAAACATGGAGTGGAGCCAAGGCTGCACCTTTTTATCGCTACCTCGCCGATCCACAGGATTCACAAGCTGAAGCAGACAAAAGAAGAAGTGGTCGAAACGGCGGTAAGGACAGTCAAATATGCAGCAGCCAAATTCCCGGTGATCCAATGGTCTGCTGAGGACGCATGCCGCACCGAACTTGATTTTCTTGCAGAAATCGTGGAAGAGGTAATCCAGGCAGGGGCGAAGGTCATCAATATTCCTGACACTGTCGGATATATTTCGCCACAGGAATATGGACAGATTTTTACTTATTTGCGTGAGCATGTTCCTTCTATTAGTAAGGTCGAACTCTCTGCGCATTGCCACGATGATCTTGGGATGTCCATTGCCAACTCCCTTGCCGCTGTATCTGCAGGTGCTTCCCAGGTGGAAGGAACCATTAACGGAATTGGCGAGCGGGCCGGGAATGCAGCACTCGAGGAATTCGCTGTTGCACTCCATATCCGGAAAGATTTTTACGGAGCAGAAACAAGGATGAACTTGAAGGAAATCAGCAGAACGAGCAGCCTTGTCAGCAAGCTGACGGGAATGGCTGTTCCAGCGAACAAAGCGGTGGTCGGACGGAATGCATTCGCACATGAGTCGGGAATCCACCAGGACGGTGTGCTGAAAGAGAAAACGACTTATGAAATCATTTCTCCTGAGCTGGTTGGCTTACAGAATAATTCAATGGTTCTCGGAAAGCATTCAGGTCGCCATGCTTTCCGTAACAGGCTGAATGAAATCGGGCTATCGGTGCCGGATCATGAGATCAATCACTTATTCTCAGTTTTTAAGGAACTGGCAGACCGGAAAAAGGAAATGACCGATGATGACCTTGCAGCCATCATCCTCGAAGAAAAACTATCAAAAGAACAGCAGTATTACCGGCTCGATTCCATTCAGGTACAGTACGGGACCAACCAGGTACCTACCGCAACGGTCACCTTGTCTGGCTGTCAAAATGAAAAGATCCAGGAGGCATCTACAGGTTCCGGAAGTATCGAAGCTTTATATAATACGCTTGAAAAATGCGTGGAAGAAACAGCGAGTTTGCTAGATTACCGGATCCAGTCTGTCGGAGCGGGCAGGGATGCTCTGGCACAGGTATATGTAAAACTGGAATTCGGGGGAATCGAGACAAGCGGAAGAGGTCTCGCACAGGATGTGCTTGAAGCTTCGGCGAAGGCGTATTTGAATGCTGTCAATAGAGTCCTTTATATGGAAGAAACAAAGAAGGTTGCCGTAAACGGCTGATCAACAACTACTAAAATAGTGGAGGCGAGTGTAATGGAAAAAAGGATCGCGATCCTGCCAGGAGATGGCGTAGGCAAAGAAGTAAGCAGGGGGGCGGTCACCATCCTCCAGGCAGTAGCTGAGCTTTTTGGACACAAATTCCAATGTGTGTATGGGGAAATTGGCGGTGCAGCCATCGATGAATATGGAACCCCGCTTCCAGAACACACCCTGGATCTCTGTAAAGGCAGCGATGCTGTACTATTAGGAGCAGTAGGCGGCCCGAAATGGGACCGGATGCCAGGGCATATCCGCCCCGAAAAGGGATTGTTGAAAATCAGGAAAGAGCTGGGGTTATACGCAAATGTCCGGCCAGTCCAATACTACTCCAGCATTTCCGGTGTATCTCCGCTTCGCAAGGAAGTCGTCGAGGGAGCTGACATGGTGGTCGTCAGGGAACTGACAGGCGGGCTTTACTTCGGGAAGCCGAGTGAGCGGACAGTCCAAAAGGGTGAAGCTTCCGTAGTGGATACTTTGTTTTACCAAAAAAATGAGATGGAGAGAGTCATTCGCTACGCGTTCGAGCTGGCCGCCACGCGCAGAGGCAAGGTCACTTCTGTGGATAAGGCCAATGTCCTGGAATCAAGCCGAATGTGGCGGGAAACAGCTGAAGAAATCGCGACAGAGTTCCCGGATGTGAAGCTTGAACATATGCTTGTGGATAACGCAGCGATGCAGCTGATCAAAAATCCTCGGCAGTTCGATGTTATGGTTACGGAAAATATGTTTGGAGATATTTTAAGCGATGAAGCTTCAGTGCTGACCGGATCCCTTGGCATGCTGCCGTCAGCCAGCGTTTCAGTCCAGGGACCATATTTATATGAGCCGATCCATGGTTCGGCGCCAGATATCGCCGGAATGAATGCTGCCAACCCAATCGCGATGATCCTTTCAGCTGCGATGATGCTGAGAATGTCCTTTGGGCTGGATGAGGAAGCAGAAGCAGTCGAGAACGCCGTGAAGCAGGTCCTTGAATCAGGAAGCAGGACACGGGATATCGCTGTTTTGGGAAGCTTCCCGGTCACCACCGAACAAATGGCCGAAGAAATCAAAGCGGCCCTGCTCGATAATGAAGCGATTTTCAATATCATGGGCGCTTATGCTTAAAAGAGTAGTAATGATCTAACATCTAGCGTGTCAGCTTAAACCAATTGTTGTTAAAAATCCTTGGAAAGAAAAATCTATCTTTAAGCACAAATGAAAGGGGAGGGTATTTTGGGAAAAACGATCATTGAAAAAATCTGGGAGAAGCATGTCGTCCATATGGAAGAGGGCAGGCCGGACCTATTGTACATCGACTTGCATCTTGTCCATGAAGTGACCTCCCCACAGGCATTTTCAGGGCTGAGGATGAAAAATCGGACAGTAAGGAGGCCTGACCTGACATTTGCGACGATGGACCACAATGTTCCGACCCTTAATCGCCGGGAGATCAATGACAAGGTTGCCAGGAACCAGATGGACACATTAAGGAATAATTGCGAGGAGTTTGGCATTCCGCTCGCTGACCTTGACAGTCCGGAACAGGGAATCGTCCATGTCATCGGGCCAGAGCTCGGATTGACGAAGCCAGGAATGACCATCGTCTGCGGAGACAGCCACACATCGACACACGGAGCCTTCGGTTCACTTGCCTTTGGGATTGGAACAAGTGAGGTTGAACATGTTCTTGCTACGCAAACGCTCTGGCAGACAAAACCGAAAACATTGAAAATCGAAGTTTCCGGTTCGCTCGGTCCTGGAGTCAGCGCCAAAGATGTCATCCTTTTCATCATCAGTCAATATGGCGTCAAATTCGGTACTGGATATGTCATCGAATTTTGCGGCGATGTGATCAGGAATATGTCGATGGAAGAAAGGATGACGCTCTGCAATATGTCGATTGAGGGTGGGGCGAAAGCTTCAATCGTTGCTCCTGATAAAAAGACGTTCGCCTACCTTAATGGAAGGAAGTATGTACCACAGGGAGATGCGTTTCTCGACCAGATTCTTGAATGGCAGCAGCTAGCGTCTGATTCAGATGCTGAATATGACCATGTGATTGAGGTTGATGGTCAGGGAATCGCACCGATGGTCAGCTGGGGTACGAACCCAGCGATGACGGCGCCGGTGACGGAAAGAGTGCCATATTTAGCAGAGTGTGAAACGGAAGCAGAAAAGAAATCTGTTCAAAGAGCGTTTGAGTATATGGGACTTGAGGAAGGCCAGCTTATCAAAGATATCCATGTGACGAAAGTCTTTATCGGTTCCTGTACAAATTCAAGGATCGAGGATCTTCGTGCAGCCGCTGAGATTGTCAAAGGGAAGAAGGTTGCTGCCGGAGTCAATGCGATTGTCGTACCAGGTTCCCAGCAGGTGAAAAAGGCAGCAGAAGAAGAAGGCATTGCCGCTATTTTTATCGAAGCCGGATTTGAGTGGAGGGAATCAGGCTGCAGCATGTGCCTGAGCATGAATGCAGATATCGTACCAGCCGGAGAGCATTGCGCCTCCACGTCCAACCGAAACTTCGAAGGGAGACAGGGTGCTGGAGCGCGGACGCATCTAGTCAGCCCCGCCATGGCTGCTGCTGCCGCTCTTAATGGACATTTTGTCGATGTCAGGACGCTGGCTGGGGTAACGGTTTAGGTGGTTTTACAAAATAAAATAAATTCCAAAAGAAAAAATTTACGATGAAAGGAGCCTGAAATGTCCAGTTTTAAAGAAATGACAGGAAAAGCGGCTGCAATGGACCGGACCAACGTGGATACTGACCAGATCATACCGAAGCAATTCCTGAAAAGAATCGAAAAGACGGGGTTTGGTCAATATTTGTTTTACGACTGGCGCTTCAAGCCGGATGGTGAGCCAAATGAAAGGTTCGAACTCAATCACCCTGCAGCCCTGGGAGCATCGATTTTAATCGCCAACGAAAATTTTGGATGCGGCTCCTCCAGGGAACACGCGCCATGGGCATTGCAGGATTACGGGTTTCGGGTAATCATTGCTCCATCGTTTGCAGACATATTTAAGCAAAACTGCCTGAAGAATGGAATTCTCCCTGTGGTATTGTCTGAAAAGGAAGTATCCTATCTTCTTAAAAAAGCAGCCGGACAGGAGTATAATTTGACCGTTTCGCTTGAGCGGAAAAGTGTTCATGACAATGAGGGCTTCAAGGCTGAGTTCGAGATAACCCCATACTGGTATAATATGCTCCTGAATGGGTGGGACGAAATCGAATTGACTCTCCAGCTTGAAGGAAGCATTAAGGAATACGAGGATGGGTTTGTGAAGACCGGGTGCTAGTTTCCGGCAACAAGAAAAATTGTTCATTTGGCAACTAATTTTTATAAAATTGACTGATTCACAGGCTCTGCTTGTGAATCTTTTTGTTTTTTCCAGAAATCATGCTACACTTTCTAAAAAGCTGAAGTGCTAAATGGATTACCATATAGATATTTTTTTTAAAAAGTAAGGCGGTATGTGTATGAAAAAACGGGATGCAAATAAGGATAATCTAATCCTGTTTCCTGGTCTGGGAAAGCGGCTTTTGGAAAAAGGCCTGGATTATTTAAAACAGCAAAAGTACAGGGATGCCATTCAATGTCTTGAGCAGGCCCTGGAGCACGAACCTGAGAATAGCGATATATATGTAGGGCTCATACTCGTCCATTATGAAACGGGCAACCTCAAGCAGGCCAAGGAAATCGCGGCGGAGATGCTAAGGAGCGGCCGGGGTGATTATATCCAGGTGATTGAAATGTACTTGATGATCCTCGTCCAGTTAAATGAGTACCGTGAAGTAGTTACTACCATTGAAGGACTGCTGGAAGATCGGGAAATCCCGCCAGATAAGCATGAGCATTTCGTCAGGATGCTCGAGTTTGGGAGAAAGATGCAAGATGCCCCTCAAGAATATGAAACGGAAGAGGTTCATGAAGATGAAGCTCAAATTCACGATGATGAACAGGAAATCGCCAATCTGTTTGCCACAAACGACATCAATAAACAGGTTATGGCTTTAGCCAGCCTCACGAACGTGAATATTCGTCCATTCATCAAAATTTTGCAGGACTATTTGGTTTCACAAGAAGGCCACCCTTTTCTGAAAACCATGACGGTCAATATCTTGAGAGAACAAGAGTATTCAGAGGAAATTGCTATAAGTAAATTCGGCTGGGAAGAATCTTTTACTCCCGCCCATTTGCCTGATGTGAAGGAGTATATCGAGGACCGCGGAGTGCTTCAGTTGTTGGCCGATGAGATTGAAAATGACGATCCAGTATTGTATGAACAGGTGCAGAGCCTGGTTGAGCGGTATTTTTTCCTGATGTATCCGTTTAAAGCTCGTGTCGGCATGCCGGCTGCCTGGGCTGCTGCCGTTCATTTCATTGCCAACGAGTACTATGGATTTGATGATCCGCTTAACGAGTTTGCTAATCTTTATGGCAGTCACCATGATGAAGCAGCCAAGGTTCTTGAGTTTATCAGGGAGTTAGAAGAAATTTCTTACCCGATAATATAGTCCAGGCTGTTGAAACGAAATAAACCTGTGTTATAATGTAGTGGTTGTATTATGTAAAAATCATTCTATTTTACATTTTAATCTGGAATATTGCTTGGATAACAAGAGTATTCATCGTCGAATGAAAATGACAATAGATTATTGTTGGAGGGAACTGTATGTCTGCAAAGGTAGAAAAAAGAGAAGGGAACCAAACGGTTCTAACAATTGAAGTAGATGCAGAAAAGGTCAATAAAGGTCTTGACGCTGCATTCCAAAAAGTCGTTAAGCAAATTAACGTACCAGGATTCCGTAAAGGAAAAATGCCTCGCCAAATGTTCGAAAAGCGTTTCGGCGTAGAGTCTTTATATCAGGATGCAATTGATATCCTTCTTCCAGAAGCATATGCAAGTGCAATCGACGAAACTGGAATTGAGCCAGTTGACCGCCCTGAAATCGATGTTGAACAAATCGAAAAGGGCAAGAGCCTGATCTTCAAGGCAACTGTAACAGTTAAGCCGGAAGTAAAGCTTGGCGATTACAAAGGACTTGAAGTAGAAGCATTCGACACAAACGTTACAGATGAAGAAGTAGAGAATGAATTGAAAGCAATGCAAGAAAAGCAAGCTGAGCTTGTTGTTAAAGAAGAAGGCACAGCTGAAAATGGCGACAGTGTTGTCATCGATTTCGAAGGATTCGTTGATGGCGAAGCTTTCGAAGGCGGCAAAGCTGAAAACTATGCACTTGAACTTGGTTCAGGTTCATTCATCCCTGGGTTCGAAGAACAGCTAGTTGGAACAGCTACTGGCGAAGAAAAAGATGTAGAGGTTACTTTCCCAGAAGAGTACCATGCAGCTGAACTTGCTGGTAAGCCTGCAACTTTCAAAGTAAAAGTTCACGAAATTAAAGGAAAAGAACTTCCAGCTCTAGATGACGAGTTCGCTAAAGATGCTGACGAAGAAGTTGAAACTTTAGATGAGCTTAAAGCAAAAATCAAAGATCGTCTTGCACACGACAAAGCGCACCAGAAAGAACATTTCGAGCGCGACACTGTTGTTGAAAAGGCAGCGGCTAACGCTGAAATCGAAGTTCCTGAAGCGATGATCGACACTGAAATCGACCGCATGGTAAACGAATTCGAACAGCGCCTGCAAATGCAAGGCATGAACCTTGACCTGTACTACCAGTTCTCAGGACAAGATGAAGCTGCTCTTCGCGAACAAATGAAAGAAGAAGCTGCTACACGCGTTCGTGTGAACCTGACTCTTGAAGCAATCGCAAAAGCTGAAAACATCGAAGTAACTGATGAAGAAGTGAATGCAGAGCTTGAAAAGATGTCTGAAATGTACAATATGACTGCTGACCAGATCCAGGCAGCACTAGGCGGAAGCCTTGAAGGAATCAAAGGCGACCTTCAACTGAAAAAAGCAGTTGATTTCCTTGTAGAAAATAGTAAAACTGTTGCATAATAAGAGAAAAGCGGAGGCGACTGCTTAACTCCGACAAGCGCTGGAGGGCCTGCCAGTGAAGTCGTTCTTTGACTTCATTGGCAGGACCGAAGCGTCTCGAGGAGTTAGGAGCCGCAGCTAGACATTTCTCAAAGTGAATTTTATACTTAGTATATTAGATAGAAACAAGGCGCGAGTGAATCGTGCCTTGTTTTCTACCATTATCCCCAATATACATACATAATTTTTTAGCAATTTCCTGTAAGCCGATTTAATGGCCGGATTTATGGTTAAGATGATTTAGTACATATTTTTTTTTCGATTCATAAGCGCGAACCTGAAATGGCCGAGGGTTATTATTTCCTGTACCCTGGCAAAATATGATACAATGCAATACATACCTGCTACAATGCAGCAGAAAAACCGTTACTTAACTGTTCGTTTGCTTATGAATCGCAGCTTTATATATGTTTTAGAAGTTCTCAAGGGGTGAAGGCATTGTTCAAATTTAATGATGAAAAAGGACAGCTCAAATGTTCTTTCTGCGGCAAGACCCAGGATCAGGTCCGCAAACTGGTAGCCGGTCCAGGTGTCTATATCTGTGACGAGTGTATTGAATTGTGCACAGAAATCGTTGAAGAAGAACTAGGTACTGAAGAAGAAGTTGAGTTCAAGGATGTTCCGAAGCCACAGGAAATCCGCGATATCCTTAACGAGTATGTAATTGGCCAGGACCAGGCGAAGAAAAACCTGTCTGTAGCCGTTTACAACCACTATAAGCGTATCAACTCAAACAGCAAGATCGATGATGTTGAACTTTCAAAAAGTAATATTGCTATGATCGGGCCTACAGGCAGCGGTAAAACATTGCTTGCGCAAACATTGGCCCGCATTCTCAATGTTCCATTCGCGATCGCGGATGCAACATCATTAACTGAAGCAGGATATGTAGGTGAAGACGTTGAAAATATCCTGTTGAAATTGATCCAATCAGCTGATTATGATGTGGAAAAAGCTGAAAAAGGAATCATTTACATCGATGAAATCGATAAAATCGCAAGAAAATCCGAAAACCCATCTATTACAAGAGATGTGTCCGGTGAAGGTGTGCAGCAGGCGCTCCTTAAAATTCTTGAAGGAACAGTTGCAAGCGTACCGCCACAAGGTGGACGAAAGCATCCTCATCAGGAATTCATCCAGATTGATACGACGAATATCCTGTTCATTTGCGGCGGGGCATTCGATGGTATCGAGCAAATTATCAAACGCCGCCTTGGCCAGAAAGTAATCGGCTTCGGCTCCGAGAAAAAGGAAGAAGATCTAGACAAGAAGGAATTACTGTCAAAAGTGCTTCCAGAAGACTTGCTGAAATTCGGCTTGATCCCTGAATTCATCGGTCGTCTTCCGGTAATTGCCAGCTTGACTCCGCTTGATGAAGAAGCGCTAGTCGAAATCCTGACAAAACCGAAGAACGCACTTGTAAAACAGTATCAAAAAATGCTTGAGCTTGATGAGGTTGAGCTTGATTTTGAAGACGATGCACTCATTGAAATTGCCAAAAAGGCAATTGAACGCAAAACAGGTGCCCGCGGACTTCGTTCAATCATCGAAGGAATCATGCTTGATGTCATGTTCGACCTTCCATCCCGTGATGATATCGTTAAGTGTATCATCACCAAGGAAACAGTCGAAAACAACATGCCGCCAAAGCTAGTCCTTGAAGACGGCACAGTCCTGAAAGACGAAAGAAATTCAGCTTGATGCTTTTTAAACCCCGGTGAATGTTCACCGGGGTTTTTTTTGTATGCAGGAACTCATCTAGTAAGAACGAGTCAACTTCGGACAGGTTCAGTTGTAGAAGAGGAAAAGCTGTCAGAACTAGAGCCAGCTTCGGACAGGATTGGTAATGAAAGAGGAAAACCTGTCAGAACTAGGGCCAACTTGGGACAGGATTATTGTTGGAAGAGGAAAAGCTGTCCGAACTAGGGCGAACTTCGGACAGGATTAGTGGTGAAAGAAGAAAAGCTGTCCGAACTAGGGTCAACTTCGGACAGGATTGGTGATGAAAGAAGAAAAGCTGTCCGAACTAGGGCGAACTTCAGACAGGTTTAGTGGTGAAAGAAGAAAAGCTGTCCGAACTAGGGTCAACTTCGGACAGGATTGGTGATGAAAGAAGAAAAGCTGTCCGAACTAGAGCGAACTTCGGACAGGTTTAGCGGTAGAAGAGGAAAAGCTGTCAGAATCAGAGTCAACTTCGGACAGGATTAGTGTTGGAAGAGGAAAAGCTGTCCGAACTAGGGCGAACTTCAGACAGGTTTAGTGGTGAAAGAAGAAAAGCTGTCCGAACTAGGGTCAACTTCGGACAGGATTGGTGATGAAAGAAGAAAAGCTGTCCGAACTAGAGCGAACTTCGGACAGGTTTAGCGGTAGAAGAGGAAAAGCTGTCAGAATCAGGGCCGGATTCAGACAGGTTCAGTGTTGAAAGAGGAAAAGCTGTCCGAACTAGGGCCAACTTCGGACAGGTTTAGCGGTAGAAGAGGAAAAACTGTCAGAATCAGAGTCAACTTCGGACAGGTTCAGCGTTGAAAGAGGAAAAGCTGTCCGAACTATGGCGAACTTCGGACAGGTTTAGTGGTGAAAGAAGAAAAGCTGTCCGAACTAGGGTCAACTTCGGACAGGATTGGTGATGAAAGAAGAAAAGCTGTCCGAACTAGAGTCAACTTTGGACAGGTTTAGCGGTAGAAGAGGAAAAGCTATCAAAACCAGGGCCAACTTCGGACAGGTTTGATAAATAAAGAAGAAAAGCTGTCCGAACGATCTCTAATCCTCCCGACAAAACTTAAATAATCTCCTACCAAACCCGCTCACTGCAGGTGGAAAAATTCACTTGAAAATATTGTTTATTCCAACACTCTCAGGGGGATACTAGGTTAAAGCGAATAGTATCAACTTACGGGAGGGAATGTACATTGAGTTGGACCGGAATCGCCTTATTTATACAGCTGTTTTTCGGTATCATTATCGGGCTGTATTTCTGGAATCTATTAAGGAATCAGAGGACGCAAAAGGTATCAATTGATCGGGAATCCCGAAAGGAAATGGAACAGTTAAGAAAGATGAGGTCTGTGTCACTGAGTGAGCCGCTTGCTGAAAAAGTCAGGCCATCAAGCTTCAATGATATTGTCGGGCAGGAAGATGGAATAAAGGCATTGAAAGCTGCGTTATGCGGACCCAATCCTCAGCATGTCATCATTTACGGACCTCCTGGAGTAGGGAAAACCGCGGCAGCGAGACTGGTTTTGGAAGAAGCAAAGCAAAACCAAAAATCCCCCTTCAAAAAATCATCGGTATTCGTTGAACTGGATGCTACCACTGCCAGATTCGATGAAAGAGGGATTGCGGATCCTTTGATCGGTTCGGTGCATGACCCGATCTATCAAGGAGCCGGGGCAATGGGACAGGCCGGTATTCCTCAGCCTAAGCAAGGGGCGGTCACCAATGCACACGGCGGAGTTTTATTCATCGATGAGATCGGTGAACTGCATCCAATCCAGATGAACAAGCTGTTGAAAGTGCTGGAAGACAGGAAGGTATTTTTAGAGAGTGCGTATTATAATGAAGAGAACACGCAAATCCCGAGTCATATCCACGACATCTTCAAAAATGGGCTCCCGGCAGACTTCCGCCTTGTAGGCGCGACGACGAGAACTCCAAGCGAAATCCCTCCGGCAATCAGGTCAAGATGCATGGAAGTATTTTTCCGTGAGCTAACCGAAGAGGAAATTTCTGAAGTAGCCAGGAATGCAGCTGAAAAAGTACAGCTGAACATGAGTGAAAAAGCGATTGAGATTTTGTCAAACTATGCAAGGAATGGCCGTGAAGCGGTCAATATGGTTCAAATCGCCGCAGGGCTTGCCATAACGGATGATCGGACATACATCAAGGAAGAGGAAATTGAATGGGTCGTCCATTCAAGTCAGCTGACACCAAGAATGGAAAGGAAAATTAACGAAAAGTCAGCGGTTGGACTGGTAAATGGTCTGGCTGTATATGGCCCAAATACCGGCGCTCTTCTTGAAATCGAGGTAACCGTCATCAAGGCGAAGGAAAAAGGGTCCATAAATATCACTGGCATCGTAGATGAAGAAAGCATTGGCGGACAGGGAAAATCAATCCGCAGAAAAAGCATGGCGCGGGGTTCGATTGAAAATGTCATAACTGTCCTGAGGTCGATGGGCGTACCTGCAGATGAGTTTGACATCCACGTGAACTTCCCGGGGGGAACTCCGATTGATGGGCCATCTGCAGGAATTGCCATGGCAACTGGCATTTATTCAGCGATTTATAAAATCCCGATGGACAATACCGTTGCGATGACAGGTGAAATCAGCATCCATGGAAATGTGAAGCCGATTGGCGGGGTCTATCCAAAAGTGAAGGCTGCGAAAAAGGCAGGCGCCACAAAGGTCATCATTCCAAAGGAAAATGTTCAGACGATCCTGAATGAAATCACAGGAATTGAAATCATTCCCGTCACCCATCTGGATGAGGTATTTGAAATCGCTCTTTTAAAAGATCATCCGCGAGAGCAGATCATCAAGGCTGCGAGTGATCTAACCCAAAAAGAGACCAGCTGAATGGATAATGAAAAAGAACGCGTGTCTGCGTTCTTTTTTTATGGAGCTATTTATCTGACTCGCAGTGAAACGTGTTTATTTTTGCCTGAAAAAGGAAAAGGGATGGTAGCAGTATTTAAACAAAAGAAACTTCAAATTGAACCTCAAGTCCATCATGATTCGGACATATTTTAACAGAAATATCAGGATACTAATCATAAGAATGAAAACAGGGCAATCCGCTCTAGATATTAGACACTTGAAAACAAATACGATAGAATTGAACAACAAAGTATTATGGTTTGATACAATGCATGTTGGAGGTGCAATGTCATGGTGAACAAGAACGAATACACTGTCCCTCTCCTGCCGCTGCGCGGTTTGCTTGTGTATCCGACGATGGTCCTGCATTTGGATGTAGGCCGGGAAAAATCGGTACAGGCACTGGAGAAGGCGATGGTGGATGACCATTTGATCTATCTTACTACCCAAAAAGATATATCCATAGATGAGCCGGGCGAGGAAGACCTTTACCAGATGGGCACGCTTACCCGCGTCAAGCAGATGCTGAAGCTGCCTAACGGAACGATCCGCGTATTGGTGGAGGGTTTATCCAGAGCAGAAATCATTGAGCTTTTCGACGAAAATGATCACTTTTCCTGTAAAGTCAGAACGTTTGAAGACGATGACACGAAGGATGTCGAAGATGAAGCATTAATGAGGACGATGCTTGAGTATTTCGAACAATACATAAAAATGTCCAAGAAGATTTCTGCGGAAACGTATGCATCCGTTTCAGATATAGAGGAACCTGGTAGGATGGCGGATATCATTGCCTCACACCTGCCGCTAAAGCTGAAGGAAAAGCAGGAAATCCTTGAGACGATTGACGTAAAGGAACGGATGAACCGTGTCATCGAAATCATCCACAATGAAAAAGAGGTGCTTGGCCTTGAGAAGAAAATCGGCCAGCGCGTAAAGCGTTCAATGGAGCGGACCCAGAAGGAATATTACCTTCGTGAGCAAATGAAGGCCATCCAGAAAGAGCTTGGCGATAAGGAAGGCAAGACGGGTGAAATATCCGAGCTTACCGAAAAAATCGAGCTTGCCGGAATGCCTGATCATGTGAAGGAAACAGCGTTGAAGGAACTTGACCGTTACGAAAAAGTTCCGACAACCTCTGCTGAAAGTGCCGTAATCCGCAATTACATTGAATGGCTGGTTGCTTTGCCATGGTCTAAATCCACTGAGGATGACCTTGATATCAGCAAGGCAGAGAAAATCCTAGATAAGGACCATTACGGACTTGAAAAAGTAAAGGAAAGAGTCCTAGAATATTTGGCTGTCCAGAAACTGACGAATTCTTTGAAAGGGCCGATCCTTTGCCTGGCTGGACCTCCAGGGGTAGGGAAAACAAGTTTGGCCAAATCGATTGCCAAGTCCCTGAACCGGAATTTTGTCCGCATTTCCCTGGGCGGAGTGCGTGATGAGTCAGAAATTCGCGGCCATAGAAGGACCTATGTAGGTGCGATGCCTGGACGGATCATCCAGGGCATGAAAAAAGCGGGTACCATCAACCCTGTTTTCCTTCTGGATGAAGTCGATAAAATGTCCAGTGATTTCCGCGGCGATCCATCTTCTGCGATGCTCGAGGTACTGGATCCGGAGCAGAACCATAACTTCAGCGACCATTATATTGAAGAGACGTATGATCTATCGAAAG
The DNA here is from genome assembly GCA_018613055.1 of Chryseobacterium sp. ISL-80. GTDB lineage: Bacteria > Bacillota > Bacilli > Bacillales > Cytobacillaceae > Mesobacillus. Next base: position 361,984 of record JAGGQZ010000003.1, on the reverse strand, counting down.
TCATGTTCATCGCTACAGCCAATAATCTCTCCACCGTTCCAGGGCCATTGCTCGACAGGATGGAGATCATCAATATTGCTGGCTATACCGAGCTGGAAAAGCTGCATATTGCCAAAGACCATTTGCTTCCTAGACAGATCAAAGACCATGGATTATCAAAATCCCAGCTTCAAATGAAGGATGAAGCGATCACAAAGGTGATCCGTTATTATACCCGTGAATCCGGTGTCCGCTCTCTTGAAAGACAGCTTGCCTCAATCTGCAGGAAAACGGCGAAAATCGTAGTTTCCGGTACGAAAAAGCGCGTGATTGTGAGCGAGAAGAATGTAGAGGAATTCCTTGGAAAAACCAAGTTCAGGTATGGACAGGCAGAATTGGAAGACCAGGTTGGCGTTGCCACCGGACTTGCTTATACTACGGTCGGCGGAGATACGCTGCAGATCGAAGTTTCTTTATCTCCAGGAAAAGGGAAACTGGTCCTGACTGGAAAGCTTGGCGACGTCATGAAGGAATCGGCGCAGGCAGCATTCAGCTATGTCCGTTCAAAAGCGAAGGATCTGGACATCGACCCGGATTTCCATGAGAAAAATGATATTCACATCCACGTCCCAGAAGGAGCTGTCCCAAAAGATGGACCTTCAGCGGGGATTACGATTGCTACTGCACTCGTTTCGGCTTTATCAGGAAAGCCAATCCGCAGGGAAGTAGGAATGACAGGAGAAATAACTTTAAGAGGACGGGTTCTGCCGATCGGCGGCCTCAAAGAAAAATCTTTGAGCGCACACAGGGCAGGTCTGACAAAGGTTATTTGTCCAAAAGATAATGAAAAAGATATTGACGATATTCCTGAAAGTGTACGTAAGGAGCTTGAATTTGTGTTAGTTTCACATGTAGATGAAGTATTGAAGCACGCTCTTGCCAGCGGTGATTCTCAATGAAGGTAAATAGCGCAGAAATCGTGATCAGTGCTGTAAGGCCGAACCAGTATCCGGAAAGCAATCTTCCGGAGTTCGCCCTTGCAGGACGGTCGAATGTTGGTAAATCTTCTTTTATCAATAAAATGCTTAACAGGAAGGCACTTGCCAGGACTTCCTCGAAGCCGGGCAAGACACAGACCTTGAATTTTTACTTGATCAATGAAATGCTGCATTTTGTTGATGTTCCAGGATACGGATATGCTAAAGTATCGAAATCTGAACGCGAAGCATGGGGGAAGATGATTGAAACCTACATCACATCGCGCGAGCAGCTTAAGGCTGTGCTGCTAATCGTAGACCTTAGGCATCCGCCTTCAAAGGACGATGTCATGATGTATGATTTTCTAAAGCATTATGGAATCCCGGTTATTATCATTGCTACAAAAGCGGACAAAATTCCAAAATCCAAGTGGCAAAAGCACTTGAAGATCACTAAAGAAACCCTTGATTTAGACCCTGAGGATACAATCATCCTCTTCTCTTCAGAAACAGGTGAAGGGAAAGACAAAGCGTGGTCAGTCATGGGAAGCTTTATGAGATAAAGTGAATATGAATAAGAAGAACCCGCACAATGATCAACATCTGTGCGGGTTCTTCTTATTTTTTCTTAATGAATAACAAGTACAGTCCAATCAGTATTAATGCCGCAGGCCAGAACCTCCATACCGTCGCAACCCCATTTTCCAATAATCCGAGCCATGCAGTGACTCTGTCATAAAACAGCAGCAAACCTGCTAAAATGAGAAAGAGGACTCCATGGAACAAGCCATTGCCGGTTTTCTGATAACGCAGCAAGAAACCAAGGGCAATGATTAAGATAAAGGCTCCCAGATGATCGGGCCAAAGCTCGAACTTATTAACTACATGAAAATGAATACCAAAGCCAACCAGGATCACACCCGGGAATATGGATTCATAATCCCTTCCCCAATATCCCTGGACCAAAAAGGCGGCTCCGACGATGATCAACAGTGTCGGCCACGTATAAAACTCATTGAACAGCGTAATGTTTTCCTGCTGGAGATAAAAATAAATCCCAAAACCAATCAGGATTATTCCGGGTATGATTTTCTGATTTTTCATTCTTCCACCACTTCCAATAAGGCTCACTTGAATTAAAGGACAAACTTTGATAAGGTACATTAGGGAGTATGTTTAGTTGCTTTATAGATAGTATAAAAGTATAACAAGCATACAGGCAAAGTAGTTCAATTTAATCAATGCTATTATATAAATGTAATTTCAAGAGTTGTTCACATTTACAACGTTAAAAGTGGAAAAACTCATGTATAATTGCCTTAGCCAATTATGCAATTTCTATGTGGGGGTGTCAATTCATAATGCATATTATCGTTGTCGGTCTTAACTATAAAACTGCCCCTGTCGAAATCCGCGAAAGGTTGACATTTAATGAAGCGAATCTTGGAGAAGCTATGAGCGCTCTCCAGCAAAAGAAAAGCATCCTTGAGAATGTCATCGTATCAACATGCAACCGTACAGAAATATACGCTGTCGTGGATCAGCTTCACACTGGCAGATATTATATCAAAGAGTTTTTATCTGAATGGTTCGGGATCCCTCAGGCAGAATTCACGCCATTCCTGTTCATCTACGAACAGGATGGAGCGATAGAACATTTATTCAAGGTGTCATGCGGCTTGAATTCAATGGTACTTGGTGAGACCCAGATCCTTGGACAGGTACGTTCAAGCTTCATGCTGGGCCTTGAAGGCAACACGACTGGAACTGTTTTCAATCAGTTATTCAAGCAGGCAGTCACGCTGTCAAAACGTGGCCATTCCGAAACGGATATCGGCGCGAACGCTGTGTCAGTCAGCTATGCGGCTGTTGAATTAGCCAAGAAGATTTTCGGCACGTTAGAACAAAAGCATGTGCTGATTCTTGGGGCAGGCAAAATGGGTGAGCTTGCCATCCAAAACCTTCATGCTAATGGTGCGAGGAAAGTGACGGTCATCAACCGTACTTACCAGAAGGCGGAAGACTTGGCCAATCGTTTTTCTGGAGTTGCCAAGAGCCTGGATGAACTCCAGACTGCACTGGCTGATGCAGATATCCTGATCAGTTCGACAGGGGCCAAGGATTTTGTTGTCACAAAGGATATGATGGCGAATGTCGAGCAAAAGCGAAAAGGAAAGCCATTATTTATGGTGGATATCGCTGTTCCGCGTGACCTGGATCCGGAAATCGCAACATTGGAAAATGTCTTCCTATATGATATAGATGACCTGGAAGGGATTGTCGAAGCGAATCTGCAGGAACGCCAGAAAGCTGCTGAGAAGATCCTGATCATGATCGAAGGCGAGATTGTTCAATTCAAGCAATGGCTTAACACTCTAGGTGTTGTACCGGTCATTTCTGCGTTGAGAGTCAAAGCCCTTTCGATCCAGGAAGAGACAATGAATAGCATTGAACGGAAACTGCCGCATCTGTCTGATCGGGATAAAAAGGTGCTGAACAAGCATACAAAGAGTATCATCAACCAGCTTCTGAAAGACCCAATCCTGCAGGCCAAGGAGCTTGCGGCTGGTCCTGATGCAGAAGATGCTCTTGAACTTTTCGTCAAGATTTTTAATATTGAACAGCTCGTCGCAGAACAAGAAGGAATGAAAACGGCTGAGACAAAGCAGGTAAATGTTCCTTCGCCTCAGGCTTCATTTCAGCCATAAGGGGTGGTGCCCATGGGTGATCTTTATATTACGCGTCTCCATGAAATAACCATTGTGATTTATGCGGCCAGCGTGCTCTTATATTTCATCGATTTTCTTAACCGTAACCGGAGGGCGAATAAAGTTGCCTTCTGGTTACTTGCATTTGTATGGGGATTCCAGACGGTTTTCCTGGTATATTACATGGTCGAGACAGGCCGGTTCCCGGTCCTGACTCTTTTTGAGGGGCTCTACTTTTATGCATGGGTGCTGGTTACGCTGTCGCTGGCAATCAATAAACTGCTGAAAGTGGATTTCATTGTTTTTTTCACGAATATCCTGGGTTTCATCATCATGGCAATCCATACCTTCGCCCCGGTGCAATACGACTCCAATGTCATGTCCGAGCAGCTGGTATCAGAGCTTCTGCTCATCCATATCACAATGGCGATCCTGTCTTATGGGGCTTTTTCTATCTCATTCGTCTTTTCGCTGTTATATCTTATCCAATATGACCTTTTAAAGAGGAAAAAGTGGGGTAAGCTGTTATGGAGGATATCCGATTTAACGCGGCTCGACTATTGGTCTTACATATTGAACGTCATTGGGGTGCCGATGCTGATCCTAAGCCTCATCCTTGGGCTGCAATGGGCATGGATCAAGGTTCCCGATCTTGCCTGGTATGATGCCAAGCTATTAGGCTCGTTCATCGTCCTTGCAGTCTATAGCATTTACCTTTACTTGAGGGTCGGCAAAGAGATGTATGGGAAATCGCTTGCCCTATTGAATATTGCATCGTTCCTGATCGTATTAATTAACTTCTTTCTTTCTGGAAAATTATCTTCTTTCCATTTTTGGTATCAATAAATAGGAGGCTGTCATGAGAAAAATTATCGTTGGCTCCAGACGGAGTAAGCTCGCATTGACACAAACAAACTGGGTAATACAACAGCTTAAAAATTTAGGTGCTCCTTTTGAATTTGAAGTGAAGGAAATTGTGACCAAGGGGGATAAAATCCTCGATGTCACACTTTCTAAAGTCGGAGGAAAAGGGCTTTTCGTAAAAGAGATTGAGCAGGCAATGCTTGATAAAGAGATTGATATGGCTGTACATAGCATGAAGGATATGCCGGCAGTATTGCCGGAAGGACTTGTCATTGGGTCTATCCCTGAGAGGGAAGATCACCGCGATGTCTTGATTTCAAACGGCCATGTTCCTTTCAAAGAATTACAACCAGGTTCTGTTATCGGAACAAGCAGCCTTCGCAGAAGTGCCCAGCTTTTGGCTCAGCGTCCTGATCTTGAAATGAAATGGATTCGCGGAAATATCGATACAAGGATTTCAAAGCTGGAAACAGATGACTATGATGGGATCATCCTTGCTGCGGCCGGTTTGAAACGGATGGGATGGGCAAGTGATGTCGTCACTGAATTCATCGATCCGGACATCTGTGTGCCGGCAGTTGGCCAGGGAGCGCTTTCGATTGAGTGCCGCGGCGATGATACAGAACTTCTTGAGCTTCTTGAAAAATTCACTTCAGCAGAAACAAGTGCGACAGTAAGAGCAGAAAGGTCATTCCTTCACAAAATGGAGGGCGGCTGCCAGGTTCCGATTGCCGGATATGCTCACCTGAACGACCAGGAGGAAATCGTCCTGACAGCCCTTGTTGGATCTCCGGATGGAAAGACGATCATCAAGGAGCAGGTTACTGGAACTAATCCAGAGGAGCTTGGAGAGCTTGCTGCAGACAAATTGATCAGCCAGGGTGCGAAAGAGTTGATCGACAAGGTAAAGCAGGAGCTTGATAGTGAATGATAGCCCCTTTTTCGCTGCAAAATAGAACAGTATTGATTCCAAGGGGAAAGGCCCATTCAAAGCCTTTCTCCGAATTGGTTGCTAGAAATGGAGGGATTCCGGTGGAAATCCCTCTTATTGCCTTTCAACCGGTTGCAGCTTCGGAAAAATTGCTTCATGCACTTGCAGAATTACATATTTATGATTGGATCATTTTCACCAGCAATGTAACGGTGGAAACCTTTTTTTCTTTTTTTGAAAAAAATAGGCCGTCGCTTCCTAAAATAGCGGTCATTGGAGACAAAACGAGAGCTTCCCTCGAGGATAGGGGAGAACAGGTGGATTTTATGCCTGAAGAGTATGTGGCAGAAGGATTCGTGGAAGAATTTTTGCCATATGTGAAGGCTGGCGACAAAATCCTCATCCCAAAAGGAAACCTGGCCAGGGACTATATCTCTTCGTCCTTGAAAGAAAAGGGAGCCGTCGTCGAAGAACTCATTATCTATGAAACCTATCTTCCAGGAGACAGCCGTGACAAGCTCGTTCAGATGCTAACTGATGAAAGACTTGATATACTTACATTTACAAGCCCTTCTACGATTGATCATTTTATGGGAATCGTTGAAGAACATAATTTAAGAGGCAAGCTGGCGCGTTGCCTCATTGCCTGCATCGGCCCAGTGTCCAAAAGGAAGGCCGAGCAATGGGGGTTAAAGGTCCATGCTATGCCAGAGAAATACACTGTTGAAGAGATGCTGAAAAGCATTGCCAAGTATATACAAATTGGAGGGTAAATGATGAAACACCTTGAATTCAGCCGCCATCGCCGTCTTCGCCAGTCAGCGAATATGCGCGCACTTGTACGTGAAAACTATCTTCGAACTGAAGACTTGATCTACCCGCTTTTCGTCGTTGAAGGAGAGAATGTGAAAAAAGAAGTTTCTTCAATGCCGGGAGTCTATCAATTATCTCTTGATAATTTAAAAGAGGAAATGACTGAAGTGGATTCTTTGGGTATCAAGTCAGTGCTGCTTTTCGGCGTTCCTGACGAAAAAGATGAAGTAGGCTGTCAGGCGTATCATGACCACGGTATTCTGCAGGAAGCAATCCGAGTCATCAAAAAGGATTTTCCAGAAATGATTGTCATTGCCGATACATGCCTGTGTGAATACACAAGCCATGGCCATTGCGGCGTCATCGAGGATGGCAAGGTCTTGAATGACCCATCATTGGAACTGCTTGGCAAGACAGCTGTCAGCCAGGCGAAGGCCGGAGCAGATATCATCGCACCATCAAACATGATGGACGGTTTCGTTGCTGCGATTCGCTTTGCTCTTGATGAAGCAGGATTCGAGGATGTGCCGATCATGTCCTATGCAGTAAAATACTCCTCTGCATTTTACGGTCCATTCCGTGAAGCGGCAGAAAGCACACCGCAGTTCGGTGACCGCAAATCCTACCAGATGGATCCGGCAAATCGCATTGAAGCAATGCGTGAAGCTGAATCCGATGTAGTGGAAGGTGCTGACTTCCTGATCGTCAAGCCGGGGATGCCTTACCTTGATATCGTCCGCGATGTGAAAAATAACTTTAACCTGCCAGTTGTCATCTATAATGTCAGCGGGGAATATTCAATGGTTAAAGCAGCTGCACAAAACGGCTGGGTTGACGAAAAGAGCATCGTCATGGAAATGCTGACAGGAATGAAGCGTGCCGGTTCAGACCTGATCATCACCTACCATGCGAAGGATGCAGCGCGCTGGCTGAAGGAACAGTAATCATGCTTCTTGCTGCAGGACTTCAGTTAGCTGATTCTGTAAAAAAAGAGGCAGACAATCAAAAGAAATGAGGGATATTATGCGCTCATATAATAAATCGATTGAAGCTTTCAAAGAAGCAAAAGATCTTTTGCCAGGCGGAGTTAACAGCCCTGTCCGCGCGTTCAAATCCGTTGATATGGATCCAATTTTCATGGAAAAAGGCAAGGGGTCAAAAATCTATGATATTGATGGCAATGAATATATTGACTATGTATTATCATGGGGACCACTCATCCTTGGCCACACAAATGACAGAGTCGTCGAGGGAATCAAGAAAGTAGCAGAGCTTGGGACAAGCTTCGGTGCACCAACAGTCGTGGAGAACGAGCTTGCACAGCTTGTCATTGACCGCGTGCCATCGATCGAAATGGTCAGGATGGTATCATCAGGAACAGAAGCAACGATGAGTGCATTGCGCCTGGCGCGCGGCTACACTGGCCGGAATAAAATCCTTAAATTTGAAGGATGCTACCACGGCCATGGCGATTCGCTGCTTATCAAAGCTGGCTCAGGGGTCGCTACACTTGGCTTGCCTGACAGCCCTGGAGTTCCTGAGGGTGTCGCTAAAAACACGATTACGGTGCCTTATAACGATCTTGAAAGCGTCCGTTACGCATTCGAACAGTATGGTGAGGATCTTGCCGGCGTGATCGTAGAGCCGGTAGCCGGCAATATGGGCGTCGTGCCGCCAGTTGAAGGCTTCCTTGAAGGCTTGCGTGAAATTACAAGCCAGTACGGAACAGTATTGATCTTTGATGAGGTCATGACAGGCTTCCGTGTAGGCTATAACTGTGCTCAGGGATACTTTAATGTAACCCCTGACCTGACATGCCTTGGAAAGGTAATCGGCGGAGGACTTCCTGTAGGAGCTTACGGCGGAAAGAGAGAAATCATGGAGCAAATCGCCCCGAGCGGACCGATTTACCAGGCGGGTACATTATCTGGGAACCCACTGGCCATGACAGCCGGACTCGAAACGTTGAAGCAGCTGACTCCGGAATCCTACAAAGAATTTGAGCGCAAAGCTGACATTCTTGAAACAGGACTGAAAGCCGCGGCCGAAAAATACGGAATCCCGCATACCATCAACCGCGCAGGCTCCATGATCGGCATCTTCTTCACCAACGAAAATGTCATCAACTACGAAGTGGCCAGGACATCGAATCTTGAATTCTTCGCGGCCTACTACCGTGAAATGGCAAACGAAGGAGTATTCTTGCCGCCATCACAATTTGAAGGCCTGTTCCTGTCAACAGCACACACAGACGAAGACCTGCAAAAAACAATCGAAGCAGCCGAAAAAGCATTTGCCAAGCTGCAGAATATGTAAATGAAATTGGACACTCTCAATATTTTGGGAGTGTCTTTTTTAATTGTCTGAATGATTCAGACAAAACCTTGTGTCGATTCTGTAATTTTGTCTTAAGTAGTACCAGGTTCAGACAAAACCTAAAGGTAATCCCGTAACTTTGTCCGAAGTAGCCTCAAGTTCGGACAAAACCTAGAGGTAATTCCGTAACTTTGTCTGAAGTAGTACCAGGTTCGGACAAAACCTAAAGGTAATCCCGTAACTTTGTCCGAAGTAGCCTCAGGTTCGGACAAAACCTAGAGGAAATGCCGGAACTTTGTCTGAAGTAGCCCCAGGTTCGGACAAACCGTAGAGGTAATCGCGTAACTTTGTCCGAAGTAGCTTCAGGTTCGGACAAAACCTAGAGGTAATTCCGTAACTTTGTCCGAAGTAGCTCCAGGTTCGGACAAAACCTAGAAGTAAACCCGTAACTTTGTCCGAAGTAGCTCCAGGTTCGGACAAAACTTAGAGGTAATCCAGTAACTTTTTCCGAAATAGCCCCAGGTTCGGACAAAACCTAGAGGTAATCCCGTAACTTTGTCCAAAGTAGCTCCAGGTTCAGACAAAACCTTGAGGAAATCCCGTAACTTTGTCCGAAGGAACCCCGGGTTCGGACAAAAGCTAGAAGAAATTCCGTAACTTTGTCCGAAGGAACCCCGGGTTCGGACAAAAGCTAGAGGAAATCCCGTAACTTTGTCCGAAGTAGCTTCAGGTTCGGACAAAAGCTAGAGGAAATCCCGTAACTTTGTCCGAAGTAGCTCCAGGTTCAGACAAAACCTAGAGGAAATCCCGTAACTATGTCCGAAGTAGCTCCAGGTTCGGACAAAACCTAGATTAAATCCCGTAACTTTGTCCGAAGTAGCCCCAGGTTCGGACAAAACCTAGAGGTAATCCCGTAAATTTGTCCGAAGTAGTCCCAGGTTCGGATAAAACCACGAGTGATATCTTTAACTTTGTCTGAAGTAGCACCAAGACCAGACAAAGCTACAAAATCGCTGCCTTCCTAGAATAATTCATGATCAATCTCCTATTAATCCCTTCACCTCCTTTTTATGTTCTAAATTATCATAAAAGCAAATATAGACTCATAAAGTGTTAATGACATAGTGATTTTACGTTTAAGGAATGAAAGGAGGAGTCGCTTTGTCTCAGGGGAATCAATCGTGCCTGCGATTTTCACTAGAGGAGTCAGTGTGGTTTCAAAGAGGACAGGAAGTCGCGGAGCTTGTCTCGATTTCACTCGATCCGAATATAACGATCCAGGAAAATGAGCAATATGTATCCATTCGCGGATCTCTAGAGTTGACAGGGGAATATACATGCTATGAACAGCAGCAGGAGAATGATGGGGAGGAACAATTATCGGCTCTTAAGTACGTCCATTCTGTCATGGAGAGGGATGAAGGAGTGTATGAATTCCTTCACCGATTCCCGGTGGATATCACCATTCCGAAAAACCGGATTGAAAGTATCTACGACATCGATATCCAAGTAGAAGGTTTCGACTATGTTTTTCCGGAAAAGGAGCGCTTGAAGCTGAATGCGGATCTGGCGATTACTGGCCTATACGGGGAGCAGCAGCATGAAGCTGAACAGGATGCTGTTAATGAAGAAGCCGAAGAACTGGAAATCAGTTACCGTGAAGATGTTACAGAAGAGGTGGCTGATACAGCCGCAGTGTCGGACAATGACAATTCAGGAGAAGCCGTTGAACAGGACTTCCCGGATCCTCCGGCGTATTCCTTCGTTCAGCAGAATGAAACCTTGAATCATCAAGAAGAAGATTCCTATGAAGAAGAATTGTATGCACCGTTCAGGGCTGAAGCGAAGAAAACAGCTGCAGCGGAAGAGGCATCACAACCGGAACCGCAGGCTCAAAGAGAGCCGGAGCCAGAATATGCTTTAAGTGATTTTAGAGGCGAGCAAGAACCGGTTGCGGAGGTCGAGGTTGAACAGGAGGAAGTAGAAGTTGAGGTTGAGCAGGAGGAAGAAGTACCAGAAAGTATGCCTGCTGAAGTGGAAGAATCTCCTGAAAGCTCGTCTTCTCCTTTGCTGAAAAAGAAAAAACCGAATATGAAAAAGGGCATTTCAATTGCCGAATTTTTAGCGCGTAAGGAAGAGGAATCCGAAGTTGCCAAAATAAGAGTGTGCATCGTCCAGCAAGGCGATTCGCTTCAATCAATATCGGAACGCTACGATGTGCCGGTACAGCAGCTTTTGAGAGTAAATCATTTAAGCATCGACCATGAAGTACATGAAGGCCAGGTATTATATGTTCCCGGTGTGGCTATTCACCAATCATAATCAATGAAAAGGAGCAATGCCTTGTCCAAAAGGAAGCTAGTTGTCAGGGCTGGCTTGGCTGCTGGCTGGGGTTGTGACAGCACTAAGTATGGGCAGGTGTTTACAAGCACCTGCCCAACTCTATTCATGCATAGAAGTTCCAGAAAGTAGGCGAGTGATCCGATGGATGATCGCAATTTTTTAAAAGAAGAATCTGCTGTGTTGAAGCAATATCCAATCGAGCCCTATTTTGCGGAGGACTTTGGAAAAATAAAGAAGGTCTATACCAAATCAGGAACCTTTGCTTTGAAAAAAATCCATCCGTATGAAGGAACAGATTTTATCAAGCATATCCAGACTCTTTATCAAAAAGGCTATAACAGGATTGTTCCCGTCTATCCGGCTAACGACGGCAGATATGGGGTTTTGCATAATAATTCGCTGTATTATTTAATGCCATGGATGCCAAATGCCATCAGGGAGGATCAATCTGAAAGGCATAAACAGCTGTTCAGGGAGCTGGCAAGAATGCATACCCTGTCAGCCAAGGAGCTGGAAATCAGCCCGGAAGTGAAGCAAGAGCATTATGAACAGACATTGAAGGAATGGGAGAAAGAAGAAGAGTTCGTCAATGGTTTCCTTGAGAGCTGCGAGAACCGGGTGTATATGTCCCCGTTTGAACTAACATTCTGTCTGTATTACATCCAGATTCGGCAGGCGATGCAGTTTGCCAGACAAAAGCTGGAGGCGTGGAGTGAGAAAACGAAGGAGCAAAAGAAAACGAGGACTGTGACGCTTCATGGCAAAGTCTCGCCTGAGCACTTTCTGTTCGATGAAAGGGGATACGGTTATTTTATCAACTTTGAAAAAGCAAGGAAGGGTTCTCCGATTCAGGATTTGCTGCCGTTTCTGGCAAGGTCTTTAAAAACGCAGCCGAAGCACGGTGACGAAATCATTGACTGGATTTATGTATACCTGAAGCATTTTCCTTTCCGTGATGATGAAATGCAGTTATTCATGAGCTATCTTGCCTTTCCGTCAGGCATCATCCGGGTCGCAGAGACCTATCATCAACGCAAAAAAGAAGTGGATGAAAGGAGGTTTGTCCAAAAACTCCAGCGCCAATATTGGCTTTTGAACAATACTGGCTATGTGGTAACCAAAATGGATGATCTCGAAAAGCAGAAAGAGCAGGCAAAACAAGAGGGAGCCCAGAGCTGAAAGCGGCTCTAAGGCTCCTTAAAATATTTCAAATTTGATTGCCAAAGCGATCAGGATGAAAATTGTTAGCAGGAAGACATCAAAGGTTGACGGGAAGAAAAGGGTTCGTATTCCCTGAAATACACAAAAAGGAATGATCAGCTGTGCGCACACTGCCCTCGCCGTCCTCGCCCACCTGGGGAGTGTATACGGATTATACCTCTTTCTTTTCATAGCCATCCCTCCAAGCATGTAAGATATCCCTTTTTTATTCTATGAGGCATTGGCACAAAATGTGCTGATTATTGGCACAGTATGTGGCGTGATGTATAAAATAATGAAAAATAGGAAATGATGATTGACGTCAATCATCTTTTTTAGGTAGTATAACTAATATACAAAAACCAAAAATAAAGCAAAGCATTGACAGGGAAGAGTACATGAGAAGCCAGCTTCAAGAGAGGAAGTCCAATTGCTGGGAGGACTTCTAAGCAGGAACCATGGAAGGTCGCCCTTGAGCATCGCCTGGGAACGGGATAATCTCAGTAACAGGCGACGGTGAAGAGCCGTTATCCATATTTGAGCCAGCAGCAGGATTCTGTTTTTACGTTGCTGGGAAAAAAGGTGGTACCGCGAACATACTCCATTCGTCCTTTTATGGCGAATGGAGTTTTTTTATTTTCCAAAAGAAAAGCATTTGAATGGAGGAAAAAATGATGGAAGAGAATTTGTCGATGCCGACCAAATATGATCCGTCTTCGATTGAGCAGGGACGCTATGAATGGTGGGTCAAAGGAAAGTTTTTCGAAGCGAAAGATGATGAAACGAAGAAACCTTATACAATCGTGATTCCGCCGCCAAACGTAACCGGGAAGCTGCACCTTGGCCATGCGTGGGACACAGCGCTGCAGGATATCCTTACGCGCATGAAGCGCATGCAGGGCTACGATGTTCTTTGGCTCCCAGGAATGGACCATGCCGGAATCGCCACACAGGCAAAGGTTGACGAGAAGCTGCGCAGCCAGGGCATCAACCGCTATGAGCTTGGGCGTGAAAAGTTTTTAGAAGAAGCATGGAAATGGAAAGAAGAGTATGCGCAGCATATCCGTAAGCAATGGTCAAAGCTTGGACTTGGACTTGATTACAGCCGCGAGCGCTTCACATTGGATGAAGGCCTTTCAAAGGCTGTTAAAGAAGTTTTTGTATCTTTATACCGCAAAGGATTGATCTACCGCGGCGAATACATCATTAACTGGGACCCGGCAGCGAAAACAGCTTTATCTGATATCGAGGTTATCCACAAAGATGTTCAGGGTGCTTTCTACCATATGAGATATCCTCTTGCAGATGGCAGCGGGCATATCGAAATCGCGACAACAAGACCGGAAACAATGCTTGGGGATACTGCGGTTGCTGTCCATCCTGAAGATGACCGCTACAAGCATTTGATCGGCAAGACAGTTACCCTGCCAATCGTCGGCCGCGAGATCCCGATTGTCGGCGATGATTATGTTGACATGGAATTCGGTTCTGGAGCAGTTAAAATCACTCCAGCACATGACCCTAATGACTTTGAGATTGGCAACCGCCACAATCTTGAAAGAGTCCTTGTCATGAATGAAGATGGCTCAATGAACGCGAAAGCCGGCAAGTACCAGGGCATGGACCGTTTCGAGTGCCGCAAGCAAATCGTCAAAGACCTTCAGGAGCAAGGTGTTCTTTTCAAAATTGAAGAACACATGCACTCTGTAGGACACTCTGAGCGCAGCGGAGCAGTTGTTGAGCCATACCTGTCAACGCAATGGTTCGTTAAAATGCAGCCGCTTGCTGATGAAGCAGTAGCGCTGCAAAGCAAAGAAGAGAAAGTAAACTTTGTCCCTGAGCGCTTTGAAAATACCTATATGCGCTGGATGGAAAACATCCGCGACTGGTGTATTTCGCGTCAGCTTTGGTGGGGTCACCGCATCCCGGCCTGGTATCATAAAGAAACAGGCGAGGTATACGTTGATCACGAACCGCCGGCAGACCCAGAGAACTGGGAACAGGATAATGACGTTCTTGATACATGGTTCAGCTCAGCGCTATGGCCATTCTCGACGATGGGCTGGCCGAATGAAGAAGCAGCTGATTACAAGCGCTATTACCCGACAGCTGCACTAGTAACAGGCTACGATATTATCTTCTTCTGGGTTTCAAGGATGATTTTCCAGGGACTAGAATTCACGGATCAGAGACCATTCAAGGATGTATTGATTCACGGACTCGTTCGTGCCGAAGATGGCCGCAAGATGAGTAAATCACTTGGCAACGGAGTCGATCCGATGGATGTCATCGACCAGTATGGCGCTGACTCACTCCGCTACTTCCTGACAACAGGAAGTTCACCGGGGCAGGATCTTCGTTACAGTACCGAAAAGGTTGAAGCGACATGGAACTTTGCCAATAAAATTTGGAACGCTTCACGATTTGCATTGATGAACATGAATGGCCTGAAATATGAGGAATTCGATTTGAGCGGCGAAAAATCAGTTGCTGACAAGTGGATTTTGACAAGGCTGAATGAAACAATCGAGACTGTTACGAGACTTTCAGACCGTTATGAGTTTGGTGAGGTTGGCCGGGCTCTTTACAACTTCATCTGGGATGATTTCTGTGACTGGTATATTGAAATGGCAAAGCTGCCGCTATACGGTGAAGACGAAGCGGCCAAGAAGACGACAAGATCGATCCTTGCCTACGTTCTTGATAACACGATGCGCCTGCTTCACCCATTCATGCCATTCATTACCGAAGAAATCTGGCAGAACCTGCCTCATGAAGGGGAGTCAATCACTGTTGCAAGCTGGCCACAGGTTGATGCAGCTCTTACAGATGAGCAAGCTGCAGAAGATATGAAGCTGCTTGTTGAAGTCATCCGTTCTGTAAGGAATATCCGCTCTGAGGTGAACACGCCGCTCAGCAAAAAGGTTGATATGTTCCTGAAGGCAAAGGATGAAAAGACGTTAAGCATGCTGGAAAACAACCGCGGTTACATTGTCCGCTTCTGTAATCCAGAAAACCTGGAAATCGGGCTTGAAGTCAACGCTCCTGAAAAAGCGATGACAGCAGTCGCTACAGGTCTCGAAATCATCATGCCGCTTGAAGGCCTGATCAATATCGACGAGGAAATCGCCCGTCTTCAGAAGGAAAAAGAAAAGCTGGATAAAGAAGTCGAACGTGTCCAGAAGAAGCTTTCCAACGAAGGCTTCGTTAAAAAGGCTCCTGAAAAAGTCATTGAAGAAGAGCGCGCGAAGGAAAAAGACTACGTTGAAAAACGTGCAGCAGTAGAAGCACGCATCAATGAATTGAGAAACTAATAATTAAAACTTTGAAGACGAACCATTATTGGTTCGTCTTCATCATGAATTGAGGTGTTTTACATGTTTGAAACATATGAACAAGCAATGAAATGGATCCATGCAAGGCTGCGTCTGGGCATGAAGCCGGGATTATCAAGGATGGAATGGATGCTTGAGAGGCTGGAGCATCCTGAAAGAACGATCAAGACAATCCACGTCGGCGGAACGAATGGGAAAGGCTCTACAGTCACCTTCCTTCGTTCGATCCTGCAGACAGCAGGCTACCGTGTCGGCACCTTTACCTCTCCATATTTCGAACAATTCAATGAGCGGATCAGCATCAACGGACAGCCAATCAGTGATGATGAACTGGTTGAATTGACGAATGTGATCAAGCCGCTGGCGGACGAACTGGACCAGACAGAATTGGGCGGACCGACGGAATTCGAAGTGATCACCGCCATGTCCATCTACTATTTTGCAAAAATGTCTCCAGTTGACGTTGTCATCTATGAAGTGGGACTCGGTGGACGCTTTGATTCGACAAATGTCATCCATCCGCTGCTCTCAATCATCACCAGCATCGGGCTGGACCATACAGCAATACTGGGTGATACCTATGAACAAATCGCTTTTGAAAAAGCGGGAATCATCAAGAACGGCGTGAGTGTCATTACGGGAGTGAAACAGCCGGAAGCGCTCGAAGTAATCAAAAAAAAGGCGCAAGAAGGAAAATCACCGCTGTATGTGATGGAGAAAGACTATTCAACAAGTACCAGAGAGTCTTTGCAGCAAGGAGAGCGATTTGCCTTCTCCAGCATGTTCGGCCAATTCAATAATTTGGAGACATCCATGCTTGGCTCCCATCAGGTCGACAATGCGGCATGTGCAGTCATGGCGGCCCAGGTCCTTGCTAATTACTACTCCTTCATGATTGAAGAAACTGATATCCGGGAAGGACTCATCCATGCTTATTGGCCGGGACGTCTTGAAATCCTCAGTGAGGAACCCTATGTCCTGATTGATGGTGCGCATAATGAAGAAGGAATAAATGCACTTGCCAGTGAAATAAAATCGCGTTATGCCGATAAAAAGATTACCATCTTATTTGCAGCTCTCAAAGACAAGAAGTTTGACAAGATGATTGCAACTCTGGAAGATGCAGCGGACCATCTAGTCTTCACAACATTTGATTTTCCGCGGTCTGCGTCTGCCGAAGAGCTGATGGAGGCTGGAAATACAGATAAACTTAGCGTTGCCAGCGATTATCATGACTTCCTTCATCGCAAAATAAATGAGATCAAAAGCGATGAAATATTAATCGTGACAGGCTCTCTGTATTTTCTTTCAGAAGCAAAGCCGGTGATCGTGAATCTGCTGAAAAATAAATAAGAAAATTATGACATTGAACAAAAAGTTTGCTAAAATATTTAAAAAGTGAGACTTTTTACCCAGTCAAAAGGAGGTGGATAAATGAAGATATCCCCTATGTTCAAAAACTCTATTTGGTTTGCATGGCTGCTGGCCGTTCCAGTCGGAATCTGGGTGATATATCAAGTTTATCCACCACCGGATGTCAGCGTCTGGGAAGTCATTCCCTTTCTTGTCCTGATGGCCGTCGTGGCTTCCATGCCGATGGTCGTCAACAATACGCCCATCTTCCTGATTCAATGGGTATCACTCGCGGTATTCCTGAACTACGGAATTTTCATCGAAATGATGTTGATGCAGATTTCGGTATTGATCCTTTTGATGAGGCTGCGTGTTCAAAAAACGGATCTATACAGATTTCCATTAAACTCGTTAATGTTCTTTATCGTATCATTGGTGAGCGGTCTGCTGTTTTATGCGCTCGGTGGTCGTGAAGGGGTTGATCTGGCAAAGGATCCATACATTTATGTCCTTGGAACAGTTTATGGCATTAGCAATTACGGAGTGAACACCCTATTCTTGTTATTTTTGCAAGCGATGATTTTAAAACAGAAGGGGCCATACTTCGGAAAAGACTTTATTTGGGAAACAGTCACGACATTGATCACCTTCCCGATTGGGTTCGTTCTATATGAGCTGTATTTGAGTGAAATGGGACATTATTCGTTATTGTTCGTTGGGATTCCCTTCGCAAGTCTGTCTATCATTCTCAGTCTCTATTACTCCAGCGACAAGGTGAACCAATTTTTACAGAATGCGGCGGAAATCGGACATCAGCTGGCAGAAAGATTGAAGGCAGATGAAGTGCTTGATCTTTTCGTCAAAAAGCTGATTGAGATGCTGCCGGTAGATTATGCTTACATATTGGATGTAGTGGATGATAAGGAACTAAAATTGATCCATAAGGTTGAATTCGGGGAAGTCCTGGAACCGGTTGCGGCACCGCTTGAAAAAGGCAAAGGAATCAGCGGACTCGTCTGGGCAGGGAAAAAACCTGTACTCTTCCACTCCAAAAAAGAATGGAGCCACATAAATTCAGGCTATGTCCCACCGGGAGCTGAAAGCATACTCGGCGTTCCCATTGCCCGGAACAACCAGGTTGTCGGTGTACTCGTCCTCGCCGCAAACAAAAAAAGAGCATTTGAAAAATCACAATTGATGATAGTCGACATTCTCTGCTCCCACTTCGCGATTGCCGTGGAAAATGCAAGGCATCACGAAAAAACAAAGGCAAACAGCGAGCGATGCGCGCTCACTGGATTGTATAATTATCGTTATTTCGAAAACAGGCTGACCACCGAATTCGAAAAGCTGCAATCAGGCCAAAGGGACCTCCTATCCCTCATTCTGCTCGACATCGACCATTTCAAATCTGTCAATGATACATACGGTCATCAAAGCGGAAATGAGATTTTAATACAGGTAGGCGAACGTCTCAGGAAAAAAGTCGGCATGATTGGAACCCTTGCACGATACGGCGGAGAAGAGTTCGTCATCCTGGTGCCAAACATGATGAAAGGCGATGCGCTGAAACTGGCCGAACAAATCAGGCTGCTGATTGCAAATGAGCCTTTTATCCTCCTGCAATCAATGGATGAAGAAGGAAAACAGCTGCATGTCAACATCACCGCCTCAATCGGTGTAGCCACTGCGCCTCAGGACGCCGATGATTCATTGGCATTAATCCGGCATGCTGACCGGGCCTTATATGTTGGAGCAAAGCGATCCGGACGGAACCGAGTTGCGGAATATGTGAAATGATGAAATACCACTTATTCAGGTGGTATTTTTTCTGTTCCATATCACTATTAATTGTCAGTTTTCGCTGCAGATTCATAGTGTCATATAGTGTCGTTTGCTAGTATAATAGGAAGAAAGTATGAGGATTATGCGAAAGAAGGAGCGGCCCATGTCTAAAAGATTAAACCAGCATGGTTATCATTTATTAGAAGTTACCCTTGGAGTCGCGTTGCTTTCGATTGTACTCCTTTCTTTTGCAGGCTTTTTTTTACAGGCAAAGATTTTTAATTCCGATAATGAAAGCAGAAGTTCTGCTGCCCAGCTAAGCCAGGAAATTTTACATATCATTAAAAAATCCCCTTACACGACCGATTTAACAATTGAGGAATGGAATCAATTATATGGAACTGATTTCGCATCTAACGAACGTTTTTTCCTGGAAGTTGGAGAAAAAAAGTATTATCCTGTAGTCCAAATTATGCACGCTGACTCATTTAATAATAATTTGCCAATGGATTTAAATTTAGTAGTAGTTTCGATTCAGGAGAAAAGTAACGATACATATAAGAATGTTTATGAAACTTTTGGTTACAAGGAGTGAACCCAGGATGGAAAGAAACGGTTTTACCCTTGTAGAATTATTAGCCGCTCTTACAATAACAGGCATTATTATCGTTCTTGCATACTCTGTTTTCCATACAGGGATCAAACAGGGAGAATCCAGCAAAGAGGATGCATTTCTTCAGCAGGAAGCTCAGCTAATCGCTGAAACGATCCGCAACAAACACTTGAAAGAACCTGCCTATCAATTAGAAATAAAAACGGATGGAGTACTACTTGATGGAAAGGCTATATCAAGTAAGTATAGCTATATGGCTCAAGTCGTCTATGAAAATCATACATACTCAGGTGAGCCATTACAAATTGATACAAAATTGCCTCTTGAAATGACTTTGAAGATAAAAAAGGGAGACCAATCCTATACATTAAGAACTTTATTTGCAAGGGGAATTTCGGATGAGTAAAAACGAACAGGGATCCGTGTTGCTAGTCGTGTTGCTGATGATGACCGTTTTTTCCATAATCGGAATTACGCTTGTTGGAATGGCAGCCAATAATTCCAAGCAAATAGCCCATACCGGAAGTGAGATTAAAGCGACTAATCTTGCGGAGATGGGGGTCACCCATATGAAAAAACAGGTAACTGGCATACTCTCTAGGAATTCAAAAAAGAGTTTAGATTACACCGTTGCAACCTTAAACAATGAATTGCCATTTAATAAATCTTTTAATTTGAAATTAAGTCAATCATATCCCATGTACAGAATAGAAAATATAATAGTTAGTCCTGTAAAAAGTGGAGAACAAGAAAAAATTTCAATTGCCTTCACATCGATTGGCAT
Organism: Chryseobacterium sp. ISL-80; assembly: GCA_018613055.1. Lineage (GTDB taxonomy): Bacteria > Bacillota > Bacilli > Bacillales > Cytobacillaceae > Mesobacillus. The sequence goes on along the minus strand of JAGGQZ010000003.1, from coordinate 341,983 downwards.
TGCTGAAGACCACCAGGAAAGCAGGATATCAGGGAAAATGATAGTTTCAAGAGGATTTTTGACTGGGGATTTCCCGCAACCCACAACCGAGATGAAACCTTCTGATGAGGAGTCAATCAAATCCAATCATGAGTTTGCGAGTTCGAAATTATTCCTAAATAATTTTTCAGTAAGATCAAATACGGACTTATCTTTTAAGAAAGATGCTTACTTTCAAAATGGCTTAGAAACCGAATCAAATACACATTTGGAAATTGGAAGAGATTTGTACCTTAAAGAGGAATCTTCTATTAAAAATAATAGTGACGTCTGGGTAAAAGGTAACGCCCATATTAAAAGCTTAAGTGTTAAACAAAATAATCCAGAGAGAGGAAATCAGGGGTTAATTTGTATAGAAGGTACTTTGTATTTATACGGAGATGAAGAAAATATATCCGTAAAAACACCAATTCCAAGTTGTGCTCAAATTATAGACAGTAATCATGAAAGTGGAATTTATGCCATGGAAGTTGTAAATGTATCGGAAACTCCTGAACCTTATGCTTGGGACGTAAAGGATTTGTTACTAGAAGCATCATATCAATAAACATAAATGAGGTGTGGAAATGATAGAGTTTTTCTTCTCGATTTTAGCAGCAGTAATTGTCATCCCACTCATCGTATACATCCCGCTTGGATTAACCAAACGGGGAAAATGGTATGTGGTTGTTGGTACATTAATTATAGGGCTGATTGGCACTGGATTAACTGCATTGCTCGTTCAATGGCAAGCCATTCTGCTTATCATCCTTTTTTCTGTCATAGTTGGCTTAATAACTGAAAGAAAAAGTGGGATTTATAACGGTCCTGAAGCTATTAATATCTTAAACAACCAAGAAATGATTACCGAGAATTCTGCTCCAGTTGAACCAACACCTAAGTTAGTTAATAGTTTTACAGCTTTTGACGATATGAAAGATGAGGATCCTATAAGTGAACTTTATGGGATGCATTCTTCTGAACTGAAATCTGAAAATGAAGAAAGTGACCTACTGTCTCGTCAGCAAGAAGATGCTAAGGGAGAATCATCTGACTCTAAACAAGGATATCTTAGTGATATTGAAAAGATGCTGGACTTTCAACAAAAATCCAATGATTCAGAAGATGAATTGTGGGAGTACATAGAAGCCAAATAAAAGGGAGGTATGACAATGGTCAGCAATTTTAAGCGTTTTAAAGTCACAATGGTTTTGACCATTGCCTCTCTATTTATATTAGGTTTCTCCCAGTTTTCTACTGTTGTTTTTAGCTCATTTTTCGAAAGGGATCTATTTCAAGAGCAAACATCAATCGGGCCAATTAGCCTTTCAGGAAAATCAAGAGAACAGGCAGCTTCATTGCTGGAAGAGCAAATAAAAACTTGGCAAGAGAATGCTTCTTTTGAATTGAAATATAAAGAATCAAGCCAGAAGGTGGATCCTAATAGTTTCAAGTTTTTAGTGGGTGAATCAATTGAATCAGCAATAGATGGAAAAGAAAATTCCCTGATTGTTGAAGTCAATCAACAAAACATAGAAAATACATTGCAACAGCTAATTCCTAAAACAGACTTCCATGCACTGGATATGACGGGATTGCTTAACGCCTTATCTTCAGCAGCATCTGAACTTGATCCATCCCTTACCGTAAGGCTGGAGGACTTTTTGCCAAAAGAAGAGCCAGTTGTTGTGGCCACTGCATCCAGGCAATTGGATGGAGAGTTTACGGACATTGAAAAATTCGTACATGAATTTCCTCAGATATCGATAGAGCCGCTTACAAACGTTTCATTGAATAAGTTATTAGAAGGTAAAAAGTTGAATCAATTATCATCTCACCAGATGAGCGTAGTTTCATCAGGTCTTTTTGAGGCATTGTTATCAACTAACTTCACTATAACCGACAGAAACATCGGAAGAGAACTGCTAGAAAACATTAAACTAGGGCTTGAAGCGAAAGTTGATTTTAGCAAGAAAATTGATTTTTCATTCTACAATCCTAATGAAAATCGATACGACATTAAATTACTAATTGATAGGGGTAATTTAGAGATCTCTATTATAGGCATCCCCTTTTCTTCAAAATATCAGATGAATCTTACAGAAAAGCAAGAATTTAAGCCAAGAACAATCAAGCGTTACACACCTCTTTTGGAACCCCGTCAAAAATCGGTGGAAACCGAAGGGAAACCGGGATTGATGATTAAAGTATATCGAGAGACTATTTCATCAAGTGGTGAATTGATTCAATCGGAATTGATATCTGAAGATTTTTATCAGCCAATTCATCGAGTAGAAGTACATGGAATCGATCCAAATAGTAATCAAATACCACAACCGGAAGAACAGGGGACAGAATCATTGGCTAATACGGACAATAATGGCAGTTCCATGAATGAAACACCGACGGTTAACACAGAGAATCAGTCACCTGCAACAAATGAGCAAAACGATCCTGATGAAGGAACAGATGACAGTGGGGAAGACAGATTGTGGGGTAAACCGAATGAAGAACCCAAATAATCAGGAGGCGAACAGATGAAACAAACTCGCAGAAGACTTGGAGATTTATTGATTGAATCTGGACTGCTGACTGAAGACCAACTCCAAACCACTCTTAAGGATAAACCAGCGGAACAGAAGCTCGGTGATGCCCTGCTGCATAGAGGTTATATAACAGAGCAGCAATTAATAGAGGTGCTGGAGTTCCAGCTGGGGATTCCGCATATAAGCTTATATCGATATCCATTTGATACAAGTTTATTTAATCTGATTCCCAAGGAGACGGCTAAACGTAATTTAGTCATCCCTTTAAAAAAAGAGGGAGACAAACTTTATGTAGCAATGTCAGATCCGATGGACTTTTTTACCATTGATGATTTGCGTCTATCGACCGGGTTTCATATTGAGACTGCTATTGCAACTAAGGATGATATCATACGAGCCATAAATAAATACTATGATATCGACGAAGATTTTGAAGAATTAATCGGGCAAGAATATGCAATTGAACCAGTGAAAGAGGAAAAGGTAACAGATGCAGATTCCCCAATTGTCAGGCTGGTCAATCAATTGTTATCAAATGCAGGTGCAAGTAAGGCGAGCGATATCCATATCGATCCCCAGGAAACCAAAGTAGTAGTTCGATATAGGATCGATGGCATGCTGCGGGTAGAACGAGTCCTTCCTAAACATATGCAGAATGTATTGACAGCGAGAATTAAAATTATGGCGAACCTGGATATTACAGAAAACCGAGTGCCGCAGGATGGCCGGTTTAAAGTCAATCTTGACTTCCACCCAGTCGACTTGAGGGTATCTACAATTCCAACTGTCTATGGAGAAAAAATTGTGCTCCGTCTGCTTGATATGGGCAGCACCTTAAATGATATTAACAAATTAGGGTTTAATGCTTTAAATCTAAAGAGATTCAATAGTATGATTTCCAGACCCAATGGGATCGTTTTGATTACTGGGCCTACAGGGTCAGGTAAATCTTCGACCCTATATGCTGCTTTAAATAAATTGAACAGTGAAGAAGTTAATATCATCACGGTAGAGGACCCAGTAGAATATCAAATCGAAGGAATCAATCAAATACAGGTTAATCCGAATGTCGGGATGACGTTCGCAGCAGGCTTAAGATCGATTCTTCGCCAGGATCCAAATATCATCATGGTCGGTGAAATAAGAGATAAGGAAACAGCAGAGGTAGCAGTAAGAGCTTCGTTAACCGGTCATTTGGTATTAAGTACCTTGCACACAAACGATGCTTTGACTTCTGTATCAAGACTGATAGATATGGGTGTTGAACCATTTCTGGTCGCATCTTCTTTAAGCGGCATTGTATCTCAGCGGCTCGTTCGGAAAGTTTGCCGGGATTGTGCTGAATCCCATTCTCCAACCAAACGGGAACTTGATATTTTCTCTAAAAGAGGAATTGAAATTTCCACAGTATGGAGAGGAAGAGGATGTGCTTCCTGCAATATGACAGGATACCGCGGCAGATTAGCCGTTCATGAAGTTCTTTCGGTAAATGAGGAACTCCGACGAGCGATCATGAATGAAGAAACGGTAACCAAACTTCGTGAAATTGCCGTGAAGAATAAAACGATTTTCCTGATTGATGATGGCTTATTGAAAGTAAAACAAGGATTGACTACCACCGAGGAAGTCCTCCGAGTAGCCATTGCAGAATAGCGGGGGAGAGCAGATGAAAGATAAAATTGAACGACTGCTTCAAGCAGGTTTTGAGCTGAAAGCGTCAGATATACATATAACAGTTGGTGTACCTCCTGTTATGAGAATTAATGGGGAGCTAAGAAAGTATGGCAAAGAATCGCTTCTCCCTGAAGAAACAGAAGGAATGGCGAGGGCGATCATCCCTGGAAAAATGTGGACACGGTTTAAGGAACAGGGAGAACTGGACTTTTCCTACGGAATTCCAGGTGTTTCACGTTTCCGGGTTAATACTTATCATCAAAGAGGCTGTGTATCCATGGCCATTCGAATTGTCCCTACAAGTATTCCTACCATTGAAGATCTTAAACTTCCGGAAATACTGAAAAAAATATCGGAGAAGCCCCAAGGATTGGTGCTTGTAACAGGTCCTACAGGCAGCGGGAAGTCTACTACCCTAGCAGCGATGATACAGTATATGAATGAAACAATGAGGAAACATGTCATTACGCTAGAAGATCCAATTGAATATTTACACAAGCATGGAAGCTCGATTATCGACCAGCGTGAAGTGGGGTTTGACACAAATAACTTTGCCAATGGATTGAGAGCCGCCCTGCGACAGGACCCGGATGTGATCCTGGTTGGGGAAATGCGCGATTTGGAAACGATTCAGACAGCAATCACAGCGGCTGAAACTGGACATCTTGTTTTCGGTACATTGCATACCTCAAGTGCACCGGCCACAATCAATCGAATTATCGATGTATTTCCGCCATCACAGCAGGCGCAGATACGTATTCAGCTAGCTTCTGTACTCGTTTCTGTGATCTCGCAACGATTATTTCCGACAATAGAAAAGCAAGGAAGGATCGGAGCAACAGAAATCCTGGTTAATAATTCGGCAGTAGCAAACTTGATCCGGAATGAAAAAATTCATCAAATCATCAGCATCATGCAAACTTCCCGGTCTTATGGCATGCACACCCTCGAAATGGATGTGAAGGAGCTTGTCCAAAAAGGGATGATTTCCAGGGATTCTGCTGAACCTTATCTTCAGGAAACTATGGTGTAATCCATGGCTAGATTTAAATATACCGGCAGAGACCGTTCAGGGAAGCGCTCGGGGACGATTTCCGCTTCGAGCAAAAGGGAAGCCCTTGAAAAGCTTCGCACAGAAGGAATCAGAACGACTGAGATCTTAGAGATCCAGGAATCACTGTTGACGAAAGAAATAACCATTGGTAATCCAGTTAAACTGCAACATCTTGTCATTTACCTAAGACAATTTGCTACTCTTCTTAAAGCGGGTGTATCTGTTGTTGATTCGACAAAGATCCTTGCTGCCCAAACAGAAAGTAAAGCGCTAAAGAAGGCACTCTTTGATATTGAACAAGAGCTGCGTGAAGGAAATCCGCTATCACATGCTGCGGCAAAGCATAGTAAAATCTTCTCACCGATGTTTATCAATATGATCAAAGCAGGAGAAGCTGGCGGTAATATGGATGAAACATTAGAAAGATTAGCGGAGCATTACGAAAAGCAGCATAATACAAGAAAGAAAATCGTCGCAGCCTTAAGTTATCCGGCTGTCATAGGTGTATTGGCCATCATCGTCGTCATTTTCCTGCTGGTGGCAGTAGTACCTACATTCGTTGACATGTTTTCCGACTTTGGCGGAGAGCTTCCAGGAATCACGAAATTTGTCCTCAATGCGAGTGAATTCATGCAATCGTTTTGGTGGCTCATCATATTATTGGCTCTGGCAATCACACTGCTTATCATGGTATTGAAGAATAACAGACAGACAAAATACTATCTTGATTACGCACTGTTAAGAATTCCGATTTTCGGTAAGTTGCTCCAAAAAGGAGCAATAGCCAGATTCTCAAGGACATTAAGTTCGTTATTTGCAAGCTCCGTTCCCATCCTGCAAGCGCTTTCTATTGTTGAGAAAGTAGTAGAAAATGAAGTGCTGGCCAAAGTGGTGCGAGAGTCAAGAGATTCATTGGAAAAAGGGCAGTCACTTACAGGGCCGATGAGAAACCACTGGGCCTTTCCTCCCCTTGTAACACAGATGATTGCAATCGGGGAAGAAACCGGTTCATTAGACGCCATGCTCAGTAAGGTCGCAGACTTCTACGAAAAAGAAGTCGAACACAGTACTGATCAATTAAAGTCACTGATTGAACCCCTCATGATCGTCCTGCTGGCAGGTTTGGTCGGTACAATAGTCATTGCCATCATGGTCCCAATGATCGAGATCTTCAATCACGTAGGTTAACACGACAAAAACAAACAAAAAACAATATTTTTCATTCTATTTCTTCTATCAATCCGTTATACTGTTTGATAGATACATATGGCATATGTCACAGGATAATATACCTAGAAGGAGAGATGGGTAATATGTTGAAAACATTGAAGAAAAGATTAAAGAATCAAAGAGGATTAACATTAGTAGAATTATTGGCTGTTATTGTGATTTTGGGGATTATTGCAGCTATTGCTGTGCCTAGTATTGGCGGGATTATTGAGAAATCAAAAGAGGATGCTGCTGTAGCAGATGCATTGCAAATAATAGGAGCAGCAAAATTAGCTCATGCAGCAAATCCAGATGAAGAATCTTGGGATCAAGATGATCTGAAAAATTACATTTCTAATGCTGAGGACGAGGAATTTTCTGTGAGTTATGATAAAACAAATAATGTTTACTCTATAACTGGTCATGATGAGGCACTTAAAGTCTTTGAAGACAGTGATGACGAGACAGAAGCACTAACAACGCTTACTGAAAAACAGTTAATAGATAGAAAATAGTAATGACAGTTCAAATATTTACTTTTTATCTTGCTTTACTAGGAACAGTCCTAGGCTCCTTCTACAACGTAGTAGCCCTGCGCATCCCAGAAGGAAAATCAATCGTTGCGCCGCGTTCTTCGTGTCCGAAGTGCGGCCATCAATTGACTGCCTGGGAGCTGATCCCGGTACTATCATATTTTATACAGAGGGGGAAATGCCGCCAATGCAAGGTGCGCATTTCGCCCGTTTATCCTTTTTTTGAGTTTTTGACTGGCGTGCTTTTTGCGCTTGCGCCATTAGCTGTTGGATTGAATGGTGAGTTGATCATTGCGTTAACTCTCATTTCTATGTTAGTCATCATTACAGTTTCGGATCTGGCATATATGATTATTCCTGACAAAGTGTTGATGTTCTTTGCGGGTCTGTTTCTGATTGAACGAATTTTTATTCCTCTAATTCCGTGGTGGGATTCCCTCGCTGGTGCTGCGGTAGGCTTTATTCTCCTGTTATTGATTGCTGTTGTTAGTAAGGGCGGCATGGGTGGAGGAGACATCAAGCTTTTTGCATTGGTGGGCTTCGTGCTTGGAGTGAAAATGCTGCTGCTATCCTTCTTCTTATCCACATTGTTTGGAGCGTTCTTTGGTGTCATTGGCCTTCTTCTTGGATCCATAAAACGCAAACAAACGATTCCATTCGGTCCATTTATTGCGTTAGGTACACTTGTCGCATACTTTTTCGGAGATTATTTGATCGAAGAATATATGAGTCTATTAACATCAGGAATTTGATTGAAGGAGTTTTGATCATGGCTTTATCCATCTTTACCGGACGAAAAAAGATGATTAATCTTGTAATGAACGACCACTCCATTCGGTATGTTGAATTAAAACAAAGGAACCCAATCGTTGTTTCAGCCAAGGGGGAACGTTTCCTACCGGCTGGAATTATTTCTGATGGTAAGATTCAGGATTTCGAAACGCTTTCTTTCATTCTTGATGAGTGTATAGCTGATTGGGGAATCAACAATAGAGAGGTAAGATTCCTTGTTCCGGATTCGCTGGTGATCATTCGTAAAGTTTCGATACCCGTTGATGTTAAAGATGATGAGATTCACGGATACCTATATCTCGAGTTGGGATCAAGCATCCATTTGCCTTTTGATGAACCGGTGTTTGATACCGTCCCACTAAGTGTGGAAAACAACAAAAGGGAGATCCTTTTGTTTGCTGCTCCAGAAGAGTATGTTTTTGAATATGCGAACCTTCTAAAAGAAGCAAGACTTAAACCGGTGGCCGCAGATATTTCCCCGCTCGCTGCCTATAGACTCTATCACTTTCTTGGTCTTGCAGATGAAAATGAAACCCTTATGACCATTCAATTTGATTTAGGCGTGGTCAGTATGTGTATCTTTGAAGGGACATTACCAATTTTCATGAGACATATTCCGGTAGAAATGCAATCTGATTGGGAAGTAAAATTAGGGCTCTCTGGAACCCAGGAATTGTCGTTTGTTGGGGATGCGAACGAATTTGTGTTTCAATTTGAAGATATCTATAAGGAAATCAACAAATTACTAGACTTTTACCGTTATTCACTTACACATGGCAAAAGCTCCATCACAAAAATCTTAATAAATGGTGACCATCCTTTAATGCCAAGGATTATTAGCGAAATGAATGAGCGCTTTGAAATCCAGGTAGTAACTTTGGAAAAAAGTCTCCCTGAAGCAGCCAGCGGAATTTCACGAGCACATTATCTGGCTTTGGGACTTGGGTTGAAAGAGGTATGAAGATGCTTGTAGAGATTAATTTACTTCCCAAAAAAGAACCTAAAACATCTTCTTCACTTTCCATCTCACTTATTTTACTGTTCGTCTTCGTTATTGTTTCCATTGGTGTTTTTGTTCAGGCACGCGTGAATGAAACATCATTGAAAAAAGTGAATCAGGAGATTGAATCAGTTCAAAAATTAAACACCGTCTTACAAACCAAAATTACTGACCAAGAAAGCAGTGATTCCACTGGAAATCTGCAGAAAGCTGTTTCCTGGGCTGAAAGTTATACTCCAGAAACGGTCAGATTGCTCAGAAGCCTTATTGCGTTGCTCCCTGAACAAGGGTTCATACAATCATTAAGCTATAACGGTGAAGGGGGCGTCGGTGTTAAAGTTCAATTCGAATCCTCGAGAGATGCGGCATATTTCTTGAGTTCACTTAAACACTCAGAATGGGTCGATAATGCCTCCATTCTGACTCTTGAAGCTGTGAAAGAAGAGGCAAGTGAACCATCCAGTGGTTCGACTGCGGAAGCAGCAGAGATTGTAATGCCAATTTATTATTCAGAATTTGAAATTCATTTTAATAGGGAATTCTTCACGAAGGAATACAAAAATACTGGAGGGAAAGAATCATGAACCTCCAATTTTCAAAAAAAGAAATCTTTATCCTTATATCCGGCCTGTTCATCGTGCTGATTATGTACTTCGGTACCTCAGCCACATACTTAAAACCATTGAAGGAAAGTGTCATACAGAAAGAACAGCAGCTTAAAATGGAAAAACAACTGCAAGCTGCTTACGAAAAGAGGATCACTGCTGTTCCTTCAGGGGAAATAAAGAGTGCTTCAGAATTATATAAAATCATTCCGAAAGAACCATTCACCGAGCAGTTGATCCTGATTTTTGAAAAAGCAGAAATAGTTTCTGACAGTACAATTACCCTAATGGAGTTTGGAGAAAGCAATTCTTCAGATCAAAAGGATACTGCAGCAGATTCTAATAATGAATCAAATGATTCTAATAGCAGGAATGTTGAAATGACAGACAGTATGCCGGCGGGCCTTCAAAAAACCTCAGTAACACTTTCTGTCGAAGCTAAGGGATATGAAGGTTTGGAGAAATTCATTCAAGTACTAGAAGAATCGAAAAGAGAAGTCACCATTGAGTCCATTGACTTTGATGGACCTGATAGTATTGCTTATGAAGTAGAACAAAAGGAAATCATATCGTTCACTATTAATTTATCTGCTTTTTATTTCCCTGAGGAGAATGAAAAAGGTGACAAAATGCAGATCGAAACCCCAGCCCCTGCCAACAAGCGCAATCCGTTCCCGACTTTCGGCGATTTTTCGGAAGACAATCTGACAGAGCAGGAACAGTCAGCGGATGAAGACGGCAATTAATCTAGTAAAAAAATTGACGAAAGCATTCTATAACAAGACGACAAAAGTCTTGTTATTTTTTTTTGTCTGTGTGATAGGATGAAGCAAAACAGGAACGGGCAGGGGGAGGTACAAGCTTTGGACAAGCATGGCAAAACGATCACAATCAAGATTAATGGCAAGGACCGTCCGGTTCAGGAAGACAGACAGGATCAGCAAAATGGCATTGAAAAAAAGAAGCAAAAAGAAGATAGGGTTGAAAATAGTAATAGTGAAAAAGAAAATAGCGGCAAGTTCCCGATTAACGATCTTCGTGATGACAGGAGTAAGGTGTATCCGCTTGATAATGAAGCAGCCTTAAATGAAACTGCGGCTGCACAGGAAAAGGCTGAGGAGGATTTTGACTGGATTTTGCCTGATCCCGTCGAACAGGAGATTGTCAAAGAATATAAAATCGCGCCAAAGCAGCAGAAAAAGAAAAAGAAGAGTCTGGGGATATCGGTTTGGAACACAAAAACAAAGCGGAGCAACCGGTTTTACACGACTATTTTTGTGACCGTCTTTTTGGCGGTGTTGCTGGGAACGGCGTTTGGGGTTACTTTCCTGAAGTTTGTCGCATCTGAACAGGAAACGACTGCCCCACCGGCTGTGAGTACACCAAACGAAGAGTCTCCAGCGAAAAATCCGGCAACTGGCGGAGAGGCCCTCGAACTAAAACCAATTCCAGTGTTCATCGTCCAGAATGGTATTTTTACAACCGAGGATGGGGCGAAGGAACGAGTGAAACTGCTTGCAGACAAGGGGATAACAGCCGAGTTGTTTCCTGTAAACGGCCAATTCGCTGTTTATTTAGGAACAGCTGGCAGCATTGAAGCGGCGAAACAACAGGCTGATGCTCTAAAAGCAAAAGGTGTCGAGGTTTTTGCGAAGCCATTCGAAATTCCGGGAGGAAAAGCAGGCGGCTTGAACGCAAATGAGGCAAAGTTCCTCCAGCAAGCTCCGGAAATGTATACAATCCTGATAAGCGGACCGCAAGCTTCACCAGAGGAAGTGAAAAAGGCGGAAGATTTTAACGCACTTCTTGGAAAAATTGCGGACAAGAATGTAAAGGATCAAAATATCCTAAAAGCGAAGGCAAGTATGGAGAAGGCGAGTGCCTCTTTCGCCAGCTACCATAAATCGAAGGACGCAAATCAGCTTGATGAAATGGAGAAAAGCCTTCTCTCATTCCTGTCTGCCTACCAGGCCTTAGGAAAGTAATATACCAGAATATTTTCCGGGAAATTGAACAAATTAACAGAGCCTTCGCCATTTTGCGGCAGGCTCTGATTTTTTTTGCCAAATCCTTGGCTAATGATTGTCGCAAATGGTGAACTCTGATAGTATTAGCTTGTGTCTCCCTTTGACGCAATAAGAAAAGAAAGGTGATTTTATGCAACGCCTCATTTTAGCCTCTTCTTCTCCACGGCGAAAAGAACTTCTTGAAAACCTCCGCTTGAAATTCGAAATCTCGAGCAGTGATGCAGATGAAAGTTTCAGTGAGACCCTGAGCCCCTCAGAAGCAGTGATGGAGCTTGCTTCAAGGAAATCAGGAACTGTTGCTCAACATTTTCCGGATTGTTTTGTGATTGGCTCAGATACTGTCGTGGTCCATGACGGAATGATACTTGGAAAACCTGAAAGCGGACAAGAAGCTTCAGAGATGCTCAAAAAGCTGTCTGGGAATACTCATTCAGTCTACACCGGAGTATCGATCATCTCCCCTGAGAAGGAAACGCGTTTTTATGAAAAAACCGATGTGACGTTCTGGGAACTGTCAGATGAAGAAATCGACACCTATATAAAGAGCGGTGAACCATTTGATAAGGCGGGCGGCTATGGAATCCAGGGATTCGGCAGCATGCTTGTCAAGGAAATCAGTGGAGATTATTACACAGTTGTTGGACTGCCTGTATCTAAATTGATCAGGGAGTTAAGAAAAATCGGTTACAACCTTCCTTATTAAAAGAAAACCACAGAAACTTCTTCTACACTTCCCTCGTCATAATCATGACCGGGAGGAAAATGTATTGTCTACACATTCATTAATGATCAGAGATTATCCGCAAAATGAGCGGCCGAGGGAGCGATTTGTCCAGAATGGCCCCCAGAGCCTTTCCAACCATGAATTACTCGCCCTGTTATTAGGTACGGGGTCCCGGGAGGAATCGGTCCTCCAGCTTGCGAACCGGATGCTTTCCCAGTTTGAAGGGCTGCGTCTGTTAAAGGATGCGACTCTTGAAGAGCTGACCCAGATAAAAGGGATCGGCCAGGCAAAAGCGATCCATGTTCTCGCTGCCGTTGAAATCGGCAGACGTATCGCCAACCATACCCTTGATGAACGCTATGTCATCCGCTCTCCGGAGGACGGTGCGAAATATCTCATGAATGATATGCGCTTTTTGACCCAGGAGCATTTCGTCTGCCTGTATTTGAATACGAAAAATCAGGTGATCCACAGACAGACAATTTTCATCGGCAGCCTTAACGCTTCAATTGTCCATCCGAGAGAAGTGTTCAAGGAGGCGGTCCGCAGGTCGGCGGCTTCAGTCATTTGCGTCCACAATCATCCATCCGGTGACCCGACCCCGAGCAGGGAGGATATCGAAGTCACTAAGCGTCTTAGCGAGTCGGGGAAAATTGTCGGAATTGAATTGCTAGACCATTTGATTATTGGGGAAAATAAATATGTTAGTTTGAAGGAAAAAGGGTATGTATGATACTAGGATTTTGATTGACGTTACGATATAATATAATTTATGATTTTTGCGGACGAGCTTAAAAATTTGCCGTAAAATCTGCCTATGAACATTCAACTAATTTTTGTAATAGATTGCCTGTTCTTTTATTGCATTTTTTGTTAAGAAAGGGAGATACAAATATGTTTGGGATTGGAACAAGAGACCTGGGAATCGACCTTGGTACTGCGAATACACTTGTTTTTGTAAAAGGAAAAGGAATTGTTTTAAGAGAGCCATCCGTTGTGGCCCTGCAGACAGATACAAAAAACATCGTCGCAGTGGGAAATGACGCAAAGAACATGATCGGACGTACGCCTGGTAACGTCGTGGCGCTAAGGCCGATGAAGGACGGCGTCATTGCGGATTATGAAACTACAGCGACAATGATGAAGTATTATATCAAGCAGGCTACGAAAAACAAAGGCTGGTTTGCCGGTAAGCCTTATGTCATGGTCTGTGTTCCATCAGGAATCACTGCGGTTGAAGAACGTGCGGTCATCGACGCAACCCGGCAGGCTGGCGCTAGGGATGCATTCACGATTGAGGAACCGTTTGCAGCCGCAATCGGCGCCAACCTTCCAGTTTGGGAACCGACAGGAAGCATGGTTGTCGATATCGGGGGCGGAACGACAGAAGTTGCGATCATTTCCCTTGGCGGAATTGTTACATCCCAGTCTGTCCGCATCGCAGGTGATGAGATGGACGATGCAATCATCAATTATATCCGTAAAACGTACAATCTGATGATCGGTGAAAGAACAGCAGAAACAATCAAGATGGAAGTTGGTTCAGCTGGTGATGCTGAAGGCATTGAAAACATGGAAATCCGCGGTCGTGACCTGTTGACAGGATTGCCAAAAACGATTGAAATCACTGCAGAAGAAATCGCCAAAGCACTCCATGATACAGTTTACGCGATTGTCGATGCTGTTAAGCTGACGCTTGAAAAAACGCCGCCGGAACTTGCTTCCGACATTATGGACCGTGGAATTGTCCTGACAGGTGGAGGCGCGTTGCTGCGCAATCTGGACAAAGTCATCAGTGAAGAAACGAAGATGCCAGTATTGATTGCCGAGGATCCGCTGGATTGTGTCGCTGCCGGAACAGGTAAGGCATTGGATCATATCGATTTATTCAAGAGCAAAGCAAAAGAATCAAGATAGTCAGAAGAAGGGAAGCGGAAATCATCCACTTCCCTCATCTTCTGTCATCCATATTTTTAGATTAGAGGTGTGAATCATGCCACAGTTCTTTTTTAATAAACGCCTGATAATGCTGCTTGTGGGCATTATAGTCCTCGTGGCATTGATTGGTTTTTCTTTGAGGGAAAGAGAAGAATTGACATGGCCGGAGCAGTTTGTCAAAGACTCGACCAGCTGGGTGCAATCCGTTGTTTCCAGGCCAACTAATTATGTTGCAGGCATTATTGAAAACCTTCAAGACTTGCAAAATACATATCAGGAAAACAAAGAGTTGAAGAAACGTGTTGATGATATGGCCCGCCTAGAAGCCAAAGTATACTCCCTTGAAAAAGAAAACGAGGAGCTTCAGGAAATTTTAGATAAAAAAGAATCGCTTGCAGACTATGAACCAATCCAGGCCGTCAGGATCGCCAGAAGCCCTGAACGCTGGAATGAGTTGATCATCATTAATAAAGGTGCATCTAACGGCGTAGAAAAAAACATGGCTGTCATCACGGCGAAAGGGCTGATAGGCAAGGTAAAGAGCACGACGCCGTTTTCAGCCACAGTCCAGTTGGTCAGCTCGATCGATCCGACCAACAGGATATCCGCCATCCTACAGGCAGATAAGCCGCTTTACGGTACAATTGAAGGATATGACAAGAAAAAAGAACTTTTACTATTGAAAGGGCTCCCGTTCAATGCCAAGATCGAAAAAGGGCAAAATGTCGTTACGACAGGAATGGGCGGTATTTTTCCAAAGGACCTGCCGATTGGCAAGGTCGTCGATGTCGTCCCTGATCAATTTGGCTTGAATCAAACAGCCTATATAAAACCGGAAGCAAATCTGTATGATTTGGAGCATGTCATGGTTGTCAAAAAATCCATGGTCTCTGTGGACCTTGAAGAAAGCTTGGAAGATAGCGAAGGTGAGGAGGAAGGCAATTGATCCGTTTCCTGCTCCCCGCGCTTTTCGTTTTTTTATTCATCCTGGAAAGTTTGTTTGTCGAACTGCTGCCAGCTGAATTATTTAACAGTGACCGAATCCTCGTGCCGCATTTCCTGATGGCCGGGATTCTGTTTCTCACCGCATATCTGAGTCCTAAGCATGGCATTCTGTACGGAATTATTTTTGGATTGCTTTTTGATCTTGTATACACAGAAATTATCGGGATTTACCTATTCATGTTCCCGGTCATTGCCTATTTGTTCACATACATGATCAGGATTCTCCAAACCAATGTGCTGGTTGTCTCCATCCTGTCTCTTCTTGGGATTGCGTTATTGGAACTCGGGGTCTATGAGCTGATGCTGTTAATAAAAATTACTGACCTGGACTTTTCGACCTATGTTAAAATAAGACTAGTACCGACGTTGATTTTGAACCTGGCTTTTATCATTTTGGCTGCCTACCCGTTCAAAAAGCAATTTGAGAACGCCGCAGACAGACTTAGACATGATTAAGGTATCTTTGGGAACCTTGCAAAGGAATCTCTTAACAACGTTATACAGCAGGTTGCAGTGTAAATAGTGAAATGAATATAAATAAAGGAATTTGGCGGACAATTGTCGAATTCCTTTCAGGTAATATGAGAAATTATTTTTTATAGCAGACAATTGTCTTGCGCTTTTCTTATGAGAGTTGAAAGTTTTACTTTTACACTTAGATTAGTGTCTAGCTCCAGCGCCTAGCCCCTCGAGACGTTTCCCGATCAATGAAGTCAAAGAACGACTTCAATGGTCGGAGTTCCAACGCTTGTCGTGGCTGACCAAGGCGCTTGCGCTTTTCGTTTGAGGTGAACATCCGGTATGAAGAAAACACAAAATGTGACTATTAAAGGGACAAAAGACGGTCTTACGCTCCATTTGGATGATACTTGCTCTTATGACGACTTGAAAAAAGAGCTGGAGAGGAAGCTGTCGAATTCCACTCGTGTCCAGGAGGAGCAGCAGCTGCTTTCTGTTAAGGTGAAGGTAGGGAACAGATACCTTACGACAACCCAGGAAGAAGAACTGAAAGACTTGATCCGGCAAAAGAGGAATTTGATTGTCGAGGACCTTGAGACGAATGTCATTTCCAGGGAGGAAGCCGAAAAACTTCGCCAGGAAACGGAAATCGTTCCTGTTGCCAGGGTGATCCGCTCGGGCCAGGTCCTTGAAATAACTGGTGACCTTCTGCTCATTGGTGATGTAAATCCCGGTGGAACAGTTAAAGCTACCGGAAATATTTTTGTCATGGGTGCGTTAAAGGGAATCGCACATGCCGGTTCGGCCGGCAATGATGAAGCGGTGATCGCTGCTTCTGTCATGAAGCCTTCTCAGCTTAGAATCAGTGAATGCATAAATCGTGCTCCGGACGAGGTGCCCGAGGACGAGACTCGTGCGATGGAATGTGCGTACATATCAGATACAAAGCAAATCGTTGTTGATAGATTGCAAGTTTTAATGAAAAAAAGACCTAATTTAACTAGATTCGAAGGAGGCCTTTAAAAGTGGGAGAAGCGATTGTAGTTACATCCGGAAAAGGCGGGGTCGGCAAAACGACCACTTCTGCCAATATAGGTACAGCTTTGGCCCTTCAAGGCAAAAGAGTCTGTCTGATTGACACAGATATTGGCTTGCGCAACCTGGACGTTGTCATGGGACTTGAAAACCGCATCATTTATGATCTTGTCGATGTCATTGAGGGCAGATGTAAAATCCACCAGGCACTTGTAAAAGACAAGCGCTTCGATGACCATCTTTATTTGCTTCCAGCTGCCCAGACTAGTGACAAAACAGCGGTCCAGCCTGAGCAAATGAGGAAATTGGTCAATGAATTGAAGCAGGATTATGATTATATCGTCATCGACTGCCCGGCAGGAATCGAGCAAGGCTACAAGAATGCTGTTGCCGGTGCAGACAAGGCAATCGTTGTCACTACCCCGGAAGTTTCCGCTGTCAGGGACGCTGACAGGATTATCGGCCTGCTCGAAAAGGAAGAGAATGTTGAATCACCGAAACTCGTAATCAACAGGATCCGCAGCCATATGATGAAAAATGGCGACATGCTTGATGTCGATGAAATCACCACGCATCTATCCATCGATCTGATCGGGATCGTAGCGGATGATGATGAAGTCATCAAAGCATCCAATCACGGGGAGCCAATCGCGCTGAATCCAAACAGCAAAGCTTCCATCGCATACAGGAACATCGCCCGCAGAATCCTTGGCGAATCCGTACCATTGCAGCAGCTTGATGCTGAAAGCAAAGGCGTATTTTCGAAGATTAAGAAATTTTTTGGTGTACGCTAAAAAACAGAGCATTTCCTTCCCGGCAACGGTGAGGAGATGCTTTTTTTATATTAATTTTCCCTCCCCCGAAATTGTCATACTCTTGTGGGACAGGTCATAGACTTGTACTAACATTGAGTACAAGGGGATAGGTGGGATTGGATGAACTCGAGAGCTGATGATATACGGAGAAGGATGATGAAGCGGAAACGGGAGCGGGAGAGGATGGAGAAAATGAACCATAACCGTTTTTTCTCAACGGAGGAAGAGCGGCATGGTTTTGACAGGCTCCCATCCTATGATATGGGGCCGGGGGAAGGGGGCCATCCGTTATTCAAGAAAGAAGTGTTTTTGTTCAAGATACTTGCTTCTGCTTGCCTGGTGTTGATTGTGGCGATCATTTACCGGAGCCCTTCTGAAAAAGCGGTGTCGATCCAGCAATATGTAAAGAATACGATGGAGCAGGAGTTCCAGTTTGCTGCTGTTTCAGATTGGTATGAGGGCCAATTTGGCAAGCCATTGGCACTTCTTCCGGCAAAAAATGCTGACGAAGGCAGCGAGAAGGAGGTTGCTTCGGGAAGTCAATATGCACTGCCTGCTTCTGGGAAGATTCTGGAGGATTTTGGCGACAATGGCCAGAGGATCATGATTGAAACTGGCAAAGGTGCCGGTGTAGAGGCGATGAATGAAGGACTTGTCCATTTTGTCGGCATGAAAGAGGGTTTTGGTAAAACGGTGATTGTCCAGCATGGGGACAAGAGTGAAACCTGGTACGGGAACCTGGACAAAATTGACGTGAATCTTTATGAGTACATTTCCAAAGGAACGAAGGTTGGAACAGCGATGGACAGCGAGGATGGTCTTAAAGGTTCATTTTATTTTGCCATTAAAAAAGGGGATGATTTCGTCGATCCCGTTCAGGTGATAAAATTTGAATAAAATCTTTGAATTATTGCGAAAAATACAGATCCATCCTTTACTATGGGTGGTCATCGCCCTTGCTGTTGCGACTGCGCATTTTATAGAGCTGATGATGGTGCTGCTGATAATTTTTGTTCATGAAATGGGACATGGTGCTGCAGCCTCTTTTTTTTCGTGGAGAATCAAGAAAATCGCGTTGCTGCCTTTTGGCGGTGTCGCGGAGGTGGATGAGCACGGGAACAGGCCGCTAAAAGAAGAGCTGATTGTCGTGCTCGCGGGACCACTACAGCATATCTGGATGATGGGGCTTGCCTATTTGCTCTTCATCGCAGGGGTTTTCCCTGAAAAATGGCATTCGTTGTTCATGGAGTATAATTTGATGATCCTTATGTTCAACCTCATCCCGATTTGGCCATTGGACGGCGGGAAGCTGCTGTTCATTCTGCTATCGATGAACACCTCTTTCCAGGAAGCCCATCTGCGCACATTATATGCTTCAGTTGGAGCGCTGCTGATCTTTTCAGCCTCCCTGCTGTTCATCGCACCGCTGACCTTGAATGTCTGGGTTATCATTGGCTTCCTGGCGTTTTCGCTATATTTTGAATGGAAGCAGCGGCGCTTTACGTTCATGCGCTTTTTGATGGAAAGACATTATGGTAAGCAAGTGGATTTGCGCGAGCTGAAACCCATCAACACCAGCGAAAATGAAATGGTCGGCCATGTGCTCGAAAGGTTCCAGCGCGGCTGCAAGCACCCAATCATCGTCAAGCAGCAGAATGGCAAGGAAATGGTGATCGACGAAAATGAATTGCTCCATGCTTTTTTCAGCGAAAAATTACTGACCGCCAAAATAGGAGATTTGCTTTACACCTATTAAAATAGGATAATGAATGCAGCGCAGACACCTTTTGCGCTGTATTTTTTTTGTGGGTAGGGAGAAACGATGGATCAGTTAATTATCAATGCAAATCTGAGAGAAAAGCGCTTCGCCTTAATTAAAAACGGTGAAGTTGAAAAAATATATATCGAGCAGCCAGGCCAGCAATCGCTGGTCGGAAATATTTATCTTGGCATTGTCGAAAAAGTGATTCCGGGAATGAATGCGGCGTTCGTCAACTTTGGCGAAGGAACAAGCGGATTTTTGCAAAAAGACAAATTATCCTCATATATTCTGTCAGAGGATGAAAACAAGGCCAACCGCCCAATTGGATCTTATGTCCATCAGGGCGAGAAGTTGCTGGTGCAGGTGGAAAAGGACGCAGCCGGGACCAAAGGAGCAAGACTGACAGGGGTCATCGAACTGCCGGGAGAGCATATTGTCTATATGCCGAAGGGCAAATACATAGCTGTGTCCAAAAAAGCAGATTCCCTGGAAACGAGAGCCAAATGGAAAGAGTTTGGTGTCCAGGTCAAAACGGCACAAGAAGGGCTGATTTTCCGGACCGAAAGCCTGAACCAGCCAGAGGCCGTGATGATCAAGGAGCTAGAGCAGCAGCGGAGCATGTATGCTGAAATAGAGAAATCTGCATCAGGAATGAAAAAACCAGGTCTCGTTTTCAGCCGGGATTATTTTTTTGAACAGGTACTGTCCGTATTGTCATCCATTAAAAATGGAACTGTCATTGTGGACTGTCTTGATTTCAAGAAAAAAATTGAGCATCACGTTCTAGATGATGTTGAGCTTGAATTTTATAATGGAAAAGTGCCTGTTTTTTCTTTTTATAAAATCGAGCCGGAGATTGAGCGGCTGCTGAAAAGAATCGTCTGGCTGGATAAAGGTGCCTACATGGTCATTGACCAGGGCGAGGCGCTGACGATGATCGATGTGAATACTGGAAAGTTTTCAGGGAAAACGGATTTGCGAGATACTGTCCTGATAACGAATATGAATGCAGCAGTTGAAGCCGCAAGGCAAATCAGGCTCAGGGATCTGGCTGGGATCATTCTGATCGATTTTATTGATATGAAGAGTCAGGGTGAGCGGGATAAGGTGCTGAAGCACATTCAAAAAGAACTGCTTCAGGACGGGCGTCGAACGCGGATCATCGGTTTTACAGAGCTGGGAATCCTCCAGCTGACAAGGAAGAAGACAAAGCAGTCGATGGCCGAGACACTGACAGAAAAATGCGGGACATGCGGAGGCACAGGGCAGGTGCTCAGCTCGGAAACGGTGGCTTACAGACTTGAGCGTGAACTGTGGGAATATAAAAATTCTGATTACGAAGAAATGCTTATTTCCGCTTCTGATGAAGTGGTCCGGCATTTTTCCGGAGAAGCTGATATCCATAAATTGAGGCTTGAAAAAGCGCTTGGTTTTAAGATGAAATTCTCGGTGTCAGACGCGGCGAGACCTTTTTATGAGATCCTTCAGGTTGGTGCTTCGACAGAACAGGATTGACCCAAAGCTGGCCATTAAAAGAACATGGATTATATGTTGACACTTTTGCTCGGCATATGATAGTATTTTAATGTTATTGTTTGTAGCACCCGTGCTACAACCGCTCACAACAGGTAATTAAGCTTTGCAATCTGCAAACGCCTGCTGATGGCGAGTCTGAGTCTAATGAGGAGGTGCACTGGAATGTACGCAATTATCGAAACTGGCGGCAAGCAAGTAAAGGTAGAAGAAGGACAAGCAATCTACATTGAAAAGCTAAACGCTGCTGAAGGCGAAACTGTAACTTTTGACAAGGTTCTTTTTGTTGGTGGCGAGAACGTTAAAGTTGGAAGCCCTGTAGTTGAAGGCGCAACTGTAACTGCTAAAGTTGAAAAGAACGGCCGTCAAAAGAAAATCATCGTTTTCAAGTACAAAGCGAAAAAGAACAATCGTAAGAAGCAAGGTCATCGTCAGCCTTACACTAAAGTCGTGATCGAAAAGATCAACGCTTAATTCTAGGCGAATCGCATGATTTCTGCAACGATTAATCGTACAAAATCCGGACGCATCCAGTCGTTTACAATCAGCGGCCACGCAGGATTCGCTGCCCATGGCAGCGACATTGTCTGTGCAGGTGTTTCCACCATCTCAATTGGGACAGTCAATTCCATTATTGGATTGACAGGTGTCACCCCGGACATTGAACAAGGCGCTGATGGTTTTCTCCGCTGTGATATCCCCGACAATTTGCCGGAGGAGACACAGGAGAAAATCCAATTACTCCTTGAAAGCATGGTCATTACATTGCAATCGATGGAACAAGAGTACGGAAAGCACATAAAATTAACCTTCAAAAAGTAGGAGGTGGAACAAATGTTAAGATTAGATCTTCAATTCTTCGCTTCTAAGAAGGGTGTAGGTTCAACTAAGAACGGACGTGACTCTATCGCAAAGCGTCTAGGCGCTAAGCGTGCAGATGGTCAATTCGTAACTGGTGGTTCTATCCTTTACCGTCAGCGCGGAACTAAAATCTACCCAGGTGTAAACGTGGGTAAAGGTGGAGATGACACTCTATTCGCTAAGGTTGACGGCGTCGTTAAATTCGAACGTCTTGGCCGTGACCGCAAGCAAGTAAGTGTTTATCCAGCAGCTCAAGAAGCGTAAGCTAAAGAGAAGCCCTAACCACTTCGGTTAGGGTTTTCTTGTTTTTATGGCTGCGCAATAAGAAGAATCTCCTTAAAGGATGATAAATAGAGATCCAACTAACTTAAATACATAATTAGCTTACGCAGAATGGCTTTTTTGTTATACTTACACCAAGCAAGTCTTATGAGTAGGGAGTATGTGTATGAAAAAAGAGTGGGATACAATCGAGGTTTTGCGCCATGAGCGCCATGATTGGATGAACAAGCTTCAATTAATTAAAGGGAATTTGTCACTGAATAAAGTGGACCGGGCTAAAGAGATCATTGAAGAAATTATCATGGAAGCCAGGCAGGATGCAAAGCTATCAAATTTACGTCTTCCTCAGTTTGCCTCTACATTGTTAACCTGCAATTGGGAGAGTCATCATTTCCAGCTGGAATACGAGGTTATGGACTCCCAAATCTTCCACAGATTAGATGACCAGCTTTTGACAGACTGGACAGAGCAGCTTTTTGAAACATTGGATTCTTCAATTGAACCATATCAGGAAAATCATCTCTCCGTTACGATTGAACCGCAGGAGAAAGGAATCGGGTTCTTTTTTGATTTTAGCGGAATAATAAAGGATAAAAATCGCTTAGAAAGCTTCCTTGACCAGAAGCCGGGAAACATGATGAAAATCATTTCCGATGGTGTGGTTGAAGGAGAGCTGACAATCGAAGTTTTCATGGAAACACTCTAGGGAAACATAAAAAAGCGATAACAAATTTCAGACAGGTGGTAATGACATAATGTTTGTCGATCAGGTTAAGATTTATGTAAAAGGCGGGGACGGCGGCGATGGCATGGTCGCGTTCCGACGTGAAAAATATGTGCCGAAGGGCGGCCCGGCTGGCGGCGACGGCGGTAACGGCGCAAATGTAGTCTTCCAGGTAGAAGAAGGGCTGAGAACACTGATGGATTTCAGGTACCAGCGCCATTTCAAGGCACCGCGCGGCGAGCACGGAATGTCCAAGAACCAGCATGGCAAAAACTCAAAGGATATGATTGTCAAAGTTCCTCCAGGGACAATTGTGTCTGATGCTGAAACGGGCGCAATCATTGCTGACCTGGTAGAACACGGGCAGCAGGCTGTCATCGCTAAAGGCGGTCGCGGCGGACGTGGCAACTCACGTTTCGCTACACCTGCCAATCCAGCTCCAGAGCTTTCCGAAAAAGGGGAGCCAGGCCAGGAACGTGAAATCATCATGGAATTGAAGCTGCTTGCTGATGTAGGTTTGGTTGGTTTCCCAAGTGTAGGGAAATCAACATTGTTATCCGTTGTATCAGCGGCCAGGCCGAAAATTGCTGAATATCACTTCACGACAATCGCTCCGAACCTGGGCATGGTTGAAACAGAAGACGGAAGAAGTTTTGTTTTAGCTGATTTGCCAGGTCTTATTGAAGGAGCACACTCGGGTGTGGGCCTTGGCCATCAGTTCCTCCGTCATATCGAACGTACGAGGGTCATCATCCATGTAATTGATATGGCTGCGACGGAAGGCCGCGATCCTTACGAGGATTATCTGACGATCAATAATGAATTGAAAGAATACAACCTAAGGCTGACAGAAAGGCCGCAAGTCATTGTCGCGAATAAAATGGACATGCCTGATGCTGAAGAGAACCTTGAAGTTTTCAAGGAAAAGGTTGGGGATGACCACCCGATCTTCCCGATCTCGGCGGTTACCAGGGAAGGTCTGCGCGAGTTGTTGTTCGCAGTAGCTGACTTGATTGAAAAGACACCGGAGTTCCCGCTTATTTCTGAGGAAGAAGTGGAGAAAGACGAAACCCGTGTTATGTACAAGCATGAAAAAGCAGAGCAGGAATTCCAGATTACCCGCGAACCGGATGGCACATTTGTGATCGCCGGTGACAGCATTGAAAGGCTGTTCAAGATGACTGATTTTTCAAGGGATGAATCTGTCCAAAGGTTCGCCCGCCAGATGCGTGGTATGGGCATTGATGATGCTCTTCGCGAAAGAGGCGCAAAAGACGGGGATACGGTCAAGCTGCTTGAATATGAATTTGAATTTGTAGAGTAGGCCTCAGGTGGTGACAGGAAGTCGATTAGCCAAAAGGTTAATCGGCTTTCCTCTTTAAAGTAGGCAAGCATTCTGATGGGGTGATTTGAGATGAAGCAAAATCAAGATAAAAAATTCTATCTCGTTCGGGAAGATGTCCTGCCGGAAGCAATGAAAAAAACGCTTGAGGCAAAGGAAATGATTGAACGCGGCAAAGCAGAGTCGGTCTGGGATGCAGTCCAAAAGGTCGATTTGAGCCGGAGCGCATTTTACAAATACCGTGATACTGTTTTTCCATTCCATACGGTTGTGAAAGAGCGGATCATTTCACTATTTTTTCAGCTTGAAGACCGGTCTGGCACGCTATCAGAACTTCTGAGCACTGTTGCGGCTAGCGGCTGCAATGTGTTGACCATCCATCAGACCATTCCGCTGCAGGGAAGGGCGAATGTGACGCTAAGCTTGAATATCACCGAAATGAGAGTAGAAATGGACGAACTGCTAACAAGATTGAGGAAACTGGAGTTTGTTGAAAAAGTAGAAGTGCTCGGAACAGGCGCTTAGAGAAAGCAGCAGGGGGAGGTTTGGACTTGAAAGTAGGATACCTTGGGCCGGAAGCAACATTTACGGATTATGCAGCCCGGCAATTGTTTCATGAAGCAGAACGAATCCCGTTTGTGAGTATACCAGAATGCATGGATGCTGCCACAGAAGGAGAGATTGACGCAGCGATCGTGCCATTGGAAAATTCAATCGAGGGATCTGTTAACTTAACAGTCGATTACCTTGTCCATGAAACAGATCTCCAGATCGTTGGTGAAGCGGTGGTGCCGATCAGGCAGCATTTGCTGGTACATCAGGACAATTTGGAAAACTGGAGAAATGCGGAGTTGATTTGCAGCCATCCGCACGCACTTGCACAGTGCCATAAGTTTTTACATAAAGAATTTAAAAAAGTTCCGCACGAACATATGGCTTCGACTGCCGCAGCGGCCAAATTTGTCAAAGATCACCCAGAACGCAATATCGCGGCGATCGCAAACAGTCTTGCTGCACAAGAATATGAGGGACTGGCCATGGCTCAGCAAAATATCCATGACTATAGTTATAACCATACTGTCTTCGCAGTGCTTACAAAGCCTGAAAGCGGACTTCACCTCGACCAGGGCGAAGAGTTCAAGACGAGCTTGATGATCACCCTGCCTTCTGATCAGGCAGGAGCACTGCATCAAGTCCTGTCAGCATTTTCCTGGCGAAAGCTCAATCTTTCCAAAATCGAGTCCCGTCCAATGAAAACTGGTCTCGGAAAATACTTTTTCATTATCGATATCAACTTTAAAATGGATGATGTCTTGATCCCAGGGGCCATAGCCGAACTGGAGGCACTAGGCTGTACTGTAAAAATGCTAGGAAGCTATTCCAGCCTTGAACTACTCACCACTTAACACCCTTTCGGGTTGTTTGAAGTGGGAGATTCTTGGGAATAGAGCGTACTTGTTAGTGTATTTCTTTACCAACAGAGGTTTCTCTTATTGACCAAGCTATCCCCGTAAATTCCTACGGTTCTATATTTTTATTTAAGTTAAAACTAAGTTTTTCAAACCTTCGGTTAGTATATTCTTACTGGCATTTATATCTCTATCGTGATGTTCGTGGCAAGCCGGACAAATCCAATCCCTTATTTCAAGAGATTTCTTGCCATCTTGATGTCCACAATGGGAACATATCTGACTAGACGGAAACCATCTGTTTATTTTTACGAGTGTTTTACCGTACCATTTCCCTTTGTATTCTAATTTAGTTACAAAGGCAGACCATGATACATCAGAGATTGATTTTGCTAACTTATGATTGCGCAACATTCCCCTTGTGTTCAAGTCTTCGATACAGACAATATCGTGGTTTTTGATTATTTCTGTACTTAACTTGTTAAGAAAATCGTCACGCTGGTACATGACTCTTTCGTGTAATCTAGCAACTTTTCGCTTTTGTTTCTGATAGTTTTTTGCATCAAGAAGGTTAATACCTTTGTTTTTAGCTTGTAACGCTCGTCTTGAAAGTTTTCGCTGTTCACGTTTTAGTTTGTTTTCCATTTTTGATGTGAATTTATTATTGTCAATCTTGCGACCATCAGAAAGAATGGCAAAGTCAGTGATGCCTAAGTCTACACCAATAGATGATTCAGTTTTCTCCAATGGCTGTACTTCTGCTTCTACAAGAATGGAAACAAAGTATTTACCACTAGGATTTCTTCTAACAGTGGCATTAAGAATACGACCATGTACTTCCCGACTTTTGGCAAAGCGAAGAAGACCCAGTTTCGGTAATTTGATTTTGCTTTCTACAATGGCAATATTATTGTTTGTTTCTTTAGTCGTGTAGGATTGTACCTTATTCTTTTTAGACTTAAAGCGCGGTGCTTTATTTTGTTTCTTGAAGAATCGATTATAAGAATCAGCAAGGTTTTTCAGTGAGGATTGAAGGGCAATGCTATCAACATCTTTTAGCCAGACTAATTCCTTTTTTAGATGAGTTAATTCAGCAGAACAAGCGTTATATGTTAATCCTTTACCTGTTTCCTTATACATGTCATTCCATTTCGAAAGAAAGTGGTTAAAGGTAAAGCGTGAACACCCAATCGTTTTAGCTATTAGGATTTCTTGTTCTTTATTTGGATAGATTCGGAATTTGTAGGCTTTGTTAATTAACATGACTTCACCCCTTTTTTCTCGAACGTATGTTTCTATTTTACTATAAGAGGAAGGTTTTGGCTATCGCCAACTGACATTCATCTCCCCCTTTTCGTTGGGCTTCGCCCTTCGCACGATTGAAGAGGGAGTCTTCTGTCGGAAAATGATAAAATATAAAAAGATCCATCAGCAATTGATGGATCTTTTCCATTTCTACTGTTCTAAATCAATCAGGAAATGTGCTTTTCTAAGCGTTTCTTCCGCTTCATCCAGTGCTTTTTCCGTCGGGGCTGAAAGGCTGTGCAAGTGGATGCCGTCCGTCAATTCTGATAAATAAGAAGCATTGGTGGATTTTATTTTTTCCATGAACTGTTTCACTTCATACCGGTTCGAGACCATGATGGAGGCGGTCAGGTCACCATACACAGGATGCTCGATTTTAACGTCTTTCACCATTACACCATGATCGACAAGGAGCAAAAGTTCTTCTTCTGTCCTTTCAGGGCCGTGGGAGCAGGCAATAATCCGTTCCGCTTCCGTTGGCCGGGAGGCGTGCATATATAAATAACCCTGGCTCGTAGCGATGATTGGTTCATTTTTAGCTTTTAGCAAGGTGATATCACCGACAATGACCTGTCTGCTTACATTCGTAATGGCTGCCAGCTCGCCGCCGGTAATCGGCTCACGGCTTTCCTGCAGGCGCTTCAGGATAAATTCCCGGCGTTCATCTCCAAGGATTTTCGTAGGTTCCTTCATAACCGATCTCTCCTTCGACTTCTTCATTCGTGAATTTTACCATAAATCATCCTGAAGTTAAACGGCAGCGACCCTACCAGAGATGGATGCAAGGAGTTTCCCAAGTTCGACCACATCACTGGCCGCAGTCTTCCTCCCGAAAGAAATCCTGAAGAATTCCTTTGCTTCTTTGCCATTGATGCCCATTGCCGCCATGGTTTTCGCAGGGCTTAGCAGTCCGGTGTGACAGGCTGTCCCGGTTGAAATCGCGAATTCTTTACGGTCACATTCCAGCAGAACAAATTGCCCCTCCACGCCTTTTAGGGCCATCCCCACGATTCCCGGCAGCTGCTCATCCCCCTCTGAACCAAAAATCGTATATGGGCTTTTGAGTTCTGTAAGTGTATCGGCAAAAATAGTCCTTAACTCTTTGAGTCGATCATGCTCTTGTTTAATCAGTGAGTGTGCTTTTTGGGCAGCAGCCGTCATGGCGGCGATTCCCGGGACATTGACCGTGCCGGGCCTGAAGCCTTTTTCATGCACGGTGCCATCTATATATGGCTTCCAGGCAAGCTTCGGATTGACATAGGCGACTCCCGTTCCTTTTGGGCCGTAAAACTTGTGGCCCGAAATCGACAATGCATCCACTGAACGTGCCAGGGAGTTCATTGATATCTTTCCAAAAGATTGCACGAAGTCACTGTGAATCAGGATACCGTTGGACCTGCAGTATCCAGCAATGTTTTGGATCGGCTGGAGTGTCCCAATTTCCGGGTTGCCGTGCTGAATTGAAACGAGCACAGTTTCAGGCCGAACAGCTTTTATAAAGGTGTCAATTTTGATTATCCCGTCCTCGTCCATTGGCAGGAAAGTGACTTCCCATCCTTCTCCCTCCAGCTTTTTCATCAGGTTGTAAACCGAGGAATGCTCAGCAGCGCCGGTAATAATGTGGCGGCCGTTTTTTCTTTTTGCCGAGAGAAGCGCCATGATTCCAAGATAATTACCTTCAGAGCCACCACTTGTAAAATAAACCCCGGCCTCTTCGACATCAAGCAACCTGGCGAATTCCTGTCTGCAGCTCTCCAGGAGATTAGCCGCTGCAGAACCCGCTTCATGAAGACTCTGGCTGTTTCCAAAGTACTCTGTCGACGCTTTGATAAAAATATCTGCAGCGT
This sequence comes from Chryseobacterium sp. ISL-80, assembly GCA_018613055.1. Lineage (GTDB taxonomy): Bacteria > Bacillota > Bacilli > Bacillales > Cytobacillaceae > Mesobacillus. The sequence continues at coordinate 313,484 of JAGGQZ010000003.1, read as the reverse complement.
CCCGGTCAAGCGGGCACGTAGCAGCATAATCGAAATATTTCATAGGTTCGCTCCTCTGTGTTAATGATTATAACTTGGATATGGTTCCTGGAAAGGGAAACATACGCCGGAAAAAGGAAATCCCCGGCATTACGGTCACAATAAGGCCGAACAAGTGCCCGAAAACAAGAAAACTCCGGCATTTCGGTCACAAGAAGGCGGAACATGTGCCCGAAAAAGAGAAATCCTCAGCATTTCGGTCACAAGAAGCTGGAATATGTGCCCGAAAAAGAAGAATCCCCGGCATTTCGGTCACAAGAAGGCCGAACATGTGCCCGAAAAAGAGAAATCCCCATCAGTTCGGTCACAAGCTGATAACGTGTGAACCGCTTTGCTCCGTTTGCTATCCCGTTGTAAGTTTCAAAGAATCCATCAAAATAAAAGTTCTTGTCAATAGTGTAAAACTGTGTAAATATAGATGTCAAGACACCTGTTAATCCAGGAGGCTATCAATCTATGAAACAATTTGATGTGATCATTATTGGCAGCGGCATTGCCGCACTGCAGTTGGCCAATAAGTTAACAAAGGATTTAAATGTGATGATTCTCACAAAACAGAATCTGACAAAGGGAAATTCCTATCTGGCACAAGGCGGGGTAGCCGCGGCGGTTGCTCCGGGGGATGATCCTTACTTACATTATCTCGACACAATGGAAGCGGGCGCGCACCATAATGATGCCAAAGCTGTTCTGGAAATGACCAGAAAAGCCCCAGAGCTGATCAATGGCTTTTGGCAATCAGGATGCCGTTTTGATGAAGATGAAAATGGTAATTTGCTTTTGGGAATGGAAGGTGCACACAGCGAGAAGCGGATTGTCCACAGCGGTGGTGACGAAACAGGCAGGCATATGGTCGAGTTCTTGATTTCTGATTTGCCCTCCAATATCACTGTTGAACAATCGGCTTTTGTTTATGACCTCATTTTAAATCAGGAAAAATCCCAATGTATTGGAGTGAAGGCGAAGCTGCCTGATGGAACAAATGAGAGATACATAGCTCAACATGTAGTTCTGGCAACGGGCGGATGTGGCCAGATTTTCTCCTTTACTTCCAATGCAGAAACGGCCACCGGTGATGGAATCGCCCTCGCTTACAGAGCAGGGGCCGCATTGACGGATATGGAGTTTATCCAGTTTCACCCAACATTGCTGTATGTGGATGGAAGGACAAGAGGGCTAATTTCTGAAGCAGTCAGGGGCGAAGGTGCGGTGCTAGTGACTGAAGATGGAAAACGAATCATGCAAGGCATTCACCCTTTAGAGGATCTGGCTCCGAGGCATATTGTTTCGCAGACAATTTATGATTACTCCCGAAGAGGAATTCAAATTCATTTGGATATATCCTCAATCAAGGATTTCAGCGCCCGATTCCCGACGATCAGCAAGCTATGCATTCAGCATGGGATAGAAATGGAAAAAGGCTTGATTCCTGTCGTTCCCGGAAGCCATTTTATCATGGGAGGGATTAAAACGGATTTGCAGGGACGAACAAGCATCCCCGGATTGTATGCGATCGGTGAGGCAGCATGTACCGGTATCCACGGGGCAAATCGGCTTGCAAGCAATTCTTTATTGGAAGGCATGTTTGTCGGTAGCAACCTCGCTGAATGGATCAACATCCGCCGCGCAGGCATAAGGAAACCCGACAATATCCACATTCCTGTTCAAAACTTTTACGATGGGGAACTGCCGGATCCAGCTATTTTGAAACAAACCATGATGGACCGCACCGGGATTGTCCGGAAAAAGGAGATGCTCTCACTCCAGGCTGATTGGCTTGCTAAATTTAATCACGATAAGTGGCTGGAAGCTGCACTCGACCACTTATCGCCTGAACAATTAACCAGTCTGTTTATGTATATTATCGCCACTTTGATTACCCAGTCAGCTTTGGAGCGGACAGAGAGCAGGGGCGGTCATTATCGTGAGGATTTTCCATATGAAGATAATGCCAACTGGATGAAAAAACAAATCATCCACCAGCGAAAAAACGGAAAGGATGGTAAGCATGAATTCAATCAAACTGCGCTTGCTACTTGAACAATTTTTCATTGAAGATATCGGGGAGCGTGACGTCACGAGTGAATTGATTTTCGGAAACGATGCAAGGGGAACCCTGGTGTTCATCGCGAAGGATGAAGGGGTTTTCTGCGGAGAGCAGATTATCGATCAGGGTTTCAGGCTGATGGATGAGAACAGCCAGGTTGCCATGAAGGTAAAGGATGGCGAAAAGGTCGGCAAAGGCCAGGAGCTGGCGTTGATTACCGGCAAGGTTTCTGCACTGTTAAAGGCGGAAAGAGTCGTCTTGAACCTCGTGCAGCGAATGAGCGGGATTGCCACAAAAACAAACGAAGCTGTAAAAGCACTGGACAGCATGAAGACAAGAATTTGTGATACTCGGAAAACAACCCCGGGCCTGCGGATGCTTGAAAAATATGCAGTCCGATGCGGCGGCGGGTTCAATCATCGTTACGGCTTGTATGACGCGGTGATGATCAAGGACAACCATATCTCTTTCGCCGGCTCGATCAGCAAGGCGGTAGAAGCAGTCAGGTCAAACCTTGGGCATATGGTGAAGGTTGAGGTGGAAATCGAAACAAAGGAGCAGCTGCTTGAAGCGATTGAAGCGAAGGCTGATTGCATCATGTTCGACAACCGCACGCCGGAACAAATCGAAGAATGGATTGGTTATGTACCGGAGGGCATTACAACCGAGGCCTCCGGTGGCATCACGCTTGATACACTGCATAGCTTCAGGAATTGTGGAGTGGATTATATTTCGCTGGGATTCCTCACGCACTCTGTAAAATCATTGGATATAAGCGCAAAGGTCATGGCTGAAACGAAAGGGGATGTACAATATGAATATATTGGAGGCGCTCGAAGCTAAATCAAAAATGCTCCCGGAGAAATACCGAAACATGTCTGTCCAGGAACTTGAGGACATGATTAAGGACATTAAGGCAAAAATGGGCAAAAAGCTGTTCATACCTGGGCATCATTATCAAAAAGATGAAGTCATCCAATTTGCCGATGCGACAGGCGATTCGTTGAAACTTGCCCAGCTTTCTGCCGAGAACAAGGAAGCGGAGCACATTGTTTTTTGCGGAGTCCATTTTATGGCGGAGACGGCTGACATCTTAACAACCAAAAATCAGAAGGTTTACCTGCCGGATATGAGAGCCGGCTGTTCAATGGCAGATATGGCAGATATTTATCAGACAGAACGGGCATGGGATTTCCTGCAGGTGTTGTTTGGAGATACGATTTTGCCATTGACGTATGTCAATTCGACTGCAGCGATTAAATCATTTGTCGGTGCTAATGGCGGAGCAACCGTTACATCCTCCAACGCCGAGAAGATGGTCCGCTGGGCTTTTTCAAAAAAAGAGCGCCTGCTTTTCCTTCCAGATCAGCACTTGGGTAGGAATACTGCGTTTAACATCGGAATTGGCCTTGACGAAATGGCTGTTTACAATCCGATTGAAAATATTCTTGAGTTTGATGGCCCTCTTGAAAAGGTAAAAGTGATTCTCTGGAAAGGGCATTGTTCGGTACATGAGAATTTTACAGTCGAAAATATCGCGGATATTCGGGCAGCATATCCTGATATGAAAATCATTGTCCATCCTGAATGCCGCCATGGGGTTGTAGCACTTGCTGACATGGCAGGGTCAACGAATTACATTATTGAGGCAATTGAAGCGTCGCCTGCAGGAACATCGTGGGCGATTGGAACAGAAATGAATCTGGTAAACCGGCTGATTTCCCAGCATCCAGATAAAAAAATCATTTCATTGAATCCTCATATGTGCCCGTGCTTGACGATGAACAGGATTGACCTGCAGCATCTTGCCTGGAGTCTGGAATCGGCTTTCCAGGGGCAGGAAATCAACCTTATAAAAGTCGATGAAGAAACAGCATTGAACGCAAAGCTTGCCCTGAATCGCATGCTTGAGCAATCATGATTAGAATCCTTCCCGTATCGGGGAGGATTTTTTTTATGGGAAAAGCTTAATCTTACTGCGAAAAACATATTTATTTACATAGAAGCATAAGTTTTTTTGAAGATTGATAGCAATTTGCCCACACCAACATAGAATATATGGACTTATGCCATAGGAGGGAATCAGAGTGAAAATCCATATCGTACAGAAAGGGGATACTCTTTGGAAGATCGCCAAAAAGTACGGCGTGAACTTTGAAGAGCTGAAACAGATGAACGCACAGCTCAGCAACCCTGATATGATTATGCCCGGTATGAAAATAAAAGTTCCAACTGGTGGAGGCACAATAAAGAAAGAAGCTCCAATTGCAGGTGGAACGCCTCAAGCAAAAATCAATATGGGTGGCAAAAAGGAAATGCCGATTGCCAAAGAGAAACCGATGCCAATTCCAGAAGTAAAGAAAGAAGCACCAAAAGAGGCTCCTGTTAAGGAACAGCCGAAAATGGAAATGCCAAAACCTGTTCCAAAGGAAGAGCCAGTTAAACCATATAAACCTAAAATGCCAGTACAAATCAAGCCGGAAATTGATATCAACAATTACTATATGATGAATATGGCTAATATGCAGCTCCCGCCACAGCCAAAACCACAGCCAAAACCACAGCCAAAGCCACTGCCAAAAGCCCAGCCGCAGCTCCCGCCAAAACCAGATAACATTTTCCCGGAAGTTAAACCAGAGGCTAAGCAAATTAAACCACAGGTAAAACCGGAGCTTAAGCCCCTGCCTCCAAAAGCAGAGGTAAAGCCGAAATCAGAAATTAAGCCAGATATAAAAATTGAAAAGAATGATTACATGGATGAATCACCATCAATGATGCCATTCGTTCAAGGAGGTTACCAGCAGCCAATGATCCCATACCCATATAATTGTTATCCAGGTGCACCTTCCATGTCAGGTCCAGCTTATGGTTATCCAGGAACCCAGCCAATGCCATACCCTCAGGTGCAGGGAGTTTCCCAGTATCCAGGTATGATGCCTAACATGGCATTGCCGGCAGAGGACATGGAATCATCATCTTTTGCAAATATGCAGAGCCCGGTAATGGGTGAAAACATGCCAAATTATGCTGCGCCACAGATGACTGCACCGACTTTTTATGGTGTGCCTATTTCACCTGTTATGCCTGGCCCAGGATATATCCCTCAGCCGCAGCCAATGCCATATATGCCGCAGGTCGCGGGCATGATGGATAATCAAATGCCACAGGTCGGAGGTATGATGGATAACCAGCCAATGCCTCAAGTAGGCGGCATGATGGAGGATGAATCATCAGAAATGCCAATGATGCCTCAGATGCCTCAAGTTGGCGGAATGATGCAAGGACAAATGCCGATGATGCCGCAAGTTGGTGGAATGATGGAAAACCAGATGCCACAGGTCGGTGGAATGATGCAAGGACAAATGCCGATGATGCCGCAAGTTGGTGGAATGATGGAAAACCAGATGCCGCAGGTCGGTGGAATGATGCAAGGACAAATGCCGATGATGCCGCAGGTCGGTGGAATGATGGAAAACCAGATCCCGCAAGTCGGCGGAATGATGCAAGGACAAATGCCGATGATGCCGCAGGTCGGCGGAATGATGGATAATCAAATGGCACCTCAAGTTGGCGGAATGATGCAGCCTCCAATGATGCCTAAGCAACCAGTTCAAGGTGCTGCTGCTGGAGGCGATTGCGGCTGTGGAGGCACAATGGGCAGCCCTTATGGCATGATGGGGCCTGGAATGAACCCATACCAAATGATGCCTTACGGCGGCTATCCAGGTGGACCAGGAATGCATATGCACCCTCACCACGGCTACCAAATGGGCATGGGACCACAAGGATTCATGAATCCATATGGAGCAGGTCCTATGGGTGGAGGATACGGAATGCCAATGCCAAGATACAATGACGAAGAGAGCAATGAATATTAACATCAGGAGAGGAGGAGACGATTATTTTTTCAATCGTCTCTTCTCTTATTGCAACAGTGAACTGGACGGCAAGATTCATGGCATGAAACAGTTAAGGGGGAATGTCTATCTTGTTGAAACAGACAATACCCGATTCATCTTAAAAGGATATAAAGATTTGCGAAAATTAAAGATCCAGGAGGCGTTTGCTTCCTCATTGAGGCAATCCGGCTTTGACTCCTCATATAGATTTTTAAGGATGAACACAACTTTTCAATTTGAGGGGCTATTTTATGGCTGTATAGAATATATTGACCATCATGAAAATCGATTTGACTATGGGAAACAGGCAGATAGGGAAGAAGGAATCACGCTTCTGGATAAATTCCATGAACATACTTCATTGCTAGTGTCTTCCTATGCAGGGATGCTTCCAAAAGCGGATTTGGCGAAAAAATGGCATTATCGAAAGAATGAATTCAGCAAAAATTTGCAGGCTGTCCATTTTTATGTGAACAGTGCCATCACAGATGAGCTCATGGAGTGGGCTGAAGTTTCCTTAAAACATTTTGATGCTTCAAAAAAAGAGCTTGAACAGGAACCGCCAGCGATCCTCCATGGCGATGTTGCCCACCATAATTTTCTTCGGTCAAAAGAGGGGAAGCTGTATTTAATTGATTATGATTTGATCAGCCTGGGGCCGAGAGGGTATGATATGCTTCAATATGCCAATCGAATCCTGCCCTTTCTGGATTGGGAGTTTGAGTCCCTGAAAAAAATCGGGCATTTTAAAAAGTGGCTCGGTTATGAATCGTTTTTATACGGCCTGTTATATCCGGCCGATATATTGAGGGAATGGAACAGGATGCTAAGAGAGAGAAATCATATATCCCCAATCAGGCTTTCTCCTCTGATTGACATGACAATCAACCAGTTCCAGCAAAGAAAAGGATTTCAGGAAGATGTTCAAGCGTGGCTTCATACATTAAAGTGATTTGGACGTATCTGTCAGAATGAAAATCCACCCCCATCCGCACTCTAATAAATGAGCATGAAGAATGCTCATTTTAGCTAGGATGGGGGTTTTTCGTTTGAACAAGAAAATGTTGTTCGTTCCTATCGCATCACTGCTTACATTAGGTCTGACAGCCTGCAATGGAGATAATGAGGCAGCTATCCAAAGTACGAACAGGAACCAGGGCCAGCCACTTGGCTATTATTCAAATGAAAAAGGGAACGAAGTTGATGTCATGGATGACAGGGAAGGGGCACTTACAGAGCTTTTTGACCATAATTTTGGCAAAGAAGGTGCCGCTGAAGAAAATCGCAAGCGAAAGATCCTTCAGTCCACAGATGAAAATGGAAATCCTCCAAACCCGACTGTTCCACGTTCTGACCATGACCATAATTTTTTTCAAAAAGACAATAAATACAGCCGCGGAGACCTGAATTACCATGGACATTTAACTGAGAACAGGGGGAGCGGCAAGGCAGGTATTTATTCTAATACGGGACAGGATAACAAACTTGCGCGCAAAGTCTCACTTGCTGCAGAGTCTGTCGATAATGTCGATAAGGTGCGGTCCGTGCTATATGGCCGTGAAGTAGAAATTGCGGTGTCCTATAAGGATAAGTCGCTGAAAAAACAAACAGATAATGAAATCAAAAAAGCGGTCCTACCATATATCGAAGGCAGGGAACTTCGCATCATCGAGGATGAAGGAACCTTCAGCAGGACAAGGAATATTGATTATGACCGAAAAAATGGCAACCCGCGTGAAAGCATCAACTTCAATCCCTAATAAAAAATAGAAGGCAGATCATCATCTTGCCTTCTATTTTTCATGCTCAAGATGATGGGGCCCATTTTTCTCCAAATTAATCCCTTTAATGATCGCTAACCTCCAAACAAGCAAGCTGTTTTTTTCAGCATCATCCTCATTCGAACCCATCCTTCTAATAACGGCATTCAAAAGCAATTGTTCCAAGCAAAACAGCAAAGGGATAATTAAAACCTGATTGGCTATACTAGTAGTGAAAAAGAATTTAAACACTTGGCAAATAAGAGAGGTGGACGGCAATGGCTTCAATCAATTTAATCAAAGCGTTCAGCACTGCTGTATTGCTCCTAATCAGTCTATCGGGAGCTGGTCCAGTACTTCCCGCAGGGCAGGTTCATGCTGAGAAGCCTGGTGAAGCAGTCCATGAAATCAATGAACCTCTTAAGGTCACAATCATTTTGCAGAGAGTCTATCTTGATGGTGAAATGAGTGAGGAAAAGGTCGTGGAGACGATTTGGTCTTTGGAAGATTTTTGGGCCAAATATGATAAATGGCAGCTTGTCGATATGGAAGCTAAGCAGGCGGTGTTCAGGCAGGACGTTGATGATATTTCACCTCTCCTGAAGGCTAATGGATATTTCGGCCTGTCAGATGAAGGGGTACTGACTATTTTTAATGGAAGGCCTGATGGTTCGAATATCATTCAATCGTTCTTTCAAATTGACATTGGCAGACTTGAGAGCATCAAGCGGGATCAATTGAAAAAGGGGATTCCGATCCGCAGTAAACAATGCTATGAAGAGGTCCTGGAGACCTTTAAACCATATACGGTGAAGGACTTACATTGAAGAGCCGGGATGACTGGCTCTTATTTGCGTTTTCCAAGCTTTCTTAGAGATTTTATTACTGGATAAGAAAGTATAAATTTATCCACTTAGATAAGTGTCTAGCTCCAGCGCCTAGCCAGTTTTCATCCCTGAAATAGCTTCCTCGAGTATCTTGCGAGAAGCGATAGCTTTGAGCAGCTCGAGACGTTTGTCTAGCTGCGGCTCCTAACTCCTCGAGTCGCTTGTTTAGCTGCGGCTCCTAACTCCTCGAGACGCTTCGGTCCTGCCAATGAAGTCAAAGAGCGACTTCACTGTCAGGCCCTCCAGCGCTTGTCGGAGTTGGACAGTCGCCTCCGCTTTTCGAATTGTCTAGTGTCGCCTCCTAGAAACGCAGAAACTTCAACTCCGCCGACAGAAGCAAAAAGCGCTTCTTTGTCGGAGTCTCAAGTTTCTGCGTTTCTGGGCAGTCGGCTAAACTTTTCGATTTCGCTCCTGCCAATGAAGTCAAAGAACGACTTCACTGTCAGGCCCTCCAGCGCTTGTCGGAGTTGGGCAGTCGCCTCCGCTTTTCGTTTTCGGTCCGCCCGGTGAAGTCAAAGAGCGACTTCACCGGTCGGCCCTCCAACGCTTGTCGGGGCTGACCAAGGCGCTTGCGCTTTTCTTATAAAATGATCATATGTTCGCCTTTTTGCATATTTTTGTTCATACCTTTAAAAGGAGTATGTTAAAATGAGTTACAGCAAAGCAGAGGGGCGAGAGTATTGTATGAATTCATAAAAGGCACCGTCGATTTTGTCGGTCCTGAATATATAGTGATTGAAAACGGGGGTATTGGCTATCAAATCATGACGCCAAATCCTTTTGTGTTCACCAGAGAAGCAGGCAAAGAGGTTTGTATTTTTACATATCATTATGTCCGTGAAGACCTCATTTCCCTTTATGGGTTCAAGACCCGGGAAGAAAAAGCACTTTTCACCAGGCTTTTGAATGTTTCAGGCATCGGGCCGAAAGGGGCACTGGCCATCCTTGCTTCGGGAGAACCTGGCCAGGTTGTCCAGGCGATCGAATATGAGGATGAATCGTTCCTCGTCAAGTTTCCTGGAGTAGGCAAGAAGACAGCAAGACAGATGATTCTTGATCTGAAGGGAAAGCTGCATGACCTGGTACCGGATTACTTCCCTAATCTATTCAATGCCGATGAGGTGGCTGCGACGATTTCCCAGTCCAATGAATTAGATGAAGCGCTGCTCGCTTTGAAGGCACTTGGATACTCGGAAAAAGAAATCCGCAAAATCACTCCGGATTTGAAAAAAGAGCAACTGACAACAGATCAATACATCAAAAAAGCATTGCAAAAGCTTTTAAAGTAAACTGGGTGATAACAGACCAGTTAATCAGCAGGTTCGATTATCCAGCATAAAAGAGGTGAGAAACAGATGGAAGAACGAATCATCTCCAGTGAAGCGGGAGACCAGGACATTTCATTTGAGCAAAGCCTGCGCCCCCAGACTCTAAGACAATATATCGGCCAGGATAAAGTGAAGGCCAATCTTGAGGTGTTTATTGAAGCAGCAAAAATGAGGCGTGAAACGCTTGACCATGTCTTGCTCTATGGACCACCGGGCCTGGGAAAGACTACACTGGCAGCGATCATCGCCAATGAAATGGGTGTCAACCTCAGGACAACTTCAGGTCCGGCTATTGAAAGGCCTGGTGATTTAGCGGCTATTTTGACAGCTCTCGAACCTGGCGATGTTCTGTTCATTGATGAAATCCACAGGTTGCCGAGAACGATTGAGGAAGTGCTCTATCCAGCAATGGAGGATTTCTGCCTCGACATCGTCATCGGAAAAGGGCCAAGTGCCCGTTCTGTCCGGCTTGATTTGCCGCCATTCACTCTCGTTGGCGCGACAACCCGTGCTGGTTCCCTGTCGGCACCATTAAGAGACAGGTTTGGAGTATTGAGCCGTTTGGAATACTATAATGAGGTACAGCTAACCGATATCGTGGTCAGGACAGCCGAGCTTTTGGAAACGGAGATAGACTGGCTTGCGGCCCAGGAACTCGCGAGAAGATCGCGAGGGACACCAAGGATCGCCAATCGCCTGTTGAAGCGTGTGCGTGATTTTGCGCAGGTGCGCGGCAATGGCGCGGTTGAGGAAACACTTGCCCGGGAAGCACTGGAGCTCATGCAGGTCGACCGTTTGGGCCTAGACCATATCGACCATAAATTGCTTAAGGGCATCATTGAAAAATACCGAGGCGGCCCGGTCGGCTTAGAGACGATTTCTGCTACGATAGGAGAGGAATCTCAGACGATAGAAGATGTGTACGAACCCTACCTATTGCAGATCGGTTTTTTGCAGAGGACTCCAAGGGGAAGAATTGTAACGGAGGCTGTATACCGACATTTTGAAATGGAGGTGCCAGAACGATGACAGGAGCAGCAAAGTTCGTCATGATCGCCGGAGCAGTCATCTTCATCATTGGCTTCATTATGCAGTTTATCAATTTAGGAAGGCTGCCAGGGGACATTGTCATTAAAAAAGGAAACACAACCTTTTTCTTTCCAATAGTGACTTCCATTCTGGCAAGCATCATCTTATCAGCGATCTTTTACTTGATCGGCCGATTCAGATAAGCTTGGAGCATCAAAAATATATAGAAACTTAGTAAGGGTGACATCATGAAAGTAGATATGTTTGATTTTCATTTGCCGGAGGAACTGATTGCCCAGACTCCGCTTGAACAAAGAGCGGAGAGCAGACTGATGGTATTGAATAAAGAAACGGGCAGCCTGGAACACGATATTTTCAAGAACATTAAAAACTATCTTAAGCCAGGGGATTGCCTTGTCTTGAATGACACCAAGGTACTTCCTGCAAGGCTTTTTGGCTTGAAAGAGGATACCGGGGCAAAGATTGAAGTTCTGCTTCTGAAACAGCTTGAGGGTGATGAGTGGGAAACGCTTGTTAAACCGGCGAAAAGAGTGAAGGAAGGCACGAAAATCACTTTTGGCGACGGCCTTTTGACAGCAGTATGCACCGGGGAAGCCGAGCATGGCGGCAGGAATATGAAGTTCTCCTATGAAGGCATTTTCTATGAAGTGCTCGAACAGCTTGGAGAAATGCCGCTTCCTCCTTATATCAAGGAACAGCTTGAGGATAAGGACAGATACCAGACGGTTTACGCAAGGGAAAGAGGATCTGCAGCAGCGCCGACAGCGGGCTTGCATTTTACCGAGAGCCTGTTGGAAGAAATCAAGGAGATGGGCGTCCATATCGCCTTTATTACTCTCCATGTCGGTCTGGGGACGTTCAGGCCTGTGAGTGTTGATTCCATCGAGGAGCACGATATGCACTCTGAATTTTACCAGGTGACAGAAGGTACGGCATTGCTTTTGAACACAGTCCGAGAGCAGGGCGGCAGGATTATCACTGTGGGAACGACATCAACACGGACACTTGAAACGATCGCGACGGCGAATGATGGTAAATTTGTCGCTGAAAATGGCTGGACAAGCATCTTCATCTACCCTGGTTATGAGTTCAAGGCAATCGACGGGATGATCACCAATTTCCACTTGCCGAAGTCGACACTGATTATGCTGGTAAGCGCTTTGGCTGGACGGGAAAATGTCCTGAATGCCTATAATAAAGCAGTGGAGGAAAGATATCGCTTTTTCAGTTTCGGAGATGCGATGCTGATTCTTTAGTAAAAACATTAAAATGAACTTTGGACTTCTGGAAGGAGCTTGAACATTGTCAGCAATCCGTTACGAATTAATTAAAACCTGTAAGCAGACAGGGGCGAGGCTAGGGCGAGTGCATACACCGCACGGCTCTTTTGAAACCCCAGTCTTCATGCCCGTTGGAACCCTGGCGACCGTCAAAACAATGTCACCAGAGGAATTGGTCCAGATGGGGGCCGGGATTATCCTGAGCAACACCTATCATCTTTGGCTGAGACCAGGACATGAAATCGTCAAAGAAGCTGGCGGCCTGCATAAATTCATGAACTGGGACCGTGCGATCCTCACCGATTCAGGTGGTTTCCAGGTATTCTCTTTAAGCGAGTTCAGAAAGATCGAAGAAGAGGGCGTCCACTTCCGCAATCATTTGAATGGGGACAAGCTATTTCTTTCTCCGGAAAAGGCGATGGAAATCCAGAACGCTCTTGGATCAGATATCATGATGGCATTTGACGAGTGCCCGCCATATCCTGCGGAATTTGATTATATGAAAAAGTCGGTCGAAAGGACTTCCCGCTGGGCCGAGCGCTGCCTGACAGCTCATCAGCGTCCGCAGGACCAGGGATTATTCGGAATCGTCCAGGGCGGTGAATATGAGGAATTAAGGAAGCAGAGCGCAAAGGACCTGGTTTCCATGGATTTCCCTGGCTATGCAGTTGGAGGCCTGTCAGTCGGCGAACCGAAGGATGTCATGAACAGGGTGCTTGAATTTACTACTCCATGGCTGCCATCTGACAAGCCGCGCTATCTGATGGGAGTAGGCTCGCCGGATTCCTTGATTGATGGCGCCATCCGCGGGATTGATATGTTCGATTGTGTATTGCCGACCCGTATCGCACGGAATGGCACACTGATGACAAGCGAGGGCAGACTGGTTGTCAAGAACGCCAAGTTCGCTCGTGATTTCGGCCCATTGGATCCGAACTGTGACTGCTATACTTGCAAAAATTACAGCAGGGCATACATCCGCCATTTGATTAAAACGGATGAAACATTCGGAATTAGACTTACTTCTTATCATAATCTTCATTTTCTGATAAACTTAATGGAGCAGGTCAGACAGGCGATCCGTGAAGACCGTCTGGGGGACTTTAGAGATGAGTTTTTTGAGCAGTATGGTTTCAATAAACCGAACGCCAAAAACTTCTAAATAAACTGCTTTTTAATGAGGCTGTTCTGGCTCAAAGCTACAGCAGCCTTGAATAAGAAAGGAGGGAAAGAAATGGAAGGATTAGTAGGTACAGTATTCCCGTTATTGCTGATGTTCGTATTATTCTACTTCTTGTTGATCCGCCCGCAGCAAAAGAGGCAAAAAGCGGTTCAGCAAATGCAGAGCGACCTGCAAAAAGGGGATAAGGTCGTGACGATCGGCGGTTTGCATGGAATCGTTGATGGAATCGATGAAGGTACTGTTGTCATCAAATGTGGCGACGGAAGCCGTCTTACATATGACCGCGCGGCTATCCGCGATGTCAAAGAATCTGCAGGCGTATAAACGCATGCTGAAATTGTACAGCCCTGACAAACGTTGGAGCTGTACAACTCTCAAAAGGTTACAAGTTTTACTGACAAAAAAGAAGCGGACTTTTGCCCGCTTCTTTTTTTATGCTTTTGACGTGCCGCCGACAATGTTGACTCCGAGTATACCGCCCATCATCGCTGTAAGGATGTAACAAATATGGTAGATGACTTGTTCCAATGAAAAGAGACTGTCGTAACCGAGATACTGAAACAGGAAAATAATCAGGGAATAAACGAGGCCTGTTCCTCCGCCAATCATCCAGCCTTTCTCCTTGCCGTTCCCGCCAGTAACAAATCCGCCGATAAAAATCGATAAAAACGAGATGGAAGTCATCACATATTGAAGCGATGATTCCTGGACTGAAGTGAATTTTAACAGAAGTGAAACTATAAAACTGCTCACGATTGCCAGTAGAAAAATGGCAATCACTCCGTACAGGACGGCCCTGCCTAAACTTTTCGATTCCATTAACCCCTCTCCTCTCTAGTCTGATCCCCTGCAACCGGGAAAACCCTAGTACAAGCATATTCAGGAAAATGGACAATTAGAATCAAATTTTCAGCTGTATGGCAGTTGAAAAAAGCAGAAACTGTAAGTATTTTTTTAAAGGAAAATTAAACACTAAGGAGGAATGCTGTGAGAAGAAGGGCGGGGGAAAAATGGAACAATACTTCATCATCCTTTTTAGGACAATGCTCCTTTATTTATTGATCCTGTTGATTTTTCGTTTAATGGGAAAAAGGGAAATCGGTGAATTGAGCATCCTGGATTTGGTTGTCTATATCATGATCGCAGAGATGGCTTCCCTGGCCATAGAAAACACGAAAGATCCGTTAATCAATACACTTCTGCCCATCAGTATACTTGTTATCATCCAAATTACACTGGCTATCCTTTCCCTTAAAAGCAAGAAGTTCAGGGATCTTGTGGATGGAAAGCCGACTATCATTATTAATAATGGGAAGATTGATGAAAAAGCAATGCGATCGCAGAGATACAATTTTGACGATCTGCTGCTTCAATTGCGGGAAAAGGATGTAGGGGATATCGCAGATGTAGAGTATGCGATCTTGGAGCCATCTGGTACTTTATCCATATTCCAGAAAAATCAGGGTTATCAGCAGGAGAACAGCAGCCTGGCCCTGCCGTTGATCATCGATGGCGAGGTACAGGAAGATAATCTTGATATGATTGACAAATCGAAATCCTGGATGCTGGAAAAGCTCAGGAAAAAAGGATATGGAGATCCAGGAGAGATTTCTTTTTGCAGCTACCAGAACGGAAAATTTTATATCGATGTGAAAGACAAATAAAAACGTGGAAGCATACTCCACGTTTTTTAACTATACGTCCTTCTAAAAAATGATTTTAAGACTGATCGCAGTCTCATAAGCTCATTTTTCCTGATCAAACCAAGAGCAACAGAAAGTGATAAGTAGAGGGTTGTTACTGCTCCTGCATTGGTAAGAATTCTTACTGATAGTCCCAGCGCTTCACCCTGCCAATCCCATAGCAGGAAACCCAATGTGCCGGAAAGAATGATGATGGAAAAGAGCTTTAAATAATCTTTTACGTAAAAAGTAAAGGAAACAGCCTTCAACATCGTCGCAAAATGAAGAAGCGTAATCAGGACAATTCCCATGACCATTCCAAGTGCGACTCCATTGATGCCAAACGATGGCTGGCTTGCCAGCAGGAAGATGACTGCTGTTTTTGCCAGGTTTCCGATCAGGCTGTTAATCATGGCGGCCCTTGCCAAATCAAGAGCCTGCAGTGCTGCCTGCAGCGGACCCTGGAAATAGTAGAACAGGAAGAAGGGGGCCATCAGCTTGATGAAATGGGAACCATTTGAAGTCCCGTACATCAATGTCATCAAAGGCTCAGCAAGTACATACAACACGACAATCGCAAGGCCGCCTGTTAATAGGGAAAAGCGCAAAGATTGCTGAAGGAGGTGTTCAATCACCTTCATATTCTTTTTTGAGTTCGCTTCACTGATTGCGGGTACAAGTGAGGTTGACAGTGAATAAGTGATGAATGATGGCAATAACAGCAAGGGCATGGCAAATCCTGTCAATGCACCATATTGTTTGGTCGCAGCAACAGCTGCCACACCAGCAATCGCCAGACTGTGGGCAACTACGATTGGTTCGAAAAACCAGGAAACAGAGCCGATCATTCTTGAACCTGTTGTTGGCAAAGCGATCCTCATTAAATCATTGAATGTCGATTTTCCGGAATGGACGAACTGGAAAAAGTTTTTCCGAAGCCTGAATTTTTTTCTGAGCTTAAAGGTGGTCATTAAATAAACCAAGGAAATGAGCTCCCCAATTACGGAAGCGATCATGGCACCTGCCGCAGCATATTCAATCCCATACGGCATGAAGGTTTTTGTCAAAACAGCAATCAAGGTAATCCTCACAAGCTGTTCGATTACCTGGGATATCGCTGATGGCCTCATATTCTGCCTGCCCTGGAAGTAGCCGCGAAGAACGGAGGATATGGCGACAATCGGTACAATCGGAGCAATCGCCAGCAGCGGCCACTGCGTTCGTGGGTCTGTGAACAAAGTTTCCGATAAGTATGGTGCCAGGAGAATGAGGGCAGGTGTAAATAATACGGACAGAGAGATGGTCGTAGCCAGAGAAACGACGAGAATCTTCTTGATTTTCCGAAAATCGCCCTTTGCCTCAGCTTCTGCCACATTTTTAGAAATCGCGACCGGGAGTCCCAGCTGGGTTATTGTCACAACGAGCACCATGGTCGGGAATGCCATCATATAGAGGCCGACACCTTCTTCGCCAATAAAACGGGCAATGACAATCCGATTTATAAAACCAAGCACCCTCGTGACGAGTCCTGCTATAAGTAAAATAAATGTTCCTTTTAAAAACTTCGACATTCCGCTCCCTGCCTTCTCAAAAATGCATATTTCATATACAATTAACTATATGCAGGAAAGTGGACAAAGCATGACAAGCTTCAAACATTAAACCAGAAAATTTGGACGAGGAGGCCAGGCCGATGGAAAAAAACCATCAGTATGGACGATATTACAAGCAAGTAAAGCCGGCTCTGGAAAGTAAAATTGAAGAATTCAAAATATTCGGTTATGAAGAGGTTAAAGGACCTGAACTCTGGGAGTACCTGACCAAGAAAAAGTGGAAAAAACCAAAAGAAGACATCCAACTATACGAAATTGTCGCTGATATCCTATCTGCAAAAATCGGCGACGTCATGAATTTCACCACAGTCGAAGCTTTCAAACTTGGCGATTTTGCATTCGATGATGAAGAAGAGATGAAGGAATTGTTGAAGTAGCGGGAGTATGTAAATGACCTAGAACCCGATTTTCCTTCATATGAATCTTTCTGATGAAGAGAATGGAAAAAGCTTAATTGACAGTTTTTTTAAACTGATACATAATTAGTATGCTATAAATTGGTTCAAGTTTTTTCATTAAGTCTTTTTTTTATTTGTCTGGCAGCATGTGTATTGTGTGCGAAGAATAAGGAGGATTTATACATAATGGTAAAACGCAGCCGCATCTTGGCCTTCTTTTTGCTGGTTATTTTAATCGGAAGCGCCATGGGTGCAACAACCCAGAATATATTGAAGAATATCAACCTTGGACTTGATCTGCAGGGAGGCTTTGAAGTTCTCTATGAGGTCACGCCTCTTCATGGAAAAGAAGGGCAAAAAGTTGACCGGGAAACACTGAAGAGTACTGCAGAAGCACTTGAACGAAGGGTTAACGTTCTAGGGGTAAGTGAACCGAACATCCAAATAGAGGGAGATGACCGGATCCGTGTCCAGCTTGCTGGGGTCAAGGACCAGAACAAAGCACGAGAAATCCTTTCGACCGAAGCGAATCTTACATTCCGTGACGTGAACGACCGCGTTATGATGGATGGCGCTGACCTGGAGGAAAATGGTGCGAAGCAAAGCTTTGACCAGCAGAACAAACCTAGCATCTCGATCACGTTAAAGGATGGAGATCAATTCGGTGAAATTACAAAGGAAATCCGTGATATGGCACCGGATAATCAACTGATCATCTGGCTTGACTTCGAGGAAGGGAAGGATTCCTACAAGGAAGAAAGGATGAAGCCAAACCCTAAATTCCTTTCCAATCCTAATGTAGATAAAATCCTGAATCAAAAGAATGTTGAAATCACCGGTAACTTTACGATCGAGGAAGCACAACAGCTTGCATCTTTGCTAAATGCCGGTTCATTGCCAGTAAATCTTGAAGAAACATACTCAACATCTGTAGGCGCCAAGTTTGGTGAACAGGCATTGAATGAGACGATTTTCGCCGGGATCATCGGCATTCTTGCTGTCTTCGCATTCATGCTGATCCTGTACCGCATTCCGGGTATCGTGGCAGTGATCACATTATCCATTTATGTTTACCTAATCCTGCTTGTATTTGATTGGATGCACGGCGTGCTTACACTTCCGGGTATTGCAGCATTGATCCTCGGCGTCGGCATGGCAGTTGATGCAAATATCATCACATATGAACGGATTAAAGAGGAACTGAAAGTTGGCCGTAATATTAAGGCTGCATTTGATGCAGGAAGCAAAGGTTCTCTTTCTACCATATTTGATGCCAACTTGACCACATTGCTGGCCGCGATTGTATTGTTCGCATATGGTACAAGCTCTGTAAAAGGCTTTGCGACCATGCTGATCATCAGTATCCTGGCAAGCTTTATCACCGCAGTCTTCGGAGCCCGACTTTTCCTTGGCCTGCTCGTTAACAGCGGACTATTCAAGAACAAACCACAATGGTTCGGGGTAAAGCCAAGTGAAGTCCATGATATCTCTGAAGGTGTGGATACTCTCGATTTAAAAACTAAATTTGACCGTTTTGATTTCATTAAACACAGGAATAAGTTCTTTGCTGCAACAGCAGCATTAGTCGTCATAGGTTTGATTGCGACCTTCATGTTCCGCCTCAATCTTGGAATTGATTTCGCAAGCGGGACAAGGGTTGAAATCCTGTCTGACAGCAAGCTGACAGCTGAGCAGGTGAAGGATGAGCTGGATAAGGTTGATCTGGAAACAGACGATATCGTCATATCTGGCGAGAATGGCGAAATTGGTGTGGCTAGGTTTAAAGGGGTTTTATCCAAGGATGAGATTTCTGAACTGAAATCCCATTTTAAAGATGTATATGGTGCAGAGCCGAATGTTGGGACCGTTTCACCGACCATCGGAAAAGAATTGGCTAAAAATGCTGTAAAAGCTGTTGCCATTGCTTCGGTAGGTATCATTATCTATGTAACGATCCGCTTTGAAATTTACATGGCATTGGCAGCTGTGCTGGCACTTCTTCATGACGCATTCTTCATCATTGTGTTGTTCAGTCTAACAAGGCTTGAAGTCGATATTACCTTTATCGCTGCGGTCTTGACGATTGTTGGTTATTCTATCAATGACACCATCGTTACCTTTGACAGGATGCGCGAGAACATGGTCAAGAAAAGACGCCTAAAGACTCCGGAGGAAATCGCGGAAGTCGTTAATACATCACTTCGTCAGACACTTGGCCGTTCGGTCAACACGATCATGACAGTTGTGATTACCGTTGTTGCTCTATTGCTTTTAGGAAGTGCATCCATCTGGAATTTCTCTTTCGCGCTTCTTATTGGTTTGATTGCAGGTACGTATTCTTCCATTTTTATCGCGGCACAGCTGTGGTATGTATGGAAGGTCAAAGAACTTAAGAAAAAAGGCACCATCAAGACTTACAAGGAAAAGAAAGTCTACTCAGATGAGCCTCAAGTTTAAGATACGCAATGAAAAAATACCACGGGTTTCCCGTGGTATTTTTTCATTGTATAGGAAATTATAAAAGCATTTTTGTGTGGATAACTGCAATATGGGTGTCTTAATCCAGCTCCAGCGCCTAGCCCCTCGAGACGCTTCAGTCCTGCCAATGAAGTCAAAGAACGACTTCACTGTCAGGCCCTCCAGCGCTTGTCGGGGCTGAACAAGGCGCTTGCGCTTTTTGTTCTTTTTGGTTAGAACACCCATTTTACAGGATAAAATAAAGTGAATGCCGACAGAATAAAGATGGCGGGAAAGGATATTGACTGTATCAAAAGCCAGGGCAGGGAGGAATTTTTACATTGGAAAAAGATGTTCGATTTAAGAAGGCAGAGTTTGCTGCAATGGTTGGCGTGGTAGGAAATATTGTTCTTGCGGCATTAAAGTGGATCATTGGCATATACGCTAACAGTAAAGCTCTTATTGCGGATGCTGTCCATTCAGCCTCGGATGTTGCAGGATCACTGGCTGTATACATAGGTTTGAAGGCGGCGAAGGCTCCACCAGATGAGGATCATCCATACGGACACGGCAAGGCTGAATCCATTGCGGCTATAATTGTAGCCGTCCTATTGATGCTCGTGGGTGTTGAAATTGGCAGATCCTCCATTGAAGCCTTCTTCCAACCGATCGAAGCGCCTAAATCCATTGCCATAGTAGCTGTTGTCGTTTCGATTATCGTAAAAGAGGGAATGTTCAGATATAAATATAGACTGGGGAAACAGCTGAAAAGTGATGCATTGATTGTGAATGCATACGAGCATAGGTCAGATGTCTATTCCTCTATTGCCGCACTAATTGGGATCAGCGCTGCTGTCTTGGGAGGCAAGTTTGGGATTGGCTGGCTGGTATATGCCGATCCAGTGACAGGCTTGCTAGTTGCCTTGCTGGTTATCAGGATGGCCTGGAAGCTTGGCAAGGAGTCTATCCATAACACGCTTGACCATGTACTTCATGATGAGGACACAGAGGAATTCAGAACTGTCGTCCAATCGATCCCAGAAGTGAAGAAACTGGATGAATTGCATGCAAGGGAGCACGGACACTATGTGATTATCGATTTGAAGATATCTGTCGATCCGCATATTACCGTGGAGCAGGGCCATAAGATTGGAAAATGTGTAAAAAAGAAACTGATGGAAAACAAGAATGTCCAGAATGTCCTAGTCCATATAAATCCATACAGCGAAAGTGGTGCATTGGAGGATAACGTAGAGATTCAATAGCCTAAAAGGGAGGGGAATACATGAAATTTCAATGGACGTTGCTGCTGGGGCTTGCTTTTGCGTTGATTGTTGCCGTCTTTGCGGTCATCAATGTCGACCCGGTAACAGTGAACTATTTATTTGGGGAAGCTAAATGGCCGCTGATCCTGGTTATTCTGGGTTCAGTATTGATGGGAGGGCTCATTGTAGGCTCAGTGGGCTTGTTTAGGATGTTTGTCCTACAACGTGAGGTAAAGACTTTGAAAAAGAAAAACAGGTCATTGGAAGAACAGCTGGCACAAAAGGAACCAGCTCAGGAGGAACAAGTACAAGAACAACAAATTCAGGATATTCATTGATACTAGCAAAATGGCAGCTTAAAAAAGGCTGCCATTTTATATATCGTTTAATTGGAATTAAGGCTTTCCGTAATACGAAGTAATATGGCGATTAGCATTCATTGTCATTGAAACCATCGTTCCGCTTTTGTATAATGATAAAGCTGAGAGGTGAACGTATGTTAAAGCCAAAATCAAGATGGATTGTTAAAGAATCCGATATGATAAAAATAGAGTCACTCGCAAAAGACCTGAACGTAACTCCTCTGACGGCTTCATTGTTAGTCAATCGCGGACTGGATACCGTGGAAGATGCCCGGTATTTTTTATTTGCGCAAAAAGGTGAGTTTCACGACCCTTTCTTGCTGAAGGATATGGACAAGGCGGTTGAGAGAATCAATAAGGCTGTTGAAACACAGGAGCCCATTTGGGTGTTTGGAGATTATGATGCTGATGGTGTGAGCAGTACGACGGTTATGATGAAAGCCTTGGATGAATTGGGTGCTAACGCCGACTACTACATACCGAACCGTTTTACAGAAGGATACGGCCCAAACGAAAAAGCTTTCAGAGCTGCTGCTGAAAACGGCGTCGGGCTGATCATCACAGTCGATACCGGCATTTCGGCTCTTCACGAAGCAAAGGTTGCCAGGGAAATAGGCGTCGACCTGATCATAACCGATCATCATGAACCAGGTCCTGTCTTGCCTGATGCGTTTGCCATCATCCATCCAAAGTTGGAGGACAGTGTATATCCTTTTAAGGATTTGGCTGGGGTCGGCGTAGCATTCAAGGTTGCCCACGCTTTGCTAGGCCGGCTTCCTGAGCATTTGCTGGAGTTTGCTGCCATTGGTACGATTGCCGATCTAGTGCCGTTGCTTGGCGAAAACAGGCTGATTGCCATAAAAGGCATTGAAAACCTGAAGACCAGCCAGACACCAGGTTTGAATGCGCTTCTTAAGTCCTCCAAAACAGACCGGTCAGCAATTGATGAAGAAACGATTGGTTTCATGATTGGGCCGAGGGTCAATGCAGCAGGCCGTCTAGGCAGTGCGGACCCGGCAGTACAATTAATGATGACATCCGATTCTGAAGAGGCAAAAATGCTGGCCGAAGAAATTGATTCAATCAATAAAGAGCGGCAAAGTATTGTTGCCCAGATTGCTGAAGAAGCCATTGCCGAAGTGGAACTGCGTTATCCTATCGCCGATAATCCTGTCCTCGTCGTTGGCAAGGAAGGCTGGAACGCCGGTGTCATTGGAATCGTAGCTTCCAAGCTGGTAGAAAAATATTATCGGCCAACGATTGTCCTCAGTTTTGATGAGGAAAAGGGGCTTGCGAAGGGATCTGCCCGAAGCATAGCTGGATTTGACCTTTTTAAAAATCTATCAACCTGCAGGGATATCCTTCCTCACTTCGGCGGGCACCCTATGGCTGCCGGGATGACCCTGGCTCTTAAGGATGTGGATGAATTAAGGTCCAGGCTGAATGCGCTGGCGAAAGAGCAGTTGAAGGAAGAAGATCTGATTCCCGTGTCGCATATAGATGCCAGAATAGATGTTAAAGAGATTAGCATTGAAACAATCAATGAGCTTGGCCTCCTTTCTCCATATGGCGTCAGCAATCCCAAGCCGAAGGTGCTGATTGATGGGGCGAACATTTCTACCCTCAGAAAAATAGGAGCGGACCAATCCCATCTTAAATTGGCACTTGAGGAAGATGGTACGGTGATTGATGGAATTGGGTTCGGGTTTGGCCACCTGCATGAGCATATTTCACCGAGCTCCAAGCTGTCGGTCATTGGCGAATTATCAATAAATGAATGGAACAATATCAAAAAGCCGCAGATTTTCCTAAGGGATTTAGCCGTCAGGTCATGGCAGCTATTTGACTTCCGCGGACTGAGAAGAATTGAAAAGCTTCCGGACATGATTCCAGGTGACCAGCCTGTTCACTGGATCCACTTCAATGCTGAATCGACAACTAAGTTCACTCCGATCCTCGGAGATTCATTGCAGCATATAACGACCGATGAACAAGCAGAGCAGTTTGAGCTAAACGATTCATTCGTCGTCCTGCTGGACCTGCCGCCTTCCAAGGATATTCTCGAAAGGTTGTTCGCGAAGAAGAATCCAGGAAGAATCTATGCCCATTTTCACAAAGAAAATAGTGATTTCTTCACGACTATGCCGACCAGGGATCACTTCAAATGGTTTTATGCTTTTCTCGCCAAGAAAGGCCCCTTCGATCTCAAACGGTATGGCGATGAATTGGCCAAGCATAGGGGATGGACGAAAGAAACAGTAGAATTTATGTCGCAGGTGTTTTTTGAACTAGATTTTGTTAAAATAAACAATGGGTTTATTTCACTAAAAGAAAATGTCCCCAAAAGGGATCTTTCTGAATCCAAAACATATCAGCACAAGGTGCAAGCATTCACTCTTGAAAACGAATTGCTCTACTCATCGTATGAGCAATTGAAGAACTGGCTGGAACAGTTCATTCAAGAGTCGGTGAAAAATGAGGAGGCAATTATTCAATGGATTTGAAACAATTCGTAACAATCGTTCCCGATTGGCCAAAGCCCGGCATTAAATTCAAGGACATCACTACCTTAATGGACAATGGTGATGCTTATAGATATGCTACAGACCAAATCGTGGCCTATGCCCGTGAAAAAAACATCGACCTTGTTGTCGGACCCGAAGCCCGTGGATTCATCATCGGCTGCCCGGTTGCCTATGCACATGGGGTAGGCTTTGCGCCGGTAAGGAAGGAAGGAAAGCTTCCGCGCGAGACAATCAAGGTCACTTACGGACTTGAGTATGGCAGCGATGTTTTAACGATCCACAAAGATGCAATCAAGCCAGGGCAAAGAGTCTTGATCACCGATGACCTGCTCGCTACTGGAGGAACGATTGAAGCGACGATCAAGCTAGTTGAAGAACTGGGCGGTATTGTAGCTGGTATCGCATTCCTGATCGAGCTAACTTATTTGGATGGCCGCGATAAACTTGAGGGCTATGATGTCTTAACCCTTATGGAATTTTAATCACACGGGCGCTTCCTCGCGAAGTGCCCTTTTCTTATAGGAATTGAATCGCGAAGGGGAAGGCGTAAAAATGGCTTTTAAGGGCAAATTGACGGAAATTAAATATCTTTCGACAATTTTTTTAATTTCTGCTGTAAAATCTCTTCCTTTCTCTTTACATCTTCGGTTTTTTCTTTGATAATAGTAACAATCCTTTATAAGAATAATTATTGTATATAAAGGATTTTCATGTTTATGTCGATTTTTTCCTTGGTGCCCGCTGATTCATATAAAGCGGGTTAATATATAAAGTAATCTAAATTAGGTGATCCTATGGCGAATGACCAGGTAATGACAGCGGAACAAGTCATTGACTGTACAAAATCATATTTAAATGATCAACATGTTGAATTGGTAAGGAAGGCATATGAGTTCGCCAGGCAGGCTCATCACGATCAATTCAGGAAGTCGGGTGAACCGTATATCATCCATCCTATCCAGGTAGCGGGTATCCTTGCCGACCTTGAGATGGACCCGGCAACGGTCGCAGCCGGTTTTCTTCACGATGTCGTCGAAGATACGGAAGTGACTCTTGATGATTTAAGAGAAGCCTTCAATGACGAAGTGGCGATGCTTGTTGATGGCGTCACGAAGCTGGGTAAAATCAAGTACAAGTCGCATGAAGAACAGCAGGCGGAAAACCACCGGAAAATGTTTGTGGCGATGGCACAGGATATTCGTGTCATCCTGATCAAGCTTGCTGACCGCCTTCATAATATGAGGACTCTGAAGCATTTGCCAAGTGAAAAGCAACGGAGGATTTCCAATGAGACATTGGAAATCTTTGCTCCTCTCGCTCACAGGCTTGGTATCTCCAAGATCAAATGGGAACTTGAAGATACAGCATTGCGCTATCTGAACCCTCAGCAATACTACCGGATCGTCAATCTGATGAAAAAGAAACGGGCAGAACGCGAACAGTACCTTGATGAGGTCATTGACGAGGTAAGGGAAAGGATGAAAGAGGTTTCAATCAAGGCGGAAATTTCTGGAAGGCCGAAGCATATTTACAGCATCTATCGAAAAATGGTGCTGCAAAACAAGCAGTTCAATGAGATTTATGATCTGCTGGCAGTGAGGATTGTTGTCAACAGCATTAAAGACTGCTATGCGATCCTTGGGATCATCCATACCTGCTGGAAACCGATGCCTGGCCGGTTCAAGGACTATATTGCGATGCCAAAGCCTAATATGTACCAGTCGCTGCACACTACAGTCATTGGTCCGAAGGGGGATCCACTCGAAGTCCAGATAAGGACAGATGAAATGCACCGGATCGCCGAATTCGGGGTGGCTGCACACTGGGCTTATAAAGAAGGTAAACCTGCTGATAGTTCCAATTTTGAAACGAAGCTATCCTGGTTCAGGGAAATCCTTGAATTCCAGAATGATACCGCGAATGCCGAAGAATTCATGGAGTCTCTCAAAATTGACCTATTCTCGGATATGGTATTTATTTTCACTCCAAAAGGCGATGTCATCGAATTGCCTGCTGGTTCTGTCCCAATCGATTTCGCCTATCGGATTCACTCTGAAATCGGCAACAAGACGATTGGCGCGAAAGTCAACGGCAAAATGGTCACACTTGATTACCAGCTGAAGACAGGGGATATCATTGAAATCCTCACGTCCAAACATTCTTACGGTCCAAGCAAGGACTGGCTTAAGCTTGCGCAAACCTCCCAGGCCAAAAACAAGATTCGCCAATTCTTCAAAAAGCAGCAGAAGGATGAGAATGTTGAAAAAGGCCGGGAGCTTTTAGAAAAAGAAATCCGTAATATGGATTTTGATGTTAAAGAAATCCTGACTACTGAAAATCTTAAAAAAGTTTCGGAGAAATTCAATTTTACCAATGAAGAAGATCTTTTCGCTTCGATTGGGTATAACGGCATCACCGCGCTCCAGGTGGCGAACAGGCTGACGGAAAAGCTTCGTAAGCAGCGTGACCTTGAGCAGGAGAAGGATATCTCGAATGCTGTTTCCGAGCTGAAGTCTTTCACGCCTGCGAAGAAACGTGAATCTGGTGTTCGGGTCTCTGGTATCGACAATCTGCTGATCAGGCTTTCTCGCTGCTGCAACCCTGTACCTGGAGATGATATTGTAGGATTCATCACAAAAGGCAGGGGTGTATCCGTTCACCGTTCCGATTGCACGAACATCCACACAGAGGATGCTCAGGCAAGGCTGATCCCGGTAGAATGGGAAACGGCCCTTAATGACCGGAAAGAATACAATGTCGACATCGAGATCAGCGGCTATGACCGCAGAGGATTGCTGAACGAGGTACTGCAGGCCGTCAATGAAACGAAGACAAATATCACTGCTGTTTCCGGCAAGTCAGATAAAAATAAAATGGCGACCATCAATATGTCAATTGCCATCCATAATGTCAGCCACCTGCAAAAAGTCGTGGACCGGATCAAGCAGATTCCCGATATCTACGCTGTAAGAAGGGTCATGAGTTAATTCCTGGTTTATAACCAATTTAAGGACCATGCAGACTGACGTTTAAGGAGATACACAATGCGTTTAGTGATACAGAGAAGCAAAGAAGCAAAAGTAACCGTTGATGGAGAAATAACAGGCTCCATTGAAAAGGGATTTGTCATCCTGGTGGGTGTTACCCATGAGGATACTGAAAAAGATGCTGCGTTTCTCGCTGAGAAAGCAGCAAATCTAAGAGTATTTGAAGATGAAGCCGGAAAAATGAATCTTTCTCTGCTTGATGTCGGGGGAGAGATTCTTTCTGTTTCCCAGTTTACACTGTATGGAGATTGCCGCAAGGGACGCCGTCCGAACTTCATGGATGCAGCAAAGCCCGACCATGCAGAAACCATCTATGAAGCATTCAACCGTTTTCTTGCCGAAAAAGGATTGAAGGTGGAAACTGGCGTATTTGGCGCCATGATGGACGTTCAATTGATAAATGACGGTCCGGTAACTTTAATCATCGACAGTAAATGAATCCACGAGAAAAGAAGGGATCCCGAAAGAGCGGGATCCCTTCTTTTTAATTGTTTTTAAAATAGCGAGCCAGCCCTTCAAAAATACCATTGGCTACGGCTTCCTGGTACTGCTGAGTATTGACGAGCATTTCCTCTGCCGGGTTGCTTAGATAGCCTAATTCAAGGAGTACGGCTGCCTGTCTGTTTTCCCTGATGACATGATAGTCGCCAAAGCGGGAGCCGCGGTCTTTAAGCATCGTTTTGCTTACTACCGAGGAGTGGATTTGTTCGCCCAGGGGCTTTTGCTTTGAATTATAATAATACGTAGTCATACCCCTGACAGTCCTGTCATTGATGCTGTCATAATGAATGCTGATAAAAGCGTCGGCATTATGGTAATGTGAGCTGCTGACCCTGGACCCCAGTGAGATGTATTGATCGTTATTCCGGGTCAGGACGGCGTTCGTGCCAGCTGCTCTTAGCTTTTCGTATAAAAGCTGTGCTGTTCTCAATGTGATTGTTTTTTCCAAAGATCCTCTCACGCCGGTTGTACCATTGTCACGGCCGCCATGCCCGGGGTCAATGACAATCGTTTTATTTTTCGTATGCTTTTCTGCACCTGGCTTTTCTATTTGCGGTGCATTGCCCTGTACTGAAACGATCCATCCTGCAACAAAGCCGGTTGCTCCATTCGGGAGAGCGATTTTATACCAGTCCTTTTCGACACTTATGATCTCAAAGCTGTCTCCCAGATTGGCACGAAAAATCACCGGTGTCCCTGTGCTTGGGCCTTTGCGGATATTTGTCCCGTCATGGAGCATGGAGACATTGCTGTTTTTGACTGGCTGGTTTGGTGCAGCACCAGGTCCGCTTTTCTTTATATCGAAAAACCAGCCGGCAGCCCAGCCTGTTTTCCCTGACTGAAATTCAATTTTGACCCATTTGTTTCTTTCATCAAGGATTTTGAAGTTCTGCCCCTTGGAAACAGAACCGATGACAGACCCATTAAGTGAATTTTGGCTACGGACATTCAGGTTAGATGCCGTTACCGTACCCGTGAATTGATCGGCAGGAGCCGAATTGGCACTGCCAGAAGCAGGTGATTCGCTAATCTTTAAGTAATCAGCGCTTACCCATGCCTTTTTCCCTGCATATGTAATCTCTGCCCAGCCATTGGACTTAGAGTGGACTGGAACGACAGCTCCATTGTTTAGCTGTCCAACTTTACTGGCGTTTAACGCTGGTTTCTCCCTTACATTCAGGGAAGTGGCGGTGACCGTCCCGCTTGATTCAGCAGGTTTGGCTGGCTGTGCGGTCGTTTCATTCTTTTTCGAGTTTATGTACTCCATGGAAACCCAGCCTCGTAAAGCGGCTGTTCTTACTTCTGCCCAATTACCTTTTGAACTGAGCACCTCGACAGCTTGTCCACTATTAAAGGATCCTACCACTTCGTAATTGGTGCCCGGTCCTTTCCTTACCCGCAGTCCATCGACTGTTACGCTTCCCGAATTCCCCGCTGGCTTTTGCGAAACAGCTGGTTTAACGGCTTCCTTTGCAGTGAACCATTTTGCTACCCAGCCCTTTCTGCTGCCGCCAAAACTGATTTGGATCCAATCGCCTTCTTCCTTGATGATTGGAAGTTTTTCCCCTTTTTTAACCGAACCTGTAACAGGGTAACTCAGTCCAGGACCATTTCTGACATTCAAGCTTGTGGCAGTAATCGATACACTGCCATTGTCTGCTTTGGCTGATTCCAAAACGGGCAGGTTCCCAAATAAGAGCATCAGGCAAAGGATGACAGGAACCATTTTCTTTCTGGGCATGATCTCCCTCCCTTATTCTTAATAGAGTCTTATAAAAAATATATTACCGGAATTTACCGGCAAAATCACGAAGACTTTTTACTTATATCGGAATTAATAAAGAAAATTCAATAGGATAAAACGTATATAAAATCCTAAAAGGGTGGGAAGAATAATAGGCAATAAACAATTGGAAGGTGATACCATGCGGTTCAGTGATAAAGGAATTTCCGCATCGACCGGTGAGAACCAGTTATTTGGGGTGGATTTCCACGATTTCATCCAAAAAGAACAAAACTCCCACGTCGTGGAATTGGCGTCAGAATTCGGGCTTTCTCTCCGCGACGTGAGAAAATTGAAAAAACAGCTGGAACGTTATTGAATTGTGCTTGACATTGCTAATTGGACTCCGTATTATAATATAAATAAAATGTCATACGGAAAACATACCGTTGATGGAGCATAGTAGCCAGGATTCAAATGGCAAGAGAGGAAATGCCGTGGCTGGAAGCATTTCTGCATGATGACCTGGTGAATGAACACTCCGAAGGATTTTCTCTGAACATCGGCGTTGCCGTCAGTAGGAGAAGACGTAGGCAGGCGTTAACTGTTAAAGAGGAAGTGCCAATCGGCGCTTCAATTAGGGTGGCACCACGGGAATCAAAGCTCTCGTCCCTTGTTATTATAGCAAGGGATTGGGGGCTTTTTTGCATTCTTTTTTTCGGGATAAGAATGTATACAATTTACTTTGAGAATTGTCCAGCTCCAGCGCCTAGCCCCTCGAGACGTTTGTCTAGCTGTGGCTCCTAACTCCTCGAGACGCTTCGGTCCTGCCAATGAAGTCAAAGAACGACTTCACTGTCAGGCCCTCCAGCGCTTGTCGGAGTTGCGCAGTCGCCTACGCTTTTCGAGTTCGGTCCTGCCAATGAAGTCAAAGAACGACTTCAACGGTCGGCCGTCCAACGCTTGTCGGGGCTGACCAAGGCGCTTGCGCTTTTCGATACATAATGATCTATTGAATGGAGGAGGATGAACTGTGTCGAATCAAATTAAAATTCCACGCGGAACACAGGACATTATGCCAGGCCAGACTGAAAAATGGCAGCTTATTGAGGCGAAAGCAAGAGAACTTTGTGAAAGATACCAGTATCGGGAAATCAGGACACCGATTTTTGAGCATACAGAATTATTCCAGCGAGGTGTTGGGGATACGACGGATATCGTTCAAAAAGAAATGTACACATTCACTGACAGAGGAGACCGCAGCCTGACACTGCGCCCGGAAGGAACAGCAGCGGCTGTCCGCTCTTTTGTCGAGAATAAAATGTTCGGAAATCCGAACCAGCCGGTTAAGCTGTACTACATGGGGCCGATGTTCCGTTATGAACGTCCCCAGGCAGGACGCTTCCGCCAATTTGTCCAGTTTGGCGTAGAAGCAATGGGAAGCGCGGATCCTGCGATCGATGCTGAAGTGATTTCACTTGCGATGGGAATCTATCAGGAACTGGGGCTGAAAAAGCTGAAGTTGGTGGTAAATAGCCTCGGAGACAAGGAAAGCCGTACTGCACACAGAGAGGCACTTGTGAACCACTTCAAACCGCGGATCGGGGAATTCTGCAGTGACTGCCAGAACCGCCTTGAAAAGAATCCAATGCGCATCCTTGATTGCAAAGCGGACCGTGACCACGAGCTGATGAAGTCAGCACCATCCATCATTGATTATTTGACGGATGACTCAAGGGAATATTTTAACAAAGTCACAAAATACCTGACAGACCTTGGAATTGAATTCGAAATAGATGCCAATCTTGTGCGCGGCCTGGATTACTATAATCACACGGCTTTTGAAATCATGAGTAATGCTGAAGGTTTCGGCGCCATCACCACGCTTTGCGGCGGCGGCAGATACAATGGTCTGGTCGAAGAAATCGGCGGTCCGGAAACACCGGGTATCGGTTTTGCACTGAGTATTGAGAGGTTGCTTTCTGCCCTTGATGCAGAAGGTGTCGAACTGCCGGTAAAGGAAGAAATCGATTGCTATCTCGTTTCACTCGGTGATGAAGCGAAAGATTATACGGTTGGCCTGCTTCACAAGTTAAGGATGGCAGGGTTCTCAGCAGAACGCGATTATCTTGATCGTAAAATCAAAGCTCAGTTCAAGGCTGCAGACAGAGTCAATGCCAGGTACGTGGCTGTTCTGGGTGAAGATGAACTGAAAGAAAATAAAATCAATCTGAAATCAATGGCGGACGGGGAGCAGACAGAACTGCCGCTTGAGAGCTTTATTGAAAAATTCAAGGAAATCAGCAGATAGTGGGGGAGTTTACATGTTTGGGAGATCATATTTTTGCGGCGAAGTAACAGAAAAGGCAATTGGTGAAAAGGTTACGCTGAAAGGCTGGGTGCAAAAGCGCCGTGACCTGGGAGGGCTGATTTTCATCGACCTCCGGGACAGAACAGGCCTTGTCCAGATTGTTTTTAATCCTGAAGTTTCATCTGAGGCACTTTCCATCGCCGAGAAGGTCCGTACAGAATACGTCCTCGATGTGAAAGGGACCGTCATTGCCCGCGAACAAGGCAGTGTAAACGAAAACCTTAAAACTGGAAAGATCGAAGTCCAGGTTGAGGAACTGACCATTATAAATGAAGCGAAAACAACACCTTTCGTGATTGCAGACAAAACGGATGTATCAGAAGATGTGCGTTTGAAATACCGCTATCTTGATCTTCGCCGCCCTGTCATGTTCGAGACATTTAAGATGAGGCATCAGGTAACAAAAGCAATCCGCGATTACCTGGATGGCGAAGGGTTCCTGGATGTTGAAACACCAATTTTAACAAAGAGCACGCCTGAAGGAGCGAGGGATTATCTCGTACCAAGCCGTGTTCATCCGGGTGAATTCTACGCTCTTCCGCAATCTCCACAGATTTTCAAGCAGCTGATGATGGTTGGCGGCTTCGAGCGTTATTACCAAATTGCCCGATGCTTCCGCGATGAGGACCTGCGTGCTGACCGCCAGCCGGAATTCACGCAAATTGATATCGAAACAAGCTTCATGAGCCAGGAAGATATCATGGGCCTTACTGAAAAAATGGTGCAAAAAGTCATGAAGGATGTAAAAGGATTGGAAGTGGCATTGCCATTCCCTCGTATGAGTTACCAGGAAGCAATGGACCGCTTTGGATCCGACAAGCCGGATACACGCTTCAGCATGGAGCTTGTTGACCTTTCCGAAACGGTCAAGGATTCCGGGTTCAAGGTATTCGCATCTGCAGTCGCAGGCGGCGGCCAGGTCAAGGCAATCAATGTCAAAGGTGCAGCAGCCAAGTACTCACGCAAGGATATTGATGGCCTGACTGAATTTGTGGCTGTATACGGAGCGAAAGGCCTGGCTTGGCTGAAAGCGGAAGAAGATGGCCTAAAAGGACCGATCTCTAAATTCTTTGGCGAAGAAGAACAGGCTGCTCTTCAAGCCCAGCTTGATGTCACTGCCGGTGACCTTCTGTTGTTCGTGGCAGATAAGAAAAATGTCGTGGCAGATGCGCTTGGAGCATTGCGCTTGAAGCTTGGAAAAGAGCTCGAATTGATCGATCAGAGCAAATTCAACTTCCTATGGGTGACAGACTGGCCGCTGTTGGAATTCGACGAAGAAGCAGACCGTTACTTTGCTGCACACCATCCATTTACCATGCCAGTCCGCGAAGACCTGCCAATGCTTGAGAGCGATCCAGCTAATGTCAAAGCACAGGCGTATGACATTGTTCTGAACGGCTATGAACTTGGCGGCGGATCCTTGAGGATTTTTGAAAGAGATGTCCAGGAAAAAATGTTCTCAGTGCTTGGTTTCACTAAAGAACAGGCATACGAACAATTCGGCTTCCTGCTTGAAGCCTTCGAATATGGCACACCGCCACATGGAGGCATTGCGCTTGGACTAGACAGGATGGTGATGCTGCTTGCGGGCAGATCAAACCTGCGAGACACAATCGCCTTCCCGAAAACAGCAAGCGCAAGCGACCTTTTGACAGACGCTCCTGGCGAGGTAAGCGGAGCCCAGCTGGATGAATTGCATTTGTCATTAAATGTTAAAAAAGACCAGTAATATCCAACGCCCATTTTCTTGAAGTTGATTCGAGCGTGTGGTAATATAATAACAACAGATGAAGAGTCCTGATGTGTTCGTTGTTTAACCTGAAGTTTTGACCTAACATCTATCCTTCGGGAGCACGAGTTTTCGGGCCGCGTAAATGCCTCTGGCTAGAGGACTTACAGAAACCCGGAACAGGGCACCCACCTGCTGAGAGCGGGTTCAAGACGAAGGCATCCACGCGACGGCACGATTGGGACTCTTCCTACATACGTACACCAAAACCATGCATCCGCATGGTTTTTTTGTTTAATGGAATCTTTGAATAGGGGATTGCTTTTGAAATCGGGGATTTAGAAGCTAATGGACATTTCTGCCTAACGGACAGTATTCTCCTTTTCGGATTTGCGTTTGTCCGATAGAGAGCGCCTAACGGACAGTAATCAGGGTTTTGGGTCTGGGTTTGTCCGATAAAGAGCGTCTAACGGACAGTAATCAGGGTTTTGGGTCTGGGTTTGTCCGATAGAGAGGGTCTAACGGACAGTAATTAGGGTTTTGGGTCTGAGTTTGTCCGATAGAGCAGGTCTAACGGACAGTTATCCGGGTTATGGACCTGCGTTTGTCCGATAGAGAGGGTCTAACGGACAGTTATCCGGGTTTTGGACCTGCGTTTGTCCGCAAGAAAAGCCGTATATTTAATAGAACTCTTTTATTCATCGCTCCAATACACATTAATTCCTATAAAAATACTTGAATTTAACGATAGGTATGTTATATTCGAAAGCGGGTATAGATAGTAACACCAATCTTATATTTGGAGTGAGTCTGGATGCTTCATCAATTTTCTAGAAATGAACTGGCCATCGGCAAAGAGGGCCTTGATATAATGAAAAACAGTACTGTAGCCGTATTGGGAATCGGCGGTGTCGGTTCATTCGCGGCAGAAGCGCTGGCACGGTCTGGTGTAGGGAAGCTTATTTTGATCGACAAGGATGATGTCGATATCACGAATGTCAACCGCCAGCTGATTGCGCTGCTTTCGACAGTCGGCAAGCAAAAGGTCGAAGTGATGCGTGACAGGATCATGGATATCAATCCTGAATGCGAAGTTGTCGCACTGAAAATGTTCTATACGGAAGAAACGTATGAAGAGATTTTTGGCTACGACCTTGATTTTATCGTCGATGCTTCGGATACAATTTCTTACAAAATCCATTTGATCAAGGAATCCATCAACCGAGGCATACCGATGATTTCAAGCATGGGTGCGGCTAATAAAATGGACCCTACGCGGTTCCAGATTGCTGATATTTTCAAGACGCACACAGATCCACTCGCGAAGGTCATCCGTACTCGCCTGCGAAAAGAAGGAGTAAAAAAAGGAATTCCTGTCGTCTTTTCTGACGAAAGCCCGATTGTCATCAGGGAGGATGTCCGGAAAGAGGTTGGCAATGACAATGCGGAAATCCGCAAAGCGAAAATGCCTCCGTCTTCCAATGCGTTCGTTCCGTCTGTAGCAGGGCTCATCATGGCCAGCTATGTCGTCAGAGAACTATTAAAAGACATCGAAATTGAGCGTGTGAACAGCTAAAAAACGTGTAAATAAGCAGAAAAAGCGGCAAGGACCTCTAAAAGGGTCCTGCCGCTTATTTTTTATGTCCGGTGATTTTTTCATAGATGGAGGCAATAGCCTGTTCGAACTTACCGGTTTTCTTAGGTTTATAATATACCTTGTTTTTGATCCTGTCAGGAAGATACTGCTGTTTGACCCAGCCGCCTTCGTAGTCATGCGGGTACAGGTAGTCCACGCCGCGGCCAAGGTCTTTGGCTCCTTTGTAATGGGCATCCTTCAAATGATCTGGCACTTCTCCGCTGATGCCCGAGCGGATATCAGCCAGTGCTGAATCAATAGCCGCATAAGCAGAATTCGATTTAGGGGACAGACATAACTCGATCACCGCATTGGCCAGTGGAATCCTTGCCTCCGGGAAACCGACTCTTTCTGCTGCTTCAATGGCTGCCAGTGTCCTTTGTCCTGCTTGAGGACTTGCCAATCCGATGTCTTCATAGGCAATCACTAGAAGTCTGCGATTGATGCTGACAAGATCGCCTGCTTCAATCAATCTTCCAAGATAGTGGAGAGCGGCATTTATCTTAAAATTCGAGATAAAAATATAGGATAGCCAATAAATGTTAGGCTATGGGTTAGTATCATTGAATTTATTTTTTATCAGTGTAAAATAGCTATTGATAATAAAATATTTAATATTATTAATGTGTTTCTATTAGGGGACGTAGCCCTTAGCGGGAGGCGTAAAAGTAACTGGTTGTGAGTTTTATTTAAACTTAAGTTATGTTTGCTTTAAAATATCTAAAATTAATTCAGGAAACACATTATATTGCATATCACAAATAGAATAGGTGTTATTGTCTACAGTTTGGCATATAAGCAGTAGAAAGTAATCTTATATATAATTTACTTTAAAATGAGTTAAACGCTTAAAGAGGCTATATGAAGGCTTATACAAGGCTAATTATATGATTGAAAGGTTTTTCTAAAGGAGGGGGATATTTTGCTATTTGATTCATTAATCGAGTCACCTTTATCATATAGAATGAGACCTCAAAATATTGATGAAGTAGTGGGGCAAAAACATATTATTGGAAAAGAAACTGCTCTTTACAAAATGATAATAAATGGACATGTCCCTTCAATTTTACTTTACGGTCCACCTGGGGTTGGCAAAACTTCTATTGCAAGAGCAATAGCAGGAACAGTTAATAGACCGTTTGTATCGATAAACGCAACAATAGCTGGTAAAAAAGATATTGAAAATGCAGTTGAAGAAGCAAAAATCGAAGGGAATTTAATTTTATTTATCGATGAAGTGCATCGGTTTAATAAAGCACAACAAGATTATCTATTACCCCATGTAGAAAAAGGGTTAATTACTTTAATAGGAGCTACCACCGAAAATCCCTTTCATGATGTTAACCCTGCAATAAGAAGCAGATGTGGTCAAATTAAGGAGTTGAAGCCACTTTTAAAAGAGGACATCAAAGAATTATTAATGCGTGCATTGTCTGATAAAGAAAGAGGTTTTGGTAAAGAAAAAATTCAAATTACAAAAGATTCAATTGACTTAATTTGCTCTTCTACAAACGGAGATGCTCGCTCAGCGCTAAATGTATTAGAAGAGGTTATCATTGCTTCAAAAGATGATAAGGCAAATTGTATTACTGTAGAAAAAGAAATTGTCAAGGAGTGTGTACAAAACAAAGGGTTTACACATGACAAAGATGGAGACCTTCACTATTCCCTTTTGTCATGTTTACAAAAATCCATAAGAGGCAGTGATGTCAATTCTGCTCTTCATTACTTGGCAAGGCTTATTGAAGGAGGCGATTTAATTTCAATATGCCGCCGATTACTTGTAATTGCATATGAAGATATTTCGATTGCTGCTCCAGAAATAGGATTCAGAACATTGGCTGCTATTCAAGCAGTAGAGCGTCTAGGTCTTCCCGAAGGTAGAATTCCGTTAGCAAATATAGTAGTAGAACAATGTCTTTCTCCAAAAACCAATAGTGCTTATACGGCTTTAGACCTTGCACTAGAAGATGTTAGAAACGGTAATGTTGGGGAAATTCCAATACATTTAAAGGACGCACATTATAGTGGAGCAAAAATATTAGGTCATGGAAGTGGATATAAATATCCGCACGATTATCCAAACTCTTGGGTTAACCAACAATACTTACCTGAGAGCTTAAAGGATAAAAAATATTATCAGCCAAAACAAAATGGTTATGAGAAACATTATAGTCAAGTTTATGAAAAACTGAATGGACTAAAAAATAACCTAAATAATCAATAGTAAACAAAGTGTAAAATCAAATTGTTGATTTTACACTTATTGTTTCTCATGGATAAATATTCAGTTAAAAACTAAAGAATAAAATCCACCTCTTAATGGAACTTTATTTAAAGAGGTGTTAATTTTGGTGAATTTAAAGTCAAATGCTAAAGCTTTTATTCATGAGCGAATCATTTATGAATATATGATGTTTCGATTTTCCAAAAATAATTTAACCATGAGACATGTTATTAGACACGGTAAATTATTACATAATCCTAGCGTTGTATCAGTCTCTTATCTTGAGATTATTGATACAACTTTTCCAGATGTAGAGAGGATTGTTTTAAAAGGGGATAAAAATAAAGAAGGCAGACCAGGTGAGATTAAATTTCTGACTTCGGAATTTAAATACCACAGGGATGACATTGATAGATTCCATAACTTTATGGAGAAGTTAGGATGTATTATTGTTTTACGAAATGACAATTTACCATTAGGTCTCATTGAAAAGTATCCTGATATCGATGTTTATGAATTAGATAAACTAGATTTTGAACAGTATGTTAAAGAAAATTTCGATAGATTGTTTCACAAACAACTGTTAAGCAGAGATGGCAAGCCTTTTAATATTTGGATTATGAGCCAAGCTCCTAATTTTTATAAAGGTTATAAAAAGATGAATATACAACCTGCTTCCGAAAGCGGTCTTTGGTGCCCTAAAGACACTAGTTTAACTAAGTATGACATTGCAACTGGGGATAAGATATTGTTTTTAAAGTTTGGTAAAGAATTCAGGCTAAGCCAACTTGTTCAAGATTATTGGAAATCGCACAAAAGTATCTACCCAGATTGGTTTATTACCGAATTATATATTGGGGAGGTTACAACACCATTAATGGATAGAAGTGACTTTTGCAATATAAAAGGTATTCCGATTCACACTCCCCTCTGGAAAAATGAATCTGATGGAAACAAACAATGGTCAAAGATTTTTGAATTCAGGAAAATTAATAATTGGAAATGTAATATTAATTTAAGAGAGATGTACTCTGAACTTCCGGATATAGTTCACCCAATTCTCTATTATGTCTTTACTCAGCAGGTCTCTGTAAATGTTAAAGAGGTTGATTATATTAAAATTCTTGAATATGTATTGGACCAATATAAAAATGGAGAGTGTGTTGGTTGATACGGAAAAATGACAGGAAGCTAAAGGCTTCACTGTCATTTCGTTTTTTTTCGAACTTTATGCGCTGCAACAAGTGGTAAGTTTGTAACAGGGTTATCAGATACAATGAACGATTTTTTATAATCTGGATATTTATTTACAACTTCTTCGTATGTGCCGGTATCATTTATAAACTCTGGTTTCCACATGAAACACTTGGCATGTTGAATTTGCATTCCAAAAGTATCCGTATGTACCTGGTCTGTTCTTTTAAAAGGTTTAAGGCATACTACACAATGTGGTTGAAGCTTTTCCCTTGTCATTACTCTCCTCCTCTCCTACTAAAAACATACAATACCTAGGAGGGTTTGGGTTGGGAAATCAAATAAAATACATATTTATTTCACAATTAGAAGAGGAATGCTTATTTAATAACATTAATTAGGATAATTCCCTCAAGTTGGTCAAATACACTGCATTTTCGTTATTTTCTATTTCAACAATGCTTGTTTTCGTAATTATATATTTACTGCTATCTAATCTATTTCTTATGCTGTTAAAGTAGGCTCTTGCTTCTTTTTCGGTATAGAATATATCGGTTTCCCCTAAGTCTCCCCAACATTCTACTACCCATTGTTTTTCCAAGACCTTCACTCCAATACCAATAAATATCAATCCATATATTAAATAAAATATCATAAAGCTAATAAGATAAATAGTTCCAAATGTTCCTTTACTCTCCTAAACATTTAACAAATTATTTATATTATCATTTAGGGTGGGGTGAAATGGATATGTTCGTATCGCCAATGCTGCTTCATAAAGTAGAACAGCCTTTTAATGATGATTCCTATATTACTGAGCTTAAGCTTGATGGGATTAGGGTTCTGTGGACTAAAGTTAATGACAAGGTTCGTTTATATACACGTCACAACAACGATGTAACCTCCAAATTTCCTGAAATACACAACATCAATTTACCTAATGGAACCATTCTAGACGGTGAGATTATTGTGCCCGATAATGGTAATAAACCTGATTTTGAAAAGATGATGGAGCGTTTTAGCTCAAATAATAATCAGAATTTCATTCAATACTGTGTATTTGATATCATCCAATTTAACGGTGAAAGAGTAACCTCACTTCCATTGGTTAATAGAAAAGAGTTATTAGCTAATGTTCTTGAGCCTGCTGATAATATAGTATTAACTCGATTCATTGAGGGTTATGGTGTTGAGTATTTCAATTTAATTAAACAACAAGAATTAGAGGGAATTGTCTTAAAAAGGAAACACTCTAAATACCAAATAAATAAACGTAGCAATGACTGGTTAAAAGTAATTAACTATCAATATGCGGAGGTATTTATTTCAGGAATTAGGAAAGATAAGTTTGGGGCTGTTTTATCCTTTGAGGATGGAAAGTACGCTGGTATTATGGAGTTTATGAATTCATCAGAGAAAAGAAAGTTGTATAGTTTGATTAAGAAACTGGATGAAACCGATAAATACGTTTTAATCGAACCAATTAGTTGTAAGGTTAAATATAGGAATCTTACGAAAGCAGGCTTGTTAAGAATACCTTCATTAAAGTCTCCAATTTTCTAGCTTTATTCTAAACAAATTTGCATACTCATATAAAGGAACAGCAGTGGTTAAAAGCATAACGGGTTCGGTTTTGAAGTACAAAGTGCGAATTAGCAGTGCTTTTCGCAGTGTAATTCTCAGACTCTTTAGCAGTGAATTTAGCACACAAAAAAGCTCGGAGCCATTATGCTCTGAGCCTTCTTTATAAATAGCACATTGTTGTACATAAGCACCCGGTAGCACAATAATGATAAAATAAAAACTATTTCATTGTGACGGATTATACCCCTCAAAATGTCCGTACTGCTGTATCTCCCAAACCATTGTCTCTTTATCACTAAAATCCATTAATTTAAGATTCTCTGTACTTACAATCCATTTTTGATGTGGGCTTGGAAGATTCATTCCGGGCTTGATTGGCTGATTAACGTTCATTTGGATTTGATAAGGGTCTCCCCTTTGATTCTCAAAAAGCTCGCTGTGTTGAATAAAATGTAAAAAGTCTATCATTTCCTTTCGGCTATCAGAAGCCGGAATCATGTAAAATGGAACTAAAACCAAGGATGTTGCAAGTTCCTCTTGATAATATTGCTCGTACATCTCTTTATTACTATCAGTGATAACCAACCGCTCATCGCCAAAAAATATATCAATGGCATCTCCTACCGTTTTAGCTTTATCCATACTCTCTATATCTCTAAATTGATAACCATCTCTATTCGTCTCAAGAGATTGTCCCTCTGGGTTGACTACCTGCCTGTTTTCATATTTAAAATAACCGAAAGTTATTACTCCCACTAAAACAATGACCAAAGATACTAAAATACCTACAAGTTTTCTCAATGTCTTAATCTCCTTCTTATTATTCTTATATTCATTATACTGAAAAATAGCATTTTTTGGTAAAGTCTTATTAAAGTATTCCGCTATCATTTTAACATAAATATCCAGAAATCCGCTTACCATTTTCAGCATACCAAATCGCATAGCAATTAGCATACTGACAATAATTTCTGTAACTCCGCTAAAAAGGTTGCGAATTTGAGTGCTAAAACATCAATAAATACAAAGAAAACCTTGATATATCAACAAAAAAATACAGTCCAATTCAGTTAAGAATTGGACTGCTAATTTATATGCGAATTAAGTTTTTGTACTCGAAAACCGAACCAGTTAGTTTTATTCTACTCTGTTTTTCTTTTCTAATTATATTGGAAAGTTGTCATCGACCAATTAGAGACATAATTGCTACTAATATAAAACGTGTTTTCGAAACGGTATGTCTGCTTGTCTTCGTGTGCTATCTTTACAATTAAAGTACATCTTCCCCTCGTCATCTAGATATTAATTTTCTTTGAGTATTGGCATAACGCTTCGGAAGTTCTTTTAAATCAAATTTCAACCGGAGGTCTTTTCCGATTATTTTAACGAGCTGCCAAGCATCTTCTTTAAAATTACCATAACCATTCATATATTTTAGAAATGGGGTTTCAAGAACTTTTTTTGCATCCGAATCAAATCCAGACGGAGAATCTACTCCATATACTCTATATGCTATTTGTTCGGTATATAAATCATATCCTGCATAAACCGGGGGATTTATTTCATTTTGCAAAGTAAGCTGAATTGCAATATCAAAGACTCTTCCATCTATCTCAATCCAAGAATGGTCAAAAAACAAGCGCTTTTCATCTAAAACTTCACCAATACACAAGTCATTTTCTATACCCTGTTCCTTCAATAAAACATGAAAAACACTAGAGATTAAATGGCATGCGCCAGGATTAGGTCTTTTCTTGTAATAATCAGATATTGCAAAAAATGTTTTGTAAATCTTACTTTTTTGTTCATGTTCATAAGGTATTTCGTCAGCTACAACTCGAAATGATTTTGTCTGGTTCATAATTACACCCCAAATAAAAAATATTATTCTATAATTATACCAAGTGATAAATGTTTTTGTAAAAAATCCCATCGATATTAAAGGGTATTTCTTCGCTTTTGTCGAATGGAATCGGAAATTGGGATATTAGACAGTGGAGGGATTAAGATGCATGATTATATTTACAATCAAATAAATCATTCAATTTCTTTTAGTAAAAATGAGATACAAGAATTTTTTTCTAAAGAAAGCCCTGACCAGGTTACAACAGAAGAGTTAGAAGGGTTCCATGTACATTTAACTGATATAATTAAGGGAACGCTCTATCACGATTTTTTTAATTCATTAACAGTAAACGATAATGAAAATGTCTTGTCTAATATTAGGGACTTGCTTAAAAAAAAGACACAAACCATTAGAAACGATATATTAAATAAATATTTACAAAGTGAAAACCTCCATGTGTTGATGAGCAATGGGTGTTCAATGTATGCCGGCTCAAAAGCAATAAATACGAATGACAAACAAGAACATACGACGTTGCTTGAGGAGTTTAATT
This sequence comes from Chryseobacterium sp. ISL-80, assembly GCA_018613055.1. Taxonomy (GTDB): domain Bacteria; phylum Bacillota; class Bacilli; order Bacillales; family Cytobacillaceae; genus Mesobacillus. The sequence goes on along the minus strand of JAGGQZ010000003.1, from coordinate 271,298 downwards.
TTACAAAGACTGTTAATAATCAAACTGAACTCGAATCTGTTATACACGATTTAGCTAGAGCACGACCTGAACAAGCTCTTGATAGATTATATGAGATGGTATCCTATTATCGGAATGTCCTTCAGGATGAAACCATCCATAGTCAATTGGAAGTTCTCGTGGAGAAGTTTAAACGGGTCTTTATTAAGAATTTTGTGCTTACAGTTAATTATGAACAAAACCATTTGCATAAAACATTTCTAAAGAAATTAGTATCAAGAGGTTCCAAGGTTAAGAAGGCGAATATCTTTACTCTTAATTATGATTTACTAATTGAAAAAACAGCTGAGGAATTAGGTATCCATGTGAATAATGGTTTTGTGGGTTTTCATAATCGCTCCTTTAATCCTTCTTCATTTCATCTGGATACACATATTCAATACTCTGACGGTGGCAGAACTTTTACTAAAGGTATCAACTTATTTAAACTACATGGGTCATTATCATGGATTTTTGATAATAGTAAACCGCCTTATGGGATATCAGAAACGCAGTTTGATTTTAAGAAGAATTATGACGTGGGAGAGGTAACAAACATCCCTGATTGCATTATATACCCTGTTCAATCAAAGAAAACTTATTCCCTAGACCTTCCTTATAGTGAAATGTTCCGGCAATTCATTGAATTCTGTAATAAACCTACTTCAACTTTATTGGTGATGGGATATAGCTTCTTAGATGAACATGTAAATGATATTATAACCAATGCGTTATCCAATCCAGATTTTAATCTTATTGTTTTTTCATATTCTAAAAAAGAAGATGAATGGATATCACCTTACTTAAAAGGATTGATAGAAAGAAGCATGGAAGATTCAAGAATATCATTGTTCTTTGGAAATTTTTTAGGCGATTTTCAGTATATCACTAGTTATCTTGTGCCATATCCAAACTCTGATAATACCGAGAAGGTTATTCTAGACACAATAAAGAGATTAAAAGGTGAGATGGAAAACAATGTTTGATGGGGATGTAAAGATAGGGAAAATTATAAAAATCGAGGGTCTCTCAATTCATATTGAAATTATGGAAAAAGATATAGCCAATAAACTTGTTTTAAAATATGGGATAAATGATTATGTAGTGTCAATTAATAAAATGATTTATAGTTTATTGCCCAATGGGAAAAAAATAATTGCACGTATAGGAAAAATATATGATAGGAACACTTTGAATCCTGATGATATTTTTACACAAGAGCAAGATTCATTTGTTTTGGAAGCTTCTTTTATTGGTATCTATGATGATTTCTTAGGAAGTTTTGATTCGGGCATTAATACTTTCCCTATTATAGGGAGTGAAGTTTTTTCGATAAATCAAAAAATGTATCAATCTGTCGTAAGCGTTAATTCCTCATACCGTCTTCCTATAGGTAATAGTTATGAAGATACCCAATTAGAAATATCAGCGAATCCAGATATTCTTTTTGGTAAGCATATGGGGGTGTTTGGTAATACGGGAACTGGAAAGAGTTGTACTGTAGCTTCTTTAATTCAAGGGCTAAAAAGAAGATTGTGCGATAAAGAAGGCAATCTAATAAACACAAAACCGAAAATAATCATTTTTGATTCGAATGATGAATACGAACAGGCATTTAAAGGCACCGAATTCAAAGTTAGAAAAATAAAAAAAGAGGAACTGTATCTGCCTCATTACCATTTGAGTTTTACTGAGTATTATCGTTTTTTAGGTGCAAGTCTAGGTGTTCAGGCTCCAATCCTAAAGAATTGTATAAAAGAACTTCGTGTTAAAAATGATACTACCGAAGAAAAAGGATTCTTTTTCAAGGACCTCCATCAAGAAATTAATAAATGGTTATGGAACAATGCTAGAAAGAAAGATAGAGACGGCAATTTTACAGGGGAATATGATAATTTTAAGGCAAGTCAATGGTTTAACTGGTGTTCAACAATGTTAAATCGAATTCAAACTATCACAGATGACTCAAGAATTTTTTCAATTATAGAATGGAAAGAAAGCATGAAAAATACAATTGAAGAGATTGTTGAATCTGATGATGAGATTATATTAATTGAAGCTGATTTTGAAAAGGATGAGCTTGATATTGTTATGTTCCTTTTCTCTAAACTAGTTTATGAGTGGGCTGTTAATAACAGAAGGACTAGAGCTATTACCAGCTTAGTTATTCTCTTTGAAGAAGCCCATCGATATATTAACGAAGAGGAACAAGATGAATTTAAATTAGGTACCTATTACATAGAGAGACTTGCGCGTGAGGGAAGAAAATTTGGGATAAGCTTAATAGTTTCGAGTCAAAGACCATCTGAACTAACTAAGTCAATAATTTCTCAATGCAATTCATTTATCGTTCATCGAATAACCAATAAGTTAGATTTAGAATTTATTAATCGAAATCTTACCAGTAACAATCAAGAGTTAATAAAATTTGTTCCGGGTTTAGAGAAGCAATATGCAATCGTTTTTGGTGAGGCATTTGGTTATACAGATATTGTTAAGATAGCTACAGCCTCTCCTGTCCCCAAGAGTGAAGACCCTAATGTTATTGGCTCATGGGTATTTGATAGCGAATCCTAAGCTGCTTAAGAGTTCCTCCTCTAGATTTAGAAGATGAAAACAAAAGGGTCTGAGTATAATTACCCTTTTGTTTTCGGGTTGATATCTTTTAAAACATTAAACTTATCAAATACTACTTGAGTATTTATTACCATCAAAAATTAATTTATTACTATCAATTATATCTTTAATGTAATTTGTATTTAACTCATATCCAATAGCGTTTCTACCTTGCTCAGTAGCATTTCTTAGAGTCGTGCCAGTCCCAGCAAAAGGGTCTAATACAATATCATTTTTAAGACTAAAAAGTCTAATTAACCTCATCGCAATTTCATCAGGGAAAGTAGCTTTATGTAAATTGTGCCTTGACGGATTAATTTTCCAAATAGGGTGCAGCCAATCTTTAAGGATTTCCTTTGGAATTAAATTTTGAGCTTCTGCTTGTTGCTCGTAATTAATCTCTCTTTTTCTGTTTCCAGGTTTTCTGAAGACTAAAATATGTTCTGTTAATAAGTCGTTATATAAGAATGGAGGCACTCCAAAATCCTTATACTCTCCTTTTCCTACTGAACCATAAATAAGTTTGGATTTCTCCCCCTTTTTAACACCAAACTTTTCCCAAATAAAGTGTTGGAATAAATCAAAGTCCATTTCAACAGTAAAGAAACTAATAATGTCAGATTGTATGGAATAAAGCCTAGGTCTCCCCGTTTCTTTGTACTTCCCACTTCTTATATCACCAACATTAATGCATATAAAGGAATCTTCTTTTAGCACCCTCATGCACTCATGAAAATGCTTTTTTAATTGGTATAGGTATTGTTTATATGAGACATTAAAGCCTAATTGTTCAGGGTGTTCATAATTCTTTAAATTCCAATAAGGTGGGCTAGTAATAATTAAATCGATTGTTCCAGTTTGTATTTCATCCATACATGATGAATCTTTATTGTAAATTGTTAAATCCAAGACATTACCTCCTTACCTTGTAAAATTAGATATGTCCCGAAATGTTTAAGGTATAATTGTTATTCTCTTAATATCTTTCTATTAAATAGAGTTAAACCAAATAATATTTTCCCTTCTAATTAAAATCTTTTGCTATTTGGCAATTTCGTCCCAATCTATAGAATGATAAAATAATATATAGGAAAAGGAATAGACGGTTTTGAAATAAGTATGTATCATAACCAGTATTCGTATATTAATTTATAAAGCTGTATCCTTCTAATACAGTTGGATGATTCTGACCATCCTAAAAAATGCGATTGTAAACTTGTATCCCTACCAAGGTAACTTTATTTCCTATCGTGCTTCTTAAAAAAATGGGGGCTTTTTTTAGCTGACGAAGTTGTGGTTGGTAAAACGCCTCGTAGTTCCATCTTCAATGCTTATGCAGTGGAACCTCGGTGTAATTAAATAGCACTCATAGCGAATCCTAGCAAGTGATTATAGTGAGGTATTATAATTCGATTGAGTTCATATTCAATTTCTAACTAAAGGGAGCAAGCAAAAATGTTAAGACATTACAGAAAATCTGGGCATAAATAAAATGTTTCCTAAGAAAAAATTAATAAAGAGTAATTTAAGAGGTGTACAATGAGTAAATTTGAAAAATTAGAACTAACGTGGGTTGGTAAAAACAAACCTCAAAAATTAGAACCCCGTATTTTATTAGAGGATAGCGATAATTCATATCATTCTTCAACAAGAATATCCGAGAACGACCAATTTAATAATCGATTAATCTTTGGGGATAATTTATTGGCTTTAAAGGCGTTAGAAGATGAATACAATGAAAAGGTGCAATGTATTTATGTGGACCCTCCCTTCAATACAGGGCAAGCGTTTGAACATTATGAAGATGGCTTAGAACATTCATTATGGTTAAGTCTAATGAGAGATAGATTTATCATTTTGAGAAATTTACTTAACGAATCTGGTACGTTATTTGTACATATTGATGATAATGAGCTAGGAAGATTGCTGGTATTATTAGATGAAATTATGGGAGAAAAAAACCGCATCTCTATTATTACTTTTAAACAAGGCTCAGTTACTGGGCATAAAGCTATTAACCCAGGACCAATAACCATTTCGAACTATATCCTAGTTTATGCTAAGAATAAGAGCAAATGGAGATTTAATGATGTATATGTACCTAAGAGTCGTGACAAGAGGTATGCACAGTATATTACCAATATTGATAAGCCCTACGACCAATGGGAAATCTGCACATTGAATGATGCAATTGCTAGTAAATATGGTTTGGAACAAAAGAATGTAAAAAAACAGCTAGGAAATAAATATGAAGAAATCGTTGAGAATTTTGTACTTGAAAATTCATCTTCAGTTATCCGTTTAGCCAGACCAGATTATAATAATGTAAGCGCAGCTGCAAGAGAATTAATTGATAGGTCAAAAGAACATCCAAATAAAGTTTTTTTGCTTGAGCGTGAAAACCATCCTCCAATGTTCTTAATTAGGGGCGAACGTATCTTGTTTTATAAAGATAAATTAAAACTTATTGATGGAAGTTATGTAACTGGAGAAAAGATAACAAATATTTGGGATGATTTGTTATCAAACAACCTTCACAAGGAAGGTGGCGTTAGTTTCCCGAAAGGTAAAAAACCTGAAGCACTTATAAAAAGAGTCTTAGAAATTGCCACTAATCCAGGTGATATAGTCTTGGATTCATTCGCAGGTTCTGGGACAACTGGAGCTGTCGCTCATAAAATGGGACGACAATGGATAATGGTAGAACTTGGTGACCATTGTCATACTCATATTATTCCTAGATTAAAAAGCGTAATTGATGGAGAAGACCAAAGTGGTATAACTAGAATTGTTAATTGGAAAGGCGGAGGAGGTTTTCGATACTATCGACTAGCTCCTAGTTTATTAGAAAAGGACAAATACGGGAATTGGATTATAAGTAAAGAATATAATGCAGCTATGTTGGCTGAGGCAATGTGTAAACACAAAGGTTTTAAATATCTGCCATCTGAAACGATATTCTGGAAACAAGGGTATTCAACAGAAAATGATTTTATTTATACTACAACACAACTAATAAACAGAGAGATTGCAGACCAGATACAAGAACAAATGAAAGAGGAAGAAACACTTATAATTTGTTGTAAGGCGTTTACAGTAAATTCTAATGACTATCCCAACATTACATTTGAAAAAATACCAACTTCAATATTAAAGAATTGTGAATTTGGAAAAGATGACTACAGCTTAGAGATAGAGGGACTTCCAAAGGTTGAAATGTATGAGCAAATCGACATTTTTGAAGGGGAAGTTGATGAAGAATGAATTGTAATGTAAATAACATATCAGCTCGCTTAAGTTTAAGAAAGCCCCAAAAGGAATCACTTGAAATTTTATCTGATATCCTTGAACGAATGGCACTCGGGAAACAAAGTGCTGAATCCTTAAAAAATGAATTAATCAAACTTAAGAAGCTTTATCCCTCTGTTACAGATTTTGAGAGGGATTTCCCCTCTCTTTGTTTTGCTCTAGCTACTGGGGTTGGGAAAACACGGTTAATGGGTGCTTTTATAGCGTATTTGTATATCACCAAAAGGATGAAAAACTTTTTCGTTCTGGCTCCCAACCTAACTATTTATAATAAATTAATTCAAGACTTTACCCCGCATACCCCTAAGTATGTTTTTAAAGGAATATCTGAATTAGCTATTAATCAGCCAAGAATTATTACAGGGGATAATTACGAGGAAGGTATTGGAGTTCGAAAGCAAAGTCTATTTGGAGAAGATGAAATCCATATTAATATTTTTAATATATCAAAAATTAATTCTGAGGTACGAGGTGGTAAATCACCTAGAATTAAACGATTAAGTGAGTATATTGGTCAAAGTTACTTTGAATATCTTGCATCTTTACCTGACCTTGTTTTACTTATGGATGAATCCCATAGATATCGTGCTTCAGCGGGAGTAAAGGTATTAAATGAATTGAATCCTGTTTTAGGAATAGAATTGACAGCTACCCCACAAATCGAGACTAGTAATAAAACAATACCTTTTAATAATGTGATTTATAGTTATCCATTATACAAGGCAATGGAAGATGGATTTGTAAAAGAACCTGCTGTTGCGACCCGACCAGACTTTACCCCTCCTAAAGATGTGGAAGAACTCGAAAAAATAAAGCTGGAAGATGGGATTTTAGTTCATGAAGAAACAAAAGTAGAGCTCGAAGTATATGCTAAACAAAACCACTTGCAACCTGTTAAACCCTTTGTACTTATAGTTGCTCAAGATACAAAGCATGCAGAAGAATTGTCGATTTTTCTCCAATCAGATGAGTTTTTTAATGGTAGCTATAAAGGAAAAGTAATAACTGTGCACTCAAATCAAAGAGGCGAAGAAAAAGACGAAACAATTCAAGAATTGATGGCGCTTGAGGACCCTAACTCAGAAACTGAGATTGTAATCCATGTTAATATGTTAAAAGAAGGTTGGGACGTTACTAACCTCTATACAATTATTCCTTTGAGAGCAGCAAATTCAAAAACATTAGTAGAACAATCTATTGGTCGTGGTCTACGTTTACCATATGGAAAAAGAACGGGTGTAAAGACTGTAGACCGTTTAACTATAATTGCTCATGATAAATTTCAAGAAATTGTTGATGAAGCTAATAATCCAAACTCAATAATACGTACTGGAGTTATTATTGGTAAAGATGTTGCTAAAGGACAAAGGAAAGCAGTTACATCTCCACCTGTGCTTGAAGATTTAATTGTTAACGAGGTCGAAGAAACAACTATAAAAAAAATTACTGAGCTAAATCCTGAAACAAAGGAAACATTCACTCCAGTTGAAATTAAAAAGGTTATTAATTTGATACAAACTAAGATTCAAAGTCTAGAACATCTTCCTAGCTCAAAAAAATTAAATGAGAAGCAAGTTAAGAAACAAATAATAGTTGATGTTCAAAGTAAATATAAAAATAAACAGCTTCATTTGTTCCCAGAAGAAGCTCAGGAATTTGTTACAGAGGTTGTAGAAACTTATTTAAAGAAGAATATTCAGCATAGTATTGATATCCCGCGCATTTTAGTTCAACCAGTTGGAGGTTTTTCCTGGGGTTATAAAGACTTTAATCTTAATGTAAGTAGAATTAATTTACAGCCTGTTGGGGAAAAAATATTAATTCAACATTTGCGAACTCATGAACGCGAAACGTTGCAACGCATTTATCAAAATTATGAGGAAGAACGATTAGAAGACTATATAGTTAACGAACTAATAGAATATTCCGATATTTCTTACGACGAACATGTTGACTTACTGTATAAATTAACTGGGCAATTAGTCTGTCACCTACAAAGTTATCTTCCAGATGAAAGTGCTGTTCGAAATGTCTTGCAGTATAATCGTGTTAGGTTAGCAGAATTAATTCACCTACAAATGAAGGAAAACTATTACGAGTTAGCAACTGCCTACGAAGTAACTATAAGTAAAGGATTTGAAACCTTAAAGACGGTCCATTATACTACTATGATAGATAATGGAGAGCGGCAATTTAGAGAGCCAGTTGAAGATAAATCACATATAAAAAGCTATGTTTTTAGCGGTTTCTTAAAGTGTTTATATCGCACCCAAAAATTTGATTCGGATAGCGAAAGGCGGTACGCAATTATTTGCGAAAGTGATGATACCGTCGAGAAGTGGTTTAAGCCAGCTTTAGGTCAATTTAAAATCTATTATGGACATAGTGAAACTTATAACCCGGATTTTATTGTAGAAACAAAAACGAAAAAGTATATTTGCGAGATTAAGAAAAAAGATGATATTAACGATAAAGTAGTACAAGAAAAAGCTAAGGCAGTTCAAAATTGGTGCAGCCACGCAACAGAACATGAACTGAAACATGGTGGCAAGGAATGGATTTATTTATTAATCCCTCATAACGACATTAATGAAAATATGACAGTTGAGGGATTAACAGCTAGATATCGTTATAATTGATTGGCTGCTTCCCTCCTATTTATGGGGATATTTATCTAGATGAAAATTAGAAGGGACAAAGCACTACATGCTATGTCCCTAACTTTTTTACCTTCTTTTACTCTTTTTCTGAAGGGTTTCCATTTTTTATTTCATTAATTATCTTTCGATGCTGGATTTCAGAACTGATAACAATTGAAATGAGAGTTACTGCTAAGGCTATTACAGAGAAGTTATTACTATCAATACCACAAAATAAGCGGGGGTTTCCAAATAAGTCCCATACTAAGTAAGGAATTAATGAAATAAATAGCAAGATACTAACAAATTGAAGTGACCTTCCAAAAACGCCTGATTTCCCCTCTAACTCCGCCATCTGTTGCTGCACATCACCTAATGACCAAAACAAAGTAGCTATTGATACTAATATAGCAAACCCATTATCAACCGGTATTCCAAACATAGATAGCAAAATACATACAATAAAGATAATAACTGCAAGCCAAAGTAATCTTTTTTGTTCCTTGGAATATGATTTAGCCTCTTTAATCCCTGCCTTATAAGGAAGTGCGATAAAGAAAACTACTACTAAAATAGCAGCAATTACTAGTCCTAGCATTGGTATATCTAGATTAAGAATTAATTCCCATATACTACTGGACTCCACACACATGTCTTTCTCATTAAAAATTTCTCCTTTTTCCATACTTTCCCCCTACCCCAAATTGAAATTCTGGGCATTGTCCACCATCCATCCACTATTTGGTAATATTTTATATTTACAACATTATTAATAATAAAACAATATTAATTAATATTAAATAGATATTGATTGATTTTTATTTTGGTTTTTTTTATTATTGTATTAAATAATGTTAGTAAACTAATATTAAAAAAGGCGGAAGTCGATGAAAGAATATACTGTGGTAGAAGTTGCTGCTATTCTCGTGTCTAAAGGAATAATTCGGAGGAATAATAGAGTAAATAAAAATAAAAATGGTCAATCAAAAATATCTACAGGTGAACAACAGGTTAGACTATGGATAAGAGAATATAATAAAATATTTCAAAATGAATATAATCGCTATATTACTGAGGGAGATAGTCATGAAAAGGCATCTGAATATGCCCACACTATCGCATCCAATTATGGAATAAAGGCTGCTATTCGAAGTAAAAAAGAAGGATATCGAATTACGAAAGATGATTTAAAGGAATTTATTGATGTGAAACTTGGCTCGAGTTTAGAAACAAAATTAATAGAAGGTCTAAAAAAAGAGGCGATTACCAGAGCCTCAAATGTAAAGGTAGTTAGTGGGAAATTACAGAGCGAATGGTTCTTGCAAGGATTTCAAGAAGCAATTGAGTTCCTTAAAGCCAATCTAGATGTAGCTATATCGAAAGAGGTTATTAACTTACCTTCTTATGATTGGTTTATTGATGAAAAGAAAACTTTTGCTACTAATTATCGGATTAGGGAAACGAATTCTTCCACAATATTATGGGTCGAATTTATAAACCAGCATGTTAATAATATCCAATTTAAGATGAGGATATATAGACAAAATGATACGAATAAAATTAAAACAAATGTTGAATGGTCAATTAAAAATGCAATTTTAGCAGGTCATAATAGAGCTGAACTCGATAACATTGTTAGTATTGAAACCAATATTGCTACACTTAAGGAATTTTTTATTGAACAAATTCCTGAAAGTGATGAAAATAAGCTGTTGATTCTCATGATGTTAACAGCTTAAGTTTTTTTGTATTTAATGTTAGTTTTCTAACATTAAAGGCTACTTGTACTAATTAACTAATGAAGGAGTAAAGTACCTTGAAAAACATGATTCTCTTTGAGACGGATTTTAATTACAAAGTCTTTGAACGAGAGAGGAAAATAATGAAAGTTACTACAAATGAGATAACAAATAAAAAGACTGTAATTGCTGTTAAGCTAGAACGCAAAATAGACGGAGCGTATGTTATTGACCCATTAACAAATAGTTTTTTAAAAGATGAACTTTGGTCAAATAATACAGCTTTAAATACTCAAAAAAAATATATGCGGACAATTTGTTCCTTCTTAAACTATTGCAGATATATGGTGAGTAGAGATGAGACGGAATTTGCCGACTTAAAGGATGGTCTATTTAAAATGAAATTTCGGCATGCATGTTTATTTTTGCAGGACCAGGTGGCACGAGTTGAAAGTGGTGAAATAAAACCAAATACAGTTGGAGAAATGGAATATCCCCTATTGAGATTTTATCAATACTTACTTGATTGTGGAGTTATTAATGAAAATGTTAATAAAATTCTAGAAATTGAACGAAAAAAAAACAAAATTAAAACCATTCATAATCCTTTTCGCCAAATAGGGACCTATTATGTCCCCTTCCCAAAAAATGAAATGGTTTTTCAATCTGTCCGTGATTTCACAGATGATAGTTTTGAAGATAGGTTAGAAAATATTAGACTTATGATAAATTTAGCTAGAAATTATTATAAGGATATTGCATTTGCTTTGTGCCTAATGTTTTACGGCGGTTTAAGATTGGGAGAGGTTGTTAATATGACGCGCAGTAACCTGATAAGACCAGTTTTTTATGACGATGATGATACTGGTGAGGATGGATTTGTAGTACACGTAGAAGATAATCCTGAATTGTTTGCTGGAAAAAAAACTAAATCAAACAACCAAGTCAAAAGGAGAACAAAATTTGCTGCATTAGAGGTTATCGATATCCCCCTAGTTTCGGACGTTTACAAAGACCATAAGCTCCATATCAAATATTTGGAGCGAGAGAAAAAAATCAACAATAATTTTGCATTCTTTTATAGCACTCATAAAGGTGTGCCTCTGACATACAATGCTGCCTATTATCAATTTAAAAAGCTTGGAGAAATATTTATTGAAACCCTAGTTGAAAATGGGGATAAGAAAACTCTTGAAAATTTAACGGATGTAGATACTAATGATTTTAAGATGACCCCCCACCTTTGCCGAGCAGTCTTTACAAACTTAGGAATAGATTTAGGCTACACAAAGGAACAAATGAAAAATCGACGCGGTGATTTAAGCCCGCATGCCCTAGAAGCATATTGGAATAGAAAAATCGTGAAGAAAAAGAGACAAGAAGTAGTATCTACCATGCAAGATGAAGCTATTAAATCCTATCGTTCTAGAAAGGAGACATAATTATGGAAAAATATACATCACTAGAGGAGGCAGTAAAATTAGTTAGGAATGAAACTGGTGTCTATGACAAGATAGAACATTTAGTTGGTGTTTTTGTAAGTAAAAGAAAGTTGGATAAAGCTAAAAGTATAGAAAGCTATGTATTACCAATTACCAAGCTTAATACATTAATTGATGCTGGGCGTATTCGAACACAATCAATTGATGGAAATGTTAAATACTCAGTTTATGATTTAGCGAAATATTTTATACAACAAGAAATTATTGCTGATAAGTTTTATTACTTTACCGACTTTTTTGATATGAACAACTCTAAAGTATCAAAGGGTGTTTCGAAGCTATATCATCAAATAATTGAAAAACTTTCCTTATTAGGCTTAATAGAAGTCATTCAGCTTAGTCCCATAGATTCTTTAGGTAAGAAAGATAAATTCATTACAAGGTTGCACACAGATATCTTTTTTAATGACTATATAAGTCTTGCGAACATTTCGAAAGAAAAAGGTTTATCCTTTGAAACACTCCATAGTAAACTTTCCGATATTGAAGGGAAAATTTCTATTCTAAATATAGGGAAATATTATTCATATAGATTTGTGAAAAAAAAAGACTTCGAGAATTACATGAGCAACTTCTTGACGTATTCCCAAGAACTAATATCAGAAAAAAGTTTAGGGAACTCTCTGGGTTTAACTCAAAAAGCCATCCAAAAAGTCCTGAAGGTTTTTAATATTCAGCCTCAAACAGTTGTAGGAGAGATTAAAAATCAAAAAAGTAAAAGAAATTTTCAAGGCAGAAAATTCTATACTCCCGATACACTGCCATTATTAAAAAGGGAACAAAAAAGAGAATGGGTGTTTTATACAGAAAATTATTATACTTCCAAAGAGGTTGACGAATTAGTTGAAAATGAGTTGCATATTAATTCTCCATCTCGTGAAGTTTTTTCTAACAGCTATTTTGAAAAATATCAAAATGATAATTTATCAAAAATCTCTGTTCCGGAAATTATAAGGATTGAAAAGGATGGGAGAAATTTTAAAGGAGTTAACTTTCTTTATCGTAAAGAAATTATAGACAATTTTATTCAAGATATGAAATTCGAAAGGGATTATGTTGCGATTAGTGAAACAATGTTGGCACAACCGTTAATTGCATATCAAGAAACAATTAAACATTGTAATGTGACATTTCCAGAAGGAAGTAAAGAAACTGAGGATTTGTGGAATTCTTTTGTAAAAATCACTCTTGAAAGAAGAGATAATGAAAGAACCCTTTTAAGGGCTATTCGAGACCATGTTCAGACTGCGAAGTTCCTGACAAAGTTACTCTCAGCAACCAAAAAAGACGTAGCTTTTCTGACAAATAAAGAAATAAAGGTAGCTGTTTTTAATAAAAACGTGAAAGTGTACCAACAAGCAATAATGTATTCGTTTCTTTACAATTTACAATCCTATTATGTGGGTCAAGGAAAAAAAGTGTTATATAAATTAGATGTCTTTGAGAACCCTGCTCGCCCTGAAAACCAGTCCAGAATTAAAGAAGTCTACTCAAAAGATGAATATGGTGCATTTCTTGATTACGTCAACCAAATAGAAAAACACAAACTAAAGGCGATTGAAGATATAGAGGTCCTTTTAGAAGGGAATAGAAAAAAATACCTAGGTTATGCTTCAACATGGTTATATGTCCTTATTCATCTAAATAATAAGTGGAGACGGTATGAAGTAACGATTTTTCCGCCGCTTGGCGATGATATTTCAAATACTAACATCATAAAGAGATTCAACATGAATTATAAGGCTGCCTTGAATTATTTAAAAAAACATGACTTGGAAAAGAGCGATGTTGAATATATTGCAAACAAATTGAAAGCGTTTATAACGATTCACAACAAGAATAAAGGGGAACGAGATTTTACTTGGACAGAAACAACATCCTTAGCATTAGCGACTGCGATTATACTTTGTGAGATTCGATGTAAATTGGATAATTTCGAAACTGAATACCTTATTGACTTTCATTCAAAAAGTAGGCAACTACCTGAAAGGAACGAAAGGTACTTCTTTTCCGATTTTGAAGAAAAGAACTTGAATTTCAAGTCGTTAAAAATGAATGCTACTTTAAGTTCTTTAGGATTTCAAACTTCCAGACGCTTGGGAAATGAGGCTGTAATGGATGTTATACGTTCCTTCCGTAACCACAACTTAGACCAGTCTACAAATATTTATTTGTCCATTTCGGAAGAACGGCTCACCGAAATTTCTAACAATTTATTTAATTCCGGACCTTTTGGTTTTGTTCATACACAATTAAGTAACATTTTTGAAGGAAAAGACAATATTGACAAAAATTTAATTTCTGTTGATAAAGCAAATTTTTCAAAGGAAATATCCCGAATTTTTGGAGACTGGTTAAAAATCGAAGAATTAGTGCGTACATTTAAACTTCTATCTAATAACGAAATAATTGCAAAAGATTTGATTAATAGCATGTCCGAAGAAGAATTGATTGAACTAAATAAAAAAATGAAAATGGGTTTAAATCATGCTAAAGATGAAGGTTTTATGTGCGTTTTTAGTGATTGTGTTTATAAACAGTTAGAACAAGACTGTATTAGTTGCCCTTTTATGACAATGAATTTTCACACTTTAACAGTTTTAGCTAGGGACTTCTCAAAGTTAATCATTCAGTGTGAACTGAAATTTCAACGATTAAATGAAGTGGGCAATTTTACGAAATATAAAGAAGATGTTCCAGATGCGGAACGGCTTAGATTAACACGCCTTTTAGCAATATATACCTACAGATTAAAAGAAGCTGTTGCGGAATTTGGAGAAGATGTCGTTTCTATGTTCTTTAAAGATGGACTGAATACTGCGAGGGAAAGTTTAAGGGCAATTCCTTCTGTATCTCGCTATAAAAAGATGCTAGTGGAAATAGACAAAATATCGTGGGAGGAATAATTATGTACAACACTGCTTTATTAAACATTGGGGATATTGGGGAGGAAATTTCAACTTGGAATGATTATGAATACAACTTAGATTTTGATAAAGATTATTATAATAATATTCTTTTAGAGTCTCAAATTCTTGTTGATGGGTCCATAGACAAGGATAACTGGATATTAAAGAATGAACTTCTTGAAACTCATGTTGAGATAGATTTTCGCAAACTAAGGGAAGAATCAACCAATTGGAACCTACCATTTGATTTAATATTGGCTGTTAAATGTTGGGTTATTTCTCTTATTGAACAAAATGTATTTTCAACAACTATACAGTCGAGTGTTAGAAAATTAAAAACATTTTTCGAGTGGACCAACGGAGTGGATATTGATTACTTAGAAGATTTTAAAGTCAAACTTGAAACTGAGTTCGAAAATAGAGATAAATCTCAATCCAGTCTTTGTGCCTCAGTATTAAACTTTTTTAACTTTTACCCAGAAGCTGTCATCCCCGATTATTTTAATACATTAAAGAAAGTTAAACGAAAGGTTAGTTCACAGATGAACAACCGTAATATACCAAGTTTTGAGGATTTGAAAATTTTTCATACGACATTGATGGATTATGTTCCAAAACTAGAAGTTGGTAGTGAAAATTATTTAAGATATTTTCCATTATATTTATGGTGGAATATTACTTGCGTTATTCCTATTCGCCCAAGTGAGTTTTGTCATATTCCACGTAAAGCATTAAGCATTATTAAAGGAAAGGATTATCTACAGTTACCGAGAAAAAAGCAGAAAAAAAACAAGGCAAGAGTACAGATAATTGACCAAATCTTTATTCCTGAACATTTAGCTAAAAAAATTACTGAATATGTAAATGTTAGTGATAAATATGGTCAAACTAACACACTAATTTCTTACCCTGCTTACTCATCACATCCAGAGCATTTTACATCAGCATTAAAAGTTAACCCAAGGGTCTTTAGTTCAACGAATCTAGCTGTTCTACTGGAAAGCTTCTACTATCATATTGTTCAAAATGAAAAAGGATTTTTCGTTAACGATTTTGTTAACAAGTATTATCAGACTCGGAACCTATCTTCCGATGATAAGAAAAAAACAGTTTTTCGCAGGGTTAGACCTGGAGATACAAGGCATTTTGCGATGATGAACTTGTTGCGACAGGGATACCATAGCGTGGAAATGGCGCGTTTAGCAGGTCACACAAGCTTAAATGCGCAAAATCCCTATCAAGCCCATGACGATTTGTACTATGATTTTGAATTAATCAAGATTGGTGATTATCTTAAAGATAAATTTAGTATAAAAAGTAAAACAAACTCCTCAACGAGAATTCCTAATTCATTTATTGCTGAAAAGATTGATGTTATTGAGAGAAAAGAATTTAAGGACCCTCTTAATGTTGGTTATTGTATAGATAAACTAAAAAGATGTTCATCGATAGTAAGTGAAACTCATATTTTTTGCCCTTATTGGAAAATAAGTAATGATGAATTTACAGAAAAGAAAGAGCTTATAGCAAAAGAATTAAATGATTCTAGAGATAAGGTAAAAGGATTTTTAGACTCCTTATTTAACCTACACACTGTTGCACTTAAAGAATATTTTAATTCTTATGATTACAAAGAAGATAATATCATTCATCGGCATGAAATAAATAAAATAAATCGTTATATAAGTAGTGAAATGAGTAGGTATGACGTTGCAATAAAAAATCTAACTGAATCTGGAGTGTTAAACAATGAATAATAAAAAAAAGAAAAGGGGCAGACCTTCTTCAGAAAGAAATAAAAATGAAGTTGAAGAAATCATAAAAAGATATCTAAAGGAGTTCTCCAACATTCACGAAATTCGACCGTATGCTGTTTTTACTTTTGCGGAAAGTATTAAAAGCGAGCTAGAGGGTGAGTATGCTTCGAGCTTTTGGAGAAGTAAGGGGCAAATGGGTAGGGATTTAATTGACCATTGGAATGATACATTGAAAGCTAGTAAAGAGAGTGAAAAAAATCAAAAGAGA
Source organism: Chryseobacterium sp. ISL-80 (assembly GCA_018613055.1). Taxonomy (GTDB): domain Bacteria; phylum Bacillota; class Bacilli; order Bacillales; family Cytobacillaceae; genus Mesobacillus. Next base: position 254,541 of record JAGGQZ010000003.1, on the reverse strand, counting down.
GGTTTCTACAATACTGAGGCTCTTTTACAATCAGGAGATGGCATATTAACTAAAGCTATTATTAAGAAACTAAAACTAAATGAAAGTACAGGCAAATACTACGAAGGGCAGACGGAAAAATTAGGGAAGCAAAATAAAGAACTTAAAGAGCGATTAGCTGAAGTGGAGAATTTGTTAAATCAAAAACAAATTGAGGTCGAACGGTTAGAAGAAGCTTTATTTGATGTCACCTTAGCAAGTACCAAAAAACGCTCAAAAATCGAAAATATTCTTGATGTAGGTGAGGAAAGAAGCCCAATGGTTGTTTCTCTCCTGAAATATAGCCTAGGAGACATAAAACCAGAGTTTTTTGATAATTGGTTGAGAGGAAAATCAGGTTCAGAACAGGCAGCTAATTCAAATATAATTAACCTTCAAGAGAAAAAGCAACAAAGTGCATTTGACGATTTTTCCTTTTAATTTATATTTGCTAAGAATTACTGGCTCATGAGAGCCTTTTTTATTTGAATTTTTATCAGTATCTACTGTTAAAAAATAAGATATTCCTTTATCCTCAGCATTTTGAGTATTTTTAACAATATTCATTTTAAGATAACCGCATTCACATCGCTGCCCCGGATAGATTTCTGGAAACCTGACAGGACATCATAGTGGGCATCACCATCTTTATCGTGGGAGAGACTCTTTTTCTGCATGCATTCTTCTGCTGCGCTCTCATTGATATGGATGACCCCGTCTTCATCAGGTTCAGTGGATAGGACAGCAAGCTCCAGGGCATTCAAGGAGCTTCTCACATCTCCGCCAGAGGCTGTGGCAAAATGGGTGAGAGCTTCTTCTGTCAGCTCAATCTTTAAGTTGCCAAGGCCTCTTTCTTCATCGGCAATAGCCCTTCGCAAAGCCGTTTTTATATCCTCCGGTTCAAGCGGCTTCAATTCGAAAATCTGGCATCTTGACCTGATGGCAGGATTGATCGCGTGGTACGGATTGCTCGTTGTGGCGCCAATCAGGACGATCATCCCGTTTTCCAGATAGGGAAGCAGGAAATCCTGTTTTGCTTTATCAAGCCTGTGAACCTCATCAAGCAGCAGGATGACTTTGCCTGACATCTTCGCTTCTGCAGCCACTACTTCCATATCCTTTTTATTATTCGTGACGGCATTCAGTGTCCTGAAAGCAAAATTCGTGCTTCCGGCGATCGCACTTGCAATCGAAGTTTTCCCGATGCCAGGCGGTCCATATAGAATCATTGACGATAATTGTCTCGACTTGACCATTCTGTTTATGATTTTTCCTTCAGCTACCAGATGGGACTGGCCAATCACTTCCTCGATCGACCGCGGCCTCATCCTGAAAGCAAGAGGTTTAAGGTTCATGCTCATCGCTCCAATAAAACGCAGTTTCGTGTATATATACAATAACACGAACAGGGGACTTGCGCATTGTACATGCAATTTATGCTATAATGTCAAAAGCCTACCTATTGACTAAGGATTTTGTTAAAATTTATAGTGTGAGAATGCCATATGGGGCATTATGAATATATCATATAAAAATCAACCCAATTTAAAGAATTATGGAATAGAGGTGCAGTATGAAAATTTCCACGAAAGGGCGCTATGGACTGACCATCATGATTGAGCTTGCCAAAAAATATGGCGAAGGGCCAACTTCATTGAAGTCGATCGCGCAAACGAATGATTTATCAGAACACTATTTAGAACAGCTGGTGGCTCCCCTCAGGAATGCCGGATTGGTAAAAAGCATCCGAGGAGCGTATGGAGGATATATTCTTGGTTCTGAGCCTTCGCAGATCTCCGCAGGCGATATCATCAGGGTCCTCGAAGGCCCAATCAGTATTGTCGAAGGCATCGAGGATGAAGAACCTGCAAAGCGCGAACTGTGGACACGGATCAGGGATGCAGTAAAAGATGTGCTGGACAATACCACGATTGAAGACCTCGCCAACCACACCGATCATTTTGGCGAGTCAGATGCTTATATGTTTTATATATAAAAGCTGTTTGAATGAAGCTTATTAAACTAAAATCTTCTGAAGAGAGGGTAATACTTTGGATAGAATCTATTTGGACCATGCGGCCACAACACCGATGCATCCAGAAGTCCTGGCTGAAATGGTAAAAGTAATGGAATCGGAGTTTGGGAATCCTTCAAGCATCCACCATTTCGGGCGGGAAGCCAGAAAAATCCTGGATGATACTCGTGATGAACTAGCAAAGAGCATCGGGACAAAAGGGAATAATATCATTTTCACAAGCGGCGGTACAGAAGCGGATAACCTTGCTATTATTGGCTATGCCGAACAAAACCGCTCAAAAGGACAGCATATCATCACAACACAGGTTGAACACCATGCTGTCCTGCATAGCTGTGAAGAACTGGAAAAGAGGGGCTTTGAAGTCACGTATCTTCCTGTTGATGAAAATGGCCTCGTTTCCATGAAATCTTTTGAAGACGCATTGCGGGATGATACGATTCTTGTGACCATCATGTACGGAAACAATGAAGTGGGAACCATTCAGCCAATCGCAGAAATAAGGAAACGTCTTGACGGACATCAAGCCGTTTTCCACAGTGATGCAGTCCAGGCTTATGGGATCGAAAAATTCAGTGTTGAAGAATTGAACGTGGATTTGCTTTCTGTTTCGGCCCATAAAATTAACGGACCAAAAGGAATCGGTTTTCTTTATATCCGTGATGGAATTAAACTGGCGCGCCAGCTTTTCGGCGGTGAACAGGAGAGGAAACGACGCGCAGGTACTGAGAATGTCGCAGCCATCGCCGGATTCCGGAAAGCGGTTCAGCTATCCCAACAAGAGCTAGAGAGCAAGCGCGGTTTCTATCGGGATTTACAGAACCGGTTCATCGTCACACTTGAAGATAGCGGAATCTCTTTCCAGCTGAACGGATTGCTTGATAATTCACTGCCTCATATTTTAAACTTAAGCTTTCCTGGGACAAATGTCGAAGCCATGCTTGTCAATCTCGACCTGGCTGGAATCGCGGCATCAAGTGGTTCAGCATGCACAGCAGGTTCCATTGACCCGTCACATGTGCTTGTTGCGATGTACGGAAAAAAGTCTGAAAAGCTGACAAACTCAATCCGTTTCAGTTTCGGATTAAACAATACATTAGAACAGATTGACAAAGCAGCTGCAGATACAGCTAAAATTGTCCAGAGGCTCATGAAAAACAACCGGGCTTAAGGGAACACTAGTTTTAAAGGAAGAGTGAGGTGAAGCATAATGGAAAAATCACCGAAGGATACTAGAGTGGTGGTAGGAATGTCAGGGGGAGTCGACTCGTCTGTCGCTGCGCTGGTCCTTAAGGAACAGGGCTATGACGTGATCGGCATCTTCATGAAGAACTGGGACGACACCGATGAAAACGGAGTCTGCACAGCCACGGAGGATTATGAAGACGTCATCCGCGTGTGCAACCAGATCGGCATTCCATATTATGCAGTCAATTTTGAGAAACAATACTGGGATAAAGTGTTCACTTATTTCCTGGATGAATATAAAGCAGGCAGGACGCCAAACCCTGATGTCATGTGCAATAAGGAAATCAAATTCAAAGCATTCCTTGAGCACGCGATCAATCTTGGAGCGGATTATCTTGCGACAGGCCATTATGCCCGGGTGGAAGACCGGGACGGAGAGCGAAAAATGCTTCGCGGACTCGACGAAAATAAGGACCAGACGTACTTCTTGAATCAGCTGAATCAGAGTCAGTTGGAAAAAGTACTGTTCCCGATCGGCGATATGGAAAAATCACGGGTGAGGGAACTGGCAAAGGAAGCAAATCTGGCCACTGCAACGAAAAAAGACAGCACAGGCATTTGCTTCATTGGCGAAAGGAATTTCAAGGAGTTCCTTGGGAATTACCTTCCAGCCCAGCCGGGTAATATGGAGACCATGAGTGGTGAAGTAAAAGGCAAGCATGACGGTCTGATGTATTATACGATCGGCCAGAGACAGGGACTTGGGATTGGCGGTGCAGGCGAACCATGGTTCGTTGTAGGAAAGGACCTTGAGCGCAATGTATTGCTAGTTGAACAAGGATTCCATAATGATCTGCTCTATTCGGACAGCATTACGGCTGTGAATATCAGCTTCGTATCCGACAAGCCGAAGCCAAAGACCTTTGAGTGCACTGCAAAATTCCGCTACCGCCAGCCTGATAATGCTGTAACGGTTGAGCTTCAGGACGACGGGACCGCAAAAGTGATCTTCAAAGAACCAATCCGCGCTGTCACTCCTGGACAAGCTGTAGTTTTCTATGATGGAGATGAGTGTCTTGGCGGCGGAACGATTGATGAGATTTTTAAAAACGGAAGCAAATTGACATATGTCGGTTAATTCTGACTGATCCCCGGCGGGCCTGCTTCGCCGGGGATTATTTTATTTTATAGGAAATTATACATGATATAATTGTGGATAAATACATGTAGTTTTCTTAATCCAGCTCCAGCACCTAGCCCCTCGAGTCGCTTGTCTAGTGTCGCCTCCTAGAAACTCCGAAACTTCAACTCCGCCGGCAGAAGCAAAAAGCGCTTCTTTGTCGGAGTCTCCAGTTTCTGCGTTTCTGGGCAGTCGGCTATACATTTCTATTTCGGTCCGCCCAATGAAGTCAAAGAACGACTTCACCGGTCGGCCCTCCAGCGCTTGTCGGGGCTGAACGAGGCGCTTGCGCTTTTTGTTATGAGTTTGAGGTACATGATTATGGTATACTTGCATGGAGAATGGAGTGTTTAAAATGGATAAAAACCAGAATGGTATTGAATTAATGAGAGAAGGAAAATGGGATGAGGCTGCCAAGGCTTTCGCTGAAGCGATCGAGGAACAGCCGAAGGATCCTGTTGCATACATAAATTTCGGGAACGTCCTTACAGCAGTAGGCGATACCGAAAGAGCAATGAATTTTTACGATAAGGCAATCAATCTTGATGAAAATGCCCCTGCTGCCTATTACAGCAAGGGTAACGTTTATTATGACCAGCAAAATTTTGCTCAGGCGAAAAATATGTTTGAACTTGCCCTGAAGAAGGGTCTCGAAACCGGGGATAATTTTTTCATGCTTGGGATGAGCCTTGCGAATATGGAAAACAGCAAGCTGGCATTGCCATACCTGCAGCGCAGCACCGAACTTCTTGAGGATGATGCTGAAGCACATTTCCAATACGGGCTCTGCCTTGCGAGGGAAAACTTCATTGATGAAGCCATAATTGCGCTGGAAAAGGCAGTCATGTTTGATCCTGAACATGCCGATGCGCTTTATAATCTTGGCGTGGCTTATGGTTTCAAAGAAGATGGCGACAAAGCGCTTGAATTGTTCAATCGAGCATTGGAAGTCCAGCCTGACCACCTGCTGGCCGGCCACGGAAAGAAATTGATCGAGGGACAAGATAACCATTAAATATAGTGAATCAGCAGAAAGGGGGAAGGGACTTTGGATAAGCAGGACTCGCTTGATTTGTTTTCAGAGCAGGGGAAGTTCATGAAAGGGAAGCATTTAGTCACCATTTTTCATAATGAACAAAACCTGTACACCGTACTGAGAATCAGGGTCGAGGAAACGAATGAACAATATGACGACAAAGAGGCAGTCATAACCGGGTACTTCCCCAGGATTCATGAGCAGGAGACATATATTTTCTTTGGTGAAGTAAAAGAACACCCCAAGTTTGGCGCCCAATTCCATGCAACGCATTTCAGGAAAGACCTGCCCCAGTCAAAACAGGGAATCATCAGTTATCTATCCAGTGATCTTTTTAAAGGAATCGGAAAGAAAACAGCTGAAAAAATCGTTGAGACTCTTGGTGAGAAAGCCATCACGAGAATCATCGAGAATTCCTCTGTTCTTGACCAGATTCCGAAACTGGCACCCGAAAAGGCGAAGGACTTGTATGATACTTTGATGGAGCATCAGGGCCTTGAGCAGGTCATGGTTGCTTTGAATGAATATGGTTTCGGCCCGCAGCTGTCGATGAAAATATATCAGGTATATAAGGAACAGGCTATTGAAGTGATCCAAAATAATCCCTATAAGCTCGTGGAAGACATTGAGGGCATTGGTTTTGGCAGGGCGGATGAACTTGGAAGCCAGCTTGGACTGACGGGGAACCATCCTGACCGGATCAAGGCTGCCTGCCTTTATACCCTGGAGGCTTCAAGCATACAGGGCGGACATGTCTTCATGGAGGCAGAATCACTGCTTGTGGATGTGAAAAAACTGCTTGAAGACAGTCAAAATTTCCAGATTGAATTTACGGATATCTCAAGGGAAATCATCAAGCTCGGTGAAGAAGGAAAGCTGATTGCCGAAGAGCAGAGGATTTATTTGCCGTCGCTTTATTATTCTGAAAAGGGACTTGTAGCGAATATCAAAAGAATCCTTGAGCAGACCGAGTATGAAGATCAATTTCCTGAATCAGAATTCCTCCTGGCGCTCGGGAATCTTGAGGAGCGACTTGATGTCCAATATGCCCCTAGCCAAAAAGAAGCCATCCAGACAGCGCTGATGTCGCCAATGATGCTCCTTACAGGCGGACCTGGTACAGGGAAAACGACCGTCATCAAAGGAATCGTGGAATTATACGGAGAACTCCATGGCTGTTCCTTAGATCCCAAAGATTATAAAAAGGAAGAACCATACCCGTTTTTGCTGGCAGCTCCTACCGGGAGGGCCGCAAAACGAATGACCGAGTCCACTGGTCTGCCTGCTGTGACCATTCACCGGCTGCTCCGCTGGAATGGGGCTGAAGGCTTTGAACATAATGAGGATCAGCCGCTTGAAGGGAAAATCCTGATTATTGATGAGACTTCAATGGTCGATATCTGGCTGGCCCATCAATTGTTCAAATCCCTGCCTGACAATATCCAGGTCATCATTGTGGGAGATGAAGACCAGCTTCCTTCCGTAGGCCCAGGCCAGGTATTGAAGGATCTGCTTGATTCCGGCAGGGTCCCGACAGTGAGGTTGACCGATATTTACAGGCAGGCAGAAGGCTCATCCATCATTGAACTGGCCCACCAAATCAAAAAAGGGCATCTGCCTGAAGACATTTCTGCCCAACAGCCTGACCGATCTTTTATAAGGTGTACAACAAACCAGATTCCCCAAGTAGTTGAAAAGGTTGTGGCAAATGCCAAGAAGAAAGGGTATTCACCAAGGAATATCCAGGTTCTTGCCCCAATGTACCGGGGTCCTGCGGGGATTGACCGGCTAAACGAGCTATTGCAGAACTTATTCAATCCGAATGCAGACGGAACTCGTAAAGAGCTTGCCTTCGGCGATATAAAATATCGGATCGGCGACAAGGTCCTCCAACTGGTCAACCAGCCGGAAGCGAATGTGTTCAACGGGGATATGGGTGAGGTCGTCGCCATTTTTTACGCGAAGGAAAATACGGAAAAACAGGACCAGCTAATTGTGTCATTTGACGGAATTGAGGTCACCTATAATCGCCCGGACCTCTCGCAAATTACACACGCATACTGCTGTTCCGTCCATAAATCACAGGGAAGTGAATTTCCGATTGTCGTCCTTCCGGTGGTAAAAAGTTATTACAGAATGCTGCGCAGGAATTTGATCTATACGGCGATTACAAGGAGCAAGCAATTCTTGATTCTCGTTGGCGAAGAGGATGCCCTGAAGATGGGCATTGAACGCGGAGAAGATACAGAGCGGAATACAACACTTGTTGAAAAGCTTGTCGAGATGCTTCCTGATTTAAGCGGTAAAGAGACAGAGAAGAAGGAACATTTACCCGCTGAAAAAGAGGACAGTAAGCAAACCGACTATCTGGAATTAATCAAGAATGCAGACCCAATGATCGGAATGGGGACGCTGACTCCTTATGATTTTTTGGAAGAGAATGAAGCCTAAGAATCCACAGCAGTTGTGGATTCTTATTTATTTTTCCGGGCAAGGAGAGGCTTTGGAAAACCTTACACCACATGAATTGCCAGAGACGGTGGAAACTAAGAGTGTTCGGAAAGGCGGGACACACTTTTGCGGACATTTTCACTTTTAAAGGGACTGCCTGTATACGAATTGACGAGTGGTCAAAAACTGGGCGAAGTTTGTGATGTAAGCATTTCAAGCAATGGAAGCGTTGTAGGCTTACTTGTAAAAAAGGGTGCATTCATCAAGAAGACGTTTCAGGTCAAGATAGGTCAAGTTGAATCCTTTGGCTGGAATGGTGTAATGGTAAAGGACAAGACAGCGCTGGAGCCTTTGGAGGCAGAGCCAGAATATACGTTTGAACATAATGAGGGACTGGCTGGCAAAATCCTGTTATCAAGGGATGGCGAACAGCTAGGTTTGTTGGAAGACGTATATTTCATGGAGGAATTGGGCACGATTGTAGGGTACGAACTAACGGATGGCTTTTTTTCGGATATCATGAATGGAAAGCGTGTAGTCAAGACCACCGGTCCGCCTGCAATCGGAAAGGATGCCATCATCGTGACAGTTAAACCGAGATGAGGTGTCCTTATGTTAAGTTGTCCCAATTGCAGAAGCAAGGATATTGGCAAAATTGGCATCAACCAATATTACTGCTGGAATTGCTTCATAGAGCTGTCTTTGAATAAAGGTCTGATCCATACCCATCAAGTCGAAGAAGATGGAACATTGAGCTCCCTTGACGACTTATTCGACGAAGATCAACGTCAATACGGCATGTAAAATAAACCGAAGAGGTGAAACACATGAACAAAATGTTAACCTCCGTTATCGCATTTGGCGCTGGTATGGCAGCCTATAACTATGCTTCCAACAACAATATGATGTCTGGCAGGAAAATGAAGAAGCTAGGCAGAAAAATGACAAAAGCATTTCTTTAAAAATGGAACCAATCCCCTGTAGTAATTTGCAGGGGATTTTCTAATGTGAAAAATGGAAAAAATTAAGTTGAATTTCCAGTTCGCTATAATATGGCGAAAGTCGCTATAAAAAAGAAAAAGTCGCTATAAAAAGTAAACGATCGTTACTTTCATTTTAAAAAATCCCGACCTGGTACCCAATAAAAGGTATAATCCGCCTCCTTTCTTTCAAGAATAAACAGGAGGGAGGGCGAAAATGGTGAATATCCAAATGAAATGGTACTACCGGCTTGGATTTCTTCTCCTTTTGTTTATTGTTCTGTTTGTTTTTATCAAGCTGCAATCCTTATGGGTACCGGTGCTGCAAATACTGATATCCTTGCTGATTCCTTTTTCGGTAGCGGCTTTCATTACATATTTGCTTCACCCGATTGTTGAATCCCTTCACCAAAGGGGCCTTCACCGGGGAGTATCGATTTTGATCATTTATATTTTATTTTTTGGCGGTGCCGGTTTTGCCTTTTATAAGGGCATTCCTGCTTTGATCCGCCAGCTGCGTGACCTGACGGAAAACGCGCCATATTTCGCCGAACAATATAAACAGATGGTCAACAATGTGGTTGACCAGACCTCGACATGGCCGGCAGGAATACACGAAAGAATTGAGGATGGAATCAACAGTATGGAGCAATGGCTTGACGGTGTGCTTGCAGGAACGATGTCTTTTTTGATGGAAATCATCAATTCCATTTTGACGATAGCGGTGATTCCGTTCATTGCCTTTTACATGCTGAAGGACTTCGATGCCATGAAAAAAGCCGCGTGGTACATGACCCCCAGGCAATGGAGGCAGCCGGGTGCCAGATTCCTCCATGATGTCGACAAGTCGCTCGGTAGTTATATACGCGGCCAGCTTCTCATTTGCCTGATCATCGGCGTGCTTTCATCATTGTTTTTCTGGCTTGCGGGTATTAAGTATTCGCTCCTTTTAGGAGCCATTGTCGGTATCACGAATGTGATCCCGTATTTTGGTCCGATTATTGGGGCTATACCGGCCGTTATCATCGCTGCGACAATGTCCGTGAAAATGGTGCTGCTGTCACTTGTGATCGTCTTTTCGCTGCAATTTCTTGAAGGCAACATCCTGTCCCCGCTGATTGTCGGCAAAAGCCTGCATATGCATCCTTTGATGATCATGTTCGCGCTGCTGGCAGGTGAAGAAGTAGGCGGCATCCTGGGGCTGATTTTGGCCGTTCCTGTCCTGGTTGTTTTAAGGGCGGCACTGATCCACGCCAAAGACCATATCATTCTTGAAAGAAAAAAAGCACGTCCGACATAAAATTTTGCCGAGTCGTTTGACAAACGCAATACAGCTATATATAATTCGGCTATAGATTAATAATTCGAAAAATGTAGAAGGAACGAGTATGTTATAGACCATCGTCCAGAGAGGGATTCCCAGGCTGAAAGAATTCCCGGTGAAGGATAACAGAAGGCTATTCCGGAGTGCAGGCAAAACCTGCCGTAGCAGCTGCGTTAAAGCGTCATTGAGAGATGGGCGTGCGTTTTTGCGTCCATAATCAGGGTGGTACCGCGAGCAAGCTCTCGTCCCTGTCCAGGGATGAGGGCTTTTTTTGTTGCCTAAAATCCCTGAAAGCTAAAATTTCATAAGGATTTAGGAGGTTACTAAAATGAAAAAACTGACAGGTGCAGAAATCAGAAGAATGTTTCTCGAATATTTTAAGGAACAAGGTCATGCCATCGAACCAAGTGCATCGCTAGTTCCACACGATGATCCGTCCCTTCTTTGGATCAACAGCGGTGTAGCGACTTTAAAAAAGTATTTTGATGGCCGTGTTATTCCGGCAAACCCGCGAATCACAAATGCACAGAAATCCATCCGTACAAACGATATTGAAAATGTCGGCAAGACAGCACGCCACCATACATTCTTTGAAATGCTCGGCAACTTTTCGATCGGTGACTACTTCAAAGTAGAAGCAATCGAATTTGCTTGGGAATTCCTTACGAGCGAAAAGTGGATCGGTTTTGACCCAGAGAAATTATCTGTGACAATTCACCCTGAAGATGATGAAGCATTCAACATCTGGAGAGAGAAAATCGGCATTCCGGAAGAGCGGATCATCCGTCTGGAGGGGAACTTCTGGGATATCGGTGAAGGCCCAAGCGGTCCGAACACAGAGATTTTCTATGATAGAGGGCCTGGATACGGTAACGATCCTGAAGATCCAGAGCTATATCCTGGCGGTGAAAATGACCGTTACCTCGAAGTCTGGAACCTTGTGTTCTCTGAATTCAATCATAATCCGGATGGCACATACACGCCGCTTCCGAAGAAAAATATTGATACCGGCATGGGACTGGAGCGTATGGCCTCCGTTGTCCAGGATGTTCCGACAAACTTTGAAACAGATTTGTTCATGCCGATCATCAATGCGACTGAAGAAATCTCAGGTGAAAAATACGGACAGTCCAAAGAGAAGGATGAAGCATTCAAAGTTATTGCTGACCACATCCGTACTGTAGCTTTTGCTGTCGGTGACGGTGCACTTCCATCCAACGAAGGCCGCGGATATGTACTTCGCCGTTTATTGCGCCGCGCTGTACGTTATGCAAAGAAGCTGAACATCAATCGGCCATTCATGTTTGAATTGGTGCCGGTAGTGGGCGAAATCATGCATGATTTCTACCCGGAAGTAAAAGAAAAGACCGACTTTATCCAAAAGGTCATCAAAAATGAAGAAGACCGCTTCCATGAAACGCTGCATGAAGGCCTGGCAATCCTTTCTGAACTGATCAAGAAGGAAAAGGAAAAAGGCAGCGGCAAAATCCAGGGTGAGGATGTCTTCAGATTATATGACACATATGGATTCCCGGTGGAACTGACGGAAGAGTATGCCGAAGAAGAAGGCTTGAAGGTCGACCACGAAGGCTTTGAAAAAGAAATGGAGCTCCAGCGTGAAAGAGCTCGTGCGGCACGCCAGGATGTTGGTTCCATGCAGGTTCAGGGCGGTGTTCTTGGCGACATTAAAGAAAGCAGCGAGTTCGTCGGTTATGATAATTTTGAAACGAACAGCAAAATCGTAGCATTAATCAAGGAAGGCGAGCTTGTTGAGGAAGCAAATGCTGGCGATGAAGTCCATTTCATCCTTGATGTTACACCTTTCTACGCAGAAAGCGGCGGACAGATTGCCGATAAAGGTACAGTCGAAGCAAGCGGAGTGAAGCTTTCAGTTAAGGATGTAAAGAAAGCTCCGAACGGCCAAAACCTTCACAGTGCAGTAGTCGTGGAAGGAACGGTTTCCAAAGGTCTTGAAGTCACTGCAAAAGTCGACCAGGATAACCGTGCAAGAATCATCAAGAACCATACTGCAACACATTTGCTGCACCAGGCGTTGAAGGATGTCCTGGGCACGCACGTCAATCAGGCAGGATCCCTCGTCGAACCAGACAGGCTCCGTTTCGACTTCTCCCACTTCGGCCAGGTGACTGCTGAAGAACTTGAGCAGGTAGAAGCAATCGTCAACGAAAAAATCTGGAGAAGCATCCAGGTGGAGACGAACTTTAAGCCGATTGCTGAAGCGAAAGCAATGGGTGCGATGGCATTGTTTGGCGAAAAATATGGTGACATTGTCCGTGTCGTAAAAGTTGGCGACTACAGCCTTGAGCTTTGCGGCGGATGCCATGTTCCAAATACATCTGTCATCGGGCTGTTCAAGATTGTATCCGAAGGCGGCATTGGTGCCGGAACAAGAAGGATTGAGGCTGTAACAGGCGAGGCGGCTTACAAGGTACTGAATGACCAGATCGGCATCCTGAAGGAGGCTGCTGGCAAGCTGAAGACTTCACCGAAGGAAGTGGCGAACCGGATCGACTCACTGCTCACAGAAATGAAGCAGCTGCAGCGCGAAAATGAATCTCTTGCTGCTAAATTGGGAAATATTGAAGCAGGGAGCCTTACATCACAGGTAAAAGAAATCAATGGTGTCCAACTGCTTGCTGCACGAGTCCAGGCTTCTGACATGAACAACCTGCGAAATATGGCAGATGACTTAAAGCAAAAACTTGGTTCTGCAGTAATCCTGCTTGGCATGACAGATGGCAGCAAAGTGAACCTGATTGCGGCTGTGACAGATGATTTGATCAAGAAAGGCTATCAAGCTGGAAAACTGATCAAGGAAGCAGCAGCGATTTGCGGCGGAGGCGGCGGAGGCCGTCCAGATATGGCCCAGGCTGGCGGAAAAGACCCATCAAAACTCGACAATGCGCTTCAATTTGCCGAAGAATGGGTAAAATCAATTTGATATAAAAGTAAAGTAGTGTAGAATGAAGGTATCATGAAAGAAAATTTTACCTGCCATTTCTTAAAAGTGAGGTGCATTCGATGAGCTCTTTTGATAAAACGATGAGATTTAATTTTCCCGAAGAGCCTTTTGAGCATGATGCCAATGAAGTCCTGCTGCAGGTGTACGAAGCGCTGCAGGAAAAGGGATATAACCCGATCAACCAGATTGTCGGATATTTGCTCTCTGGCGACCCGGCCTATATTCCCCGCCATCGGGATGCCCGCAACATCATCCGCAAGCTGGAGCGGGATGAAATTATCGAGGAACTGGTTAAATCCTACTTAAGGAACCATCGAGAGGGGAAATAAATTGCGGATCATGGGACTCGATGTCGGCTCGAAAACAGTCGGCATTGCCCTGAGTGATGAATTCGGCTGGACGGCTCAGGGACTTGAAACATTGAAAATCAACGAAGAAGAAAATGTGTTTGGTTTCGATGAAATTGGTAAAATAATAAAAGAGAACGCAGTCGGCAAAGTAGTCGTAGGTTTGCCAAAGAATATGAACGGGACGATTGGCCCGCGCGGCGAAGCAAGCCAGTTCTTTGCCCGTGAGCTGGAAAAACGGTTTGGCGTTCAAACGATTTTATGGGACGAGCGTCTGACGACGGTGGCTGCCGAGAGAGTTTTGCTTGAGGCAGACGTAAGCCGCAAAAAAAGAAAGAAGGTCATCGATAAGATGGCCGCAGTAATGATCTTACAAGGCTATTTGAACAGCCAAAATTAAATTGAGGTGACTACAATGGATCACGGCGAAAACAACATTACAGTAGTAGACGAAAACGGCAACGAACAATTATGCGAAGTCCTTTTCACATTTGATTCCGAAGAGTTCGGAAAATCATATGTGCTTTATTATCCAGTCGGTGCAGAGGATAACGATGACGAGGAAATCGAAATCCACGCATCTGCTTTCACACCAACAGAAGATAATGAAGATGGCGAACTTATGCCAATCGAAACAGATGAAGAGTGGGACATGATTGAAGAAATGCTCGAAACCTTCCTTGCAGAGCAAGACGAAGAATAGGAATGAATAATCTGGACCAGGCGAATGAAGCCTGGTCCTTTATTTTTGCCCGAAAACAGCTAATGGACAATTAGAGAGGCATGAGTCTTAGGTAAGTGTCCGATAGAAGGGCTCTATCGGTCAAATAGGGAGAAGAATCCTAAAGAAGTGTCCAATAGAAGGAACCTATCGGACAAAAAGGGAGAAGAATCCTGGAGAAATGTCCGATAGAAGGGCTCTATCGGACAAAAAGGAAAAAGAATCCTAAAGAAGTGTCCAATAGAAGGGCTCTATCGGACAAAAAGGAAAAAGAATCCTAAAGAAGTGTCCAATAGAAGGGCCCTATCGGACAAAAAGGAAAAAGAATCCTAAAGAAGTGTCCAATAGAAGGGCCCTATCGGACAAAAAGGGAGAAGAATCCTGGAGAAGTGTCCAATAGAAGCGCCCTACGGACAAAGAGGGAGAAAAATCCCGGAGAAGTGTCCAATAGAAGGGCGCTATCGGATAAAAAAGGTGAAAAATCCTGAAGAGTGTCCGATACAGAGATGAATCATAAAATATGCAAACGATATTTCAGCACCCTCCCATTAAAAAGTACTATCTTGTTTGTTATCACACGCCCAATGCGGTTGTCGAATTATTGGTTTGTTTGTCGTTCAAGGTATTTTTTCGTAATTATTTGCAAATAGAAATAGAAAATATAGTATAATGGTGCGAGATGTGATAATAGAGAGTATCCAGGAAGTAAGTTTTGTGATCTGGAGGGGGAACTTATGTCTGACGAAAAGAATATACAGGATCCAAAAAAAGATAAGAAACATTTGATTACTGAAAAGCTGATTGAGCAGCAGAAAGAAGCGAAAATTGTGAGGAAGATTGTTTTCATTACTGCAATCGTGGCCATCTTGCTCATCGGGGCAATCGGCGGCGGCGGTTATTACTACATAAAAGAAGCCATGAAACCAGTCGAGGAAAACAGCAAGAAAACAATCGATGTCACGATCCCGATTGGTTCTTCTACAACAGGTATCGGGCAGATTCTTGAGGATAAAGGGGTCATAAGGGATGCCCGAGTCTTCAAGTATTATGTGAAGTTCAAAAATGAAGCCGGCTTTATGGCTGGTGATTATAAAATGAAACCGTCAATGACGCTGCCTGAAATCATCACAAGCTTGAAAACAGGTAAGGTCATGCAGGATGTGGTCATGAAAATCACAATTCCTGAGGGCAAACAGCTTAAACAAATTGCCGGAATCATTGCTGAAAAAACACAGCAGGACGAGGAAGTTGTTTTCAAGCAGCTGAACGATCAGGAATTCATCAAAAAAATGATGGAAAAATATCCGGATGTCCTTACTGACGAAATCCTAAAAGAAAATGTGAAGTACCCACTTGAGGGTTATCTGTTCCCGGCGACATACCCATTCTACTCTGAAAAACCGACGATTGAGGAAATTGTCACCGTCATGCTGACAAAGACAAAAGAAGTGCTAGGGGATTTTAGAGGGCAGATGGAAGAAAAGGAAATGTCGACTCATCAATTAATGACGATGGCATCTCTCATTGAAGAGGAAGCAACTGAGAAAGCTGACCGCGATAAAATCGCCAGCGTCTTCTACAATCGCCTGGAAGACGGAATGATGCTGCAGACAGACCCAACTGTCCTGTATGCACACGGCGAACATAAAGAACGTGTGTATTTCAAGGATCTTGAAATCGATGACCCTTATAATACCTATAAAATTCAGGGGCTGCCACCTGGCCCTATCGCCAATCCTGGGGTCATGTCAATTGAAGCCGCTCTGGCTCCAGCTGACACGGATGATATGTATTTCATTGCGACCTCCACAGGAGAGGTGCTCTTCTCGAAGACTCTGGATGAGCACAATCGAAAAGTGAACGAACATATCACCAATAAAAAATAACAGCAATTAAAGGGAAATGCAGAAAGGTTAGCATTTCCCTTCTTATTGTGATAAAATAATTCAAGTGTTTTTTTATAGTCATGTTACTGTCTGGCGGATGCTCTATTTGGGCATCAGGTTTTATTCGATAGCGTGCATTGCAGATGAAGGAGTTGAAGCTTTTTAGCTAATGGACCTGTTTGGTTTTCTCTCTTGACCTGTGAACGCTATTTTTTTCATGCCTGCACAGTCATGCGAAAATCTACTCTGGCTTTCTTCAGGCCTTTGAATAGAGGTGAGGCAGCTTGCTGAACGAAGAGCTGCAGAATTATATAGATTCTCTCATACAGCCCAGGGATGGCATTCTTTCCGAGATGGAAGAGTATGCGGAGCTTAACGGTGTTCCGATTATGGAGCCGGCTGGCATAGAAACGATGCTCCAGCTTCTAAGAATCCAGCAGCCGGACACAATCCTGGAAGTCGGAACAGCAATCGGCTACTCCGCAATGAGAATGGCATTCGCACTGCCGCAGGCTCAAATCATCACACTCGAGCGTGATGAAGACCGGTACGAGCTTGCAGTCGAGTATATTAAAAGGGCCGGCCTGCAGGAGCGGATCACCCAGATCAAAGGGGATGCGCTTGAGCTTGAAGCGGAAGTCGCTGCCCATGCTCCATTTGACGCTATTTTCATTGATGCGGCAAAAGGGCAGTACAAACGCTTTTTCGAACTATACTCAAGGTATTTAAAACCCGGGGGAATGATCATCACGGATAACATCCTTTTTAAGGGGCTTGTATATAACCAGGAAGCAGAAAGCAGAAGAGTCCGCAGCCTGGTAAAAAAAATAGACGAATTCAACCGCTGGCTTGCAGCCAATGAGGAGTATGACACAATCATCCTTCCGATTGGCGATGGGGTAGCGGTTAGTAAGAAGAGGTGAACGGAATGAAGAAACCTGAATTATTGGTAACGCCAACTAGTGTAAATGATATTATCCCATTGACAGAGGCTGGAGCAGATGCGTTCCTGATTGGAGAGCAAAAGTTCGGCCTTCGTCTTGCTGGTGAGTTCAATCGTGAAGATGTAAAACAGGCGATTGAATTGGCACACTCGAAAGGCAAAAAAGTATATGTAGCCATGAACGCTTTGTTCCACAACGAAAAAGTGGACTTGCTGGGCGAATATCTTACATTCCTTCAGGATGTAAAAGCGGATGGAGTCACTTTTGGTGATCCCGCTGTTTTGATGGCCGCGAAGGAATATACTCCCGGCATGAAGCTTCATTGGAGCACTGAAACAACAGGAACGAACTGGTATACGTGCAACTATTGGGGCAGGAAAGGGGCAAAGCGCGCTGTCCTGGCCAGGGAAATCAATATGGATGCCATCGTTGAAATCAAGGAAAATGCCGAGGTTGAAATCGAGGTCCAGGTTCACGGGATGATGAATATGTTCCAGTCAAAGCGCCCGCTTCTTGGCCATTATTTTGAATATCAAGGCAAGGCACTGGAAGTAGAAAATCGTAAGCAGGAACGTGATATGTTCCTTCACGATAAAGAGCGTGAGAATAAATATCCTATTTTCGAAGACGAAAATGGCACGCACATCATGAGTCCTAATGATATTTGCATTATTGATGAACTGACGGAGCTTGTGGAAGCAGGGATCGATTCTCTTAAAATCGACGGCATCCTTAAGAGCCCAGAATATATATTGGAAGTTACAAAGCTATACCGCAAAGCCATTGATTTGGCAGTGGAAGATCCTGACCAATACGACGAAGAAAAAGACAGCTTGCTGGAAGCGGCAGAAGAACTGCAGCCGCCTAATCGCCCGCTGGATACAGGATTCTTTTTCAAAGAGACGGTTTATTAACAGGAAGAACTATGAGGAGGTTGCGTAATGGCAGCAGTAGCAGATAAAATTTCGCAAATTGTCGATGGCAAACGTGTCATCGTGAAAAAACCAGAACTGCTAGCGCCGGCCGGAAATCTTGAAAAACTTAAGATTGCCGTCCACTACGGTGCAGATGCCGTCTTCATCGGCGGACAGGAATATGGTTTGCGTTCTAATGCGGATAATTTCACCTTTGAAGAAATGAAGGAAGGTGTCGAGTTCGCCAAGAAATACGGCGCAAAAATATATGTCACAACAAATATTTTCGCCCATAATGAGAATATTGATGGACTAGAAGACTATATGATGGGGTTGAAGGAAGCTGGGGTACACGGAATCATCGTGGCTGATCCGCTCATCATCGAAACTTGCCGCAGGGTAGCTCCTGAAATTGAGGTCCACTTAAGCACTCAGCAATCCCTATCAAACTGGAAAGCAGTCCAGTTCTGGAAGGAAGAAGGACTTGAGCGTGTCGTACTGGCGCGTGAAACGGGTGCGGAAGAAATCAAGTTAATGAAGGAAAAGGTTGACATTGAAATTGAAACCTTTGTCCACGGAGCAATGTGTATTGCCTATTCCGGACGTTGTACGCTGAGCAATCACATGACAGCACGTGATTCAAACCGCGGCGGCTGCTGCCAGTCTTGCCGCTGGGACTATGACTTGTATAAGCTCGAAGGAAGCGATGAGAACCCATTGTTCAATGATGGTGATGCTCCGTTTGCAATGAGCCCTAAAGACCTTAAGCTTATTGAATCAATTCCCCGTATGATCGAAACTGGAATCGACAGCCTGAAAATCGAAGGCCGCATGAAGTCGATCCACTATATCGCAACAGTAGTCAGCGTCTACCGCAAAGTGATTGATGCGTATTGTGCGGACCCTGAAAACTTCGTCATCAAGCAGGAATGGCTTGAAGAATTGGACAAATGTGCGAACCGCGAGACAGCAACTGCTTTCTTTGAGGGAGTTCCTGGGTATAAAGAGCAAATGTTTGGAAACCATAGCAAAAAGACAACTTTCGATTTTGCCGGCCTTGTGCTTGATTATGATGCTGAGACTCAAATGGTCACACTTCAGCAAAGGAACTACTTCAAGCCTGGCGACGAGGTTGAATTCTTTGGACCTGAAATCGAGTACTTCACTCATGTGATTGAAAAGATTTGGGATGAAGATGGCAATGAACTTGATGTTGCCCGCCATCCTCTGCAAATCGTCAAGTTCAAGATGGACAAGCCTGTCTACCCAAATAACATGATGCGGAAGGAGAAGTAAGAAATGGACCGCAAACCTGTTGTAATTGGTGTAGCCGGCGGCTCCGGCTCAGGAAAGACAAGCGTCACAAAAGCTATTTATGATAGCTTTAAGAGTCAATCAATTCTTATGATTGAGCAAGACTACTATTACAAAGACCAGAGCCACCTGCCAATGGAAGAGCGATTAAAGACAAACTACGACCATCCACTTGCATTTGACAATGATCTTTTGATAGAACATATCCAGAAGCTGCTTCAACACGAGGCGGTTGAGA
Source organism: Chryseobacterium sp. ISL-80 (assembly GCA_018613055.1). GTDB lineage: Bacteria > Bacillota > Bacilli > Bacillales > Cytobacillaceae > Mesobacillus. The sequence continues at coordinate 234,982 of JAGGQZ010000003.1, read as the reverse complement.
AGCCGGTTTACGATTATGCAATTCACACTCGCTCCAACGAAGTCATCCATGTTGAACCGAAGGATGTTATCATTCTTGAAGGAATTTTGATTCTCGAGGACGAGAGATTGCGCGATCTGATGGATATCAAACTCTATGTCGACACCGATGCAGATCTGCGGATTATCCGCAGGCTCCTGCGTGACATCAAGGAGCGCGGACGCTCAATGGATTCAGTCATTGAACAGTACGTGAATGTTGTCAGGCCGATGCATAACCAGTTCATCGAACCGACCAAGCGTTATGCTGATGTGATCATTCCGGAGGGCGGCCACAACCATGTTGCGATTGACCTGATGGTAACAAAAATTCAAACAATTCTTGAACAAAAATCATTTTTGTGACACAATAGCATAGATAATATGGACATGGAAGTACTTGCAAAAAGTGCTTCCTTTTGTCCAGAGAGAAATAAATGGCCTGAAATGGCCCTGTTTAAATCGCGCGCCCTCATATAGGACGCGCTCCTGTATATTTTTCAGGATACATAATATAATATTACACAATCTATTTTGGGGATTTGTGAAGACTAGAAGGAGTGAAGTATTTTGGCTACAGAAAAAGTTTTTCCTATGACACAGGCAGGGAAAGAAAAGCTGGAACAAGAATTGGAACAATTAAAGACTGTCAAACGAAAAGAAGTGGTTGAGAGAATCAAGATCGCTCGCAGCTTTGGCGACCTTTCAGAGAACTCTGAGTACGATTCTGCAAAAGAGGAACAAGCTTTTGTTGAAGGCCGTATCACGACTCTTGAAAATATGATCCGCAACGCAAAAATCATCCAGGAAGATGAGTTGAGCACAGATGCTGTAAGCCTTGGCCGCACGGTCACTTTTGTCGAGCTTCCTGATGGCGATGAAGAATCTTATACAATCGTTGGAAGTGCAGAAGCAGATCCGTTTGAGGGCAAGATATCAAATGACTCTCCGATTGCGAAGAGTCTAATGGGCAAAAAAGTGGGCGATCAAGTGGCTGTCCAAACTCCTGGCGGTGAAATGAGCGTCCGCATCACTTCCATTAAGTAATGATCCATATGTTTGAAACTCACGCACCTCGTCAACACTTTTGACGAGGTGTTTTTTATGCGTAAAAAAAGAATGGTGGCCTGGGTTTCCATCTGTCTTGCAGGCTTTGGCCTGTTGATTTTTCGGCTGGCTCAGCTGCAGCTGATCGATACCGAATCATTTTCAAAGCATGAGATCAATTTAATCGAAGCAAGCGTCAAACAAAGGTCACAGGAAATGGTGGTGGATAACGGCAGAGGAAATTTCCTGGACCGCAAAGGTGAACCACTCTCCTATGAGACCGCGTCAGTGTTGGTCCTGTTTCCGTTTTTAAAGAAGATGGACTGGGAAGCTGATAAGGTTGCACAATCCATTGGTGTCTCTGAATACGCATTGAAAACTGCAGTGGAAGATTCCAAGGAACCGTTTGCTTTTGGCAGCCCTGATCCGGTGATTTTGACAAAGCGCCAAATGGACATCATCAACGGATTGGAAATTCCCGGTGTATTTGCTGTTGAGCGGAAATACCCTATGGAAAAAGTGCCGGCTGCGCAGCTTGTGGGTATAATAGGCGAAAACGAAGCTGCCCTGAAATCGAGGTATGGCGAGAAGGAGTTTCTGCCCAGGACCTTGATTGGCGTTTCAGGTCTGGAAAAAAGCTTCGATGAGTTCCTCGTAGCGGAAGGGAAGTCAAAGCTTGTTTACCATGTAGATGGAGAAGGGGCTCCATTATTCGGAATCAATGTGAAATATATTGAACCAGCCAATCCCTTCTATCCAATCAATCTGCAGACATCGATTGATAAGGATTTACAAATGATTCTTGAGGAAAAGGTGGATCAGCATAAAATTAAAAAAGGCGGAGTCGTTCTTCTGGATATTGAAACAAACAGCATTTTGGCAATGGTTTCGAGGCCCGTCATAAATCCATCCAAACCCTATACGGATGAAGGGGTTGAAAATATGATGGTCAAGCAGCATATTCCGGGATCGGTGTTCAAAACGGTGGTTGCTGCGGCTGCGATTGATAAGGGTCTTGATGACCCGGCCAGGAAGTTTGATTGCAGCAAGACCATCAATGGGGAGGCAGATAAGAAATATCAACATGGAATGCTCAATTTCCAAGATAGCTTCGCAGTAAGCTGTAACCGGACATTTGGAGAAGTGGCGCAAGAATTACAAAAAGATGATCCTCATATTTTGGAGAGGTATGCAGAAATGCTCTCAATGACAGGCGGTACAGGATGGACGGGGAATATTTTTCATTTGGAGGATTTCAGACAGCTTCAGGACGAGGAAAAGGGACGAATTTTCATGTCAGATGAAGCTCGGAAGGATAGGAATTTTGCCGCATTGTCTGGAATTGGCCAGCATGAAGTCAGGGTCTCTCCGCTTGCTGTCGCCAACATGATGGCGTCAATCGCCAGAGGTGGTGAAAAAGATATGGTCAGGGCCGTGCTGTCGATTCAATATCAAAATGGTACAAAAATGACTGAATTCCCGAAAGATAAACTTCCAGGTGATCAGATCTCCCCTTATACTGCCATGAAGCTGCAAAAGCTTTTACGAGAGGTCGTTGTGAATGAAGAGGGCACTGGAAGATGGTTCCGGGACTTGCCATATGATGTTGCGGGAAAATCAGGTACTGCTGAAACGGGGATATATGAGAGCAAAAAGCAATTGCATAATAAATGGTTCGCCGGATATTTTCCTTTTGAAAAGCCGAAGTATGCACTTGTGACGGTCAATTTAGGGGTCTTCGAGGATGAAGGCGGAGTGAACCCTCTTTTTGCAGATATAGTAAAGGAGGTCTATAAATTCAACCATGGAACATCCGCTGAAGGTCCTGAAAACGATTGAGACCACATTAGATGAATATAAAATCCTTCAAGTTTGCCCCGAGTCATGGTAGAATGTTGACAACCTTAAAAGGGAGGGAAAGATTTTGAAGAATGATTATGACAACATAAATGAGGGGATGCGCTCACAGCAAAGGGCGAAGCGCAGAAAAACGAACCTTATTTTAAATAGCTTGATTGTTATTGTGATTTTGTTAATTGGCATTGTTTCGTTTAATATCTTTTTCAGCAATGATGAAGGCGCAGCTGACCAAAACGATGTAGCTGCAGAAAAGGACCAGGCCGCAAACTCTTCAAAGAAAAAAGATGACAGCAAAGCTGCTGGCTCAAAAGACGATAATGACTCCGAAAAAAACGCAGAAGATCATTCTGATTCGGAAGAAACAGATGAATCTGCAGATGAACAGACAGAACCAATCGTGACAGAGGGCGGCAGTGATGCCAACGTGAAACAAACGATTGAAAATCCTGAATGGAAACCGGTTGGCACGACCCAATCCGGAGAACACACTCCTGTATTCGACCAAAATGCGGTGGATTGGCAGGAAATGATTCTTGCCTATTCCTATGCAACAGGAATCGATCAAAATAACATGACGGTATGGTGGAATGAAAGAGGCAGCGAGCCCAATTCAGCAGTCGGAACGATTTCTGAAAAAGGCAGCGACCAGACATTCAGGGTCTCGATTCAATGGGTGGATGGCGAAGGCTGGAAACCGGTCAAGGTAGAAGAATTGATCCAAAATGATAAACGATAAAGACAGTATTATTTTTAAAGGCTCTGTTAAGTCCAATGTTGTTTTTACACCTGCTGATTGTAGTGGAAGGCGCGTAGACTCCTCCGAAAATGCTAACGCATTTCCATCGTGCGTGGGCTGATTCAGGAAGCTAATCAATGTCCTGCGGGAGCAGATGGTCAGGTGAGACCCCGCAGGACCAAAGCGACGAGGAGGCTCAGCGCCAGCCAGGAAGAATTGCCTTTTGAAAAAGCCGGCAGTGTTGGGCTTTTTCATTATTCTTCCCGCGGAAAGCGAAGCGCCTGGAACGAAAATCAACAGTCTATTTTAACAGAGCCAATTTTTAAAAGGGCTAATCATTAGCACTCTAATACACAACCTGACAATGGAAGTTGTCACTTTGTATTAGAGTGCTAATTTTTTTGTGCATTTTCCTTCGAAAAGTTATATAGTTAACACATAGGGAGGGAATTTATGGAAGAGGAAACGGTAGCAATCAGACATCATTATTTAGACTGGATAAAGGTATTGGCAATGATGGTCGTGTTTCTTTATCATTGTTCAATGTTTTTTAATTCATTTGACTGGCATATAAAGAACAACACAATCAATCATACATATATTGAGTTTTTTTCACTCTTAGCAGGAAATTGGATTATGCCAATTTTTTTTGTGCTTTCAGGAATGTCTGCTTATTATGCATTAAAAAGAAGAAATTCTAAAAGTTTCATGAAAGAAAGACTATTACGATTGGGAATCCCCTTACTTTTTGGAGTCTTTCTATTGTCACCACCACAAGTGTATATTGAAAGAATCACGAATCATCAATTTAAAGGGTCATTCATAAAGTTCATTCCCCATTACTTTGATGGACTCTATTTGGAAATAGGCGGAACTGGCAATTTCGCTTTTTTTGGACATCATCTTTGGTATCTTTTAATGCTGCTGCTTTTTTCAGGCATCACGCTGCCATTTTTTCTGAAAGCAAGGCGGGAAGCAGAGCGAAAGGAATTTAGTATCCTACAGTATTTACTCATTCCTATTGCTCTATCAATCGCTGCCTTAACTGTTAACAGTATTGTGAATTTAGGAAGTTGGGGAATCATCTTTTATTTACTGTTGTTTATTTCAGGGTTTTATTTTTTCGCTAGAATAACATTAAGGCAGTTTGTCCGTAAAACAGGACTTTTAGCAGGTGCGCTGAGCATCCTTTTCACAGCGGTCTATCTTTCCTGGGTTATCTTCTATGGGTTTCCGATGGTTCCAGGAGTGAGTTGGGCGATCTTTATGATTGTTCGTGTCTTATTGGTATGGAATACGCTGTTCTTTATTCTTTTTCTGGGAGATAAATATTTGAACTTCTCTAATTCAATATTAAAATATGCAAGTGAAGCTTCTATGCCGTTTTATGTTCTTCATCAACCGATGATTATTCTAATAGGGTATTTCATATATAGTATAGACTGGCCCATACCGCTAAAGGTCATAGTATTAGTTTCCTCATCATTTGCCCTCATCATGTGCATTTACCATTTTATAATTAAGCGAGTTAACTTTCTCCGGCTTCTGTTTGGATTAAAAGTAATCGAGATAAGAAGAGAGACTACTGAGACGATTAAATTATAGATGCAGTAGAAAAAGCTTGGGATATCCCAAGCTTTTTCTTGTGCTTATTGGTGTTCGTGCATATGTAGAGTCTTGGTTGCTCCGTTACTTTTTCGCCTTAAAATGGACCACTGCAGAATAGAACAGCCTGCCTTTATCATCTAAATGCATCTGATGGGACACATGATGGACAGTTAGCATGATCGCTTTATTGATCTCGATTTGTTTATTGATTTTTTGTTCAAGGGTTTTCAAATCGACCGCTTCGAAAAATTCAACTTTATCTTCAATAAGTTCAAATTGGAAATCCATAGATTTTTTCTCCTTTTGCGTACACATATTCTATACACAATAAAATAGCAAATTCTCTATAAAAATGATACTTTTTTTGATAAATTAAAACGACAGGCATATTTGGGTGGAGAACACCGAACTCTAGTAATGCATATGCGTAAAAGTTTTATACATAGGAGAAAATTCTTGGGAGGACGCAGATATGAGCAGAATTGGTATTATTGGTGCAATGGATGAAGAAATAGAGCATATTCTTGATGCAATGAAGGATTATGATGAGAAAAAGAAAGCGGGCATTACTTTTTATATCGGCACATTTAACGGATATGATGTTGTACTTTGCAAGTCAGGTGTAGGGAAAGTGAACGCGAGTGTATGCACTCAAATCCTGATTGATGAATTCGCTGCTTCTAATATCGTTTTTACAGGCGTAGCGGGAGCGGTGAATCCTGATTTAAGAATTGGCGATATCGTCATCTCAACTGATTGTGTGCAGCATGATATGGATGTTCGGGCACTGGGTTTTAAGCTAGGGGAAATCCCTTATACAGAAGTCTCGGTCTTTAAAGCCGATAAGCAATTAATTGACTTGGCGATAGCAGCAAGCAAAGAAATCGTAGAAGATAAGAAAATCGTCAGCGGCAGGATTTTATCAGGTGACCAATTCATCGCAGACCGCGAAAAAGTGAAATTCCTTCATGAGGAGCTTAATGGTTATTGCACAGAAATGGAAGGAGCAGCGGTCGGACAGGTATGCAGCATGAACAACATCCCGTTCGTGATCATCCGTTCGATGTCCGACCAGGCCGACGGTTCAGCAGACGTAAACTTCCTGGAATTTACAAAGCTTGCATCAAAGAATTCTTTTGAAATCGTCAATGAAATGGTGAAGAACTGGAAGCTTTGATTTCCGAATTCAAATACGAGATTAGCGTGGACGTTCATTCCACGCTATTTTTGTGTTATCAAGGATAGAGTAAGAATCTGAATAAACTATTTCCAATATTTACATACCAATAAAATGTTTAAAACATGTTAAAGTAGGGATGTGGTTAAGTCTAATAAATGCAGGTGATATAAAATGAAGGCTAAACAACTCTATGAAAAAATGGTTGATTACAAACAGTTTGCAACCATCCTGCTTGCAGTGGGAGTTTTCTTTTATCTTGGGACGATCATTCCGTCAGAAACGAAAGTGATGACAGATATATATATTGCTATAGGCGCATCCATGGGATTCCTTGCTGGTTCGATCTTACTCTTTGCTTTTGCGAAAAAATACCGCAACCAGCTGATTGAATCAGAGGAAGGCCAGGAATTATTGATGAAGAAATAAATCGGCTTGCTGAACTGCATTCCGGTTATTGGATTAATCCGATAACTTGGAATGCAGTTTTTTTGTTGAAATTTGGCGAACGCTTTTTTGGAAAAAAAGGCCAAAAAAGGTTTACAAACTATGGAACAGTGGATATACTTACCAATGTGAGTTAATAATTCAGAAGGAGGTCGAGTGAAATGATCATGAATGGATACTGGAAAAACGCACAAACTTCATATCGTAATGCGCATTCGACCGGATCGGACTGGATTATTTAAGTTGCTTTATTGACTAATACATCCAAGGCCGCAGGGAGAATCGTGCCCTGTGGCTTTTTTGTGCCCATTTAGGCCGCAGGGGAGGAATCCTTGCGGCTTTTTGGGGTGGAATCAAAAGGAGGTGAACCCAATTATGACCTTAAATATCTTGTTTTTCACAATTACGATTAACAAACGTCAAATGTCTCTAGAAGAAATTCGCCATAATGAAATGGTTGATAAGATGGTTGAAGAAAACAAAACACGTCAATCAATGCTGCGCCTGTTTTAATTCATTTGAATAATTTAACGAAGAAAGGTGGAAAGAAAATGATTTATTTAATTCAAAGAAGACTGGCTAGCTTATGGGTGGAGAAGGACACCACCTAACGAAGGAGTTGGGAGGTAAATTTATGTCTTTGCATATACTGTTGTTAACGCTTGTTTTCAGGAAAAAGAAATCCCATCGTTAACAAAATGTTCACAACCCCACCCTTTTAACACCGTATTTATGTGATAAATTTGGTGTAATAATGGGTCTGTTAAAGGGGTGATGGGCATGTTCTTAATCGTCATGGGATTGGTGATCTGTGGTGCTGTCGGTTTGGTTGTTGCTGCAGAAGTGAGCGTGGAATAGAAGGTCAAAAGAGGGTGTTCCAAATGCATAAAACTTTTGGGCACCCTCTTTATTTATGTGATAGCTTGGGGCCTTTTCAAAGAGACTTCCGAATCGGATCATCTCTAAAACCAGAAGCCGTTTTTCACATTAAGAAAACCCGGATCAACAGTCCGGGTTTTTCCTCATTGGCCTTTATTCTTTTTCTTCTCCTTTTCCGCGCGGTAAAATTCATGGAACATTTTCATCAACGCCCGTTTTTCGATCCTTGATACATAACTTCTCGAGATTCCGAGTTCCTTGGCAATTTCCCGCTGTGTTTTCTCCTTCTTCAAATCAAGGCCAAAACGGCCAACAATGACCTCTTTTTCACGGTCATCGAGGACATCGATATATTCTTTCACTTTTTCAAGCTCCATATTGAGCTGGATCGTGTCAATGACATCCTCCGATTCAGACTTCAGGACGTCGATGAGCGAGATTTCGTTTCCTTCTTTGTCCTGGCCAATCGGGTCATGCAATGAAACATCTTTTTTTGTTTTCTTCAATGCTCTCAAATGCATGAGAATCTCATTCTCTATACATCGTGCAGCATAGGTGGCAAGCTTGGTGCCCTTTCCTTCCGAATAACTTTCGATGGCCTTAATCAGGCCGATTGTTCCGATTGAAATCAAATCCTCAGAATCCTCGCCGGTGTTTTCGAATTTTTTCACGATATGCGCGACAAGTCTCAGATTGTGTTCAATCAGCATGTTCCTTGCGTGTGGGTCGCCATTTGCCATCAACCTTAAGTACTTTCGCTCATCAGCAGCAGATAACGGTTGAGGAAATGCATTGTTTTTAACATACGAAACAAGAAGGATGACTTCTTTTACTAGATACCCGAGTGCTGTCAGTATGCCAGACATGTTTCCACCCCCGCTTTTTTAGGCTTTCGCCTATAATAAATTCCTATGTCTGTATGAAAGGGATTGTGTCTGTCCCAATAAATATTTTGTTTTGGAAATTAATACCACAAGTTTGCTTTTAAGAAGGAATAGATAACCCTATGAACACTTTGTTTTGTCACTTTTTAGACCAACAACGTTCACATAAAAGAAACAGACATAGTTATAGGGGTATGGGTATAATTCAGGTGTAAGGTAAATCAATCGAATCAATTTATTAGGAGGCAATAAATTATGGAACAGCAAACACCATCTTTAGCGGTTATTTTATTATCTGAAGATCTTGAAAAATTGCATGCTGGGGCCCTTGTTGGATCAGTCGCATCCATGTCAGGAATGACAGTCAATGTTTTCGTGACAATGAATGCTCTAAAGTCTTTCCGTAAAGACAGCTTCGAAAACACAGACTTTATTACAGGAACAATCGGCAAGGAAATGCTTGCGAAGAAAATTCCATTATTCGATGCATTATTGCAGGAAGGCAAAGAAATGGGTGAGTTGAATATTTACGGATGCGCATTAGCAATGGACATCATGGATTGGAAAGAAGAAGATATGCTGGATGTATTCGATGGCGTCATCGGGGTAACGAAATTCCTGGGAATGACCCAGGGAGCAACAGTCATTACAATGTAAACTGCAGAAGCAGGAAAAGTGATTCGGCGTGCAGGCCTTTCACACTTTCCCCTTCATGCAAAAATAAAAAATCTTTTCTTATTTTAACATAAAACATTAACTTACAGGAGGAATAAATCATGAGTGAAGTACAAGTAACAAAATCAATCGATGCAAGAGGAGCATATTGCCCTGGACCATTAATGGAATTGGTAAAAGGCATTAAAACAGCACAAGTTGGAGATGTAGTGGAAGTCCTTTCCACTGATAAAGGTTCAGCAGTTGATATCCCTGAATGGGTTAATAAAATGGGCCACGAAATTGCCTACCTCGAAAATGAAGGCGATGAATTCAAGATCGCAGTTAAAAAAGTAAAATAATTGATCGCTGTTTGACACAGGCTCTTTACGGTAACTACGAGTTCAAGCCGTAAAAAAGTCCAGAACAAAACAACAGCCTTGATCAAAGAATCCAGTAAAGAGGTGGACGAAATGACAAAAAAAATCGTGGTTCTTGGAGCCGGCAGTGCGGGTACAATGGTTGCAAACAGGCTAGCCCGCCAGCTTGGCGAAGAAATTAAAAAGCGAGAAGTCGAAGTCACTTTGATTTCCAATACAGAAAAGCATATTTACCAGCCAGGATACCTATTCATCGCTTTTAATGAAAAACCGTCTGAGCATTTTATCAGGAAGCAGGATACTCTTGTCCACAGACATGTGAATCTTGTTTATGATGATGTTGAGAAAATCGATGTAGAGAAGAAGACGGTCAAAGGCAAAAAGCAGTATCAATATGACTATCTAGTCATCGCAACAGGATCCCATCCTGACTTTGACAGTGTTCCAGGTTTGAGGGAAGGTGCGCATAACTTCTATACACTTGAAGGAGCAGAACGCCTTCGTGATGACCTGGCAGCGATGGAAAAAGGGAAAATCCTGATCACCATCGATGTGCCGCACAAATGTCCAGCTGCTCCACTTGAACTGGCATTGATGCTGGATGACTATTATCGCAAGAATGGCAGACGCAAGGATATTGAAATCAAATACGCCTATCCGATCGGACGGATCCATTCACTGGTTCCAGTGGCAGAATGGGGACTGCCGCAGTTTGAAAAACGGGATATCAAATATGAAACATTCTTCAATCTGGAAGAAGTGGATCCAAAGCGCAAAGTCGCAATTACAATGGACGGCTCTGAACATGAGTATGACATGCTCATTACGATTCCGGCGCATACTGGCGCAAAAGCTGTGATTGATTCCGGCATTGGCGATGAATCCGGCTTCATTCCGACAAACCGGACAACGTTGAAAATGATTGGCCAGGACGATGTCTATGTAATTGGTGATGCAACCAACCTGCCAATCAGCAAAGCAGGATCAACTGCACACTATCAATCTGAATCCCTGGTTGCCAATATCATCAGCAGATTATCCGGCCGTCCGGAAACCGCTGTCTATAACGGCAAGGTGGCCTGCTTCCTTGAAAACAGCCTTGAAGATGCCAGCATGATTACGTTTGACTACAATAACCCGCCGCAGCCAGCAGAGACTTCTGACCTGCTGCACTGGTTCAAAGCAGTATACAACGAGCTTTACTGGTTAAATGCCAAAGGGATTTTATAGAAGGGGTGGTTGAGATGGCTACAGAAACACCTCAAGTACAAAAAAACGAACAACATAAGCTCGTCGGCTTTACGGATGCAGCCATGAATGCAGTAACCGGGGAAATGGTCTCGACCATTGGCGAAACAGGTGTCAAGATGGTCGAGATGGCCGATGATCTGCTTCAGCCTGAAACGCTCTCACTTTTAAAGGCACTGCCTGAAGTAGCCGAGAACCTCGAGCGGACTTTAATGGAAGTAAAACGCATGGAAGAAACAGGTGTCCTGAAATCGCTTATGCAGCTTGCGGATATGGCTGCTGCCATGAAGGGAGCGATGACAGGGCCAATGGTAACCGATATGGTTGAGAAGGCAATCAAAGGTGTAGAACTAGCAGATTCCTTCATCCAGCTTGGTGCCATCGACCTCGTTGACGGTATGCTGACTGCATTCCATCATGCTCAGGAGGAAACAAAAGATAAAGAGCCTCTATCCTCCATGCAGCTGATGAAGGCTGTCACGCAGAAAGAAACAAGGGAAGGCATGACCCTGATGATCTCCTTCCTGCAAAACCTGCCAAAGCAATTGAATAAATAGAAAAAGAGAAGGGGCATCCCTTCTCTTTTTCTATTTATAAAGGATGTCATTTTTCATTTCTGTCAGTTTTGTGAGAACCCCATCGATATCTTGTTCCGAGACATTGAATTCCCTTAGGCTTTCTGCAAGGTGATTGGCGATCGCGCCAAAATGTTCATCATTAAGGTTCATGCCTTTGTGCGCCAGCTCCATGCTTCTTCCGGAATACTGGTTCGGTCCTCCCAATGCCCAGCTGATGAATAAAGACTGGTGACGCCGCTGTTTTTCCATGTCTGTTTCCTTGAAAAACTGGTTGACCGTTTCATCAGCAAGCACCTTTTCGTAAAAAACATCAACAACTTTCGTAATTGCATCTTGTCCTCCAAGGCGGTCGTATAAAGTTTCCATTCAAATATTCCTCCCTTTTGAGAATGACTTGCTTATTATCTCTTTTTATCCATAAGAATATGAATGAAACTTTTTTCCTTATTCAATCCACTTATAGCCGACTCCCCAGACGGTAGCGAGGTATTCATCAGCGGCAAATCCAGCTTTGCGAAGCTTGTCCCTCAGATTCCTTACATGTGAATCAATCGTACGGTCTTCCGTTGCGACACCATATCCCCATATTGTTGAAATCAGATGTTCCCTTGTGAAAACCTTATTTTTGTTTTGCAAAAAAAGGCTTAATAATGAAAACTCCTTTGGTGTCAGAGGAATCAGGATACCGTCATGTTGTACTTCATACGAATCCATATTAAGATTAAGTCCTTTGAATGTAAGCATTTGGCTTTTGGAAGAATGTCTTCTCAGCAATGCTTCGATTCTTGCAAGAAGTTCTTCTTCATCAAAAGGCTTGGTGATATAGTCATCTGCTCCGATTTTTAAACCTTTGACGATATCCGGTTTTTCGCTCCTCGCGCTCAGCATGATAATCGGGATGTCCCAGTGTTTCCGAATTACGCCGCATGCCTCCCAGCCATCCATCTCGGGCATCATGAGATCGAGTATAACAAGGTCAGCTCCATGATTCTCGAGGAATTCAATAGCTTCATTGGCGGATGTCTTCTTGATGCATTTATGGCCGGCCGGCTCCAGATAAAGAGCAAGCAAGTCAAGCATCCTTATTTCATTATCTACTAGCAATATTGTTGGCATTATAATAATTACCCCTTGAAAATAATGATTATCTTCATCTTACACTAAATGAGTGAAGAAATTGTGCACGCACCGACGAATCCCAGATTAATTTGCAAATTTAACAGGAAGCTCCCCCAGAGCCCAAACCAAAATGGACAGAATCCCATAACCTGATAACAGGATAAAGAAAAGGAGGTTGAAAGTATGCCTTACGGTTATTATCCGCCATATGGAGTTCCTTATGGAGGATATCCCGGCTTTTACGGCGGGGGTGGCGCATGGTTTGCGCTCTTCATCATCTTGCTGGTAATCGTCCTTATTTTCGGAGGATGGTGGTATTTCACTTGTTAAAAAGATAAAAGGTTTATCCTGGATGGGATAAACCTTTTAATATGTCTTTTCTTGGAGAAGCCCGTTTTGAATAGGGACTAGGTAATGGAAAAAATAGAAATTTTAGAAAAATAACATTATAATAAAAAAATAGACATAAAGGGGGAAATAAAAATGACAAATACATATTCTGATGTCTGGGACCTTGAGGTGTTTTTTAAAGGGGGAAGCAGTTCTCAGGAATTTGCAAACCATCTAAAGGCAGCAGGCGAGCAAATCGAAAAGTTTAAAAAGGAAGTTGAGGTCTGGGAGCCAGCAGATCAGTCAAGCGAGAGTTCAAGGCTGGCAAATCTCGTAAATCTGTTTGATGGAGCAGCGAAGAAAGTAAGGCAGGCGGGTGCATTTGTTAGTTGTTTGCATGCACAGAACACAGATGATAAGAAGGCTGGCCAATTGAAGGCAACAGTCACCGAACTCAGTGCATCATTGCAAACTGCACTGACTATTTTCGAACAGAAGCTATCCAGCTTTTCTCAGGATGTTTGGGATGAGCTTTTGCAGGACGGACAATTGAAGGAGCTCCGTTTTGTACTTACAGAGCGGCGGGAACGTGCGGCTGAAAAACTTTCCGAAAAAGAGGAGTCCGCTATAAATGCATTAAGTGTGGACGGCTACCACGGCTGGGGCCAGATGTATGACCTTTTTGTGGGAAATACGAAAATCCAGTATAAGGAGGAAAGTCTCTCTGTCGGCCAGGCAGCGAATAAGATGTCAGATGCAGACCGTTCTGTCCGTAAAGAGGTTTTCGCGGCATGGGAAACAGCCTGGGGAGAGAAAGAGGATTTTTACGCAAAGACACTCAATCATCTCGCTGGCTTCCGTCTCAATGTCTATAAGCTGCGGGGCTGGGAGGATGTGTTGAAGGAGCCGCTTGATATCAACAGGATGAAGAAAGAAACACTTGATGCTATGTGGGAGGTTATTTCCGACAACAAAGAGCCGTTTGTCCGGTTCCTGAACCGAAAAGCGGGGCTCCTTGGACTTGAAAAGCTGAGCTGGTTTGATTTGGATGCGCCAATTGGGAGTGCTGAATCGAAAATGTCCTATCAGCAGGGAGCTGATTTTATAGTCGATAACTTTGCGCAATTTGGCAAAGAAATGGCCGATTTCGCGAAAATGGCATTTGAGGATAATTGGATCGAGGCTGAAGATCGTCCCGGCAAGGCTCCTGGCGGCTTTCATACCTTCTTTCCTGAGAGCAGCCAATCCAGGATCTTCATGACCTACTCTGGTACGCCATCCAATGTCTCGACATTGGCACATGAACTTGGACACGGTTTCCACACCTACGCAATGAGGGATCAGCATCTGTTGAACCGGAATTATGCGATGAATGTAGCAGAAACAGCTTCTACATTTGCTGAAATGATTGTTTCAGACGCTTCCGTCAAAAACGCGCAGACCAAGGAAGAGAAGCTTGGTTTATTGGAGGATAAAGTCCAGCGTTCCGTCGCACTCTTGATGAATATTCATGCGAGGTTCCTGTTTGAAACCAAGTTCTACGAAGAGCGCAAACAAGGAGTGGTCAATCCGGAAAGATTAGGGGAATTGATGAAGAATGCACAAGAAGAAGCGTATGGTGGGGCACTCGAAGAGTATCACCCGCTGTTCTGGGCGTCCAAGCTGCATTTCTTTATAACTGGAGTGCCATTCTATAACTTCCCATACACTTTCGGTTATTTATTCTCCCTTGGCATTTATGCAATGGCCCTGGAGGAAGGCAATGGATACGAAGAAAAGTATATTGCCCTTTTGAAGGATTCGGCATCGATGACAGTCGAGGAATTGGCACAGAAACACCTGAACGTCGATCTCACGAAAAAGGATTTCTGGGAAAAAGCCGTTCGCATGTGCGTGGATGATGTAGAGGAATTTATGGCTTTGACGGAATAGGCGATAGTATCAAACTATAAATGCCACATAGCATGCAATTGGTGGTATATTTAGCCCGAATCAGGCAGTTGTGCTGATGAAAAACGAAAACCCAGCCCTTTTGAGGCTGGGTTTTATACTTTTCGTAGCTTGAAAGGACTGATCATCAGTAAGCTGAGTGACAACATAATGAACAAGAATGATTGCGGGGGAATATGGGGGATGGCCAGGAAACTAAGCGTTGCCAGCACTCCCGCTGCGGTGATCGGCAATCCTGTAAAGTATCCATTATTCTCGGTTATATTGAATCTAGCCAGGCGGAATGCGCCGCATCCTATATAAAAAACAATGAAAAAGGCCCCCGGGGCGCCAAATTCGAACAAAATTCCCTGATAGATTAATAGTGCAGGAGCAACACCGAATGATATAATATCACTCATGGAATCCAATTGCTTTCCAAGTTCAGATTCAATATTAAGCTTTCTGGCAACCATTCCATCAAACCGGTCTGCCAGGGCAGCAATGAAAATCAATAAAAGGCTTAAGTTTAAATTGCCTTTCATGCCGACGATGATTGCGAATCCGCCTAATGAAAGATTAGCCAATGTCAATACGTTGGCAGTCTGGGATTTTACTTTTTTGACAGTTGAGTCTAGTACATCCTGAAGAAACATCTAATTCACTCCTCTTACTGGAAGACAGTTTCTGCATTGTTCAGCTTTCCGAAATTATTCGGGGGCAATTTCAAATTTGCTTCGAGCCTTTAGAACAATTCGTTCATGATTGTTTCAAAAAGAAAGAGCCTTATTGAAAAGGGAACTAGCACATTGGGTTATTATATAATAATATATAATTCTAAGCTGATTATGCTCTTTCGTAAAGATTTCTTTTTGCTATTTCACGGAATTTTTAATTAATTTTATTCATCAAAGACAAAAGAAAGCAAAAACCCAATAATTTTAACGGAGGTATGTTCATTGCTCCAAACTATATACCGCTTGCTTATCGAATTGACGAATGGGAGATGGACTTCTGCCATGCTGCATAAATTCGCAAAATCAAAAAGCAGCAAAATCATTGTCCCTTCGTTTGCCAAAACCTATAAGATCAATCAGGACGAAATGGAAAAATCGATAGAAGAGTATGAGAGCCTGCATCAATTTTTCATCAGGAACCTGAAAGCAGGATCAAGAACAGTGGATGAAGAGCCCTTGTCAGTTGTCAGTCCTGTCGATTCAGTGATAGAAGATATAGGTGAAATCGAGGCTGACAAAACGATTAAAGTAAAAGGAAAAGTGTATTCGATTTCGGAAATGCTCGGTAACGATGAAGCGATGACACGGTATGAGCAAGGCACCTATATGATTTTTTACCTGAGTCCAAGCCATTACCACCAAATTCACAGCCCTGTTGCAGGCAACGTTGTCAATCAGTGGACATTGGGAAAGAAGTCTTACCCTGTAAACAAGATGGGGTTGAAATACGGGAATTATCCATTGTCAAAGAACTTCCGTAAAATAACTGAAATCAGGCATGATTCAGGCATGATGGCCGTTATAAAGGTTGGCGCCATGTTCGTTAACTCGATTGAAACCACACACGCCGGAACGAGCCTTGAAAAAGGCGAGCAAATGGCGTACTTTACTTTCGGCTCGACTGTTGTGCTTCTGTTTGAAAAAGGTACAGTGAATCTTCTGCCGAACATCACAGCGCCATATCCTATTAAATATGGCGAGAGAATCGGTACAAGGAATGGACAAGGATAACCAGCGAGGCACAGGTTTAATCTGTGTCTTTCATTTTGTTTATGCATCTATGCCAAACTAAGCAAAAAAAAGAGCCCTTTTGGGGCTGTCAGGAAGAGACTTTGATTCGGTTAGATAATGACCGCCGGTGGATTTCCGTTTCAATCAAACGAATAAACTCATAGCTAAGGTTCAGTTCTCTTGCTTTGAAATAGGATTCGATCAACAGCTCGTCCGATAGCTTGCGCATTTCAGTCATTCACCCCCAAAAGGATCTTCTAAATCAGATTTTAATTGCATATAATTGTAAGTTGTTTCGTTTCTACCCTTACTCTAGCAGATAGAAACATTCAGAACAACTGTTCTAATTATCCACAAATAGCAGTGGATAACCTGTGATTAAATTGTTTATAAATGGGAAATTTGTAATAGAATCAATGTGTATATTGTGCATAAGGTTATCCACAGGGTTGGAAATAGCTGGATTTTGTCGAAAAGTTTTTTGTAATTCTTCGAAAATTTATCGCATAAAGCAGAAAATCGGTTGTTTTTGTCAATCTTTATCAGGAACCGGCTGTTAATTCGGTGAGATCTGTATGTTTGTTTTGAATACGAGGATAAAATTGGGTATGATGTTAACGGTATGATAGGAATTTAATTAATGAGGTGTTATAAAATTGCTAAAGCATTTTTTGCCTGACCAGCATGTGAAAAATATATTCGAAATCGACCCTGATAGCCTGAAGGAAAAAGGAGTCAAGGGAATCATAACGGATTTGGACAATACCCTCGTTGAATGGGATCGGCCGACTGCTACCCCAAAGCTGATCGAGTGGTTTGATAATATGAGAAGAAATGAAATACTCATAACGATTGTTTCAAATAATAATGAGAAAAGAGTAAGAGCATTCTCTGATCCGCTTCAAATCCCATTTATTTTTCAAGCGAGAAAGCCAATGACCAGGGCGTTCAATAAGGCTTTGAAGCAAATGGGCTTGCGTAAAGAAGAAACCGTCGTGATTGGCGACCAGCTGCTGACAGATGTACTTGGCGGCAATAGAAGCGGATTCCACACCATTCTCGTTGTTCCGGTTGCCCAGACAGATGGGTTTGTGACTCGATTCAACAGGAAAGTGGAAAGAAGGATTTTGAATTGGTTCAAGAAGCAAGGAAAGCTGAATTGGGAGGACTAAGATTTGAGTGAACAAGTAATCTGTACAGGCTGTGGTGTGAAAATCCAAACTGAAAATCCTGAAGAACTAGGGTATGCCCCTGTTTCGTCATTGGAAAAAGAGGCTATCGTCTGCCAGAGATGTTTCCGCCTGAAAAACTATAATGAAATCCAGGATGTAAGTCTTACCGATGATGACTTCTTGAAAATATTGAATGAACTAGGGAGCAGGGATGCCCTGATTGTGAAGATCGTCGATATTTTCGATTTCAATGGCAGCTGGCTTCCTGGAATCCAGAGATTCGCGGGGAAGAACCCGGTATTATTGATTGGAAATAAAGCTGACCTGGTGCCTAAATCGGTCAAGCAGCGTAAGCTGATTGACTGGATGAAGAAGGAATCCAGGGAACTTGGGCTGAATCCGATCGATGTCTTTCTTGTAAGTGCGGCAAGAGGGTATAACATCAGGGAAGCTGCAGCGGCAATAGATGAATATCGGAATGGCAAAGATGTCTATATTGTAGGCTGCACAAATGTAGGGAAATCAACTTTTATAAATCGAATCATCAAGGAAGTGACAGGTGAAGGGGATGTTATCACTACTTCACATTTCCCGGGCACAACGCTTGATATGATCGAAATCCCGCTTGAGGACGGCAAAGCGATCGTCGATACTCCGGGAATCATCAACCATCACCAGATGGCGCATTATGTGGATAAGCGTGATTTGAAATACATTACGCCGAAAAAAGAGATCAAGCCAAAGGTGTACCAGTTGAACGAACAACAGACATTATTTTTCGGCGGCCTGGCACGGTTTGATTATCTGGCTGGAGGCAAAAGGTCTTTCTCCTGCTATGTACCGAATGAAATCAATATCCATCGTACAAAGCTGGAAAATGCGGATGAGCTGTATAGGAATCATGCGGGTGAATTACTGACTCCTCCAAGGCGTGAGCAGATGGATGAATTCCCTGAACTTGTCCGCCATGAGTTTACGATTAAGGAAGCAAAAACGGATGTCGTTTTTTCAGGGCTGGGCTGGGTGACAGTCAATGACGCTGGAGCAAAAATTGCGGCATATGTACCTAAAGGGGTTCATGTGATGCTGAGAAGGTCCCTGATTTAAACTATTATTTACGGGTATCCGGCAATCAAACTACGAAGGAAAGGGCGGGAGAATCATGAAGAAAATGTTCGGCGTCATCGGTGATCCAATTGCACATTCAATGTCTCCTGCCATGCATAATGATCTATTTGGCTTTTATGGAATTGATGCAGTCTACCTGCCATTCCATGTCAGCAAGGAAAATCTTGAGGCAGCCATAAAAGGGTTGAAAGCATTGGGCGTTAGTGGCTTCAATGTGACAATCCCTCATAAAACTGATATCATGGCCTATCTCGATCAAATCGATCCTTTAGCAGAAGCAATTGGAGCCGTTAATACGGTCAAAAATGAACATGGCATTTTGACAGGCTACAATACAGATGGACCTGGCTTCGTCAAGGGACTTGCATCAATGGATGCTGATCTTGATTCGAGGCCGGCTTTAATTATTGGTGCAGGTGGTGCTTCAAGAGCGATCTACTTTTCAATGGCCCAGGCTGGAATTCAGCGGATTGATCTATATAACCGGACAGCTGGGAAGGCTGAAGAATTGGTCAGCTCCTGTCCCTTCAAAGTCCAGTCAAAGGTCCTTGACAGGGAAACAGCCGAAAAGTCACTGCATGAATATCAGTTGATCATCCAGACGACTTCCATTGGAATGTCACCAGATTTAGGAGGGTTGCCGCTTTCCCCTGAAAATATTTCACGGGGTGCAATCGTCAGTGATATCATTTATAATCCTCTGCAAACAAAATTTTTGGGGGAAGCGTCCAAAAAAGAAGCAAAAATCCAAAATGGCGTCGGGATGTTCGTTCTCCAGGGAGCGCTTGCTTTCGAGAAATGGACCGGGATTTTTCCGGACACCGAGAGAATGAGAGCCAATGTTTTAAGAAATTTAGGAGGTTAACACATGTTAACAGGTAAGCAAAAACGTTTTTTAAGGTCAAAAGCCCATCATCTGAATCCGATTTTTCAAGTCGGCAAAGGTGGGGTAAATGAAAATATGATTCAGCAAATCGCGGACGTGCTTGAAGCGAGAGAGTTGATCAAGGTAAGCATCCTCCAGAACTGTGATGAGGACAGGGATACTGTTGCAGAGCAGCTTTCACGCGGAGCAAAAGCAGAGCTTGTTCAGGTGATCGGGAATACAATTGTTTTGTATAAAGAATCACGCGAGAATAAGCAAATCGTTCTTCCGAGATAAACAACTGGGAGGTGCCTGATTGATGAAGGTTGGCATATTAGGCGGAACCTTTAATCCGCCGCACACCGGGCATTTGGTAATTGCGAATGAAGTTCTTCATGCTTATGGGCTGGATGAAATTTGGTTCATGCCCAATCAGGTTCCGCCGCATAAATCAGTCGACATGCCTATCAGCAATTCAGACAGGCTTGCGATGCTCGAGCTTGCTATTGCAGACAACCAGAAATTCAGGGTGGAAAAAGCAGAACTCGAGAGAAATGGTCCTTCTTATACGTATGAAACGATGAAAATATTAAAAGCTAAGAATAATGAAATTGATTTCCATTTCATTATTGGCGGCGACATGGTTGAGTACTTGCCAAAATGGCATAAAATAGATGAGCTGCTGGAGATGGTAAAGTTTGTGGGGGTCAGCAGGCCGTCGTACACGACTGAAACGGAATATGATATTCTGTATGCAGATACACCACAAATGGATATCTCTTCAAGCATGATCAGAGAGAGAGTCAGGGACGGCATAAGCATTCGCTATTTGCTGCCCGAATCTGTGAGGCTTTATATAGAGGAGAATGGATTATATGGATCGTGAACAAGCACTTGAGATTGTGAAGCCGCAGCTGACTGAGCATCGATATGTGCATACCCTTGGAGTGATGGAGACTGCCATCAGGCTCGCTGAAAAATACGGCGCAGACCTCACAAAAGCAGAATTGGCTGCCATTTTCCACGATTATGCCAAATTCCGGCCAAAAGAGGAAATGAGGCAGATTATCGTTGACCAAAAAATGCCGCCCATCCTGCTGGAGTTCAACAGTGAGCTTTGGCATGCCCCGGTAGGAGCCTTTCTTGCTGAAAAAGAAGCTGGCATAGAAGACGGGGAAATCCTTGATGCCATTCGATTCCATACTTCAGGCAGGGTTGGAATGACGCTCCTTGATAAAATTATTTATCTGGCTGATTATATTGAGCCAGGCCGTCATTTTCCCGGGGTGGATGAGGTTAGGGAAATGGCAGAGAAGGATTTGGACATTGCACTGATCCAGTCAATGAAAAATACCATCCTATTTTTGATGAAGAAAAACCAGCCGGTATTTCCGGATACATTTAAAGCATACAACAGCATTGTAAAAAATTCAGGAGGGTGATTGAATGAACGATCGACAACTATTGATGACAGCTGTCAAAGCAGCAGACGATAAAAGAGCAGAAGATATTATGGTTTTGAATATGAAAGGCATCTCGCTGATTGCCGACTATTTCATTATTTGCCATGGTAATTCTGACAAACAGGTACAGGCAATTGCACGTGAAATCAGGGAAAAAGCAGAAGAGCAAGGATATGGCCTGAAAAGGATGGAAGGATTCGATGAAGCAAGATGGGTCCTGATTGATATTGGCGATGTGGTTGTCCATGTCTTCCACAAAGAAGAGAGAAGCTATTACAATTTAGAACGTCTCTGGGGAGACGCGCCAATCGAAAATGTTCAAAGTGAGCTGAATTAAGTGTCCTACGAACGATTCGCTTATTTGTATGATGAACTCATGCAGGACGTTCCTTATGATGAATGGGTCAAAATCGTCGAAGCGTATAAAGGGAAATATCAAGTGGATGGAACGAGGCTTCTCGACCTTGCGTGCGGGACCGGGGAGCTTTCTATCAGATTTGCAGAAAAAGGCTATGAGG
Organism: Chryseobacterium sp. ISL-80; assembly: GCA_018613055.1. Lineage (GTDB taxonomy): Bacteria > Bacillota > Bacilli > Bacillales > Cytobacillaceae > Mesobacillus. Next base: position 213,195 of record JAGGQZ010000003.1, on the reverse strand, counting down.
TGACCGGCGCGGACCTGTCTGGCGATATGCTTTCAGTTGCCCAGGTGAAGGTCCAGGCACTTTCTGTACCTATCCAATTCTTCCAGCAGGACATGACCGATTTAGAAGATTTAGGTGAGTTTGATATCATCGGCATTTTTTGCGATTCCCTGAATTATTTGGAGGATGAACAGGCAGTCAAGAAGACCTTTGAAGGTGTATACAGTCTATTGAAACAGGGCGGCTTGTTTATTTTCGATGTCCATTCTATTTATAAGATGGACCATATTTTTGCGGACGCGACATTTACATGGGATGACGAGGAAATCACGTATATCTGGAACAGCTTCAAGGGAGATGCCACGCATAGTGTTGAACATGAACTGACTTTTTTTGTACTCGACGAAAAAACCGGAAAATACGATCGTGTCGATGAAGTGCATTACCAGCGTACATATCCTGAAGCCATATATGCAGATTTGCTGAAGCAGGCAGGCTTTGAGAATATTGAAATCACCGGTGATTATTCACTCAATGCTCCTGATTCCACAACTGAGCGTTTATTTTTTGCTATGATTAAATCATAAAAGGGTTTTATACACATTAAAAAAGCTCCCGATTCACACGGGAGCTTTTTTTGTACCATTTTTGTCATAATTTTAAGGAAGGATTATCGAGTTGTATGGAGAAAACTTTTAAGGACCGAATTGTTCCTTAATGCTTTCCAATTCTGTTGCGTATTTTTTATGTGTCGCCCTGAACACTTTTTCAAACATATCTCCCGTTTCACGATCCAGTACCTTGATTCCTTCTCCAGTAATGCCGCCTTTCACGCAAACCTTTTCCTGCAAAGTTTGTAATGTATAATGTTTTTGACTCAAAAGTTCCCCTAAACCAATTAACATCTCGCTTGATAGTTTAGTGGCAGTTTCCTGATCAATTTCCGTTTCTTTAACCGCTCCATTGATAAAGCTCTGGACAAGGTGACTGAAGAAAGCTGGGCCGCAACTGACTATATCAGATGCTACCCTTGTAATGTTCTCCTCTATTTCCAGCGGGACAGATACCTTTTTAAAAAGAGTAAACAGAGCTTCCCGCCATTCCGTGGTGCACCGTTTGCCAAACGAGAAAAGCGATACACCGGCAAGCGCTCTGCTTGTAATGCTTGGAATGATCCTCATGACAGAACAATCCACTTTGCTTTCAATTTGTTCGACACTGATTGGGCTTGTTATGGAGATTACACATTTTTCCTTCGTAAGCACAGGAGTGATGGTTTCTAGGACTCCCAAAACATTATGAGGCTTCACACATACAAAAATGGCATCGGCTTTTTCAGCTACTTCTACTGCATTCTTTCCAATGGTTAAGCCTGGATATATTTTTTTTATCTCTAAAGCTTTTGATAAGGTCCTGTTCGTAATCATCATTGAAGAAGGGGAAACGGCATTCCCATCAATGAGAGCTTCGGCGAGAATTCTCCCCATATTCCCTGTGCCTATTATCCCTATTTTCATAACCCTTCCCTCCTTCGTACATTTATTCTCCTATATCCATATGATTTTCATTTTTATTTTATGCCAGAGAAGAAAGGTGTTGATGCTGCTTGGAATGGATCAAGGAAAACAAAATCTTTGTTATTGCAGGAATTGCGGCTTTGTTATTTTTTCTTTATTCATCTTTTGATAAAGAAGATGAATTGACCGAAGGAAATGCCGGAGCCGTAGAGCTGGTTACAGAACTGGAAACTGAGGAAAAGGTGGAAGTGGAGGAAAAAGAAATCATCATGATGGCAGATATTAAAGGAGCCGTCACCCATCCAGGTGTATATGAGGTGAAAGAGGGGGGAAGGGTGATTGACTTGATTGAGATGGCTGGAGGGCTAGAAAATGAGGCAGACGCGGCCGCAATTAATTTTGCCATGTATGTCCAGGATGAAATGTCAATTTATGTGCCGCGCATCGGAGAAGAAGCTCCTTCATCTTTACCAGTACAGAATGCCGGGGAGGGGACAAAGGGAAAGCTGGACCTGAATTCTGCTCAATCAGCCGATCTTCAGACCTTGCCGGGAATCGGTCCGGCCAAGGCTGAAGCGATTATCGAGTACCGCGAAACGAGCGGGCCGTTTAAAACAATCGAGGATTTAAAGGAAATCAGCGGGATTGGAGAAAAAACATTTGAAAAATTAAAGGACCTGATTTCGGTGAAATAGCTGCCGTTGAAATTGAACTCTGTCAGCCAAAGACTTAAAATGGAGGATATAAAAAAGTTGTCATAAAACTGAGGTTTTAAGGGGGATTACATCATGGAACGAAAGAGTTGGGATGAATATTTTTTGGATATTGCCGAAGAAGTCGGCACACGTTCTACCTGCCCAAGGCTGCATGTCGGATGTGTGATTGTCAAGGACAAGCATATCGTTTCGACCGGTTATAATGGATCGATTCACGGTCATGACCATTGTGAGGATGTTGGCTGCCTGATTAATGAACAGGGGCGATGCATCAGGACGTTGCATGCAGAGGAAAATGCGGTCCTCCATGCGGATAGAGGACTATTAAAAGGGGCAACGGCGTTCGTCACCCATGAGCCTTGCGAAAAGTGCTCCAAGACCCTTGCGCAATCAGGGATTGCCAGGATTGTATATAAATCTGCGTATCCTAACAAATACAATGAGCTCTTCCTAAGGGATGTAGAGGTTGTCCATTTGCCTTAAAAAATTTAAAGGATTAAAGACATGAAGTTTATACGGATTGCACCCATCAGAGGGCGGCTGTTATACTTTGCAGCTGTTTCCCTGCTGGGCTTACTGACAATGAAAGAGAGTCCACTTCTTTACGGGGCGTTGTTTTTGCTCGTGCTCTTCTTGTTATATAAAGTAAAGAAACTCCCGGCATCGCTCCTCGTACTTATGACTGGCTGTTACGCTGTATTTTCAGCTGCCGGATACTTTGATGGTTTTGAAACAGTGTATACGGGCAGCGAAAAAAACTTCCTTGTTTTATTTGATGATGAAATCAAGGTGGATGGTGATTTGCTTTATGCTTATAGCAGATCAATGCCTGCCAATGAAAAACTTATCATCAAATACAGAATCAAAACCATTGCCGAAAAAGAAATCATCCAGAATCTTCTCATCCCGGGAACTGCTTGTTCTGCCTCTGGAGTCCTCTCTAGCCCGTCTCCTGCCACTAACCCAAATGCTTTTGACTACAAAAAATTCCTTGAACGAGACAAAATATCCTGGATTCTTGAAGCCGACATGGTATCCTTGGATACCTGCCAAAAAAAGTCGAAAAGTATCTTGACTCTGCTTAGAGGCTTCAGGCAAGAAGAAGTGCTAAGAATCAATAAGATCTTTCTTGATGAGACATCAGCGCTTATGGCAGCACTGATTTTTGGTGAAAGAGATTTATTCAATCCCGAAACAGAACGATCCTACCAGAAAATAGGAATCGTTCATTTATTGGCGATCTCAGGATTGCATGTAGGACTGCTTACCGGAATGCTCTATTTCATTAGTATCAGGCTTGGCGTGACAAAGGAAAAAACGGAGATGATGTTGATGGTCTTCCTGCCTTTGTACGCAATCATGACCGGACTTGCACCGCCTGTCGTCCGGGCCGCTGCCTTGCTTCTCCTATTGATTGGTTCAAAACGCTTTTCGGCCCAGTTGAATCCGTTGGATGCCATATCAACAGCTTTTATGATTATGGCGTTATTACAGCCAGGCATCATTTACGATACAGGTTTCCAGCTCTCATATAGTGTCAGTTTCTCTTTGATTCTTTCGGCCCCGGTCATACTGAAATCCCTCACATCGTTTGCCGGGCAAACTGCTGCAGCATCCTTGGTCGCTCAAGCCTCTAGTCTGCCGATTATCATTTCGTCCTTCCATGAAGTCTCTGTCATATCCATTCTCGCCAATCTTCTTTTTGTTCCTCTTTTCTCATTTGGATTGCTTCCACTTTTGCTGTTATCCTATATTAGTTTCCTTTTGGGATCACCGCCTTCGTTTTATTTAGGCTTTCTGGAAAAACTGATACACAATGTCAATCTTCTTGCAGTCAGTCTTTCCGAGCTTCCGATAACGACCCTCGTGATTGGTAGGCTGGAGCCGATTCTCCTGATTTTGAACATCCTTTTGATTTTGATTTTCTTTTACAAGTGGGAAGGATTTGTTATAAGGAAGTCAAAACCACCCTTATGGATTTTTGCACTTCCTATCCTGCCTCTATTCATGCAAATTTTATGGCCTTATCTCAACCCATATGGAAAAATCGTATTTTTGGATGTTGGACAGGGTGATAGCATTTTCATCAGGCTGCCGCATAACCAGGGGAATTATCTTATTGATACGGGTGGTGTCATCCCTTTTGCAAAGGAGGATTGGCAGCAGGGAAGAAGCCAGTATGATCCAGGCAAAAAAATCGTGGTGCCATTTTTGAAAAGCGAAGGAATCAGGAGTCTGGATAAATTGATTTTGACGCACGGGGATGCTGACCATATTGGGGGAGCTGCGGCATTATTTGATGAGATGGATGTCAAACAGCTGATTATTCCGCGAGTCCCTGATCAATCCGAGTTGGAAAAAAGGATAATTGATGTTGCGCGCAAGAAGGGGACAGAAATCCATGAAGCTAAAATTGGCACAGGGTGGAGTTCGGGTGGCGGAGATTTCCTGATTCTTAATCCAAATCAGACTCCAGTCGAACGAAATGACGGTTCCATTGTTTTGCTTGCGAATATTGGCGGGAAAAAGTGGCTTTTCACTGGAGATCTTGGTTTGGAGGGGGAGAGATTGATGGAGCAGACCATTAAGGGGCTCGACATCGATGTGTTGAAGGTCGGCCACCACGGCAGTAAATATTCCAGTTCGGAAGGCTTTCTGGAATGGACAAAACCGGAATATGGTATCATATCGGTCGGAAGAAAGAACCGGTATGGCCATCCAGGCAAGGAAGTGCTTCAAAGGTTGGAGGAAGCTGGGGTGGTTATTTACCGGACGGATGAAGATGGTGCCATCATTTACAACTTCAAAAGCAATTCAGGAACCTTTGCGAAGCAATTGCCATAGTATAGAACAAAGAGCAAACGCGTCTCTCCCCTTATAATCACATGAAAAACGAAAAGAGACTGCATCCAAAAATGCAGTCTCCATAACTTTATCCTATGTAGCCGTGATTAACTCCCGATTAACTGCACGACTGTCGCAATAATGAACATTGTTGCAAAGAATCCAAAAGAAACGATGAATCCAACACCTGAGTCAACAGCGTCATTGCGATTGCTTTGGACATTCTCTTCGAATTGATTCACAGTCAATCCCCCCTATTAATTCTATAATAGTATAAGCGATTCAATTTAAAAAATCCAGTCTTCTCTTTGCGGCTTCTAACATTGCATGTTGCAATGTACCAAGAGTTGACACAAATACTTTTCCCGCTTGGGGCTAAAATAATCTTAACTTAGATGCACCGCTGCCATATAAGTATCCTAGGCCTTATACAGCAGCGTTCAATATAGATAGGGGAATTGGCCGAGATAGTAGGAGGCCAATTCCCTTAGAATGCTTGTCAAAATGTCCAAGCTTCTTTACGATAGACATATGGGAAAACTGGATTGAACGGAGCGGAAAATAGTGGTATTGGACATTTGGAAAAAAATAAACAAAAAACAGGTGGATCCTGTCTACTTATTGTATGGGACAGAAGCATTCCTAATAAACGAAACGAAACAGCTGCTTGTCGATAATGTTTTGGATGAAGAAGAAAAAGATTTCAATTTCTCGGTATACGATCTTGAGGAAACGCCCATCGAGGCAGCATTGGAAGATGCTGAAACCTTTCCGTTCATGGGAGAAAAGCGATTGGTCATCCTGCAGAATCCCATGTTTTTGACGTCTGAAAAGTCAAAAGGAATGATTGAACATAATCTTGCCAAACTGGAGGATTACCTTTCACAGCCTGCTCCGTACTCCATCGTCGTATTTTCTGCGCCATACGAAAAATTGGATGAGCGCAAAAAAATAACCAAGGAGTTAAAGCGGAGAGCAACAGTTGTAGAAGCCAAGAAGCTGAATGAGCACGAAATTAAAGCCTGGGTAAAAGAGCGTGCAGAGTTACATGGGTCCGTTATAGAAAATGATGCGATTGAATTATTACTGACACTTGCTGGGACGAACTTATTCATGCTCACATCTGAAATCGATAAACTGGCACTTTATGCGGGTGATAACCAGCCGATCAGCAAGGATATTGTGGACCGTCTGACTGCAAGGTCCTTGGAGCAAAATATTTTCTCTCTGGTTGACAAGGTTGTCCACCGGAATGTAGAGGCTGCCTTAAGAATTTATTATGATCTCTTAAAGCAAAATGAGGAGCCAATTAAAATCCTTGCGGTGATTACAGGCCAATTCAGGCTGATTTACCAGGTAAAGGAGCTGGCACGGAAAGGATATGGCCAGCAGCAAATAGCTGGGACGCTGAAAATCCATCCGTTCAGGGTAAAACTTGCTGCAGGACAAGCAGGGGCCTTTTCGGATGAAGAATTGACAAGGATCATAAAGCTTCTTGCAGACGCTGACTATCAAATGAAAACTGGCGGTATGAAAAAAGAAATGCTGATTGAAATGATCCTGTTCCAGATCAAAGGCAGGTAAACTACTACATAGAGGACAAAATAAAAAAACGACCCTGACAGGTCGTTTTTTTATTAGCAGTATGAAAAAAATTAGCCGTTAGCGTTCAATTTTTTCATAAGACGGGCTTTTTTGCGGGCAGCTGCATTTTTATGGATAAGACCTTTAGCTGCTGCTTTATCAAGCTTGCTTGCTGCTTGAGCGTAAGAAGCTTTTGCTTCAGTATCGTTGTTCACGATTGCTGATTCAGCTTTTTTAACTGCTGTACGCATAGTTGATTTAACAGTAATGTTGTGAGCTCTGCTCTCTTCACTTGTTTTTACACGTTTAATTGCAGACTTAATGTTTGGCATTCCGTTCACCTCCTAAAAAGCATCGAGATTTTATGGAACTCGACATTTCCAGTACATTTCTTATTTATTAAGAACAAATGATATTTTATCAAACAGGGGTAAATAATGCAATACTCTGCTTTAATTTATGTCCAGAGCAGCGTGAATGTTTTTTGATATAAAAGGAAAAGATAGGCAATAGTATGCTGTTTAGCAGCCAAACTGTTTGGGAGGAATGCGACCATGAAGGAACCAATCGACTTGAGCATGTATTCAATCAGGACTGACCTGGCTGTGGAAGCGAGGGAGATGGTGCTGGCAGACCAGGCGGCAACCGTCCATACCGAGGAGAATCTCTCGCAGATTGAAGGCGTCATCATAAAAGAAAAAGAGGAAAATGATATAAAGATTTCTCTCGTTGAGGTAACCGCCGAGGGAGAGAAGAGCCTTGGGAAAAAACAGGGGCAGTATTTGACAATCGAGGTTGTCGGCATCCGCCAGCAGGATACCGAGCTGCAAGGAAAAGTAGAAAAAGTCTTCGCCAATGAATTTGCCCAGTTTATCAAACAATCCGGGATTAAAAAGGATGCTTCCTGTCTTGTGGTTGGCCTTGGGAACTGGAATGTGACCCCTGATGCCCTCGGACCACTCGTGTGTGAAAATTTGCTGGTGACCAAGCATCTATTCGAACTGCAGCCTGAGTCTGTCGAGGAGGGGTACCGCTCAGTCAGTGCACTTTCTCCTGGTGTGATGGGATTAACGGGGATCGAGACATCGGATATTATTTTTGGAGTAGTCGAAAAGACGAAGCCTGACTTTGTGATTGCCATCGATGCCCTCGCGTCACGCTCGATTGAAAGAGTGAATTCGACAATCCAGATATCCGATACGGGAATACATCCAGGCTCCGGAGTAGGCAATAAAAGGAAGGAGCTCAGCAAAGAAACACTCGGGATCCCGGTCATTGCGATCGGAGTGCCGACAGTCGTCGATGCTGTATCGATTACAAGTGACACGATTGATTTTATATTGAAACATTTCGGAAAGGAAATGAGGGAAGGAAACAAGCCTTCGAGGTCACTCGTGCCGGCGGGGATGAGTTTTGGCAAGAGAAGGAAGCTGACGGACGAAGACTTGCCTGAAGCAGAACAACGCCAAACATTCATGGGAATGATCGGAACACTGGAGGATGAAGAAAAAAGGAAGCTGATTTATGAAGTTCTGTCTCCGTTAGGCCACAACCTGATGGTCACTCCAAAGGAAGTAGATGTCTTCATTGATGATATGGCGAATTTGATTGCCAGCGGTCTTAATTCTGCACTGCATTCCAGCATCGACAAGGATAACACCGGTATGTATACACATTAGGTTTTATTTCAAAATGATTACGATTAGAATCCTGGTTCTATCTTCTCTAGCAGAGTCATAACATTTACTAGACTTGCATGAGAGAGGTGGAACAATGAGACTTAATAAACGATCCGGAATAATTGTAGCTGTCCAGGGGACTCAAGTTGTAAAAGCCGCACTAGCATTTGTATTCTTTCTCATTGGGATTTTTTCGATAAGCGGGGCCATGACAACACTGAGGCCGGAGCTGCGGATTTCCTCTGATTCCGTCAACCAGGCTGCAACCAACCTGAACGGCCAGCTGCTGTTCAGTCTGATGGGGTGGGAGAACCATCAGTTCCTTCAGGCACTCCCAGGCGAATATGAGGCTCCGAAGCTGACGAATGTCATGTTCAAGCTTACTACCAATATCAATCTGGATGATCCAAGAAGCTTGCTGGGAAGAGAATTGCCAGGTTTCTCGCTTTTCGATGGAAAAATTTTAGTTGCGGGTGAGGGAACCAATTATACGAATATGCCGATGGAATCTGCTCCTCCGCTTGATGTGTTGAAGGCGGAGCAGGAGGCAGCCTTGCAAAATACCGAAGATTTGCCAGGTGCTTCGCAAGGAGGGGCGGCAGCTCCACCATTGTCAACCGGCAATCGCAAAGCGGTATACATTTATTTTACCCATACAAGAGAATCGTATCTTCCATACCTTAAGGGTGTAACCGATCCAAATCAGGCGTATCATTCACAGGTGAACGTGACCAGAATAGGTGATCATCTGAAGTCAGGTCTTGAACAGCGGGGAATTGGAACGACGGTTGATAAAACCGATGTCATGGGGAACCTGAACAAGAAAGGGCTTGGATTTGGAAAAGCCTATCAGGAAGCACGCCCGGTTGTTGAAGCGGCCATGGCAGGAGACCGGAATCTGCAATACTTCATCGATATCCATCGGGATGGTTACCGCAAAGACAAAACAACCATTCAAATCAACGGGAAATCCTATGCCAAACTTGCATTTGTCATTGGCGGGGAAAATGCGAATTATGAGAAAAACCTGGCACTCGCACGCGAACTGCATAATCTCCTTGATAAGAAGTATGGCAAGGGACTCAGCAGGGGTGTCATCGAGAAAAAAGGTGCATCAACAAACGGGAAATTCAACCAGGACCTTTCAGGGAATGCATTGTTGATCGAGTTCGGAGGAGTCGATAATACATTCGAGGAACTGAACAGGTCAGCGGATGCACTCGCAGATGTATTCAGCGAATTCTACTGGCAGGCAGAAAAAGTAGATGCCCAAGTCCAACAGCCTCCAGACAAGAAATAATTTTAATCAGGTGATCGAGATGAAAATGTTCATGCTAAAAAGCTTGATGCTCGCTTCTTTAATGTTCATATCCGTATTGTTCGGCATGCAGCAGGCAAACGAAGGCATCCATAAAATGAAAGGCTACGAAGACCCAGAATTCAAAAGTGCCTTCAGTGTAAAAGAAAACGAAAGTGGAAGCTTCGAAACCGCAATCCTGGGCAACGACATCTCCAGCCATGACCTCGAACAAAAGCGGAAAAAGCTAGAAGAAATGAAAGCATTCAACCTCTTTTCATCAATCGGAAAAAAGCTGGCAGACGGGGTATCGTTTGTCATGGAGAAAACAGTAGAATTGATTACCGGGAAGTAGGAGGACAGCGGCTTGGTGCCGCTGTTTTTTCTTTTGTGTGGCGTATTGGAACGATGAAATACCAGTTACTGGTGAATGTCGACGCCAATAGGTTGTATTGGAACTTAGAAACACCCGATATTGGAAAATGGTGTAACCAATAGAGCGTATTGGAACCCTGAAACTCCAGAAACTGGGAACCTGTGTAACCAATAGAGCGTATTGGAACACCAAAACACCAGATACTGGGAAACAGTGTAACCAATAGAGCGTATTGGAACGTCAAAACACCAGATACTGGGAAACAGTGTAACCAATAGAGCGTATTGGAACACCAAAACACCAGATACTGGGAAACGGTGTAACCAATAGAGCGTATTGGAACACCAAAACACCAGATACTGGGAAACAGTGTAACCAATAGAGCGTATTGGAACATCGAAACACCAGATACTGGGAAACGGTGTAACCAATAGAGCGTATTGGAACACCAAAACACCAGATACTGGGAAACGATGTAACCAATAGAGCGTATTGGAACACCGAAACACCAGATACTGGGAAACGATGTAACCAATAGAGCGAATTGGAACCTCGAAACACCAGATACTGGGAAACGGTGTAACCAATAGGTCGAATTAGAACCATGAAACTCAAGATACTGGAAAAAGTACCGCCGATAGGACGAATTGCAACACTATAATTTCAAATGCTTGGAAATAAGGTCGCCAATAAAGCTGATTGACCTCTAAGCACAAAATAATAGGTCACCAATGAAACTCATTGGTGACCAAAAATTCATTCATAATATGACCATTGGCCATATCCTGAAACTATTAAATTCTCCTTCAATGTCTGTCTGATGGTTCTCTTGGGAATTAACTCGCCACTCCAATCATAGATTGTGTTGGTTGATAACTTTTCAGATGGATATAAAATTTGATACTCCTCAATACTTCGCACCAGCGCGCTTTTAGTATTCACAGGTTTTTCGCATTTTGGGCATGTTAGGATAAGTGAGTGATATTCTGCTATACCCGACCCACATGCCTGACAAAATACACCTTTTCGCAGCTGTGAATAATCATAATGGGGAACTTTGCTAAAAGGAGATTTCGTAATATGGGATGCTATTAATTTCTCGGACAATCTCCCATGCTGGTGGTTCAAAGTAGACTGCTGGTTATTCAATTGGTGGATAAAACGGTTAAGGTTTGTTGGGAGGATGATTCTCCTGTTAAGAGGGGCCTGGTACAAAGTGAAATCGGGATTGACAAAAACGAGATAAGGCTCAATGGGGATTTTAATTCCAATACTATTAAAAAATTGTCTTAGAAGTGAAACGTTTCTGTCTAGTTGAAGCAGTGGATTTTTTACTTCGTTTCCGTTAATTGTCTTAAATGTATCACCTTCAAAATAATACTCTCCTTCAAAATTCTTCACTTCGAATAGGTAGGAGAGTCTCTGGGAAACCATCAGCGAGTCAATTTGAAAATGTGAATGATTCTGCTCAAACAGCAAATCATTCAGGATCAGTGATCGAATGACTATTTGTTTCAAATACCCATCAAACATCACCTCGCCTTCAAACCCTTTTTGTAGATTCAAATAATATTGTTTCTCTTTCTCTTGTAAATCCATCCGTGTGTTCAATGCCTTAAGAACTTTTAACTCTTCCGACTCATAGCGTTCTTTTAAAAACATAATTCATCTCCCTTCTTACACTTATTTTACCTAACAGGTTCCCAATATTCTGTGAACATTCCGTGGACGCATTAATGACGCATTCCTGCCAGCCCTGCGCCCCTCTTCCTCCATTATTTATTGAATCTTGATATTCCTGCTGATATAATCAACAATAGTGTACATGCGCGAGTATAGTAGGAGTGAACGCAATGAGCAGAGAAGATAGACTTAATAGACAAAGCAAAATACGAAATTTTTCGATTATCGCCCATATTGACCACGGAAAGTCCACGTTGGCTGACCGGATCCTGGAAAAGACGAATGCATTGACTGCGCGTGAAATGAAGGATCAGCTGCTGGATTCGATGGATCTTGAGCGTGAGCGTGGAATCACGATAAAACTGAACTCAGTACAACTAAAGTACAAGGCGAAGGATGGAGAGATCTATACTTTCCACCTTATCGATACTCCTGGACACGTAGACTTCACTTATGAAGTGTCCCGAAGCCTTGCAGCATGTGAAGGTGCTGTCCTTGTTGTCGATGCGGCACAGGGAATCGAGGCACAAACGCTGGCGAACGTTTACCTTGCAATCGATAATGACCTGGAAATCGTGCCGGTCATCAATAAAATCGATCTGCCAAGTGCGGATCCTGAACGTGTCAGAAATGAAATTGAAGAAGTGATCGGCCTGGATGCATCTGAAGCTGTCCTGGCGTCCGCAAAAGCAGGAATCGGGATTGAAGAAATTCTTGAGCAAATCGTCGAGAAGGTTCCAGCCCCAGAGGGAGATCCTGATGCGCCGTTAAAAGCATTGATTTTCGACTCTTTGTATGACGCGTACCGCGGTGTAGTTGCATATATCCGCGTTGTCGATGGAACGGTCAAGGTCGGCGACAAAATCAAAATGATGGCGACAGGCAAGGAGTTCGAAGTAACAGAAGTCGGAGTATTCACTCCAAAGGCTACTCCTTCACCTGAACTGACTGTCGGAGATGTAGGTTTCCTGACTGCGGCAATCAAGAACGTCGGCGACACACGTGTCGGTGATACGATCACAAATGCGAAAAAAGGTGCTGCCGAAGCACTTCCTGGATACCGTCGCTTGAACCCAATGGTCTATTGCGGTCTGTATCCAATTGACTCAGCGAAATTCAATGACCTGAGGGAAGCTCTTGAAAAATTGGAGCTGAATGATTCTGCGCTTCAATTCGAGCCGGAAACATCACAGGCATTAGGCTTCGGATTTCGCTGCGGATTCCTGGGACTTCTTCACATGGAAATCATCCAGGAGCGCATCGAGCGTGAATTCAAGATCGACCTGATCACGACAGCGCCAAGCGTTATCTATGATGTCATCATGACAGATGGCACTGAAATTAAGGTGGACAACCCATCCAATATGCCTGATCCGCAAAAGATCAACCGTGTAGAAGAGCCATATGTAAAAGCAACGATGATGGCGCCGAATGATTATGTCGGAGCAATCATGGAGCTTTGCCAGGAAAAGCGCGGTATTTTCATCGACATGCAATATATGGATGAAACACGCGTCAGCATCGTGTATGAAATCCCGCTGTCAGAAATCGTCTATGATTTCTTTGATCAGCTGAAATCAAGCACCAAAGGTTATGCTTCCTTCGATTACGAGCTGATCGGCTACAAGCCATCCAAGCTTGTGAAGATGGATATCCTGCTGAATGCTGAAAAAGTTGATGCTTTGAGTTTCATCGTTCATAATGATTTTGCCTATGAAAGAGGAAAGGTCATCGTTGAAAAATTGAAGGATCTAATCCCTCGCCAGCAGTTCGAAGTGCCAATCCAGGCGGCCATCGGCCAGAAAATTGTTGCGCGTTCGACCATCAAGGCGATGCGCAAAAACGTACTGGCAAAATGTTATGGCGGGGATATCTCACGTAAACGGAAGCTTCTTGAAAAACAAAAAGAAGGTAAGAAGCGCATGAAGCAGGTCGGTTCTGTCGAAGTGCCGCAGGAAGCCTTCATGGCAGTACTGAAGATGGACGATAACAATACAAAGAAATAAAATAGAGGGGAGGCTGGATGTGCTGGGTAAACCAAGCGATTCTGGCCTCTTTTTTCAATAAACCAGGGAAGTGAAAATTAATGAAATCAGCATATATCCATATTCCGTTCTGCCATCATATTTGCCACTATTGTGATTTCAATAAAGTCTTTATGAAAGGGCAGCCTGTTGATGACTATCTTGATGCCCTTGCAAAAGAAATGGAGTTAACAGTAAAAGGTGATCAGGATGTCCTTGATACGATCTTTGTTGGCGGAGGCACTCCGACTGCATTGGATGAAAGGCAGTTGGGCAAATTGGTTCAGTCAATCCAGGATAAGCTGAACTTCAATAAAGATACAGAGTATACATTCGAAGCGAATCCAGGCGACCTTTCAAAAGAAAAGCTCGCCATCCTGAAAGACGCCGGTGTTAACCGTCTGAGTTTTGGAGTACAGACTTTTAATGATGAACTTTTAGAAAAAATCGGACGCAGCCACCGGGCAAAGGATGTATTCGAATCAATCGAAAATGCGAAAGCAGCAGGCTTCGATAATATCAGCATCGATTTGATTTACAGTCTTCCCGGTCAGACGAAGGAGGATTTCATCGAATCCATCGAAACGGCCCTTTCTCTGGGACTGGTGCATTACTCTGGTTATTCATTGATCATTGAACCAAAAACAGTGTTTTATAATTTAATGCAAAAAGGGAAACTGCCAATCCCTGGCGAGGATGCCGAAGCGGAAATGTATGAAACGCTTATGGATCATATGGAAAAAAACGGACTCCATCAATACGAGATCAGCAATTTTGCCGTCCCCGGATACGAAAGCAGGCATAATCTAACCTACTGGAACAACGAGGAGTACTACGGTTTTGGTGCAGGCGCGCATAGTTATGTAAAAGGAATGAGACAGTCGAATTACGGCCCCTTGAAAAAGTATATAGAACCGATCAACAGGGGAGAGCTGCCGCTCATGGATAAGCATAAGGTTACCCTTGAAGAACAAATGGAAGAAGAAATGTTCCTGGGGTTAAGGAAGACAAAAGGTGTTTCCGTTCGACATTTCGAAGAAAAATTCGGGCGGAACCCTATGCAATTTTTCGCAGGACAAATTGATGATTTGACTAGGAAAGACCTGCTGGAAACCAGTGATGAACGAATCTTCCTGACAAGACAGGGACGTATGCTTGGCAATGAAGTTTTTCAATCATTCATTGGGGTATCAAATCATTGACATCCTTATCGATTACTGATAAATTATTTTTAGAATTAGCACTCGTTATTATAGAGTGCTAACAGAGGTGATGATGTTGTTAACAGATCGTCAGGTGCTCATTTTGCAGGTGATTGTTGATGACTTTATTCGTTCAGCTCAGCCGATAGGTTCGAGGAGCTTGTCGAAAAAAGAAGAAATTAATTTCAGTTCGGCGACAATCCGGAATGAAATGGCCGATTTGGAGGATATGGGATTTATCGAGAAGACCCATACATCCTCAGGAAGGATTCCTTCCGAAAAGGGTTATCGTTTTTATGTCGATAACCTTCTGTTGCCGCAAAAAGTGAACCGCTCTGATATGGCAGCGATCAAATCGATTTTTGCTGAAAGAATATACGAGCTTGAGAAAATCGTCCAGAAATCGGCAAAGATTCTATCTGAAATGACCAATTATACATCAATCGTATTAGGACCGGCTGTAAAAGATAACAGGCTGAAAAAGCTGCAGATCATTCCGTTGAATAAGGATACAGCGATAGCCATTATCGTGACTGACACAGGGCATGTGGAAAACAGGATGTTCCATTTTCCTACCAGCATCGATCCATCTGATGTTGAAAAAATGGTCAATATCCTGAACGAGCGATTGGCCGGCGTTCCGCTTACCAACCTGAATTCCAAGATCTACAAGGAGATTGCTATGTTGCTGCGTCAGCATATCAGCAGTTATGACACTCTCCTAAATACAATCATGGACACATTGAATATGCCAGCCCATGAAAAGGTGTTTTTTGGCGGGAAGACGAATATCCTCAGCCAGCCAGAATTCAACGATGTTGAAAAAATCCGTAACCTGATGAATATGATCGAGCATGAAGATAACTTATATAACCTCATCAGGAAAAACCCGGCCGGCATCAATGTCAGGATTGGTACGGAAAACGATAATTCAGCTATGGAAAATTGCAGTCTGATCACTGCCACTTATTCCATCGGGGAAGAAAAGCTGGGGTCTATCGCAGTTTTAGGTCCGACACGGATGGAGTACTCGCGGGTTATCAGCTTGCTTCAACTGATCAGTACCGATTTGTCCAAGGTGCTTACACAGCTGTATCAAAATAAATAAGCATGGAAATATTGATTAAGGGTGGAGCAGCCTGTTCCATCCTGAATCGTCATGTGTTTTCTACTGAAGCGATTATGCTTCATTGAAATATATCCAGGTAACCTGGAATAAGCGGCTGGTGATCATTGCCGCGATACTTTGAGGGAGGTGAGTTAACGTGACAGAAGAGAGAAACAACACTGAGCAAGAATTGAACAGCCAGACAGAAGAAGAAACGGTTGAAGAGGTTTTTGCCGAAAATGAAGCTTCTGAACAGACTGAAGATATTCCGGCTCAAGAGGAAGAGCAACAGGATCCGATGGAGCAGAAAATCGCTGAGTTGGAAGGTAAGCTTGAGGAAGCCGACAACCGTTACTTGCGCCTTCAGGCTGATTTTGACAACTTCCGCCGCCGTTCAAGGATTGAACTTGAAGCGAGCGCTAAATATAGAGCCCAAAGCATTATTACCGATCTGCTTCCGGCCATCGATAACTTCGAACGTGCATTGAAGATGGATGTGGATAATGACCAGGCTAAATCTCTTAAACAGGGAGTGGAAATGGTGTACCGCAGCTTGCTTGACGCCCTTAAGAATGAAGGCGTTGAAGTAATTGATGCAGTAGGCAAAGAATTTGACCCGCATCTTCACCAGGCAGTGATGCAGGCTGAAGATGAAAATTATGGTCCTAACATTGTTGTTGAAGAATTCCAAAAAGGCTATATGCTGAAGGACCGCATCATTCGTCCAGCGATGGTAAAAGTGAACCAATAACAGTGGTTACATAAAAGAACCAGGAGGTAATTGAATATGAGTAAAATCATCGGTATTGACTTAGGAACAACAAACTCTTGTGTTGCCGTATTAGAAGGCGGCGAACCAAAGGTAATCCCGAATCCAGAAGGCAACAGAACGACTCCTTCTGTCATCGCGTTTAAAAATGGCGAACGCCAGGTGGGTGAGGTGGCTAAGCGCCAGGCAATCACTAACCCGAATACGATCATCTCCATCAAGCGCCACATGGGAACAGACCATAAAGTGGAAGCTGAAGGCAAAGAATATTCACCACAGGAACTATCAGCTGTCATTCTTCAATACTTGAAGTCTTATGCTGAAGACTATCTTGGTGAGCCTGTAACGAAGGCAGTCATCACAGTACCAGCGTACTTCAATGATGCTGAGCGTCAGGCAACAAAGGATGCAGGCAGAATCGCAGGCCTTGAAGTTGAGCGTATCATCAACGAGCCGACAGCTGCAGCACTTGCATACGGGCTTGATAAAATGGACGAAGACCAGACAATCCTAGTTTATGACCTTGGCGGCGGTACTTTCGACGTTTCCATCCTTGAACTGGGCGATGGCGTATTTGAAGTAAAATCTACTGCAGGTGACAACCGTCTTGGCGGTGACGACTTCGACCAGGTCATCATTGACTATTTGGTGGAACAATTCAAGAAAGAAAACGGAATCGACCTTTCTAAAGACAAAATGGCCCTTCAGCGTCTTAAGGATGCAGCAGAGAAAGCGAAGAAGGATCTTTCGGGCGTAACTTCAACACAGATTTCCCTTCCGTTCATCACTGCAGGGGAAGCTGGACCGCTTCACCTTGAATTGAACCTGACTCGCGCTAAATTCGAAGAGCTTTCTGCCGGATTAGTAGAACGCACTATGGGACCTACTCGCCAGGCACTTAAAGATGCCGGCTTGAGCCCATCTGAACTGGACAAAGTCATCCTTGTCGGTGGATCTACACGTATCCCGGCTGTTCAGGAAGCAATCAAGAAGGAAACTGGAAAAGACCCTCACAGAGGCGTTAACCCTGATGAAGTTGTCGCAATGGGTGCAGCAATCCAGGGCGGCGTAATCTCTGGTGATGTTAAAGATGTCGTTCTTCTTGACGTTACTCCGCTTTCACTAGGTATCGAAACAATGGGCGGCGTATTCACAAAGCTGATCGACCGTAACACAACAATCCCTACTTCTAAATCACAGGTGTTCTCTACAGCTGCTGACAACCAGACTGCTGTTGACATTCATGTGCTTCAAGGTGAGCGTTCAATGGCATCTGCCAATAAGACACTGGGACGCTTCCAATTGACTGATATTCCTCCAGCACCACGTGGAATACCTCAGGTCGAAGTAACATTCGATATTGACAAAAACGGTATTGTAAACGTTCGTGCGAAGGACCTTGGTACAAACAAGGAACAGCAAATCACAATCAAGTCTTCTACAGGCTTGTCTGATGAAGAAATCGACCGCATGGTAAGAGAAGCGGAAGAGAATGCAGAAGCTGACAAGAAGCTGAAAGAAGAAGTAGAACTTCGCAACGAAGCTGACCAGCTCGTCTTCACTACTGAAAAGACCTTGAAGGATCTTGAAGGTAAGGTAGATGAAGAAGAAGTAAAGAAAGCGAACGAAGCAAAAGACGAACTGAAGGCTGCGATCGAAAAAGGCGAAATCGAAGAAATCCGCACTAAGAAGGATGCTCTTCAAGAAATCGTGACAAACCTGAGCGTCAAGCTTTATGAAGAAGCTGCAAAGCAGCAGCAGGCTCAGCAAGGCGCTGAAGGTCAAGAAGGAACAAAGAAAGACGACAACGTCGTTGACGCAGAGTTCGAAGAAGTAAATGACGACAAGTAAAACATTTAGATAGCAACCAAAAAGTCAAAGTCAGGTATTACTTGGCTTTGGCTTTTTTCATGTAATAGAACTTCAACTAAAAAGAGAACTAAATTAACGCAGAACAGATATTTTAAATATTGCGTATGAATATACGGGAATGTTAGAATTATCTTTATGTGAAAAGATTCGGGAGTGGTAATCATGAGTAAACGGGATTACTATGAAGTCCTTGGTGTCAGTAATTCGGCCACCAAGGATGAAATAAAGAAAGCTTATCGCAAGCTTTCAAAAAAATTCCATCCGGACATCAATAAAGAGCCGGGAGCAGATGAAAAGTTCAAAGAAGTAAAAGAAGCGTACGAGGTCCTTAGTGACGATCAGAAGCGCGCCCAATATGACCAGTTCGGACATGTGGATCCTAACCAGGGCTTTGGCGGCGGAGCTGACTTCGGCGGCGGGTTTGGCGGCTTTGAAGATATTTTCAATTCCTTCTTTGGCGGAGGCGGCGGAAGACGTCGTGATCCAAATGCGCCAAGACAGGGTGCTGACCTTCAGTACACGATGACATTGAAATTCGAGGAAGCTGTATTCGGCAAGGAAACAGATATCGAGATTCCTCGTGAAGAAGAATGTGACACATGTGACGGAACAGGTGCAAAACCGGGTACAAAAGTGGATACTTGTAAACACTGTCATGGCAGCGGACAGATCAGCGTGGAGCAAAACACGCCGTTTGGACGTATTGTTAACCGACGAGTGTGTCATTACTGTAATGGAACAGGCAAGGAAATCAAAGAAAAATGTTCAACATGCTCTGGTACCGGGAAGGTTACGAGAAGAAACAAGATTCATGTTAAAATCCCGGCGGGTGTCGATGATGGCCAACAGTTGAGAGTGGCTGGAAAAGGGGAAGCTGGAATTAACGGCGGACCTCCAGGAGATCTTTATATTGTCTTCCACATCAGGTCGCATGAATTTTTCGAGCGTGACGGTGATGACATTTATTGTGAAATGCCAATCACATTTGTCCAGGCATCGCTTGGTGACGAAGTCGAAGTACCGACACTGCACGGCAAGGTAAAGCTGAAAGTGCCTGCAGGAACACAGACTGGAACCAAATTCCGCTTGAAGGGCAAAGGAGTTCCGAATGTCCGCGGCTATGGTACAGGAGACCAGCATGTCCTCGTACGAATCGTGACTCCGACAAAGCTGTCTGAAAAACAAAAACAGCTGTTGCGCGAGTTTGCGGAAGTTAGCGGGCAATCTCCACTTGGAGAGCAAGAGGAAAGCTTTTTTTCAAAAGTGAAACGCGCCATTAAAGGTGATTAATCGAATGGAGTTGGTATAAATGAAATGGTCCGAAATCAGCATCTTAACAACAAATGAAGCGGTTGAGCCGATTTCAAATATCCTGCATGAAGCAGGCGCAAGCGGTGTCGTGATTGAAGATCCACTTGAGCTTGTGAAGGAAAGAGAGGACCAGTTCGGGGAAATATACCAACTCAATCCAGATGATTATCCTGAAGAAGGCGTCATCGTCAAGGCGTATCTCCCTGTAAACAGCTTCCTGGGAGAAACAGTCGATGAAATTAAAGAAGCAATCAATAATCTGATCATCTACAATATTGATATCGGATTGAATAAAGTATCAATCAGCGAAGTGAATGAGGAAGAATGGGCAACTGCCTGGAAAAAGTACTATAACCCTGTGAAGATTTCTGAAAAGTTCACGATCGTCCCTACCTGGGAGGAGTACACTCCAGTGAATACGGACGAACTGATCATCGAACTTGATCCAGGCATGGCTTTTGGTACGGGGACCCATCCAACAACCGTTATGTGCATACAGGCGCTGGAAAGAACGGTACGCCCTGGCGACCGGGTCGTCGATGTCGGAACAGGTTCTGGTGTCCTTAGTATTGCCGCAGCGAAACTAGGCGCAGGAAAAGTGGAAGCGATGGACCTCGATGATGTAGCCGTCCAGGTGGCGAAACTTAACCTCAAGCTCAACAAAGTCCATGATGTTGCAACCATTTCACAAAACAACCTTCTTGACGGAGTAGCAGAAGGGGCCGATATTGTTGTCGCGAATATACTCGCAGAGGTCATCCTCCGTTTTGCTGACGATGCAGGCAAAATCGTCAAGAGTGGCGGTCATTTCATTACTTCTGGAATCATCCAGCAGAAGAAAGAAGTAGTCAAAGATGCGATGATCAATGCAGGCTTTGAAATAGAAGAGATTATGACAATGGAAGACTGGGTTGCGATTATCGGGAAAAAGAAATAATGTAGAAAAAAGGGGAACAGCTTAACCCCTTTTTTCTGTCTTTTTAAAACAGCTTTTTTTGAAGGCGGGTGCTGTGATGCAGCGTTACTTTATTGACGATCAAGAAAGTCAGGAGCAATTCCGTATTAGCGGCGATGATTTTCATCATATTGTTCGAGTGATGAGGATGAAGACCGGGGATGAAATCATCTGCGTTATTCCCAATGGCAAAAGCGCAGTTTGCCAGATTGAAGAAATTACCGATGAAATGGTTGTGGCAAACGTTGTAAAATGGGAGGAAGGGACGAGGGAGCTTCCCGTCCATGTCGTGATTGCGAGCGGTCTGCCCAAAGGGGATAAGCTCGAATTGATCATTCAAAAAGGCACTGAACTGGGTGCCTATGAATTTGTCCCCTTCACCGCATCCCGCTCGATTGTGAAATGGGACAGCAAGAAAGCTGGCAAAAAGGTTGAACGCTGGCAAAAGATAGCCAAAGAAGCGGCAGAACAGTCCCATCGCAATATTGTACCGTCGGTTAAGGAGCCGGTCAGCCTAAAACAATTAGTCAAGCATGCCGATGATTATACTTATAAGCTAATTGCCTATGAGGAAGAGGCAAAAACCGGGGAAGCATCTGTCCTGTCTGCGGCTCTCTCGAAAATGGAGAACGGTGAAAGTCTCCTGTTTGTTTTTGGCCCAGAAGGGGGATTGACTGCCGAGGAAGTCAATCTTTTAACTGAAAATGGATTTATGGCTTGTGGTCTTGGACCACGAATTTTACGTACTGAAACAGCACCGCTCTATGCATTGTCTGCTGTTTCCTATCATTTTGAACTATTGAGGTGAAGATCATGCCTGCAGTTGCTTTTCATACATTAGGTTGCAAGGTTAACCATTACGAAACAGAAGCCATCTGGCAATTATTCAAGGAACAAGGATACGAAAGAGTGGATTTTGAATCGATCTCTGACGTCTACGTTATCAACACATGTACTGTCACGAATACTGGGGATAAAAAGAGCCGCCAGGTCATCCGCCGCGCTGTCCGCAAAAATCCGGACGCTGTTATTTGTGTAACCGGCTGCTACGCCCAGACATCACCTGCAGAAATCATGGCGATTCCTGGAGTTGACATTGTCGTTGGAACTCAGGACCGTGTGAAAATGCTTGAATATATCGAGCAGTACAAGCAAGAACGCCAGCCAATCAATGCTGTCGGCAACATCATGAAGAACCGTGTATATGAAGAGCTTGACGTACCTGCCTTCACGGATCGTACAAGAGCGTCATTGAAAATCCAGGAAGGCTGCAACAACTTTTGTACTTTCTGTATCATTCCATGGGCACGCGGTCTGATGAGATCCCGCGATCCGCAGGAAGTCATTCGCCAGGCTCAGCAGCTTGTTGATGCCGGCTATAAGGAAATTGTCCTTACAGGCATCCATACAGGCGGCTATGGCGAAGATATGAAGGATTATAATCTCGCAGCATTGCTGAGAGATTTAGAGGCACAAGTAAAAGGGATTAAGCGTCTGCGTATCTCTTCTATCGAGGCAAGCCAGATTACTGACGAAGTGATTGAAGTAATCGACCAGTCCAATATCATCGTCCGTCACCTGCACATTCCGCTTCAATCCGGATCTGATACCGTCTTGAAAAGAATGCGCCGCAAGTACACGATGGAATTTTTCGGAGAGCGTCTTGATCGTCTTAAAGAAGTACTGCCGGGTCTGGCAGTCACTTCTGATGTCATCGTGGGATTCCCTGGTGAAACAGAAGAAGAATTCATGGAGACTTTTAACTTTGTAAAAGAGCACAAATTCTCAGAACTTCATGTCTTCCCATATTCAAAACGGACAGGTACTCCTGCCGCAAGAATGGATGACCAGGTTGATGAAGAGGTAAAGAACGAACGAGTTCACCGCTTGATTGAACTATCTGACCAGCTTGCAAAGGAATATGCTTCACAGTTTGAGGATGACGTACTGGAAGTAATTCCTGAGGAACTTTACAAAGAAGCTCCAGAAAGCGGGCTTTATGTTGGGTACACAGACAACTATCTAAAGGTTGTTTTCCCTGTTGCTGAGGATATGGTCGGTAAAATCGTCAAGGTGAAGATTATAAAATCTGGATATCCTTACAATGAAGGCCAATTCGTACGCGTGCTTGAAGATGAAATCGCAGCAGAACAAGCTGTTATATAAGGAAATTGCAAAGAGCTGGCCAAATGCCAGCTCTTTTTTGTGATATTTTCATAAAATCATCTTTGCTGCGACGCAAACTGCAACCGTATACCAGGATGAATCACCTATTTAAAAAGATATTGGCGAAAATTTAATTATATCGACCACATTTCAAGTTTTATCATCGGATTCTGAAATATTTCGACCACATTTCAGATTTTATCGACGGATTTTGAAAAATATCGACCACATCCAGGTTATAATATATATCCACCACCAGGCAGCTTCAATAGACCCCAGCTCACCGATTCTTCCCATGAATCACTTCAATCATCACCCCGAATTTTTCGGCGACAGGCAGAACCAGCAATGAAGCGAGTATGTTATAAACGACGCTGACATGCGCCAGCTGGACTTCAGGCCTGTCGGCTGTCAAAGGGGCCAGTGCCGCAATCTGGCCAATGAAGGGGAAAAACAAGGCTGCTCCTGCAATGTTCAGCCATACATGGGCAAAAGCCGTCAGTCTTGCCTCTTTGCCAGCGCCAATCGATGCAAGCAGAGCGGTAATACACGTCCCGATATTGGCGCCAAGCATGGCGGCTATGGCGGAGTCCATCGATAATGTTCCTTCTGACAAGAATCCCATGACGATCCCGGTCATCGCGGTGCTGGATTGGATGATTGCTGTTAAAACAGTACCGGTAACTATGCTGATCCAATGACTGTTGTTCAAATTGACGAGTGCTTGTTCAACTACCGGCATACTTGTTACAGGGTCGGCGAGAAAGGTGAAGCCGCGCATGGCTGCAAAAATAGCGGCGATGCCAAAAGAAATCGCGCCAAAATTTTGCCAGGTTCGGTTGCGAAAAACCAATAGAATCGCTCCGATGATCGCAAAGGGCACGATGAATGCGTCAATGTTGAAAGTTATGATTTCGAGAGTGAAGGTTGTCCCGATATTGGATCCAAGAATGATGCCGATTGATTGCGAAAATCTTAGCAGGCCAGCAGAAATCAAACCGATTGTAATGACCATGACAGCAGAACTGCTGTGTAAAAAAGCCGTCACTATCATTCCGGCTATCATTCCCTTTATTGGTGTATCTGTCATAAGAGCCAGCCAGTTTTTCATCCTGCTTGCTGAAAGCTCGAACAAGCCTCTCCGGAGCAGGGTCATACCTCCGATAAATACAGTGAGAAAAAGAAGAAATAATAGCAGATAGACCATGAGCACCATCCTTTCATTTAAATGTATGAAAAGGAAAAAGGGACATGCATGGATTTTCTTTTTTCAGGATAGTTGAGGGCGAAAATACATAATTTAAAACAAGGGCTAAATACAGTTGACCTCTTGCCAGTGATATATTATAATTGCAAGGTACATGGTATCCCATGTGTTTTGGTGTTAGTGTGTTGTGCTCGGAGGGAGGGAAAGAGAATGTCTAAAACTGTCGTTCGTAAAAACGAATCGCTTGAAGATGCTCTTCGACGCTTCAAACGTACTGTATCTAAATCAGGTACTATCCAAGAAGCTAGAAAGCGCGAATTCTACGAAAAACCTAGTGTAAAGCGTAAGAAAAAGTCTGAAGCTGCTAGAAAACGCAAGTTCTAAGAGAGGGTGGAATTAACTTGAGCCTGCTCGAGCGTTTAAATAATGATATGAAACAAGCGATGAAGAACAAAGAAAAGGACAGACTCACGACGATTCGGATGGTCAAAGCATCCCTGCAGAACGAAGCAATCAAGTTTGGCAAGCAGGAATTATCCGAAGAAGAAGAGTTAACTGTACTTTCTCGTGAAGTGAAACAACGCAAAGATTCCCTCCAGGAATTTGAAAAAGCTGGTCGTCAAGACCTCGTTGAAAAGATACAAACAGAACTAAAGCATGTCGAAGTTTACATGCCACAGCAGCTTAGCGAAGAAGAAGTGACGGAAATCGTCAAAGAAGCTATCGCAGAGACCGGTGCGGCATCGAAAGCCGATATGGGTAGAGTAATGGCTGTCCTTATGCCTAAAGTAAAAGGCAAAGCAGACGGATCTCTCGTTAATAAACTTGTACAACAACACCTTTCATAAAAAGCTCGAAGGCCGCAGGATGCTCTTGCGGCCTTTTTAGCGCATAATAAAAGGTAGACCAGCATGATTCATGTGTTATGGTTGCTGCATGGAACCCATTACATTCCACACTACAGTTTGCAGGATCCAAGAGCCCCCATTTCAAAATACATAATTAGCAAATCTGTAAAAAAACATTGAAACCTTTTGGTGTACCCATGCGTATTACCACTATGGCCTTATTTTTAATGAATGGAGGTGCCGAATTGAAAATCAAATCAGTGATTGCCAGCATCATCATCCTCTTGTCACTGGCCAGTCTGGTCAATCCTTTCACTGCGGATGCTGACCAAAAAGTGGTTTATGTGGTGCCGATTGAAGAAACGGTGGAAAAAGGCCTGCTTTCCTTCCTGAAAAGAGCGGTGGGAGAGGCTGAAGAGGCCGGTGCGGAAGCAATCATTTTTGATGTGCATACACCTGGCGGAGCTGTCGATGCCGCTGATGGGATCGGAAAATTGTTGACGGGAACTGACTTGAAAACAGTGGCCTTCGTCAATAAAAAAGCATTATCCGCCGGTGCTTATATTTCCCTGAATGCAGATGAGATTTATATGGTTCCTGGGGCTACGATGGGATCGGCTGCAATCATCGACCAGCAGGGCAATACTGCTGGAAAGAAGGCAGAGTCTTACTGGTTCGCAGCCATGAAAGCTGCAGCTGTTGAAAGTGGGAGAGATCCGATATACGCCCAGGCGATGGCGGACGATAGCATCGATCTTCCTGAACTCGGGGCAGGTAAGGGGAAATTACTAACCTTAACGACAGAAACAGCGCTTGATGTGGGATATTCGGAAGGAACAGTCAAAAATCTCAATGAATTGCTGGATAAACTGGGCTATGAGGATGCCGAAATCAGGAATGTGGACGAAACTTTCGCGGAAAAGCTGGCGAGATTCATCACCCATCCTGTTGTGATCCCGATCCTCATGACAATTGGCAGCCTTGGTTTGGTCCTTGAGCTTTACTCTCCTGGTTTTGGACTGCCGGGTATTGCTGGTTTATCAGCGCTGCTATTATTCTTCTATGGACATATGGTTGCCGGACTGGCCGGTTTTGAAACATTGATCCTGTTTGCGCTCGGAGTCGGGTTGATCCTGCTCGAGTTGTTCATCCCAGGCGGAATTACCGGAGTCATTGGTTTACTGGCCATTGTAGCGAGCTTTTTTATGGCATCGGATAATGTGGTCCATATGGGGATCTCTTTATTGGTTGCCTTGACAGCGTCCATTGTTTTATCTATTTTGATGATAAGGGTGTTTGGAAAAAAGATGAAATTTTTTAAGAGAATCATACTGACCGATTCAACAAGCACTGAAAAAGGCTATGTGTCGAATAAGAATCGTCTGGAACTGATTGGAGTAGAAGGGGTGACTCTGACGCCTCTCAGGCCTTCAGGCACCATCATTGTCGAGGATGAACGCATTGATGTGGTCAGCGAGGGCGGCTTTGTTCCAAAAGGAAAAAAAGTAAGGATTGTCAAAACAGAAGGTTCAAGAATCGTAGTAAGAGAGATTGATGAAATCTAATTTGGATTTTCATTGTGATTTTACAAAACAAAACGATGAAAAACCATAACAAGTAGAGATAAAACCAAAGGCATTGATCGATCGATTTTCTAACACTGAAGATCAAAAGCCTGGGGAATATAATTTTTAGGAGGCAGTTCAAATGGATGCAGGTACAGCGTTTGTATTAATTGCAGTTGCACTTGGGATCATTTTCCTTGGTGTATTGCTGACATTCGTGCCGGTGATGCTGTGGATTTCAGCTTTGGCAGCGGGTGTAAGGGTCAGCATTTTCACGCTGATCGGAATGAGATTAAGAAGGGTAATCCCAAGCAGGGTCATCAATCCGATGATCAAAGCACATAAAGCAGGTTTGAATGTAACGACAAACCAGCTGGAGAGCCACTATCTGGCAGGGGGTAATGTGGATAGGGTTGTTAATGCCTTGATTGCTGCACATCGGGCGAATATTGAGCTTTCATTTGAAAGGGCGGCTGCGATTGACCTGGCAGGCCGTGACGTTCTGGAAGCTGTACAAATGAGTGTTAATCCGAAGGTCATTGAAACTCCATTCATCGCTGGTGTGGCCATGGATGGAATCGAGGTAAAGGCAAAAGCGAGAATCACAGTCAGAGCGAACATCGACCGACTCGTCGGGGGTGCTGGCGAAGAAACGATTGTTGCCCGTGTTGGTGAAGGAATCGTATCGACAATCGGTTCTTCCGACAACCATAAAAAGGTGTTGGAAAATCCTGATATGATTTCGCAAACCGTTCTTTCCAAAGGTCTTGATGCAGGAACGGCATTTGAAATTCTATCGATTGATATCGCGGACGTTGATATCGGCAAAAACATCGGTGCCGAGCTGCAGACTGAGCAGGCGGAAGCAGATAAGAAGATTGCCCAGGCGAAAGCCGAAGAGCGCCGCGCGATGGCTGTTGCACAAGAACAGGAAATGAAGGCTCGCGTCGAAGAAATGAGAGCGAAAGTCGTCGAAGCGGAAGCTACAGTACCATTGGCAATGGCCGAAGCGCTTCGTGAAGGCAATATTGGTGTGATGGACTATATGAATATCCAGAATATCGAAGCCGACACAGATATGAGAGGTTCCATCGGGAAGCTGTCAAACGGTAAAAAAGACGATAAGAATAATCAATGATGAGAGAACCCGATAAAAGAAAGGGGGGCTCCACATGCAAATTTTATTAGAATTATTAAGTAATCCAATAGCCCTGTTCATTCTGATCGGGGTGATCTCGAGTCTGTTCAATCAAAAAAAGAAGGATGGCAGCCAGCAACCGCAGCGCCGTCCTGTCAGGCCGCCCGGACCAGTCCAGCCGCCTCGTCCTGCGCCTGCTAGAAGGCAGCCGGCAGAAGCGAGAACGGAGCCGCTCCGTCCTGAGATTGAAAAGAATAATGATTACAATCCCCGGTCCGAGAACCGCAGGCCTGCAGAACCAAGCAGGGATAAGAGAGGTCAGAGCCCCGTCGATTCAGGCGTTGAAGTCCTGACAGATATTCAAAAGAAATATCAAGAACGAAAGCGCCAAACTGAAGAATCGGCAAAAAAACAGCAAACTGGCAGAATGTCATCCAGTCAAACATCTGGCCGGCTGAACCAAAAAAGAGAGCAGGTGCAAACCGAGGTCGTGTTCCAGCCGGATAAAGACACTCTGGTAGAGGGATTGATCTGGGCTGAAGTCCTTGGAAAGCCCCGTGCCAAAAAGCATTACAACCCGTCGAGGAGATATTAGGCAAAGGATTTTGACCGTTGCTGCCGGTTTGAAAGAATGCTTATGATAAAGTTAAAAATGGTGCTAGAACCTCCTTTTTTCTCATACATATGAGATGAAAGGGGGTTCTTTTTTTTATGGCAAAAAAATGGAGCCAGTATGTACGCAAATGGATGACACAAAAAATGGATCTTCCTCAAGATGTCATGATGGATCTCCCTAGAATCACGATGATTGGGCAAGTCCATATTTATATAGAAAATCATCGGGGCCTGCTCGCTTTTTCAGATGGTGAAGTGAGGCTGATGATCAAAGGCGGCCAGCTTCTGGTCAAGGGCAAGGCGTTCGTGATCAAGACAATATTGCCTGAAGAGATATTACTCGAAGGAAAAATCGATCAGGTTCTATATATAAATGATTGAAGTTGAGGGGGAGTCAAATGAAAAACCAATGGATTCACACCTTTTCTGGCACTGTGAAGGTGAAATTGACAGGCAAGGGCATAGAAAGATTCCTGAACCAGCTGACGCGTAATGGCGTGTCAATTTGGAATGTGAAGAAACATGGTTCTGAGGCGGTCACTTTTTATGTCAATCTGCAGGATGTAAAAAAGCTGAGGATCCCCGCGAGGGATAGTCACTGTAAAATCAGGTTCCTGGAGAGGGCGGGAGGCCCTTTCTTTTTAAAGAAATTATGGACAAACAGTGGGTTTTTAGCTGGGGCAATTTTGTTTTTCGCATTGATCATGCTCCTTTCCAATATGGTGTGGGGGATTGAAATAAATGGCGCCAGCCCTGCGACTGAATATCAAATTCGCAAGGAATTGGACAAGATGGGAATTGGTGTCGGGAAAATGCAGTTTTCGATCGACAATGTCGAAAGCATCCAGAAGGAACTGACAGATAAGGTAGGAGCTTTGACATGGATTGGCGTAGAGCTGAAGGGGACGACCTATCATTTTCAGGCTGTCGAGAAAAGTGAGCCTGAAAAAGCGGAAGCAATTGGCCCAAGGAATCTG
Organism: Chryseobacterium sp. ISL-80; assembly: GCA_018613055.1. GTDB lineage: Bacteria > Bacillota > Bacilli > Bacillales > Cytobacillaceae > Mesobacillus. The sequence continues at coordinate 183,763 of JAGGQZ010000003.1, read as the reverse complement.
GTAGCGAAAAAGAAGGCGGCCATTGTCAAGATCTTCGTGGAAAAAGGGGATCCAGTGGTGGAAGTGAATGATTTTGTGAAGCCGGGTCAGCTCCTTGTGTCAGGATTATATGGGAATGAAAATGACCAAAGGTTGGTAGCAGCCACCGGTGAAGTCCTTGGGGAAACATGGTATTCAACTAAGGTGGAACTGCCTTTGAAAAGTACTTTCCAGGTCTATAACGGGAATGAAAAAAGAATTTATTCTCTGAAAATAGCCGGAAAAGCAATGCCTGTATGGGGTTTTGGGAAGAATGAATTCAAGGAGTATGAAACAGAAGTCTCTGAGCAGCCAATAAAATTTTTCAAATGGGAGCTTCCGGCTAAGATTGAAAAAAAGACAATCAGGGAACGGGAACAGGTTACCCGCATCTATACCAGGGAGGAAGCGATCGAAAGTGCAAAAGAACTTGCCAGAAAGGATATAAAAAACACCCTTCCTGAAAATGCTATCATAAAAGGGGAAAAAATTTTACATCAGTCAATTGAGAATGATAAAGTAAGACTAATCACACATTTTACAATCATTGAAGATATTGCAGAAGGACAACCAATTATTCAAGGAGACTGAGAATGACAGAAGACTTAAAGACGACTGAAATCCAACTAGCGAATCCAACTGAAGCCGTTTCATTATTCGGCAATGCAGATATCAACCTGAAATTGATTGAACAGGAGCTTGGGGTCTCGATTGTGACACGCGGTGAGACAATCGGGATCTCTGGGCCTGAAGAGAAGGTCGCGATGGCCCAGGCTGTTTTGGAAAACCTGCTTGCGGTGATCCGCAAAGGCATAAGCGTCAGCCAGAGAGAAGCTGTTTACGCCATTCAAATGGCCGAAAAAGGGACTTTGGAATATTTCAGGGATTTATATGATGAAGAAATAAGTAAAAATGTAAAAGGTAAATCCATCAGGGTCAAGACACTTGGCCAGAGACATTATGTGAATGCCATTAAAAGCCGCGACCTGGTTTTTGGTATCGGCCCGGCTGGTACTGGGAAAACCTACCTTGCTGTCGTCATGGCCGTCACGGCGCTGAAAAATGGTACGGTATCCAAAATCATTTTAACAAGGCCTGCAGTAGAAGCTGGAGAAAGCCTCGGTTTCCTCCCGGGGGACTTGAAGGAAAAGGTCGACCCTTATCTCCGTCCGCTGTATGATGCCTTGCATGATATCCTGGGCACTGAACATACATTGCGTCTGATTGAAAGGGGAACGATCGAGATCGCACCCCTGGCTTATATGAGGGGAAGGACTCTTGATGATGCGTTCGTCATTCTCGATGAAGCCCAGAACACGACACAGGCCCAGATGAAGATGTTTCTGACGCGTCTGGGATTTGGCTCCAAAATGATCATAACAGGTGACACCTCCCAAATCGATTTGCCAAAAGGCGCTAAGTCAGGCCTGGTGGAGGCCGAGAAGGTATTGATGGATGTTTCCGGTATCTCTTTTGTGCACCTTGAACAGGCAGATGTTGTGCGTCATCCGCTTGTCGGACGAATCATTGAAGCGTATGGGAAAAACGAATGAACAACCACAGTCCGCTCCAGAAAAAAATGAGAGCGGACTTTTGCTTTTCCATCAAAAAGTACAATTCTGCTCCTGTTGACCGTGGTTATTACAAATAGTGATGAAACTTTGGATAAAAACTGATATGATGGTACATAAAGTTAGCTGATTTCCCAGTTATTCTCAAACTGGTTCTATTTGTTTAACGGGAGGGCTGTAAGGATATGGAAAAGCTGCAGGTCCAATTAACTGCGATTTTAAACTTGTTGAATATAAAGATTTTCCGGGTTTTGTTATTCTTGCTTATTGGCATTGTCATGTATTCGGCTATGTACACCAATGTTAAGCCTGAAAAGCTTAATCTCGAGTTATTCTCTGTGGCAGAGAAAACCATCCGGTCTCCTATTACCATTGAGGATAAAGAGAGCACAGAAGCTAATCGCCGGGAAGCAGTCGAACAGGTGAATGATGTTTATCGGGTCAAGAGGGAATATGCCCAGAACAGGGTGGATCTTGTCACTTCGATATTTGGTTCTGTGTCTGAAGTCAATGCAGAAGCACAGAAAGAGATTGACCAACAGAAGAAAACAGCGGCAGAGGCTGATGGAGAAGATGTTGCCGAACCTCAAGGCCCGACGATTGACGAAAAAATCCAAACGCTGAAAACGAAATTGACCGAGAGTGAAACGAAGAGTCTGTCAGATGAGGTATTCATAGCTTTGCTTCAAGCTCCAAAGGAAGAACTTCAAGTCGCAAAGGACCTCACCGTCACAGCAATCAATAATACAATGAAGCATAGTGTTCCCGCGGATGAAGTGGAGAATGCAAAATTGAATGTTGAGGAAGAATTGAAGTATACCAGTCTAAACGGCAGCTTAAAGAGGGCGGTCATCGAAATTGGCCGATATGCTGTCGTCCAGAATGAATTTTACGATCCGGAAGCTACCGAGGACCTTCGCCAGCAAACGATGGACAGTGTGGAACCAGTGAGGATTCTTGAAGGCCAAATTCTTGTGGATGAGGGACAGCTGATCAGCAGGGACATCTATAAGAAACTTCAGCTTGTCGGCCTGTTGGAAAGTGAAAATTCATATAAGCCGTTCATCGGGCTCGCGATGCTGACAGCATTGACCTTGTTTGGACTTTATGTCGTTTTTAATGAAATGGAAAATGCTGATAAAAAACAAAAGAACCTGTTAATTTTCAGTATTATTTTTATTACCGCGATTTTATTGATGAAACTGGTCAGTCTGTTCGATGAATTTGAGTACTCGGAGATTGGCTATATATTCCCTGCAGCTATGGGAGCGATGCTGATCAAGATCCTGATCAATGAAAGGCTTGCTCTATTGCAGGTGGCCATCCTCGCGGTAATCGGCACGATCATTTTCAACGAAGGCATTACCGGGACATTGAATGTCTCTCTGGGAATTTATATTTTAATGAGCGGTTTGGCGGCAATCCTGTTTTTGCAAAAACAGAACCGGAGGTCCAAGATCCTCCAGGCTGGTTTATTTGTCTCAGTGATCAACCTGATTGTCATTCTTTCAATTTTGTTCCTGAGGAACAGCCAATATTCTGGGTTGGAATATGGATTTTATATTACTGCCGCGTTTGTTTCCGGAATTGTCTCAGCTGTACTGACGATTGGCCTGCTGCCGTTTTTTGAAGCGGGTTTTGGCATTCTCTCGACTTTAAGGCTGATCGAACTGTCCAATCCTAATCACCCGCTTTTAAGAAAGATTCTTACAGAAGCACCGGGAACCTACCATCACAGTGTCATGGTCGCCAATCTATCGGAAGCCGCATGTGAGGCAATCGGGGCAAACGGCCTTCTTGCAAGGGTTGGATGCTATTATCACGATATTGGGAAGACGAAACGCCCGCAGTTTTTTATCGAAAACCAGATCAATATGGATAACCCTCATGATAAATTGCCAGCTTTGACAAGCAAAAATATCATCATCGCCCACGCGACGGATGGTGCCGAGATGCTTCGCAAGCATCGGATGCCTAAGGAGATCATTGATATCGCCGAGCAGCATCATGGGACTACTTTGCTGAAATTCTTTTACCATAAGGCAAAACAAAATGGCCATGAAGTAAAAGAGGAAGATTTCCGCTATCCAGGACCAAAGCCGCAAACAAAAGAGTCTGCGGTCATCGGAATTGCCGACAGTGTGGAAGCTGCCGTGCGTTCGATGAACCATCCGACACATGAGCAAATTGAAACATTGGTCGATAATATTATCAGGGACCGGCTTCAGGATGACCAGCTGAGTGAATGTGACATCACCCTAAAAGAGCTGGATACGGTTGCAGAAACACTATGTGAGACCTTAAAGGGAATTTTCCATTCCAGAATTGAATATCCAGAAATGAATAAGCAGAAGGTGAAGCAGGCATGAGTCTAGAAATCGATTTTTTGGATGAGACAAATGAATTGGCAGAAGAGCAGTTGGTTGAAATTGAAAAGCTTTTGAATTATGCTGCGGTGAATGAGAATGTCCAGGACGGAAGTGAGCTTTCTGTCACTTTCGTTTCAAATGAACGCATTCAGGAGATCAACAGGGAATATCGGGATAAAGACCGGCCGACAGATGTCATCTCCTTCGCATTGGAGGAAATGGGCGAAGGTGAATTGGAGATTGTCGGGGAGGAAATCCCCCGTATCCTGGGCGATATCATCATCTCCATTCCTAAGGCGAGGGAACAGGCAGAGGAATACAACCATTCTTTCATGAGAGAGCTTGGCTTTCTAACTGTCCATGGTTTCCTGCATTTATTGGGCTATGATCATATGAACGAAAATGATGAAAAACAGATGTTTGACAGGCAAAGAGAACTACTCGAAGGATATGGCCTTGGACGCTGATAAACGGAGGAAGCATCCTTTGACTTCCTCCTTCAAATTCGGGTTTGAAGGAATTGCGGCTGCAGCTCGGGAACGAAATGTGCAAATCCATTTCGTTATTTCAGTTATCGTCGTTCTATCAGGCTTCATTTTTGAGATGAACAAATACGAATGGATTGCGATAATCCTGTGTATTGGCGGAATGGTCTCGTTGGAAATGATGAATACGGCAATCGAAAGAACGGTTGACATGTATACAGAAGAATTCCATCCGCTTGCTAAACAGGCGAAAGACATTGCTGCCGGTGCTGTGCTCATTTTTGCGATCGTGAGCGTCATTATTGGTATGATTATCTTTTTGCCAAAAATTTCAGCATGGTTCAGTTAGTTGTCCGAACAGGGCAACTTTTCTTTTTGGAGGCCATTTTCGAGACAAAAATTTCTTATATGTTTGAACCGATTTGAAAACAGGAAAAAACTTCAGTAAAATATCATCACAGCGTACAATCACTGCTTGTATGTTTTTAGAAAATTTAAAAATTTATATTTCATTTTTGCTACAAACGATGAAATCACACTGGAAATGAGTTAAAATAAAGTGGAGAAGGGAATTACAGGATGAATTTTAATAATCAAGACCCAAATAATAAATCGCACAAATCAGGATTCATATCAATCATTGGAAGACCGAATGTGGGAAAGTCTACCTTTCTTAACAGGGTAATCGGGCAAAAAATTGCAATCATGAGCGATAAGCCGCAAACGACCCGGAACAAGGTGCAGGGAGTATTGACGCTAGAGGACTCTCAGTTGATCTTCATTGACACTCCGGGAATCCATAAACCAAAGCACCGTCTTGGCGATTTCATGATGAAGGTTGCACAAAATACCTTGAAGGAAGTCGATTTGGTGTTGTTTATGGTCAATGCCCAGGAAGGATATGGACGCGGAGAAGAATTCATCATTGAAAAACTCCAGAATGTGAAGACGCCTGTTTTCCTTGTCATCAATAAAATTGACCTTATTCATCCAGATCAGCTGTTGAAACTGATCGAGTCTTACAAAGAGAAATTTGATTTTGCCGAGATCGTTCCGATTTCTGCGCTTGAAGGGAACAATATTGATCGGCTGCTTCAGCAAATCAAGGAAAAAATGCCGGAAGGACCACAGTTTTATCCAGCCGACCAGGTAACAGATCACCCGGAACGCTTCATCGTTTCTGAACTGATCAGGGAAAAAGCGTTGCACCTGACAAGGGAAGAAATTCCTCATTCACTCGCTGTCGTGATCGAAAAAATGGAACGCCAGCCTGAAAAGGATATGGTGCATGTCATGGCAACAATCATTGTCGAGAGGGACTCCCAGAAAGGAATCATCATCGGCAAGCAGGGAGGCATGCTGAAGGAGATTGGCAAACGAGCACGCCATGATATCGAAAGTCTCCTTGGTTCAAAGGTATTCCTGGAATTATGGGTCAAGGTCCAGAAGGATTGGAGAAACAAAGCCACTCAGCTTCGAGATTTCGGTTTCAGGGAAGATGAATATTAAGCCTGTTTGGCAAATGCTCCATCAATAACATATTAACGGATTCCAAATATTATTCATAAACAGGATTTACAATTTTTGCGTAACATGAAAATCTGATTGACAGGCTATGATATTCATAAGGATTTGGGATAGATGCATTGCTAGTGAAAAAACGAAAGGTGGGGTTTTCGATGTTGGATTTTACCTGGAAGGTGTTTTCGCAAACAGGTAACATTGACACGTATCTTCTCTTTAAGGAATTAGAGAAAGACAATCAAGAAATACCCGGTTATCAGGAGGATGAACTAGCAGAAATTGATTTTCCAATCTCATAGGTTTGTCTGTAGTAATGGATGGTGATTCAGATGCTGCAGAAATGCGAAGGCATTGTCATTAGGACAACTGATTATGGCGAGAACAATAAAATTGTAACTTTATATACCAGGGAATTCGGAAAAGTTGGTGTGATGGCAAGAGGTGCGAAAAAGCCCAGCAGCAGGCTCTCTGCCGTCACCCAGCTTTTTACGTACGGCCACTATCTTTTCCAGGCAAGCTCAGGCCTGGGCGGACTGCAGCAGGGAGAGATAATTTCATCCATGCGTTCGATCCGGGAGGATATTTTTCTGACAGCCCATGCCAGTTATGTTGTAGATCTGACGGATAAAGTGACTGAGGATAAGAAGTCGAACCCTTTTATGTTTGAATTGCTCCTTCAGACCCTCAACTATATGAATGAGGGCTATGATATGGAAATCCTCACATTTATCTATGAAATGAAAATGCTCAATGTCCAGGGATTGTATCCGGTTCTGGACAGGTGTACAAATTGCGGGAGCACAGAAGGAGAGTTCCACTTTTCAATCAGAGAGGGCGGGCTCCTTTGCCATCGTTGCTATGAAACAGATCCTTACAGAATCAAGATATCTCCTGGTACCGTAAGGCTGCTCCGCCTATTCTATCTGTTGGACCTTAGCCGACTGGGTAATATTTCAGTTAAGCCTGAGACAAAGGCCGAATTGAAAAAAGTTATCTCCGCATACTATGATGAATATTCAGGACTTTATTTAAAAACAAGGAAGTTCCTGGACCAGATGGATTCCTTCAGGGACCGTCTCTAACTATTGACATTGCCGATTGTTTTCGCTATTCTCAAATCAAAAGCTTTTTGTGATTTGCGAAAATACAATTACATATGTTGCTGTGAAGGAAAGGAGTACTTAACTCCCTCTGCATTAGCGAGTCCGGGTATGGTGTGAGCCGGATGGCAGAAAGTAAGGAAGGCGTTCCGGAGCGACATCACTTTTAAAGTGGCTGCTTTCTGGCAGCAAATAGGGTGGAACCGCGGGTAAACTCTCGTCCCTATGCATGAAAACGATGCATAGGAGGCGGGAGTTTTTTTGTTGTAAATAATCGACCACAATTTTAGAATTGAAAATTTTCCGGAGGTGTAAAGATGAATATCCAAAACATGATTTTAACACTGCAAAAACACTGGTCTGAACAGGGATGCGTCCTAATGCAGGCTTATGACACCGAAAAAGGGGCAGGAACGATGAGCCCATATACTTTTTTACGGGCAATTGGACCTGAGCCATGGAATGTTGCTTATGTAGAGCCATCACGCCGCCCGGCAGACGGCCGTTACGGAGAGAACCCAAACAGGCTTTATCAGCATCATCAATTCCAGGTGATCATGAAGCCGTCTCCAGACAATATCCAGGAACTTTACCTGGATTCCCTGAAAGCGCTGGGAATTGACCCGCTGGAACATGATATCCGTTTTGTAGAAGATAACTGGGAAAACCCGTCACTTGGCTGCGCTGGTCTTGGTTGGGAAGTATGGCTGGATGGAATGGAGATCACCCAGTTCACCTATTTCCAGCAGGTAGGCGGGCTTGACTGCAAACCAGTATCTGTTGAAATAACTTACGGAATCGAACGCCTTGCGTCTTATATCCAGGATAAAGAAAATGTCTTTGATCTTGAGTGGACAAACGGTTTTACAGTGAGGGATATATTCGGTCAGCCTGAATATGAACATTCCAAGTACACATTTGAAACTTCTGACAAAGATATGCTGTTCAACCTTTTCAATATTTACGAAAAGGAAGCGAATCGCCAAATGGATGAAGGACTTGTCCATCCTGCTTATGATTATGTGCTGAAGTGTTCGCATACTTTTAACATTCTTGATGCTCGCGGTGCTATTTCCGTAACAGAAAGAACGGGATACATTGCCCGTATCCGCAACCTCGCCAAGAAAGTCGCGAAGACATTCTATGAAGAAAGAGAAAAACTGGGCTTCCCAATCATTAAAAGGAAGGAGCAGGTTGAAAATGACTAAACGGAATTTATTGCTTGAAATTGGTCTCGAAGAAATGCCTGCAAGATTCATTACCGATTCTATTAACCAGCTGGCTTCCAAAGTAGAGAACTGGCTGAATACGAATAATATTGGATTTGAGAGCATCAGCCTCTTTTCCACCCCTCGCCGGCTTGCCTTGCTTGTCGCGAATGTAGATGAGCGCCAGGAGGACAGCGAGGAAGAGGCAAAAGGCCCGGCGAAAAAGATTGCTCTAACAGAAGATGGCGAGTGGTCCAAGGCAGCAATGGGTTTCACACGCGGCCAGGGAATGACGGTCGAAGATATTTATTTCAAGGAGATCAACGGAGTCGAATATGCCCATGTAAAGAAATTTATTAAAGGACAGGAAACCTTTGATTTGCTTGTCGAGTTAAATGCGATCATCACAGGGCTGACTTTCCCGAAAAACATGCGCTGGGCAGATCTTGAACTCCGTTATGTCCGCCCGATCAAATGGATTGTTGCTATGTTCGGCAACGAGATCATTCCTTTTGAAATAGCCGGTGTCCAAACAGGCAACATGACAAGAGGCCATCGTTTTCTCGGAGAAGGAGAAATTCAGTTATCAGCTCCTGAAGAATATGAGGAAGTATTATTAGGCCAGTATGTTGTCGCAGATGCGCAAAAGCGGAAAGAAGCGATTACTTCCCAGCTTGAAAAAATCGAGGAAGAAAATGGCTGGGTAATCCCTGTTGATGAAGACTTGCTGGAAGAAGTCAACAATTTGGTTGAATATCCAACAGCCTTATATGGCCGTTTTGAAGAAGAATTCCTGGATATCCCAAGTGAAGTCCTGATTACATCGATGAAGGAGCACCAGAGATACTTCCCTGTCAAGTCTGCTGAAGGTGAGCTTCTTCCTCATTTCATCACTGTAAGGAATGGTGACCACCTTCATATCGAAAAAGTTGCCCGCGGAAATGAAAAAGTATTAAGAGCAAGATTAGCAGATGCAGCGTTTTTCTATAAAGAAGATCAAAAGATGCAGATTGAAGCAGCTTTGGAAAAATTAAAGAATGTCGTCTACCACGAAGAAATCGGGACAATCGCTGAAAAATCTGAACGTGTCCGCAAGCTTGTCGGATTGATTGCTGAAAGAATGGAGTTCGCACCAGAAATCGTAAGCGCCGCAGACAGAGCAGCGGAAATCAGCAAATTCGACCTGGTTTCACAGATGGTCTACGAGTTCCCGGAGCTCCAGGGAATCATGGGAGAAAAATACGCTCTCCAAAAAGGCGAAAGCAAGGATGTGGCAACTGCAATCAATGAGCATTATATGCCTCGCAATGCAGATGACTCTATTCCGGGATCACCTGCAGGTGCACTGGTTGCAATTGCCGATAAACTTGACACGATTGTTGCGTTTTTCTCACTGGGCATCATTCCAAGCGGCTCACAGGATCCTTATGCATTAAGGAGACAGGCGGCAGGGATTGTCCAGACGCTTATTGAAAAGAAGTGGGACATCACCCTTGAAAACCTTGTCGGCTTATCGCTTAACCTTGTTTCTGAAGCAGGAATCGGCAAGCGCTCTGAAGAAGAGGTATACCATGACTTGATCCAGTTCTTTAAGCTGAGAGTCAAGCACATGCTGCAGGAGCGGGGAATCCGCTACGACCTCATCGATGCTGTACTTGGCGGGGAAGTCGGTATCGTTTCCGACCTTATTAATAAAGCAGCAGCACTTCAGGATGCCAGCGGCAGGGAAGACTTTAAGGAAAACATGGAAGCATTGAGCCGTGTCCTGAATATTGCCAGCAAAAAAGAAGTGCTTGGTGAAATCGAACCAGAACGTTTCGAAAATGAGTATGAGCAAAAGTTATATGAAAAGTATCTCGAACTCGGCAAGAAGGCCGAAGATGGAATGGATGCAGCTTCCTATTATCAGCTTCTGGCTGAGATCAAGCCGGAAATCAATGACTATTTTGAGCATACCATGGTCATGGCAGAAAACCCTGATTTCCGGGAAAACCGCTTGAATCAAATGGCAGCACTGGCGGTTCTGATCATGAAACTTGGCAAGGTCAATGACATCGTCGTCAAATAGTATGCTTATTTAAAGATTAGGTTTTGTTAAAGCTTGATGTTGATTTATAAACTCTGTTGATTGTAGTGGAAGGCGCAAAGACTCCTCCGAAAATGCTAACGTATTTCCATCGTGCGTGGGTAAATTCGAGGAAGCTAATCAATGTCCTGCTGGCGCAGCTGGTCAGGTGAGACCCCGCAGGAGCAAAGCGACGAGGAGGCTCAGCGCCAGCCAGGAAGAATAATGAAAAAGCTGGCAGTTGAGCTTTTTCATTATTCTTCCAGCGGAAAGCGAAGCGCCTGGAACGAAAATCAACAGTCGTGTTAACAGAGCCAAAGATTTAAGATACATCATCGAACTGAAAGAGTGCCTTCCTGCGTAGGGAGGCACTTTAATAAGTACATTTGCTAGGAATCATCTTAGAAAAAAGAAAAAGTCATTAGATTGATAAGAAGGTTAATAAAATTCTTTCTTTTGGTTACCTCATGTAGTATATAATAATCTTATTAAGCTTTTTTCGGGAAACCCTTATACATAAAACGTCAGTGGTCCGCATATGAGACCATCCCGAAAAAGCAGGGAAACCAAGAATACGGGATAAATAATATCCCGATGGGTGGTGAGGACAATCGAACTGAATAAACGACAGGAGCAGATCCTGCAAATCGTGAAGGATAACGGACCGATCACCGGAGAACATATAGCAGAGAAACTTAATCTGACCAGAGCTACCCTCAGGCCCGATCTAGCCATCCTGACAATGGCGGGATATCTGGATGCCAGGCCTCGTGTCGGGTATTTCTTTACTGGAAAGTCCGGTAATCAGCTGCTTTCTGAGAATCTGAAAAAAATCCTTGTCAGGGATTATCAGTCCATCCCGGTCGTCGTTCCTGAAAATGTATCGGTCTATGATGCGATTGTTACAATGTTCCTTGAGGATGTAGGTACATTATTCGTTGTAGATAAGGCTTCAAAACTCGTAGGTGTCCTGTCCCGGAAAGATTTATTGAGGGCAAGCATCGGGAAGCAGGAGCTGTCCACGTTGCCAGTAAATATCATCATGACAAGGATGCCGAATATAACGGTTTGCCGGCGGGATGATTTGCTGATTGAAGCTGCAAAGGAATTGATTGAAAAACAGATTGATGCCCTGCCAATCATCAAGGATACAGATGAAGGATATGAGATTGTTGGGAGATTGACAAAGACAAACATTACCAAGGCTTTTGTAGCCTTAGGAGAAGAATAAGAATCAAGGCGGAGAAGGGGTTGATTGGAGAATGGATAAAACACCTATAATTTATGTGGTTTCTGACTCTGTCGGCGAGACAGCGGAGCTCGTGACAAAGGCTGCCATCAGCCAATTCGAACATTTGGATGTATCTCTAAAAAGATTTCCTTATGTTGAGGATAAAATACATATTGATGAAGTCATCTCAATGGCCAAGCATGATGGCGGAATGATCGCTTACACATTGGTTAAGCCTGAAATAAGCGATTATTTGCAGGAGTCTGCCAGTAAAGAGGGAATCTATGCATGCGACATCATAGGTCCGCTCATGCAGCAGATCCAGGTAGTCAGCGGCGAGACACCATTATATGAACCTGGTCTTGTACGCAAACTTGACGAAGATTATTTCAAGAAAGTTGAAGCCATAGAGTTTGCGGTTAAATATGATGACGGCCGCGATCCAAGGGGCATACTAAAGGCGGATATCGTCCTTGTAGGAGTTTCACGGACCTCCAAGACGCCTTTATCACAATACCTGGCACACAAGCGATATAAAGTGGCGAATGTGCCGCTTGTACCTGAAGTTGATCCACCAGAAGAATTATTTCTTGTTCCAAAGGAAAAATGCTTTGGCCTTAGAATTACGCCAGATAAGTTGAACCAGATCAGGCGCGAGAGACTGATTTCCCTCGGATTGAATGACCAGGCAATTTACGCCAATATCGAGAGGATTAAAGAAGAAATACAGTATTTCGATGGAATCGTTGAGAAAATCGGATGTCCAGTAATCGATGTGACAAATAAAGCCGTAGAAGAAACGGCCAATGTCATCCTCAATACGGTCCGCAACAGGCAGATTAACAATTAGCACATATATCGTATGTGCTTTTCTTTTTTTGAAGTATTTTGGTCTCGGAATTTTCGCGTTCCGCAGCTTCTACTGTAAAACCCAGTTTATTTTCGAGAAAAAATAATGGAAAAATAGGCTTTCTTATACTATAATAAAAAATTGTGATAAAAATGTATCTGTTTAGGTTTAGACTTGACAGATTACGAATAAACTATTTACTATCAGTTGTCAAGATGTTGACCGCGAAAAAATTCGACAAAATTCCCTGTAAAAAATACATTCCTGAAGAAGGAATATGCGGAGTGATGTAGAATTAATACTAGTGAAATCAACAGTCAGTCCCTTTTTGTGGACGCAGACTCTTGCCCGGTCATAAAGGAAATTGTCGAAATTGCTTCGAAGTTTTCCATCGAAGCTGTTTTTGTGGCTTCATACGCTCATATGAAGAATGATCTTCAGGGGCAGAATTGGGTTTTTGTCGATTCCTATAAGGAGGCTGTAGACCTTTATTTAATGAATCACGTTAAGAAAGGTGATTTTGCAGTGACGCAAGACATTGGACTTGCATCTACACTCATTGCGAAAGGGGTTTACACCATCTCCCCGAGGGGAAGTTTATACGAAGAAAAAGGAATCCAGACTGCACTTGAGCTAAGACATATTTCTGCCAAGGCCAGGAGGCAGGGTTTCTATGGGAAAGGCCCAAAACCTTTCACCGAAAAAGACAGAGAAAAATTCATAAAGGAATTGAACATGCTTTTGTCGAATTTTAAGATATGTTCAAGGAATCACAACTAATTTGAGGTCATGCATATGGCAGAGAGGATTGCCGAGGAAAAAGTAAATGAAATCCGGCAGGCGGTTGAAATAGTCGATGTCATTGGTGATTATGTCCAATTGAAAAAGCAGGGCCGCAATTATTTTGGGCTTTGTCCATTTCATGGAGAAAATTCCCCATCATTTTCGGTTTCACCCGATAAGCAGATTTACCACTGCTTTGGTTGTGGAGCTGGAGGGAATGTGTTTTCATTCCTGATGGATATCGATGGACTGTCTTTTCAGGAAGCTGCAGTAAAACTTGCCGAAATGGCAAATATAGAACTGAAGCTGGAAGGCGCCGCAGCCAGCAGGAATCCACAATTGCCCGAAGGTTCGAAGCAAATGATCGAAGCGCATGAACTCTTGCGTAAATTCTACCATCATTTGCTGGTAAACACAAAAGAGGGCCAGGATGCCCTGGAGTATCTTCTGAATAGAGGATTCACCGAAGAATCCATTAACAGGTTCCAAATAGGCTATGCCTTGCCGTCCTGGGATTTTGCAGTGAAACTGCTTGAAAAAAGAGGTTTTTCGCCTGGGGTGATGGCAAAGGCAGGATTGGTCATCCAGAGGGAAAACGATGGGACATACTTTGACAGGTTCCGGAACAGGATTATGTTTCCAATCCTGGACCACCAGGGCAATACGATTGCGTTTTCAGGGAGAGCAATGGGGGACGAAGAGCCCAAATATCTAAATAGCCCTGAGACGCAGATCTTTAATAAAAGTAAAATTTTATATAATTTTCACCTTGCGCGCGGCTCAATCCGAAAACAGCAGCAAGCTGTTCTATTCGAGGGGTTTGCGGATGTCATCTCCGCCAACCGTGCAGGCGTAGAAAACGGAGTCGCCTCGATGGGAACTTCGTTGACTGAAGACCATATTTCCTTGCTCAAAAGAAATGTGCAGGCTGTAACGATTTGTTATGACTCGGATAAAGCCGGCATCGAAGCGGCATTCAGGGCCTCTAACATGCTGTCGAAGGCAGGGTTCGCTGTCAGGGTCGCGATAATGCCGGACGGGATGGACCCAGACGATTTCATAAAGGTGCATGGCGAGGAAAAGTTCAGAAACGATATTATTGGATCCAGCTCCACCTTGATGGCATTTAAATTACTATATTACCGTCGGGGAAAAAACCTTCAGAATGAAGGAGATCGCCTTCAATATATCGAAGAAGTACTTAAAGAAATCAGTACACTTGATAAGGCAGTGGAAAAAGATTTGTATCTGCGCCAACTGGCGAATGAATTCTCGCTGTCGCTTGATGCTCTGATTCAACAGCTTAACCAGCTGGAACAGGCATCAGCTCCAAGAAAGCAAAACCAGCACCGTCCCGAAACAAGGCCAGCGGCTTATACAAGGAAAGCAGAGCTTAAGCCTGCCTACCATACTGCCGAGAGACGTCTCATCTTTCATATGATGAGAGACGCAGACGTCACCTATAAGGTCCAGGAACTGCTGGCAGGGAGCATGATGAATATTGATGAACACCAGGCTATTATTACTTATTTATTTGCATACTATGAAAAAGGACATGACCCTGATCCAAGTGCGTTCTTAAATTATCTTCAGGATAATAAGCTAAAAAGGGTTGTTGCTGATATTGAGATGATGCCTCTGAACGAGGAAATCAGCGATCAGGAATTATCTGATTATATCAAGCAGGTCTTGAATTATCAAAAAATGTTAAAAATAAAGGAAAAAATGGCAGAACAAAAACAGGCAGAACGTCAAAACGACTTTTTGCGCGCTGCGACAATCGCTACAGAGATTATCCAATTGCGCAAGACATTATAAAGCTTATGCTGATTGTTTTTGATTTTTGGAAGGAGGGGGACATATGGCTGAAAAGTCAGCCCGTTCTAAAGAAGTCACCGAAAATGAAGTGACAGTTGAACAAGTGAAAGACCAGTTAACGGCACTGGGAAAGAAAACAGGTGTCCTTGCTTATGATGATATTGCAGAGAGGCTTTCAAGCTTCGAACTGGATTCCGATCAAATGGATGAGTATTACGAATTCCTCGGTGAACAGGGAATTGAACTTGTCGGTGAAAGTGATGAGGAGGAAGATCCGGATATCAAACAGCTCGCCAAGGACGATGAAGAATTCGACCTGAATGATTTAAGTGTCCCTCCGGGTGTTAAAATCAATGACCCGGTAAGAATGTACCTGAAGGAAATTGGCCGAGTAGACCTTCTTTCTGCAGAGGAAGAAATCAACCTTGCGGAAAGAATCGAGCAGGGCGATGAAGAAGCAAAAAGACGGCTTGCCGAAGCAAACCTTCGACTTGTCGTAAGTATTGCGAAACGCTATGTAGGCCGAGGCATGCTCTTCCTTGACCTGATTCAGGAAGGGAATATGGGCTTGATCAAGGCAGTTGAGAAATTCGACTACCGTAAAGGGTTCAAGTTCAGTACCTATGCTACCTGGTGGATCCGACAGGCTATCACTCGTGCGATTGCTGACCAGGCGAGGACAATCAGGATCCCTGTCCATATGGTTGAAACAATCAACAAATTGATCCGCGTGCAAAGACAGCTCCTGCAGGATTTAGGACGCGAACCAACACCTGAAGAAATTGGTGAAGACATGGACCTTTCACCAGAAAAAGTCCGAGAAATCCTTAAAATCGCCCAGGAGCCGGTCTCCCTTGAAACACCAATCGGTGAAGAGGATGATTCACACCTTGGGGATTTCATTGAAGACCAGGATGCTACCTCTCCTTCCGAACACGCAGCATATGAGCTTTTGAAGGAGCAGCTAGAGGATGTCCTAGATACGCTTACAGACCGTGAAGAGAACGTCCTGAGACTGCGTTTTGGCCTGGATGATGGCCGTACACGTACGCTTGAAGAAGTGGGTAAGGTGTTCGGGGTTACACGCGAACGAATCCGTCAGATTGAAGCCAAGGCTCTGCGCAAGCTAAGACACCCAAGCCGAAGCAAGCGTTTGAAAGACTTTTTAGAATAGGATTGCCAAGGAATAATTTACTTTTTAAAATAAGAGTAAATTATTCCTTTTTTTCTGTATAAATGTTTGAGACAGGATGTGCCGACAAATGGATGACCATCGCAGGAAAATCATTACGAATGAAATCAAATACTGGAAAGAAAGCAGGCTGCTGCCGGATCATTATTGTGACTTTCTCCTGAACCTATATACCGAAGGAAGTACAGAGGGCGAATCCATCGGCAACAAAAGCAATAGACCTTTAAATCTTCTTAAGATTGTCTTGATTGGATTGTTACCGCTTTCAGTTTTTTTATTTTATTTTACTGAATTGTCTCTTTTTTTGCAAATCGGTTTGACAATATTTTTTGGAATAACTTCCCTGTTAACCGCTCTTTATATGCTGAAGAATTCTCTTATGGATTTAGTCATTTTGCTTTCTTCGGCACTCCTCTTACTGATCACATCCATACAGGCGGGGGAAATACTATTTCCGGACAAACATGCTATTCTCTATATGATCACTGCCCTCAACTGTCTGTTATGGCTTGCAGCAGGCATGAAGTGGAAGATGGTGTCCTTCAAAGTATCAGGAATAGCTGGGCTAATAGTTCTGTTGGTTGCTATATTCATATAATAATTCAAAATTAAAAAGTTTTTAAATGTTGAGAAAATTGTCTGTTCACCTTTATAATGTAGAATGTAAACGCATTCAATGTCTTGAGGGGGATGGAAATGAATTTTGATTTAACATCAGAACAGGCGATGATTAAAAGGACGATTAGAGAATTTGCCGAGGAAGAAGTAGCTCCTGGAGCAATTGAAAGGGATAAAACGAAACAGTTTCCGACAGAAATTTTCAAGCAGCTCGGTGAACTTGGAATGCTTGGGCTGCCTTTTCCTGAGGAATATAGTGGTGCAGGCGCTGATACGGTCAGCTTCGCCATTGTCACGGAGGAGTTGAGCAGGGCATGTGCTTCCACCGGGATTACTTACTCGGCTCATATATCTCTTGGAGGAGCTCCTATTAACCTATTCGGCACAGAAGAACAAAAGCAGAAATACCTGACACCTATCTGTACAGGAGAATCCCTGGGTGCATTTGGGCTTACTGAACCGAATGCGGGCTCGGATGCAGGCGGGACTCAGACTACTGCCAAAGAAGTGGATGGTGAATACATCATCAATGGCAGCAAAAACTTTATTACCAATGCAAGCTATGCCAAACATCTGGCAATGACTGCCATCACCGGCAATAACGATGGCAAAAAAGAAATCAGTGCGATCATTGTGCCGACAGATGCACCAGGCTTCACTGTCATCGACAATTATGAAAAAATGGGCCTGAATGCATCCAATACCACACAGCTGGTGATGGAGGATGTACATGTCCCGGTTGAGAACCTGCTTGGAAAGAAAGGGGAAGGCTTCAAGCAATTCCTTGTGACACTTGATGGCGGCAGGATCGGTATTGGCGCTATGGCAGTAGGGGTAGCGCAGGCTGCTTATGAGAAAGCTTTGCAGTATGCAAAAGAAAGACAGCAATTTGGAAGACCTATATCCCAGTTCCAGGCAATCCAGTTCAAGCTTGCTGACATGGCAATGAAAATTGAACTTGCACGCAATATGGTCTATAAGGCGGCATGGCTGAAGGACGAGGGACGCCCGTTCTCGAAGGAGGCTTCGATGTGTAAGCTATATGCTTCAGAAATCGCAATGGAAGTCGCAGATCAGGCTGTACAGATCCATGGCGGGTACGGCTATATGCGTGAGTATGAAGTCGAGCGCTATATGCGAGATGCGAAGCTGCTGGAGATTGGCGAAGGAACATCTGAAGTGCAAAGAATGGTGATTGCAAGATTAATTGGCTGCTAAAAGGGCAACCTAAATATGCCTTAATCATCAAAAACTTCATCAATTGATGGAGTTTTTTGTCTAAATTGTGAACATGTGTGACAAAGTTTGCTTTTTTACTTTCCCTGTAAACGTTTTTCAAGTAAAATAATATCTGTGTGAAATCATTATTTAGTTGATGTTGTACATAAAGGAGGGTATATGATGAATCGTAATCCAATTATCCCGTTTGTATTGATCATGGTAATGGGGATCGGCTTGATGTTCCTGCTTTCCTTCAAGGGTCTTGGTGATGCTAAGGATCTTGCAAAGGAAAAAGAAGGCGGCGGAAAGACCGAAGAAACTGCTGAAGTGAACCCAGAAGAGTTTTACCAGCAGACTTGTGCAGGCTGCCACGGCAACCAGTATGAAGGTGTATCTGGTCCGTCACTGAAGGGTGTAGGCAGCAAGTACTCCAAAGATGAAATCAAAGACATTCTGACAAATGGTAAAGGCAACATGCCTCCTGGAATGGCTGCAGGCAAGGAAGAACAAATGGCTGAATGGATTGTAAAAGAATTGAAGTAATTTTTTAAGGGCTCTTTGCTTTTTGCAGAGGGCCTTTACTATTTTAAACAGCCTGCAATCCAGTTGACTTCCGCTGTCTTTTTCCGATAATTGGACAAGGGGCGGGCGATTTTCATATACTTATAAAAGCAAAATATGATTTAGTAGGTGACTTTTATGAATGCTGAGAAGCTCTCAGACCGGCTGAATGCCGTTGCAAATTATATTCCACAAGGTGCCAGGCTTGCTGATATCGGCTCCGACCATGCCTACCTTCCTTGTAATGTCGTTAAAAAGGGGACCGTTCCGAAGGCCATCGCAGGTGAGGTTGCCAACGGACCGTTCCAATCTGCCCTTGAGCAGGTCCAGGAGGAGAAACTAACAGATTGGATTACCGTCCGCAAGGGTGACGGACTCGAAGTGATTGAACCAGGTGAAGTGGATTGCATTACGATTGCCGGCATGGGCGGAACATTGATTTCATCAATTTTGGAAAAAGGAAAATCGAAGCTCGAAGGCGTAAGCAGGCTGGTGTTACAGCCGAATGTCGGAAGCTTTGCAGTGCGCAGATGGCTGATTGACAATGGATGGGAGCTTGTAGAAGAAGAAATCCTGAAAGAAGATGGAAAGATCTACGAAATCCTTGTTGCCGAAAAAGGCGAACCACTAAAAGCTTATCAGGACATCAATCTTGAGAATGGCATTCTGTTTGGGCCATTTTTATTGAGAGAAGCGTCTGCGGTATTCGTTGAAAAATGGAATGCAGAGATGAAAAATTGGCAGCGGATCTTAAAGCAGCTGGATGGAGCTGTTCAAAATGAAGATACAGAAAGCAAGAGGAAGGAATTAGAGAAGAAACTGAAAATGGCAGAGGAGGCGTTCCAGTGAAAAAAGTAAACGGTCATGAAGTGATCCAGCTTTTCGAACAATTTTCCCCCAAAGCCTTTGCCATGGAAGGCGACAAAATAGGCCTGCAAATTGGAGCCCTGAACCAGCCGGTCGAAAATGTCCTGATCGCTCTGGATGTTACAGAGGAGGTGGTCGAAGAGGCGATTGCAAAAAATGTTCAATTAATCATTGCCCACCACCCGCCAATTTTCCGGCCATTGAAAAAAATTGCGACGGACACACCGGCAGGCAGGATGATTGCCAGACTGATCAAACATGACATTGCCGTTTATGCTGCACATACGAATCTAGATGTGGCAAAAGGCGGAGTGAATGATCTCCTTGCTGACGCACTTGGTCTCAAGGATCCCCAGGTACTGGTTCCGACTTATGAAGACCAGCTGAAGAAACTGGTTGTTTTTGTCCCTGAGGAAAATGCAGAGCAAATCCGTGAAGCCTTAGGAAACGCAGGGGCCGGGGCGATCGGCAATTATAGTCATTGTTCCTTCTCAGCCTCCGGAAAGGGACGATTCCTGCCTGGCGAAAATACAAATCCGCATATCGGCGAACAAGGAAAGCTGGAAGCGGTCAATGAAGTCCGGGTAGAGACGGTTTTTTCGCAGAGTATCGAAAAAAAGGTAATCCAGGCGATGATTAAAGCGCACCCATATGAAGAGGTCGCCTATGATGTATATCGACTTGAGAATAGCGGAGAACAGCTTGGACTAGGCAGAATCGGAAAAGTCGAGGAGACGACTCTGGCAGACTATGCAAACTATGTTAAGGAAGCACTTGGTGTCGATAGGGTCCGCGTTGTCGGAGATTTAAATGCTAAGGTGAAAAAAGCAGCTGTCCTTGGCGGTGACGGGAATAAGTATTTCTCTCAGGCAAAGTTCCGCGGAGCTGATGTGTATATAACTGGAGATATCTATTATCACACTGCACATGATGCACTGATGGACGGCTTGAACATGATCGATCCGGGACATAATGTCGAAAAAATCATGAAGAAAGGAACCGCCAGCGTTATGGAAAGGCTCAGTAAGGAAAAGGGGTATGATGTCCAGTTTATGGCTTCAGAAGTTGACACGGATCCTTTTACATTTATCTGAAATAAACCAATAGAGGGGTACTAACCTAAGTCCTTTTAGAAGGCGGGGGAAGGATCCTCTGGTACCAAAAAAGCAGCCCGAATTCATTCGGGCTGCTTTCCTATTATACACTTGCTTCGGTTTTCTTAACCTTTGGCAAAATTTTAGAGAGTGGCACCTTTTTCTCTTTTACCCAGGTTGCTTCGTTTTCCTGATCATACTGTTCAAGGAAAGTGATGACTTCCTTTGTGATTGGTGTCGGAGTCGATGCGCCGGAAGTGACGGCAACTGTCTCGGCATCCTTGATCCAATCGATTTCAAGCTCGCTAATATCGGCAATCCGATAGGCTTTGGTGCCGGCTATCTCTTGTGACACCTGGGCAAGGCGGTTGGAGTTGTTGCTCTTTGGGTCGCCAACAACAATCAGGACATCCGCTTCTTTCGCCTGCTCGGCCACTGCCTCCTGGCGTACTTGCGTCGCCATGCAGATTTCCCTGTGCACCTCTGCGTGAGGATATTTTTCTTTTACTTTTTCCATAATCTCGGCAACGTCCCACTGGCTCATGGTTGTCTGGTTGGTGACAATCAATTTTTCAGCCTGTAAATTCAACGCTTCCACATCAGCAGCTGTTTCGACAAGATGAACGATCCCAGGGGCCACGCCTACAGCACCCTCAGGTTCTGGATGGCCTTTTTTGCCAATGTAAATGACTTCGAATCCTTCTTTTTCCTTTTCGCGAATCAGGTTATGGGTGTTCGTAACGTCCGGGCATGTAGCATCGATCGATACCAGCCCTTTTTTCCTGGCAAGCTCCCTGACCTCAGGGGAGATACCATGCGCAGTGAAAATAACTGTCCCGCCCTCAACCTTTTCTAGGATCTCCTTGCGGTTGTTTCCGTCCAAAGTGATGATGCCCTCTTCTTCAAATGCATCGGTAACATGCTTGTTATGGACAATCATTCCAAGTATATATATAGGTCGCGGCAAGCTTTTATCCAGTGCTGCATTGCGGGCAATGACCATTGCGTCGACAACGCCGTAGCAATAGCCGCGCGGCGATATTTTAATTACATTCATTGAGTCATCCTCCTAAGAATACCTCTGATTCTTTCTTTTATTATATAAAACTTATAGAAAGATTACAAAAGAGGATTCCCAGAAGGAAGAATTAACTATTGTTCAGATTAAATGAAAAGTTTTGGTGTTGATGCCCCGTTACTCTGCTTTGGGGCTGGTTTGCGTGATGCAGCCGTGTTTTCGGTTTTCACCGGCTTCTTCCTGTTCTTACTCTTGGTCTTACTCCTGTTCTCGTTCTTGTTCTTTTCAGGGTGGTCTGTCTCTGATTCAGCTGTTTGTTCATCTGCATCCGGAAGATCCTTCAATCCTCGATATAATTTCCACATCGATGGCAGGTTGCGGACAAGCGGACCATATTGCTGGACCATCGGGCCGAACTGCTGCGCCGTATTCAAAACTTTTTGCGTGTTTGTAAGAAAACCGCTCAGTGCGGATGGATCCGCGAGTGATTTCAGGATTCCTCCGCCTGTACCCGCTCCCCGTGTCGCTGTATTGGCTCCAGTTAAGAAACCTGCTGGACCATTTCGCTGGCCGCCGTTGCCTCTTCCCAATATCTTCGAGAGCAGTCCGCCGCCCTGTCTTGAGCGCATATTCCTGCCCCCCATTCGCGGCATCTGGCCCTGAGGCATCATTGGGCCTTGAGCGAATGGATTTGAATACATCGGACGCTGGCCCATCCCCGGCCCTCCCATCATGCGGGGGCCTTGGAAGCGATTCTGCATTCCGCGTGGATTCATACGGGGTCCTTGTAGCATTGAGACCCCTCCTTTCCAATATTTCATCTCCTATTAGGATATGCGGGAAGTCTGGAATGGTTTAAGGAAAAAAGTATGTCTTGAAACAGGTTTGTTTTTTTCATAGGAAAGGTTAAGATAGTACTGATTGGAGATTTTCTGCAATCTTTATTATAATTACAGGATGAACCTGAAAAGAACAGCTTACGGAACAGGCTGTAATCCCGGAAATACTTGCGGGACAGGGGAAAAGAAGGAGATTTTCAATGAGTGAAACGAAATTTACACGTTATGAACTAAAGCCGTTCATTATAGATGCAATCAATAAATTAGGCTTTTATGAGCCGACTGAAATCCAGGAGCGCCTGATTCCGACCGTACTGAAGGGTGACAGTGCGATTGGTCAATCACAGACAGGTACGGGAAAGACACATGCCTATGTTCTGCCAATCATGAACAGGATTGATCCATCGCGCAATGAAGTACAGGCAGTCATCACAGCGCCGACGCGTGAACTTGCGAACCAGATTTATCATGAAGTTCTTAAAATTGCTGAACATGCACCTGACGGAGAGCAGATCACTGCCCGCTGCTATATTGGCGGAACGGACAAGCAAAGGACCATCGAGAAGCTGAAGACCCAGCCACAGATCGTGATTGGGACTCCAGGCAGGATTAATGACCTTGTTAAGGAAAACGCATTGTTTGTGCACACAGCCAATATCCTCGTTATTGATGAGGCAGATTTGATGCTCGATATGGGATTCATCGAGGACATCGACCAGTTTGCATCCCGCATGCCGGAAAAGCTTCAGATGCTCGTATTCTCGGCCACCATTCCTGAAAAACTTAAACCATTTTTGAAAAAGTACATGGAAAATCCTAAATTTGTCCAAATCGACCCTAAACAGGCCACAGCCGCGAAGATCGAGCATATTCTTCTTCCTGCAAGGCACCGGGATAAAATTGGCCTTGTGCATTCGGCCCTGCTGGCATTCAATCCATATTTGGGAATCGTCTTCGCGAATACAAAGAAAAAAGCAGACGAAATTGCGGATGGGCTGATTCAAAAGGGAATGAAGGTCGGCCGTATCCATGGTGACCTCAGCCCGCGTGAGCGAAAACGGGTCATGAAGCAAATCAAAGACCTTGAGTTCCAATATCTGGTTGCGACTGACCTGGCAGCAAGAGGGATTGACATTCAGGGAATCAGCCATGTCATAAATTATGAGCTGCCTACGGACCTTGATTTTTATATCCACAGGGTGGGAAGGACCGCACGTGCCGGATCCTCAGGAGTTGCTTTGACCATTTACGAGCAGAGCGATGAAGATGCATTGGTTCGCCTTGAAAAGATGGGAATTACTTTTAACAACATCGACTTGAAAAAAGGTGAATTCACCGAGATTGAAGAGCGAAACCGTCGCCAGAACCGAAAGAAGAAGGAAACGGCAGGCGAGGCTAAGGCAAAGACGCTTGTGTCCAAGCCTAAAAAGGTAAAACCAGGTTATAAAAAGAAAATGAAATACGAAATGGATAAAATCAAAAAACGGGAAAACCGTATTCAGAAGAGAAATAAATAAAGGGATTTAGGAGAGATCTAGATGTTAATTGGATCACATGTTTCGATGAGCGGCAAAAAAATGCTGCTTGCAGCAAGTGAAGAGGCTGTCTCATATGGTGCAAATACTTTCATGATCTATACGGGAGCACCTCAGAATACAAGAAGAAAGAAAATCGAGGACCTGAACATTGAAGCAGGACGACTGCATATGGAGCAGAATGGCATCAGCGAAATCGTTGTCCATGCCCCATATATCATCAATATTGGGAACACCCAGAATCCTGACACCTTCGATTTGGGAGTAAGGTTTTTGCGGAGTGAAATCGACAGGACCGAAGCCCTTGGCGCCAAGCAAATCGTGCTGCATCCAGGTGCCCATGTAGGAGCGGGCGCAGACAAAGGAATCGAGAAAATCATTGAAGGCCTGAACGAGGTCCTTAGCGCGGAAGACAAAGTCCAAATCGCTCTGGAAACCATGGCCGGAAAAGGATCTGAATGCGGGAAGTCGTTTGAGGAGCTGGCGATGATCATCGACGGTGTCAAATACAATGACAAGCTTTCTGTCTGCTTTGATACATGCCATACCCATGACGCGGGTTATCGAATCGTCGAGGATTTCGATGGCGTGTTGAACGAATTCGATAAGATCATCGGACTCGACAGGCTTAAAGTCATGCACATCAATGACAGCAAAAATGAGTTCGGGACAAGGAAAGACCGCCATGAAAATATCGGTTTCGGCCATATCGGCTTTGAAGCATTAAATTATATCGTCCACCATCCGCAACTGATGCAAATACCAAAAATCCTGGAAACACCTTTTGTTGGCCCTGACAAGAATAATAAAAAAGCGCCATACAAACACGAAATCGCAATGCTGAAAAACAAGCAATTCGAAGAAAACCTGCTAGACACAATCATGAATGACTAAACAAAAGCTGTGGACCAGGTCCACAGCTTTTTTCTTTTTGTTAGGGTTAAATGCAAATAATGAGGATTTACTTATAGAGGGAATAATAACAACATGACGGACAGAAATGGTGGAGGTACAGATGAAAGTGTCTGTCATCGGGTTTGATGACGGACAAAAACAGTGGAGAAAAGGGAAAAAGTGTCCGTCATCCGACTCATGACGGACAGAAATAGCGGAGAAAAAAGAAAAAATGTCCGCCATGGAATTCCATGACGGACATAATGCACTATTTCGTGAATTTCACAAACAACTTATTCACTTCCCTGGCTGTTTCCGGGCTGGTGATTCTGGCAATTTGCTTGATGAGTGCCGTTCTTTCTGAATCATTAAAGATATTGACCTTTTTACCGCGTAAGTATCCGGCGATTTTATCTGCCTGTGCCTTTGTTATGGATATATTGAATTGAGAGGCGTATTTCAGCAGCTCATCCGCCGTAATGTTGCCTATTTTATGGTTAATGATATTTTCAAAAATAGCCAAAGATCATCACTCCTTCATAGTAGGGTATGTGCCCAGTTTTAAATTCGTGACAATTTTCTTGAGGGGAGAAGTTCTTTTGTTTACTTTATGGGCAGTAAGAGATATACTACATTAAGTAAATCGGAATGATTCTTATTTTGCAGGTGATAAAAGTGGATACGAATGACTATATCGTCCAGGTACAGGATGTATATTACCGATACGATAAAGAGAATGTACTTGAAAATATAAACCTGTCTATTCATCGAGGTAGCTTTTTGGCAATCGTTGGTCCTAATGGATCCGGAAAGTCGACGCTGCTGAAGCTGATGCTTGGTCTCATCAAGCCGCAAACAGGTACTATCCGTCTGTTTGGACAGGATATCAATAAGTTTAGGGAGCAGCATAAAATCGGGTTTGTGTCGCAAAAGGCCAATTCCTTTAACACAGGCTTCCCTGCTACTGTTTTTGAGGTAGTGGCCAGCGGGTTGACGAAAAAACTTGGTCTGTTCCATTTTTTAAAGAAAACTGACCATGTAAAGATTAAACAGGCGATTGAATCTGTCGGGATGGGGAAATTCTTGGACAGGAATATTGGTGAGCTTTCTGGCGGCCAGCAGCAGAGGGTGTTCATTGCCAGGGCACTGGTGAGCGAACCGGAATTGTTGATCCTCGATGAGCCGACAGTCGGTGTCGACGTCCAGAATGTAAACTCCTTTTATGAAATGCTCGAAACACTTAACAAGGAGAAGGGCATTACTTTGCTTTTGGTGACGCACGATATCGGGACGATTTCCGAAAAAGTCACAAATGTAGCATGCTTGAATAAAAATATGCATTTCCATGGAAGCGCAGAGGAATTCGAACAATTGAAGCTGAATGATGTGTCAGAGATATATGGGCATGATGTGCATGTATTGACTCATGATCATCATCACGAGGGAGGGCACCATCATGATTAGTGGACTGATGCAATATGAGTTTTTGCAGAATGCCTTTTTGACTGGCATGATCATTGGTGTAATCGCTCCCCTTCTCGGTGTTTTCATTGTGGTAAGAAGGCTTTCCCTTATAGCCGATGCCCTTAGCCATGTTACCTTGGCGGGAATCGCAGCAAGCTTGCTGCTTGAGAAAAAATTCATGGTTTTCAGCGGCCTCAACCCGCTTTACATGGGAATGGCTTTTTCGGTTGGCGGATCGCTGTTCATTGAAAAACTCCGCACGGTTTATAAGCATTATCAGGAACTGGCCATCCCGATCATCCTTTCGGGTGGAATCGGCCTCGGTGTTATTTTTATTTCACTTGCCGACGGCTTCAATACGGATTTGTTCAGTTATTTATTTGGGAGCGTTAGCGCGGTAAGCAGGGCGGATTTATGGACCATCTTGGTCATCAGCATCCTGGTGATTGCACTCGTTGCTTTACTATACAAAGAGTTGTTTCTGTTATCATTTGACGAAGAATATGCGAGGGCAACCGGAATTGCGGCAAAGTCATTGCACTTTATTTTCATCATCATGGTGGCGCTGGTGATCGCGGCTTCCATGAGGATCGTTGGCATCCTGCTTGTTTCGTCCCTTATGACTTTGCCGGTGGCAGCAAGCATTCGGTTCGCCAAAGGGTTCAAGCAGACGATCTTCTTTTCCATCCTATTCGGTGAAATTTCTGTGCTGGGCGGCTTGTTCCTGTCCTACTACATGGACCTTGCACCTGGGGGAACCATTGTCATGATTGCTGTATTCATCCTTGTGCTGGCTATCTGGCTAAAAAAACGCAGTGCAACAAGATCCATTTAAAGAGGTGATACCATGAATGTGAATGAAGCAATGAACCTGCTGAAGGAACAGGGGTATAAACATACAGGTAAGCGCGAGGACATGCTCCAGATGTTTTCCGACCATGATAAATATTTGACGGCACGTGATGTTCTTGAGCAAATGAAGGAGAATTACCCTGGATTGTCATTTGATACGATCTATCGTAATTTAAGTGTGTTTGTCGAGCTGGGGATTCTGGAGATGACGGAGCTATCAGGAGAAAAACATTTCCGTTTTACCTGTTCACATAAAGAGCATCATCACCATTTCATCTGCCTTGACTGCGGAAAAACAAAAGAGATTGAGACTTGCCCAATGAGGAATATCGAATCAAGCTTTAAGGGCTATGATATTTCGGGCCATAAATTTGAAATATACGGAAGATGCCCGGACTGCATACACTAGGGCCCTCTATTCCGTCCAATATTGAAATGAAAAAACGGCCATCCGAAAAATGGCCGTTTAGCTGTTTTCTATCCAATTTCTTACCCACTTATTGGCTTCCTGCCAGTTGTTTACTCGAATGACGCCATCAGGGATTGGCTCCCGGTTATAAGGGGTGTCAAAAAGGATGACTGGAATCTTCAGTTTTTCATGCAGATTGACCGCATTATCATGTTTATCCTCAAAGAAAATATCCACATCATATTTCCGTGCTGCCTGAATTTTATCATGAGAACCAATCAGGTGAATATCATGATACTTAAGTTCATTGGCGGTAAACCACTCTTGAGTAAGTTCAAGTAAATGTGTGCCCCGCGCGCTGATGAAATACAATTCATGCTCACTTTCCCAGCTTTTCAGGATTTCCTTTGCACCGGCTGCTAAAGGGGATTTGGAATAGATCACCGGTTCCATTTCTTTGAACCATGCTGCAAACTCTTTTTCACTCACGGTTACAAGCGGCATAAAATCATACTGCTTGATATCATCAAGAGTAATATCCAAATCGAATGCTTCGTTCAAATACGGTACAAATGTAGTGGGACAGGTGACTGTTCCATCGATATCTATGCCAAAACGTCTTTTCATAGTCTGCTCCTTAAACAATGATCTCCTTTTAATTTTACCAAATAAGAACAGCCCGCAAAAGATTTACTTTTTCGTGCCTTAGTTAAACATTGCCATGATGAAAACCATTCCACTCGTAAACAATAATAAATGCTCCACTTAAGAAAGCGAGGGATTAAAGTGGCAGACCAAGAGCGAAAACAGATTGGTACCGAATATATTACTGAACCTAAGCAGGATGTCATTACTATAAGGGACGCGCGTGACGAGATCTACCAGGAGGAAACAGCAACAGAACTGTATACTCCTTCGCGTGATGAGCATTATCAGGAAATGACAGCAATCGCCGAACCTGGGCGCGATGAGCACTACCAGGAAATGACGGCAATTGCCGGACGCGGCCGTGACGATCACTATCAGGAGATGACTGCGATTGCCGGGCCTGTTCGTGAGGAACGTTATGATGAGGAGACAGCGGCTGAAATTGCTGCTCCTGCCCCCCCTGCTTTCAGAAGAAGGTCAGAAGAGGAAAGTACAACTGGAGGACGGGGCCTTGCATACTCGGCTCTTGCCCTATCGATCTTGTCGCTGTTTATTTTACCTGTTCTTTTCGGAGCAGCTGGAATTGTCCTTGGCTTCATGGCCCGCCGCCGTGGTTCCTCAATCGGCACTTGGGCGATTGGAATAGGGACAATCTCCATTCTGGTTGGCATCTTTATCCTTCCGTTTTTTTGACGGAAAATGCCACAAAAAATGCCCGGGCATCCCGGGCATTTTTTGTGATTATTTTTGGAGGGCAGCTTCCTGAAGCTTCTCCTCAGCGATTTTATCGATTTCTTTCTTTAATTCCTCTACCATTGTTTCCTCAGGTACTTTACGGACAATTTCTCCTTTGCGGAAAAGCAGTCCTTCCCCTCTGGCGCCGGCAATGCCGATGTCAGCTTCACGCGCCTCACCTGGGCCGTTCACAGCGCAGCCAAGAACGGCTACTTTGATTGGTGCCTTGATTTTTGAGATGTATTCTTCCACCTCATTGGCGATGCTGATCAAATCGATCTCGATCCGTCCGCAGGTTGGGCAAGAAATCAATGTGGCGGCATTGGCAGCCAGGCCGAACGCCTTTAATAGCTCTCTTGCTACCTTTACTTCCTCTACCGGATCTGCACTTAGTGATACCCTGACCGTGTTCCCGATCCCTTTGCTAAGGATAGCTCCCAGGCCAGCAGCACTTTTTACAGTTCCGGCAAATAAAGTTCCTGATTCGGTGATTCCAAGATGCAGCGGATAATCGAAGGCCTTCGCCGCTTTCTCATATGCTTCAATCGCAAGGTTCACGTCAGAAGCCTTCATGGAAACGATAATATTGTGGAAATCAAGATCTTCAAGGATCTTGATATGGTGCAAGGCACTTTCCACCATGCCATCCGCAGTAGGATAACCGTATTTTTCAAGAATTCGTCTCTCTAGTGATCCGGCATTCACACCGATCCTAATCGGAATACCCTTCTCTTTTGCCGCCTTTACAACAGCCTCTACCTTTTCGCGCTTGCCGATATTTCCGGGGTTGATCCTGATTTTGTCGGCTCCCCCTTCGATTGCTTTAAGCGCCAGGCGGTAATCAAAGTGGATATCAACAACCAACGGTATATTGATTCGCTTTTTTATTTCAGAGATCGCATTGGCTGCTCTTTCATCCGGGCATGCGACGCGGACAATCTGGCAGCCTGCTTCTTCAAGGCGTTTGATTTCGGCAACAGTCGCTTCGACATCATGAGTCTTGGTGGTTGTCATACTCTGGATGACCACTTCATTGTTGCCGCCAATAGTTAAATTCCCAACCTTGATCGGGCGGGTTTTGGTACGATGTATTATTTCACTCAACAGTGATTCGCTCCTTTAAACAATGGAATTCATGTAAAAGTTCCTAATGATGCACAACCCCATTTTATCAATCTTTTGTTCAAATTGACAAGGAAAGACTTCTTTAGTTAGGCTTTGTTAATTTTGACTGCTGTAATCCGGGAATTTATAGGTATCGCCAAATTTGATTTTCTGAGGGTCTGTCCCTCCATTAAGCTGTTTAAAGTCTTCTACCGCTTGTGAAACCGGCACTGCGAGCGGTTTTTCTGAGTTGCTGTCGAGTACAGAAAGTACCGTATCGCCAGGCTTGACTTCATGCTCGAAATAAGGAATCTTCTCCTTAGCCAGACTATCAGCTTCTTCTATTTCTGCTTCTCTTAATTCGGGTTCTGGTGTATTCGCAGCCGGAAGCGTTCCTATGCTTAAATCATTATAAACCGCATATGCTAAAACCAGGAAAACCAGGAATCCTGCCAGTTTTTTCATGGAACTTTCCTCCTAAACAGCTTATATCATTATTTATGCTGGAAAAATAGAGTTAAGAACCAATTTAATAGAAAAAATACCTATTAATTTTTTGGGTCAGGTAGATAGGGTTTAAGCTGGACTGAATCAGGGAGTTGGGTAGAAACTAAAAAATGCGCCAGGGGCGCATTTTTAAATCTCTTCATTTTTTTGCACAGGTGGTATTTCTTTTATTGCTAATAGAAGAATCATCGATGCGACAAACCAGTTAATGGCAAAACTAAATGGCACAGTCGTTTTAAGGAATGCCATCAATGTGAAAAACAGAGTGGGAAGAGTTGTGCTGTAGGCGGACATTCTCCATACATGTCTGTATTGAAGTCTCCTTCCGGCAAGGTTTTTTAATAGTAAACCGAAAAGGGCCAGTATCGAGACTTCTATGAATTTCATGCCTGCAGAAAAAACAAAAATGATAATAAACAGTAGTCCTAGCATAACGGGGAGAGAAGACTCAGCCGTTTCAATTAGGGATTGAACATCCTCTTTGGATAAGTCCCCACTCGAGAAAAGGGAATAGGGAGCCGTATGGGTTTGCCCGCCAGCACTTAGGACAACTTCATGCTTCAGCATTCCGATTGTAGCCTCCATATTCGTCATATCTTTTTCTTCTACTGTGCCCGTTGAATCAAAAATGATCGTGAAATGATCTCTTTTCAAGGTGACAGGTGCCTTAATATCCGATTTCAGCACGCCTTCTTCTATTGAAAAGGAAGGCAATTCATTTGTAACAGCTTGTTTTGCGGAGTCAATTGCTTCGGAAATGGTAGTAAACATATAGAATATAACTGGCAAAATGGATAGTAACGTTAATAAGAAAACAAATAGAATGGTTTTGCCGATACCCTGAAAGCGGGTGGTCGCAATATCTTTAGGTGAATACAGACTTTTGGCCATTTGGGTAAAAAGATTCATCAATACACGTCCTTTAATAGATTCCATTGTCTATTTTAGCTTTACAAAGGAGATAATAACAAGTAATTCAAATCGCTTTTGTAACATTTCTGTAACAAAACTCAGTAATGTTAAGCTATTGTAAATTTGAAGCTTAAACAGTTTACTTTTTATTCATAAATCCCTGATAATGATTTTGTTTGTAGATGTTTGTCGAAATAAATCTAGGGGTTGAAAAAATGGAATTGAATTTACAAGAAATGCTGTTTGAATTCTTTGGGGGTCTTGGAATTTTTTTATACGGCATTAAATTCATGGGAGATGGGCTGCAAAAATCAGCTGGAGACCGCCTCAGAGAGGTGCTGGATCGTTTTACGACCAACCCGGTGATGGGTGTTTTAGCTGGTTTGATCGTAACGGTACTTGTCCAAAGCAGTTCAGCGACAACTGTTATCACGGTCGGGCTGGTAAGTGCCGGTTTCATGACATTGCGCCAGGCAATCGGAGTCATTATGGGTGCCAACATTGGTACGACAGTGACTGCCTTTATCATTGGTATCGACGTGGGTGAATATGCTCTGCCAATCATTGCCGTTGGTTCAATACTGTTATTCTTCTTTAAAAATAAAAAAGTCCATAACGTTGGACAAATTGTTTTCGGCTTTGGTGCTTTATTCTATGGATTGGAATTAATGAGTGGCGGAATGAAGCCGTTGCGCAGTCTTGAAGCCTTCCACGATTTGACTGTGGAACTAAGCTCAAACCCATTACTTGGAGTTGTCATCGGTACGCTATTCACAGTGATCGTTCAGAGTTCAAGTGCAACGATTGGTATTCTTCAGGGCTTGCACGCTGAAAACCTGATCAACCTTCAGGGAGCTCTTCCAGTATTATTTGGTGATAATGTTGGGACAACCATCACAGCTGTCCTGGCTGCCATCGGCACTTCTGTTGCAGCAAAAAGGGCTGCTGCTACCCATGTATTATTCAATTTAATAGGTACAACACTGTTTTTAATATTATTGAAGCCATTTACCATATTGATAGAAATGCTCAGGGATCAACTTTCTCTTAACCCTGAAATGACTATCGCTTTTGCTCATGGGATTTTCAACACGACGAATACCCTCATCCAACTGCCATTTGTTGCAGTATTGGCGTTAATCGTAACCAAGCTGATTCCCGGGGAAGACTCGATTGTCGACTACAAGGCACAGCATCTTGATCCGGTATTCATCGAACAATCACCGTCTATCGCGCTTGGCCAAGCTAAAGAAGAAGTTCTACGCATGGGTAAGTTTGCGTTAAAGGGACTTGAAGAAACAAATGAATTTTTGAAAACAAAAAATACCAAGCATTCCGGGAATGCTTATCAGCTTGAGGAAGCCATTAATAATCTTGACCGCAAGATTACAGACTATCTGGTGGACCTTGCGACAAGCTCTTTATCTGAACATGAGTCTGAAGAACACAGCATGTTGATTGACACTGTTCGGGATATTGAAAGAATCGGCGACCATTTTGAAAATATCATCGAACTGATTGAATACCAGCAGGCTAACAAGGTGAGAATGACAGACACAGCCATGGATGATCTTGAAACAATGTTCAACCTGACTGTGAGTACGGTCGAAGAGGCATTGCAGGCTCTTGATCAGAAGAATTTTGATGCAGCCCGGGCGGTTGTAACAAAAGAAGATGAAATTGACCGCATGGAACGGACATTAAGAAAGCAGCACATTCTGCGTATGAATGAAGGTCAGTGTTCTGGCCAGGCTGGAATCGTATTCGTCGATATCATCAGCAACCTTGAGCGAATCGGCGACCATGCAGTAAATATCGCAGAGTACGTTTTGGGAGAACAGAAATAGTGGTAAAATAAGCAAGGGGAGACCCTTGCTTATTTTTATCTTTAGATTTCAAAGTCTGCAGTGAAAAGGGTGGATTGTATGGATGCATTATACTGGTCAATAATAGGGCTATTGTTCGCAGGCGCATTTGCCAGCCTGGTAATACCGATCCTGCCAGGTGTTCTTTTCATGCTGGGCGGTTTTATTCTATATGGTGTTTTTTATTCTTTTGACCCATTTAACTGGTTCTTTTGGACGATTCAGGGTGCGTTTGTAGCCCTGTTGTTCGGTGCAGACTATATTGCGAACATCATCGGTGTCAAAAAGTATGGGGGAAGCAAGGCTGGTATATGGGGAAGCACAATCGGACTGATCGTGGGACCTTTTGTCATCCCAATTGTCGGTATCCTCGTCGGTCCGTTTATCGGAGCGGCAATTGCTGAATTGCTGGTCAATAAAAAGAACCTGAATGATGCAATTAAAATCGGTTTCGGTTCAGTGGTGGGATTTGTCAGCAGCGTAGTGACGAAAGGCGTCATCATGGCAATCATGCTTGTTTATTTCTTCCTGATCATATAAAAAATCGTGCTGAAGCAGCACGATTTTTTTATTTATTCACAGAAATCAATTCAAACCGCAGATTTCAAATGAACAATTCTGGCAATCGACTTCCCGCTTTAAATAGCTAAGGTTCTTTACAGTGAATTTTAGCTGGTCATAGGCAATGATGTCTTTTTCGCGCAATTCCTTCAGCATCCTTTGGATTACTTCACGGGTTCCATAGGTTAGATTGGCCAGTTCCTGGTGTGTAAGCGGCAAATCAATCAGGATTCCTTCATCTGTCATCACGCCGTAACTGTTGCATAGCCTGATCAATATGGAGTACAATCCGCCTTTTTTTCCGTTCATGATCAGGTCCTGGCACTTCATTTGTGCCTTGAGGTATCTTGTGCTTAGCCAATTCACCAGTGCGTTCATCGCGGTTTTATCGTTAAGGACAAATTCCTCGAACTGTTCTCTTTTGATCATCAGGACTTCACAGTCTGTCAGCGTCTTTGCAGAAAAATGATATCGCGGAGTATGCTTGAACAATTCATATTCTATAATCATTTCTTCACCATGCAGGATTTTAAGGATGAATTCCTTGCCCTTCATGTGGACACGGCCGACCGAGACACTTCCACTCAGGATAATATAAACGTTCTGAACATTTTCATCTTCCTGAAAAAGGATGGTGTCCGCTTTGATTTTTTGAATCGTTTCCTTATCAATGAAGCTTTGTAAAATTAAACTATATAATGATATATTTTTGTCCATCAGGATCGTCTCCTTAGTATTCCTCTCTATACTTTGATTTAAAAGAATTGTTGCTACTGTGTCAATTGTGTTTTGGGAATAAATGGGTATGTTTTTGGAGAGGTGCGACAAATATCGTTGACACCACTGCATTCGGGGAATATTGACGATTTTCTGAAACTTTATCCCTACTCTTAAATCCAGTTGATTGGAGTGTAAGGCACTTATGCTCTTTCCAAACGTAAACTTGTCGGAAGTATCGCTTAGTTCGGACTGCTTGTGCTGAATATCCTCCAAACCAGGCGGAAGTTACCGCTACTTCGGACAGCTTTTCCTGCATTTCCTCCAAACCTGTCTGAAGTAGCCTCAGGTTCGGACAGCTTTTCCTGTATTTTCACTTAACCTGTCTGAAGTAGCCTCAGGTTCGGACAACTTTTCCTGTATTTCCCCCAAACTTGTCTGAAGTTGCCTCAGGTTCGGACAGCTTTTCCTGCATTTCCTCTAAACCTGTCTGAAGTTACCTCTACTTCGGACAGCTTTTCCTGCATTTCCTCCAAACCTGTCTGAAGTAATTTCTACTTCGGACAACTTCTCTGGATTTGCACTTAACCTGTCTAAAGTAGCCTCAGGTTCGGACAGCTTTTGCTAGATTTGCACTTAACCTGTCTAAAGTTGCCTCAAGTTCGGACAGCTTTTGCTGCATTTCCCCCAAACCTGTCTGAAGTTGCCTGTTCCGCCTTTTCATCATGCATAAAACATAATAAGTTCATGGTCTTGTAAGCCCATCAAAAACTTTAGGAATAAAAAAAGAAGGATCGGGGAAGTTTATTCTTGTTAAACCAAAGCATTTTATTTGAAACCATTACCGTTCTTTGGTAATCTAATCATGAAGCACTTTTAGAACAATTCTAATTACTGAATTGTATGAAAGATTGTTCCGAAAGTGGAACACGATACATAGGAGGATGTTAAAAATGGCATTTGAATTACCACAATTACCTTACGCATATGATGCACTTGAGCCACACATCGACAAGGAAACAATGAATATCCACCACACAAAGCACCACAACACTTATGTGACAAATCTTAACAACGCTTTGGAAGGAAACGAAGAACTTCTAGCTAAATCTGTTGAAGAAGTCGTTTCTAACCTTGATGCTGTTCCTGAAGCTGCACGAACTGCAGTTCGCAACAATGGCGGCGGACATGCGAACCACTCTCTATTCTGGCAAGTCATTTCTCCGAACGGAGGCGGCGAGCCTACTGGAGAATTAGCTGAAGCAATCAACTCAAAGTTCGGCGGATTTGAAGGCTTCAAGGAAGAGTTCTCTAAAGCTGCAACTACTCGCTTTGGCTCTGGCTGGGCTTGGCTAGTTGTTAACAATGGCGAGCTTGAAGTGACTAGCACTCCAAACCAGGACTCTCCATTAATGGAAGGTAAGACTCCGATCCTTGGATTGGATGTTTGGGAGCATGCTTACTACCTGAACTACCAGAACAGAAGACCAGAATACATTGGTGCATTCTGGAACGTTGTTAACTGGGAAGAAGTTAGCAAGCGTTTCGCTTCTGCAAAATAATAGAGTGAAAATGCGAGAGGCTGCAGTAATTGCAGCCTCTCTTTTTATTTTGTCAAGTTTTGCTTAGAAAGACCCTCCAGAAAACTGAATAACCCCGATTGCTTTGTTAGAAACTACCCAAGAGAAAAGGGGAGTCGATCATGAGCAAAGTAAACAAATTATTAGGAGACATTGAGCTGACAAAGGATTTGGCGCTCCTATTGATTATTGGGGGTTTGTACTCATTAAGCATTGCCCTTTCAAATACTTTCGTTAATATCTATTTATGGAAGCAATCCGGCGAGCTAGCCGATTTGGCAATGTATAACCTATCGATTGTCGTTGCCCAGCCTCTCACCTTTATCCTCGCTGGGAGATGGGCAAAGAAGGTCGACAGGGTCATTGTGCTTCGCATTGGTGTTATCTTTCTGGCACTGTTTTATGTCACGGTTTTGTTTGTGGGCACCAAAGCATCCGATTTTTTATTACTGTTGGGTGTCCTTTTGGGAATAGGCTATGGTTTCTATTGGCTTGCATACAATGTCCTCACCTTTGAGATCACGGAGCCTGAAACGCGTGATTTCTTCAATGGATTTCTCGGAATTTTAGGTTCTGTTGGAGGCATGATCGGACCGGTGGCTGCGGGTTTCATCATTTCAAGACTGGAAAAGCTGACAGGTTATACAGTGGTATTCGGACTATCACTGGGATTGTTTTCAATCGCTGTTTTATTGAGTTTCTTCCTGAAGCGCCGGCCTGCGCACGGCAAGTACTGGTTCCGGCGGATTATTACTGAAAGGAAGCATGACAAAAATTGGCGGATGGTTACAAATGCGCATTTTTTCCAGGGACTCAGAGAAGGGGTATTTGTGTTCATCGTTTCCGTTTTCGTTTTTATTGCCACCGATAGCGAAATGGCTTTGGGTACCTATGGATTGATTAATTCCGGGATATCATTTCTTGCTTATTACTTTGTATCCCGTACCCTGAAAAAAGAATATCGGAAACAAGCAATTCTAGTCGGCGGACTGATTCTGTTCCTTGCGATCTTCCTGATTGTATTTGACCTCAGCTACTTCCGGCTTCTCTTATATGCTGCAATGATTGCAGTTGCTTACCCTCTACTCCTTGTTCCTTACGCTTCAATGACCTACGACGTGATAGGGCGCGGCTGGAAAGCGGCTGAAATGAGGGTTGAATATATTGTCGTCAGGGAATTATTTTTGAATCTGGGCCGTGTCACTTCAATATTATTATTCCTGCTGGCAATTAATCTGTTCAGTGAGAAAGAGGCGATCCCCATCCTTCTGGTCATCCTTGGAAGCGGCCATACAATGATTTACTTCTTTATAAGGAAAATTCACTTAAAAGCTGCATAGCCTGGAAGACTTCCAGAAGTACCAGCAAAAGGACCGGGCGTAAAGCCCGGTTTTCATTCTGCTGGAAAAATATTCTGGTGTTGTTTATTGATAGAAAAAGATGATGATTTTAGTTAAAATAAAGGATAGTCAATAAGCCATGGACATACAGACTGAAGAGGTGGGAGAGGCTTGAACAAAAAGAAAAAGAAAAAAACGCATGTGCCATTCAGGCTGAATATGGTGTTTTTTGCGGTGTTTGTGTTATTTTCGATGCTGATTCTAAGGCTGGGCATCGTTCAGATTGTTTACGGTGAGGATTTTAAAAGGGAAATCGAACGGACAGAAGATGTGACCGTAAATAATCCTGTTCCAAGAGGGAAAATGTATGATCGGAATATGAAGGCAATTGTCGACAATACCCCGAGCAATGCAATCACCTATACCAAGAGCCAGAGCACCCAAACGAAGGAAATGCTCATGGTAGCAGAAAGACTTGCGAAATTAATCGTCAAGGATTCAGAAGATGACCTAAAGAAAGTCCGTGAAAGAGACAAAAAGGACTACTGGATCTTAAC
This sequence comes from Chryseobacterium sp. ISL-80, assembly GCA_018613055.1. Classification (GTDB taxonomy): domain Bacteria; phylum Bacillota; class Bacilli; order Bacillales; family Cytobacillaceae; genus Mesobacillus. Next base: position 145,651 of record JAGGQZ010000003.1, on the reverse strand, counting down.
GAATGAAGAACGCGCCCGAGAAAAAATCACAGAAAAAGAATGGGCACAGTATGATGAAAAAAAGCTTGATGATAAAGCTATATACAATCTTCAGCTTGAGCGCATCACTGAGAATGAGTTGAACGAGTTAAAAAAGGATGATTTGGAAATCCTTGCAATTTTACGGGAGATGATGAGCGGTTATGCGCTGTCTCCTCAAATCGTCAAGAAAGATTTGACGCCTGAAGAGTTCGCGATTGTAAGTGAAAATCTCGAAATGCTGCCTGGAGTGGACACCACGACAGACTGGGAGCGTCAATATAGCTATGATAAAACACTCAAGACAATCCTGGGGAAGGTTAGTGATTCCGAAAAGGGACTTCCAAAAGAAAAGCTTGAGTATTATCTTGCGAGAGGCTATAGCAGGAATGACAGGGTAGGTTTAAGTTATATCGAGCAGCAATATGAAGATGTCCTGCACGGACAGAAAGCAAAGGTAAAGAACATCACCGATAAAGGCGGAAATGTTTTAGATACCAAAGTGATCTCTGAGGGTCAGCGTGGGAAAGACCTTGTGCTGACAATTGACATGGATTTGCAGTTAGCTGTGGATAAAATAATTGAAGAAGAATTGCTGAAGGCGAAGCAGACATCGAGAACGGGACTTTTAGACAGAGCATTTGTCGTATTGATGGATCCTAATACAGGAGAAGTTTTGACGCTGGCAGGTAAGCAGATTGTCAGGGATGAAGAAACAGGCAAAAATGTCATGCAGGATTTCGCGAGCGGCAATTTCACGACTTCATATAACGTCGGGTCTGCAGTTAAAGGTGCCACAATTTTGACAGGTTTCAGCACTGGGGCGATCAGTCCAGGTACACAGTTTTATGACACACCGATTAAAATTAAAGGCACCAACCCGAAGAAGTCCTGGAAAGCGGGATTGGGTACATTGGATGACCGCAATGCCTTGAAAGTGTCATCGAATGTGTATATGTTCAGGACTGCAATCAATATTGGAAAAGGAAATTATAAGTATGATCAGCCATTGTATCTTGAGCCGCAGGCTTTTGATACAATGAGGAATCATTTCAGCCAATTTGGCCTTGGCGCAAGGACGGGGATTGACCTGCCAAATGAAATGATCGGTTTTAAGGGTACCGAAAGAAGGCCAGGTCTCTTGCTCGACTTTGCTATCGGACAGTACGATACGTACACCCCGCTTCAATTGGCACAATATGTTTCAACGATCGCAAACGGCGGAAACAGACTTCAGCCGAGAATTGTCAAGGAAATCAGGGAACCGGTCATGAAAAATGATGAGGTTGGTCCTGTTGTCAATGAATTTGAGCCTGTCATCCTGAATAAGGTTGATGCCAAGCCTGAATGGTTCGACCGAGTGCAGGAAGGATTCAGGAGAGTCATGCAGGAACCTGGCGGTACAGCATATGGAGCATTTTATACCGCTGATTATAAACCAGCCGGGAAAACAGGGACTGCACAGGCATTCTATGATGGACCCAAAAGGAAAAATTATGACAAGCCTCCAGAAGTCATGAACTTAAGTCTTGTTGGATATGCTCCATATGAGAATCCGGAAATCGCCATTGCTGTCATGGTCCCATGGGCATATGAGGGCAATACAGGTCACCATGCAAATAATGATATCGGCCGAAGGGTCCTTGATACGTATTTTGAATTGAAAAAGAAACGTATGGAAGGAAATATGAACCCGGAACAACCGGTACAGGAAGTTGAAAAGAAAGAAGCAGGAACGGAACTATTAGAAGAAATTACAGAAGATATCGAGCAATAAATATCCTTAAACTGTCTCACATGAGGCAGTTTTTTTTGTGGTTTGGGAATACTATGCCCAACCGACAAACCATACAATACTTGTTTTCGACAGGAGTATACATCTTTCTCGCAAATTTACAAAACCTTTACATTAAGTTAAAACATCCTTAAAAGAAAAACAGTATTCTTGGTCTTGTAGGACAAAACAACCACATCTCGTAGGAGGAATTTAAGAATGAAGAGTCTTAAAAAGATGAGCCTGTTTTTAATGCTTGCAGCTGTAATGGCATTCACGGCAGCTTGCGGCGGTGGAGATAACGAAGGTGGAAACGGGGAAGAACTAGAAGGCAGCGTCGTCATTGACGGATCTGGTACAGTTTATCCTTTGATGGCACGTATGGCTGAGAACTATATGGGCGAACAGGAAAACGTCTCAGTAGAAGTAAGCCGCTCCGGAACTTCGGCAGGTTTTAAGAAATTCCTTGCTAAAAACGGAACTGACTTCAACGATGCTTCTCGTCAGATTAAGGACGAGGAAAAAGCGAAAGCTGAAGAGCTTGGCATCGAAGTACAGGAAATGAAGGTTGCACTTGATGGTATTACAATCGTTATCAATAAAGACAATGACTGGGCTAAAGAGCTCACTGAACAAGAAGTAAAAGATATTTTCCTTGCAAGTGCCGGTAAGAAAAAATGGTCAGATGTTCGTGCTGATTTCCCGGATGAAGAAATCAAGACTTATGGCCCTAATGAAAACCATGGAACCTACGAATTCATGTTTGAAACAATCCTGGAAGAACAGGATCTTCCAGAAAACATTAACTTACAGCAAGATTACTCTACTTTAGTAGACCTTGTTTCTAAAGATAAAAACGCGATTGGATTCTTCGGTTATGGTTACTATGAGAGCAATAAAGACAAGCTTTCTGCAGTTAAAGTCGACTTCGGCAAAGGACCGGTTGAACCTTCACTGGATACAATCAAAGAAGATGGTGATTACGCGCCATTCACTCGTCCTGTTTTCACATATTTGAATGTGAACCAGGCGAAAGAGAAGCCACAAGTACTTGATTATGCAATCTACACAATGAACAATGCACAGGATGTATCGAAAGAAACTGGTTTCGCACCATTATCAGATGAAGACATCAAATCAACTCTTGATACATTGAATGGAATGAAGAAGTAAATCCTTTACCACCAGGAGATGAGAGGCAAGACCTTCTCATCTCTTGTGTGTGTTTTTAAATTAATACATGATCCCTGGGGTACTATAAGGGAAAGTTCTTCCTTGGATGAGAAGGATGAAAGGGGTTTTTCGCATGGCAAAAAGCGTTGTTCACGAGAACGGCAAAAAGTTGAATGTTCGTGAGATGATTTCTGAAAAGAAAAAGACGAAGAGCTTTACAAATTATACTGAAAAGTTCATCCCTAAAATTTTATTTGGGATTGCAGCAATCTCTGTCCTGACGACAATCGGAATTGTTCTTACATTATTAACGGAAACAATCGCCTTTTTTAAAGACGTTCCATTCATAGATTTCTTCACTGGCACTAAACTGAAGCCTTTGGGGGAAAATGCGGTATTCGGTGTTTTGCCATTATTGACCGGAACTCTCATTTCCACCGCGATCGCTATGCTTGTTGCGATCCCTGTTGGCCTGATGACTGCCGTATTCCTGAGTGAGTATGCTTCTGAAAAGACACGCAGGCTGTTAAAACCAATTCTTGAGATTCTGGCAGGCATACCAACCATTGTATATGGATTCTTTGCCTTTACTTTCGTAACACCTTTATTAAGGTCATTTGTCCCGGGGCTGGAACCAACAAATATTCTCAGTCCAGGAATTGTCATGGGAATCATGATCATCCCGATGGTCGCTTCACTGTCAGAAGATGCCATGAGTTCCGTGCCAAATGCGATGAGGGAAGGTGCATTGGCCCTTGGTGCAACAAAGCTTGAAGTAACCTGGAAAGTGGTCATTCCCGCAGCGATTTCTGGTATCATCGCGTCGTTTGTCCTTGGAATTTCGAGGGCTATAGGCGAGACGATGATTGTGACGATCGCAAGTGGAAGTTCGAAGAATTTCACTTTTGATGTCACACAATCGATGCAGACAATGACCGCTTATATTGTAGAAGTAACCGGCGGGGAAGCCGCAGCAGGCTCAACGTTATACTACAGCCTGTATGCAGTTGCCATGACTTTGTTTGTATTTACGCTGATTATGAACCTGGTTGCCCAGTATATCTCTCGAAAGTTCAGGGAGGAATATTAATATGAAATATGTAGATTCCACTCAAGTCCAGAAAAAAATGGGCTCGCGTTTATTGGCCAATAATCTGGCAAAGGCACTCTTTTTCCTTGCAACCATGTTCGGACTTATTGTACTGGTTGTTTTGATTTATCGAGTTCTTAAAGACGGATTACCATGGATCAATATGGACTTCCTTATGAATCGATTATCGACTGATCCAGAAAGAGCAGGCATCTGGGGAGCGATTACGGGTACATTTTGGCTAATGCTCGTAGTTGCACCGGTGACAATGCTGCTTGGTATTGGTACTGCAATTTATCTTGAAGAATATGCGGCAAAAGGCCGTATAGCATCTTTCATTAAAACGAATATTTCCAACCTGGCCGGTGTTCCTTCAGTAGTGTTTGGAATCCTTGGCCTGACAGTGTTCGCCAGAGCTCTCAATTTGGGATCCGTAGTCCTTGCAGGAGGATTGACGATGGCATTGCTAGTACTGCCAGTAGTAGTTGTGGCAAGCCAGGAAGCCATTCGCGCAGTACCACAATTCCTGCGTGAAGCTTCGTACGGCATGGGTGCCACCAAATGGCAAACAATCAAAAATGTTGTTTTGCCAGCTGCAATTCCGGGAATTCTTACTGGTGTAATCCTGGCGCTTTCACGGGCGATAGGTGAAACGGCGCCGCTTGTTGTTATTGGTATTCCAGCACTGTTAATACCTATTCCAGACGGAATCTTTGATAAGTTCACGATTCTGCCGGTGCAAATTTATTATTGGACAATTGACTCTGCTCTTGTTGCCGAATATGCCAACCTGGCAGCTGCGACAATTGTCATTCTGTTACTAGTGTTATTTGTGATGAATTCAATTGCCATTTTAATCCGCAATAAATTCCAAAAGAGATATTAGTCTGGGAGGTTTTAACTTATGTCAGCAGTGACAGAGAAGACAAAAGCAACAGTGAAATCCGACACGGTGAAAAATGCTCCAGAGAATACCAAGGTTGTTTATGAAACAAAAGACCTTAACCTATGGTATGGTGAAGGACACGCATTAAAAAATATCAACCTCGCGATCAACGAAAATGAAGTGACTGCAATCATTGGCCCTTCCGGGTGTGGTAAGTCGACTTACATCAAAACTTTGAATCGGATGGTTGAACTAGTTCCTTCGGTCAAGATTTCTGGGGAGATTTTATACAGGGGAAGAAATATCCTTGAAAAGTCCTATCAGGTCGAGGATCTGAGAACGAGTGTAGGGATGGTCTTCCAGAAACCGAATCCATTCCCGAAATCAATTTATGATAATATCGCTTATGGACCGAAAATCCACGGGATTCGTGATAAGAAAGTACTTGACGAAATTGTTGAGAAAAGCTTGCGAGGTGCCGCAATCTGGGATGATGTAAAAGATCGTCTGAACCAGAATGCATACGGCCTGTCGGGCGGACAGCAGCAGCGTATCTGTATCGCAAGAGCACTTGCAATTGAACCGGATGTCATCCTGATGGACGAACCGACGTCAGCACTTGACCCAATCTCAACCCTGAAGGTCGAGGAGCTTGTACAGGAATTAAAGAAAGATTACAGCATCATCATCGTTACGCATAATATGCAGCAGGCTGCGCGTATTTCCGACAAGACTGCATTCTTCCTGAATGGAGAAGTCATCGAGTTTGCTGAGACGGATAAGATTTTCTCAAACCCATCAGATAAGAGGACGGAAGACTATATTACCGGTCGTTTTGGTTGATGGACAATCTTGAATTTTGATTGGAAGGATGAGGACAATGGTAGTAAGAGGGAAATTCGACGAAGACCTGAAGACACTGCATGAAAAATTACTTGAGCTCGGGAATTTTGCTGTCCATGCGCTAAACCAGTCACTGGTGGCGCTTGAAAACAAAGATATTGAACTTGCTCTGAAAATCCTTGAAGATGATGCCGAAGCAAATATCCTGGAAGAAGAAATCAATGATTTTGCTATACTTTTGATCGCCAAGCAACAGCCGGTTGCTGTCGATTTAAGAAGGTTGATTGTTGCGATCAAAATCGCAACTGATATTGAAAGAATGGCGGACTTCGCGGTCAATATTGCGAAATCAACAATCCGGATTGGAAAAGAACCGCTTGTTAAACCGATTGAGCACATCAAACAGATGCATCAATTATCAGTTGAAATGCTTAAACTTTCATTGGAAGCTTATAATGAAGAGGACCTTGGTAAAGCAAGGCAAGTGGCCCAGATGGACGACCAGGTCGATGATCTGTACGGGCAAACGATCAAGGAATTGCTGAGCCTGGCTCAGACCAAACCGGAACAGCTTGCCCAGATCACTCAGCTATCATTCATCAGCCGTTATCTCGAACGGGCAGCTGACCATGTAACAAATATAGCCGAAAATGTTTTTTACCTTGTCAAAGGGAAAAGATATGATCTGAATCAATAAGACGAAAGAGCAAGGGAAATCCTTGCTCTTTTTTAGTATTAAAAAAAGCCCCTCGATATCGAGGGGCTTTTGCGTTCGGTGATTGTTATCTGTTTTTTGTGATGATCTTGGCGATTTGGTGGTAATCAAGACCGCTTTTCAGTTCGTATTTCCCGATTTGTACCTTTGTATGGTATCCCTTATCAATCAGGAATCGTTCGAACTTATTCTCATCATCGATGATTCCCTGGCTTTCTAGCATTGTGGCTACATCGCCTGGAGACATGCCGCCTGCAATGACCAGTGTGAATGGTTTCTCTTCTTTTGCTTCCTCTGCAGGTGCTTCTTCTTTAGGTGTTTCTTCTTTTGGTTTCTCTTCTTTCACAACTGCTGTTTTCGTTTCGTTAAGCTTGGCATATTCGTTGTTGTTCAGTACCTTGTATCCTTTTTCTTCAAGGATCTTCTTAGCGTCTGAAACGGCAACTTTCTTTTCGGGTTCTTTTTCTTTGCCAGCAATCACATTGCTGCCGGCCCATATGAACAAGGCTGCGAAAAGCAGTCCTAGTGCAAATGCTTGAGCTGTTCGTTTATTCATACGATCTGTCCTTTATCAACGAATTCATTAATGATTTCCTGAACTTCCTGTGTTGAAAGAGATGATTGCTTTGCGATCTGGTTCAAGTCCATCCCCTGCTGGGCAAGCGACCATACCTGGTTTTTTATAATCTCGTGAATTTGCTTTTTTCCTGTATTAAATGAAGATTGCCTGTCCAGGTTTGCATCGCCTACAAGCAATTCTTCCTCCAGTACTTTTAGTTTTTTCTTGATCTGGTAAAGATCCTGAATTTGCTGGATTGTCAGCTGGTCGATTTCCTCGCGCAATTCCTTGTAGGGGTCTTTCAAAAAGAAAGAAAGTGCGAAAAGGAGGGCGGCCAGGACAATCAGGCTGATGATGATGTAGCCCATCTATTATTCCTCCCGAGCTGTTATTAGAACACATAGAATAAGTTTACCATTCAAAATTCGAAAATTCGATTGATATTTTTTTCCTGAAAAAAAATGATAGATTTGTCTTATTATGATTTCCATTCGTTGTAAACACTGTCGAATCCCCTCCAAATTTGTAATTCCAAAAGACTATGGAAAAATAAATGGACGTTTCTGTAAAGTGGATTCAGCAGGCTGCAAATTACGACAATTTGCGTTCATTGTGGCTGTCATGAGAACGTGCTAACATAAATTTAACGAATATAATTCAATTTTCAATCATATAATGATGGTTTTGGAGGTTTGTCGTGGCGAATAGCAATCAACAATTAAACAAGATTGAGGATCATTTAAAGGCAAAAATCCTCTCACCAGGCAAGCTATTTGTTTACTGGCACCTGCAGGAGGAAAAAGTTCGTTTCATAGGCAGATACTTTCTACTCCCTGATTCACAGCTGACCAAGGCTCTGCGCTTATATGATTTTGACTCTGGAGCTGTCATCCATGAAGCCATCCTTCGCCATGGAGTATCAAGCTGGCTGTTAAAGGGTGTTAACGCCACAAGCAATTACCAAATTGAGTTGGGGATCAAACCCAAAACAGATACATTCTTTCCAATGCTTCGATCAAATGTCATTATCCAAAATTCCTTTAACCAGAAAGCAGGAAACAAACCACTTTTGCCTGGATGGTGTGGAAAGGTGAGCACTTATACTTATTATGAAAATCTTGAAGGGAGCATCAACAAGTGAAGGACTGCGAAGGTCATGAAAAGAAAAAGATCCTGATGCTCACATGGGAATATCCACCGCAAATTATAGGTGGCCTCGCAAGACATGTCCATGCTCTCGCGACGGAACTTGCAAACATCCATCAGCAGATTCATGTTGTGACCAGCAATCCATCCCTCCAGCCAGATTATGAAAGAGATGGGGAGGTCCACATCCACCGTGTAGCACCACTTAATGCCCGGGATGCTGATTTCCTTTCCTGGATAGGCGGATTTAATTTGGCAGTCATCGAAGAAGCATTGCAATTGGATAAACATGTCCAATTCGACCTTGTCCATGCTCATGACTGGATGACGGGTCCGGCAGCAGAATATATCAGCAAAAAATTGGACATTCCATTGATCGCAACGATCCATGGCACGGAATATGGCCGAAATAAAGGCATCTTTTCTAATCTCCAGCAATTCATATTCCAAAAAGAAAATGAACTCTGCCATCAGGCAAATGAAGTGATAGTTTGCAGCGATTTTATGGAGGATGAGGTCATTACATTATTTAAAGTTTCAAAGGATAGAATCACTGTTATTCCGAATGGGGCTAGATTAGAAGAAACGCGCAATCTGGATTTCGAGATTCAACAGATGTACCCATTTTTAACCGGCAAGAAACTAATTTTTTCAATGGGAAGGGTCGTTAAGGAAAAAGGATTCGATACATTGCTTTCAGCGGCTGGACTTATGAGGAAGCATCAAGATGTATGTTTTGTAGTTGCCGGGAATGGACCGTTGCTGGAAACATACAGGGAACAAGCAGTTCAGCGGGGACTCAAGGATTCTGTTCATTTTATCGGCTTCGTCAATGAAGCAATCCGTGACGCGTTACTGAGGAAAGCGGATATCGCTGTTTTTCCAAGTGAATATGAACCATTCGGACTTGCGGCAGCTGAGGCCCTTACCGCCGGGGTCCCGACAGTCCTGGCGAAAACAGGAGGCATGCAGGAGTTGATTGAGGATTATAAAACCGGCTTCTATATGCAGCCGGGGAATGAAAAAAATCTTACTATTACACTGGAATGGATTCTTGAAAATCAACCTGCGGCAAAAGAAATCGCCATGACAGGAAGGTTGAGAGTACTTGAGAGATTCAGCTGGGCACAAAATGCAAAGTCAACAGATAGACTATATAAAAGAGTGTTATCAAACAATTACAAAAGGAGGGTATTTAATGAAGATGAATGCTTATCTCCAAATTGACAGTGAAGAGAAATATGAGCCAGTCAGGAAACCTTTGATTTTCAGTCCTGGTATATGGATCAATGGGAAAGTGTACTGGTTGGGGAATATGACTGAAAAACTTTTGCCGCTGGAAGAATTATCGGTAAAAATTAAGCAGGCAAATGTACATTCAAGGGTTGAATTTTTTGACCTTTATGTAACGAACCATTCCAAAACTGAAAAAGACGCAAAGCTGATCCTGATGCAGCGTCATGCTGAAAGTGCGAATGAACAATTCAGTTTTGTATCGCCGAATGAAAATGTCATTTTTCATTTTGCAGATAAAAGAATATATCTTGTCAACGGACTGAATAGCAGCGGCTTGATGAAACAGTGTACCGTCCAGCCGATTTGGAATGTAAGCACTGAACGTCTTTGGAATTGCAGGGAGTCAGGGAAGCTGAATTATCAGCCAATGGCAAAAGGTGCTGCAGCCAGCCTATTCTCGCTCGATCTGAAAATGAACCCCCGTGAAACCCGAAAAAGCAGCTGTTGGATCATTGAAGGAACGGAAAAAAATGCTGTTGTCCATTTGAATGCGCTCCTTTTAAAAAACACACTAGCAATTCACGACAAATAGTGATATTATAGAAAAGTCGTATGCACGAACCTAGCTTGAATAGTTTGGAGGGAAAATACATGCGTGTAAACATTACATTAGCTTGCACAGAATGCGGAGAGCGCAACTATATTTCTAAAAAAAATAAGCGTAACAACCCAGATCGTCTTGAGCTTAAGAAATACTGCTCTAGAGATAAGCGAGCAACAGTACATCGCGAAACAAAGTAAGCAGCGGGATTTTTCCCAGCTGCTTTTTTGTTTGCCAAAAATTCCATTGTGGGTTGTTCTTCCCCCACAATCACTATCGCATTTAGGATTTCGAGGCACTTACCGAGAGACTGCCTAGCTGGAAATGTCTAAATAATCGTAAAAGCAGCTTGTTTATAACAAATAGCCTTTCCAAACCCCTTTCTCCCTCATGGTGTGAATGGTATTGTTAATACATAGATGTCTGATGAACATAAAATAGCAATGTCTGGGGGAAAAAAGTATGGATGCCAAAAAAATTCTCAGGAAGTCGATAAAGGAAAAACTGTCAGAACTTAACCTGCCAGAATATGAGGATCAATCCTATCAGATTGCACAGCAGCTGTATCGGTCTGATGAGTGGATTTCTGCGACAACAATTGCCATCACTGTGTCGAAGGCTCCTGAAGTTGATACGTTTCAGATCATCAGGAAGGGATGGGAGCAGGGCAAAAGAATCGTTGTCCCGAAATGTGAACCTAAATCGAGGGGCCTTGATTTCAGGGAACTGAAGCGATTCTCACAACTCGAAACCGTTTTTTATGGGCTGCTGGAGCCAATTGTCTCCGAAACAGATTCAGTAGGCCGGGGGGAGATCGATTTGGTGGTGGTCCCGGGACTTGCGTTTTCGCATAGCGGTTATAGACTTGGTTTTGGAGGAGGCTACTATGACCGTTTCCTGGCAGACTTCCAGGGAATGACCGTTTCCTTGGCCTTCAAAGATCAGCTGGTTGGTGAAATCCCCGTTGAGAGCCATGACATACCCGTACAGAAAATCATCCACGGCGAAGGGGTAATCCATATTGGAAATTGACCAGATTCTGATCATAGGGTTTATCGCTGGAGTTGCAGGCATGTCTGCCTATTTTCAGCTTCTTAAACCATCTGGGGCTTTTGCGGCTTTTTTGACTGGGATATTGATATGGGCAGGATTTGGATTCAAGGGAATGATATTATTGGGAGTTTTCTTCCTAACCTCTAGCCTGCTTTCCAAATATAAAAGCCAGCGTAAAGAACAACTGGGTGAATTACATGAAAAGGGATCGGCAAGGGATTGGGCACAGGTAGCAGCGAATGGGGGAACTGCAGCACTCGCTGGCCTGGCAAATTTCATATCACCTGATCCTGTCTGGTTCATTGTACTGGCAAGCTCACTTGCCAGTGCAAATGGAGATACATGGGCTTCGGAATTAGGCGTATTGAGCAAAGTACAGCCATTATCGATCAAATCTTTTAAAAGAGTTCCAAGAGGAACTTCAGGTGCGATTTCAATTGTTGGAACAGCTTCAGCTGCGGCTGGTTCTTTGTTGATTGCCCTGATTGCTGATTACCTGTTTAAGTTGGGGGCAGGATGGACAGTAGCAGTTTTTCTGTTGGGGGTGACGGGAACGATGGTTGATACCTGGCTCGGGGCCTATCTCCAGGCGGGCTTTGCATGCGCTAAATGCAATTTGCTGACAGAAAAAACAACACATTGCTCTGAACCGACCCGACATGTTTCCGGTCTGGTCATGATGAATAATGATGCAGTCAATTTTCTTTCATGTTTTACAGCGGCTATGGGGGGAATGTTATTATATAGCATTCTCTAACACTCAGCTGAAAAGCTGCTTTTCCTTCCTTTAAAAACCTGGATTGAATTGTAACAAAGTGTTTATAATGATAACGTTTACTCTGTCAAACAGCGATACATATCCATTGTAAAAAAACGTACAATTAAATCATCCATTATATCATTAGGGGGAAATGCGATATGAAAAATCGTGTAAACCGAGTTGTTCTGGTTGGAACCGGCTTCGTTGGATCAAGTTATGCCTTTGCGATGGTCAACCAGGGTGTAACAGAGGAATTGGTTCTTGTGGATCTGAATAAGGATAAATCTGAAGGGGACGCAATGGACTTGAATCACGGAATGGCGTTCGCCCTTTCACAGACGAAAATTTGGTTCGGTTCATATGCTGACTGCAAGGATGCAGACCTGGTGGTACTTTGTGCAGGCGCAAACCAAAAGCCTGGCGAAACAAGACTGGATCTGGTGGAGAAAAATACGAGGATTTTTAAAAGCATAGTAGATGAAATCATGGCAAGCGGTTTTGACGGGATTTTTCTTGTCGCGACCAATCCGGTCGATATCCTGACCTATGCTGTCTGGAAATTCTCGGGACTTCCAAAGGAACGAGTCATTGGCTCAGGGACTATCCTCGATACAGCCAGATTCAGATTCTTGCTTGGGGACTACTTCAAGGTAGATTCACGTAATGTCCATGCCTATATCATAGGGGAACATGGAGATACCGAACTGCCTGTATGGAGTCATGCAGATATTGGCGGAAAGCCGATTGCCAAAATGATAAAAGACCAGGAACATTACAAGCATGATGACCTGGAGGAAATCTTCACAAATGTACGTGATGCAGCCTATCATATCATCCAGCGTAAAGGCGCAACCTATTATGGGATCGCCATGGGCCTTGTTCGATTGACGAAGGCCATCCTGCAGGATGAAAACTCCATCCTGACTGTATCCGCCCATCTGGATGGCGAGTACGGACACGATGATATCTACATTGGTGTGCCAGCGATCGTAAATCGAAATGGAATAAGGGAGATCGTCGAACTGCCGCTTGAAAAAGAAGAACAGCAAAAATTCGACCATTCTGTAGAGGTATTGAGAAAGGTCATGGATCCTGTCATGAAAGCATAAGAAAAAGGGCTGTCCACGATGCAGCCCTTTTATCTTTTTCAAAAAACGAAACCGCTTTCTTCTATTATATATAGTAACATTTTTAACCCATCTTTTTTTGGTATGAAAGGATAAAAATGTGCTTTTATTCCTAAAATAAAAAGGGAGGGATATATATGGCAAGAAAAATGGTTTCAATTTTTATGCTTGGCCTCGCAGGATACCTTGTATTCGAGAACAGATACAGGGTCATGAATATGCTTCTGGGAAACAGTTTCCTGCGCCGGGTGGCAGTGGGCTCGATCATGGGACTGCCTGGAATCAGAAGCAAGATGATGGGTTCATTATTTTCAGGGCCTTCGGAGTTCCAGTAAAAAGACCTTTATAAGGTCTTTTTCTGCTTTAAAGGCCTCTTTATATCTGGTAGGAAGTTATTTGGTTTATAATAATTTGGGAGAGGAAAAAATATAGATAATACATAGTGGCCGGATTTTGGGCGGGAAAGTAGGGGAGAAGTTGGCTTTTTTGGAAGAGTATTTGTTTTGGAAAGTTGCAGAATTCCTGATTGTAAATAAGGAGTACCGTATCCTCCAGGTATCACAGGATCAGGGAGAATTGTGGCTGGAGAAGACTGAAAACAAGCAAACGCAGGTTGTTCGCCTGCTTCAATATAATCTGGACTGGAGCAACTGGCTTCAACGTGACATCATTTTGATCGCTGAAAATGGAGAAAGAATCCGCAGGAAGTTTGCTAAAGGAGAATTAAAGATCCTAAACCTCTACTTTAGTGCATATCCTCCAGTGGATGATTATGAATTTCGTCTTGCTGAGCCATATCTTTCTGTAAATGGAAAGGTCACTGTTGAGTCCATTTTGATAGAAAGGTCCAATGCGGGGGAAGCCTTAGGGAAACTGGAAAGCAGGTTCAATGACCAACTAAGAATTGATTTTGCCGAGGAACACTCTGGCGAAGAAATCGAGACCATCAAAAAAAATACTCTTTTAAGCGCGGTAGAAAGGGCAAAAGAGGAACAATCTGTCTTTAACTACGGAAAACCCTTTTTCACCTATATATTCATTGCCATCCAGGTAGTAATGTTTCTTGTTCTTGAGGCGGCGGGGGGAAGTACAGATACTTCCACCCTGATCAAGTTTGGTGCGAAATTCAACCCGCTGATCCTTGGTGGTGAATGGTGGCGCTTCTTCACGCCGGTGATTATCCATATTGGCCTGCTCCATTTGTTCATGAATACCCTGGCTTTATATTATTTAGGAACAATGGTGGAACGGCTGTATGGTAATTTTCGATTTTTGGTTATATACATCCTGGCAGGATTTAGTGGAGTGCTTGCCAGTTTTATATACAGCCCGAATCTTTCGGCTGGAGCAAGCGGAGCGATTTTTGGCTGCTTTGGAGCCTTGCTGTATTTTGGTGTAGCAAAACCAAGGTTGTTTTGGCGGACATTGGGTTTGAATATACTTGTTGTACTTGGCATCAACCTGGCATTCGGATTTACCATCCCCGGAATCGATAATGCGGGCCATATAGGAGGCCTGGTCGGGGGGTTTGCAGCAGCGGGAATTCTTCATCTCCCAATGAAAAGACGCCTTTTGCTTCAAACCTCCTTCCTGGCAGTGACGATTGCGGCGATCTTTTTCACCTTACAATATGGTTTTAGCGAAAATGCTGACCTGGTCGATGAAAGGTCCATTTTGGTGCTTGCACAGCAGCATGTAAAGGAAGAAGAATACCAGCAGGCAAATGACCTTCTCACAGAGTACGGCAAGTCGGAGCAACTCTCAGCAGAATCCTTGTTTATGCTTTCTTTTACCGAAATCAAGCTGGGAATGCTGGAAGAGGCCAAAATCAATCTTCTAAAAGTGATCGAGATGGAACCGGATTTTCATGAAGCGTACTATAATCTTGCCTTAATCTTTTTTGATGAAAAAAATCTAGATCTGGCGCGTATATACGCTAAAAAAGCAGTTGAGCTAAATCCTGGAAAAGAAAGCTATAAAAAGACACTTGAGCAGATTAATTCCTATCTTGAAGAAGCTGCTTGAGGATGATGCTTTCTCCGGTCCTTGTCTGGGTGACAACCAGCAGATGGCTTTTATCCTTAGCGATCAAAATCAAAGGCATGGTACTGCCAATTGGGTCAACGGCAGTGCCATCGCTTTTTTTTATGCCCAGATAATAATTCTTATATAACCCTTCCCACAACTTTCCCAGTATGTTAGCGGTTTCCCTCTTCGTAAACCCTGTTATAGGCTGATCTTCGTATTTCCTGATTGTATCCAGCGGGATGGATAGGTAATCTGACGCTTTGAACCTGAATGTTTTTTCAGCTTGTTTCAAACTTCGGTCAAGCCTGTTTCGCACACTTTGGTCAAGCACTTTTTTCCATTCCTTTTCTTGATTGCTTTTGGCGATGGTGAAGGATTGGAGCGGACTGAACAGAGAGTCGACTACATAGATCATGTCATCGGACATTCTTTGGGCACTTGTGATCCTATCCCCGTCACCATGAAGCTCTGCATAGTGAAAAGAAATGGCGTCATATCTTGCGCTTTCTCCGTATGAGTTAAGTTCTTCCTGGGATAAATCTGCCGTATCCTGCTCCCATTTGGCCAATTTCCCTTTTAAAAGCCCATTGGCGAACAAGAGTCCCATATCCTGGCGAAGATAAGCCTCTTGGTCCAAGCTTGAATGGATCTTCCAATCAACCTGATGTTGATTGTTTTTTTTGTCTTTTAATAGCGTTAAGGAAGTACTGGCACTTTTATACTTTACTGCATCATTCAATGGGAAAAATGTGATTGTTTCGACGGAAGTGTTGCCGATTTGGAATTGGATCAATAATGCAGAGACAGCAATTGCCATTGCACTTATACTCAAAAACCATAACTTTTTCATCCTGCTCATCCTTTTCCGATAATAGGGTTTGTCGGTATAACCACTATATGATACTTGTCCTGATCACATGCCTTGAAGTATGTTTTTAAATTGTTTTGGCTATGATGGAAAAAGGAATCGACAGGAAAATAATGGTCGGTTGTAATGAGAGGTGTTAGTCTATGGCAGAAAAAACGAAGCATCCGGTCCAGGAGAACTTAAAAGAAAATATCGCTTACTTAAGAGAAGAATTAGGGGTCGATAAAAGTTTCGATGTGATTCAGCTTGATGTCGAATATGCCGGCAGAGATATGGCGCTGTTCCTTGTAGATGGATTTGTCAAGGACGACATCATGCTTTATATCATGCAGTTACTGGCCAAGCTTGAACCAGGGGCCCTTGAAGTCGATACATTAAAAAAACTGGTCAAGACGTATATTCCATATGTAGAGGTCGAGACGACGGATAACCTTGATAAAGTTGTCGATATGGTGCTGGCCGGACCGACCGCCCTTGCAGTGGACGGGTTAACAGAAATCATCCTGATTGATGCGAGGACATATCCTGTACGCGGCCCAGAGGAACCTGACACAGAAAGGGTAGTGCGAGGTTCAAGGGACGGCTTCGTGGAGACTTTGGTCTTCAATACGTCGCTTACGAGAAGGAGAATCCGTGACCGCACATTAAGAATGGAATATATGCAGGTAGGCAGAAGGTCTCAAACGGATATTGTCATTTGTTATATTGAGGATATCGCAGATCCTGAAATGGTAGAGAAAATAAAGGGGGCGATCAGCAAAATTGATACGGACGGGCTGCCGATGGCTGAGAAAACAATTGAGGAATTTATCTCAGGGCGGCATTGGAATCCATTTCCGAACGTAAGATACACGGAACGACCGGATACAGCAGCCACTCATTTATACGAAGGGCATGTTTGCATTATCGTCGATGGTTCCCCAAGCGTACTGATTACACCGACAACATTCTGGCACCATCTTCAGCATGCTGAAGAGTACCGTAATAAGCCGCTTGTCGGCGCATATTTGAGGATGGTACGCTTCCTGGCGGTATGGTCGTCCCTATTTCTGCTGCCGTTATGGTATTTATTCGCCGTTAAGCCGGAACTCCTGCCGAAATCGATGTCATTTATCGGACCAAATGACCCCGGAGAGATTCCATTGTTTTTACAGTTTTTCCTGATTGAAATTGGAATCGATGTTCTCAGGATGGCGGCCATCCATACACCAACTTCACTGGCAACTGCCCTTGGCCTGGTCGCAGCGCTGATGATTGGACAGGTGGCCGTGGAAGTAGGTCTTCTGACAAATGAAGTCATCCTGTATCTGGCCATCGCAGCGATTGGTACATTTGCGACGCCAAGTTACGAAATGAGCCTGGCAAACCGGCTTGTGAGGATTTTCTTATTGATCATGACTGCGGCCTTCCAGCTTTATGGTTTCCTGATTGGCATTGTGCTCTTCATCATTCTGCTGGCCAGAATGAAATCGTTCGGTGTGCCATATCTATGGCCATTCATCCCTTTCAATCCACGGGCATTCAGGGATGTGCTTATAAGATCACCGATACCTCTAAAAAACAGGAGACCAAGGATATTGAAACCGCAGGACCCTGACCGTTAAACTTAACTTTGAGAAGCAGCGATCTCCGATTGCTGCTTTTTCTAATTGATAACTAGTGCAGTTTTTGTCAGAAAATCTTGTCCAGCCTACTTGAGGGGGCAAAAGGTATCCTTTATACTAAGTATGGTAAAGCATGCTCTTATTTTCACAAATTGAGGGGATTAATTTGAAGACAATTTATGATATCCAGCAGTTCCTTAAAAATTTCGGGACATTCATTTACATAGGAGACAGGGTGGCGGATTTGGAGCTCATGCACGCTGAGCTCAAGGAACTGTATAATTCCCAATTGATCGAGACAAAAGATTACCAATCTGCGGTCTTGCTCTTGAGGCAGGAAATCCGGATGGAACAAGAAAAAAAAGCAAAAGAGAAAAGGTGAAGCATGATGGCTGAAAAATGGCTTGTTGGTGTAGATTTAGGAGGAACGACAACGAAACTTGCTTTCATCAGTTTGTATGGAGAAATCCTGCATAAATGGGAAATTCCCACTGATGTTTCTAACGAAGGGAAAAATATAACTGTCAATATTGCAAAAGCAATTGACGCGAAGCTGGAGAAGCTTGGGCATTCTAAAAGTGAAATTTTGGGAATTGGTATGGGAGCCCCCGGCCCTGTTGACCTGGCTACCGGTGTTATTTTTGAAGCGGTTAACCTTGGCTGGCGAGAGCCTTATCCGCTTAAGGATTTGCTTGAAGTGGAAACCTCGCTCCCGGCAGTTATCGATAATGATGCAAACTGTGCGGCTCTTGGGGAAATGTGGAAAGGTGCCGGAAATGGCGCCAAGGACTTGGTGTGTGTAACCCTGGGTACAGGTGTAGGCGGAGGAGTCATTACCAATGGTGATATTGTCCACGGAGTGAGTGGCGCTGCCGGTGAAATCGGCCATATTACTTCACTTGCAGAAGGCGGAGCTCCATGTAATTGCGGAAAAACAGGCTGTCTTGAAACCATTGCATCGGCTACAGGCATTGTAAGAATTGCTGTTGAATTATTGAATGCTCATTCTTCTGAAGGTGATCTTGCAGCATTGTACAAGGAAACTGGAATTGTAACAGCCAAGGATGTCTTCGATTCAGCGAAACGGAATGATGAGTTGGCCTTGATAGTTATAGATACAGTTGCCTTGCATTTGGGAATTGCCCTTGCAAATATCGCTAATACCCTCAATCCGGAGAAAATCGTTCTGGGAGGCGGGGTTTCTAAAGCGGGGGATGTCTTGCTGAACCCCGTAAAAGAGCAATTCTTGCGTAATTCTTTTCCGCGTGTAGCGCAATCGACCGAAATCAGCATCGCTACCCTAGGGAATGATGCCGGCGTGATTGGTGCTGCCTGGCTTGTTAAAAATAAAATTGGACATAACTAAAATGGCGAAGGAGTTTTCTATGAGAAAACTCCTTATTTTATTCGTGCCAAAAGTTTCAATTTTCCGAAAATGGTTATTTCTGAAACTTTTCCAGGTTTAAGTCGTCTATAATAGTGGAAAATTACAATGAATGGTCTACGCTTTTTTAGCTTCTAATTTTGTTTGCTTTTTAAGAAAAAAAGTATTAAGATTATCTTTGATTCTTGAGAGAATGGAAAAATAAACCTAAAAATTCCCGAATCTGTTTTTTATTAACAGGGAGGTAGCAACCGGATGAAAAACAATAAATGGCCTAAAGTTTCTTTAGTCGCCATCGCCACAATCCTGCTTTGGCTGAAGACTTATATAGCCTATAAGACGAGCTTCGATATTAAAATCGAAAATTGGAGACAGGAGATTATCCTGTTCATAAATCCATTAAGCTTCCTGATGATTCTGTTTGGACTCAGCATGTTCATGAAGGAAAAGGCTCAGAGACGTTATATTATGATTACTAGTTTTATAGTATCCGCAGTGTTGTTCGCGAATGTCGTGTTTTACCGCTTCTTCAATGATTTCCTGACCATTCCCGTTCTGTTCCAGACGAGCAATATGAGTGATCTGGGGAGCAGTGTGACGGAGCTGATCAACTTCAGTGATTTACTTTACTTTACGGATTTCATCGTTTTAGCACTCATCATGAAATTCAAACCAGTTCTTTTGGGCTGGCATGAATATAGCAAAGTGGACCGCAGAGCCTATTTCCTTGTCGCTGTCGCGATTGCTTTATTCAACATGGGAATGGCTGAAACAGAACGTCCCCAGCTCTTGACGAGGACTTTCGACAGAGAAATGCTCGTCAAGAATATTGGAACATACAATTACCATCTCTATGATGCATTCCTGCAGTCGAAGTCTTCTGCCCAGCGAGCAATGGCCGACGGCAGTGAACTGGCTGACATCGACAACTATGTGCGAGCAAACTATCTGCCGCCGAATGATGAGATGTTTGGAATCGCAAAAGGCAAAAACGTCATCCTGATTTCGCTGGAATCGACACAGGAATTTGTTATTAATCAAACCGTAAATGGACAGGAAATTACGCCATTCCTGAATGATTTCATCAAAGAAAGTTATTACTTCAATAATTTTTATCACCAGACGGGCCAGGGAAAGACTTCAGATTCTGAATTCCTGGTGGAAAACTCCCTGTATCCATTAAGCCGAGGGGCAGTCTTCTTTACGCACTCTGGAAATGAATATACCGCTACACCTGAAATCCTGAATGAAAATGGCTATTTCACCGCTTCCTTGCATGCGAACAACAAGAGCTTCTGGAACCGGGACATTATGTATCAATCATTAGGATATCAGCGGTTCTACTCGCTGCCGGATTACGAGGTGAATGAAGAGAATTCCGTTGGCTGGGGATTGAAGGATATTGACTTCCTGCAGCAGTCCGTTGATCACTTGAAGGCGATGCCAAAGCCGTTCTATTCGAAGTTCATCACATTGACAAACCATTTCCCATTCGAATTGAATGAAGAAGATCAATTTATACCGCCATACACGTCTAATGACAAGACAGTCAACAATTATTTTCCGACTGTCAGGTATGAGGATGAAGCCATTAAGCAGTTCATCCAGAAATTAAAAGATGAAGGCTTATATGAAGATTCGATCATTATTCTTTACGGAGACCATTATGGAATATCTGATAACCATAATAAGGCGATGAGTGAGTATCTTGGCAAGGAAATCACGCCATTTGAAAGCACACAGCTGCAAAAGGTGCCGTTGATCATTCACATCCCTGGGCAAGAGGGCAAGACAATGACAACGGTCGGAGGACAGATCGACATCAAACCGACAATCCTGCATTTGCTGGGAATCGACACTAAGAATAATATCGATTTCGGATCTGACCTGTTCGCCAAGGACCGCCGTGACTTTGCTGTTCTTCGCGATGGCAGCTTCATCACCAAGGATCATGTCTTTACTCGTGAGACCTGCTTTGATAAAGCCACAGGTGAACCGACAGATCAGGAAGCGTGCGCACCATATTTTGAAGCTGCAGATAATGAACTTGGATACTCCGATAAAATTATTTATGGAGATTTACTGAGATTCTATGGTGAGCAAAATGAAGGCAAGGATCTATCTGATCCGAATTCCAAAGAGTAAATAACCTGTTAAAAACCTGCGACCCTGGGGCGCAGGTTTTTGTTATGGAAAGATTGCCTTGTGTATTTTAAAATTGAGTTTTTACTTAAAGAGGTGTATGTTATCATCAATGACTGTACCAAATGTAAATTTTATTGGATTTTTCAAAAATCATTGAAACATTTAGCTGTTCTCAACGTACAGATATATACATTGTCAAAAAGGTGGTGTAGGAGTGGAACAATTGAAGGAGAATACATATCAAACACCTTATGTCAGATGGGTCATATTCATCATTGTCACTTCTGCATTCATCCTTTCCGGGTGCTCTCAGCAGCTGGATGTATCACTCCACAAAACAGCCGGCCATAGCCTTGACCGCATTAAAGAAACTCCAGGGATGTCCTTTCTAGGTTCCGAGGTCATTCCCATCAAGCTAGGCAGGCAAGAGGAATTTAATAAGGTTTCAGGATGGCTGAGCAATACAGAGATACTTTATATTTCAAATATAAACGAAAACAGTTCAATTCTTTATTCATACAGCCTAATAACAGGTCAAGCCACATCGCTGTACAAAAGCAGCCAGCCAATCATCACGGCTGAGATCAGTCCAAAAAAGGATAAGGTTTTGATTCACAGTTCCGCATCTGATGAAGCAGTACTGACTGTCATCGATTTATCAGGCAAGGAATTGTATTCAGGGAAAATCGAATCATATGAATTGACCTTTGAATGGAATCCATTCAATGACGATTTGCTTGTTGTATCTGCTTTTACAGAAGAATGGGATTTCAACACGTATTTACTGGATCTAAAGGAGAACAGCCTGAAGGCACTCCATTTGCCTGAGCCATTTGTCAGGTGGATTTCGGAGGATGTGCTTGTCTATCAGCAATGGAATGAGAATGAAATATCGTTAAAGGCGCCATTGAAATCTTTTTCTGTCAGCGGGGATCATTCCGAAACATTGTTTGAGGACGTATATCAATTTGATTCAATTGGAAAGTATTTATTGACGATCGAGGTAGATGAAGGCGAAAATCCAGGATTTGGATTATACACCTTCACCAGGGACGGGATCCATCCTGCGGGGAGGTTGACCGCTCCTTTGCTGACATCTTTCTCTGGATGGGTTGTTCCTTTTTATGATTTAATGGATGATGGAAAGGCTTTTATGTATCTGCGGGCAAAGGAGCAAGGAGAGGCAGATCTTTATGATGGCGGTTTTGACTTGATGAGGTATCATTTAGGGGAGAATAAAGAAGAAATGATTTTCTCTGAACTGGCAAATGAACCACTTTCCTGCTCGCCTTCCGGTGAAATGTGCCTGTATGGTTTCCAGTTAGAAAGAGTGTTGAATATCGACACGAAGGAAATCGTTGAAATTGTTCGATAATTCGTTCAGCAAGGAGAGATTAGAATGGCAATTGTAGATGTAACAGTAATTCCAATCGGAACTCAGACACCTAGTGTCAGTTCCTATGTGGCTGATATCCAGCGCATCCTAAAAAATTATGAAGAGCAGGGCAAAATCCGTTATCAGCTCACGCCGATGAATACCTTGATTGAGGGAGAACTGCCTGTATTATTTGAAGTAGTCCAGGCAATCCATGAAGCACCGTTCAATAAGGGTATTCAGCGAGTGGCCACTAATATCCGGATCGATGACAGGCGGGATGTAAAAAGAAAGATGGAGGATAAAGTCAACAGGGTTAACGAATTGCTTAAGCAATAGACCATATAAATATAAAAGACCACCTGACAAAGGTGGTCTTTTATTGTGATTGAATTAGTGTGCTGTCGGGAATCCGTGGTTAAGGACTGTCATGACTGTGAACCAGCCAATAACGAGGAATGTTCCTCCGCCGAATATGATTCCAAGAATGTTTTTGTTTTTAAGTGCCGAGAAAGTTGCATAACCGGCTAGCAGAGTAACTAAAGCGAAAACAATTGCCAATCCCATGATAAAGCCCCCTTCATAAATTAGGCAGACATTAAGTCTGTTCTTTGAAAAAATGTTTGGTTGTAATTTAGGCGGCAGCCTGTATGTAATGACAAGCATACACTCGTTTTTTATTTTATATTTTTTTACACCATTTGTCGAGGTCTAAAAATTCAACTTTTACTCCATATGCTTTTACTATACCCATTATTAGTTCAGTATAGTGGTTCGCCGCAAAATAAATTCCATTTGCAGCCTTAAATATTAGATGTTCCTCCAACTGAATCAGGGCCATCTCCATTTGCAGTCCATTGCCATCCAAAAATCGGAACGCTGATAGTTCATCAGCGAATAGACAGGTTGCGCCATCCACATGGAAACCATAGTCGAAAAAATCTTCTCCGGGGCTGCCTTCTGTTTTGACCAGGAGATGTGTTGATTCAAGCAAGTCCGCTTCCCTGAGTAATCCAATCGCTTCATCTGCATCCTTTTGCTCGATATATATATAGAAATTCTTATAAATGAGATGCGGTGGAGCAACTTGCATAAGTACTTCCTTAAAATCGGGCAGCTCCGCAATAAAAGGGTTTGCTTCTGTTGCAATGACAAAATTCATTTATCTTCTCCTTATCAAATTAGAAAGATCAGTCTTGAAATTTATTAACCGGCTCTTCCCGGCAGACAACTGTGCTTTGCTTTCTTATCAAATCCTTAAAACATAGCTTACATTAGTGTAGAATAAAAACATACATATTACCAATAGAAGCGGAGGCTGCTTACAATGAAATGGAAACAGATTCCCCTGGGTCCTTTGCAGACGAATTGTTATGTCGTTTATGATGAAAGTCAATCATGCCTGATTGTGGATCCTGGTGAAAACCCAAGGAAGTTGACTGCGGTGATCGAACAGCTTGAACTTAAGCCTGAAGCGATTGTATTGACACACGCACATTTTGACCATATCGGTGCAGTGGATAGAATAAGGGATAAGTATGGCATTAAGGTCTTTATCCATGAAAAAGAAAAAGACTGGCTCACCGATCCTGCACTTAATGGATCGAAACACTTTATGCTGAACGAGCCAATCAAAGCCAGAGCAGCGGACTATTTGTTCAAAGATGAAGGTGAGATGTCCATCGGGAATTTCAAGTTCGAAGTTTTGGAGACACCAGGGCATTCCCCGGGGAGTGTATCCTTTTACTTCCCAAAGGCGAATTTTGTCGTGGCCGGAGATGCCCTGTTTCAGGGAAGCATCGGAAGAACTGACTTGCCGGGAGGAAACCATAACCAGTTAATCAAAAGCATTCACGATAAACTGCTGGTATTGCCTGAGGAAACCGAGGTACTGCCTGGACATGGGCCAGCCACGACCATCGGTATCGAAATGGACTCCAATCCATTTTTAAATGGATTTTAATTTTAGGCTCTGTTAAAGCTGAATGTTGATTTTAAAAATCCTGTTGATTGTAGTGGAAGGCGCGTAGACTCCTGCGGGCGCAGCTGGTCAGGTGAGACCCCGCAGGAGCAAAGCGACGAGGAGGCTCAGCGCCAGCCCCGCGGAAAGCGAAGCGCCTGGAACGAAAATCAACAGCCGTGGTTAACAGAGCCGAATTTTTCAAAAAAACTTATAAACTAGAAAAACCCTTCTCGGCTGAGAAGGGCTTTTCTGGGGGATGTTCTATTCATATCATGGGAGGGGATATAGTTAAGCTACTAGTAAAACTTTATAATAAAGAATACACTATGTCAATAGTGAAAACCCTTTTCAAGGAGTCATTATGAAAGAAATAATCAAAGAGTTTATTGAAGCTTCGCCAAAAAAGATGATCACATATGCGGACTATATGCAGCTTGCACTCTATCATCCAGAGGAAGGCTATTATATTAAGGAACGCAAAAAAATTGGGAAGGAAGGGGATTTTTATACATCAAGCAATGTGTCTGATGTGTTTGGCAAATTAATAGGGAAGTGGTATGCGAAAAAGTACGGTGTACTCAACGTGCCGCCATCTGTTTGTGAAATCGGAGCAGGAAACGGCCGTTTTGCACGGGCATTCATTGAAGGCTGGCGGGAACTGAACGCAGAAACGCTGACATACTATATTGTCGAAAAAAGTCCTTATCATCGAAGTCTGCAGCATGCAGAGCTGGCAGGTCTTGAAAATGTCAGGATCGTGCATGGTGATACATATGCAGAAACAGAAATGCATCAGGGAATGATTTTTTCCAATGAGTTATTTGATGCCTTTCCAGTCCATGTCGTTGAAAAGATTGATGGCGTCGTGCACGAGGTTTTTGTTGCCAGTGAGGATGATCAACTAAAAGAAATAAAAGTTCCTGTTTCTGATGAAGAGATTATTAAGTTTCTAAATGATCAGCAATTCATGCTTGCTGAAGGTCAAAGGATCGAAATTCCGCTTGCCATGGAACCATTCATTCATTCGATAGCAGAAAACCTGGATAAAGGTTTGATGGTGACCGTGGATTACGGATATACAAAAGATGAATGGATGCATCCATCGCGGAGAAAAGGGAGCCTGAGAGGCTATTACAATCATCAGATGCACCATGACATCCTGGAGCATCCTGGGGAGATGGATCTCACCAGCCACGTGCATTTTGATGCTCTCAAAGATATTGGCGAAGCATGGGGTCTCAAATTCCTTCAAAAAATGAGGCAGGATCAATTCCTGATTGCTGCTGGCCTCCTCGAGGAACTAGGGCAGCATCAAGACCCGAATCCATTTTCCGAAGCAAGCAAGAGAAATCGCGCAATCCGGAGTCTGATCCTGCCAGGCGGAATCAGCCAGTCATTTGATGTTGTCATCCAGGGGAAAGGCCTGGGGGATCCGGCGAAAAAATTATTCCAGGCAAAATAAAAAAAGCGATGGATGACCATCGCTTTTTTTATTTGAGCATGCACAATCGATCAATGTCCGGCTCCACCTAGTGGCATCATAAATGTTGACCAGTAAGTAAAACCTGCAAAGAAAACCGTTAAGTATGCGCCGAAGACGTAAATGTACATACGCTCAGACAGTTTCAAGTAACTTAAAAGCAAGAAAAATCCAGTTTGACCAAAGAAAATCAAGGACGTTGTATACATGTCACCCAAGAAAAACATGACAGCAAAGATTCCCGTCCAGAATCCTAAAACTCTGTACATACGATCCAAAGATATCCCTCCTTTACCCTACATGTCCATCACTATCATATTATAAAGTAAAGTGGAGTGAAAAGTAAACAAGGATTGATTATTGTGCGATAACAGCCTGGTATGAACAAGAGTCACAGCCTGTGAACATATTTTCTTTTTCAATCAGTTCAATTTCCCCAAACAGGGATTCGAACATGCCGCGCAAAAACTCATAATGCATATTGCACACTGTTTCAGTATGTTCCATGGCAACTTCCTTGAAAGGGCAGTTGAAAATCTGGAAATAAATTTTTGTCTTCTCACTATTAGGTTCGAACTCTGGATAGAAACCAGCAAGCGTAGCAGCATTTTTGATTGAGTTCAGTTTATGTTCGAATGTCATTTCTTCTGACATTTGCGGATGGCGTGAGATCTCCTGTTCCATGAGTTCTGCGCCAAATCGCTTTCCCGTCATATACAAAGCGTTCTTTCCTGCTTCACCAAGTGACATCATTGTCGTCATGGCGATTTTTGACAGAAGCTGATAATCACGGAAAGGGAAGTGCAGCTGGATGACTTCATCTGACAAGCGGTATAGTCTGCTAGGACGTCCACCCTTGCCCGTCTTTTTTGTCTCCGAAATCAGCATGTTCACATCTTCGAGTTTTGATAAATGCAATCTTGCCACATTTGGGTGAATTTCAAAATTGTCGGCGATTTCCTGTACAGTCACATCTTTATGCCTTTTTGTGATGTATTGATAAATATAGTAACGCGTTGGATCAGACAAAACACTTGTAATTTTTAATGTTTGCTCCACCTTATTTCACCTCAGACCACTAATTTGCCTTCATTATAATACAAGGGAAAATAAGGTTTACACTGTTTACACTATATGTTTAGAAAATGTTCACAACTAAATGGCGAAATGATGACAAAATACTATACAAAACTTATACAAAAGTTATACAATGTATTCAGAAGATAATTTTGTTCGCCAGGAGGTAACCCTTAATGGAAGAGCTGACGTTTTTTTCTTATCCAAGCTGTACATCATGTCGTAAAACGAAAAAGTGGCTGATTTCAAACAGCGTGAAATTCAATGAACGTCATTTGTTCAAAGATACGCCGAGCCAGAAGGAACTGATGGAAATATTGACGTTAACGACTGAAGGCGTCGATGAACTGCTTGCGACCAGGGGAGAAACCTTTAAAAATCTCAAACTTGATGTAGATGAACTTTCACTTTCAGAAGTGATCAATCTTGTGATCAAAGAACCAAAGCTTTTAAGGCGTCCGATTTTGACGGATGGGAAAAAGCTGATCGTTGGATTCAATCCGGATGCGCTGAAAAAAATCGCCAAATAAAAAAACGGAAGTGGATGCTTCCGTTTTTTTATTTTTGGGACTGAAGTCCCCAAATAGCTGGGCTAGCTGGATTCGAACCAACGCATGACGGAGTCAAAGTCCGTTGCCTTACCGCTTGGCTATAGCCCAATGATAGGTTATTGATGCTACGGTAGTTATTATGAATAGAACTGTCACCATTTATACACATTCATCACATTTTTTTCGCAGGAACAGGAGGAACTATGTCGAAATCCTTTTGTATAACGAAAAAGGTGGTGCATCCCTATTGTAAAATCAATTGAACTGCTGGCGGAAAATATTTTAAAAGATGCTTTAAAGAGCGGCGCTTCGGACATTCATATCATCCCGCGAGAGAGAGATACCCTGATAAAATTCAGGCTCGGCAATCAGCTGCTACCCCGGTACACTCTTGAACAGGGTGATTGTGAACGGCTCATTTCCCATTTTAAATTCACCGCTTCGATGGATATAGGCGAAAAGAGAAGGCCGCAAAGTGGTGCCTTTACCTACCAGGACGACGATCGGAAAATTGGCTTGAGAATCTCCACACTGCCAGCCTACCAGAACGAAAGCATGGTCATACGTCTCCTTCCCGAACAAAACCAAATTCCTTCATACCAAATATCATTATTCCCATCCACATCGAAAAAATTAATTTCCCTTTTAAAACATGCTCATGGTCTGATTATTTTTACCGGCCCTACAGGCAGCGGCAAAACTACCACATTGTATTCGATGCTTTCTGAAACATCGGAAATGGTCAATCGCAATGTTATCACACTTGAAGACCCCATTGAAAAACCGAGTGAAGCAGTGCTTCAGGTCCAGGTCAATGAACGGGCCGGAATCTCATATTCTGCCGGCTTAAAGGCGATTCTTCGGCATGATCCCGACATCATTATGGTCGGGGAAATCAGGGATAAGGAGACTGCGGAAACAGCAATAAGGGCGTCCTTGACTGGACATTTGGTACTGACGACGATGCATACACGGGATGCAAGGGGAGCAATCTACAGGCTGATTGAATTCGGGATCAATTGGCTTGAAATCGAACAGACCTTGATCGCAGTAACCGCACAAAGGCTTGTTGAACTCACATGTCCTTATTGTGAAGATACTTGCTCGCCGTTTTGCTATTCCTCTGGCAGCGGCAAAAGGGGAAATGTATTTGAAATCCTTACGGGAAGGGATTTATCTGCTGTATTGAAGGAAGCAAAAGGTGAACATCAGAATTACCACTACAAAACGCTTAAAGATGCGATCAAGAAAGGCATCGCTCTGGGCTTTATCAAGGAATCGGAATATCAGAGGTGGGTTTTAAATGAGGGAGAATAAATGGCCTGTCGCTGAACAGGCCAGGTTCCTGAAAAGGACAGGGGAGCTGCTGTCGCAGGGATATTCTTTAGCAGAAGCGATTGAATCGATGACATTCCATCTGGAGATGAAAAGGAAAGGTGATATCAAAAGAAGTCTGGATAAGCTGCGCGAAGGCTTTCCTCTATATTTAATCCTGGCGGAACTGAATTTCAAGAGAGATTTGATCAGCTATGTTTATTTTGCTGAGCAGCACGGTGGACTGGCCCATGCGGTCACTGAAGGGTCTGATATGGTTTTGAAACGTGAAGCCGATTATCAGAGGTTGAAAAAGCTTGCCGCATATCCACTGTTCCTGGCAGCACTCACATTTATCTTATTTTTTTTCGTCAACAAGGTGTTGCTGCCGAAATTCACCTCCCTTTTTTCGGATATGAACATGGCACCGAATATTTTCATGGCAACGATTGGTGCTGCTGATGACATTGTTCCCTTCTTATTCTATTTTCTTATCAGCCTCGCTGTGCTGCTTACCCTCTATTACAAAATGAAATTCAGGAAACTCCCAGTCTTACAACAAAAAACGAAACTGGTGAAACTTCCGTTTGCAGGCGGGTTGATCAAGCTTCTTTACTCGCATTCCTTCGCAGTCCAGTTAAGCTATCTGTTTTCGGGGGGCCTTCCGGTTCATGATGCCTTGAAGGTTTTTGAGCAAAATCGCCATGAACCATTTTCAAGTGAAATCGGAAAGGACATTATCTCAAAATTGGCAGCGGGCGAGGATTTTGACAGGGCGGTGGGTGACTATCCGTTCTTTGAGGCTGAATTGCCAAGGATCATCAGACACGGACAAAAGAACGGAAAGCTGGATCAGGAGCTTTATTTTTACAGCCGGCATTGCCTTAAAGAGCTTGAGGGAAAAATGGAAAAATCGATGAAAACGGTGCAGCCTGTGTTATACAGCTTCATTGGCCTGTTGGTCATCTCACTGTATCTGGCCATTCTGCTTCCAATGTTCCAAATGATGAAAGGGATTTAAAGTAGCTTGAAAACATGAAAAGGAGAAAAGAATAATGAGAAATCAAAAGGGGTTTACCTTGATCGAGATGATGATTGTGTTGCTGGTGATTTCGGTCTTGTTGATCATTACGGTGCCGAATATTGCGTCGCATAATAATAATATCAACAAGAAAGGCTGCGAGGGTTATATAAAACTTGTCGAAGCCCAGGTACAAGCTTATAAGATGGATAAGAAAGTCACTCCTACTTTTCAGCAGCTAAATGACGAAAAATACCTAAAAAGCCCTGATGCCGCATGTCCTGATGGAACAAAAATCGAGATTTTATCCGACGGGACTGTCCAGAAATCTGCGTCATGATCTGGAAAATAAAGAACACCGGCGGATTCACCATGGTTGAAATGCTTATAGTGCTATCAGCTTTCCTGATGCTCTCCGCTACATCTGTCTTTCTGTTTACTCCGCATAACGATGTCCTCGCAAAGGAACTTTTCTTTACCCAGCTAGAATCCGACCTCCTGTACAGCCAGCAATACGCCATATCCCACCAGGAACAAATCACTGTCCAATTCATTCCTGAGAACCATCACTATTTTATTAGGGGATCAAATTATGGTTCTCCTTATCTGGTCGATAGATATTATTCACCAGAGGTTTCGGTTGAACAAGGCACGATGAAATTGCTTTTTCACTATATGCCGGATGGGAATATCGATAGTTTCGGGTCTTTATATGTTACTGCGGGCTCAAAAAAATTCCGGATGATGATCCAGATTGGAAAGGGCCGATTTTATGTTGTTGAAGAATGATAAAGGCTTTTTTCTGGCAGATATGGTTTTGTCCCTGGCAGCATTCCTTATGGCGAGTACGATTATGCTGCCCTTAGCGATAGTGGTGATCGGAATGACGGCGGATGTAAGGACAGACGAAGACGCAAACTCTATTTTATTCGATGAACTGATGTACTTGAAAATCGCAGGAACAGCGTCTGGTAGAGACTGGATTTCTCGTAATGGGAATCAATATGAATTGACAGTGACAAAAGATGAAAATAATTCTGAATGGGAGGTATGTGTTCACTATGAAAGCGACCAGCAACTCAAGAAAAAGTGTTCCTCAACTGAATGAGCTGGGCTTTACCATGCTGGAAATGCTTATATCATTGCTGGTGTTTTTAATGATTGCCTCAATGCTGCCTTTAGGTTTTAGGATCATCCTTGATGACAGTGTCACTGAAAAGGGAATCAGAAGGATGGAGTGGGATGTGTTCAGCAGTCAGGTAAAAAAGGAAGTTCGTACAGCTGAACAGTTGACGGTCCAGCCTGATAAGCTGTTAATGAAAGTCAATGGCCATTTTATCCTTTATGAAAAGTACGCTTCCAGCATGCGAAGGAAAGTTGATTATCAGGGGCACGAAATTTTAATGCAGAACCTCTCAAGCTTTACTTTTGAAGTAATTGCGGATGGTGTGATGATAAAAGCAGTCGGTTTAGATGGAACTCATTACTCGGTTAGAGTCCACCAGTTTTTTCAAACGGGGGGTGTTCAGCTATAAATGAAAAAGGGTTTATCTATCCATTAACGATGATTTTTTTACTTTTGATGTCCTTCTTTTTTCTGATTTTAACGGAACAGTATATTGCAGAGAAAAAGTTTGCCAAAGAAACCGAAACCATTCGACTCCAGGAATATTATATGCTGTCCTCCATGAAAGAAGCTGAGCTTCTGTTAAGGGAAGGCAATTTGCCCGCTAGCGGTATACTTTATTATAAATTTGGAAAAGTTGGCTTCCAGTCACGGTCCATATCTGCCTTCGTTGATGAGGTGACTTTCACCCTCGAGCTTGACAGCGGAGAAAAAGGGGTTGGTTTTGGCCAATATGACAAGGAAAAGGGCAGAATGATAAAATGGAAGGAAAAGAACTGACAGGTGATGACAAGATATGAGAGCGATTTATTTAATTGGGTTCATGGGTGCAGGCAAGACGACTGTCTCGCAGGAATTGTCTCGTAGAATGAATGTGGCAGTATATGATACAGACGAGGAAATCGTCAAAAGGACGGGGATGTCAATCAATGAGATATTCTCGAATGAAGGAGAAGAAAAGTTCCGCCTTTTAGAGACTGAGGTTTTGCGATCAATGCCTTCAAATGAAGCCGTTATTGCAACCGGGGGAGGGATCATAGGATCGGAAGAAAACAGACTGTATCTTAAAGACAAAGTAAATGTTGTCTACCTGCATGCAGAGCTTGAAAACATCCTGGAAAGGCTGAAGGATGACAATTCCAGGCCGTTATTGAGAAAGGATAAAATGAAAACAGCTGAAGCGCTGTACTTGAGCCGACTTCAATTGTATCGTGAAGCAGCGAGACTTGAAATCAATACTTCTGACAAAACAGTTCAGCAAATTGTCGATGACATCATCCAGCGTATTAAAAAATAACACATGGTTATACTTGATAACGTATGAAGGATGGTGTAACCATGAAAACAAATGATTACGTGAAATACCTTACCCAGACCGTTGTGAAATATATTGACCAGCCAAAAGAGGAGCGCCGGAAAATCAAACAGGCAAAAAAGGAAGCAGAGGCGACCTTTTTATTCAGGTGGTTCGGCATACTTCCATTTATGCTGATGTCCGGAGTAAAAAAGAAAAAGAAAAGATGACTTAAAGCCCGGCTAGGATGATAAGCCGGGCTTTACTATGTGTTTTTCAGAGTTTACTTAATCGCATTTTCAGTCAAATAGAAAAGTCCGCCATTGATGATGGAGAGCTGGACTTTTGGTTCATATTGTTCTTTTAGGGCTGTTTTTTCTGTTTCAAAGCTTTCGGATTTTTCTTCTTCATCTTCGTAAAAATGATGAAGTAAATCGAGGTCCTTCTGCCAGCGTTTTCTCGCATCAGCTGCCCAGGAATGATCCTCCTGCTCGATATTGGATGTCAAATAAGCCTGGATTCTATTCACTCCGCTCTTTGGCTTGATCAAAGGGGAAAGCGTATAGGCATAATCCGGTATTTTTGTTGTTAGCGGCAGTTTCAATAAACGTTCATGAAAGTTTTCCACCATCCTGCCATTGATTAGGTGGAGTCCAATAGAATGGAAAACATCCCGTTTTCTGTCACATTGATAGGATACTTTTATATTGATTCCGATCCAGGGGATCAAAGCGGTTTGTGCAGGATACTGGTTGTTTTCATATAGCCGGATGAAACCGGCAAGGTTCTTGGTCGATTCAAAGATTTGATGAAGGCGGGGCGAACCAAAATGGACAATTTCTCCCTTCAAATCATCTGGAGCCTGTTGTTTGTCGGTGATGAAGGTAAGCTTCATTGGATTCGGTACTCCACCGGTTTTCTCAAGATAATGCCAGTAAAACGGGCGGTTCATCAATTCCTTATCTAGCTCTATGGTGAGCTGCACAGTCATGTATCCTTTGTCATTTTCAACCAGTTCACAATTATTTGCCGTGAAATACCTTTCCAGAAAATTATGGATTTCCTGTTGCTGCACGCTGATTTTCCCCCTTCATATCTTCCGCGAACTGGATCATCGAGGTTAAGTTTTCCATCTTGATCCGAATTTCCCCCTCTGATGAAGACCTTCCGAAGATATCAACCAAGTGGTCTTCGATATTGCCAAACTCCAATTTTGTCAGGATATCATCAAGTTCGCCGATCACTTTTTCGAACAGGTTGATTTTCTCGTAAAGCAGCTTCATAACATGCTCTTCGACCGTATCCTTCGTTGCGAAGTTGTATATTTTCACATCTTTTTCCTGTCCAAGACGGTGGATCCTGCCGATTCTTTGCTCCAGTCTCATTGGGTTCCAGGGAAGGTCAAAGTTGATGATATGACTGCAGAATTGCAGGTTGATTCCTTCGCCACCGGCCTCGGTCGCGATCAACACCTGGACATTCTTCTGGAAGAGTTCTCTCATCCAGTCCTTTTTGCCGCGTTTGAACCCACCGCGGAAGGGAACCGAGGTGATGCCATTTTGCTTAAGGAACCACTGAAGGTACAGCTGGGTAGCCCGATATTCGGTGAAAATGATGACTTTATCATCTATTTGTTTGATCAACTCAAGCGCTTTTTCGGCTTTGGAGTTTTTCGTTACAGCTTCCACTCGTTTGATAAGTCCGGCAATGGTATTTTGAAATCCGACGGACGGGTTTTCCTGCCGTTGAAGCATATTTCTCAGTGTATAAAAGACAGCTTCCCTGCTGCTGCATGCTTCCCGCTGGAGGGTCATGAGTGAGAACTGGCTTGACGCAAGACCGCCAGCGGAACTTCTTAAGTCCTGTATCGAATCATATAAAGCCCGCTCTTCATTGGAAAAATGGATAGGAATGGTTTCTACATGTCGCTTTGTCCACTCGATTCCAGTATCGGAACGCCTGTTGCGAATCATCACTTTATTCACAAGTTCTCTTAAATGCTCATCATCATTGACAGACCGGGCATCTTTTTTGTATTTATCAAAAAACGCTGATTCACTGCCGAGATGACCGGGCTTCAACAGAGATACAAGGTTGAAAATTTCTTCGATCCGGTTTTGGATTGGAGTGGCCGTCAGCAGCAAACAGAACCGTTTTTTCAGGTTTTGGACAAATTCATAGTTTTTCGTTTTATTATTTTTCAATTTATGTGCTTCATCAATTATGATAAGGTCATAATTTAAGTTGTTGATGATGTCCCTGTGAGGGGCACGTTTGGCCGTATCAATTGAAGAAACCACCACATCGCATTGCTCCCATACATAGCTTTTCTTCTGGGCAATTGCAGGGATATGGAATTTGGTGTTCAGTTCCATGGCCCATTGGGAGACGAGCGAAGCTGGGACTAAAATCAGGACCTTTTTCACCAGCCCCCTGATCATATATTCTTTCAAAATCAATCCGGCCTCGATCGTTTTCCCCAGTCCCACTTCATCAGCAAGGATCGCTTTTCCATTCATATTTTCGACAACCTGCTTTGCCACTTCAAGCTGATGCGGCAATGGGGTTAGTTCCGGGAGATGAATCGGTGCCTGGAGACCTTCAAATTCAGGGATTATGGTATGTTTTTCTATTTCAACGGCAAGTTTATACAGCTCCCAATTTCCCCATGGTCCGTCCTTCTCTATTCTTTCAGCCATTTCGTCCTGCCAGGAAGAATCATAGTTAATTTGCACGGTCATTTTATCCACCTCTTTTAATATAAAAAATATTGCCCAAATCGGCTTTCTAATGGTAGGATGTAGTTAGCTTTTGAATGTTTTGAAATTTGTCACTTTATGGCCGAAAACATCAGTTTGCAGACATAGGTAATAACGTCTAGCATGCCCAAATGTGAAAATTATATAAATGCGGATGACGACTAGGGGAGAGACTACTCCGGTAGCGCCGAAGGAGCAAGCAAATTGTGAATCTCTCAGGCAAAAGAACTCTTGTTTGACGCATCTCTGGAGAGCGCTTCCATTCGTGTGAGCCACCAAAGGGGAAAGCCTTTACAGGTAAACTTTCAGGTGAAAGGACAGAGACCTTCTCAGATTAAGAGGGGGTGCTCTGTCCTTTTCTGCTTTCTTAACTGAATGCAGCTTTTGGGATGGATGTAAACTGATATTTTGGCTGAGACGAAGGGGGATACATAATGACGGAATTAAAACGGACACCGCTTTTTGAAGTGTATAAGGAATATGGTGGGAAAACAGTTGATTTTGGAGGCTGGGAGCTGCCAGTCCAGTTTTCAAGCATTAAGGAAGAACATGAAGCAGTAAGGACAAAAGCTGGTTTATTCGATGTTTCCCATATGGGGGAAATCGAAGTGAAGGGCCCCGATAGTCTGGATTATTTACAAAAATTGATGACAAACGATGTTTCAAAGCTTAAGAACGGCGGTGCCCAGTACACAGCCATGTGTTATGAGAACGGCGGCACTGTGGATGATTTGCTTGTCTATAAAATCGAAGATGACCATTACCTCCTAGTAGTGAATGCCTCCAATATTGAAAAGGATTTCGATTGGATGCAGAAACATCTTGAAGGCAATGTGAAAATTGAAAACTTGTCCGAAGGCATGGCACAGCTTGCTATTCAGGGACCGAAGGCTGAAGAGATCCTTCAAAAGCTGTCCGCGGAACATGACCTCGGCAGTATTGGCTTTTTCAAGTTCAGTGAAGAAGTCGATTTGAACGGAAAGAAGGCGCTTGTATCTCGCACAGGGTATACAGGGGAAGACGGATTCGAAGTTTATTGCGATTCAAAAGATGCTGTCAGCCTCTGGAAAGAGATTCTTGAGGCCGGCAAAGAAGATGGCGTCCTCCCATGCGGACTTGGTGCCAGGGATACACTTCGTTTCGAAGCGAACCTTGCATTGTACGGCCAGGAGCTGTCGCCGGAAATCAGCCCGCTTGAAGCAGGGATTGGCTTTGCGGTCAAGCTCAACAAAGAAGCTGATTTCATTGGAAAAGATGCGCTTAAGCAGCAAAAAGAAAATGGCCTGCCAAGAAAGCTTGTCGGCATTGAAATGATCGACCGTGGCATTCCGCGTCATGGCTATCCTGTTTACAAAGGGGAAGTCAGGATTGGTGAGGTTACCACCGGAACGCAATCCCCTACACTCAAGAAGAACATCGGGCTTGCACTCATTGATACAAAGGAAACTGAGTTAGGCAACGAAGTAGAAGTTGAAATCCGCGGCAAACGCTTGAAAGCTGCTGTTTCAGCTACACCTTTTTATAAAAGGGACAAAAAGTAAAAGCCGGAGAGGGGAAAAAGTTATGAAGCATCGCTATTTACCGCTGACGGAAAGTGACAAAAATGCAATGTTGGAAAGCATCGGCGTATCATCGATCGATGAACTGTTCAGCGATATTCCTGAAAAAGTCCGTTTTGCCGGAGAATATAATATCAAGAAAGCCAAGCCAGAAACAGCTCTAATGAAGGAGCTTGCACAGATGGCTGCCAAAAATGCTGATTTGAAAATGAATACTTCATTCATTGGCGCAGGTGTATATGATCATTATATTCCGGTCATTGTTGACCATGTTCTGTCACGTTCGGAATTTTACACTGCCTACACTCCATATCAGCCGGAAATCTCGCAGGGTGAACTACAGGCAATCTTTGAATTCCAGACGATGATCGCCGAATTGACTGGCATGGAGGTAGCGAACTCTTCCATGTATGATGGCGGAACTGCACTGGCAGAAGCAGCTATGCTGAGTGCGGGCCATACCAGAAGGAAGAAAGTATTGATCTCAAGCGCAGTCCATCCGGAATATAAGGACGTCGTCAAAACCTATGCAAAAGGACAGTACATCGATGTAGTCGAAGTGCCACATAAAGATGGTGTAACAGACCTGGATGCATTGAAGGATATGGCAAGCGAAGATATCGCTGCTGTTATCGTCCAGTATCCGAACTTCTTTGGCGGTCTAGAGTCAATGAAAGAAATCGAAGAAATTGTCCATGGAAACAAATCTCTGTTCGTAGTATCGAGCAATCCGCTTGCACTTGGGGCATTGACACCTCCAGGGAAATTCGGCGCTGACATTGTGACAGGAGACGCACAGCCGTTCGGGATTCCGACAGCTTTCGGCGGCCCTCACTGCGGATACTTTGCAGTAACTGGAAAGCTGATGAGAAAAGTTCCGGGAAGACTTGTCGGCCAGACTAAGGACGACCAGGGACGCCGAGGATTCGTATTGACGCTTCAGGCGAGGGAACAGCATATCCGCCGTGATAAAGCGACATCCAATATCTGCTCGAACCAGGCATTAAATGCACTTGCTGCCTCTGTGGCAATGACTGCCCTCGGTAAAAAAGGTGTTCGTGAAATGGCTGTAGCCAATATTCAGAAAGCCCATTACGCTAAAAAGACGTTCAAGGAAAATGGCTTTGAAATTGCATTTGAAGGCCATTCCTTCAATGAATTCGTTGTTAAGCTGAATAAGCCGGTCAAAGAAGTGAACCAAAAGCTTCTCGAAAAGGACATCATTGGCGGCTATGACCTTGGCCGTGATTATTCCGGACTTGAGAATCACATGCTTGTTGCAGTGACTGAATTAAGGACAAAAGAAGAAATCGATACATTTGTAAAGGAAATGGGGGATATCAATGCATAAGGAAGATCAGCCACTCATTTTTGAATTAAGCACACCAGGCCGTGTCGGCTACAGCCTTCCGGAAATGGATGTTCCAGAAGCCGATTTATCAGAGCTTTTGCCTGAAGGGTTCCTTCGTGAAGAGGAACCAGAACTTCCTGAGGCTTCCGAGCTTGATATCATGCGCCATTATACTGCATTATCGAAGCGCAACCACGGTGTTGATTCCGGATTCTATCCGCTTGGATCTTGTACAATGAAATACAATCCAAAAATGAATGAAAATGTCGCTCGCTTCAATGGCTTTGCACACTTACATCCATTGCAGGATGAGAGTTCTGTGCAAGGTGCGCTTGAATTGATGTACGACCTGCAGGAACACTTGATTGAAATCACCGGTATGGATGAAGTTACCCTGCAGCCAGCAGCTGGTGCACACGGTGAATGGACAGGATTAATGATGATCCGCGCATTCCATGAAGCCAATGGTGACCAAAACCGTACGAAGGTAATCGTTCCTGACTCTGCTCACGGAACCAATCCTGCTTCAGCTACTGTCGCCGGTTTTGAAACGATCACGGTAAAATCTGATGAAAACGGCCTTGTTGACCTTGAGGACCTTAAAAAGGTTGTTGGGGAAGATACTGCTGCATTGATGCTGACAAACCCGAACACGCTGGGGTTATTTGAAGAAAATATCCTTGAGATGGCCGAGATTGTCCACGGCGCAGGCGGAAAGCTTTATTACGATGGAGCGAACCTGAACGCTGTAATGTCCAAGGCTCGTCCTGGCGACATGGGCTTTGATGTTGTTCACTTGAACCTTCACAAGACATTCACAGGCCCACACGGCGGCGGCGGCCCGGGATCAGGCCCAGTCGGTGTAAAAGCAGATCTGATTCCATTCCTGCCAAAGCCTATCGTTACGAAGCAGGATGGCGTATACAAATTCGATTACGACCGTCCGCAGTCAATCGGTAGGGTTAAACCTTTCTATGGAAACTTCGGCATCAATGTCCGTGCTTATACTTATATCAGGACAATGGGACCAGACGGCTTGAAGGCTGTAACAGAGTACGCAGTACTGAATGCCAACTATATGATGAGAAGGCTTGCTGAATATTATGACCTGCCTTTCAACAGGCACTGCAAGCACGAATTCGTCCTTAGCGGCAAGCGACAGAAAAAGCTTGGCGTCCGCACGTTGGACATCGCCAAGCGCCTGCTTGACTTCGGCTATCATCCGCCAACCATCTACTTCCCATTGAATGTAGAAGAAGCGATCATGATCGAGCCGACAGAAACAGAATCCAAGGAAACTCTTGATGCCTTCATCGATGCGATGATCCAGATCGCTCGAGAAGCAGAAGAGAATCCAGAAATCGTCCAGGAAGCACCACACTCTACAGTTGTAGGCCGTATGGATGAAACAACAGCTGCAAGGAAGCCAATTCTGCGCTATCAGAAAGCTGAATAGTTTTTAAACAGTCCTGCCGGTTAGCATCGGCAGGACTATTTTTGATTTGTGGCTGATCCAGAGAGACTTCGGACAGGTTTGAAGGAAATCAGCGAAAAGCTGTCTGAACCAGGTGCAACTTCGGACAGGTTTGATGGAAGTTAGGGGAAAGCTGTCCGAACACGATGCAACTTCAGACAGCTTTGGAGGAAGTTAGAGGAAAGCTGTCCGAACTAGGAGCAACTTCGGACAGGTTTGAAGGAAATCAGAGAAAAGCTGTCCGAACTAGGAGGAACTTCAGACAGGTTTGATGGAAATCAACGAAAAGTTGTCCGAACTAGGTGCAACTTCGGACAGGTTTGAAGGAAATCAGCGGAAAGCTGTCCGAACTAGGTGCAACTTCGGACAGGTTAGGAGGAAATCAACGAAAAGTTGTCCGAACCAGGAGCAACTTCAGACAAGTTTGAAGGGAATCATCGAAAAGTTGTCCGAACTTGGTGCAACTTCGGACAGGTTTGAAGGAAGTCAGCGGAAAGCTATCCGAACCAGGAGCAACTTCAGACAGGTTTACAAACCTGAGGTACTATAGACATTTTTACTAGAAGAAGCAAATCCAAAAAGATTGCTATTATATAAAAAAGCTAACCCCCAGCATTTCTGCTGAGGGGTTATTTTATGGGAAGATTGCTTATTTAGCTTTAATTTTGCCGCCCCATTTTTTGAAGCCGCCTTCAAGATGGGATAAGTCTTTATAGCCTTTTTTGTGAAGCAGCTGTGCAGCACGGCCGCTGCGGGATCCGCTCTGGCAATAAAGATAGACTGGCTTGTCCGGTCTGACTTCCTTCAGACGTGCTTTTAGCTGGGTAAGCGGGATGTTTCTTGCGCCAAGAATATGGCCGTTTGCAAATTCATTAGGTTCACGGACATCAATGAGCTGCGCTTTACGATACCCTGCTTTGAATTCTTCCTCTGTCAAAGTCTTTAGGATTTTCTTTTGGCGGAAATACATAAACACAGAGTAAAGAATCACCGCAACTGTCAGGACGATTAAAAAAATAAGTGTATCCAAAACATATTTCTCCTTTCAAGCTTAGCTGAGCCACCTTTAATTATATAAGCCTTCCTGCCTAAGAGCAAAGGAATTTAACAAAATTCTTTCAAACATGCTGCTTTGCTTTTGAAAATTATTTTGTTAGACTAAAAAAATCGTAGCTTTGAACAATTTTAAATGGGGTAATGAAATGGAAAAAGAGGTATGGAGATTTATTGATTCAGGAGACAATTCACCGTCATTCAATATGGCGTTAGATGAGGCGTTACTCGATTGGCATGGTGCCGGAAAGATTCCGCCTGTTGTCCGCTTTTATGGTTGGAACCCTGCGACACTTTCAGTTGGCTATTTCCAAAGAATTGAACGCGAAATTGATATGGATGCTGTACAGCGGCACGGACTGGGATTTGTGCGCCGGCCGACCGGAGGCAGGGGAGTCCTGCATGAACACGAACTTACATATAGTGTCATCGTTACAGAAGACCACCCTGAAATGCCGAAAACAGTCACTGAGGCATATCGCGTCATTTCAGAAGGGATTTTACAGGGGTTCCAGAAACTTGGACTGGAAGCTTATTTTGCCGTGCCAAAAACATCTGCCGAAAAAGATGCACTCAAGAACCCGCGATCTGCGGTTTGTTTTGATGCACCAAGCTGGTATGAGCTGGTTGTTGAGGGGCGTAAGGTTGCTGGAAGTGCCCAAACGCGTCAGAAAGGGGTTATCCTTCAGCATGGTTCCATACTGTTGGATTTGGATGAGGATAAACTATTCAGCCTCTTCAAGTACCCGAATGACAGAGTCAAAGAAAGGATGCAGCGCGCCTTCAAGACTAAGGCAGTAGCAATTAATGAGATCAGCAACCGGAAGATTGAACTAGAAGAAGCAAAGAAAGCATTCAAGGAAGGTTTCGAGGACGGACTAGGAATTATATTGGAACCTTATACCTTAAGTAAAGAAGAATTGGATTATGTGAATGCACTTGCGAAAAACAAGTACGAAACTGATGAGTGGAATTTTAAAAGATAAAAATTTTAAAAGCGGGTGAACCGCTTTTTTTAGTTTATCCAGTATTTTCTAGAGGTCGAGGGGAATGTAAAAAGTGCAACCCTCGAAATTTGTTGTTTTTTATCGTTTAAGGGAAAAAATCTGCCTTTCTCTCTTTTTATCTCTCTTTTTTAGTAGTTTTCATGTTTGACAAAATTAAGTTCTTTTGACCTAAACACCATATATAGTGTTGTCGAAAATAAAAAATACACTATATATTGATTTTTGATGTTTTGATATGATAACGTAAGGGTAATTCAAAAAAAGCAGCTAGAGTTACATACTTCTAGTATCACTTTAAAGAATAGATTTAAAACCTTTGAAGGAGTTGTAGAAATGTCTGTTACTATTGGACAAAAAATGAGCCTGAATGTTGAGAGTCTGAACGAGGATATCAAGTTGTTCCCGCAGGTTCACCCCATCACACCTGAAATGAAACTTACCCACAAAGGCGTCTC
The DNA here is from genome assembly GCA_018613055.1 of Chryseobacterium sp. ISL-80. Lineage (GTDB taxonomy): Bacteria > Bacillota > Bacilli > Bacillales > Cytobacillaceae > Mesobacillus. The sequence continues at coordinate 103,782 of JAGGQZ010000003.1, read as the reverse complement.
CCGACTTGTCATGCTGGACCGCTATACTTTTAAAGACACAGAAAAAATCACACTATCAAATGGGGATTTTGTTGTCCTCACCATCAAGGAAGACCCAAAGTTCCCGGCACGCGGACTTGGATTCATACAAGATATTGATTGGGAGAACAAGACAGCGAAAGTTCTTGTAGACGAAGAGTTTCGCGGAGTGCTTGATGACCCCGAAGAATCAGCCACAGGCATTATCAAACGATCCCTGGATGTGATTGAAAAGCCTCTGGAAGTATTCTACGAACAAATCGCAAAACGGAATGCGACTGGGCTGGCAGCTGTTGAAAAAACAGAAGAGAAGCGCCAGGAATGGTTTGAAAAGTTCTATCAGGAACTAGTATCAATGAACTTTATTCCTGCAGGGCGTGTCCTTTACGGAGCAGGCGCTGACACAGACGTTACCTACTTCAACTGCTATGTAATGCCTTTCGTAAAGGATTCCCGCGAAGGCATCTCCGAGCATCGCAAGCAGGTCATGGAAATCATGAGCCGCGGCGGCGGAGTAGGAACGAACGGTTCTACATTAAGACCGCGCAACACACTAGCCAGAGGCGTAAACGGAAAATCATCCGGATCGGTCTCATGGCTTGATGACATCGCAAAGCTTACACATCTAGTCGAGCAGGGTGGGTCCAGAAGGGGCGCACAGATGATCATGCTTTCTGACTGGCATCCTGACATTGTGGAATTCATCATTTCAAAAATGCAAAATCCAAGGATCCTTCGTTTCCTGATTGAAAACACAAACGATGAGTCCATCAAGAAAATGGCAAAAGAAAAACTGAAATTCACGCCGCTGACGCTTCAGGAAGAAGCAATGTACCAGGGAATTGTGAACTATAAAACTATCCCAGGATATGGCGGATTCAGCGCAGATATTATCAAGTCCGCTGAAGAAAAGCTTGCAACAGGCGGAACTTATACAGTTCATAACTCAGAATTCCTGACTGGTGCAAATATCTCAGTCACACTGACAAAAGATTTCATGGATGCGGTCGACAACGATGCAGACTATGAACTTCGCTTCCCAGATGTAGAAAGCTACGATGCTGAGACGATGAAAATTTATAATGAAGAGTGGCACAAAGTAGGGGACGTTCGCGAGTGGGAAAAGCTTGGCTATAAAGTCCGTACCTATAGAAAAATTAAAGCTAAAGAATTATGGAACTTGATCAACATCTGTGCGACGTACTCTGCGGAGCCTGGTATTTTCTTCATCGACAATGCCAACGACATGACGAACGCACAGGCATATGGACAGAAGGTTGTAGCGACAAACCCGTGTGGTAGAGCAGCTTAGTTTGCCTCACGTTAAAAATTGCGGAATAAAGCGGGAACCCTGTGATGGGAATCCGAACCGAAGGCCTTGGGTAAAAACAAGGTCAGGGGCAACGCATAGATGGTGAACCTGCACGAGCAGAATATAATCCATCCACGAGGCCGCAACATTACAATACTTGAAATCTGATAAATAAATTGGAGAGAATTTATATGAATAGAGGCTATGCAGGCTTTTATAAAGGATTTTACTTACGTAGTTCCTATGAGTATGCATACGCCCTATATCTTGATTATCATAAGATTAGCTGGAGTTATGAAACTAAAACTTATGATATTGGCTATAAAATATATAAGCCGGATTTTTTCATCTATGATAAAAAAGGATCTTTACTCAAAATAGTTGAAATAAAGTCAAGAAATATAAATGCGAAGATAAGCGCTAGAAAAGCTTTAGAGAAGATTGAAACCCTATTTGAAATTGAGTGTGAATTGCTTTCTTATGAAGAACTTTTGGGAATTTATAAGGAAATGCCATTCTCACTTAATTCGGTCTTAACTCATTGGATAAAATCTGAAAATACCACTATTAACAAATCATTCTCTGGTAAATTGAATGCGCACTATAACCTAAAACATACTCTGGATGCAAAGAAAAAAATTGGAGAGCATACAAGAAAACTTTGGAATACTGACGATGACGTGAAAAGAAAAATGTTAGAAGGTCTCCGAAAGTCAGGTCTTTCTCAGAAAGGTAAAATTAAAACACCTAGAGTAACGCGACGATGCCTTATTTGCAATTCTGAGTTTGACGTGTTGGTTACTTCCAGTCAAAAGTTTTGCGGTAAAGTATGTGCAGGTAAAAATGCAATTGAAATTGCTACGAGAGAATATGTTAATAAAAGAAAGTTTATTCATGAGGAAATTAAAAAGTTTGTCATTAACTGGTCAATTATTCATACTGACGTGGTACTAAGCACACCATTTAATAAGATTAGTACTACCATTAATGAAATGACAACTGAAATTGAAAGGCTGTATGGGATTAAAGATTTAAGGGTGATTTCTAAAGCTGTTTTTGGTAAAGATCAAGGAAGAAAAGAACTACTCCAATTTATGAAAAAAGTATGTAATGAAAAGATATGCTGAACTAACGGGAAAACCGAACCGTTAGAACTAAGGGATAAAAAGCCTTTAGGATAACAAATGGAACAGCCTCTCGCACCAAACTCTGTCTGCAACCTCGCTGCTGTTAACCTTGCAGAAATGGCGGACAAGGAAACCAAAACAGTTAACTTTGAAAAATTGAAGCGTACGGTAGAAGTTGGTGTTCGCATGCAGGACAATGTCATCGATGCGACTCCTTACTTCCTTGAAGATAATAAGAGACAAGCATTGGGCGAACGCCGTGTCGGTCTTGGCGTCATGGGCCTTCACGATCTTCTGATCTATTGTGAGACAGAATATGGTTCACCAGAAGGGAACCAGCTTGTCGATAAAGTATTTGAAACAATTGCGACTTCTGCTTACAGAGCATCCGTAGAATTGGGCAAGGAAAAGGGAAGCTTCCCATTCCTTCAAGGCGGAACAGAAGAAGAAACAAACAGACTTCGTAAGGCATTCACAAACACTGGTTTCATGAAGAAAATGCCTGAGGATATTCGTGAATCAATCCTTGAGAACGGAATTCGCAATTCACACTTATTGACTGTTGCTCCTACGGGATCAACTGGGACAATGGTTGGGGTCAGTACAGGCCTTGAGCCGTACTTCAGCTTCTCTTACTTTAGAAGCGGCCGGCTGGGCAAGTTCATCGAGGTGAAGGCGGATATCGTCCAGGAATATCTTGACTGTAATCCGGAGGCAGATCCGGAGAACCTGCCGAACTGGTTCGTATCTGCGATGGAATTGGCTCCTGAAGCACATGCTGATGTGCAGTGTGTCATCCAGCGCTGGATCGACAGCTCGATCAGCAAGACAGTCAACGCGCCGAAGGGTTACAGCGTTGAGCAGGTGGAAAAGGTATATGAGCGTCTTTATAAAGGAGGAGCGAAAGGCGGAACTGTTTATGTTGACGGCTCCCGCGATTCTCAAGTATTGACGCTTAAAGCAGAAGAGAACTCAATGGACGATGACGTTGAAAAGAAAGAGAAACAAAAGCAGCATGTTGTGCTTGTCGACACGATCAATGAATTGCGTTCTACTAACGTAACGATCGGCTCTGAAGTCGGCAACACATGTCCGGTGTGCCGCAAAGGCGAAGTGAAGGAAATCGGCGGCTGTAATACTTGCACAAACTGTAACGCGCAATTAAAGTGTGGTTTATAAAATAGAATCAATAGTATAGCCACGGCCCAGGCCGTGGCTATTTCTATGCTTAAATTCTCAATTCCTTTCCATGAAACATAAAACTCCATGTTCTAAATATTAGGATTGCTCCTATGTATATAGTAAAAGAAGTAGAAAAAAGGACAGGGGAAGCGATGATTGGGTTAATTATTATTTTGCTGTTGGTTTTATTTTTGCCTTTTTCCATAAAAACGATTGAACATAATTTGGAGTTTTTTTTATTTGCTATGGGTCTTGCGTCAGCAACTATTAGTGGGGTGATGGATCGGCAGCTCATCGAAAAAGCGGTGATAGACCCTATCAATATCACGATTGCGGTATTAGCAGCTGGTCTGCTTGCCAAGTGGTTTAAGGCGGAATTGGAAAAATCGATCCTATGGGGAAGCAGATTACTGTCTCCCAGGTTATTTTTCGGTTTGACGGTTGTTTTTCTTGGACTGGCATCTAGTGTTATAACTGCCATCATTGCTGCTATTATTCTGGTTATGATTATAAAGGTTCTTCCGCTCGATCGTAAATCTGAAGTTCGTTTTACCGTATTGGCATGCTTCTCGATCGGACTTGGTGCTGCCTTGACACCGATTGGTGAGCCATTAGCCACAATCACAATCAGCAGATTGGACAAGGACTTCTTTTATTTACTGGAGTTGATAGGGAGAGAAGTTCTTCCAGCATTAATTATTTTTGGCGTGATGTCCATTATCCTTGTAAGACCAAATGGTGAAAAAAGCAATTTGAAGTCTGCCTCTCGTCCTGAGTCATACGAGGAAATTGCTGTTCGGTCTTTTAAAATCTATCTATTCGTAATGGGTCTTACATTTCTTGGACATGGGTTTGAGCTACTTATCAAAACATATGTTATAGGTCTTTCGCCAGCAATGTTATATTGGATTAACATGATATCTGCGATCCTGGATAATGCTACCCTTGCTGCAGCAGAAATTAGTCCTGCAATGGACTCTGGAACAATCCGGGCCGTTTTGCTTGGCCTGGTCATTAGCGGGGGCATGCTGATTCCGGGTAATATCCCGAATATTATCGCTGCTGGAAAACTAAATATAACCAGCAGGGAATGGTCGGCTTTCGGGGTCCCAGTCGGTCTGCTTACAATGTTCCTTTATTATATTGTCCTGTTTATTTTCTAACTGGTTGACCGTATTGTAATCTCTATGAGCCAGGAGGATGGAAATATTTTTTCCATCCTCTTTTTTCATTTCTGCCCATACTAACACTACTGACATATGGAATGAAATGAGGAATTAAAGATGAAAGCTTTTGTACCACAGCTTGTTTATATCGAGCCGAGGGCATTGGAATATCCGCTCGGGCGGGAATTAAAGGAAAAGTTCGAGAAAATGGGACTGGAAATCCGGGAGACAACTTCACATAATCAGGTGCGAAATATCCCTGGCGACAATGAACTGCAGCAGTACCGGAATGCCAAATCGACATTGGTTGTCGGGGTCAGGAAGACGCTGAAGTTTGACACCTCCAAACCGTCCGCTGAATACGCCATCCCGCTTGCGACCGGCTGCATGGGCCATTGCCATTATTGTTATTTGCAGACGACACTTGGCAGCAAGCCTTATATCCGTACGTATGTGAATCTCGAGGAGATTTTCGATCAGGCTCAAAAGTACATGGATGAAAGGAAGCCTGAAATCACCAGGTTTGAAGCTGCATGTACCTCTGATATCGTTGGCATTGACCATTTAACCCACGCTTTAAAGAAAACGATTGAATTCTTTGGTGAATCAGAGTATGGACAGCTTCGCTTTGTTACTAAGTATCATCATGTTGATCACCTGCTAGACGCAAAACATAATGGCAAAACAAGATTCCGCTTCAGCGTCAATGCCCGTTACGTGATCAAAAACTTTGAACCAGGAACATCATCTTTTGATGAAAGGCTGGAGGCGGCGAGAAAGGTGGCAAAGGCAGGTTACCCGCTTGGTTTCATCGTGGCGCCAATCTATATCCATGAGGGCTGGAGAGAAGGTTATCAGGAATTATTCGAAAGGCTGAGCCATTCGCTGGAAGGAATCGACCTGACTGGGCTAAGTTTTGAGCTGATTCAGCACCGCTTCACCAAGCCTGCGAAAAATGTCATTCAGAAGCGTTATCCTAAATCTAAACTGGAAATGGATGAAGAGAAACGGAAATACAAATGGGGAAGGTACGGAATTGGCAAGTATGTCTATCAGACCGATGAAGCAAAAGACCTTGAAGAAACTATCCGCGGCTATATCCATTCCTTTTTTCCGGAAGCAGAAATACAATATTTCACTTAAGGAGAAATTAAGATTGTCTCTTCCTGTACACAGCATAGCTAAGGTGATTTTCACTTAAATTCTATTGTGGTACTGAACCGAAATTTTCTACTTGTACGCCGTACTATTTTACAAATGAAGCGCTTAAAGATGTAAAGATGGGATTACATCGACGGGAGTGGCTCATATGTATATTGACGGCGTTTTTTCCGGCGGAGGAATCAAAGGATTGGCACTGGTTGGTGCCTGTGCCGCGATTGAGGAGCGAGGGTTCCGTTTTAAAAGAGTCGCAGGAACAAGTGCGGGTTCGTTGATCGCTGGCTTGCTTGCTGCCGGCTACACAAGTACGGAGATGGCCGGCATTCTGGATGAACTGGACCTAAAAAAATTTCTCGATTCGAGGAAAACGATCTTCCCGTCGGCCTTGACGAAATGGCTTTTTGTATACTGGCGGCTGGGACTGTATAAAGGAGACGAATTGGAATGGTGGATAGCGGAGGTGCTGGCTGCCAGAGGGCTTCGTACATTTGGCGATCTCGCCCCTGATGCATTGCGGATCATCGCTTCGGACCTCACAAACGGCAGATTATTGATCCTGCCTGATGATCTTCCAAAGTATGGTGTTGATCCAAGGACGTTCCCTGTGGCAAGGGCGATCAGAATGAGCTGCAGTCTCCCGTTCTTTTTCGAGCCGGTAAAACTGCGGGACCGGGTCGGTGCGAACATCGTTGTAGATGGCGGAGTGCTAAGCAATTTTCCGATGTGGTTATTTGACCAGGAAAATGTGAAAAAAGTACGCCCAGTACTTGGTGTCAAGCTAAGTCAAAACCTGATCCAGCAGCCAACGAATAAAATAAAAAATGCCCTGCAATTATTTGAAGCATTATTTGAGACGATGAAGGATGCTCATGATTCCAGATACATTTCGCGAAAGCATGAAAAGAATATCATATTCATTCCAACGGAGGGGAATTTGACCACCGAATTCCAACTGTCGGATGAGAGAAAACAAGAGTTGATCGAACTGGGAAAGAAGAATGCGGAAAAATTTTTCAAATCATGGTGCTACTGATTCTTTATAAATCAAAAAAATCGAGCTCTAAAAGGAAGCCCGATTTTTTTTCCTGCTTTTCTTACCGTCTATGACTGTCAAGTGCGAAGCATCCTTCTTTTTCCGAGCCGATGCAAGGGATTTTATCTTTGAACGCTTAGAGGATGCATTTGCTTCTTTTGCCTGGAACCGTTTTTTGGACCGCTTTGCTGCCTTTTGGAATGCGCGCTTTTGCTCCCTGCCCGCACTTGATCCCGACAGGCGGGTCACGAGGAAATAGATTGCAGCACCAATCAACGCAATTGTTGCCATCGTAACAAGAATACTTACAGGATCGGTAAACAGCGTAAAGGCGAAACCAAAAATTGCAAGGACAATCAGCCCTGAAAAAATATACTTAAAAGTTCGATTCATCGAAGAAAGCCACCTCCCTACTAGCATCATGAGCAATTTCACCAGCTTTTAAACTTACCATCGATTACTTTATACAAATTCTTCGATATTATACTCTTCTCCTGCTACTTTTTCCTTTTTAAAAGCGACTTAAACGAAAGATTTCCATTTTCATGGCATTTGGACTTAAGACGAGAAAGATTTCTGTTAATTTCATTTTACTAAAAATCCTAAAAAACCTCTATATGAAGAACAAGCCTCCGTAACATTTTTTCAAGATATGCAATTCATTTGAACAACAGGGACATACTAAAACCGGAGGTGCAACAAATGGCAGAAAATCATGGCAACTTAGAACAGGATCAAAGAGAAAAACCGATGTCATTCATTGCGATGAGCATCGTTACAGGATTGTTCGGTGGGATTTTTTGGAGCGCGCTGGCTTATCTGGCCTATATATTTAATTTTACCGAGATCCGCCCAAACGTGATCCTGGAACCCTGGGCATTGGGAGAATGGAAGCAGCAGTGGCTTGGGACAGTCATTTCAATCATAGCGATTGGCATTTTTTCAGCAGGTGCCGCCATGGTCTATTATGTGGCTATGAGGAAGCTGAATACCATGTGGGCTGGTGCCGCCTTTGGGGTTGCGCTGTTTTTCCTTGTATTTTATGTGCTCAATCCGCTGTTCCCTGGTATCAAACCATTCTGGGACCTGTCAAAAAACACCTTGGTCACTTCGCTTTGTTTCTATGTGCTATATGGTGTGTTTGTCGGTTATTCTATATCCTATGAGGAAAATGAGAATCGCAACAAGGAAAAAAATCGTCAGGAGATCACCTCTTGAGGCGGCTGGAAGTAGTTTTCGCAAAAATAGTTATGATAGAATGTTCTTAGTGAACATTCTTTTTTTACGGGAGCCTGAACATGAAAAAAATACTTATGCTCAATGGTCCAAATTTGAACCGCCTTGGGAAAAGAGAGCCCGGAATATATGGTGTCAGCACTTTGAGGGATTTGGAAGAACGTATGATCCAGCTAGGGACCGAGAAGCAAATGGAGGTTGTCTGTTTTCAATCCAATCATGAAGGGGAACTGATTGACAAACTCCATGAGGCAGAGGACACTGGTATAGACGGAATCATCTTCAATCCCGGGGCATTCACCCATTATAGCTATGCCATAAGGGACGCGATAGCAGGAATTACCTGTCCGGTTATCGAAGTACATATCTCTAATGTATACCAGAGGGAAGAATTCAGGCACAAATCAGTGGTCGCCCCTGTATCCAAGGGACAGATTGCAGGACTGGGGCTTCTTGGCTATGAACTCGCGCTTGAAGCATTCAAAAGAGAAGAAAGTTAAAGAGGAGGAATAGGTTATGGAAAAAATACAAAAGTTGCGCGAAAGTTTCCAAAGGCTTGGAATTGATGGGATGCTCGTTACAAGCGACTACAATCGCCGATATATGACGGGTTTCACTGGTTCGGCAGGCATGGTGCTGATTAGTGCTGATAAGGCTTTATTCATCACCGATTTCAGGTATACAGAGCAGGCAGCCAAGCAGTGCGAAGGATATGAAGTCGTCCTGCATAAAGGATTGATCCAGGATGAGGTGGCCGAGCAGGCTAAAAAACTGGGGATCAAGAAGCTAGGCTTTGAAGAAAATCATGTTACATACTCAGCTTACAAAACCTTCGATAAAGCCGTCGAAGCAGAATTAGTGCCTGTGTCTGGTGAAATTGAAAAGTTACGCTTGATAAAGACTGATTCAGAGATTAAGATATTAAAGGAAGCAGCAGCCATCGCAGATGCTGCGTTTACACATATACTTGAGTTTATCCGTCCTGGAAGAACAGAGCTGGAAGTATCGAATGAGCTTGAATTCTTTATGAGAAAACAGGGAGCAACCTCGTCATCATTCGATATTATTGTGGCTTCTGGCTATCGTTCGGCCCTTCCGCACGGAGTAGCAAGTGACAAGGTGATTGAAACAGGAGACTTTGTAACCCTGGATTATGGGGCATATTATAATGGGTATGTATCTGATATCACTCGTACAGTAGCAATAGGGAATCCTTCTGATAAGCTTAAGGAAATCTATGATATTGTGCTTGAAGCCCAGCTTCGCGGTATGGCAGGCATCAAACCTGGCATGACAGGCAAGGAAGCGGATGCTTTGACAAGGAACTTGATCACTGAAAAGGGATATGGCGAGTATTTTGGCCATTCTACGGGTCATGGAATTGGTCTGGAAGTACATGAAGGGCCTGGCCTATCATTCCGCTCAGACACCATACTTGAAACAGGTATGGTGGTGACGGTCGAGCCGGGAATTTACATTGCTGGCCTTGGCGGGGTAAGGATTGAGGATGATACGGTGATTACCCTCGACCATAATGAGTCACTGACACATTCTACGAAAGAGCTCATCATACTATAGGACACATTAGGAGGACAAATAATGATTTCAGTTAACGATTTCCGTACCGGTTTAACAATCGAAGTGGACAATGGCATTTGGCGTGTTCTTGATTTCCAACACGTAAAGCCAGGAAAAGGAGCAGCGTTTGTTCGCTCAAAACTTCGTAACCTTCGTACTGGAGCAATCCAGGAAAAAACGTTCCGTGCGGGTGAAAAGGTAGCGAAAGCACAAATCGAGAACCGCAAAATGCAGTACCTGTATGCAAGCGGCGACCAGCACGTATTCATGGACAATGAGTCTTACGAGCAAATTGAATTGCCCGGCGCTTCTATTGAATATGAGTTGAAATTCCTTAAGGAAAACATGGAAGTATACATCATGCAATTCGGCCATGAAACTCTTGGTGTCGAGCTTCCTAACAGTGTTGAATTGGAAGTAACAGAAACAGAACCTGGTATCAAAGGTGACACTTCTTCTGGCGGCACTAAGTCTGCGACATTGGAAACTGGCCTGACAGTACAGGTTCCTTTCTTCATAAACCAGGGCGACAAACTGATCATCAACACTACAGATTCATCTTATGTATCACGTGCATAATTTTTCAGGAATCTGCGGCATTTTGCCAGCAGGTTCCTTTTTTTATTTCACTAGCATAATAAAAGCATCTCGTTAAAATCACGAGATGCTTTTTGGATTATTGTTCAAGATCATACTTCCACTCATTCAATCCGCCGGTCATATTATAGATATTCTTGAATCCTTTATCCGCCAAAATACCACTAGCCTCGGTTGAGCGGTTTCCGCTGCGGCAAACGACCAGATATTTTTCGTCTTGGTCAAGCTCTGAAATCATGCTTTCGATGACTTGCAGCGGAACTAATTTTGCGCCGGGTATATGGCCGGCAGCGAACTCATCCGGTGTCCGGACATCCAGGACCTGAACTTCTCCGCTATCAATCAATTCTTTTGCCTTGTCGACTGAAACATCCGTATAAGTACCGCCAGAACAGCCGGTGATTAATAAGACGAACAGGAATGCTGCGAATAACTTCTTCATGATGAACCTCCCAGATATACTTATAGAGGTATTTTAACTTAAAAATCAAAAAGTGAATATAGACAAATTGTGTCAGGAGAAAAGAGAGATCCACATTTTGGTGATGGTCCTTTTTACCTTCAGAGTTTTCCTGCTTATAGTGGTCCTCAGTCAAGTATTCAAGCAATACAGAAGCCAGGCGGACAGCCTGGCTTCGATTTTTATCAAACAATATACGTTCCGGTCACGGTTGCCTTAATCTCCAGCTTGCCCGGTTCTATGGGCGTTCCTTTTGCACTGCTTGTGTCCATTGAAGCAACCAGGAATGGGCCTGGAGATCCTTTTTGGGTTTCTTCGGTAATGGAGAGAGGGGAAATGGAAGTTTGGTATCCCAGCGTCCGGGTGACTGTTTGTGCTTTGTTGTATGAATCGATTACTGCCATTGAAAGTGCCTGGTTATATAAGGCTTGAGGCTCTGCGACTGAGAATTGAATGTTCATGACCTCATTCGCACCATTGGCCACAGCCGTATCAATGACCAATCCCGCCTGGGCAAGATCCCTGATGGTGACGGTATACAAATGCGTGACACGATACCCCTGAAATAACTGCTTGCCTTCCTCATAGGTATAGATGGGGTCGATCCGGAAATCTGCCGTTTTTATATCATCCTTTGCGATCCCCAGGTTTTGTAATGCTCTTAACATCGAAGTAGACTTTTCGGCATTCTCTGTCTGGGCGGCTTGAAGGTTTGGATTTTCTGTCCGAACTCCTACTGTAGCTGTTGCCCTGTTTGGTGCAGAGTAAACAATCCCTTCGCCGCTGACGGTGATTTTTCTTTTGTTTCCAGAATTGTTCGTATGGTAGACGTCATATCCTCCATTAACCATCCATCATCCCTCCACATTTATTGTCTCTTACCCATATCTATGTATGAAAAGAAAAACAAATAACGCGGAGGGATCACATTGATGAACTTACGGAAAAATCTTACTCGCCGGCCCCGGGTGCCTTGTCCGTATCATTTTTGTTGTTATACTTTGGGTCGGTCATTGGCGATTCCTTGGGACTCCGGCCTCCTCCAAGGTACGTGGCACGGTCCGCTCTTTGTACTTTCTGGAACTTCTGATGATCTTCATTCATATTGATCAACTCCTTTCCATACTAGTCTCTTCATTGAAAACTGAATTTATTTTCTTTTTTTCGGTTTGTCCTCTATTGAAATATCGGTTGTGGAGCGGTTCTGAATGAATGTGCAGGTCATAAAGTGGCCAAGCAGGCATACATATTAAGTAAGCGAAAATCAGGAGGATCAATGATGGATGATATCTTATCTTATTTGCCGAAACGGATTGCTGAATTGCTGGATGCAGTGCCTCCTAATGACAAAGATGGGATGGAAGAAGTGCGGATCCGGATCAACCGGCCGCTAGAAATAACGGTAAGAGGAAAACCGAAATTCCTCCCGTATATCATTCCCCCTGAGGATGCTGTCCAGCTGTTGAATAAGCTCGGGCATTTTTCTATGTATACCCTGGAGGAAGAATTAAAGCGCGGTTATATTACGATTGCTGGCGGCCATCGAGTCGGGATTGCCGGGAAGGTCATTCTGGAAAATGGTTCTGTAAAAGCAATCAGGGATATTTCTTCATTCAATTTCAGGATCGCAAGGGAAAAAATCGGGAGTGCTGAACCACTGATGCCACATTTATACCAAAACGGCTGGAAACATACGATGATTATCGGTCCTCCGCAAACAGGAAAAACAACCTTGCTCAGGGATATAGCCAGGATGATTTCAAGCGGTATTCCCGAGAAAAAAGTCCCGCCTTTAAAAGCAGGCATTGTCGATGAAAGATCAGAAATTGCCGGATGTGTAAAGGGAGTTCCGCAGCTAACCTTCGGACCCAGGGTGGATATATTGGACTCGTGTCCGAAAGCAGAAGGCATGATGATGATGATCCGTTCAATGAGTCCGGATATCCTTGTCGTGGATGAAATTGGGCGGAAAGAGGATGCCGATGCGATTCTTGAAGCTGTCAATGCAGGAATCAAGCTGATCATGACAACACATGGGGATTCTCTTGAGGATATCCAAAAAAGGCCAACCTTGAAACCAATTCTGGACATGGGTATCTTTGACCGGTTCGTAGAACTTGGAAGAATTTCTGGCCCTGGGACAATCACATCGATTCGTGATGGAAGCGGAAAAGAAATCCGCCAAAAAGTGAGAGTGACATAAATGATAAAAATAATCGGCGCTATACTGATAATCCTGTCGACGACCTGGACAGGTTTTGAAGCTTCAAGGCATCTTAGTGAACGGCCCAGGCAGCTTCGGCTTTTGAAGTCGGCATTGCAGTCACTGGAAGCGGAAATCATGTATGGGCATACACCGCTCCATGAAGCCTCTAGGAAGCTGTCTGAGCAAATGGCGAAGCCCCTTTCATGGTTTTTTGAGACGTTTTCCAAAAAGCTGACTGAATCTGAAACCACAGTCAAATCTGCATGGGAAGAGAGCCTGAAGGAAGTCTGGAAATTGACAGCCTTCAAACAGGGAGAGTTTGAAATCATGAAGCAATTTGGAGAAACGCTTGGCAGGCATGACAGGCATTCTCAGCAGAAACAAATTCTCCTGACGATCTCCCATCTTGAAAGAGAAGAAGCAGATGCCTGCGAGAAACAGATGAAATACGAAAAAATGGTGAAGAGCATCGGCTTTTTATCTGGCTTATTATTAATCATCTTACTGATGTAGCGTTTAGGAGGAGGACAAGATGGGTCTAGAAGTGGATATTATTTTTAAAATAGCAGGTGTAGGCATTGTGGTGGCATTTTTGCATACGATTCTCGATCAGGTGGGGAAGAAGGAATATGCGCAGTGGGTAACATTGTTTGGATTCATCTATATCCTTTTCATGGTTGCATCAATTGTTGATGATCTTTTTCAAAAAATTAAATCGGTATTCCTATTTCAGGGGTAAGGGAGGGCTTTGCGATTGAAATCCTTCAAATAACAGGTGTAGCGCTGATTGCGACATTTCTGGCACTGATTGTCAAAGAGCAAAAGCCCAATTTTGCCTTTCTGCTGATTGTTTTTACAGGTTCAGCTATTTTCCTATTCCTGGTCGATCAAATCTATCAAATCATTTCGATGATCCAGAAGCTGGCGGCCAATGCCAGGGTGAATGTTGTTTATGTGGAAACAATCCTGAAAATCATCGGCATCGCCTATATTGCCGAATTTGCAGCCCAAATCACAAAGGATGCCGGCCAGGGTGCAATCGCCTCAAAAATCGAACTTGGCGGCAAAATCCTTATTCTGGCCATGGCCATTCCGATTCTTACGGTAATGATTGAAACAATCATTCGCTTGATTCCGGGCTGACTCAAGTCCCGCCCCTAAAGAGGTGAAAGAAGTTGAAGCAGCGTCTGCAGTTCATACTTGGCATACTATTGATCCAGCTATTTTTTTTCATCCCGGGTGTACAAGCTGCGGGTGATGAACCGGAAACAAACACGGTGATCAACCCGGATAAAATCGCAAGAGCCCAGCTTGAAGATTTAAATATCGATGAGCTTAAGGGATTCTGGGAAGATATCATCAATAAATATGATGGATATCTGCCAGAAAGCCAGAAAGGTAGCCTGTATGATTTTATAAGCGGTGAAAAGAAGTTCTCTTTGAAAGAATGGTTCAAAGGCATCGTGAATTTCGCCTTTCACGAGTTCATTGTAAACGGAAAATTGCTGGGGTCCTTGATCCTCCTGACTATTTTCAGCATGTTTCTTCAAGCCCTGCAAAACTCCTTCGAAAAAAGCACCATCAGCAAGGTAGCTTATTCCATTGTGTTCATGGTTCTGATCATCATCGCTCTTAACAGCTTCCATGTAGTAGTGGATTACACGAATGACGCGATTGGGACAATGATCCAGTTCATCCTTGCCCTGATCCCGCTGCTGCTGGCATTGATGGCCACTTCCGGCGGGTTGATTTCAGCAGCTTTTTTCCATCCTGTCATTCTGTTTATGATGAACACCAGCGGGATGTTCATCCAATATGTGGTTTTACCGTTGTTATTCTTATCAACACTTTTGAGCATCGTCAGTATCCTGTCTGAACATTACAAGGTCACGCAGCTCGCCAGCATGCTCCGTAACTGGAGCGTCGGCCTTCTGGGAATCCTGCTGACAGTGTTCCTTGGCGTCATTTCCGTACAGGGGGCATCTTCAGCGATAACAGATGGAGTGACTGTCAAAACAGCAAAATTCATTACAGGCAATTTTGTCCCTGTCATAGGCCGCGTTTTCACAGATGCGACCGATACGGTCATCAGCGCTTCTATGCTCCTGAAAAATACGGTTGGAATAGCGGGTGTTGCCATTCTGCTGATCATCGCAGCCTTCCCGGCAGTCAAAATCCTCATGGTTGCCTTTATCTATAAATTCGCAGCAGCAATCCTCCAGCCGCTTGGTGGCGGGCCGGTCATAACCTGTCTAGATATTATCAGTAAAAGCATCATCTATGTTTTTGCCGCGCTTGGCATTGTGTCTTTGATGTTTTTCCTGACGATCACGGTCATTATTGCCGCTGGAAACTTAACGATGATGGTGAGGTAAGGAGGAGAAGGAATGGATTTTATAAAAGAGTGGGTTACGAATATCATCATTTTCATTCTCCTGGCGACCGTCCTGGATATGCTGCTGCCCAATTCAAGTTTCCAAAAATACACAAAAATGGTGACGGGGCTGATTTTGATTGCTATCATCCTGTCTCCTGTCATGAAACTATTCACTTCTGACTTTGAAACGGCAATTGCAAAAATGGGCCAGTTCAGCGGCCAGGAAGATGAAAAGATAAAAAATTCAATAGAAATTCAGAAAACAGAAATACAAGCCTCTCAGCATGCATATATTTTAGAAACAATGGCTGTCCAATTGAAAACAGCCGCAGAGGAGGAGTTGATGGAACAACAAGGAATGGAGATTGCGAATATCGAGCTCGAAGTAAATGATCAGGATCAGCGGCCTTTCCCGGAGAACCTGGAGTATGTCATCGTCCATCTGAAAAAAGCGGAGGATGAGGGAGAGACTGTGGCAGTAGTAAGAGAAGTAGAAATTGATACGAATGCACCCCTTCCATCAAAACAAACCTCTCAGAATACAGATCAAATATCTTCTCTTCTGTCAGAAAAATGGAATGTTCCTGAAAAGTCTATTCAAATAATGATAGAAGGGGGGAGTGACGAGCATGGACAATGAGAAAGGTCCGTTGAGCTGGCTAAAGAAACAACTGGGCAGCAAGGATGGGCCGCCGGAAAAGAAAACCGGCAAATACCAATACTTAATAATTGTCGTTTTATTCGGAGCGGCGATTATGCTGATCGGCAATATCATCGGCGACCAGAATCCCGACATTGCTGTTACTGCCACTAAGGAGGCGGAAACTGAAGAGGACGCAGCCGTATTCGGACAGAAGAAATCTGTAGGAAACGATGTCATTTCGGATTATGAAGAAGCATATGAAGCCCAGTTGACCGAGATCCTGGAAGGCATCAATGGCGTCGGCGATGTCACTGTTTTGGTGAACGTGGATGCTACTGAAAAGAAGGTCCTTGAGAAAAATACGGTCATCCAATCACAGACAACGGATGAAACTGATCGTGAAGGCGGCAAGCGCAAAGTCCAGGATGCATCGCAAGACGAGCAGCTGGTCATCATCAGAAATGGTGAGAAAGAGGTGCCAATCGTTCTCGAGACAAAGAAGCCTGAAATCAGAGGTGTGCTCGTGGTTGCGAAGGGTGCAGACAATATACAAGTGAAAAAATGGATTATCGAAGCAGTCACAAGGGCATTGGATGTTCCGAACCACCGGGTGGCTGTCATGCCTAAAAAATCTAAGGGGGAATAATAGATGTTATTAAAAAAGCAAACAGTTTGGTTACTGACGATGTTGAGTCTTGTGGTTGTATTATCGGTGTATTATATCACCTCACCTGAGCAGCAGAAGTCCGATCTTGCAGGCGTTGAAGAAAAGAAAGCAGAAGATAAGGAAACAGCAGCGACTGAAACTAAAGATGGCAAGACTGTGGTTTCCGGTGTCGCAAGCGATGAGAAGTTCGAAGCGCTTCGCATGAAGCTTGAAGAACAGCGCACGAAGCAAAAAGAAGAGCTGCAGACGGTAGCTGCTACAACTGACTTGCCAGCAGAGGAAAGAAGCGAAGCTATTGATAAAATGAATCAGCTTGATGCGATTTCACAAAAAGAACAGATTCTGGAAACATTGATTACATCAATGGGCTATGAAGACGCATTGGTTCGTGCAGATGGTGAAAATGTAAGGATCACTGTGAAAGCCAAGGAACATTCTGCTTCCGCTGCAAACGAAATCATTCAGATGGTCCGTACGGAGTTAGGCTCTTTCCAGCCGGTAGCGGTCCAGTTTGACCCTGCAAAATAAATCAATAAAGCGAAAGGGAAGGCAAATGCCTTCCCTTTAATTTTGCTGCAGCTTTATTAATTGATCCAAAGATTGGTGAGCAACTTCGACTGATTTAAATAGCTGTTCATGATGCTCGGTTTGCGAGATGGCTGAGGAGGAGATCTCCTCCAGTGCTGCGCTGGCCTGTTGGATGACGGAACTGAAGCCTGCAATCGAACTCTCGATAGCCACCGATGAATCCAGGATCGTTCTAGTCAATTCGTCTTGCTCTGATATATCCTCTTTCAGGCCTATAAAGGTTTGATGGATACTCTTGAACGCTTCCATGGTTTCCGCAGCAAGTTCCAGGTTCTCCGTGAGCTTTTCAGCTGTCAGGTTAACGCCTGTTTTCGTCTTTGAAGTGTCACTCATGACACTTTTGAGATTTTCAGTAATCTGTGTTGCTGTGTTGCTTGTGATGTCGGCGAGCTTTCTTACCTCTTCGGCAACGACAGCAAAACCCTTGCCGCTGTCTCCCGCCCTGGCAGCTTCAATCGATGCATTCAATGCCAGCAAATTAGTTTGCGACGCGATCCCCTGGATGTCGGATGCAAAGCTGGCTGTCTCCTTGATCAGTGAAGAAAGGGACAGGATATGATCGTTGACATTCCTCATATTGTCATAAGAGGCGGTCAATTCTGTTATTAGGTTGGACATCAATTCATCACCTTTTTCGGTGACGTTCGCAGCTGCCACTGAATCGTGATGGAGTTTTTCGACAAGTGCCGATGTTCTGGCGATCACCTGGTTCGTCTTTTCAAGGGATTGGGAGATATCCACAACCGAATCTGATTGAATGTTAATCCCGGCAGATATTTCTGTCACGGATTGGGTCATTTCATTAGAAGATTCGTAATTCTCCCGGCTTTTGAATTTCACTTCATCTATCAGGGCTGCGATGCTCCTGGTGCTGGATTTGATCACTTCTTTCGTCTCTGAATCTTTCACCAAAAGTCTCTCTGTTTCCTGCTGTGCAGAAACAATCGTCTCTGCAAGCTTTTTTGAGATCGAAAATTGAAAACCTAGCATGACTGTCACTAACATGTATAGAAGATAGATGGTCACATAATTTTTCGGTTCCAATGGCAGCTCCTGCCCGTGTAGCAGCGTGAAAATCGTAATGAGCATGAAACCCAGACCGGAAGCGAGAAACAGCAATTTCCTGTCCATATAGATTGCCGCAGCCGCCAGGATAAAATAAAGAAGTGTGAAGGCAGCGGGGGAAACACTGGTTTCCATAATAAGGTACAAAACGCCTGAAACAATGAACACAGATAAATAGGGAATGAAGTTTGCCAGCTTGTTAGAATAGTGGAGCAAGGCGACCAGCCCCACACCCAATCCGCCGCCCACAATAATCGACAGGATGACGGCAAGTTCTTTTTGCATGGCGATATCCACTGCAGCGGCCAAAATAACAGATACAAAAGTGGCTTTGACGGTTAAGGAATTTTTCCTTTTTAAATCCTCATGTTTAATTTCTTCGATTGTTTTCATTTATTCTAGTCTCCTCGGAAAAACAAACTAATGTTATATTCGCTAGAAATTTCGGGATTCCTGTCGTATGAATTCACTTTTTTTTCAGAAAATATTAAAATAGAGAAGGAAGACAAGAAACAGTGTTACATATTGAATTTTTACATGGTATTATCGTATAGTGTTAGTATCTAGTCTTAATTATGAAATGGACAAGGGGTGCCTAAAAATGTTAAAAGTACAGGAAATCAGAGAGTTAATTAAATTAGTGGATCAATCAAGCATTGATGAGTTTTCATACGAATATGAAGGATCAAAAATCAAAATGAAGAAGCACGGAGAAGTGAAATCCGTGGCTGAACATGTTCAGCAAGCTGCACCGGCGCCTGCGGCGCAGCCAGTGCCGGCGGTTCAGGAAGCTTCACGCCCTGAGCCTAAAGTTGAAGCTGCAGCAGTCCAGGAAGTGAAGCAGGAAGAAGTTCAGGATACTTCAAATTTACATAAGATTGTTTCACCAATGGTTGGGACCTTCTATGCATCTTCTTCACCTGAAGCCGATGCATATGTGAAAGCGGGATCCAAAGTGAGCAAGGATTCGGTTGTTTGCATTGTCGAGGCAATGAAACTTTTCAATGAAATCGAAGCAGAAGTGAACGGGGAAATCGTAGAAATTCTAGTTAAAGATGGACAGCTTGTAGAATACGGCCAGCCTTTATTCCTGGTTAAGCCCGAATAAGGAGCGATATTGATGATAAAAAAAGTACTGATAGCCAACAGAGGAGAAATAGCAGTCCGCGTCATCCGTGCGTGCAGGGAATTGGGAGTTGAATCCGTCGCCGTCTATTCGGAAGCTGACAAAGAATCTCTCCATGTACAGCTAGCTGATGAGGCATACTGCATCGGACCAAAGGCTTCTAAGGACAGCTATTTAAATTTCACAAATATTATCAGCGTGGCCAAGCTAACAGGCTGCGATGCCATTCATCCGGGGTACGGCTTCCTTTCCGAGAATGCCGATTTCGCCGAGCTTTGCAGGGAGTGCAATATCAATTTCATCGGTCCTTCTCCTGAATCGATCCAAAAGATGGGGACTAAGGATGTTGCGAGGGAAACGATGAAGGAGGCGAATGTGCCGATCGTGCCGGGTTCACAGGGAATCGTTGAAAGCACGGAGGATGCGGTCAGCCTGGCGAATGATATCGGTTACCCGGTCATCATCAAGGCGACGGCTGGCGGAGGCGGAAAAGGAATCCGTGTTGCCCGTACCGAGCAGGAGCTGATCAAAGGGATCAATATTACCCAGCAGGAAGCGATGACAGCTTTCGGAAATCCTGGAGTGTATATTGAGAAATATATTGAAGACTTCCGTCATGTTGAAATCCAGGTGCTTGCTGACAGCTACGGCCATACTATCCACCTGGGAGAGCGTGATTGCTCCATCCAAAGACGCCTGCAAAAACTGCTTGAAGAAACCCCTTCTCCGGCGCTTGACGGTGAAATCAGGGCAGAAATGGGCGAGGCAGCGGTTAAGGCTGCAAAAGCAGTTGATTATACCGGTGCAGGCACTGTAGAATTTATCTATGACTACCGCGACCGCAAATTTTATTTCATGGAGATGAATACCCGTATCCAGGTTGAACATCCTGTAACTGAAATGGTGACAGGCGTCGATTTGATCAAGGAACAGATCAAGATTGCCTCCGGGGAAAGGCTGAGCCTTAAGCAGGAAGACGTCCAGTTCAACGGATGGGCGATTGAATGCCGGATCAACGCAGAAAATCCGGCGAAAAATTTCATGCCATCAGCAGGCAAAATCAAAATGTATCTCCCTCCAGGCGGTTTTGGTGTTAGAATAGATTCAGCGGCATATCCTGGTTATACAATCCCGCCTTACTATGATTCAATGATTGCGAAAGTCATTACTTATGGAAGCAGCAGGGAAGAGGCAATTGACCGCATGAAGAGGGCGCTTGGTGAGTTTGTGGTTGAAGGAATCCACACAACGATCCCGTTCCATCTCAAGCTGCTGAACCATGAAAAATTCGTGGAAGGGCAGTTCAATACGAAATTCCTTGAAATGTATGATGTGATGTCAGAAGAATAATAGGAGGGTCTAGCCATGAGTGAACAGCAACATTTACTTGAAATGAGCCATGATGAAAACGGCTTGGGCAAAGTAGAAATTGCACCTGAAGTAATTGAAGTCATTGCAAGCATCGCTGCATCAGAAGTAGAAGGTGTCATGCAGATGCGCGGAAGCTTCGCAGCTGGTGTAGTCGAAAGACTCGGAAAGAAAAACCACGGCAAAGGTGTAAAAGTTGAGCTTGTAGAAGAAGGAATCAAGGTTGATGTTTATTGCGTCATGAAGTTTGGCGTATCGATTCCTGTGGTAGCACAGAAAATCCAGGATAACATCCGCCAGGCATTATTGAACATGACCGCACTTGATGCAACAGAAGTCAATATCCATGTAGTCGGCGTTCAGTTCGAAAACCAAAAAGTAGAACCAGAAGTCGAACAGGAAGTTTAATCACCGAACCAAAGGCATAAATATACATGCCTTTGGTTTTTTTTATAGTTTTAGGAGATACCTGCTAAGTAATCCTGGTTTTCCTTTTAAAGTTGTCCGAAGCAGGTCCAAGTTCAGACAGGATTGCAGGTTTTTCGGTTAAAGCTGTCCGAAGTAGGTCCGGGTTCGGACAGGATTCCTTTTTTTTTGTAAAAGCTGTCCGAAGCAGGCACAGATAACCTCATTAACCGACATGGGCACAGGAACAGTTAATAACATCCACAAATTCTTTGCTTCCACCAGATATTTGCCTTTGCTTTGATTAACTTTTTTCTAAAAAGTGAAAAATAATAGGAAACCATGCTTTATCAGATATGATATGCTATTATTTTGTTAGAATCAGACAAGCGATAAAAGGAGCTAAAGAATTCCATGAAAAGAAGAACAGCAAGAGAAAAGGCGCTGCAAGCCTTATTCCAGATTGATATAAGCAAGGTGGAAGCATCGGATGCGATTGAGCATGTGCTTGAAGAAGAAGCCGGGGATGACTATTTGAATAAGCTTGTAAACGGTACATTGGAGCATCAGCCGGAAATTGATGAGGAGATCAAGGTGTACTTGGAAAAGTGGTCCCTCGACCGACTGGCGGCTGTTGACCGTAATCTGCTTCGCCTGGCTGTATATGAATTGAAATACTGCAATGAAGAGGTACCTATGAATGTCGTTCTTGATGAAGCGATTGAAATTGCTAAATTATATGGGGATGACCAATCAAGCCGGTTCATCAATGGTGTTCTGTCAAAAGTGAAACAAAGCATTTCCTGACACCATTGAAGCATGCAGGTTGGCCTTTCCCTGATTATATAGGGGGAGAAAGTATGGCTGCTATAATTATTGATGGGAAAGAAATTGCTAAAAAGAAAAGACTCGAAATTGCGGATCAGGTCCAGGAGCTAAAAAAGCAGGGTGTTACTCCAGGCCTGGCTGTCATTCTTGTCGGAGATAACCAGGCATCGAGAACCTATGTCACCAGCAAGCAAAAAACGGCAAGGGAACTGGGGATGCATAACGTCCTGATTGAATATTCTGTTTCGATTGCTGAGCAGGAACTATTGGCCAAAATTGAAGAATTGAACAACGATGAGGCCATCCACGGCATTTTGGTACAACTGCCTCTTCCGGAGCATATCAGCGAGAAGAAATTGATTGAAGCCATTTCCCCTGAAAAAGATGTTGATGGCTTCCATCCGATCAATATTGGCAGAATGATGACCGGACAGGATGCCTTTTTGCCATGTACTCCTTACGGTGTGATGGTGATGATGGAGGAAATCGGAATCGACCTAGCCGGCAAGCATGTAGTCGTGGTTGGCAGAAGCAATATTGTCGGGAAGCCGGCAGGCCAATTGTTTTTAAATGAAAATGCAACGGTTACATACTGCCATTCGAGAACAAAGGATTTGAAAGAACACACAAAGCAGGCGGATGTCATTGTAGCGGCTGTTGGAAAAGCCGGATTGATTACAGCGGACCATATCAAACCAGGAGCTGTCGTCATCGATGTGGGCATGAATCGGAACGATGAAGGCAAACTATGCGGGGATGTCGCTTTTGATGAAGTAAAAGAAAAAGCCGGCTATATCACTCCAGTGCCGGGCGGTGTCGGTCCAATGACCATTGCCATGCTGATGTACAATACCCTCAAGTCGGCAAAAAATAATATGAGCAGACTACAAAATTCAAATCGATAAGGCAGTATCCTGTCCATATCTGTTATGGTTAGAAACTGAAAATCCACTTATGTTAAGTGACGAATCGGGATTCTAAACTTATAATGGATATGGGCAGTTTTTTATGAAGCCTGAATCAATCTTTAAAGGAATATTCATATGTTCCGCCAAAGGAGTTTTCCAATGGAGCAACAGCGTTATCTTACCGTCAATGCGTTAACTAAATACATAAAACGAAAATTCGATGCTGATCCGCATTTGCAGGGTGTTTATCTCAAAGGTGAAATTTCAAATTTCAAAAGGCATTCCAGCGGACATATGTATTTTACACTCAAGGACGAGAAAGCCCGAATACTTGCTGTCATGTTTGCCGGATCTGCCCGAAACATGAAGTTCAGGCCTGAGAATGGGATGAAGGTGCTGGTCAGAGGAGATATCTCCGTATATGAAGGCAGCGGCCAGTATCAGATATACATAAAGGATATGAAAACCGATGGAGTGGGCGATTTATTCGTCGCTTATGAGCAGCTCAAGAAAAAGCTTGAGCAAGAAGGGCTTTTTTCCCCGAAATATAAACAGCCTATCCCAAAATACCCGAAAGCTGTCGGGATTGTCACATCTCCAACAGGGGCGGCAATCCGTGATATACTGACGACGATCAAAAGAAGATATCCGATAACGAAGGTACTGATCTTTCCAGCACTTGTACAGGGTGATCAGGGCGGCCCTTCCATCGTGAGGGCGATCGAGAAGGCAAATGAGCGGGAAGATCTTGATGTTCTGATCATTGGACGCGGAGGCGGATCGATTGAAGAATTGTGGAATTTCAATGAGGAAACAGTCGCAAGGGCGATTTTTGCCTCACGAATACCGATTATTTCGGCAGTCGGACATGAAACGGATTTCACGATTGCGGATTTCGTTGCAGACATGAGAGCACCGACGCCTACAGGTGCGGCTGAACTTGCTGTCCCTCATATCCAGGAATTGATTGAGAGGGTAATGAACAGGGAGACGAGACTGATGAGGGCTATGCGGGAAAAGGTGTTCTTCCAGCAAGAGCGCTACCAGCGGCTGATCAGGTCTTACGCCTTCCGCTACCCTAGAAAATTATATGAGCAAAAGCTTGAACAAATCGACAAGCTGACTGAATCACTAACCCGCGGAGCTGAAAAATTATATTCCTCTAAACATGATGCGCTTATTCAATTGAAACGAAGATTGGAGCGCAGCCATCCAGAGGAATTAAGGAAAATCTCTGCAGAGAGACATTTAAGAACAACGAGGGCATTAAACCGGGCCATGACAGCTGTTGTTTCAGAAAAGAGAAAAGAGTTCAACGGGATCCTGTCCACTCTTGAAGCATTGAGCCCGCTGAAAATCATGGACCGCGGCTATAGCCTTGCCTACACAGATGATGGAAGCTTAATCAAGACTGTCAGCCAGGTAAAGCCGGAACGAAAAATATTCGTAAAGCTTTCTGATGGAAGCATTAAATGCGTCGTTACAGATATTGAGGAGAGTGAAAACAATGGCTGAAGAAAAAAAACTGAGCTTTGAACAGGCGATGGACCAATTGGAGAGTATTGTTGAAAAATTGGAAGAGGGCGATGTGCCATTGGAGGAAGCAATCTCGTTTTATAAAGAAGGAATGGAATTATCCAAACTTTGCCATGATAAGCTAAAGAATGTGGAAGAACAACTGGCCCAGATCATTACTGAAGATGGACGGACTGAAAGCTTCTCCATAAATGAGGAGGAATAGTTTTGCATCCTGTTTCACTAGATTCTTTTTCAAAGAAATATAAGGCACTTCTTGAGGAGCGGCTCAGGGATGCAGTTGGTTCCCTGGAGACTCCGGAAAATCTTGCAAAGGCCATGCTCTATTCTCTTGAAGCAGGCGGGAAGAGAATTCGGCCGCTTCTGGTCTTTGCGGTGATTGACGCTTTTGGCAAAGACCCGATTCATGGACTTGATGCTGCTGCGGCAATTGAAATGGTCCATACTTATTCTTTGATCCATGATGATCTGCCAAGCATGGATGATGATGATCTAAGAAGAGGAAAGCTGACGAATCATAAAGTGTTCGGTGAAGCCACGGCCATTCTTGCAGGAGATGCATTGTTGACGCTTAGCTTCAACATGATTGCGGAAATGCCAGAGGAGTCAGCATCCGACAAGGTCAAGCTGACATTGATCAGCAGGCTGTCAACTGCTGCGGGAGCTCATGGTATGGTTGGCGGACAAGTAGCGGATATGGAAGGGGAGCACAGAAAGCTGACGCTCGAACAGCTTGAATATATCCATATCCATAAAACAGGGAAATTGCTTGAATACAGTATCATTGCCGGAGCAGAGATTGCCGGGGCAACTGCTGCACAAAAGGAAATACTGGCGAAGTTTGCTTATCATATCGGTCTTGCTTTCCAGATTAGAGACGATATCCTGGACCTCGAAGGGACAGAAGAGATGATTGGCAAACCTATCGGCAGCGATACTGCGAACGAAAAAAGCACATATCCCGCTTTGCTTGGACTGGATGGAGCCAAACAAGCCCTGCAGGATCACCTGCGCAATGCCAAGGATGCTCTGGAATCAACCGGGCTTCAAGTGGGGGTCCTTTCACAAATTACGGATTTGATTGGATTAAGAAACCATTAGAAATCTGTGCCTCGTTGAAGCATTCTTCATCCGTGTGCTATAATAAGCTGTTAGCACCTTGGTGTTGGCGGCTTTTTTTATACATATTGTGAAAAATAGATGCCATATTTTAAGGTATAGCTTGAAAACCGTTCTTTATTTAATATATGTTATTACTAACAACTTTTTTAGAATAAGGTTATTTTAACCATATTGCTTGTATTGCGGCCTGATACGGAGCAGGCAGAGCAATAGTCTATGAAGAACAGCCTGAAAAAATGGCGGAATGATAAGTCAGAAATGAAAGTGAGTGGTCCGAATGGATCTTTTATCGATAAAAGACCCTTCCTTCTTGAAAAATCTTTCGAAAAAGGAATTGGAAGAGTTAAGCAGGGAGATTCGGCAGTTTTTGATAGAAAAATTATCGGTCACAGGAGGACATATTGGACCTAACCTTGGAGTGGTCGAATTAACGATTGCTCTCCATAAATGCTTTGACAGCCCAAAGGATAAATTCCTCTGGGATGTTGGCCACCAGTCCTATGTTCATAAAATCCTGACAGGCAGAGCTTGTCAATTCGATACATTGCGGCAGCATAAAGGCCTTTGCGGATTCCCGAAAATGGTGGAAAGCGAGCATGATGTCTGGGAAACCGGCCATAGCTCAACCTCTTTATCAGCTGCAATGGGAATGGCAATCGCCCGTGATTTGAAGGGGGAAAATTCCCATATTGTGCCGATCATCGGCGATGGTGCCCTTACAGGGGGAATGGCGTTAGAGGCGTTGAATCATATCGGACATGAGAAAAAGAAGCTGATCGTGATTCTGAACGATAATGAAATGTCCATCGCGCCAAATGTTGGAGCCTTGCATAATGTGCTTGGACGTCTTCGGACTGCGGGTAAATACCACTGGGTAAAAGATGAGCTCGAATACCTGCTTAAAAAAGTCCCTGCCATTGGCGGCCAGCTGGCGTCCACAGCCGAGCGGATCAAGGACAGTTTAAAATATCTCTTCGTTTCAGGCATCTTTTTCGAAGAGTTGGGTTTCACTTATCTTGGACCAGTGGATGGCCATGACTATGACGCTCTTTTCGAGAACCTTGCATATGCAAAGAAACAGGAAGGTCCTGTGCTTCTGCATGTCATCACCAAAAAAGGCAAGGGATACAATCCTGCTGAAAATGATAAAATCGGCACCTGGCATGGAACAGGCCCTTATAAAATGGAAACCGGTGCTTTCGTAAAACCGGACTCCGCACCGCCGGCATGGAGTAAGCTCGTCAGTGAGACTGTAAGAAAAATCGCACGGACAGATGAGCGGATCGTGGCTGTGACACCAGCGATGCCTGTTGGTTCAAAACTTGAAGGCTTCGCAAGTGAATTCCCTGACCGGATGATTGACGTCGGAATTGCCGAACAGCATGCAACGACTTTTGCTGCTGGCCTGGCGACACAAAAGATGAAGCCATTCCTGGCGATCTATTCCACCTTCCTGCAGCGAGCCTATGACCAGGTAGTTCATGATATATGCCGCCAGAACCTTAATGTGTTCATCGGCATAGACCGTGCCGGACTTGTTGGAGCGGATGGTGAAACGCATCAAGGTGTATTCGATATTGCCTTCCTGAGGCATCTGCCTAATATGGTCTTGATGATGCCGAAAGATGAAAACGAAGGTCAGCATATGGTGAAGACTGCAATCCAGTATGATGATGGACCGATTGCGATGCGTTACCCTCGAGGCAATGGTCTCGGTGTCCCAATGGATGAAGAACTGAAGGAAATCCCGATTGGCAGCTGGGAAGTGCTGCGTGAAGGTGAAGATGCAGCCATCCTCACGTTCGGAACAACCATTCCGATGGCAATGGAAGCGGCGGAAATCCTTGAAAAGCAAGGTGTATCCGTAAAAGTTGTCAATGCACGTTTTATCAAGCCGCTTGATGAAGAAATGCTTACAGGGATCCTGAACGAAAACATGCCGATCCTGACCATTGAGGAAGCTGTCCTGCAGGGCGGATTCGGAAGCTTTGTGCTTGAAACGGCACATGACCTTGGCTATCAGCACGTCGAAATCGACAGGATGGGGATTCCGGACAAGTTCATCGAACATGGAAGCGTCGACAAGCTGCTTCATGAAATTGGCATGACAACAGAAGATGTTGTTTTAAGAATGCAAAAGCTTGCAAGACAGAAACAAAAAAGGGCGTAAGCAATGAAAATAAAAAAAGAACGTTTAGATGTTCTGCTGGTAGACCGCGGCCTTGCCGAAACAAGGGAAAAAGCGAAACGGACAATCATGGCAGGACTCGTCTATTCAAACGAAAACAGGCTTGACAAGCCAGGTGAAAAGGTTAATATCGATCTTCCGTTGACGGTTAAAGGAAATCTCCTTCCGTATGTAAGTCGCGGCGGACTAAAGCTGGAAAAGGCCCTGAAGGTTTTTGACCTTGATGTCAACGGGAAAAAGCTGCTTGATATCGGGGCTTCTACTGGCGGATTTACTGATTGTGCTCTTCAAAATGGTGCTGAAATGTCCTATGCACTTGATGTTGGCTACAATCAGCTCGCCTGGAAGCTTCGCCAGGATGAAAGAGTCGTCGTGATGGAACGTACGAATTTCCGTTATGTGAAACCAGAAGATCTTGAAAAAGGTATGCCGGATTTCGCAAGCATTGATGTTTCGTTCATTTCACTCCGGCTCATCCTGCCTGTCCTCAAAACCTTGCTGGTGCCAGGGGGCGATATTGTGGCCCTCGTTAAACCGCAGTTTGAGGCAGGAAGGGAACAAGTAGGCAAAAAAGGAATCGTCCGAGACAGGAAGGTCCACGAACAAGTTTTGGACCGGATTATTTCTTTTTCGATTGAACAGGGATATGATGTCAAGGACTTAAGCTTTTCGCCCATCACCGGCGGAGATGGCAATATTGAATTCCTCCTCCATCTCCAGTGGAACAATCCAGAAGATGAAAAGGGCAAATCAATGTTGAAAATCCTGCCTGAAACAGTTGTGACGCAGGCACATGATGAACTGAAATCGAAACAAACCAGTGAAGAAGAATAGACTTTATCAGTCTGTTCTTTTTTTGTTGGCTTGAAAAGTTGTTCACCACTTTGTCAATTCCGGCATGATCTTTTGCTGAATAACCACGAAAGATTGTACATTCTGTTGAAATCGGCTAACATATGAGTATATGAATGTTTCGGATTTATCCAGAGGTGATATGAATGAATAAAGGACAAAGACATATTAAAATTCGTGAGTTGATTGCAAGCAAGGATATCGAGACTCAGGATGAACTGGTCGACCGTTTGAAGGCGGCGGGTTTTAATGTTACACAGGCAACAGTTTCTCGTGATATTAAAGAGCTGCATCTTGTAAAGGTCCCTTTGATTGATGGAAGATATAAATACAGCCTGCCAGCTGACCAGCGTTTCAACCCACTGCAAAAATTGAAAAGATCGCTGATGGACGCTTTTATCCGAATCGACCAGGCTGGACATCTGTTAGTCATGAAAACATTGCCTGGCAATGCGAATGCGATTGGTGCACTGATTGATAATCTTGATTGGGATGATATATTAGGAACGATTTGTGGAGACGATACCATCTTGATTATTTGCCGTACTCCAGAGGATACTGAGTCGGTCACAAATCGTTTTCTTGACATGCTGTAAATGAGGTGACGTTTGCTTGTTAAATGAATTATCAATACGTAATTTCGCCATTATTGAATCATTATCTGTATCTTTCAATAAAGGTCTAACTGTTCTGACTGGAGAAACCGGTGCCGGTAAATCCATTATCATTGATGCAATCCACCTGCTTGTCGGCGGGAGAGGTTCAGCCGAATTTGTCCGTCACGGTGAGGATAAGGCGGAGATCGAAGGGCTGTTTTTTATTGAAGGTGAAAACCATCCGTGTAAGTCGAAAGCAGCAGAATTCGGGATTGAAATCGAGGACGGGATGATTGTTTTAAGGAGGGATATTGCAGCCAGTGGCAAAAGTGTTTGCAGAATCAATGGCAAGCTTGTCACCATCGCTGTCTTAAGGGAAGTCGGTTCAACGCTGATTGATATCCATGGCCAGCACGAACACCAGGAACTAATGGATGAAACACGGCATATCAATCTTTTGGACCAGTTTGGATCAGATGAAATCCTTCCTGCCCTCCAGGAGTATCAACTGGTATACAGATCGTATGAACAAACACTCAAAAAGCTTAAGAACCTCAGTGAAAATGAACAGCAAATGGCGCACAGGCTCGACCTGATCCAGTTCCAGCATGATGAAATCCTGTCAGCGAACCTGATGATGAACGAGGATGAGGAACTGCTGGAAGAACGGCGGAAGCTTGCCAATTTTGAACGCATCTTCGAAAGTATCCAGACAAGCTACAATGCGCTGCAAGGCGATCAGAAAGGTCTGGATTGGATCGGACTGGTTATGGATAATCTCCAGAGTGCTGCTGAATTGGATCCTGAATATAAAACGGTCGCAGAAACTGTCGCAAACAGCTACTATATGCTCGAGGATGCTGCGAGAACGATCAGAAACGACCTCGATTCCCTTGAGTATGATCCTCAGCGTTTACTGGAGATAGAAGACAGATTGAATGAAATCAACCAGCTTAAGCGGAAATATGGTAAGTCGATTGAAGAGATCCTTGAATATGCTTCTAAGATCGAAGAAGAAATTGAGACGCTGCAAAACAAGGAAGTCCATATTGGCCAGATGGAAAAGGAATTGGCATCGCTCAAAAAAGACTTGCGGATTGAAGCCCATAATTTAACTGAAACACGCAAAAAATGGGCCAAGAAACTGACGAAGCTGATTCATAAAGAATTAAAAGAGCTTTATATGGAAAAAGCGGTATTTGAATTAAAGATCGATTCGGACCTGGACGTTTTCCAGAAAAATGGAGCGGACAAAGTTGAATTTTATATTTCAACAAATCCTGGAGAGCCTTTAAAGCCATTGTCCAAGGTCGCTTCTGGTGGAGAGCTGTCAAGAATCATGCTGGCTCTAAAAAGTATCTTCTCCAAACATCAGGGTGTCACATCGATTATTTTTGATGAAGTAGATACAGGTGTGAGCGGGAGGGTCGCGCAATCGATCGCTGAAAAGATCTACAATGTTTCGACCGGATCCCAGGTGCTTTGTATTTCTCACTTGCCTCAGGTAGCTGCTATGGCGGATACCCATCTTTATATTGCGAAGGTCATCAAAAATGGGCGGACCAAAACCTCCGTTACTCCGCTATCATCATCTGATAAGGTGAAGGAAATCGGAAGGATGATTTCCGGTGTGGAAATTACGGAGCTTACAAAACAGCATGCAGAAGAATTGCTGCAGCTGGCACAGAATATGAAGGCTGTCACATGAAAAGCTATCCATAAAGGGTAGCTTTTTTATTTTTATACCGGTTATAAATGAGGCGAGTCGAGGCAAAATTAAAGGTGTAGCCATTTTTGATGTGTGTGGACTAGAAGCGAGGAGAGTGAATGGATTGAAAAAAGATTTTCTCAGAAAATTTATTGGTGGAATTCTCCTTGTTTCATTAATTGCTTTAGGATTTGCAAAACCAGTACATGAATATTTATCTATTCCAGGAGATATAACTTTATTCGAGGGGCAAAAGCTTGATTTCCAGGCAAATGCAGTTCAAGTAACGGCTCCCTTAACTGATTCGAGCATCACGGTTGACCAGAAAGATGAAACAGTTTCTATTGAGGCGAAAAGGCATGGAAAGGATGAGATGGTCCTTGAGTTAGCCGGATTCCCGGTGAAAAAGGTCGATGTGAATGTCCTTAAGGATTTCAAGGTCAGGCCAGGCGGTCAATCAATAGGAGTAAAACTTAATACAGTTGGTGTCCTTGTGGTCGGACATCATCAGGTTCAGGCAGATGAAGGAAGGGTATCTCCAGGAGAACTGGCTGGTATCAAAAAAGGCGACATTATCACAGAAATCAATGGACAGCAAATAGAAAAAATGGCAGACGTCGGCCCATTCGTAAAACAAGCAGGAGCAGACGGGAAGCCATTGGATGTAGTTATCAAGCGGGAAAATGAAAAAATCAAAACCCGGCTGCAGCCTAAGAAGGATGTAAACGAGAACACTTATAAACTTGGCTTGTATATACGTGATTCGGCAGCAGGAATCGGGACGATGACCTTTTATCATCCTCAGTCAAAAAAATATGGAGCACTTGGACATGTCATATCTGACATGGATACAAAAAAGCCAATTGTGGTTGAGGATGGGCAAATCGTTAGATCGACCGTTACTTCAATCGAAAAAGGCGGGAAAGGCAATCCAGGTGAAAAACTGGCACGCTTTTCTTCCGACAGAGAAGTAATTGGAAATATCCGCCGGAACAGTCCTTTTGGGATTTTCGGTGAGCTGAACAAGGATATTACGAATGGAGTATTTGACAAGCCATTGCCGATTGCCCTGTCCCATCAGGTAAAGGAAGGACCGGCGAAAATCCTTACAGTTGTGAATAATGACGAAGTTAATCTTTTTGATATAGAGATTGTCAGCACCATCCCGCAAAAATTCCCGGCAACAAAGGGTATGGTTATCAAGGTAACAGATCCTGAGCTGCTGGAGAAAACAGGCGGGATTGTCCAGGGAATGAGCGGCAGCCCGATCATTCAGGATAACAAGCTTGTAGGTGCTGTGACGCATGTGTTCGTAAATGACCCAACAAGCGGATACGGAGTCCATATTGAATGGATGCTGAATGAAGCAGGGATAGACATCTACGAAAAACCAAGAGAGCAGGCAAGTTAAGCAGGAATTCGGCGGCGGCGTATGCCGCCTTTTCTTTGTCGTCAATTTGAACTGTTAAAGACCAATGTTGATATTTCTAACCTGTTGATTGTAGTGGCAGGCGCGTAGACTCCTCCGAAAATGCTACCGCATTTCCATCGTGCCTAGGCTGATTCAGGAAGCTAATCAGTGTCCTGTGGCGCAGCTGGTCAGGTAAGACCCCGCAGGAGCAAAGCGACGAGGAGGATCAGCGCCAGCCAGGAAGAATTGCCTTTTGAAAAAGCCGGCAGTTGGGCTTTTTCATTATTCTTCCAGCGGAAAGCGAAGCGCCTGGAACGAAAATCAACAGCCTTGTCTAAAAGTGGCAGCAATGAAAATAGAGATAATTCGACAAATTCCTGCTTGCTTTTTTGTCAACTATCGAAATTAGTCGAAAAACAGAGGAAATTGAAGCAAATATAAGAAAATATTACTTTTTTAAGAAAAAATTAAAAATAAGAGGAATTTCTGTTGCATTGTCGAATTAGTCATTTAGAATAGAATTTAGAGAAGATAATGTTTGTGATCATAATTGGATTTGAGGAGGAACCAAGCAGTGAACAAAATAAAAGTATGCGTTGTAGATGACAACAGAGAATTAGTTGGTCTTTTGGAAGAATATATTTCTTCCCAGGAAGATATGGAAATTGTAGGGGTTGCCCATAATGGCCAGGAATGTTTGGAAATGCTTGAAGACACTGATCCTGATGTCTTGCTTTTAGATATTATTATGCCGCATCTCGATGGTCTGGCGGTGCTCGAAAGGCTCCGTGACATGAAAAAAGGAATTATCCCAAATGTCATCATGCTGACAGCCTTCGGTCAGGAAGATGTGACGAAAAAAGCTGTAGAACTTGGAGCATCTTACTTCATCCTGAAACCATTTGACATGGAGCATCTTGCAGGCCATATCCGCCAGGTAAGCGGCAAGGCAAAATCTGTAGCAAGAAAGCCGTCTTCCATCAATTATGGAAGGTCAAATGCTGAACAAAAGCCTAAAAATCTGGATGCAAGCATTACAAGCATCATTCATGAAATTGGCGTCCCTGCCCATATTAAAGGCTATATGTACCTGCGTGAAGCTATTTCTATGGTTTACAACGATATTGAACTCCTTGGCTCGATCACAAAAGTCCTCTACCCGGATATCGCAAAGAAATTCAATACAACGGCCAGCCGTGTAGAACGTGCGATCCGACATGCGATTGAGGTTGCATGGAGCAGAGGAAATATCGACTCCATTTCTTCATTATTCGGCTATACAGTGAGCATGTCTAAAGCGAAGCCTACTAATTCCGAGTTCATCGCGATGGTCGCTGACAAGCTGCGTTTGGAGCATAAAGCTTCTTGAAAGGGTTAGACAATATTTAGCTATTTTTCCATACATCATAACGACATCTTACTTGATTTCGATAAAAGTCGAAATCGAGTAAGATGTTTTTATTTTTACGTGGTAGAAAGTTGGTCAATGGCATGTCTGCATATTATGATATATATTGTGACCTGAGATAAATATAAAAAAAACGCCCTCAGGCGCCTTTAAAAAGTCAGTTCTCCTTATCCTTGTCAAGTTCGGCAAGTTTTTGCAAAAGGATATGCTGGGGCATATGCATGATTTGTTCAACGGGAACTCCTAATTTTTCCGAGAGCATGATTGCCGTCTCGGCAGAAATATGCAGTGGTCTCATTGTTAATACCTCCAAATAAAATGATGGGTGTGATGGTTTATGACTCTAATTTTAGCACATCGTGGCTATGCGGCTGAATATCCGGAAAATACTATGCTCGCTTTTAAAGAAGCTGAAAAGGCAGGGGCCGATGGACTTGAGCTTGATGTCCAGATGACGAAAGACGGTGAACTGGTAGTCATTCATGATGAAAAGGTCGATCGAACTACCGATGGAACAGGATTGGTCAAGGACTATAATTATAAGGAATTAAGGAAATTGGATGCGCGCTTCAAGTTCAGTGCACAGTCGGAAAAACAACAGATTCCGGCTCTAGATGAAGTCCTTGAGTGGCTGGCAGGAACAGAATTGAACTGTAATATTGAACTCAAAAACACCATTATTCCATATGATGGCATGGAAGAAAAAGTGATCCATATGATAAGGGATTATCAATTATCTGACAGGATTATCATTTCATCCTTTAATCATTATAGCATTGTCCATAGCTACATGATGGCACCTGACATAGAAATAGCTCCTTTGCTTTCTGATGGTTTATATATGCCATGGGTTTACGCGCAGTCAATCAGGGCCAAAGGTTTCCATCCTCATTGGAGAGCTGCGCCGGACGAAATCATTAAAGCGTCACTTGAAAGCGGGATTGATGTGAGGCCATATACGGTAAATAAGGATGCTGAGCTGGAAAGGCTGTTCAGGGTAAATTGCAGTGCGGTCATTACAGATGACCCTGCAAAGGCATTCCAAATAAGGGGAACTAAAAAACAGGCCTGAAAAATTCAAGGCCTGTTTTGCTTTTTATTGCTATCAGGTATGCGGAAGAATGCCTGTACTTTATTCCTTTTACGGTCCCGATGCAGAATGAAACCTGCGATGAATCCCAGTCCCGCCAGGAAAAAGATGAGTCCGGCCAGGAACTGAAGCCATAAATAGGGAAAAGGTGCCTGCAAAATCCCGAAAACCATATCGCGCATCAGTTTTACACCCAAAGCAGCAATGACACCTGGTATCAGCATGATGATTAACGCTACAATCCTGATCATTTGGTATCCCCTCGTAATTTGTCCTCTTTAGAAAGTATACTCAACGCCCGGTTTTTCCGCAATATAAGTTGCTCATGGCATATTATCTCCGGAAAAGTTAGAAAAGAAAGAAATTTGTCAGCGCATTCAAAAAGCATTACAATGAAATTGAAAGAAATTGCAGACTCTAAAAAGCAATCCATGAAATATTTTTCCGATATGTGGTGGACAATTATGCAAAAAATAATGATTGTAGGGGCTGGCAAGGGTGGAACGGCCATTCTGGACATTTTTAAACAAACGGCCAATGTAGCTGCTGTGGTTGACATTAATCCGAATGCTCCAGGAATACTGGCTGCAAAGGAAGCTGGTATCCCAACCGGGACAGATTGGCGAGCATATATGTCCGATGAATTGGACATCGTCATCGAAGTGACCGGGGAGGAACAGGTTTTCCGTGAATTAAGAGATGCCCGCAGTAAAAACACGGTGCTGATCCCAGGCAGTGTTGCATTCCTTCTTGCTACCTTGTTAGAAGAAAAGGAAGAGTTGATCAAGACTCTCAGAAAAATTACATATGAACATGATTTAATCTTTAATTCCTCAGGAGATGGCATGGTCGTCATCAATACAGAGGGAACGGTAACTTTGTTCAATAAAAGCGCAGAAAAAATCATCGGCAATAAAAGGGAGCTTGCTGAGGGCCGCCATGTCCTGGAAATCATTCCGACCAGCAAACTTCCGAGAATCCTCCATACGAGGAAGGTGGAGTCCAATCAGGAATTATTGCTGCCCAATGGCTCAAAAATTATCACAACAAGAATTCCGATTATTGATGAGAATGACCAGCTGATTGGTGCATTTTCCGTGTTCAAGGATATTACGGATGTAGTCAATCTTGCGGAAGAGATAACAAACCTGAAAGAAATCCAAACGATGCTCCAGGCAATCATTCATTCCAGTGATGAGGCAATATCCGTTGTGGATGAAGATGGCCGTGGGATTATGATTAATCCTGCCTACACGAGAATAACCGGGCTAAAAGAAGAAGAAGTAATCGGACAGCCTGCAACTGCAGATATCTCCGAGGGAGAAAGCATGCATATGAAGGTGCTTAAGACAAGAAGGCCTGTTCGCGGAGCTGCTATGAGGGTTGGTCCGAATAAAAAGGAAGTAGTCGTGAATGTAGCCCCTATCATCGTGGATGGGAAATTAAAGGGCAGTGTCGGGGTCATCCATGATATGTCTGAGATCCAGAATCTGAACCGGGAACTCCATCGCGCAAGGCAAATCATCAGGACCCTTGAGGCGAAATATTCGTTTGAGGATATAATCGGCCAATCGGAAGAAATGACGATTCCGGTTGAACAGGCGAAGCTCGGGGCGAAAACTCCTGCTACTGTCCTCCTCCGCGGTGAGTCAGGTACAGGGAAAGAGCTTTTTGCCCATGCCATCCACAATGCCAGTGACCGCAAGTTCAACAAGTTCATTCGTGTTAATTGTGCCGCTATTTCCGAGTCGCTGCTGGAAAGCGAACTTTTTGGTTATGAAGAAGGGGCTTTCTCGGGTGCAAAAAGAGGCGGGAAGCGCGGTTTCTTTGAAGAAGCCAATAACGGAAGCATCTTTCTAGATGAAATAGGTGAATTGCCGGCAAATACACAGGCTAAACTGCTGCGGGTCCTGCAGGAAAGGGAAATTGTCCGTGTCGGAGGAACGAAACCTGTGTCCATCAATGTCCGGGTCATCGCTGCAACCAATATGAATCTTGAAAAAGCGATAGCAAATGGCAGTTTTAGGGAAGATTTATATTATCGTCTGAACAGGATGCCGATCCATATACCTCCTCTCAGGAGAAGGAAAGATGACATTCCGCTGCTTTGCGAAAGGCTCATCCGGAAAATTAATCAGGACTACGGAAGAAATGTTGAAGGTGTCTCGGATAAGGCTATTAAGAAATTAATGGATTATGACTGGCCAGGGAATGTCAGGGAACTGGAGAATGTGCTCGGCCGGGCGATCATCTTCCTTAATTATAACGAAACCATCATCCAGGAAGAACATCTTCCCGAACTCCTGAATAGCCAGGAGAAGGAAAAAGAAGACGACGATGCCCAAACAATCCGTTCAGAGACACTGGCAGTCCAATTGGAAAGATACGAAGCAAGAGTAATAAAAACTACTATTAATTCCGTGAAAGGCAATAAAACTGCTGCCTCTAGATTACTGGGCATTTCTGTAAGAAATCTGTATTATAAGCTCGAAAAATACGGCATTGAAATGAATAGCATGCAATAAATTTCACACCGTGCAATTTATTGCATAATATTTTTCGGGAAAAGTAAAGCGTTTTCACGGTTTTTATGTTGGCACGCTTCTTGCATATATAAATAACGGGTGGTGCGCAAAAGAAAGAAAGGGTTGACTCCAGACATGAAACTTGACTCACTAATCAGCATGGCATCCCGAAATGACAGGAAAACCATTGCCGTGTCAGCGGCAGAAGATACAGAAGTATTAGAAGCAGTTGCCGAGGCCGTTAAAAGGAACCTGGCCGATTTCCTGCTTTATGGAGATGAAAAGGAAATCAGAAGGATCATTGCCACGCAGCATCCTGAACTAGCAAGTCATAAAGGGATGGAAATTGTTTCTGCACCTAATAACAGTATGGCCGCAGAGATGGCAGTGAAGGCTGTCACTGCGAATGAAGCACAGGTAGTGATGAAGGGGAATATCCCGACTGCCACAATCCTGAAAGCTGTCCTGAATAAGGAGTACGGCCTTAGGACGGGAGCGGTTTTATCCCATGTGGCTGTTTTTGAAGTGCCGGGGTATGATCGCTACACAATCGTTACCGATGCTGCGATGAATATTGCGCCGGACCTTGAACAAAAGGCACAAATCATTAAAAATGCCGTCCGGGTAGCTCATTCAATCGGTATTGACATGCCAAAAGTGGCACCTCTTGCAGCAGTGGAAGTAGTCAATCCCGCCATGCAGGCAACGCTGGATGCAGCAGCATTGACGGTCATGAATCAAAGAGGGCAAATTACCGGATGTATTGTAGACGGTCCGCTCGCGCTCGATAATGCGGTTTCACAGCTGGCTGCCGAGCACAAGGGAATCAAGAGTGATGTTGCCGGGAAAGCCGATATCCTTTTAGTCCCTGCAATCGAAGTCGGCAATGTACTCTATAAATCATTAGTTTATTTTGCCAATGCAAAAGTTGGCGCAGTCATATCAGGGGCAAAAGCTCCAATCGTGTTAACATCCAGGGCAGATACAGCCGAAAGCAAGCTTTATTCTCTTGCACTGGCGTTATGCTCTGCTGAAAAATAACCTACATAAATCAGAGGGGGAACTAGAAATGGAAATCTTCAAGTATCTTGAACAGTATGATTATGAGCAGGTAGTGTTTTGCCAGGATAAGCAATCAGGTTTGAAAGCGATTATCGCAATCCATGATACAACTTTAGGGCCAGCTTTGGGCGGTACCCGCATGTGGACTTACGCTTCAGAAGAAGCAGCGATCGAAGATGCTCTTCGACTGGCTAAGGGCATGACTTATAAGAATGCGGCAGCTGGACTCAACCTTGGCGGTGGAAAAACGGTCATCATCGGTGACCCTCGCAAGGACAAGAACGAAGAAATGTTCCGTGCGTTCGGCCGTTATATCCAGGGCTTGAATGGCAGATACATCACTGCTGAAGATGTTGGTACAACGGTAGCTGACATGGACTTGATCCATGAAGAAACAGATTATGTAACAGGTATTTCACCGGCATTCGGATCATCCGGTAATCCTTCACCAGTAACTGCTTACGGTGTATACAGAGGGATGAAGGCAGCTGCGAAGGAAGCGTTCGGAACAGATTCTCTTGAGGGTAAGACGATTGCAGTCCAGGGTGTAGGGAATGTCGCATACAATCTATGCCGCCACCTTCATGAAGAAGGCGCTCAGCTGATCGTTACTGACATCAATAAAGAAGCAGTCCAAAGAGCTGTTGAGGAATTTGGGGCAAAGGCAGTTGACCCAGATGAAATCTATGGCGTTGACTGTGATATTTATGCTCCTTGTGCATTAGGCGCGGTCATCAATGATGAAACAATTCCGCAAATCAAAGCAAAGGTTATTGCCGGTGCAGCAAATAACCAGCTGAAGGATACCAAGCATGGCGACATCATCCACGAAATGGGCATCGTTTACGCTCCTGATTATGTCATCAACGCAGGCGGAGTAATCAACGTAGCAGATGAGCTGTATGGCTATAATGCTGAGAGAGCGATGAAAAAGGTAGAAACGATTTATAACAATATAGAAAAAGTCATTGAAATTGCCAAGAGGGACGGGATCCCTACGTATAAAGCGGCAGACCGTATGGCAGAAGAACGCATTGAGAGAATGCGCAATTCCCGCAGCCAGTTCCTGCAAAACGGCCACCATATCTTAAGCCGCCGTTAAGACGGGATTTTTCAAGGAGGTGCTTTTCTCCAGCAGTGTGAAAATCTGCATGATTTCAGCTATGTGAAAGAAGAATACACCCTTAATCAAAAATGATTTGCAGAGTGCGCTGAATCGAACCTTCGGCGCCTCTGCTGTTTCCTAAATGCTACTGACGTTACGGATTGGAAGCAGCCCGTAAGCAAATTGGAGGTTTAACTGTGCAACAAACAGAACATCGGATTCTAGTCATAAATCCAGGATCTACATCAACGAAAATAGGTGTTTTTGATAACGAAGTATCAATTTTCGAAAAAACAATCCGACATGATTCAGCTGTCATCAACTCCTATGAGACCATCATCGATCAATACGAATTCAGGAAGAATACGATACTTGAAACGCTTGATACCGAAGGCATCAACATTTCAAAATTGAGTGCTGTTTGTGGGCGCGGCGGTCTTTTACGGCCAATCGAGGGCGGTACATATGCAGTTAACAATAAGATGCTTGAAGACTTGCGGGCAGGCTACTCTGGCCAGCACGCATCAAATTTGGGCGGTATCTTGGCTTATGAAATCGCCTCTGGTTTGAACATTCCTTCCTTTATTGTAGACCCGGTCGTGGTCGATGAACTTGACCCGATCGCACGAGTTTCAGGGTTCTCGCTCATTGAACGCAAGAGCATTTTTCATGCTCTGAACCAGAAGGCGGTTGCGCGCAGGGTTGCCAGAGAACTCGGCAGGAGGTATGAAGAGCTTAACCTCATCATTACCCATCTTGGTGGCGGTATCACTGTAGGAGCCCATAAGAGGGGCAGGGTCGTTGATGTCAATAATGGTCTGCATGGTGATGGTCCTTTCAGTCCTGAACGTGCAGGCACAGTGCCGGCTGGAGACCTGGTTCAGCTATGCTTCTCAGGGGATTTCTTCCGGGATGAAATCATGAAAAAGCTTGTCGGCCAGGGAGGTCTGGTTGGCTACCTGGGCACGAATGATGCAGTCAAGGTCGAAAAGATGATCAAGCAGGGGAATGAAAAAGCGAAGCTTGTATATGACGCGATGGCATATCAGGTAGCAAAAGAAATCGGTTCTGCCAGCGCGGTCCTATCTGGAAAAGTAGACGCGATTGTCCTAACAGGCGGACTTGCTTACGGCAAAGAGTTCGTGCAGGAAATTTCTGAACGGATTAACTGGATTGCAGACGTAATCGTCCATCCGGGTGAAAATGAATTGCAGGCCCTTGCAGAGGGAGCACTTCGAATTTTACGAGGCGAAGAAGATGTCAAGGAATATCCGGGCAGATAACCATGCAGTGCTGAAATTGAACCAACATTCTTAGTTAATATATATAGAGGAGGGATACCGATGGCTCAAGAATATGATTTAGTCATTCTCGGAGGCGGTACAGGAGGATACGTGGCAGCAATCAGGGCTTCTCAGCTTGGGTTGAAAACTGCCATCGTTGAAAAAGGAAAGCTGGGTGGAACATGCCTTCATAAAGGCTGTATTCCAAGCAAGGCATTGCTTAGAAGTGCTGAAGTGTATGCAACTGCAAAGAAAAGTGAAAACTTTGGGATTACAGTTGGCGAGGTTGCGGTGAATTTCACCAAAGTGCAGGAAAGGAAAGAGAAGATTGTCGAGCAGCTCCATAAAGGAGTCCAGCACCTGATGAAACAGGGGAAAATCGATGTCTTTGAAGGTTTGGGCAGAATCCTCGGCCCTTCCATTTTCTCACCTATGCCGGGTACCATTTCAGTAGAGATGAATAATGGCGAAGAAAACGAAATGCTCATCCCTAAAAATGTGATCGTCGCTACTGGCTCACGTCCAAGGACGCTGCCGGGCCTTGAAGCAGATGGCAAATATGTCATGACGTCTGATGAAGCACTTGTCATGGAAGATCTTCCAAAGTCGATCATCATCGTTGGCGGAGGCGTTATAGGGATTGAGTGGGCTTCCATGCTTGCTGATTTCGGAACAGAAGTGACAGTCATTGAGTATGCTGATCGAATCGTTCCAACTGAAGACAAGGAAGTTTCAAGAGAGATGCAGCGTGCGATGAAGAAAAAAGGCGTGAAAATCGTAACAAGTGCCAAAGTCTTATCTGAGACGCTCCAAAAAGGTGATGGAGTCACGATCAGTGCAGAGGTAAAAGCTGAAACGAAAGAATTCACTGCTGAAAAATTACTGGTTTCTGTTGGTCGCCAGGCTAATGTTGAAGGAATTGGACTTGAGAATACTGAAATTCAGCTTGAAAGAGGATTCATCCAGACAAACGAATTTTACCAGACGAAGGAATCCCATATTTATGCGATCGGTGATGTGATTGGCGGCTTGCAGCTTGCGCATGTGGCTTCACATGAAGGAATAGTGGCAGTTGAGCACATTGCCAATCAAAACCCTCATCCAATCGACTATACGCTCGTCTCAAAATGTATTTACAGCTCTCCAGAGGCTGCCAGCGTTGGATTGACAGAAGACGAAGCAAAAGAAAAAGGCTTTGAAGTTAAGACAGGTAAGTTCTCATTCAAAGCAATTGGTAAGGCGTTAGTATATGGTGAGTCAGATGGTTTTGTGAAAATCGTAGCTGACAAGGAAACCAATGATATTTTAGGTGTCCATATGATTGGACCGCATGTGACGGATATGATCTCAGAAGCGGGACTTGCAAAAGTTTTGGATGCTACACCATGGGAAGTTGCCCACACAATCCATCCGCATCCGACATTATCTGAAGCCATCGGTGAAGCTGCCCTGGCTGTGGATGGAAAGGCAATCCATTCTTAAATTTTTTTAATGAACAACAACTCTTTTCCGAAAAGAAAAGCTTCGTACGAACAATTGGGAGGTATTAAGATGGCAGAAAATCGTCACGCTGCACTTGGCTTAAGTGATGAAAAGGTAATGGAAATGTATGAAACAATGCTTTTGGCCCGCCGGCTGGATGAGCGGATGTGGCTATTGAACCGTGCCGGGAAAATTCCTTTTGTGATTTCCTGTCAGGGGCAGGAAGCAGCACAGGTAGGAGCTGCCTTTGCGCTTGATCGCGAGAAGGACTATGTACTTCCTTATTACCGTGACATGGGTGTGGTCTTAACTTTTGGCATGACGGCAAAAGACTTAATGCTTTCAGGTTTTGCCAAAGCGGAAGACCCAAACTCTGGAGGTCGTCAGATGCCTGGACATTTTGGGCAAAAGAAAAACCGGATCGTAACAGGTTCTTCACCGGTAACAACACAGGTTCCTCACGCTGTTGGAATCGCACTTGCAGGTAAAATGGAGAAAAAGGACTTAGTAACCTTCGTTACCTTCGGAGAAGGATCTTCCAACCAGGGCGATTTCCACGAAGGAGCTAACTTTGCGGGAGTCCATAAGCTTCCTGTCATTTTCATGGTTGAGAACAATAAATATGCAATCTCGATACCTTATGAGAGACAAGTCGCTGCCGAAAAGGTATCAGACCGTGCAATTGGTTATGGCATGCCAGGGGTCACTGTGGATGGAAATGATCCTTTAGAAGTTTATAAAGTGGTAAAAGAAGCTGCTGACCGCGGACGCCGTGGTGAAGGCCCAACACTTGTCGAGGCCGTCTCCTACCGTCTGACTCCGCACTCATCAGATGATGACGATAGAAGCTACCGTGCGCCTGACGAAGTTGCCCAGGCAAAGACGAAGGACCCTATCATTACCTTCGGCGCATATTTAAAGGAAAATGGCCTAATGAACGATGAGAGTGAAAAGGAAATCAACGATCGAATCATGAAGCTGGTCAATGAAGCAACAGATTATGCTGAAAATGCACCGTATGCAGAGCCTGAACATGCTTTGAAATACGTATATGCTGAAGAGTAAGGGGGAACGGAAATGGCGGTAATTTCTTATATAGATGCAGTGACATTGGCAATCAAAGAAGAGATGGAAAGAGATCCGAGAGTTTTTGTCCTCGGTGAAGACGTTGGTAAAAAAGGCGGGGTTTTCAAGGCTACGCAGGGCTTATACGAAAAGTTCGGGGAAGACCGGGTCATCGATGCACCGCTTGCGGAATCAGCGATTGCTGGTGTTGGAATCGGTGCGGCAATGTACGGAATGCGCCCGATTGCGGAGATGCAATTCGCAGATTTCATCATGCCTGCTGTAAACCAGATCATCTCAGAGGCGGCAAGGATCCGCTATCGCTCAAACAATGACTGGAGCTGTCCGATGGTCATCCGTGCTCCGTATGGCGGCGGCGTCCATGGTGCACTTTACCACTCCCAGTCTGTTGAGGCAGTATTTGCTAACCAGCCTGGGCTGAAAATCGTGATGCCTTCAACACCTTATGATGTTAAAGGTTTGCTGAAAGCTGCGATCAGGGATGAAGATCCAGTGTTGTTCTTTGAACACAAGCGTGCCTATCGATTGATCAAAGGCGAAGTTCCAGAGGATGATTATGTACTTCCAATCGGAAAAGCTGACGTCAAGCGCGAGGGTGAAGATATCACCGTCATCACTTATGGCCTGGCTGTTCACTTTGCTCTTCAGGCAGCCGAAAGACTTGCGAAGGATGGAATCTCTGCTCACATTCTGGATCTTCGAACGGTATATCCATTGGACAAAGAAGCGATCATCGAAGCTGCATCCAAGACTGGAAAAGTCCTTCTTGTAACGGAAGACAATAAAGAAGGCAGCATCATGAGCGAAGTTTCTGCGATTATTGCTGAACACTGCTTATTCGAACTCGATGCACCGATCAAGAGGCTAGCTGGCCCGGATGTTCCTGCTATGCCATACGCTCCTACTATGGAGAAGTACTTCATGATCAACCCTGATAAAGTTGAAAAAGCAATGAGAGAGCTTGCTGAATTTTAAATAGAAATGCGGAAGCGCCTTGGTCAGCCCCGACAGGCATAAGACGAACCGCGAGGAGGCAGTTCCTCAGCCAGGCAACTGCCCCGAACATACTTCCCTGCAGCCTTGCGACGCGGCGTTAGCCGTGGGAGCAACTAGCTTCTTCGAATGTACATCACGCGGCGGCTTATGACCCGAG
This sequence comes from Chryseobacterium sp. ISL-80, assembly GCA_018613055.1. GTDB lineage: Bacteria > Bacillota > Bacilli > Bacillales > Cytobacillaceae > Mesobacillus. The sequence goes on along the minus strand of JAGGQZ010000003.1, from coordinate 59,124 downwards.
GGGCTAGGCGCTGTAGCTGGACACCGACTCGAATGGATATTTTCCAAATCTATTATAAGAAAAGAAGGAGGGTCAACCTGTGGCGATCGAACAAATCAAAATGCCTCAATTAGGCGAGAGTGTTACGGAAGGAACAATCAGCAAATGGCTGGTTTCTGTTGGTGATAAAGTAAATAAATACGATCCACTGGCCGAAGTCATGACTGACAAGGTAAATGCTGAAGTACCATCTTCATTTACAGGTACAATCAAGGAATTGATTGCGAATGAAGGAGATACTTTTGCGGTTGGTGAAATCATTTGCACCATTGAAATTGAGGGCGGCAGCACCGAGGAGGCTCCAGCTGCAGAGAAACCTGCAGCAGAAGCTGCACCAGGAAATGCTGCACCAGCAGTGTCCGGCAATGATGGAAACAGAGCAAGGTACTCACCTGCAGTGCTGAAGCTAGCTCAGGAGCACAATATCGACTTGGCTCTGGTTAATGGTACAGGGGCAGGCGGAAGGATTACCCGTAAAGATCTACAGCAGATCATTCAATCCGGAAATATTCCTCAGCCTTCTGCAGAAGCACCTAAGGCTCAAGCTGCTGCACAGACAGAGGCTCCAGCCCAGCCGGCTGCGCCATCTCAGCCAGCAGCTGCAACTGCATCTGCACCTGCGCCGTCTGTACCAGTTGCTGCCGGTGACATCGAGATTCCTGTGAGCGGAATCCGCAAGGCGATTGCTGCGAATATGCTGCGCAGCAAGCATGAAGCTCCGCATGCCTGGACAATGGTGGAAGTGGACGTTACAAACCTTGTAGAATACAGAAATGGTTTAAAGGATGATTTCAAGAAAAAAGAAGGATTCAACCTAACTTTCTTTGCTTTCTTTGTGAAAGCAGTCGCACAGGCATTGAAAGAATTCCCGCAAATTAATTCTATGTGGGCTGGCGAGAAGATCATCCAGAAAAAAGATATCAATATTTCAATCGCGGTTGCTACGGAAGATGCCTTGTTCGTTCCTGTCATTAAAAATGCAGACGAAAAGACAATCAAAGGCATTGGCCGGGAAATCAATGAACTTGCCCAGAAGGTACGTACTGGCATGCTCCGTTCCGAGGACATGCAGGGCGGTACCTTCACTGTCAACAACACAGGTTCTTTCGGTTCTGTCCAATCAATGGGAATCATCAATTACCCACAGGCTGCGATCCTTCAGGTCGAGTCAATCGTTAAGCGTCCTGTCGTAATGAACAATGGCATGATCGCAGTTCGCGATATGGTCAACCTGTGCCTGTCCCTTGACCATCGTGTACTGGACGGCCTTGTTTGCGGACGTTTCCTCGCAAGGGTAAAAGAGATCCTGGAAAACACATCAAAAGACACAACATCAATCTATTAATTCATCTATCTAAAGACGCCCAGAACAATTCTGGGCGTTTTCCTATGGAGGTTAAATTGATAAAACTGAAATGGTCGTTCGTTGCTAGAATAGCATTCGTATACTAAAATAAAAGAGGAATATAAAAATTAGAATTTTATCACAATTGCATGCGAAGGGGGGAAGGCTGTCTGAACTTTGGACAGTGAAGTTTATGACAATTGAGAACATGAAGGCTGCCTCGTTCAAGGACGCGGCATTTGAAGACTGGCAAAAGAAAGCTGCTGCTTCATTAAAAGGAAAGCCGATTGAAACACTTTATACACATACATATGAAGATATCACTCTTAAGCCGCTTTACACAAAAAATGATCTCCCGGATGAATTGGCTGGGGCTCTTCCTGGGGAACCAGACTACAGGCGCGGCATCCATCCATACGGATACCAGTCTGAATCCTGGCATATAGCGAACCGCCTTTCTTACAACGATTTGCCGGAACTTAAAGAAAAGATGGACTCTGCCTTAACCAAGGGACAAACAGCGATTTCCTTTGAGGTAAAATCCGATTTGTTCCCTGACCAGCGTGGATTGGCAGAATTCTTCGCTTCTTATAAAAATGACTATCCTTTAAGTTTGAATGCAGGATTGCTTCAAACACCGCTTCTTGCTGCATTGTCAATTGCCTGCAAGGAGGCAGGGCCTTCAAGTAAGGTTTCGGGTTTTGTTGCCGCAGATCCTGTTGCCGACGCGGGCCAAAATGGGGGACTTCCAAAAGAGGAAAAGGCATTTTTTGCAGAATGGGCAAAGGTGCTGGAGGAAGCAGACCAGCAATTGCCACAACTAAAAACAGTGCTCGCCAATACTGTCCCATATCATGACAGCGGTGCAAGTGCGGTTCAGGAACTTGCTGCCGGCATTTCCACCGGGGTATACCTGCTGCAGCAACTGCTTGACCAGGGATGGGATCTAAAGAAAGCGTTATCAAAATTCGTGTTCCACTTTGCAATAGGCTCGAACTTCTTCATGGAAACAGCCAAGCTTAGGGCTGCCAGGATCCTTTGGAGTAAAATAGCAGAAGCATTCGGGGCTGAACGAGAAGATCAAAGAATGGTAGTATCAGCTGAAACTTCAAAGTTCACGAAAACAATCTTTGACCCTTACGTGAATATGCTCAGAGTGGGGAATGAAGCCTTTGCTGCAGTACTGGGAGGCATACAGTATCTCCACACAGGAAGCTTCGAGGAAGCAGCAGGAACAGTTAGTGCCTTCTCTGAAAGGGTTGCCCGCAATACACAGCTGATCCTTAAATCCGAGGCACATCTCGAAAAGGTAGCTGACCCTGCAGGAGGATCGTGGTATATCGAATCCTTGACTAATGAACTAGCTGAAAAGGCGTGGGATCTGTTCCTTGAGCTGGATGGCAGGGGAGGGATTTATGAGGCTCTTAAGTCCGGATGGTTCCATGAACAGATTGCAAAGACGGCCGATGCCCGGGAACAGGATATTTTCAATCGGAAAAAGAGCATCATCGGGACAAATGTTTATGCCAATCTATCAGAAGCTGTCAGCCAGCCTGAAGTACAGGATAGAAATAGTAAATATTTCGGAGGCACGCTTGCGGACAGCGTGAAAATGATTGAGTCAGAGGATTCTCTATTAAAAAGATTTGAAGACATAGAAAAAAGCTTTGCGCCATTAGAATCCAAACGTTTATCACAACCGTTTGAAAAACTGAGATTCAGGGCAAATGGACTGGAGAAAATGGGGCAGCGTCCGGTGGTTGGCTTAATCTGCCTAAATCAGCTGAAAAAGCACAAGCCAAGAGCGGATTTTATTTCTGGTCTTTTATCAGCGGGCGGCATTCATGCGCTAAGGAGCGGCGAGATCCATACAGTTCAGGAAGCGCTGGAATTCATCAAAGCATCAAGTGCAAAACAATTTGTCATCAGCGGGGACCAGACTTCCTACAATTCATTCGGTCCCGGGCTGGCGCTGGAAATCAAGAAGGAATATGATGTAAAGCTTTATCTGGCAGGAATTCCGGAGGAAAAAGAAAGCGAGTGGAAAACTGCCGGAATCCAGGATTTCCTGCATGTAAGAAGCAATGCATACCAGTCGCTATCTTCGATCCTTCAAGAAATGGAGGTAGGAACCAATGCAAAAGCCTGATTTTACAAAAGTCACTATATTTGCTGATGAGAAAAAGGAAGGCAAGGAGCAGGTTGACTCTTATATAAAAGAAAAGCTCGAAGACTTGTTATTTGAAACAAATGAACAGATCAAAGTGAAGGCCGTGTATACAAAGGAAGATCTCGCGTCTGCGAACCATCTGGATGGTCTGCCTGGTTTGCCGCCTTACACAAGGGGACCGTATCCTGCGATGTATGTAAACCGTCCATGGACGGTAAGACAGTATGCAGGCTTTTCAACTGCAGAAGAAAGCAACGCATTTTACAGAAGGAACCTGGCGATGGGACAAAAGGGTTTGTCTGTTGCCTTTGACCTTGCGACCCACAGGGGATACGATTCAGACCATCCGCGGGTGGAAGGTGACGTCGGAAAGGCTGGTGTCGCGATTGACTCCATCCTCGATATGAAAATCCTGTTTGATGGAATTCCGCTTGATCAGATGTCTGTGTCAATGACAATGAACGGGGCTGTCCTTCCGATCATGGCATTCTTTATTGTGACAGCCGAGGAACAGGGAGTAACACAGGATCAATTATCCGGTACGATCCAGAATGATATCCTGAAAGAGTACATGGTCAGGAACACCTATATTTACCCGCCTGACATGTCAATGAAAATCATCGCTGATATTTTCGAGTACACATCCAAATACATGCCTAAATTCAATTCAATCAGTATTTCTGGCTATCATATGCAGGAAGCTGGAGCACCGGCAGATATTGAATTAGCCTACACGCTGGCAGATGGCCTTGAATATGTGCGGACAGGCTTGAAAGCCGGCATTGATATCGATTCATTCGCTCCGAGATTAAGTTTCTTCTGGGCGATCGGCATGAACTATTTCATGGAAGTTGCCAAAATGAGGGCAGCAAGATTTATTTGGGCAAAAATGATCAAGACTTTCAATCCGAAAAATGAAAAGTCAATGGCATTGAGGACACATTCACAGACATCGGGATGGAGCCTGACCGAGCAGGACCCATATAATAACGTAATCCGTACATTGGTGGAGGCACATGCCGCGGCGATGGGCCACACACAATCCTTGCACACCAATGCTCTTGATGAAGCGATCGCGCTGCCAACGGATTTCTCTGCCCGCATTGCCCGCAACACACAATTATTTTTGCAGGAAGAGACCGGGATAACAAAAGTGATCGATCCATGGGCAGGAAGCTATTATGTTGAAAGTCTGACAGACGCGCTGATTGAGAGAGCTTGGGAGCATATCGAAGAGATTGAAAATCTTGGCGGTATGGCTAAAGCGATCGAAACGGGTTTGCCGAAGATGCGCATTGAAGAAGCAGCTGCAAGACGCCAGGCCCAGATTGACTCTAGTAAAGAAACAATTATCGGGGTGAATAAATACAGGCTTGATCAGGAGGATCCGCTTGAAATCCTCGATATCGATAACTCCGCCGTGCGCGCGAAACAGATCGAAAGGCTGAAGCAGCTGAAAGAAAATCGTGATGATGAAAAAGTAGAATCCGCTTTGAATGATCTGGCTGCTGTGGCCGAAACTGGTGAAGGCAATCTACTCGAGTATGCAGTAAGAGCCGCACGGGCAAGGGCGACACTGGGAGAGATTTCAGATGCCATCGAAAAAGCGGCAGGAAGGCATAAAGCAGTCATCCGGTCAGTAAGCGGGGTATACAGTGCAGCTTTCACGAATGAAGAAGAGATTTCCGAAGTACAGCAAATGACGGCAGAGTTCCTCGAAAATGAAGGGCGCAGACCGCGAATCATGATTGCCAAGATGGGGCAGGATGGCCATGACCGGGGTGCTAAAGTCATTTCAACCGCTTTTGCAGACTTAGGCTTTGATGTCGATATCGGACCGCTTTTCCAGACACCTGAAGAAACAGCCATCCAGGCAGTGGAAAACGATGTTCACGCCATAGGGATCAGCTCTCTGGCAGCTGGGCATAAAACGCTATTGCCCCAGCTTGTAAATGAGCTGAAGAAGCTTGGACGTGAAGACATTGTGGTCATAGTCGGCGGAGTCATCCCTGCTCAGGACTACCGGTTTTTATATGACAATGGAGCCAGCGCAATTTTTGGGCCTGGAACGATCATTCCGGTTGCAGCCCAAAAAGTGTTGCGGACAATTTATGAGCGCTTGGGCTATGAGGAAGTGTCCCACTAATGAAGGACGAAAAAAAGCCTGAATGGTTTGACCCGGGGAAGGCTGATTCCTTTTCAAGCACCGTGAAGCCGGGAGTATCAGGGAATGGTCATGGTAATGAACTCACTGTAAAAACAGGACGTTTCGTAAAAAAAACAGTAGCCCGTAAAATAGACCCGGATTCTCTTGCAGCTGAAATCATGAACGGGAACAGGACGGCACTGGCAAAAGGAATCACTTTGATTGAAAGCAACGCGGAGCATGATTTTCAATATGCCCAATCTCTTTTGCAAAGACTCCTTCCTGTATCGGGAAAATCCATCAGGATTGGCATCACAGGTGTCCCGGGAGCTGGGAAGAGCACCTTTATCGAAAGCTTCGGCAGCTATCTGTGCGAGCTGGGACACAAGGTTGCAGTACTCGCTGTGGACCCTACCTCAAGCTTGACAGGTGGAAGCATCCTAGGAGATAAGACAAGGATGGAAAAGCTTGCGAGAAATCCGCGGGCCTTCATCCGTCCCTCCCCATCCGGAGGGAAACTTGGGGGTGTACACCGTAAAACGAGGGAAACAATGCTTGTCTGTGAAGCAGCAGGCTTTGATGTCATCCTGGTTGAAACGGTCGGTGTCGGACAGAGCGAAGTCATAGTCAGGGATATGGTCGATTTCTTCATGCTGCTTGTCCTCACGGGTGCAGGTGACGAACTCCAGGGCATGAAAAAAGGAATCATGGAACTTGCGGATTCGGTTATTGTCAATAAAGCAGATGGTCAAAATGAACAGGCTGCCAAAAAGACAAAAGAAGAATATAATAGGATTCTTCATTTCCTGCAGCCGGCAACGAAGGGTTGGCAAACGACCGCTTTAACGAGTTCTGCGCTGTATGATAAAGGGAACGACGAGATATGGAAAATGATTTCGGACTTCTCGAGCCTTACAAAGGAAAGCGGGATTTTTGAGGAAAGAAGAAGATCCCAGACAAAGGAATGGCTGAATGATATGATCATCGACCAGCTTCAGATGAATTTTTTTCATCATCCTGCGATCAAAAGTTTGCTGCCGATAATAGAAAACGAAGTGATTTCAGGAAACAGGCCAGTCGCCTCAGGAGTCGATGAGTTATTTAAAGCCTTTTTCAAAGCGAAAAAATAAGCTGTCCTATTCTGGATAGCTTTTCGTAATTGTTTAGGAAATTATAAAATTGGTTAGGTGTCGAAAACTACATGTAGTTTTCTTAATCTAGCTCCAGCGCCTAGCCCCTCGAGTCGCTTGTCTAGTGTCGCCTCCTAGAAACTCCGAAACTTCAACTCCGCCGGCAGAAGCAAAAAGCGCTTCTTTGTCGGAGTCTCCAGTTTCTGCGTTTCTGAACAGTCGGCTATACTTTTCGGTTTCGGTCCGCCCAATGAAGTCAAAGAACGACTTCACCGGTCGGCCCTCCAGCGCTTGTCGGGGCTTAACGAGGCGCTTACGCTTTTTGTTCCTGAGCAAAAAAAGCGGACAACGGAATATGCCGTTGTCCTTCATCTAGGGAGTTTAGGGGTATGGATCTAGCTGTATTGTTACCTTTCCCGGATTTCAGGGCAGTTAAACATACTTTGAAAAATTTATTTTAATTGGTATCATTAATTATGTACTAGTTAATTCCCAGCAGAGGAGAGATTGATCAATGAGCATGGATTTTAATTTTTTCATGAATGATGTTGTCCGTCAGGCACGCCAGGAAATCGTGGCAGCTGGATATACAGAACTGACCACTAGCGAAGAAGTAGAACAGGCTTTGGCCAAAGAGGGTACGACACTAGTAATGGTGAATTCCGTTTGCGGATGTGCCGGGGGCATCGCCCGCCCAGCTGCAGCGCATTCTCTTCACTACGATAAGCGCCCTGACCAAATTGTTACTGTTTTTGCAGGACAGGATAAAGAAGCAACAGAAAAGGCACGCAGCTATTTCACTGGATTTCCGCCTTCATCTCCTTCCTTCGCACTTTTAAAGGATGGAAAGCTTTGCAGGATGATCGAGCGCCACGAAATCGAAGGCCACGATCCAATGCAAGTAGTGAATAAACTGCAGGATGCTTTCGAAGAATATTGCGAAGAAGTATAAATGTTAAAGAACCCCGGTTTTTCGGGGTTCTTTTTTTGTCTGAAAAAACTTCTTTATTTATATTTAAAAATATTATTGCATATTTATAGATATGTGTTAAAATTCATTTTAGTTAATAATTATTAGTTCGATCACTTAGAAAAAATAGATTGCTAACTAATATATTAGTTAAATTGTATAAAAATTACAGTATGAACATTATAGGGGGAAAACAAAGTGAAAAAGGCATTATCAATCTTAATGATCAGCATGTTAATTATGGGAGTCCTTGCTGCATGTGGGACAAGCTCTGAAAAAACTTCAGGCAGCGGCGGTGAAGAAAAGAAAGTCCTTAAAATGGGAACTTCAGCTGACTACCCGCCATTTGAATATGTGGAAACAGCAAAAAGCGATGAAATAATTGGTTTTGACGTAGATTTAGCCAATCTGATCGCAAACGAGTTAGGATACGAAATTGAAATCAAGGATATGGATTTTAACGGCCTTATTGGTGCAATCCAGGCAGACCGCGTTGACTTTGTCATGGCAGGCATGACTCCAACTCCAGAGCGTAAAGAGAACGTGGACTTCACTGATGTTTACTATACGGCACAGCATATGATCGTTTCTGCGAAGGACAGCAAGATCAAATCGATTGAAGACCTGAAAGGAAAGACTGTTGGTGTCCAGCTATCATCCATCCAGGAAGAAGAAGCTGAAAAAATTGCGGAAACAGTGGATATCAAAATTGAGAAACGTACAAGAATCCCTGAGTTGGTCCAGGAAATCAAAGCTGGACGTATCGATGCGGCGATTATTGAAGATACAGTAGCAAAAGGCTACTTCGACAATAATCCAGACCTTGAAGGTTTCACGCTTGAAGACGGAAGCGAAGAAGAAGCTGGTTCAGCAATCGCGTTCCCTAAAGGAAGCAAACTGACCGAGGAATTCAACAAGGTTCTGAAAGAAAAGATGGAGAACGGTGAAGTAGACAAATTGATCGTTAAATGGTTTGGCGGAGAAAAGTAAGAAGCAAAACAGGCGTTCAGATGCTCATGTCTTCTGGGCGCCTTTCTCCTTCATGAAATAGACAGAGAGGGCTGTTAAAAAAATGGATCTTGATTTTACCGCCATCCTTCCTTCGTTGCCATATATTTTGAAGGGAATCGGCGTCACACTAAAAATAGTTTTGGTAGCAGGGCTCCTGGGCTTTGCATTTGGTATTATTCTAGCAATCTTTAAAATCAGCAAATACAAGGCGCTCCATTGGTTCGCAGACGTTTATACTTCCATCTTCCGCGGGACACCGCTGATCTTGCAATTGATGATTATTTATTACGGGGCTCCGCAGATCATCGGCTTTGAGATTTCTTCCTATACAGCTGCCGTCGCTTCTTTTTCATTAAATTCGGCTGCGTATATTTCGGAAATTATCCGCGCTGGAATTTTAGCTGTTGATAAAGGACAGAAAGAAGCAGCGATGGCTCTTGGTGTGCCTGGCAATCGAATGATGCGGGACATCATCCTGCCTCAGGCATTGAAAAATATCCTGCCTGCATTGATGAATGAATTCATCACCCTGACGAAGGAATCAGCAATTGTAACGGTCATTGCTGCAAATGATATTATGCGGAGAGCGTATATTGTCGGCGGAGAGCAGTACAGATTTTTCGAGCCGATGATTTTTGCCGGCCTGATCTATTATCTCATGGTCATCTCCTTGACATTCATCGGGAAGCTAGTTGAAAGGAGAATGAGACAAAGTGATTAAAGTACAAAATCTTCAAAAATCATTTGGCAAGCTTGAAGTTTTAAAAGGAATCTCAACGACAATCGAGAACGGAGAGGTCGTTGCCATCGTCGGGCCTTCGGGGTCTGGGAAGTCAACGTTCCTACGCTGCCTGAATTTACTTGAGCAGCCGACAAGCGGACAGATCCTGATAGGCGCTGATGATATTACCGATAAAAAAACGAACATCATGAAAGTCCGTGAAAATGTCGGGATGGTGTTCCAGCACTTTCATCTGTTCCCGCATATGACAGTGCTGCAAAACATCACTTATGCACCAATAAAGGTTAAAAGCATAGGTAAGGCAGAAGCAGAAAAGCATGGTCTTGAACTTCTTAAAAAAGTAGGGCTCTCCGAAAAAGCAAACGAATATCCGAACAGATTGTCAGGTGGCCAAAAACAGCGTGTTGCGATCGCCCGGGCGCTTGCGATGAACCCTGAAGTTATGCTGTTCGATGAGCCTACTTCCGCACTGGATCCGGAAATGGTCAAAGAGGTACTGGAGGTCATGAAGTCCCTGGCTCATACCGGCATGACCATGGCCATTGTCACCCATGAAATGGGCTTCGCACGTGAAGTGGCTGACCGCGTTCTATTCCTCGATGGCGGTGTACTGGTGGAAGATGCTCCACCAGCAGAATTCTTCAGCAGTCCGAAGAGCAGCAGGGCAAAAGAGTTTCTTGAAAAAATGCTGTAAGTCCCTGCGGCTTGCTTTTATAAACGATGACGTATCTGATAAACTATGGATGATCATATCTTGAATGGTATGATCATCTTTTTATTTGGTTTGAGAGGATCAGAAATGAGACGGAACGGACTCGCTTTCGCTTTAGCTGGTCCAGTATAAGTATAAGTATAAGTTTGATTGATAGGAGAAAATACGGTGAAATTCAGAATTGGTTATCGGACTTTAAAAACAGCACTTGGTACGGCACTTTCCATCGTCATTGCCCAGCTTTTGGGCTTCGAGAATTACGTTTCGGCAGGCATCCTGACGATCCTCTGTATCCAGGTGACAAAAAAGAGGTCGCTGCAGGCATCATGGCACCGGTTTCTTGCCTGCATCATTGCGATGGGCTTCTCTGCGGTGTTTTTTGAGGGCATTGCCTACCATCCGGTTGTGATTGGACTGCTGCTGTTATTTTTCATCCCAACCGTCGTCATGTTCAGGGCAAAAGAGGGAGTCGTATCCAGCAGTGTCATCATCATGCATATATACTCTGCGGGAAAAGTAACAGGCGGTCTTTTATTGAACGAATTGGGAATCATCACGATTGGGATAGGGGTAGCGTTGATTATGAATCTTTATATGCCGAGTGTCGATTACAAGCTCGAGCAGTACCAAAGAGAAATTGAGGCCCAGTTCAAGAAAATTTTCAGCGAAATTGCCAAATACCTTAGAAATAATGATTCCAGCTGGGATGGCAGGGAGCTGACAGAGACTGCCGTGCTGATTGAAAAAGCAAAAAGCCTGGCAATCCAGGATGTTGAAAACAATATCTTAAGAGATGAGAACTTGTATTATCAGTATTTTAAAATAAGAGAAAAGCAATTCGAAATCATTGAACGGGTGCTGCCTTCGATCACCTCGATTCCTCAGCACGTGGAGCAGGCTAATATGGTCGCGGGATTTATCGAGGATTTGGCTAAAGGAATCCACCCGGGTAATACGGTATTATTTTACCTGGAAAAATTGTTAAGGATGAAAGCCGAATTTGAAAATATGGAGCTGCCGAAATCAAGGGAGGAATTCGAGGCGAGGGCCGCCCTGCTTCATTTCGTCAATGAAATGGAACAGTTCCTTTTGTTGAAAAGGTCATTTAAAGGTCTGAATACAGGCAAGGATAAAAGTCAGCCTGCCGTGGCAAACTAACGGAAAAAGACAACGGAGGGATCAGCATGCCGGTGTTAATTTCCATGCTTCTTGCAGTTTTCATCTTTTCGCCTGTCTGGCCGTTGGGAACAAATCCGCTGCCCGGGGACCCATTTGTGATTGTGAATAAAAAAACGAACGAGGTCGCTTTAATCAATGAGAACAGAGTGCAGACGGTTGTCAGCGCAGCAACAGGCAAATCAGAGGACCTGACGCCTGAAGGGCTTTTCACAGTAACAGTCAAAGCTACTGAACCGTATTATCGCAAGAAGGATATTCCGGGGGGTGACCCTAAAAATCCGCTGGGCAGCAGATGGATTGGCTTTGACGCCGAAAACACAGATGGCCGGACATATGGAATACATGGAACAAATGACCCTTCAAGTATCGGCAGGAAAGTATCGGAAGGCTGTGTCAGGCTGCAGAACGAGGCCATTGAATCTTTATATGATTTCATCCCATTAGGAACAAAAATCCTTATAACATCCTCATCGAAAAGCTTTATCCAGTTAGGACAGGAGCATGGGGCGATAAGTGAAAAAAATTAAGGGCTGTCATCTGACAGCCCTTTGCTTATTTTATCATTATAGGAAGGTAGCCAATCCCATTAGAAGGGTCGAAGCCAGCATAGTAAAAAGCATAACGTAAACTACTACCTTTCTGATATTCGGTTTCCGCATGAAAGAAATCCCCCTTCGAACTTTCGCATTCTACCTCTATTATTTTACATTGCCAGAAACTTTTCAACAACCCCTTTGTCTATGCATTTGCAGCAACTTTTAAAGATATTGTGATAGTGTAGACAATGATAATTTCTGAAATACCTCTCTTATCTATCTAAATAAGAAGGATTTGTGACATTTTTGTCGAATATTAAAACGGTTAAATATATTTAAATAATATTTGGAGGGAAATTCATGATAAAAAAGGTTGACCATATCGGCATTGCTGTCAAATCTCTTGAGCATGCCCTCCCATTTTATACAGACGTGCTAAAACTGCCATTACTGGGAATCGAGGAAGTAGACAGCGAAAAGGTGAAAGTGGCTTTCCTGAAAGCAGGAGAAACGAAGCTTGAACTTCTCGAGCCGCAATCGGAGGAAAGCGCGATTGCCCGTTTTATTGAGAAGCGCGGCGAGGGAATCCACCATGTTGCCCTTGGTGTGGAATCGATCCAGGAAAGAATTGATGATATGAAGAAAAACGGCATCAAGATGATCCAGGATGTTCCGAAGAAAGGTGCAGGAGGAGCGCTTGTGGCATTCATGCACCCAAAATCTACCGGAAGCATTTTATACGAACTTTGCGAGAAAAACAGGGAGGCTGAATAAAATGCCAGACATCTATGAAAAAATCAATGAACTATATGATAGGCGCAGGGAAATTGAATTGGGCGGCGGTGACGACCGGATTGAAAAGCAGCATGAAAAAGGCAAGCTGACAGCCCGTGAACGAATTGAACTGCTTGTCGATCCAGGCAGCTTTGTTGAATTGAATCCTTTCATCCAGCATCGCAGCACCGATTTTGGGCTAGAGAATCAAAAGGGACCAGGGGATGGAGTTGTCACTGGTTACGGAAAGGTCAACGGCAGGCCGATTTATTTATTTTCACAGGATTTCACCGTTTTCGGCGGTGCTTTAGGTGAAATGCATGCAAAGAAAATCGCTAATGTGATGGATCTTGCCGCCAAGAATGGCGCTCCATTTGTCGGTCTGAATGATTCCGGCGGAGCAAGAATCCAGGAGGGCGTAGTTTCTCTCGATGGCTACGGGCAGATCTTTTACCGCAATTCCATTTACTCAGGTGTGATTCCCCAGATTTCGGTAATCATGGGACCTTGTGCAGGTGGAGCGGTGTATTCACCGGCGATCACTGATTTTGTGTTCATGGTTGAAAAAACTAGCCAAATGTTTATCACTGGACCTAAAGTAATTGAAACCGTGACAGGAGAAAAAATCTCCGCTGAGGATTTAGGCGGGGCTATCGTACATAATACAATCAGCGGCAACGCTCATTTCCATGGCCAGTCGGAAGAAGAAACATTGGAGCAGGTAAGGTTGCTGCTAAGCTATCTCCCGCAAAACTATGAAGAGAAGCCGCCGCGCCTCGAAGCGGACGAGGAGGAAGATTACCGTCCGGACCTGACAGACGTGATCCCATTCGATGCTGTCAGGCCATATGATGTACGAAAGGTAATCGAGCAGGTTGTCGATGCCGGTTCGTTCCTGGAAATCCAGAAGGACTTTGCCAAGAACATCGTGATTGGACTTGCGAGAATCAAAGGGGAAGTTGTCGGCCTTGTCTGCAACCAGCCAAAGGTGATGGCAGGAGGACTTGATATTGATTCTTCCGATAAAGCGTCTCGATTCATCAGATTCTGCGATTCTTTCAATATCCCGATTATCACATTTGAAGATGTGACAGGATTTTTCCCTGGAATCAAGCAGGAGCATGGCGGCATCATCCGCCACGGCGCGAAAATCCTTTACGCCTATTCAGAAGCGACTGTTCCTAAGCTGACCGTTATTTTACGGAAAGCATACGGCGGAGCATATGTTGCCCTGAACAGTAAATCGATTGGAGCAGATCTTGTTTTTGCATGGCCAAATGCCGAAATCGCGGTTATGGGGCCGCAGGGAGCCGCGAATATTATTTTCGCGAAGGAAATCCAGAACAGCGAAAATCCTGAACAGACAAGACAGCAAAAAATCGATGAGTATCGTGAAAAATTTGCGAATCCATATGTCGCTGCCAGCCAGGGAATGGTCGATGACGTCATTGATCCGCGTGATACACGGATCAAACTGATTCAGTCACTTGAGATGCTCCGGACAAAGAAAGAAGATCGGCCGGGCAAAAAGCATGGCAACATTCCGCTATAAGATTTTGGATTTGGTGTTGCCATTCAATTAGCGTTATACTCAAGTAGTATATACATAATTGGAGGTAGGCTTTGATGATTAATAACGAACGTTTACTGAATGAGTTTTTAGAGCTTGTCCAAATTGATTCTGAAACAAAGTATGAAACAGAAATCGCCCGCGTTCTCAAGCAAAAATTTGAGGACCTCGGAGTGGAAGTATTCGAGGATGATACAACGGCGCAAACAGGGCATGGTGCGGGAAACCTGATCTGTACATTGAAAGGGACAAAAGAAGGTGTCGATACCATCTACTTCACTTCCCATATGGATACAGTCGTACCGGCTAAGGGAGTAAAGCCATCCATCAAAGATGGATATGTCGTAACAGATGGAACAACGATTCTTGGTGCGGATGACAAAACGGGACTTTCAGTCATGCTTGAAACAATCCGTGTCCTGAAAGAACAATCCATTCCTCATGGAACAATCCAGTTCATCATTACAGTCGGGGAAGAATCAGGACTTGTTGGTGCCAAGGCACTGGATTCTTCTCTGGTAAAAGCGAAATATGGATATGCACTTGACAGTGACGGCAAGGTTGGAAACATCATTGTTGCAGCACCTACACAGGCGAAAGTGTCGGCTGTCATCCATGGCAAAACTGCACACGCTGGTGTTGCTCCTGAAAAAGGGGTATCCGCAATCACGATTGCAGCCAAAGCAGTTTCCAGAATGCCGCTTGGCCGCATTGATGAAGAAACAACTGCAAACATTGGCCGTTTCCAGGGCGGAACGCAGACAAACATCGTTGCCGACCGTGCAGAAATCCTTGCTGAAGCCCGTTCCCTTATCCCTGAAAAGATGGAAGCGCAAGTGGCGAAAATGAAGGAAGCATTCGAATCAGCTGCACAGGAAATGGGCGGCAAAGCAGAAGTTGATGTCCAGGTCATGTACCCAGGCTTCAAATTTGGCGAAGGTGACCTGGTTGTGGAACTGGCTAAAAAAGCTGCCGCAAAAATCGGCAGAAGCTCCGAATTGCTCCACAGCGGCGGCGGCAGCGACGCAAACGTCATTGCCGGCTTTGGTATACCGACAGTCAACCTGGCTGTAGGATATGAAGAAATCCACACAACAAACGAAAGAATGCCTATCGAAGAGCTGGAGAAGCTCGCCGAAATGGTCATCGCTTTGATTCAAGAAGTAGCAGCACAATAATGAGGAACAAAGGGCTTTCCTGCAGGGGGAAGCCCTTTGTTATACGAACAGACAGATCTTAATAGACATTTTGAAGAGGGGCGAGCGTCAAAATGTCCAAGAAATGTGTTTTAATAGACATTTCGGAGAGAAGTGGCTCTCAAAATGTCCATTAGTCGACCTCTTTTGTCAATAGCCCTAAAGATGAAACGAAAGAATCCGATATAATACTTGGAATGATCTACCTAATCATTCACCACGCAACCATAATAATCTATTATTACATAAGGATAGAACTTTAAATAAAGGAAGTGTACTCCAATGGCTGAAAGTACTAAGACGGTTGTGTTCCAGGCAGGGAACGAAGAATACGCTTTTCCGATTCTTTTCGTCATATCGATTGAAAAAATGGAAGGGATGACTGCGATTCCGCATATGCCTGATTATGTTACCGGGATCACGAAGGTAAGGGGAGATTTGATTCCGGTCATCGATTTGGAAAAAGTTCTCTATAATCGGGATATTAAAGCCGATGACAAGACGAGGCTGATCGTACTGGAGACAACGGATATCTCATTGGGTGTCCTGGTCAGGGATGCGAAGGAAATCCTTGAGATACCTCAGGAAAACTTAAAACAGCCAGGTCTGATCGCATACCGCAATACTAAATTCATCACAGGCATCGCCAATTTTGAGAAACGGATGATCATGGTCATTGATCCGGAAACCCTGATTCAGTCACTTGAGGGAATCAAAGAGATTAAGGACTATATGAAGATTCAAAAACAGGAATTACATAGCTAGTGCGTGATATGAAAACAAGCTGGCCCCCGCGGGTCAGCTTGTTTTCGTTTATAGTTTAAAGCTGGAGAATGACTTTCTCAGGTCCTCGGCCATGCTGGACAATTTGCTCGATGATTCCAACAGCTCTTGCATGGTTGCGTTTTGTTCCTCTGTGGTAGCTGCTACCTGCTCGAGGAACTGTGCGGAATTTGAAGATGCGGTAATGACGTCGTTTGCTGACTGGGCCATGAATTCGATCTTTTCATTCGCACTCATGACAGCGCTGCTGACAGTGTCTCCCTTCAAGCCGACTTCCTCGATCGATTGAGCTATTTCAGTGAAGATGTCTGCCACTTTCCCGACAAGTTCATTGCCTTTTTGTACAGTCACCTGGCTTTCATCCATCACATTGACTGCCTGGTTTGTTTCTTTTCCAGTTTGTTCAAGGATTGCGCGGATGCTGTCTGCCGCTCCGGCTGACTGTTCGGCAAGTTTACGCACTTCCTGAGCCACGACACCAAAGCCTTTCCCATGCTCTCCGGCTCTTGCTGCTTCAATCGCTGCATTCAATGCCAATAAATTTGTCTGGTTAGAAATATCAGTGATGATTTCAATGATTCGATGGATTTCCTGAGAATTGTTTTTCAGGGAATGAATCACATTCGCCAGTTCTGTAACCTTACCATTGATTTCATCCATCTGTTCTGTCACATTGATGGCATATAGTTTTCCCTGCTCAATCTTTTGCTTCGTGTTTGTAGTGGTTTGCAGGGTTTCATGCATGGAACCAGTAACTTTAATTAATTGAGAAGACACATTTTCGACTGCTTCATTGGTGCGTTCTGAAATCTTCACCTGTTCATCTGAGGCAGAGGCAACTTGCATGATTGATGTCGTGATCTCATTATTTGCTTCTGTGGTAGCTTCTGCATTTTCCTTTAGATTCCGTGACATTTCAGTAACCTGGTCAGATGACGCAAGAATGCTGGAAATAGAAGCTTTAAGGTTTCCGGATAATTGATTCATTGCCTGGATGATTTGACCGACTTCGTCCTTGCTTTTTGCCTGCAACGCTTTTACATTCAGTTCACCGGCTGCGAGTTTCTTGCAGTAAGCAACCACATCCTTAAGATTTTTGCTGATGCTGCGGGAGACAAAGTACATTGCCACAGAAGAGATGATAAAGGCGGTGATGATCAGAATGAAAGTGTTACGGATCATGGAAGCAATTGAAGAATGGTTTTCATTCATGATTTTGCTCCTGTCATCCAGGATCACCGTCTGTAACTGGTTTAATTTCTCGATATTCATATCCCTGATGGTTTCTGCTTTGTTCGCAAGACTGATTTGGGTGAAAATATCAACCTGTTCTCCATTTTGCTTGAATTCATCCACTGTCTTTAATATCTCATCAGCCCAGATGTCGTCCATATACTTATCTGTTTTGACGATTGCCTCGAATAGGGTTTGAGCTTCTTCTGTTTTCACATTTGCTTTCAGTTTTTCAGCCGAAGCATCAAACTGTTCCGCTTCTTTTTTATATAGTGTAAGAAGCTCAGGTTTTGGTTCGGTTATGTAGTCAGTGATAATGATGTATTTCTGGCGAAAAGTAGCTCCCATCTCACTGATCATGATCGCGTAGTCACTCTTCTCCTCTGCCAGGTCGATCGCATCTTGAAGGTTGCCCAAAACAATGGACAAATAAATAAAACTGCCCAGGAAAATGACCATAATAAATGCGAAAACGCTTGCATACTTTCTGCCAATGGACCAATGCTGCATAAAAATTCCCCCGTCTATGTATATCTATTTATTGATTTTATCGGGTTTCTGAGCGGAACCTTTAACCTTTTCCATGTTTTCTTCACATAAAATTCAAATTTATCTTCCAAACTTCGATTACGTATAAGTCGGTTATTTTTGATAAACTAGAAGGGAACGTATATTTGGGAAGTGGCTGACATGAAAGAGATGTATCCAAAAAAGGGCAGAGTCATTTTACATGTTGATATGAACAGTTTCTATGCTTCCGTAGAAATGGCTTATGATTCTGAATTGAAGGGAAAACCCCTTGCTATTGCAGGGAACCCTGAGGAACGGCGTGGAATCATTGTAACTTGCAGCTATGAAGCAAGAAAGTTCGGTGTCAAGACAACGATGCCGTTGTGGGAAGCAAAAAAGCTTTGCCCGGAGTTAATCATAAAAACACCGAATTTTGACAGGTACCGGGCTGCATCCGGTGCCATGTTCGATATCTTACGCCAATATACCGAGCTGGTGGAACCTGTTTCCATTGATGAAGGGTATATGGATATTACGGATTGTGCTGAACTTGGGGCACCATTGGAAATAGCTGAGAGCATTCAGAAACGGATCCTCGAGCAGCTTGATTTGCCTTGCAGCATTGGAATTGCCCCTAATAAATTCCTGGCGAAAACAGCCTCCGATATGAAAAAACCATTGGGGATCACGATTTTAAGAAAGCGGGATATTCCCAGGGTTCTATGGCCGCTCGCAGCTGGAGAGATGCATGGAGTAGGAACGAAAACCGCGGATAAACTAAAAAGTATCGGCATTCAATCTATTGGCGACCTGGCAAAAGCAAATGATATCCAATTGAAAGCCCTGTTAGGGATTAATGGCCTGAAGCTGAAAGAAAGAGCCAACGGTCAGGACAATAGAGTGGTGGATCCCGAATCGGTCTATGACTTCAAGAGTATCGGCAATTCGACAACCCTGCCGAGAGATCTTTCGAATCAGCATGAACTTCTGAAGGTTCTTGATCGCTTATCAGAGCAGGTAGCTGCCAGGATGAAGAGAAAGGAAGCTGTCGCAACCACCATTAGCATCATGATCCGGTTCAAGGACAGAAAAACGATCACAAGAAGCCAAAAGCTCCAGAATCCTGTTTCCAAGAAAGACGATATTGCTACTGCGGCAAAAGCTTTATTTTTAAAACATTGGAACGGTGATCCTGTCCGCTTGCTCGGAATCACTGGAACAGATCTGTTAGAGGCAGATAAAGCTGTCAAACAGCTCGACTTGTTTTCCTACGAACAGGATGCAAAAAAAGAGCCTTTGATCAATACGATGGGCCAGCTGCGTGAAAAATACGGCAAAGGTATCATCGAAAGCGCTGGTTTACAGGTGAAGAAGCATTCTTCAAGGGAAAACCCCGGAGCAGGTACAAGCTTTAATAAGGATTTCCTTCAGGATCGCAAAAGAAATGGCAATAACGAGAAAAAAGACTCTTAAAGTTGTTTAGCTTCCAGGGGTTAAGTCAAAATAAAGAGGGATGAACCCTATTGTTTGCACCCACCTGGATTCATTGTTACATTAGTTTGTAAGTTTTTAAAAACCAGTTATGAAAAAGGAAGGAAGTTGGAATTATGTCAAAACAGCAAATCGGAGTCATTGGCCTCGCTGTTATGGGTAAAAACCTTGCGATGAATATTGAAAGCCGTGGCTATTCTGTTTCTGTCTATAATCGTTCTAGAGAAAAGACGGATGAAATGCTCGCCGAAACGGAAGGCAAGAACATCCATGGAACGTTTTCAATCGAAGAATTTGTCCAATCGCTTGAAAAACCACGGAAAATCTTGCTGATGGTAAAGGCCGGGGCTGCGACCGATGCGACAATCGAGCAATTGAAGCCACATCTAGAAAAGGGCGATATCATCATCGACGGCGGAAATACATATTTTGCCGATACACAGCGTCGGAACAAGGAACTGAGTGAGCTTGGATTACACTTCATCGGCACTGGTGTATCCGGCGGGGAGGAAGGCGCATTGCACGGACCTTCCATCATGCCAGGCGGACAAAAGGAGGCATATGACCTGGTTGCGCCGATCTTCCAGGATATTGCCGCTAAAGTCAATGGGGACGCGTGCACCACATATATTGGTCCAGATGGAGCGGGCCATTATGTAAAAATGGTCCACAATGGCATCGAGTATGGCGACATGCAGCTGATCGCTGAATCTTACTTCATGCTGAAGCATGTCCTTGGCTTGAGTGCTGAAGAGCTGCATGAAGTGTTTGCAGAATGGAACAAGGGTGAGCTTGACAGCTATTTGATCGAAATCACAGCGGATATTTTCACAAAGAAGGACGATGAAACAGGCAAACCGCTTGTCGACGTGATCCTTGATACCGCTGGACAAAAAGGAACTGGAAAATGGACAAGCCAGAGTGCGCTGGACCTTGGAGTTCCGCTGCCTATCATTACGGAATCCGTTTTCGCACGTTTCATATCGGCAATGAAGCAGGAGCGAGTTGAGGCAAGCAAGGTACTTTCCGGACCAGAAGCGAAACCATTTGATGGCGACAAAAAGGGATTCATTGAATCGATTCGAAAGGCGCTGTATTTGAGCAAAATTTGTTCTTATGCACAGGGCTTCGCTCAGATGAGAGCGGCATCAGAAGAATATGACTGGAACCTGAACTACGGGGAGATCGCGATGATTTTCCGCGGAGGCTGCATTATCAGGGCCCAGTTCCTCCAGAAGATCAAGGAAGCGTATGACCGCGACCCTGAATTGAAGAATTTGCTGCTTGATCCTTATTTCAAGGAAATCACAGACAGCTATCAGCAGTCATTGCGGGAAATCATCTCAGCTGCTGTCCTTAACGGAATTCCTGTCCCAAGCTTCTCAGCTGCTCTTTCCTACTTCGACAGCTACCGGACAGAAACACTGCCAGCCAACCTGATTCAGGCACAGCGCGATTATTTCGGCGCCCACACCTATCAGCGCATTGACAAAGAAGGAATCTTCCACACCGAGTGGATGGAATAAGACAAAGTAACAGCGGATTTTGAATCCGCTGTTTTTTATTGAAAATAAAGGTATTTTTCGTACGAAAGGAAGGGTTTGCCACAAGTTGAGTCGAAATCTTTTTAAGTAGATCATTTGATTGGAGGGAATGGTATGACAGATCGTTACCCAGTTCTTGAGGGAGCTGAACCTTTCTATTTTGAAGGAAATAGGGTTGGCATTCTTGTATCGCATGGGTTTACCGGCTCTACGCAGAGTATGAGGCCTCTTGGGGAGGCGTATGCTGAAGCAGGATATACAGTTTGTGGTCCCCGCTTGAAGGGTCATGGTACCCATTATGAAGACATGGAACAAAGCTCTTATCATGATTGGATTGCTTCTGTTGAAGAGGGATTTCAGTGGTTAAAAGAAAGATGTGATACGATTTTTGTGACAGGCCTGTCAATGGGCGGTACGCTGACTTTATACATGGCTGAAAAGTATCCGGAAATCCGGGGGATTGTCCTGATCAATGCCGCTGTTGATATCCCGGCAATGGAGCCTGTCCGCCAATTAGAAGGAACCAGGTTTTTGGATGCAATTGGATCCGATATAAAAAAACCGGGAGTAACGGAATTAGCTTATGAAAAAACGCCGGTCCAATCTGTAAAAGAAATTTTAACCTTCATGAAAGAAGTGAAAGAGGACCTGCCGAAAATATCTTGCCCAGCGCTGATCTTTGTTTCGGACGAAGACCATGTGGTGCCGCCGGATAATTCAAAAACCATTTATGAAAATATCAGCTCTGAAACAAAAGAAATTCATCCCTTAAAAGAAAGCTACCATGTTGCAACTCTAGACAATGATCAGCAGATTATTATTGAAAACACACTGCAGTTTATCAAAAGGAACCTTTAGAAGGCATGAGATTGCCTTCTTTTTTTGTATGCTAGGAATGTTTAAGTCTCAGAATAAGAATTCCTTTTCTCTCCTTTTAGCCATAACCGCAAGCAGAGCCAAGTCATGAGACTTAAAAAGACCAGCAAACTTTCCAGGGAAAAAATATACCATGGATAGGGACCGAGTAAATCCATGAAACTAGGGCTATCAGGTTTATGCCGCAAAAACCAATAGTTCCCGTCAGCGGTTTTGTTAATGAACAGGATCGCGGGCAGAAGCAGATTGATGAAGAGAATAACCTTTAAAACTGAACCGAATGTAGGGTGAAAACCCTTTGCCAGAGTGAAATAAAGGGTTACCCATACAATCATCATATGGGCATAGAAAAAGTGAAAAAAGCGGAAATGAGGGAAGCCATAGGTTAAAGCAGGTGTGATGATCGCCTGGGTCGCACCTAATAAGGCAATGAAAAACAATAGCTCAAAAAAGAGTTTCTTTCTCGTCAACAGTAAACCAATAGCGAGGAAGAGTCCTATATTACATAGTTCCAGGGGCATGGAGCGTCCTAGCTTCCAGACAGCATGTTTATACATCCAGTAATGATTGAAGAGCTCGATCAATATTAATGAGAATGCTGTCAGCAGCTCAGCTTTCCGCCACTTTTCATCACTTAAAATCCTCCTGTTTAAAAAAATCGCTGTATTTACAAATATGAAGATTGCTAAAATGGCAAGATGGCTCTCAGAAAACATGGCAAAGCTGAATGTCTTGTTGCTGTGTCCAAACCACCCCATACATTCCACCTCTGTTTAGTTAATATGACAAATATAAGTTTTCCTTTTCAGGATTTTTTTATGTGAAAAGGTGAAACCAATCTTTGGCAGATTCGTAAAAGAAGTATAGTTCAAAAAGGGAGTTGGAAGACAATGAATGAAAAAGGGTGCATTAAATGTGGCAGCACGGACGCAGCCCAGAAGGATGTTGCGATGACTGGAACGGGATTATCCAAGATGTTTGATATCCAGAATAACCAGTTTACGGTTGTGTATTGCAGGAGATGCGGATATTCGGAGTTCTATAACAAAGAAGCATCTGCTGGCTCGAATATCCTTGATTTCTTTTTTGGAGGTTAAACAAAAGGCCCGCCATATACCAGGCGGGCCTTTTGCATTAGCAATTTTCTACATCGATTTCGGTGATTGGCCACCAGAAGAATCCATCTTTTTCGAGCAGCTTGTCTGCTGCATCAGGACCCATTGAGCCAGATTCATAGTTCGGGAAGGACGGTTCTTTTGTGTTTTCCCATACTTCAGAGATATTATCGACGAAACTCCAGGATAAAGCGACTTCATCCCAATGTGTGAAGTTTGTTGCATCACCGCGCAATGAATCATACAGAAGCTTCTCATATGCTTCCGGTGTATTCAGGCCATCGATCCCTTTATTGGCGTAATTCAGTTTCACAGGTGTAGCATCTGTTCCCTGGCCGGATTTCTTGGCGTTCAAATGGAGCGTGATTCCTTCTTCAGGCTGGATATGGATCACAAGCAGATTTGGATTGACCGTTTTTTCTGGCTTATAATACAAATCCATAGGGATATCTTTGAATTGGATCACGATTTTTGTTGATTTCGCCTTCATTCTTTTACCTGTCCGGATATAGAAAGGTACTCCAGCCCAGCGGAAGTTATCGATCATCAGCTTGCCTGCTACGAACGTTTCCGTATTGGAATCAGGGTCAACCATTTCCTCCTGACGGTAAGCAGGAACAACTTTTTCATTCATCGATCCTTTACCATATTGGCCACGGACAAAATAGTCGTTCACTGCCTCTCCCGTGATTGGACGGAGTGCACGGAATACTCTTACTTTTTCTGAACGAATTTCATCCGTTGTCAGCTTGATAGGCGGTTCCATCGCCAGCAATGAGACCATCTGAAGCATATGATTCTGGACCATGTCCCGGAGTGCACCGCTTTTTTCGTAATAGCGGCCGCGTTCTTCCACGCCAAGCGTCTCGCTGGATGTGACCTGGATGTTGGAAATGTAGCGGTTATTCCAGAGTGGCTCGAACATCGCGTTCGCAAAACGAATGACCTCGATATTTTGAACCATTTCCTTTCCGAGGTAGTGGTCGATCCTGTAGATCTCATCCTCGGAAAAAGCAGTCCGGATTTGCTTGTTCAGCACCTTTGCCGATTCAAGGTCATGTCCGAATGGCTTCTCGATGACAAGCCTTTTGAAACCTGAAACATTCGTCAGGTTATCTTTCTTTAAATGCTCAGCAATCGTTCCGAAGAATTCAGGTGCCATTGCCAGGTAGAAAATTCTATTGCCATCAAGTCCGTAATGTCCGTCGAGATCCTCCGCCAGCTTGCCAAGAGCGATATAGGAGCTTGAATCCGTAACATCATGGGAGTGATAATAAAACTTGGAGACGAACTCATCAATATTCGCTTCTGCCTCGCCATGTTCAGTTACAGACTCTTTTACCCTAAGCTGGAATTCCTCATTTGTCAGTGAACGACGGGCAACTCCAACGACCGCGAACTTGTCCAATTTCCCTTTTGCATACAAATTGTAAAGGGAAGGAAACAGTTTGCGGTTTGCCAGGTCTCCTGTAGCCCCGAAGATCATGATTAAAGCTGTTGGTTTTTCGGTGTGTGCCACAATATAGAACCTCTCTTTTATGTGAATTTAGAAATATGTAGAAGGCTCTTTCCGTTTACTTTTCCGCATTCTCGCCCGGAAAATGGAAAGCAACAATCTCTGCGAATAAAAAACACTTTACAAATACAAAATTGTATCTGTTTGAAGAGCAATTAGCAACTTTTTTGGCCTGTAATTAGTTTCTGCAAATTGTATCGAACTATCCCATTCTCGTTTAAATCAACGTTCTGTTTAGAAGGAAGCTGAAACATATGATATATTGAAAGGAATAATGAAAGCGGGTACGCTTGCAGGCGTATGGACAGGAGGATATCAGGTTTATGGATGTTTTTTTTCTGGGGACAGGTGCGGGTGTTCCCGCAAAATTAAGGAATGTGACTTCAATTGCCCTGAAGTTGCTCGAGGAACGGGGAGCTGTCTGGCTTTTTGACTGCGGGGAAGCAACCCAGCACCAGATTTTACATACAAGCATAAAGCCGAGAAGAATCGAGAAAATTTTTATCACCCATTTGCACGGTGATCATATCTATGGCTTGCCAGGCTTGCTGTCCAGCCGTTCGTTCCAGGGCGGGGACTCATTGGTTTCGGTATATGGACCGCCGGGGATCAAAGAATATATTGAAGTATCCTTAAAGGTCAGCAAATCTTATTTGAAGTATCCAATCGAGATTGTCGAATTGGATGAAGGAATCATATTCGAGGATGATCAGTTTATTGTGGAAGCAAGGCTGCTTGAGCATGGAATTCCTTCATATGGGTATAGAATTACTGAAAAGGACCGACAGGGTACACTCCTTGCAGACAAGCTTCAAGCTGCAGGTGTAAAACCGGGCCCTGATTACAGGAAAATCAAAAATGGCGAAGAGGTCATATTGGACAACGGTACGGTGATTGACCCTGCTGTATTTGTCGGTCCGCCGCAGAAAGGCCGGATCATTTCCATTTTAGGAGACACAAGAATATGCAAAAATGCTCAACTGCTTGCCCAGGATGCGGACTTGCTCATCCATGAGTCCACTTTTTCAGCAGGTGAAGAGGCGCTTGCACATGAGTATTTCCATTCGACTACATTGCAGGCAGCAGAAACAGCCTTGCATGCTGGAGCGAAAAAGCTGTGCCTTACCCATATTAGTTCAAGATATGACCGCAATGACTGGCAGCAGCTAGAAGCTGAAGCCAAAACGATTTTTGCCAACACCGTCATATCAGAGGACTTCTTGGAAATCACGATTCCGTATGATCATGACTGAATAAAGGGGTGTGACGATTGAAAACGATCTATCTTGTACGTCATGCGAGTGCTGAAGGACAGCCGGTAGACTCGCCACTGACCGAACATGGCCGGAAGCAGGCGCTTGCACTGGTTGACTTTTTCAAACACAAGGAAGTAGATGTCATCTATTCGAGTCCATTTAAAAGAGCGGTCGATACAATCAAACCTCTGTCCAATTCCAAGGGAATAGAAGTTCTTGAGGATGAAAGACTTGGTGAGAGAGTGCTAAGCACAGTGAATCTGGAAGACTGGCGAGAAAAGCTGAAACAAACCTTCGAAGACTTCGAGCTTGTATTTGAGGGTGGAGAGTCTACTTCTGCCGCGATGAAACGGGCTAAATCCCTGATTGAAGACTTACTATGTTCGGATGATGATCATATCCTCCTTGTCAGCCACGGAAACATGACCACATTACTCATGAGGTATTTCAATGAAAGTTTCGGATACGATTGCCTGATGGAAATGACCAATCCAGATGTTTTTGAACTGGTTGTTTCAAGTGAAAGCACACTCCTGAATCGAATATGGGATGACCGGATTTAATACTGTTTAAAAAATGACTCTGAGGGAAATGGAAGGTGATGGAACAATTTCCATCCATTCTGTCTACACGAAACTGGGGGAGTACTCTTGGAATTCTTACTTTTATTCGGTCTTCATTTTTTTATTATGGGTTCACTGGTCATGTTATTTAGCGGGATCATCACTTTTCTCCTGCCGAGGATGCATTTCCTGATCACTATTTCCTTATTCGGGATTGTTGGGGTACTGTATGCTGTCATTTTTGAAGTGGTGGATCTTGCGATATTCGCGGTTTTCTATAATATGATCTTTTCCCTGATCGCGGTTGGTCTCGTAAAATTAGGATTTTATTTTAAAAAGGTTGCTGACCGCCAGGAGGAAAAAATAGCCTAATCTTTAAAACCAGGAGAAAATCCTGGTTTTTTTATTGACATTCAAACGGTGGTTTGAATATGATATATTCAAATGATGATTTGAATGAGGTGGAAGATAAATTGAAGGAGCAGGATGTCTGTCAGGTCAACTGTGTCCACAGTGATAAGGTTGAGGCGGTTGCTGAGAAGTTAAAGGAACAAAATACTGCGGATGCCGCAAAAATTTTTAAAGCTTTATCCGATGAAACGAGAATCAAGATCGCCTATTCGCTTTTTGTGGGGGATGAACTTTGTGTTTGTGATGTTGCTGCGATTGCGAATGCTTCAACTGCTACCGCATCCCACCATCTCCGTACGCTGAAGAACCTGGGTCTTGCCAAATACCGCAAGGAAGGGAAGCTTGTTTATTATTCTCTGGTGGATGACCATGTGAAGCAAATGATTCAAATGGCGTTTGAACACCAAAAGGAGATGGAGCATTGTGACTGAAGCAGTTCAGACAGGAGAAAAAACAATATACCGGGTACAGGGCTTCACCTGAGCAAGCTGTGCCGGTAAGTTCGAAAAGAACGTAAAGCACCTGGATGGTGTTTTTGATGCAAAGGTTAATTTTGGCGCCTCGAAGCTGACTGTATACGGGAATACAACGATTGAAGAGCTGGAGCAGGCGGGTGCGTTCGAGAACCTCAGGCTATATCCCGATAAAGCCGATGCACCTGTTGGAAAAAAGAAACCATTCTGGCAGGAAAACGCGAATTTGCTGCTCAGTTTGGCAATGATCATTGCAGCCTATTATTTTCAAGGGACGTATGGTGAAAAATCAATGCCTGCGATTCTATTATTCTTGGGAGCCATTTTTATTGGCGGCTACACGCTATTCAAAAGCGGGATAAAGAATCTGTTAAAACTTGATTTTGACATGAGGGCCCTGATGACTGTCGCCATCATCGGCGCGGCGATTATTGGCGAATGGAGCGAAGGCGCTGTCGTTGTCATTTTGTTTGCGATCAGCGAAGTCCTTGAAAGATATTCGATGGATAAGGCAAGAGCTTCGATCCGCTCGTTGATGAATATTGCACCGAAGGAAGCATTGGTCCGGCGCAATGGAAGAGAATACAGTATTCATGTAAATGAGATAGAAGTCGGTGACATTATGATTGTCAAACCAGGCGAGAAGATTGCCATGGATGGAGAAGTGGTTGCTGGCTTCTCGTCTGTTAATCAGTCGGCAATCACCGGTGAGTCTGTCCCTGCTGAGAAAAATGTTGGAAATGAAGTTTATGCTGGATCGATAAATGGTGAAGGAATGATTGAGGTCAGAGTAACCAAATTGGTCGATGATAGTACAATCGCTAAAATCATCCACCTTGTCGAGGAGGCTCAGGCAGAAAAGGCGCCATCTCAGGCTTTCGTAGACCGATTTGCTAAGTATTACACTCCGATGATCATCCTGGTTGCCTTCCTGGTGGCGATTATACCTCCGCTCTTGTTCAGCGGCGACTGGAGTGAATGGATTTATCAGGGATTAGCTGTCCTTGTTGTCGGCTGCCCCTGCGCACTCGTGATTTCAACGCCGGTGTCCATCGTGACCGCAATCGGCAACGCTGCCAAAAATGGTGTACTTGTTAAGGGTGGAGTCCATCTGGAAGAGATGGGCATGCTTAAAGCGGTGGCATTTGATAAAACCGGGACGCTGACTAAGGGTGTCCCGGAAGTGACCGATTTCGTGCTGCTGACCAATGCAGATGAAACGGAACTCCTTTCTAAAGTTGCCGCTCTGGAAAACAAGTCACAGCATCCGCTAGCTTCTGCGATTGTCCGCAAAGCAGAAACGGTTGGGGCATCATTCAGGGAGAAGCAGGTCGAAGCATTCACGTCGGTAACTGGTAAAGGTCTAAAAGGTGTGATCGACGGAGTTGTGTACCATATCGGCAGCCCTAACTATCTTGAAGAAATAATTGCTGGCAAAATTCCATTCTCCGCTTCTGAAAAAATTGCCGATCTGCAAGCGGAAGGCAAGACAGTGATGGTGGTTGGTACAGAATCCCGCTTGCTTGGTCTCATCGCAGTCGCCGATGAGGTACGGGAAACAAGCAGGGAAGTAGTTGCCCGTCTCCATGAGTTGGGGATTGAAAAGACGATCATGCTGACAGGGGACAATAGAGGGACAGCACAGGCAATTGGCAGCCAGGCGGGCGTGTCGGATATTGAATCCGATCTGCTGCCAGAGGATAAGCTGTCATTCATTAAGTCTTTACAGAAAGATCATGGAAAAGTCGCAATGGTCGGCGATGGAATCAACGATGCGCCTGCACTTGCCGCGGCTACTGTTGGTATCGCGATGGGCGGGGCTGGGACCGATACAGCACTCGAAACGGCCGATATTGCGTTGATGGCCGATGACTTGAAAAAGCTGCCCTTCACGATGAAATTAAGCCGAAAGACACTGACGATCATCAAGCAGAACATCGCTTTCTCGATTGGCGTGAAATTGCTCGCTCTGCTGCTGGTCATCCCAGGTTGGCTTACCTTGTGGATCGCGATATTCGCCGACATGGGCGCAACGCTGATTGTAACACTCAACGGGTTGAGACTTTTAAGAGTCAAAGATAAATAGAAGTCGCATTTATCATTCAGGTTGGAGTGGATGCTATGAACAATTCTTGGAATAAGATCATTTACAAAGCTGCGGCACCGATTTATGACGGGATTTTTAATGCTGGTCCATTCTTCAGGGTAAGAGACACACTGTTCAAAGGAATCCACTTCCGTCCCGGAGACAAGGTACTGTTCGTTGGTGCAGGCACCGGGGCAGATATTGAGAGATTGCCTTATGAACAATTGGATATTACCGCAATCGATTATTCAGAGGATATGCTTCAGAAAGCAAAGGATAAATTCCAAGGCTCAAAGATTACTTTTTTGACAATGGATGCTCAGCAGCTTGACTTCGCCGATGACACCTTTGATTATGTTGTTGGAAGTTTAATCTTATCAGTCGTCCCTGACCACAAAAGGTCGTTTGCCGAGATGGTAAGAGTATGCCGAAAAGATGGCCTTGTCTTGATATTCGATAAATTTGCCGAGCCGGGGAAAGGACTTTCATTTGCCAAAAAAGCCTTCAGGCATGTGATCATGCTGCTTGGTACGGACATCGGCGTATCTTTTGAGGAAGCCTGCCAAACGGAAAAAGCTAGAGTCAGGCTGATTTCTGATGAAGGAGTCATGTTCGGGAATATGTACCGCAGGATTTTACTGAAAAAAGTCTGTTAAATAAATGAATTCATAGAAAAAGAGGCTGTATAAATGACAGCCTCTTTTTCTATGGTGTTACTGGATTTGGTTAGGATCTTAGACATATGACGGACAGAAATTCGCGAAAAGCGCAAGAAAGTGTCCGTCATCAAGGTCATGACGGACAGAAATTCATGAAAAGCGCAAGAAAGTGTCCGTCATCAAGGTCATGACGGACAGAAATTCAGGAAAAGCGCAAGAAAGTGTCCGTCATCAAGGTCATGACGGACAGAAATTCAGGAAAACTGCAAGAAAGTGTGCGTCATCAAGGTCATGACGGACAGAAATTCAGGAAAAGCGCCAGAAAGTGTCCGTCATTCATATTAAAGTCATTTCAAGGTACAGGAGGTCAAAAAGAGGCATCCAGCGTAATACACTGGATGCCTCTTTAGGAACAAAGATCATTTTAGTTTTAGCTTAAAACATCCATCCTCGTTCATATTGCTTAGGTGATTCAATGCTTGTTCTAAGCTCTTTGGCTGCAGTTCTTGGCCAGTATGGATCGCGCAGCAGTTCGCGGGCAATGAAAATCAGATCGGAGCGATCATTCTGCAGGATTTCTTCAGCCTGGATACCGGTGGTGATCAATCCTACAGCTCCAGTAGCCACATTGGCTCCATGTTTGATTTTTTCAGCATACTTTACCTGATAGCCTGGATAGGCGTGGATCCTTGCTGGCACAACCGCTCCGGAGCTTACATCAATCAAATCAACTCCAAGTTCTTTCATCGATGCACCAATTTTTACGTAATCATCGGCAGTCAGGCCATCTTCATGATAGTCGCATGCAGAAACACGGACAAGCAGAGGGCCATCCCACACTGATTTTACCTCTTCAAGGGTTTCTTTGAGGAAGCGGAAACGGTTCTCGTCAGTGCCGCCGTATTCATCTTCCCGTTTGTTTGTAAGCGGGGAGAGGAACTGGTTGATCAAATACCCATGTGCCGCATGAATTTCAATCACATCGAAGCCTGCACGCTTAGCCCTTTCAGCAGCCTTCCTGAATGCCTCGACAGTTTCCTTGATTTCTTCAACCGTCATGGCCTTTGGTTCTTTATATTTTTCATCAAAAGCGATCGCAGAAGGGGCGATGATTTCATCACGCAATGCTGCTTTTCGGCCGGCATGTGCCAATTGGATACCAGCTGCGGCGCCATTCTGCTTGATTTGTTCAGTCAGTTTTGTCAGCCCGGGAACATGCTCATCGCTCCAGATACCCAGGTCCTGATGCGAAATCCTGCCCTGTGGTGTGACCGCGGTTGCTTCAAGGATGATCAGGCCAACCTGGCCTACTGCCCGGCTCACGTAGTGTGTCATATGAAAGTCTGTGACCATCCCGTCTTCTTTTTCACATGAATACATGCACATCGGTGCCATGACAATCCTGTTTTTCAGGGTTAAATCTTTGATTTTATAAGGGGAAAATAATTTCTTTTCCAATCCAGAAGCCTCCTTTTATTTCGTTATCCAAAATATATCTTCAGTATAACAGGGCTTGAAGAGGAAAGGAAAAATTGTACTCACCGCAATGTGTTTTTTCTTAATTCCGCAAGCGTATATTTCGTTCCGCGCCAGATGATTCCACCTCTTTTAATAGTCAGATAGCTTGCTCTCAGGATGGAGAAAATGAACAGCAGGGCCGTAAAGGGCAGGACAAGGAACAGCCATGGTGAAAATCGGGTCATTTTCTTGGTTACCAACATATACAGAAAAGCCAGGAATACGAGATTAACAGCACTGAGGATTGCTACTGCTTGATTACCCGAAAAAACAGTGAAGAAAGGTAAGACCTGAGAAACAAAGACACCAAACACTGAAAACAGCACCATGCTGATCCTGTAGTGAAGGCCGGCGAAGGTGTTTTTCTCCAGTCCGCCTAAAGCCCCACCCAGGGTTTGGTACCATTCGACTTCAATGAGCGTCATAGCCGTGACAATCCGCTGGTTGAGACCCAGGCGCTTTACCATCATTCCCAGCTGCAGATCATCATCTGGCCGCATCTTTATAGATTCATGGGTGCCGACTTTTTCATAGGCCGACCGGGTGATCATATTGAATGCACCGATCCCGACTCCCGTTTTTGAACGTGGATTATTGCCGAGCCATGGTCTCTTGTAATAGGAAAAGCCAAATAAGAAGAATGCAACAAAGGCCTTCAGCCAGAAAGGCTTTGCACTAAGGTTCGGGGCGGCGGTCAAATGATCGAGGCTATGTTCCTCAAAATAACCGACCGCTTTAGAAAAAGCCTCGGGATGGTACATGACATCAGCATCTGTAAATAAGATCAGGCTGCCTGACGCGAGCTGAAAGCCTTTATAGAGAGCGTGGTTCTTGCCGAGCCACCCTTCTGGCAGACTCTTGATATGAACCACTTTAATTCTAGAATCCAAGCTTTTCAGGAATTCCATCACACTGCCGGTACCATCCTCGGATCGGTCATTGACGAGGATCCACTCGGTATTTTTGTAGGTTTGTGCCAGCTGTGTGCGGATGCTGTGGGAAATATGTTCTTCTTCATTCCTCGCGGCCACGATGACGCTGAGAAGTGGTTTTCGGTTTCCCGCCTTAGCCCTCTCGAGAGAATCCAATTTCCTGAAGCCAATCAAGGCATCGATCGTTGCCAAAATCCAGATGACTAAAGTTAAAGACAGTAAAATTACCAGCACTATTCACACGTCCCTGTGTTTTTTCTCCATTGTAGAGAAACAGTGGACCAGTTTGCAATCTTAAAGGGAGCGGTTTGCGGCTGCCAGTTCATTGCCCAGCAGGCTGCCAAGCTTTTTTGACTGGGACGTAGCTTCCTTGATACAGGATACAAAAGCCGCCTGTACCCCGTGCTGTTCAAGTACCTTGATG
Organism: Chryseobacterium sp. ISL-80; assembly: GCA_018613055.1. Taxonomy (GTDB): domain Bacteria; phylum Bacillota; class Bacilli; order Bacillales; family Cytobacillaceae; genus Mesobacillus. The sequence continues at coordinate 26,214 of JAGGQZ010000003.1, read as the reverse complement.
CCTGCCTCAGTCGTTCCACCTGGGCTGGTTACCTCGAAGCGGAGCTGTGCAGGTTCCTTATCCGACTGTATCAGCATTTCCGCTGCGCCGAGCAGCGTCTGGATAATCAGCTGCTTTGCTGTCTGCTTTTCAAGCCCGATTTCAGCGGCGCTTTTTTCCATTGCTTCGACGAGATAATATATATAGGCTGGCCCGCTGCCGGATAATCCTGTAACGGCGTCCAGCTGATCTTCCTCAACGATTGTCGTCTGGCCGATTGTGTTAAAAAGCTGCTGCACCATCGTTTTTTGGAATTCACTCACATCGGAATTCACGGCCAGGGCTGTTGCCGATCTGCCAATCGCAGCCGAGGTGTTTGGCATTGCCCTGACCACGGCAAGGGATTTTTCCGCAGCCGTTTCAATGGCATCAATCGAAACGCCAGCAAGGACGGAAATGATCAGCATCCCTTCAGGTAAATAGGACTTAATCTCCTCAATCGCTCCAGCTGCATCCTTTGGCTTCATCGCCAGGACGACGGCATCCGCGTCTTTAAAAAGAATGCCGCAATCATATGTCGCCTTTATTCCATATTTCTGCTCCAATGTTTTCAATCTGTCTGTATCCTGTTTGTTTGTGACCCATATTTGCTCTCCCGGAAGAAGCCCGCTTCCCCCTATCCCGGAAATCATTGCTTCCGCCATCGATCCTGCTCCAACAAAAACAAGCTTCTTCATCAGATTCGCCTCCATAAGTTTGTGTTTATTGTTATTGAAATACAAAAAGGCCCTTCATCCATAAAAGGACGAAAGGCCATGCTTCCGTGGTACCACCTTCATTCACTTCTTCGGCTTTTGCCAAATAAGTGCAGCTCACATCCGTTAACGCCGGTATACGTCCAGGTTTGCCTGGCAGCTAGCAAGGTAGGGTTCAACATGAAGAGGGCCGCGGAGCCTTTCAGCCGGTGGACTCCACTCTCTAACACCATTCCTGTCTACTCGTCTTGCTCTAGTGCTTTTGAAAAGTATACGAAATTTTAATAGTGATTATGCAAGAAAGACAACCCCTATGTCAAGAGGGAAATGACTAATTTTTAGTTTTTTCTGAAAATGAAATGTGAAAATAATGACATTTGCCCGCTTTAAAGGTAAACTTAATTTTATATTGAAAAAATACCAATACCAGTAAAGTTGAATGATTTCTTGAACATACAATCACTTTACCTTATAGAAAAATAATGTTTTGGGGTGTATAGATACGATGGCTGAATGGAAAGATGGAATTGCCAAACTGACTTTGCCGACACCTTTCCCTGTCGGTGATGTGAACGCATATTTAATCAAAGGGGACAGGTTGACACTTGTTGATGCGGGAACAAAAACAGAGGATTCCTGGGAATCGTTCAAATCCCAGCTGGCTGATTTGAGACTGACGCCGGAAGATATTGAGCAGGTCATCCTCACACACGATCATCCGGACCATGTAGGAATGCTGGATTACCTTTCACCAGGTCTTGAGGTATATGGCCATCACCTGAACGAAAGGTGGATTAACAGGACTTCGGAATTCGAGAAGGAACATCAGGAATTCTATGAGAATTTCTTCTCACAATCGGCAATACCCGACCAATTTTTTGTGCCATCGATGAAAATCATGAAAAAGACATTAGTATTTTCTTGCAATCGCTCGTTGACTGGGACTATTGCGGAAAATGACATTCCTCCGGCCCTGCCAGGATGGAGGGTGATCGAGACACCGGGACATGCCCAGAGCCACATCGTACTCTTGCGTGAGAAAGACGGCACGATGATTGCGGGTGATACAATCCTTGCTGGAATCTCGCCAAATCCATTGCTTGAGCCGCCGCTGCCAGGTGAAACAGAAAGGCCGAAGCCACTGGTCCAATATAATCACTCCCTAAAAAAACTCCTGCAGCATCCTGTCGGTCTTGTATACACAGGTCATGGGACGGAGATAACGGAATTGCACAGGCTGATTGAAAAGAGGCTCGCCCGCCAGCACGACCGTGCCATGCAGGTCAGAGGAATGCTCGAAGGCAGGGAGCTCACCGTTTTTGAGATCTGCAAATTGCTTTTCCCGACGGTATATGAACGTGAACTGAACCTGACGATTTCGGAAACCGTCGGACAGCTTGATTATTTACAATCCCTGGACGCCATTTCAGCCAGGGAAGAAGGAACCTCCTTCGTTTATACAGCAAAATGAGGTGAAAATGGATGCCATCTTTAAAAGGAAAAAATATTATTATTACCGGTGCCTCGGGAGGAATTGGGGCTGAGATTGCCAGGCTTTGCGCTGCGCGTGGAGCGAATCTTGTCCTTTTGGCCCGGAGTATTGATAAACTGGAAATTCTAAAAAAAGAATTGCAATCGAAGTACGCCATCAATATCTATGCGCGACAGCTGGATGTTTCAGATCCGGAAGCAGTCAGGAAAGTTTTTTTTGAAGTGCTTTCTGACATCCGCTATGCTGACATACTGGTCAATAATGCCGGGTTCGGCGTCTTTGATTTTGCCCACGAAGTGAAAATGGATGAAATCAAGTCGATGTTCGATGTCAATGTGGTTGGCTTGATTGCCTGCACATCAATGGTTCTTCCAGGCATGAAGCAGCGGCAGAGCGGCCATATCATCAACATTGCTTCCCAGGCAGGCAAAATAGCCACGCCGAAATCAAGTGTCTACTCGGCAACAAAGCATGCGGTGCTTGGCTACACGAACAGTCTTCGCATGGAGGTTGCTGATGATCACGTCTTTGTCACTTCTGTCAATCCGGGACCGATTAAAACTAACTTCTTTAATATTGCGGATAAGCAGGGAACGTATGTGAAAAATGTCAAAAGGTTCATGCTGAAGCCGGAATATGTGGCGAAGCAGGTAGTGGACCGGATGATGACTAAGACAAGGGAAATCAATCTGCCGCGCTGGATGAACGCAGGCAGCAAATTCTATACCCTGTTTCCCCGGACATTTGAATTATTTGGCAAAAGTATCTTCAATAAAAAATAAACTTCCAGACCGCCACGATTTTTTTGGCGGTTTTTATATTTGATGAATCAGATTGTCTTAAGAGTAGTCTATTCCATGTTGGTCCTATTTTAGGAAGCCAAAAATTCATAAACGGCATCATTGATGATGTCATGCAAATCTGCCTCGGGATCCTCAGCTTTCATTCCGATAATTTTTTCATAAATTTCTTCGAATTCTGCCTCTCCAAATGGGAGCGATTCGTCATGCCGATACTGCACGAAGCACTTTTGGACCATTTTGCGAATGAGTTTTTTATCCATCGACACACACCTCTCTTTCTGATTATAATCGGAAATTCTCACAGGAAACACCCTTCCGCAAAAATCTCCAGTCCTGGCATGACTCCCCATTTTCACCTTAATTAAGTCAGTCACCCGGAAAATTTCCATTGAAACCGAACGCATATTCGCTTAATATAATGGGTATAATGATACGGAACAAACGTTCTTTTTTTAAAAAAGCTTACCGAAAGGAGAGGGAAAACATGGTCGATTACAGCGAAATGCCGCAAAACAAAATTTTATGTGTGGATATGAAGAGCTTCTATGCGAGCTGTTCCGCCGTGATGATCGGCCTTGATCCTCTTGATTGTTACCTGGCTGTCGTCGGGAATCTCGATCGTCCCGGGAGTGTCGTCCTCGCAGCCTCACCCCGTTTGAAAAAGGAGTTTGGCATCAAGACCGGATCACGAAAGTTTGAAATTCCCGATGATCCGCGAATTGTCGTCGTTGATCCGCAAATGTCAACATACCTGCGAATTTCCACTGAAATCTCCCGCGTATTCAATCGCTATGTCCCAAAGGAAGCGATCCATACTTACAGTGTCGATGAAAGCTTCATAAAAGTGGATGGTGCCTCTAAGCTTTGGGGTGACGCTGCTTCCATCGCAAAAAAAATCAAAGATGATATCGAGCGAGAGTTCCAGCTTCCGTGCGCAGTCGGGATTGGCCCGAATATGCTGATGTCGAAATTATGCCTTGACCTCGATGCCAAGCACAAAGGGATTGCCGAATGGACCTATGACGATGTCCAGACAAAGCTGTGGAATGTCTCGCCGCTGAGGGATATGTGGGGAATCGGCCGGCGCGTCGAAAAAACACTGAACAGCATGGGGATTTTCACAGTCGGCCAGCTCGCCCGTTATGACCTTGAAGTCCTGGAGAAAAAATTCGGCATCATGGGCAACCAGATGTACTGGCATGCATGGGGAATCGATTTTTCCGATATCGGCGCCCCGATCATGGAAGGGCAGATCAGCTTTGGGAAAAGCCAGATCCTGCTCCGGGATTACAAAGAAGAGGAAGAAATCAAACATGTCATCCTTGAAATGTGCGAAGAAGTTGCACGCAGGGCAAGGAGCCACGGGAAAGCAGGCCGGACGATCAGTTTCGGGGTCGGTTACAGCCAGGATGAATTTGGCGGCGGATTCCACCGGTCAAGGACGATTGAAGAGCCGACCAATATTACGATGGATGTGTATCGTGTCTGCCTTGAGCTTTTTGCGGAGAACTACGCTGGAAAAACGGTTCGGAGCATTTCGATATCAATCGGGAATCTTGTTACGGACAGTGAGTTCCAGCTCGACTTATTCGAAAAAAACGGCTGGGAAAAGAAAGAACTCGGCTATGCGATGGACCGGATCCGCAGCCGTTATGGATCCACGGCTCTCCTGAGGGCGGTTTCCTATACGGCAGCTGGAACCGCAAGGCACCGGGCGGCACTCGTTGGCGGGCATAAGGGCTGATAATTTGAAGGAGGAGAAAAGATGATACGTGACCGCGGAAGAATCAAGTGGACATCGATGATGCTGCCTGAACATGTGAAAATGCTCCGTGACTGGGCACAGGAAGATCAATACGAAAAAGAGAAACAGCTGGATGAACAGCAGCTTGAACAATTGAATGAAACGATCCTCGAAGCGATGGAGTACAACAGGCCCGTCAGCATCACTTATTTCCGCCACAGCAAATATGAATTGGTGATCGGGAAAATCCATTACTGGAACGAGCTTGGACAGAAACTGCATATTATCGATCGGTTTGAGGAGACTCATCGCATTGGAATCGCGGCAATTGCGGATGTCAGGCTTGCAGACGAATGGTAGCTCAGTGACCCACCCCCACAAAAAAGAGCAATGGATGCCCATTGCCCTCAATGCATTATTCCGTTTCTTCAGCTTGCGGCGCGCGCACGGCCGACTCGAATTTTCCTTTATGGGAAGCATCACAGAACGGCATGTTTTTGCTCATACCGCAGCGGCAAAGCGAGAACACCGGCTTTGTCTCATACTTATTGCCGGCCCCATCCAGCAGCTCTACATCGCCGGAAATCCTTAAAGATCCATTATCATTCACCTTAATTGTTACTTTTGACAAAAAAAGCACCCCTTTCCAGTTGACAGAATTATCTTTGATAGTAAAAGCTAAACAGGAAAATTGCAAGATATTTTCACATAAGGGCTGTGAAACGTAAAAAAGTCATCTGTATGGTAAAATGAAATCTCGGAAAGGGAGTGCAATCATGAAATTGAAAATCACCGAAGCAGCATCAAATAAACTGAGTGAAAAAATCGCAGGCAAACAAGGATATGTGAAATTGAAATACGATATAGACGGATGCGGCTGTGCAGTGAATGGTGTGGCTGCCCTCTGGTTTGAAGGCGAAAAAGAAGGGGAAGAGCACCCAATAGAAACAGGAGGCATCCCAATCTATATCGAAAAAGCGAAGGAAGTCTTCTTTGCTGAGGAAATGACGCTGGACTTCAAAGAGACCAACGGATGCTTCCAGTTGAAAAGCCCGAACGAGTATCTGAATCCAAGAATGAGTTTTTATGATAAAACAAAACTATAAGTTTACAAAAAATTGAAAAAAAGGTTAAATGAGAGAGAGTTGTAGAATTACATAGAAGTTTGGTGCAAAGGCAGGGGAGAGAGATGGGAAGATTGTGGAAAGCAGCCATAATCCTTATGTGCACGTTTGTACTGTCAGCGTGTGCTTATAAAACTGCAGGAGAAGCAATCCAAAACGATATTCCGTTCAACATCAAACAAATCATCCACAAAGAAGAAGTGGAGGATGGGTGGCTCGTCTTTTACACAACAGAACAAAAAGAGGGCTCGAAAACATTCGACGCACTCGCCGTCGCCTATATCAAGGGCAGCGAAAAAGAAGGCTGGGAAAATGCAGGGCATAACCACTGGACTTATTATAAAAATGATTTCATGCTCCTGTATGTCGATGACTTCACGGTTTTTAAAGAAGACGGCAATTTGGATGTGACAATTCCGGTCATTTTCGGGAAAGTATTGAACCCGGATATCAAAGCAATTGAAGCTGCGGGACCAGACGGCAAATTCACCAAAATAGAAATCATTGAAAAAGAAAACGAACGCTACTACTACGCCATTGGCGACTATAAAGAAGTCAGGGCATTGAACGCCGAAGGCAAAGAAATCGATCGCCAGGGAGAAAAGCAGTAAAGGATTGGCTCCAGTTGAGCCAGTCTTTTTTTTATCGGTCAATGGGAAGCTGGAACGAGAGAAGAATGACCGATAGAAGGGCTCTATCGGCCGAACCGAAGCCAGAACGAGAGAAAAAGTGTCCGATAGGAGGGCTCTATCGGACGAACAGAAGCCAGGAAGAGAGAAAAGTGTCCGATAGAAGGGCTCTATCGGACGAACAGAAGCCAGGAAGAGAGAAAAGTGTCCGATAGGAGGGCTCTATCGGACGAACAGAAGCCAGGAAGAGAGAAAAGTGTCCGATAGAAGGGCTCTATCGGCCGAACGGAAGCCGAATGAGAGAAAAGTGTCCGATAGGAGGGCTCTATCGGACAAATGGAAGACAGAATGAAAGAAAAATGTCCGATAGAACAGATCTATCGGACAAACGGACCCAGAAAGCGAACAAGAGTGTCCGAGACAGGCGGGTTATATTGGGTTATGGTCCGCAACAGCAATTCCATCACCCGCCAAGACGTATTCCTCAAGGAATTCATCGAGTACCTTTTCGTATTGTTCCCGATTTTGGCTGTATGATTGGGCGTGGAGCCCGTTTTCGGCCATGAACAGTTTCTTCGGTCCTTTTTTCTGTTCAAACAAAGCCTCGGTCATGGAGGGCAGAATGAAATCGTCCATGCGGCTGTGGATGAACAGGATCGGATTCTTGATATTTTCAATAACCGCAATCGGCGATACTTCACTTAAGGAATATTTATCACGGATACGGACAAACAAATTGGCAACCGGCAGCAATAGTTTCGGCGGCAGCAGCTTGACTTCTTCCTTGATGCGGTAGGCGAGCTGTTCGCTGAAGTCTGAAAACGGGCAATCAGCTACATAGAAATCGGCACCATCCTCAAGCATCCCCGCATACAGAAGCAAGGTCGCAGCGCCCATGGATTCACCATGAATGCCAAGCAGGAGGTCCGGTCCTTTTTCTTTTCTGAGCCAGTTGACCACCGACTGAAGGTCGAATTTCTCGTAATAGCCATAGCTTGTTGTTTTCCCGCCGGATTCTCCGTGGCGGCGATGGTCGTAAATAACCGCATTAAAGCCTCTGTTCAAGAACAGATTCATATATTTTACGGAATTCGTCTTGCTCTGGGTAACACCGTGGGCGATGATGATATAACGACGATTTGACTCATGCGGTTCAACAAGGACAGCCTTCAATGGATAGCCAAAGGATGAAGGGATGGTCACTTCCCTTTTTGGAAGGGCATCATACTCATCAGGCACCAGATGGCCAGCCTCCGTTTCCCGGTTAAAGATCTCCTCGTCATCCTTCCTTTTTAAAAACATGACTTTATTGGATATGAATACGCCAAGTGAGGCAAGTAACAGCAAAAATGAAAATAACACACGTAACGCCTTCTTCAAGCCAACCCCTCCGATCAACAAATATTCCCAACTAAATCAGACAGGCTTTCCTGCAATTGTGATTTAAAAAGGATCACTTCTTTATTTTACCATTATATGTGAATAACAAACATGAAAAAACCGCCGGTCAGGGCGGTCTGAAAAATCTTATTAAAGCAGGCGTTTACGCTTATTGCTGGGAATTTTGTCCCTTTGTCGGGTGGATGGCTTTTTCGAGTTCCTCAGCAGCAATTTGCTGCTTGACTGTGTCAGCATTTGGTTTACCTTGCTGGCTGTATCCCTTGTCGCGTTTTTGGCTCATGTTAAAGGCTCCCTTCATCAGAATGGTTTCATCTAATAAGATGGATTCAGGAACAAGAGCTTATGCAAAAAAGTTAAACATTAACTGAATGAAGCTTGAAATAACTGCTTTCGATCGGCCTTGAGATATGAGATTGGATGACTTCGATGGCCTGGGTGAGCTTATCAAGATCAACACCGGTTTGGATTCCCATCCTTTGAAGCATATAGACAACATCTTCAGTCGCAGCATTTCCGGCAGCGCCAGGAGCGAACGGACAGCCGCCAAGGCCTCCGGCTGATGTATCAAAACGGGTGACACCCGCCTGAAGTGCGGCAAGAATATTGGACAGCGCAAGTTTCCTTGTGTCATGGAAATGTGCAGTCATCAGCACATCCGGATAGGCCTCAATCAATCTGGAAAATAAAGAATAAGACTCATGGGGAGCCGCCATGCCGATCGTGTCGGCAACACTCAGTTCATCCACTCCAGCTTTAACGAATTCACCGCACAGTGCGAGGACTTCTTTTTCAGCAATCTTGCCTTCATATGGACAATAAAATGCGGTAGAGATGCAGGCGCGTACAAAATAATCCTTTGCCTTCAGCTCCGAAATCAACGGCAGTACTTCCGCCAGGCTTTCGGCCGTTGTTTTGTTGATATTCTTTTGATTAAAAGTATTGCTGACACCGACGAACACAGCAACCGCTTTACAATCCGTCATATAAACACGTTCAATTCCCTTTTTGTTTGGAGCGAGTACGATATTCCGGGTATTTTCATCCAGGCAATCTGCGACAATCTCCGCCGCATCCCCCATTTGCGGAACCCATTTGGGAGATACGAAGGATGTAAGCTCCATTTCTTTGATTCCGGCGTCCTTCAAGGAACTGATAAACACTTTTTTTACTTCAGTTGGAACGAAATTCTTCTCATTTTGCAGCCCGTCTCTTGGGCCGACTTCAATAATTTCTACCTTCTCGGGAAGCTGCAGCATTAGACATACCCTCCTCTTAAGATATCTTCATTGTAAATAGAATATTTTTAAAAATGCAAGAATAAATAAAATTTTGATAAAATAAAAGGGATTTGATTCAAATCAATCGAAGTAATAAAAATGTGAAGATCTGAGAAAGGGTGAGCAATTTGAGCAAGACTGAAGCAGTAATCGTAGCTGCAGTAAGAACAGCAATTGGCAGCTTTAATGGAAGCTTGAAAAATATCTCCGCTCCGGAGCTGGGGGCTGCGGTCATCAAGGACGCATTGAAGCAGGCAGGAGTCAAACCGGAACAGGTAGATGAAATCATCATGGGCAATGTGCTCCAGGCGGGACTTGGGCAAAATCCTGCGAGACAGGCAGCCATTAAGGCGGGCATTCCTGAAAGCGCTTCCTCTATGACAATCAATAAAGTTTGTGGATCAGGCCTGAAGGCTGTCCATCTGGCTGCACAGGCGATCATTGCCGGAGATGCTGAAATTGTCGTTGCCGGCGGTATGGAGAATATGAGCCAGGCACCTTATTTATTGAAAAATGCCAGGGATGGGTTCAAGATGGGCGACCAGAAGCTCGTGGACAGCATGACTTCCGACGGACTCACTTGTGCTTTCAATGACTACCATATGGGGGTTACGGCTGAGAACCTATGCTCAAAATATGAAATTGGCCGGGAGGAACAGGATGAGTTCGCAGCATCCAGCCAGGAAAAGGCTGCAAAAGCGATTGAAGAAGGAAAGTTCAAAGACGAGATTGTCCCGATTGAAATCCCGCAGCGAAAAGGCGATCCAGTCGTATTTGACACAGATGAGTATCCGAAAAAGGGGACAACAGCCGAAAAGCTTGGCGGACTGCGTCCTGCATTCAAAAAGGATGGCAGCGTAACAGCAGGTAATGCATCAGGAATCAATGATGGAGCTGCTGCACTGGTCGTCATGAGCCGGGCAAAGGCGGATGAACTGGGTCTTAAACCGCTTGTCGTGATCAAAGGGAACGCAAGCGCCGGTGTTGACCCGAGTATCATGGGGATCGGTCCGGTTGACGCGGTAAAGAAGGCACTGAAAAAATCGGGCATGACAATGGACCAGATGGAGCTGATCGAAGCGAATGAAGCGTTTGCTGCCCAGTCACTTGCTGTCGACCGCGAATTGAATTTCAATAAGGACATCTTAAATGTCAATGGAGGCGCAATCGCGTTGGGCCATCCAATTGGAGCGAGCGGCGCAAGGATCCTGGTTACGCTGATTCATGAAATGAAACGAAGACAGGCAAAGGCAGGCCTTGCGACACTATGCATTGGTGGCGGACAGGGTGTCGCCACAGTAGTGGAACTCGTCTGATTCTATCACTTTGTAAAAGATTAATAGTCATTCCGGCAAGATAATAGTGCCGGTGCGAACATAGTCAAAAGGGGGAAGAACGATGAAAAGAATTTGCACATCCTTTCAAGACGCCGTAGCGGATATCCATGATGGAGCAACCTTAATGGTTGGCGGCTTCGGGCTCTGCGGGATTCCTGAGAACGCAATCCTCGCGCTTGTTGAAAAAGGGGTAAAGGACCTGACAGTCATCTCCAATAACTGCGGCGTTGACGATTGGGGCCTAGGGCTGCTGCTTAAAAATAAGCAAATCAAAAAAATGGTAGGTTCATATGTTGGAGAAAACAAAGAATTCGAGCGTCAGGTGCTGTCTGGCGAAATCGAGGTCGAATTGATCCCACAGGGCACGCTTGCCGAGAAAATCAGGGCTGGCGGTGCCGGTATCCCTGCTTTCTACACGCCGGCGGGTGTAGGAACACCAATTGCTGAAGGAAAAGAAACCCGCATGTTCAATGGCAAGGAATACCTCCTGGAAGAAGCGCTGACAGCGGATTTCAGCATTGTCCGTGCCTGGAAGGCCGATAAAATGGGCAACCTCGTCTACCATAAAACGGCAAGGAACTTTAATCCGATGATCGCTGCTGCCGGCAGAGTCACGATTGCCGAGGTAGAGAACTTGTATGAAGTGGGCGAATTGGACCCGAACAGTATCCATACTCCAAGCATTTATGTCCAGACACTGATTGAGGGCAATCAGGAGAAAAGGATTGAAAGGCTGACAGTGAGAAGTTAACTCTGGCTGATCATGAAAGGAGAAGGCATATGATTAAAAATAAAGGGAATGTCCGGGAAAAAATCGCACGCCGGGCTGAAAAAGAAATTGAGAATGGTTTTTATGTAAACCTCGGGATCGGGATGCCGACACTGGTGGCAAATTTCATTTCTGACGATAAACAGGTTGTCCTCCAGTCCGAAAACGGACTGCTTGGAATCGGACCTTACCCGTCAGAAGAAAGCGTTGATCCCGATCTGATCAACGCGGGGAAGGAAACGGTCACCGCCATTCCGGGATCAGCTTATTTTGATTCTGCCGAGTCCTTTGCAATGATTCGCGGAGGGCACATCAATATTGCCATCCTTGGCGGCATGGAAGTTTCTGAAGCTGGTGACCTTGCGAACTGGATGATTCCAGGCAAGATGATCAAGGGAATGGGAGGCGCTATGGATCTCGTTCACGGTGCACAAAAGATCATCGTCATCATGGAACATGTGAACAAAAATGGAGATGCGAAAATCCTCAAGGAATGCAGCCTGCCGCTGACCGGTAAAAATGTGGTCAACCGGATCATCACCGATATGGCGGTCGTCGACGTGACACCTTTCGGGCTGAAACTCGTTGAGGTAGCATCAGGCTACACAGTGGAAGATGTAATTAAAGCAACGCAACCGGAACTGCAGGTGGATGATGCGGTGAAACTGGACGCATATTGATTATCGGGAACGCCCTTTAAAGGGGCGTTCCTTCTTCATTAGCAGAAGTGGTCCGGTTTGATTTCAAAAATGAGCTTCCGGTGGTATAATCTTTTAACAAAACGGCTCTGCCAAATGAGCGAATTCAGAAAATGCAAAGAAACAGAGGGATCAATCATGAAGAAAAAACAAAAACGCCAGCAGCCAGTCAAAAAAGACGAAAAACCGGCAACATTAGGTGACCTGCTAAACCAGGATATCATGCAAAAACTAAAAGCCCAGCAGCAAGAGCTGAAAGAAGAGGAAGAAAAGAAAAAGCAGGCCGACTTGCAGCGGAAAAAAGAAGAACAGCGGTTAAGAGAGAAGAACAAGTCGTTTGAAGAACTGCTTTCCGAAAGTGATATGGATTGGACAAAGTTCAAATGAAAAAACGAAGAGTAGAAGTTGTCCCGTATCGTGCCGAATGGAAAACTCTTTTTGAAAAAGAGAAAAACCTGATTGCCGAAGCTTTTAACCAGACAGAGGTTGATATCCATCATATTGGCAGCACATCTGTCCCCGGGCTAAGCGCAAAGCCGATCATAGACATCATGCTTGCTGCGGAAAGCCTCGAATTAGTGGAAAAGGCAACACCAGCGCTCGAGTCTGCCGGATACGATGCCAGGGGAGAAAACGGGATCCCAGGGCGGCGTTATTTTCAAAAAAGTGATGACAACGGGATCCGTAAAGTGCATCTCCATGCCTTTGAAAAAGGCAGCCATCAACTGTACAGGCACCTTGTTTTCCGTGATTACTTAAGATCCCATCCGCATGAAGCAGCCAGGTATGCAAGTGTGAAGGAAGAAGCTGCCCGGCAATATGAATATGATATCGAATCCTATATTGCGGCAAAGTCATCAACCGTATTAGACATAGAGCAAAAAGCGAGAATCTGGAAACCACTGTAAAGAGAATGTTTTGCTTCAGACGCTAAAGGGCAAGTAAGTAAAAAGCGGCAAAGGAGCAAAACACATTGATTTTTACAACTTTTATGCTGGCAGCAGGCTTTGTTGCCATTCATTTGTTTTCCAGATATTTACCGTTCCTTGATAACGTACCGAGAAGCAGGCTGCTTTCAGCAGCCGGCGGCATTTCAGTGGCATATGTCTTCATCCACTTGCTTCCTGAATTGAATAAGCATAATGAGATACTCGATCGTAATATTCAATCAGAAGCGCTCAAGTTCTTTGAGAACCATACATATATTGTCGCAATGCTCGGGTTGGCTTTTTTTTATGGACTGGAGCGCCTGGTAAAAACCTCAAAGAAAAAGCAGCAGGAAGAGAATAATCTGAACCGGGCCTCAAAAGGCGTGTTCTGGATTCATATTACGTCATTTTTCCTTTACAACGCATTGATCGGATATCTATTGCTGCATGGAGAACAGGAGTCCATCAAAGGATTGGTTTTGTACTTCATCGCGCTTGCCGTCCACTTCATCACCAGTGATCATTCTCTCAGGGAAGCACATAAGGAGATTTACGACAGGATTGGAAGATGGATGCTGGCTGGAGCGACCATGGCCGGATGGGCTGTTGGCATCGTAGTCGAAGTGAATGAAAATATCATCGCGGTCCTCTTCGGATTGCTGGCCGGTGGTGTCATATTGAATGTCATGAAGGAGGAGCTTCCTGAAGAGCGGGAAAGCAATTTTTGGGCATTCGCGGCAGGCCTGGCAGCTTATACAGTCTTGCTGTTGCTGGCTTAAAGATAAGAAAATCTGGAATATAAAAGGACATACCCGCCGAAAAGGCGAATATGTCCAAACCTTTATTGCTATCTATGCTGATCATATTGGTTTGCTTTCGTAAGCGATTTAATTAAATGGATTTCTTCAGCAGAAAGTGGATTGGCTCTTGCTGCCCGGGCGTTTTCTCTAATTTGCTCTGCGCTGCTTGCCCCGGCGACAATCGAGGCTACAGCAGGGGCTGCCAGATTGTATTGAATCGCTGCTTCGGTAAGAGTATGGGAAGAAGCCAGTTTTTCCTTCAATAATGGCAATACTTCCTGCAATTCATCATAGCTGTAATCAAGATATCCCTTGGATGGCGCCTTTTCAAGCAGCCTGTCGCTGAGCATCCCTTTTGCGACGGTTCCTCGTGTTACAACGCTGATACCTTTTTCACCCAGCAGCGGGAGCACTTCTTCTTCCGGACGCCTATCGAGCATGCTGTATTGCATCATGACAGAGACAATATTGGATTTTTGTGCATACTCACGGATGACATTTGGTCTGATCGAGGAAATGCCATAATACATAATAAAGCCCTCAGCTTTTAACTCTTCAAAAGCCTCGATTGTTTCGTCAATACGATCATCAATCGTCCCTCCGTGCAGCTGATAAAGGTCGATATAATCGGTATCCAATCTTTTCAGGCTTTGTTTGACTGCCTCTTTTATATGGCTTTTCGAGGGGTCCCAGGTCCAGCTGTCCTTCGTATCGGTCCAGCGATTGCCGGCTTTCGTGGCAATGACAACCTGGTCCCTGACATTCCGCAGCGCCTGTCCGACAATCCTTTCATTTTCTCCAAAGTCATATAAATCGGCGGTATCGAAATAATTAATTCCTTCCTCAAGGGCAGCTTCGACCACTGCCTGTGCCTTGGTGTAATCTGTACCAAGTGACATGCAGCCAAGGCCGATTTCACTAACAAATAATTCAGAAGATCCTAATTGCCGTTTTTTCATTCCATCACTCCGTTCCATCAATAGTATTTCCATTTTATCGGAAGGGAAGGAACGGGTTCAACTAATCTGGACGGCCCATCGATTTACTGACTGTTTCCACCCAGTCTTTCACTAGGGTATGCTTTTTGCCATATTCTCTTAAAATCGCTTTAATTTCCCACGCTTTGCCGGCAATTGTGATGCCCTGGCCGTGCACATACACTTTCATCGCCATACTCCTTTCGGATAAGTATGGTAAAATGTATGAGCATTTGATATCGGATTAGAACAGGAGTGGACATGAATGAAATCTCTTGAAGAAAAAACATTGAAGACGGAAAAAATCTTTACAGGAAAAGTCATTAGCCTGCAGGTAGACGATGTAGAATTGCCGAATGGGAAAACTTCCAAACGCGAAATCGTCAAGCATCCAGGGGCAGTGGCGGTGATTCCGGTTACGGATGACAATAAAATCATCATGGTTGAACAATACAGGAAGGCGCTTGAAAGGACCATTGTCGAAATACCAGCCGGCAAGCTGGAGGCTGGTGAAAAACCGGAAGTATGTGCTGCCCGAGAGCTCGAAGAAGAAACCGGTTATGAATGCGCCAGCATGGAATGGCTGATTTCCTTCTATACATCTCCAGGGTTTGCAGATGAAATCATCCATGTATATAAAGCAACAGGACTTGCGAAAAAAGCCAACCCGGCAGCAGCCGATGAAGATGAATTTGTCAATCTGCTTGAAGTAAGTCTTGAAGAAGCCATCCAGCTGGTAAAGGAACAAAAGATTTATGATGCAAAAACGGCATATGCTGTACAGCATTTGCAGTTGCAGGAGGCATTGGGTAAATAAATGCAGGAATACTTTGTCGATCTTCATATCCATATAGGCAGGACGAAATCGGGCAGGGCAGTGAAAATCACAGGTGCGAAATCGCTGACTTTCAGCAATATTATCCGACATGCCAGGGATTTTAAAGGTATGGACATGATCGGGATCATTGACAGCCATTCACCTGAAGTACTCGATGAAATGCAGGATCTGCTTCGCGCAGGTGAACTTGAGGAACATCCTGATGGCGGTTTGAGTTATGGCGGGATGAGCATCATCCTCGGGTCGGAACTTGAGATCAATGATGAGAGCACACAGGGACCGCTCCATGTCCTGTGCTACTTGCCAACCCTGAAAACGATGAGGATGTTCTCGATGTGGCTGCAAAATCACTTGAAAAATATTACCCTAAGCTCACAGAGAATATATGTTTCCGGCCGCGAATTGCAGAGAAAAGTAAAGGAACTTGGCGGGATTTTCATTCCTGCACATGTTTTTACTCCTTTTAAAAGCTTATATGGAAAGGGTGTAAAGCATTCATTAACGGAAGTATTTGATCCTGATATGATTGATGGCATCGAGCTGGGGTTAAGCTCAAATACAATGATGGCCGATCAGATTTCCGAAATCCATCGTTATCCTTTTCTCACGAACTCGGATGCCCATTCCCTTGCGAAAATTGCTAGGGAATACCAGAAGATTGAAATGCAAGAGCCTTCTTTTGGAGAACTGGCGCTAGCACTTAAGGGTTCTGAAGGAAGGCGGATAAAAGCAAATTACGGACTGGACCCGCAGCTCGGAAAATACCATCGGACCGTCTGTGCAAACTGCCTTACTCCTATTCCGTCCATTGATGAGATCTGCAGGGAATGTGGCTCCGGCAAAATCGTCAAGGGGGTTGCTGACAGAATACGCGAACTGAAGACTGCAGATGGAAATAAGCCCGAGAGGCCGCCTTATATCCATCAGGTTCCGCTAGAGTTCATCCCAGGCCTTGGGCCGAAAATGCTGGAAAAGCTTATGGATCATTTCGGAACAGAAATGGCAGTGCTTCACTCTGTCCCTCTTGACTCCTTAAAACAGCTGATTCCTGAAAAGACGGCAATCACCATCGACAAGGCCAGAAAAGGACAGCTTGGCTTCCTGGCCGGCGGCGGAGGAAAGTATGGAAAAATAGCAGATATGTAAATCCGGTCCTGGCAGGCCGGATTTTTGTTTCTAGTAAAGAGAGTGAAAATTCTTCTTCCAGAGTCATAGACTTCCCGTCCAAGCATATGATGGTAGTAACCAATATGCAGGAGGAAGAGAGATGAAGAAACGAAGGTACCAGGACGTCGCAGTAACCCATTTACGAGAATATTCCTCAATCTATCTTTTTGTCATAGTCCTTTTTCTGATGGGCGTCATCTTCGGCGCGGTGATCGTGAATAGCCTCAGTTTTACTCAAAAAGAAGATTTATTCTATTATCTATCACAATTTTTTGGCCAGGCTGCTTCCGGTAAAGTAGCAGACGGAAAGGATTTATTTTTGCAAAGCTTTATGCATAATGGCAAATTCATTGGCCTGATCTGGATTTTGGGGGTTTCCATCATTGGACTTCCGGTTATCCTGGTCCTTTTATTCATGAAAGGAATGGTGGTCGGTTTTACAGTAGGCTTTCTCGTGAACCAGATGCAGTGGGATGGTTTCATGTTGTCGTTTGTATCCATCCTGCCGCAAAACTTCATCATCATCCCTGTTTTCATCATTACCGCAGCGATGGCAGTCACATTTTCCTTAAAAATGATCAGGAATCAGTTCATGAAAAAAATCAGCCAGCCGATCATGCCTCAATTTTTTAGATATATATTTTCTTTTTTAGCCGCACTGGTCTTTCTGGCAGTGGCAGCAGGAATCGAGGCATATTTATCCCCGTCATTATTGAAGGCTGTTATCAACTCATTAAATTAAAATAATTATCAGTTGAAAATAACTATTGTTTCTTATTTGTAATAATTTTATTTTGAATCTCATTTCCGTTCTGATATAATAAAAGAACAGTGGCGGGGGAGTGAGAACTATCGAAATGGAAAACAGAATCGAGAGAATCAAGAAACAGCTGCATTCGTCCAGCTATAAATTAACGCCGCAACGCGAGGCTACCGTCCGCGTATTGCTTGAACATGAAGAAGACCACTTGAGTGCTGAAGATGTTTATTTGCTTGTCAAAGAGAAATCTCCTGAAATCGGACTGGCGACAGTATACCGGACACTTGAACTGCTGACCGAACTGAAAATTGTTGATAAAATCAATTTCGGGGATGGTGTGTCCCGATATGATCTCCGCCAGGAAGGCGCTGCCCATTTCCATCATCACCTTGTCTGCATTGAGTGCGGAGCTGTTGATGAAATCCAGGACGATCTTCTGGAGGATGTAGAAGAAATCGTTGAAAGAGACTGGAAATTCAAGATTAAAGACCACCGCCTGACTTTCCACGGCATTTGTCACAGATGCCAGGAGAAGGATTCGGCAGAAACAGAATAATTCGAGGCCCTTTTTCCTAATGGAGAAAGGGCTTTTTACTTATAATGAAGGCCGTTTCCGTATGAGAAGCCGGATCAGCCTGCTTAGAGAGATCAACGAGATTTACGAGTAATCTTTGATTGTGAACTAAAAGAGCCATAATTAACCTCTTTTATCAGGTATAATTCTTGTCCAAATTGGCATACAGATTAATAAATAAGTATAGTCGTTTGAACAGGGAATCTCTCTGTTACAACAAGTATGGAGGCAAGAAGATGAAATCGTGGTTCGGAATGGTCATGCATACATTAAAGGTGTTCATCTTGTTCACTGGATGCACAATTCTATTTTATTATGGTATCATGTGGATTAATGAAGAATATGAAAGTTATCATCGGTATGACGCACCGGAAGGAGCAGCCATCAAGGTGTCAGGAACCTTTGATAAGAAAGAAGGAAGCATGCTTGAAAGGCTGATACTGTTTTATCTGAATGGAGAGTAATAGAAATGGAAGACAGGCTTGACGACTTTATCCACTTTCTGGTTGTTGAAAAGGGTCTATCAAAGAATACGATTGTATCCTATAAACGCGATTTGAATAGCTATATTCATTATCTGAAAAATGTGGAACAGCTTGGGGACTTGAATGGAGTCCAGCGCCCACAGATTGTCCACTTCCTTAAGTTTTTAAAAGACTCAGGGAAATCCTCGAAAACCCTGGCCAGGCATATTGCCTCCATCCGGGCTTTCCATCATTTTCTCCTGCGTGAAAAGGCTGTCGATCATGATCCGACTGTCCATATTGAAAGTCCTCAGCATGAACGTTCTTTGCCTAAGGTGCTGAGCATGGAAGAGGTCGAGACGCTTCTTGAAAGCCCGAAACTTACCGACCCTTTTGGCTATCGAGACAAGGCAATGCTTGAGATGATGTATGCTACGGGAATTCGTGTAAGTGAACTGATCGGACTAAAACTATCTGATGTACACCTGACGATGGGCTTTGTACGCTGCATGGGCAAAGGGAGCAAGGAAAGGATCATTCCGATTGGGAAGACGGCCTCGGGTGCGATCGAAGAGTATCTCGAAAAAGGAAGGCCAAAACTGGCATCGAAAAAGCATAAGGATGACTCTTTATTCTTAAATCATCATGGAAAAGGGTTGTCACGGCAAGGGTTCTGGAAAATCCTCAAGCGGCTGACAACTGAAGCAGGAATCGAGAAAGAATTGACACCGCATACGCTGCGGCATTCATTTGCTACCCATCTGCTTGAAAATGGAGCAGATCTTCGTGCAGTCCAGGAAATGCTTGGACATGCGGACATTTCAACGACACAAATCTATACCCACGTAACAAAGACGAGGCTGAAGGACGTTTATACAAAGTTCCATCCCCGCGCCTAGTTTCGGTTAGAAATTTTTAGATAACAGACAGATAGTTTCATAGAATTGTCAAAAAAGCCGCCTGAAAAGCCGGCTTTTTTTCTTGTGTTTTTAGATATATCTAGTAAAATGAAGATGTCAGACTTCTGACAAATGTAAACGCACGCATCCGATTATCATAAGCAAAAAAGGGTAACATAAAATTGTAAAATTGTGAGAAACGCATTCATACTTTTTAAGGAGGAGACAGAATGTCGAATACATATAAAAGAGTATTTTTGATTGTGATGGATTCAGTCGGGATCGGAGAGGCACCTGACGCAGAGAAATTTGGAGATAAAGGTTCCCATACTCTTGGCCATATCGGAGAGAAAATGAACGGACTGAATATGCCGAATATGGGCAAGCTTGGCCTTAGCAATATCGAAGAAATTAAAGGTATCAGCCCTGCTGCAAAGCCAATGGCGTTCTATACAAAGATGCAAGAGGCGTCAAACGGCAAGGATACCATGACAGGGCATTGGGAGATCATGGGCTTGAACATCCAGACTCCTTTTCAGGTTTTTCCTGATGGATTCCCTGATGAACTGATCTCAGAACTGGAATCACGCACTGGCAGAAAGGTCATCGGAAACAAGCCGGCAAGCGGAACCGAGATCCTTGTTGAGCTTGGTGAAGAGCATATGAAGACAGGCGCTTTGATCGTCTATACTTCAGCAGACTCAGTATTGCAGATTGCGGCACATGAAGAAATCGTTCCAATCGAAGAACTATATGATATTTGCAAGATCGCCAGGGAACTGACACTTGATGAAAAGTACATGGTCGGCAGAGTCATCGCCAGACCTTTCCTCGGCCAGCCGGGTGACTTCAAACGTACTTCCAACCGCCATGACTACGCGCTCAAGCCATTTGGCAGAACGGTCATGAATGAGTTGAAAGATGAAGGCCTTGACGTGCTGGCAATCGGTAAAATCTCTGATATCTATGACGGCGAAGGGGTAACAGAGTCCCTGCGTACCGTATCAAATATGGACGGCATGGATAAGCTGCTCCAGACTTTGGACCAGGACTTCACTGGGTTGAGCTTCCTGAACCTGGTTGATTTCGATGCGCTGTTCGGACATCGCCGGGATCCGGAAGGCTACGGTAAAGCGCTTGAAGAATACGATGCACGACTTCCTGAAGTATTTGATAAATTGAAAGAAGATGACCTGCTCATCATCACCGCAGATCACGGTAATGATCCTGTTCACCACGGAACAGACCACACACGCGAATATGTGCCGCTTCTTGTTTATTCAAAGGGAATGAAAGAAGGAAAAGAACTGCCGATACGTAAGACCTTTGCAGACATCGGCGCGACGGTTGCGGAAAACTTTAACGTAAAAATGCCTGAGCACGGAACTAGCTTCCTGAAGGAATTGAACTAAGGGGTGGAATTCATGGATTATAATCAAATTCAAACAGCAGCAACATATATCAATGATAAATTAACTCAGCAGCCTAAAATCGGATTGATTCTAGGGTCAGGTCTGGGAGTACTGGCTGACGACATTGTGAACCCGGTCAAGATTCCATATAACGAAATCCCGGGATTCCCGGTTTCAACAGTTGAAGGACATGCCGGACAATTGGTTTGCGGCCAGCTTAGCGGCGTCGAAGTCATCGCGATGCAAGGGCGCTTCCATTATTATGAAGGCTACAGCATGGATAAGGTCACTTTTCCAGTCCGTGTCATGAAGGAACTAGGGATTGATAAACTAATTGTTACGAACGCAGCTGGAGGAGTGAATGAAAGCTTCGAACCAGGCGATTTGATGATCATTACTGACCATATCAACAATATGGGTACGAACCCATTGATCGGGCCGAATGATTCACGATTCGGCGTTCGCTTCCCAGATATGAGCGAAGCCTATTCTAAGAATTTAAGAGCAGTTGCGAAAGAAGTCGCAGAGAAGAACAATCTGACAATCAAAGAAGGCGTGTATCTCGGAAACCCTGGTCCTGTCTATGAAACACCTGCTGAAGTCAGAATGATTCGTACGCTTGGCGGAGACGCAGTCGGAATGTCCACAGTCCCTGAAGTCATGGTAGCAAAGCATTCCGGACTTGAAGTACTTGGCATTTCCTGCATATCAAACATGGCAGCAGGCATCCTTGATCAGCCATTAAGCCATGATGAAGTAATTGAAACAACTGAAAAAGTGAAGTCCAGCTTCCTTTTACTTGTAAATGAGATTGTAAAAACAGTAGGGCAAAAATAATCCATAGCTCTCCGGCTAAATAATGATAAGTGGTGATAATGATGAGAATGGTCGATGTGATCGAGAAAAAACGTGACGGACATGAGTTATCAACGGAAGAAATCCAGTTTTTCATTGACGGCTATACAGATGGCAGTATTCCTGACTACCAGGTAAGCGCGCTGACAATGGCGATTTTCTTCCAGGGAATGACGGAAAAAGAACGCGCAGACTTAACGATGGCCATGGTGAAGTCGGGAGACCAGATTGATCTATCAGCGATCGAAGGTGTTAAAGTCGACAAGCACTCTACAGGGGGTGTTGGCGATACAACGACGCTAGTACTAGGTCCATTAGTAGCAGCTTTGGGTGTGCCGGTTGCAAAAATGTCAGGGCGCGGGCTCGGACATACAGGTGGAACCATCGATAAGCTGGAAGCAGTAGAAGGCTTCCATGTCGAAATAGACAATGAAGAATTCATCAATCTTGTCAATAAAAATAAAATTGCGGTCATCGGCCAGAGCGGAAATCTGACGCCCGCTGATAAAAAGCTTTATTCATTGCGTGACGTAACTGCAACGGTCGACAGCATCCCATTGATTGCAAGCTCGATTATGAGCAAGAAAATCGCTGCAGGAGCGGATGCAATCGTTCTCGATGTGAAAACAGGAGCAGGCGCATTCATGAAGACGCTGGATGATTCTCGTGAACTGGCAAAAGCAATGGTGAGAATCGGGAACAACGTCGGCCGCAGGACGATGGCTGTCATCTCCGATATGAGCCAGCCGCTGGGCTTTGCAATTGGGAACGCGCTGGAGGTCAAGGAAGCAATCGATACCCTGAAGGGCGAGGGTCCTGAAGATTTAACGGAACTTTGTCTGACTCTTGGAAGCCACATGGTCTTCCTTGCCGGAAAGGCTGAGTCTCTTGCAGACGCACGAACCAAGCTTGAAGAAGTCATCAAGAACGGCACTGCTCTCGAAACCTTCAAAGTATTCCTTGCATCCCAGGGCGGCGATGCATCTGTCGTCGATCATCCGGAAAACCTGCCGCAGGCGAAATACAAGTTTGAACTTGAAGCAAAAGAGGCAGGCTATGTATCCGAAATCGTCGCTGATGAAGTAGGAACAGCAGCCATGCTTCTAGGAGCAGGAAGAGCAACGAAGGAATCTGAAATCGATCTGGCAGTTGGGCTCATGCTGCGTAAGAAAATTGGCGACAAGGTAGAAAAGGGAGAATCCCTTCTCACTATCTACAGTAACTTTGAAGATGTGAATGAAGTCAGAGAAATGCTGTATGAAAACATTAAAATCACGAGCGAACATGTTGAAGCACCAATCCTCGTGCATGAAGAAATAACAAAATAAAATGGTTGAATGAAAGCGGAGAGATGACTCTCCGCTTTTTTTATATGCAAAAAATACCGGATTTATCTGCCTTACCTGTATAAAAGTGGATTGGTTGGATAAAAATAGAGCCTATAAAGATAGGAGGGTTATGGCCATGAATCTGAAAAAGCTTACGAGTTTACTGCTTGTTTTTATTATGGGAACTGCATTGATATCCCCAAAAGGATATGCGAATGAAGGAGACCAGGGACTGGCCAATGATGCCAGTTCAGCTATTTTGATCGAGCGAGATACCGGACAAGTCCTGTTTGATAAAAACAGTCATGAGAAGCTGCCGCCGGCCAGCATGACAAAAATCATGACAATGCTTTTAATCATGGAAGCACTGGATGAAGGAAGGCTGAAGATGGACGAGAAAGTCCGGGCAAGTGAATATGCTGCTTCAATGGGAGGCTCCCAGATCTTCCTGGAGCCAGGGGAAGAAATGACAGTCGAGCAATTGCTGAAAGGAATCGCCATCGGTTCAGGAAACGACGCCGCGGTCGCGATGGCCGAGCGCATCGGTGGATCTGAAGAGGCATTCGTGAAAATGATGAATGATAAGGTCAAGGAACTTGGCTTGAAAGATACCTTTTTTAAAAATACTACTGGCCTGCCTGTCGATGGACATTACAGCTCATCGTATGATATGGCCATGATGGCAAAAGAGCTGCTGAAGTACGAAAAAATAACCAAGTATACAGGTACTTATGAAGATTATCTTCGTGAGGATTCAGAAAAGAAATTCTGGCTGGTCAATACGAATAAGCTTGTTCGTTTTTACCCGGGAGTGGATGGATTAAAAACCGGCTTTACCAATGAAGCAAAATATTGTCTCACAGCGACTGCGCAAAAGGATGGCATGCGTGCGATTGCAGTCGTGTTCGGGGCACCGACCTCCAAAGCGAGGAATGCTCAGGTAACGAAGATGCTGGACTACGCCTTTAGCCAGTACCAGACACATCCACTGTTCAAAAAAGGACATCCGCTTGGGAAAGCTGTGATCAGCAAGGGTGACAAAAAGACAATAAACGCGGTCACCTCTGGAAGTGTTTCCCTCCTTACAAAAAAAGGAGCGGATATCAAGGATGTCAAACAGAAAATCACACTGAACAAAAGCCTTAAAGCTCCTGTCGAAAAAGGAGACAAGGTCGGAACCCTTAAGCTTGTGAAAGATGGCAAGACAGTAGCCGAAACCCCGCTCGTTGCGGATGCCAAGGTAAAAGAAGCAAGCTGGTGGATTCTGTATAAGCGTTCATTCGGGATGTTCACCAGGGCTGGAAGCCAAAAATAATGTCAGCCAGGTTCATGCCGGTGTCGAAAACTCTGCCATTCCATCTAGTTTTAGCGAATTGGCACTAGTTTTGTTCTGAAGAAGGATTTGGCTGAAACAATGGAGAATTTGACTCACTATACCAGATAAGGAGGCTTTGGATAGTGAGTCTTAACATTGATATGGAAGTGAAGCATGATGTCTTATTGATCCGGATCAGTGGTGAATTGGATCACCACACTGCAGACCAGCTTCGCGAGCAGGCAACAAAAGCCATTGAGAACGAAGGAATCCGCCACATTGTCATGAACCTCGAACATCTCACCTTTATGGATAGTTCGGGACTGGGTGTAGTTTTGGGAAGATATAAACAAATCAAACAGCTTCATGGAGAAATGGTTGTTTGCGCAATCTCGCCGCCAATCAAACGGTTATTTGATATGTCGGGCTTATTCAAGATCATCCGTCTTGATCCGTCGGAAGAATTTGCATTAGAGAGATTGGGGGTTGCATGATCCATGAAGAATGAAATGAATCTTCATTTTAGCGCGTTAAGTCAAAACGAATCATTCGCCCGCGTTACCGTTGCTGCCTTCATTGCACAGCTGGATCCGACGATGGACGAATTGACGGAAATCAAGACAGTTGTATCCGAAGCAGTAACAAATGCGATTATCCATGGATATGAGAGCAATCCGGACGGTAAAGTATTCATTTCTGTATTGCTCCAGGATGGGATGGTTGACATGCTCATTAAAGATGAAGGGATAGGCATTCAGGATATCGATGAAGCCATGCAGCCTCTTTATACATCAAAGCCAGAGCTTGAACGGTCCGGTATGGGCTTTACGATAATGGAAAATTTCATGGACGAAGTACAAGTGAGATCAGAGCCCGGCTTTGGGACAGAGATTCGTTTGAAAAAGCACCTGTCAAAGAGCAAAGCGCTGTGCAATTAAGGGAGTTCTGCCGATGGATGTGGAGGTAAAAAAGGATAATAGCCAAACGTATCTTAAGGATCATGAAGTCAAAGAACTGATTTTGAGAAGCCAGCAGGGAGACCAGGCTGCCAGGGATTTGATTGTCCAGAAGAACATGCGTCTCGTCTGGTCCGTCGTCCAGCGTTTCCTCAACAGAGGATATGAGCCAGACGACCTGTTTCAAATTGGCAGCATCGGCCTCTTAAAATCAGTTGATAAATTTGACCTCTCGTACGACGTAAAATTTTCAACATATGCCGTTCCAATGATCATTGGTGAAATCCAGCGTTTCATCAGGGATGACGGGACCGTGAAGGTAAGCAGGTCGCTGAAGGAGACCGGCAATAAAATCAGGAAGGGAAAAGACGAGCTTTCCAAAACACTGGGCAGGGTGCCGACTGTCAATGAAATTGCCGAATATCTCGAATTATCGCCTGAAGATGTCATCATGGCCCAGGAGGCAAGCAGAAGCCCAGCTTCTATCCATGAAACTGTCTATGAAAATGACGGCGATCCAATTACCCTGCTGGACCAGATCGACAATGGAGAAGAAGGACGCTGGTTCGATAAAATCGCCTTGAAAGAGGCAATCAACGAACTGGATGAACGGGAAAAGCTGATTGTGTACTTGCGGTATTATAAGGATCAAACCCAATCAGAGGTCGCGGCCCGGCTTGGTATCTCCCAGGTCCAGGTCTCGCGCCTCGAAAAGAAAATACTTCAGCAAATGAAAGGCCGTATGGATCTTTGAATCCATATGGCTTTTTGTTTTTCTGTAAACCAGATTTACTTTTTTGATAACCCGATTGGAGAAATTTAGAAAAAGAGGTCACCAATAAGACAGATTGGTGCCATAAAACACCAGAATTTAGAAAAAGAGGTCACCAATAAAGCCGATTGGAGCTACGAAACACCAGTAACTGGAAAAA
>JAGGQZ010000035.1 GCA_018613055.1 Chryseobacterium sp. ISL-80 | reverse complement strand
CGCTTCTTTTATTGAGGGAGGTTAGTGGAATAAGGATAGATCTATATTGCTTTAGTGAGTATTAGCCTAAAAATAAATTAGGGTGATGTAAATGGACAAAAAGTTTTCCCTTTCATTGCCTCTTATTTGTATCAAAATAATATGGAATAAAACAGTAGAACCCTTAATTAGTTATATTATCATCTGGCTTGGGGATAAAGAAGTTTTATGCCAATTTGAAGTTATCTTCCTCCTTTTTGTCAGGAGAAAACTACCTAAACATAAAACGAAAACGATAATGGTGCTTCATTCCTAAATTATTTTCAAATATTGGTAGTTTTACAGGTGTATCTATGTCTAATTATGTAGAAAAACATCTAAATTTCATGTTGGGAAAATTTCTGCATAATGAAATACAAAAGAAATGAAAAGGTAAAGTATCCATATAGCGCCTTAAACATGAATGTTTATTTTATAATAATATGATGTTGGGAAACATTTTTCTTCTTTTTGATATTTAATACAAATTTGCTATTAATGAATATATTAAGACGAAAAACTAATTCCTTTTTATGGAATATCATGCTACTCTGAATCTAGTAACCGGTTACAATAAATTTTAGGAGGATAAGATGACTTTTCAAAAGAAACTTTATTCCGCTGTATTAGCAGGAGCATTGACTTTATCTATTGGTTCAATGACTTCTTTTGCAAGTAACTACTATGATACTGCATTTACTTTTAATTTTGATATCGGGACTAATGTTGCCTATACATCAGCACGAGCTAAGGATGATAATACGTCGGCATATATGAAGCTGCAAAAGCTTCAAGGAGGGACCAATCCTACTTATACAGCTTCTGTAGTCAGAGAGAATTATACAAATTTCTCAAAGACATGGTATTACTCATTTAGCAGTGTCAACATTAATCAGGGACGCTACCTATCTAATTATGCTTATGAAGACGATGGCGCAGGTGTGAAAGTGCGGATTAAAGCAACACGAGGCGCTGACCCTAATGGATTTTATGGTTCAGGACTTTGGAGCCCGGATTCTCTTTAACTTGGTTTAAACAAGGCCGGTGGTTGGAAAAATTCTTTCTAACCATCGGTTCAAAGTAAGGAATACTAGGAGGAGTAAACATGTTTAAAAAAATACTCCCAATTATTTTTGTTACGCTGCTAGCATTAATTTTAATAGGAATCAAGGTATATCCTACTCTTAAAAGTAAGTATATGGCCGAAGAAAATGTGATTAGTAAAGATGCTGGGAGCCCTGCTAAAGAAAACACTCAACACATTGATCAAGTGAAAGAATCTGAGTTTCCTTTCGCGATGAAAGCGGAAGAAGATTTTGCAAGGAAGTATCCAACTCAATTTGAAATTGTGAAGAAAATGTATTTTTCATGGGATTATATTCGAAATGCTCAAGGTGTATTTGAATATGGTGATGAGAGCAAAGGAGAAGTTGCACATATAACTTTTCACTTGGATCTAGCCAAGATGAGTAATAAAGCAGATTATGTAAAGACAAAGAATGGCAAGGTGGTTGAGGAAATCAATTTATTATATAAAGATGGCATTGCTATTCGGCAAAAACCAAATCAGGGTCTATTCACGAAAGATACGGATATGAATAAACAAAACCATTACCTGAGTTTATTCAATGACGTTGTGATTAACAGTGAATGGTACACACTGATTTATAATAATTACCCCGATTGGAGCTATAAGGAAGGAAATCAATTTGGAATGCCAGTTTATCAAATTGAAGGGGTGATTGCCAATAGCACTTCCGAAAGCTTAGCTGGCCCTTTTACAATGACCGTTTCTAAAGAAACAGGTGCGTTGTTGGATTTAAAAGCTTACGGGAATAGCAAGGAAGCGATTCTCACTCTCAACTTAAAAGAGATTTCTATTAACAAAGGAATTGAGGATGGGATATTTCAATTGGATACATCAGGTGGCCAAGAAGTGTCGAACCTTGATTTCAACATTAGCGGAATAGAAAATTATCAGGAAAAGAGTGGGGGAGACGGTCCGTAATGAGCCCTCATAAATATGTCCCCCAAAAGACATCCATTTATTTTATGGCTTATTTCCTGCTCATAATGATTGTAAGTATCAAAGTTGCTGATAAGGAATCCAGCAATTCTTTATTTGATTATATAGTCAATTTAAGAATGGGCGGGAGTGCGAGCATCATGACTCTCGTATTTGGTGTTCTTCCAATACTGGCTATTTTGCTTCCAACGATGATAGATAAATATGAACAAGATATTGTGGTCTTAAGAATTAAGCAAAAAAGAAAACTACTCAACCGCCTTTTCATTTTTTCAATATTTCTAAGTGCATTCTTTACCGTTGTGATGATGATGGGCGGAATCGTTGCTTCCTGGTTTATAAACGGTCATATAGAAAATTTTTGGCCAAGCAAGAAAGGGACTGTTTATTTTTTGATCGAGAATAAAGATTCCTTTTCGCAATATATCTCCTATTTTGAAAACATTAGGGTTTGGGGAAGCATAATTAGTTCAAGATTTTTATCTGTCTTGTTTATTGCAACAGCTGTGATCTTTTTAAAAACAGTTCTAAAAAAGAATATTTTAGTATTCTTTTCAGCAATCATTATATTAGGAACCGACGGTATATTATTCAACCAGTTCAGTTTATTTCTTGGGAAGGCAAAAATGAATTTAGATACTTGGCTGGATTCTGAAGAACAGTGGTTTAATTTCTTATATTTTATATTGGTCATTACTGTATTCTATTTAGTTTCCCGGAAAATTTACGATAAAAAAGAATTCTATGATTAATTTTGGTAGGGTGATTGAATGCTTAAAATGGAACTTAATCGGATTAGAAACAGGCCCATATTCTGGATACTGATACTTGCTGGGCTTATATATGCTTTAATTCCCGTTGTGAATACATGGCCAAAGGGAGTATCTGATGATTTTTATGTATTTTATCCCCGCAGTGCGTTTGTGAGCTGGATGTATTTCATTGGTGATACATATATGGTCTATTCATTGACTTTCCCCCTGCTTGCTTCTCTGGCCTATTCAGATGCCTATGCAGAAGATTTTAATACAGGTTTGATTAAAAGTGTATTGACCAAAGTTGAAAAAGGTAAATATTTGACCATCCGGTATTTCGTTAATTTTATGATTGGGGGTTTGGTAGCTGTTTTTCCGCTAATCATAAACTTTATAGGAGAGATGGCTGCTTATCCTTTGATAGAAAACAACTATTATTTTGGAATGCCTCTTGTCATACAAGGTTCTTTTTGGCCAGAGCTATTTTATAACCATCCAATCCTTTACATACTTCTAAGATTATTTATTCTGTTTTTATTCGGCGGGATGCTGGCTTCAATTGGTTTAGCCGTTTCGACATTCGTTAAAAATCGATACATTGTTTTAATTGTACCTTTCTTACTTGTCTTAGGAATCGATGTGCTTTCCAGTGCGATAGGAAATCTGTCTCTAAGTCTACTGTTCTTGGGAAATGTTGAGACGACTTGGGAGATACCGGTGATATTGTTTGTAGGGATATTCGGGAGTTTTGTTTGGTACTATACCGTGGGTGGCAGAAATGAAACGATTTAACATATTACGTGTTTCCATCGCCGGATTGATCTCACTAAGAAAAGTATGGTTTTGGGTTGGCGTTTACTGTCTGTTTGCCCTGTGGTTTTTGCTCGTAGTTGCGAGAAAAGGTGAATGGTCGGATAGGGGAATTTTTGATTTGATTGCTGATGTTGGAGGATGGCAGGGAGGGACAAACCATCATATGTTTCTTTTGGTGGCTATCCCCGTGATTGTCACGATATTGACTAGACTGGTTGAGAAACTTGAAAGTGCTTTTTATGTTCTCAGGTTTCATTCCAGGTTCCGCATATGGCAGATACAAGCCGTATCGGCTATTTGTTTATCATTTTTTTTGGCGATTCTCATTTTAGGAATATCATTTCTAATTGGAGGAATGCTCGTTGGCTGGGATAATACCTGGTTAAGTTCAAAAGGCACAATCAGTATATTATTGGATGACGAAGAAAAGTTCCAATCAATCCGCGAAAATTTAAGTTCAACTAGAATAATCCTGACTATTTTTATCACAAAATTACTGGGTTTTTTGATGATTTCCATGGCCGTTCTTTTTCTGAAGATTTTTATTAAAAACAGCGCATTTATCATGATTATCCTTATAGCCCTTGTAGGGTTGGATTATACAGGTGTTCTGCATATTCCTATATTCACCATGATGGCAACACTTTCCATACAAAATTGGATCGATCCATTACTGACTTTGTATCGATCTGTGTACTTACTTGTACTTTCCCTGATATTTTACGCTGTAGCAGGATGGCTATATGAAAGAAGGGATTATCTTTCATGACTACACCTGTCATATTGAAACTGATCATAAGGGACATGCTTTATAGTTGGTCATACGGAAAGCATAAATATATCATTTTTTTCTGTATCCTTTCTTTTTTATCGGTGGCGACGAGCTTGCAATTGAAACCCTTTGGAAGCAATAGCTCTGGTGTCTTTTATTTTTTGCTGAAAGATAATGGCTATATTAGAGTCATCAGCGATTATGAAGTTCCTGTATATTGGGTATTTATCCAATTTTATATTCAATTCCTGATTGGTGATTTTTTATTTGATGATCAAAAAAAAAATCGCAATTATCTATTGTTAAGGAGTCATGCGAAGGGATCCTACATTCTCGCGAAGATGGGCTGGGTATTGGCACAGAATATTTTGATCTATTTAGGAATCTATTTTGTTATTTATATATCTTCAGGCCTAGTCCTGAATGATTTTTCTATAGGTTCTTCTCCCTTTTTTAGCAACCATATTGACCCAACCTTGCAATATCCGATAACACCCGGTCAGCTGACCTTCCGTATCATAACTGGGTATTTTTTGACTAGCTTAGTTTTATCAAGTATCCAGCTCCTTTGTATCCAATTTATTTCCCCTTTTATTACTTACTTTGGGGTTATCATCTTAAGCGGGATATCGACATTTTCCGATATCAAATGGTTGCCAGCCATTCACTCCATGATATTGAAACAAGCAGTATTTGATTCGGACCATAATCTTACATTTCATTTTTCAATAGTATATTCCGTTGTACTCTATATATTGGTTTCTCTAGCTGCATACAGTGTCTTCAGGAAAAAGGATATTCTCTAGGGGGATAAAGAAATGACTGAATCGTTCTTTGTAAAAGCAAATAATGTATCGAAGGAAATAAACAAGCAGCCAGTTTTAAAAAATATAAACTTGTCTTTGAACAAGGGAAAGATTTATGGTTTTAGAGGAAAAAATGGTTCAGGCAAAACAATGTTATTCAGAGCTCTATGCGGTCTAATTATACCAACCGAGGGCACAGTGGATGTTGGAGGCGTAACATTGGGAAAGGATGCCTCGTTCCCTCTCAGTGTTGGTGTTTTAATTGAGTATCCGGGTTTTCTGAACAATTATACTGGATTCAAAAATTTGAAGATGCTGGCAGAGCTGAATGACTTGATTGACGATGAGCGAATCAGGGAATCCATTCGCCTGGTGGGCCTGGATCCAAAAGATAAGCGGAAATATCGAAAGTACTCTTTAGGGATGAAACAGAGACTTGGACTTGCCCAGGCTATAATGGAAAAACCGGAATTAATCATTTTAGATGAACCCACCAATGCGTTGGATTCAGATGGGGTGGAGGAATTAAAAAAACTGTTACTGGATTTGAAAAACGAGCAAAAATGTATTTTAATAGCCAGTCATGATAAAGAGGAATTGGACTACTTATCCGATGAAATTTTCCTGATGGAGAATGGGAAAATTGTCGATCATTACGATCTGGGAGAAAAGCAATGAATAGGGGAACAATAATTCTTTTAGCAGTTGCCTTTATTGTCATCGCTGCTGGCTGGGGTATACGCGTCTACCAGGTAAATGTAGATGTTGCAAAGAGTTATGAAATCCAAATGCACAAGAAAGGCGAAAGGGTGGCCTTTGAAAATGTAGCTTTGGAGGTAAAAGACTTTCATTATGGAGAAGAACAAAAAGAAGAAGGCTATGAGTTCGTTCCTGTGGAAATGGAAATGGAAATAATCAATGAATCGGAGAAAAATCTCTCCATAATCAAGGTAATCGAATCAAAGCTTGCTTTCGGTATGGATTATTACCAAACCATCGAAGGGGATTTTGATGTAGAAAAATTAAGGAATTTACCGCCTGAAACAAAAACAAATATTACCTTAATCTTTAATGTGAAGCCTGAATACAAGAATAAAAAAGCGAAATTGTATATTGATCAAAGTCTATATTCTTCAGAAGTGAAAGAAAAATATAAAAAAGGGAAAAGATTAGGCATAGCAATTGAACTTTAACTAAATCGAAAAAAGCCCCGTTTTATTTGTTTGTATTCAATACTTTATTTAATGGAGTGTGTAACCCAGGCTATTCGAGACCTAGAAAAAAGTACGTGTTTAAAAAATGGAAAGACTTCCTTTAATAATTTAAATTTGTGAAGAACTGCACTTAAACAAACGAGGCAGTTTAGTAGCATAAGAAATATTAATTAAGTTCAACCAATCAAAAAGATATATGGTAAAATTTATTTACAGAAAAATATGTATATTCAAAATAAATAGAAAGGGGAATGATTGAAATGACTAAAGAATGTTTTGCATGCGGAAACACGAACGAAGAAGAGATTGAGTATAAAACGGTAAGTCTTGATGACGGTTGGAAAGAAGTAAAGAAAGAAGTTTGGGTATGCAAAGATCCAGAAGATTGTGGCATGAGAATTTATGGATACAAGAACTAGTCTTAGAAACCATACAGGAAAAAAACTGATAAATCATTATTGAAAACTAGAATGTTCAATAACATATTACTTATCAATTACAATTATTTGATGAAACTACCGGGTGCGGTGATCCATGAAGGATCATGCACCTTTCTTATTGACTTCCTTATTGAACAAAAGGTGCAGTTTACTTCACTAGAATGCTAAACTTTTTAGCAATATCATCGTATAAAAAAATACTTAATCAATTTGATATTTTATTTTTATGTCTAATAATGGAGGTGGCTATATTGAATAAAGGAAGTACAGGAATGGCTTTATTTGGAGGTATATTTGTTGGAGTTGTGGTTTTTTTAGTTGAGTATTTAATTCCTAATACAAGCCTCATTACCAAAGCTATAATTGCAGCGTTATCTGCTTTATTAGGTGGTTGGATAGGAAGTAAGTTATTCCCTAAATAAATCGTGAAAAAATACACTTAAACTACCATGAAAATAAGTTTCTTCAAATTCTGAAAAACGACAATACTAAAGAAGACCCTTCTCAATGGATAAAAAAAGAGGAGAGAGCTACTTAAAAAGTCTATGGATTAAGGTTGACTGTGTAAAGGTCAGTATTAGTATTGACACTGCCTGACCATTTTCATTCTCTGTGGTGAAGCGCTGATTTTTGTGCTTCATGGATGGCTAACGGGTGCATTGATTCAGGAAGGATAATGCACCTTTTTTATTGAATTTCTTATTAAACTAAAGATGCAGGAATATTGAAGAAGGATTTACTATTATTGTTCAAAGGTGATGATAAAGAGTGGATAAAAGTAATACAAAAGAATTTTTAAAGGTGGCTATTATCACATTTATTACAAGTATTTTATTACTTTTTACCTTGCTAACATTAAGCATCAATGATGTATTTGTTCATATAGGGACACCGCCAAACGGTATTAGTCATCTGGCATTATCTAATTTGCTTATAATTGTGGCAATAGTATCGCTAATTTATTTGTTCAATGATAAAGGTATAAAAGGAATGATAATTGCGATAGGGGTATTTTTCATAATATTACTGTCCCTTCCAAGTCTACTATTTGAGGCAGAATACACAAAGTTTTCCTCTCCAGATAGTAAAGAAGAATTTGTAGTGATCGATGGCCGCCTATACCAATTATCAAACTCAAGATTATATATGACTTATTTAAACAGCATTAGTACAGATGATGGCTATCGGCCATTTTCGGACGGTGCTTATAAATTGGAATGGGAAGAACCGAATCAATTGATTATTCATTATAAGTTTGATCCTATGTCAGATTCCTTGAACAAAGAGATTTCAATCAAATATAAAGTGAAGTGATTTAGGGATAAAGTATTTCATTAATTACTTTCTTTATTGTTGAAGTTATTAAGCTAAAGGGTGCAAGAGTTAAAGATCAAGGAGTTGTCGCGGCAGCTCCTTTTCTTATTGAAACAAACGGAGCAGGTTAGGTAAAGAAGGTAAAACAAATAGGCATCCTTAGGGATGCCTATTTACAAGGATGTAAAACGGACTCTATGAAAGATATATCTAATTTACTTCTTTAAAGGACTCTAAAAGTCCTTTCAAACTTCCTAATGTAAAGTCACCTTGGGTGGTGATTTCAAATTCGAATTTTTCTGTTTCTCCTTTTAGTACAAAATCATTATGGAATGAATCTTGATATATTCCCCAGCTTATTCCATTTAAATCGAGGGAATCAATTTTTAGTGGTTTTTCCCAATCAAGAGCTTTCACCATTTCGAATTTTATGCTGCCATCTGCCTGATTTATCCTCTCCATTACAAAAGGATGGTCAAATCTTGAATTTTCAAACTTCATTCCCTTCCTATATTGGTTGATAAATAAAAGACCTGAAGTGGTGTTGCCGTTTTCTTGTATATCTCCTTCAGGGAAATGGTAATAAGTTAGGATTGTAGGATCTTTCGAATATGATACTAATTCCAGCTTGGTTCTATTGCCCATATCAACAAATCCGTATAAAGGTTTCACTTTTTTCTTTATGTTCTCAAATGCAATTTTTGTTTCTTGGGGATCACCTTTTGCGCTAGTGATTCCTTCAGTATTTGTTTCCATTATTTTATCGGACTTCTGAAATACGATATATGCAGAAACGTTTGTTCCATTCTTATAAGAAACTCCCTTTGCAGCAATCAAGTTTTCATTTTCCCCGTTTATAGAATAAATTGGTCCAGGAGGGATTTCATTGGAATCCCCTGATTTTTTTATAGCCCAATCACCAGTTCGTTCTACGCTGGCAATTTGTTCACCTAATTGTTCGGATATTACCTCTCTATCCGTTTTTTTATAGTAGTAGCCATTTAGAACGATATAAGGATAGGTTGGTTGTTCGTTTTCAATTGCTTCATTTTGAGAATTTTCCAAAGGGGGATTATCTTTGTCCTGGTCGGAAGCACTAATATATTGGTCATTATCTTTTTTAGGAACAGTAACTGTAGGGGCAACATTGTGTTTCGTTTCTTTTCCATCAAGTACATTTTGGAGTAGGAAACTTCCCAATAATAATAAAAAGCTTGTCACCACGATGGCTGACAAAATAGGGGCAAATAAATTACGCCTTTTGGTATTTCCACCGTTAATTGCTTCTACAAGGATTCTATTCTTTTCTGCTGTGGTAATTTTTCCGGGTTTTAATACAGTTTTTTCCATACTACTTCTTAAATTCCTTAATTTAGTCTCCATTTTTCAGTTCCCTCCCATCTTTTTTCGAAGCTGGTCCTTGGCACGGCGTAAACGGGTTTTAATAGTTTCTTGTTTGATTCCTGTTAAATTTTCAATTTCCCAGATTTTCAAATCCACGTAAAAATGAAGAATGATTACCTCTCTATAAATCAACGGTAATGATAATACCGTCTGGGAAAGGATAAAGTCATCCTCCTTCCCGATTAGATTCTCGTCGAGTAATTTATCCTTAGAATTTAGCTTTTCCTTTAAATAGTCAAATGGAATATCAAATTTATACCACTTACTCCTGGTATAGTCTTTGCATTTATTTATTACAATCTTATAAAGCCAAGTTTTGTATGAACTATCTCCGCGGAAATCCTTCAGCTTTATGTAACAAGCAATAAAAGTTTCTTGGGTTAAATCTTCGGCAACCGTCCAATTCTTTACATAAGTAAATGCTAATTTCTTTATGCTTTCTGCGTATTCTTCGATAAGAGACTCAAGTAATTCTTCATCTGATCGGTAATCTTCACGACGGATGTGGTGCATATCTTTCTCCCCCTAATAACTGGCTGCTTTATAGACGATAAATTTAGCAAATATGGTTCAATTAAATAAAAAGTTTTGAATTTAATGTAATATTTTTGTGCTATTTCCAGTACCTAGTTATTTTATCGTAAACCGTTATTTAGGCTCAATTGCTGAATATTATTGGTGAATTAGTTCATCTTAGAGGGTTACTCATTTTTTTTGGAGATTTTTTGGTTCACAATCTAAAATTTTTTGGGTTATCAATCTAGGGAGGACTACCAACCTTTATGTTGAATTGCTTATTGGACTAATGGGGAAGCATTCCTGTAATAAATCTAAGTTTGTGAACAAATGTACTTAAACTATCGGGTGCTTTCGTATTATAGAG